>NZ_JAQSDR010000032.1 GCF_029946005.1 Aquabacterium sp.
AAAACCTGAATTATTCAAGAAGCGCGTTTATAACCAGCCGGGACTTGACACTTAGCAAGCCGAATGACCACAACCGCTGCACGCCTTCCGTCCGGCGGAGTTATGTCGGCCAAAGGCTGTTCTTAGTCGTTCGAGGCTTGGCGGAGGCGCGACAGCTATCCGCAGCACCGTCCGCTGAGCGGCGTAGGCATGGCCGGCAGCCCCGCTGCTACAGGCCGCTCGACTACGGTGCGCCTTCGGACCTGCTTGACTGACTGCTTCAGCGTCGCGTGACAGGTCACATCCACCCAGATCGTCGAGAGCCAACGTTGGTGATGAGTTGGTGATGACCTCCTCGGCGTGCATTCGGGCTGGAAGACAACGACTAAGGTACCAATTTCACCCTCTCGACGATGCCAGATGGTTCGCCTGAAGTCACCACGGCCAGTGGAATTCCTACCGACGCAACTTGTTGCACCACGGCGGTTCCAGGATGTCGCCAATTAGAGTACTGGTCGGCTGCCGCGACGCATAAGTTGGGGCGAATGACCTCCAGAAGTTCCTCATGGAAATTGTGCTCTGAGCCATGGTGTGGAAGCACGAAGGTGTGCACCTGTTCCAACAGCGCACCGAAATGCTTGAAAAAGGCTTTGCGCTTCGTCCCGTTTGCCAAAACGGCATCTCCGGTCCCAAGCCAGCCAGCACGACCACTCTTCGTTCGCAGAGATCGCCCAGCCCAGCTACGGCACAGGTAAATTGGCATTTTTGGGCCAACACCCCCCAGAGAGACAGGACCGGAGTACACGCTGAGCGATGTCACGTTGAGATTGCGGTCAACGGCGCTGTAGTGTTGGCGCCGATTCAAAATTGAGCCACGGCTCAGTTTTCGGTCGGCGTCAACACTGAGACCTTGGCCAGTGCCTTGGCGACAAAGCTGCAAAACCTGATCAGCAATCAGCCAAGGCTGGCTGAAAGGCTCGAAATTCAGTCCATGGCGGCGATCGGGAAGCGCTTGTACGGTGCCTATTGGGCAAAGCCCAAGCTTGTGACGCAGCCTCAACTGAGCCAAATTTTGACTGAGGCAGCCAAGGTGGACGCCAGTCTGAAATTTGGCCAACGCTTCTTGCTCGGTGAATGGATCGATCTCGTCGATGCTTGGCAGCTGAAGACGTGGGAAGCCTACAGAGATGTGAAGCGATTGGGACGCAAGACCAGACTGTCGGAAGCTCAGCGCATTGCCTTATGGGCAGTGTTCGCGCGGGCGCAAGAGGCTTTGAAGCAAAGCGGTCTGATCACCCATGCAGAGATGTTTACTCGGCTGGCAGAGAAGGTCAGCACGCTCAAGCATCCACCCTTTGATTTCGTGGTGATTGATGAGGCCCAAGATGTGAGCATCGCGCAGCTCAAGTTCCTGGCTGCCATCAGTACCAACGATGGTCAGGTTCGGCCAAACAGCCTGTTTTTCGCAGGTGACTTGGGGCAGCGAATCTTCCAGCAGCCGTTCTCATGGAAATCGCTGGGCGTCGATATTCGTGGGCGGTCGCGGACGCTGCACATCAACTACCGCACGTCGCATCAGATCAGAGCACAGGCCGATCAGTTGCTGGGGCCTGATTTTTCTGACGTGGACGGCAACACCGAAGACCGGCGCGGTACGGTGTCCGTGTTCAATGGCCCAGCCCCCGAGATTCACTCGTTCAAGTCTGAAGCAGCGGAAAGCAAGGCGGTCACGGACTGGCTTGGCTTATCGATCGCATCAAGGACGGCTTGGCGCCGCATGAGCTTGGGGTGTTCGTCAGGTCCGACGCGCAGGTCGCGCGAGCAGTCTCAGCGGTCACTGGTGCTGGCATCCCACACAGCGTGTTGGACGAGCACGTTGACACCAACAACGGCATGGCTTGCGTCTGCACGATGCATTTGGCGAAGGGGCTGGAGTTTCGTGCGGTAGTGGTGATGGCCTGCGACGACGAGGTCATCCCTCTGCAGGAGCGCGTCGAAGCAGTCGCGGATGACGCCGATATCGAAGAGGTCTACAACACAGAGCGCAACCTGTTGTACGTGGCTTGTACGCGGGCACGTGACCGGCTTTTGGTGACCAGCGCCGAGCCAGCTTCAGAGTTTTTGGTGGACCTGCGGTGATGCCAGTCAGGCAGTCTTGCTGAACGAAAGTATTTTGTATATACTTTTTCAGTACAATCAGCGTGAGGTTTGATCATGTCCAAGGAAGCCGTTTTCACGATGAAGCTGGAGCCCGAACTACGCGACCAGTTCATGGCCGAAGCTGAGGCCAGCCATCGACCTGCCTCCCAGGTGGTCCGCGAGTTGATGCGCGAGTTTGTTGAGCGGCAGCGCCAAGCTCGTGAATACGATGCTTTTCTGTCCAGCAAAGTGGAAGCGGGCCGGGCGTCCATGCGCGCAGGCGTTGGTCGCTCCAGTGATGAGGTCGAAGCGACGTTCGCAGCACGGCGTGCCTCTGCGGCCAGCGCTCCGTGAAAGTCATTTGGACACCCGAAGCGGAACAAGATCGCGAGGACATCTGGCTGTACATCGCAGCTGATAACCCTCGGGCGGCCATCCAGATTGATGCGCTTTTCAGTGATGCGACGGCACGGCTTGTTGACCATCCACAGATCGGGCGCCCAGGCAAAATTCCGGGCACGCGTGAACTGATCCCGCACGAAAATTACCGTCTTGTGTATGAGCTTGATGGGGAAGTCGTGTGGGTATTGGCCCTGATTCACACTTCGCGGCGGTGGCCCCCAGCTCGCGAGTGAGGGGGCAGTCATGGCGCTTCGTGCCGCTGACCAGGTTGTGCTGGTTGCGTAGCCAAAACGTGGCTACGTTAGGCTGATTGATGCCCCCCAACGCCCTGACATACTCCCGGTTCCCTAGGCGTGCTTCACCCGCAGCCGGGTCAACGCTGGTGGATCAGCCGCCTTGCCCAGCCACGGATCGCGGTCTTCGCCCCCAAACGTGCTGACCAGAAAGTCAAAGAACGCCCGCGTCTTGGCCGGCAAGTGCCTGCGAGAAGGGATGGCCGCGTAGATGCCCATCTCGAACAGGCGCCATTGCGGTAACACCCGCTCCAGCGTGCCTTGTGCCAGCGCTTGCGCGATGACGTAAGAAGGAAAGCCGCCAATGCCCATGCCCGCCACAGTGGCGTGGTGGGTGGTCTCCAGATGGCCGGTGCTCAAGGCGGGTGAGGGCAGGACCAAGGTCAATGGCTGAAGGCGCGATCCTTCGGATGGATCACCGGGCTCCGGGTAAAACGTCAGTTCGCAAGGCCGCTTCGGGCTCAGCATGTCATGCCGCAACAACTCTTGTGGATGAGTGGGCCTGCCGCATTGCTTCAGGTAGGTGGGGGAGGCACACAGCACCACGCTTGAGCTGGCCAGCCGCCTGGCCACGAAGCTGCCATCCAGCGGTTTGCCCTGCGCCGCGATGATGCTCACGTCAAAATTCTCGTCCAAGGTCTCCACCATCCCCGGGGCGGACAAATCGATGGCAATGTGCGGGTACAGCGCGCGAAAGCGCGGCAGGATGGGGGCCAGTTGGTGGGCCGCGAAGGCGGGCGGTGCCAGCACTTTGAGAACGCCCCGGGGCTCGGCCGTGTCCGAGCCTACTTCCGCTTCGACCTGCGCCACGTCGGCCAGGATGCGGCGCACCTGCTCCAGGTAGCGCTCGCCTGCTTCGGTCAGCACCAGCTTGCGGGTGGTCCGGTTGATCAGCCGCGAGCCCAGGTGTTCTTCGAGTTCGTTGATCAAGCGCGTGACAACCGAGGGTGACAGGTTCAGGTCACGCGCTGCGGCGGCGAAGCCGTTGAGGTCGATCACGCGGCAGAAAATCTGCATGCTTTGAAGCCGGTCCATCTTGTCCTTTCACCGCCCAGGCAGGCACTAAAACTCTACGCTGCTGTCCGGCATTGTTCTCGTTTTTGGAATAGTGCATTCGCGCAGCGGTGCTTTTTCCGCGCTTTGCTCACTTCTACAGTGAACGCATCAGGGATTTTCCTGATGCTGTTGAAGAAAGAACCATCATGAACACACGCACTACTCTCCTGGCCGTTCTGACCGCCGCCCTGGCTTTGCCTGCACTGGCCGACACCAACGCCCCCGTGACACGAGAACAGGTCAAGGCCGAATATGTCCGTGCGCTCAAGGCCGGCGAACTGGACTTCGCACGCGAATTCGTCACCCCGGTGTCGCGCCCTTCGACCCTGGCCACGGCCGACAAGCTTGAAGAGCTGGGCCCCACCGCCGCAGGCAAGCAAGCCACGGTTGCCACCAGCAAGACGGCCCATTGATGAGGGAAGTGGCCGCTGGCGGACGATGTGTCCTTTTCCCGCCGTCTTCTGGGGCTTTTCAAGCATCGTGACATGAACCTCCCGACCTACACTGTGTGAACCAATGCCGGTGTCCAGGGATATCCTTTATGCACGATGGCCTCCTCGTGAAGAAGCACCTCGATGCCATGCTGGCCGGCGGCCCCCTGGTCGCGCAGCAGGTGATTGACGCCACGGCTCTGCGCTTGCGTGACTCCGGCGCCACCATGGCCTTGGCCACGGACCGCCAGCATTTGTTTGAAGTGCTGGAAGCCTTGCAGATTCACCAGTTGGCCTTGACCACCGCGTTTGGCTGCGACATCAAGGCGGAAATCGAGTCGGCGTCGCAGGTGCAGGTCAATGCGGTACGCCTGCCCGCCGGGCCTTTGCGCCTGGAAGACCTGACCTTGATGGACGAGGATCAGGCCGAGAAAGACATCGAGATTTCACGCACCATCCAGCTCATCGACTTGAAAGCCGAATGGGAGTTGCGTGAGTTGCAAGCCCTGACAGCCACGCTGTTGGGTGAAACTGTGCTGCGCTTGGAGGCCAATCCTTGCCGCCCCATGGTCTATGCGCGGGCCTTGAGCCGCGCGGCGCATGACCTCAGGGTGTCCAAGGCCAGTCGGGGCATGTTCTTGCGCACGGCTGGTTTTGCCATGGCCGATGTGCTCCGGGATGTGTACGGCGACGCATGCCGAAGGCTCAAAAGCTGGGGTCTGCAGCCGCTTGAGTTTCGCAGTGCCGCGATCGTGCGGGCAGGCACGACGCCCGAGGTGGACCTGACCCAGCCCGATGCGCTGCTGAGCTTGCGTGAGCGCCTGCCCAAGCGTTCCGCCACCGACGAGCCGCCACAGCAACAAACGGTGGAGTTGCTCTCGCGCCTGTTCGAGCAGATCCTGGCCGATCCCCGTTTGCAGTCTTCGGTCAAGGATGTGATCGGGCGTTTGCAGGCCTCGGTGGTTCGGGTGGCCTTGACCGATCCGACACTGATGAGCTCTCACGAACACCCGGCCTGGTCCTTGATCAATCAGATCGCCGCGCATGCTTCCGACCACCCCCAGTTCAGCGATTCGCGCGGATCGGCGTTCATGGAATTCGTGGAGCCTCTGATCGAGCGTCTGGCTGTGGAGGCGGCGCCCAGCGCGGCCTTGTACGAAGGCGCCTTGTCGGATGTGCAGGCTTTCATCGACCGCGAGGATGAAACGCAATTGCAGCATTCTCAGGCGGCAGTCAAGGCATTGGCGGAGGCCGAGCAACGCCAGACCTTGATGCCCTTGTTGCGCCAGCAGGTGATGCACCAACTGCAGAGTGCCGAGTTGAGTGAAACCTTGCGGCGCTTTTTGACAGGGCCATGGGTGGAAGTGTTGGCGCGCACCATGGTGTCTCAAGGCACTGACAACCCGCACACGCAGGCCCTGGTGGGCACGGTCGATGAATTGCTCTGGAGCCTGGAGCGCCCCGCCAGCGAGCTGGACCGCGACGAGGTTCGCCAGCGCCTGCCCTCATTGGTCGAGCGGCTGAAGATGGGCATGGAAATGATTGGCCTGCCGCAGACCGAACGCGACCACGTGCTGGACGACTTGATGCGCGCTCACAGCCGGCGATTGCGCGGTGCCCCGGCTGGCAGCGAGGCCAAGACCGCCACGCCGCAAGACCTGGTCCAGCAAATGCGAGATGAAGTCCTGGACGACGACCAGGAGCAAGGTGCCGACAGTTGGACCCAGGACACCAGTGTGGGGGCGCTGCCCACGGTGCCCATGGCTCTGGGCGGTGCTGAAGAGGACGGCCGAGTCAAGGCGGCTGCTCAACGCTGGCTGCAGACCCTGACCAAGGGCGTGCGCTGCAAGCTGTTCCTGCAAGGGCAATGGGTCACGGCCCACTTGCTTTGGCGCAGCGACAACGGCGAGTTCTTCATGTTCACCAGCTCATTGGCGGGCGGCATGCACTCGATGACGCGACGTGCCCTGGAGCGTTTGCGCATCGAGGGCCTGGCCACCACCTTTGTGGAGTTGAGCTTGATGCAACGGGCCGTGGACAGTGTGCTGCAAGACCTCGACGAAGCTTAGCGGCTCAAGCCCTGGCCAGCCACCGCTCAACCAAGTTGATCCACAGGTTGGCCCCCAATGGAATCAACTGGTCGTTGAAGTCATAACTGGGGTTGTGCAGCATGCATGGGCCGAGCCCATGGCCCCCTTCGCGGTGCGCGCCGTCGCCATTGCCGATCAGGAAGTAGGCGCCGGGAATGGCCTGCAGGTAGTAGCTGAAATCCTCGGCACCCATGGTGGGTTCGAACTCCAGCACGTTGTCTGCGCCCACCAGATCAACCATCACCTGCCGGACGAAATCGGTCTCGGCCGCGTGGTTGATGGTGGGGGGGTAATTGCGGTTGAACTCGAAGTCGCATTCGGCGCCGAAGGCCGCGCACGTGTGCTGGGCCACCGCCCGCATGCGCTCTTCGATCAGGTCCAGGACTTCCGTGGTGAAGGTGCGCACGGTGCCTTGCACAGTGACGAAATCGGGCACGACGTTGGTCGCTTCGCCCGCCTGGATCATGGTCACTGAAATGACGCCAGTGTCGATGGGCCGCACATTGCGCGTGAGGATGGTTTGAAATCCTTGCACCATTTGGCAGGCCACCGGCACCGGGTCGATGCCCAGGTGCGGCATGGCCGCGTGCGAGCCCTTGCCGCGCACGGTGATGTGGAACTCGTTGCTGGAGGCAAAACAGGGGCCGGGCTTGATGGCGAACTGGCCCACGGCCATGCCCGGCCAGTTGTGCACGCCAAAAATCGCCTGCATCGGAAAGCGCGTGAACAGGCCATCGCGCATCATCGCTGCGGCACCGCCACCGCCTTCTTCAGCGGGCTGGAACACCAGGTACACCGTGCCTTCAAAGTCGCGGTGGTGTGCCAGGTGCTGCGCCGCTGCCAGCAGCATGGCCGTGTGGCCATCGTGGCCGCAAGCGTGCATGCGCCCGGCGTGGCGGCTGGCGTGCGCGAACTGATTGCGCTCGGTGATTGGCAGGGCATCAATGTCGGCGCGCAGGCCCACCGCGTTGGGCCCCGGGCGGCCCTGGATCACGCCGACCAGCCCTGTCTTGCCCAGCCCTCGGTGCACCTCGATGCCCCAGCCCTCCAGCGTCCTGGCGATCAGGTCCGACGTGCGAACCTCTTCAAAGCACAACTCGGGGTGTGCGTGAATGTCGCGGCGCAGAACCTGGATCGATTCAGCCTGATCCAGCAAGGAGGGCAGCACCAATGACGACAGGTCGGAAATGTCGGCGGACATGGCGAGGTAAGCCTGATGAGGAGGAAGCCTGATCTTACCTGCGGCCTTGGGACAAGGCCAGCCACCAGCCGCTGACCGCTAAACTGATGCCCCATCTATCCATCAATGAGGAGGGCCGCCATGGCCGACATCAAGATTCAACGTTCCCATGCCCTGGGCATGGACAAAGCCCGTGCCCTGGCCCAGGACTGGATGAGCGATGCCGCCAAACAACTGGGCCTGACCTGCAACCTGGTACAGGGCGAAGGCGAAGACACCATCAGCTTCGAGCGCATGGGCGTCACGGGGCAGATGAAAGTGCGCGCCGATGCGTTCGAGCTGGACACCAAGCTGGGCATGATGATGTCGGCGTTCAAACCGCTGATCGAGGCCGAGATCGACCGGAACCTGGCCAACATCCTGGCCAAGGCCAAGGCCGAAGGCGGCACGGCCTGATGCGGCCGGACCTGCGCCATGAATCTGGGGTTTGACGCACTGCCCGATGCCTGCGACGTTCTGGTCGTGGGGGCGGGGCCGGCTGGCAGTGCCGCGGCCTTGACCCTGGCGCGTGCCGGCATGGCCGTGGTGCTGGTGGAGCAGCAGGCTTTTCCGCGCGACAAGGTGTGTGGTGATGGTCTCATCCCTGATGCGCACCAGGCGCTGCGCGAGTTGGGTGTGCTGGACGAGGTGATGCGCCATGCCCAGGCGGTGGGCCATGTGGCCTGCATCGCGCCCCGTGGCGGGCGGGTGGATGTGCCGGGTGAACTGGCGGTGCTGCCGCGCAAAGTGCTCGACGACATCCTGTGCCGCGCGGCGGTGTCGGCCGGTGCCCGCATGCATGCGCCGGTGCGGTTTGCCGCGCCACTTGAAGAGGGCGGCGTGGTGGTGGGCGCGCGGCTGCAGCAAGGCGATCGGCAGCACGAGATCCGGGCGCGGTGGGTGGTGCTGGCCACGGGTGCGGTGCCCCAGGCCTTGTTGGCGGCTGGCATGGCCGAGCGGCACACGCCCAGCGGCGTGGCATTGCGCGGCTACATCAAGAATGACGCCATGGTGGGTCGCATTGATTGCCTTGAAATCGTCTGGCACCGAGCACTGCGCCCCGGCTACGGTTGGATCTTCCCGTGTGGGGATGGCGTGTTCAACATCGGCGTGGGCATCTCGGAGATTCGTCAGTCGCGCGCGGGCGGTCAGCCCAACCTGCGCCAGATCTACGACTGCTTCACCCGGGTGCATGCCCCCGCGCGCGAACTGGTGCAAGGCGGCGTGCCCATCGGTGAGATCAAGGGGGCGCCTTTGCGTTTCAACCTGGAGGGCGCGCGCTTTTCAAGGCCGGGCTTGCTGGTCTGTGGCGAAGCGGCAGGCAGCACCTATTCGTTCACGGGCGAGGGCATCGGCAAGGCATTGCACACCGGCATGCTGGCCGCGCGGGCCGTGATCAATGGACAGCAGCAGGGCTGGGGCGATGCCCAGGTGCGCTCCAACTTTGAGGGGCAACTGAACGACCTCAAGCCGCGCTTCAAAATGTACCAGCGCGCCAACTGGGTCAATCGTCAGCCTTGGTTGGCCGACGTGGTGGTCTGGCGTGCTCAGCGCAGCGCCAAGATTCGCCAGCGCATCAGCGGCTTGCTCGATGAAACCAGCAACCCCGGCCACCTGTTGACGGCCAAGGGTGTGCTGAAGCTCTTCACCGAATAGCGTTCACTTCACTTTTTCAGCGATTCGATCAGGTCGATGTAGGTTTGTTTGGCCTGGTCGGAGGTCTTGCCCTTGAGGGCGGCCCAGGCGTCGTACTTGGCGCGCGCCACGAAATCCATCATGCCGGGGCGGTCGCCTTGCACGTCGCCAGTGGTGGCTTGCTTGAAGAGCGAGTAGAGCTTCAGCAGGGTGTCGTTGTCCGGCTTGGCGGGCAGCAGCTTGGAATTGGCCACGGCGGCTTCGAATTGAGCGGTCAGGTCGGTCATGTCTGTCTCCTTATTGGGCTGCCAATCTTACTGCTGAGTCTTTCGGCCATCAGCCCCTTGAATACGGTGGATGCTCCCCGGCCGACGGCAAGCTTTTGACGCGCTCCCTACAATGCGGCACCTCATGAGTGCCGTTTCATTCCAGCAAGTCACCAAATCCTATGTTTCGGCCGGGCGAACCGTCGCGGCCTTGCAGGGCGTCAGCTTTGACATCAAAGATGGCGAATTCTTCGGTCTGCTGGGGCCCAACGGGGCGGGCAAGACCACCCTCATCAGCATCCTGGCGGGCTTGAGCCGCGCCACCACCGGCAAGGTGACGGTGCGGGGCCAAGATGTCGTCACGGACTATGCCTTTGCGCGCCGTCAATTGGGCGTGGTGCCGCAAGAGTTGGTCTTTGATCCGTTCTTCTCGGTGCGCGAAGCCCTGATGATCCAGAGCGCCTATTTCGGGCTGAACAAGAACGGCGCCTGGGTCGACGAGCTGCTGCACAACCTGGGCCTGAGCGACAAGGCCGATGCCAACATGCGGCAGTTGTCAGGCGGCATGAAGCGGCGCGTGTTGGTGGCGCAGGCCCTGGTGCACAAGCCGCCGGTGATCGTGCTGGACGAGCCCACGGCTGGGGTTGATGTGGAGTTGCGCCAGACGCTTTGGCAGTTCATCGCGCGGCTCAACAAGGAGGGCCACACGGTCCTCCTGACCACGCATTACTTGGAAGAGGCGGAGGCCTTGTGCCACCGCATCGGCATGCTCAAGCAGGGCAAGCTGGTGGCCTTGGAGCGCACCTCGGCCCTGCTGGCCGGCATGGCGCACACCATGCTGCGCTTCAAGACCGATGACCCCTTGCCGGCCGCGCTGGCCGAGCAAGCCCGCATCACCGGCCGCATCGTGCAATTGCCGGCCCATGACGCGGCCGAGATCGAGCAGATCCTGGCCACCTTGCGGCAAAGCCAATGCCGCATTGAAGACCTGGAAATCGGCCGGGCCGACCTGGAAGATGTGTTCCTCAGCATCATGCAGGGCGTGCACGCATGAGCGGCCTGAACAATGCCCTGGGCCTGTCGGGCGCCTGGCCGCTGTTCATCAAGGAAGTGCTGCGCTTCTGGAAGGTGGCCTTCCAGACCGTGGCGGCACCCGTGCTGACCGCCGTTTTGTACCTGCTGATCTTTGGCCACGTGCTGCAGGGCAAGGTCGAGGTGTTCAACGGCGTGGGCTACACCCGCTTTTTGATCCCCGGCCTGGTGATGATGAGCCTGCTGCAAAACGCCTTTGCCAACAGTTCCTCGTCGCTGGTGCAAAGCAAGATCACCGGCAACCTGGTGTTTTTGCTGCTGACGCCGCTGTCGCACCGCGCTTGGTTCGTGGCCTACGTGGGTGCGTCACTGGTCCGAGGCTTGGCCGTGGGCCTGGGCGTGTTCCTGGTCACGGGTTGGTTCGCACCGCCCGGCCTGGCTGAACCCTGGTGGGCGATCATTTTCGCGGTGCTGGGCGGCTCGCTGCTGGGCGCGCTCGGCTTGATCGCGGGCCTGTGGGCCGAAAAATTCGACCACATGGCGGTGTTCCAGAACTTCATCATCATGCCCATGACGTTTTTGTCGGGCGTGTTCTATTCGGTGCATTCGCTGCCGCCGTTCTGGCTGGGCCTGTCGCACCTGAACCCGTTTTTCTACCTGATCGACGGTTTTCGTCGCGGTTTTTTTGGCGTCAGCGACGTGAGCCCCTGGCTCAGCCTGGGCGTGGTGGGCAGCGCCACACTCGGGGTTTCGCTGATCGCCCTGCACCTTCTCAAGACCGGGTACAAAATCCGGCACTGACCTTATTCGTTTGATTTTGCCGAGAGCACCCACCATGGCCGACCCCACTGCCGCTGAAGTTCAGCAATTCATTGCCGAGGGCTTGCCCTGCGCCCACCTGGAAGTGGAGGGCGACGGCCAGCATTTTTTCGCCACCATCGTCTCTACCGAGTTCGAGGGTAAGAACCGCGTTGCCCGACACCAGCGTGTTTACCAGGCCCTGGGCGATAGAATGCGGGCTCAGATCCACGCCCTGTCGATGAAGACCTTGACCCCGGCGGAATGGGCCGAAAAAGCCTGATCTGGTTTCAGTTTTTTCACATTCACCGATTCACCCCGGCGCGAACTGCGGACTTAGACCTCTGCTGACCTCGCGCCCTTTGTGCTTTTCATGGACAAACTCCTGATCCGTGGCGGTCGCCGTCTTCAAGGCGAAGTGACCATTGCCGGCGCCAAAAATGCCGCGCTGCCCGAACTGTGCGCCGCGCTGCTCAGCGCCGAGCCCGTGACCCTGGCCAACGTGCCCTTGCTCAAGGACGTGGTCACCACGTTCAAGCTGTTGAGCAACATGGGCGTGGTGTGCGAGCGCCATGCCGACCAGGACGACCACGTCACGCTCGACGCTGGGCGGGTGAACAACCCCGAGGCACCCTACGAGCTCGTCAAGACCATGCGCGCCTCGATCCTGGTGCTGGGCCCGCTGCTGGCCCGCTTTGGCCGCGCGCGCGTGTCGTTGCCCGGCGGTTGCGCCATCGGTTCGCGCCCCGTCGATCAGCACATCAAGGGCCTGCAGGCCATGGGTGCGCAGATCACGGTGGAGCACGGCTACATCGAAGCGCGCACCGCCTTGGGCGCCGATGGCCAGCCTCAGCGCCTGAAAGGCGCGCGCATCACCACCGACATGGTCACCGTCACCGGCACCGAGAACCTGTTGATGGCCGCCAGCCTGGCCGAAGGCGAAACCATCTTAGAGAACGCCGCGCAAGAGCCCGAGATCACCGACCTGGTCGACATGTTGATCGCCATGGGCGCCAAGATCGAAGGCCGTGGCACCCACCGCCTGCGCATCCAGGGCGTGGACAAGCTGCACGGTTTGAGCAGCAGCGCCCCGCACCAGATCATTCCTGATCGCATCGAAACCGGCACCTTCCTGTGCGCCGTGGCCGCCACGGGTGGCGACGTCACCTTGCGCCGAGCCAACGCCGACCACCTCGAGGCGGTCATTGAAAAGCTGCGCGAAGCCGGTGTATCGATCGAAGCGGGGGAGGACTGGATCCGCGTGCAAGCCAGCGGCCGCGCCAAAGCCGTGGGTTTCCGCACCCGCGAGTACCCCGCTTTCCCGACCGACATGCAGGCGCAGTTCATGGCGCTCAACTGCGTGGCTGAGGGCACAGCCGTGATCCACGAAACCATCTTTGAGAACCGGTTCATGCACGTCAACGAGCTGGTGCGCCTGGGCGCCCGGATCGACATCGACGGGCACACCGCGGTGGTGACGGGCGTGCCGCAACTGTCGGGCGCCATTGTCATGGCCACCGATTTGCGCGCTTCTGCCGGCCTGGTCATCGCAGGTCTGGTGGCCGATGGCGAGACCCTGATCGACCGCATCTACCACCTCGACCGGGGCTACGACCGCATGGAAGCCAAGCTGCGCGCCATCGGTGCCGACATCGAACGAGTCAAGGCGCCCGCATGAGCACCTCAGGCATGATCACCCTGGCCTTGTCCAAAGGCCGCATCTTCGAAGAGACCTTGCCGCTGCTGGCCGCTGCCGGCATTGAGGTCACCGAAGATCCTGAAAAATCCCGCAAGCTGATCCTGTCCACCAACCGCCCCGACGTGCGCGTGGTGCTGGTGCGCGCCACCGACGTGCCCACCTATGTGCAGCACGGCGGCGCCGACATCGGCGTGGCGGGCAAGGACACCTTGATCGAACACGGCTGCGACGGCCTTTATCAGCCGCTGGATTTGAACATCGCCAAATGCCGCATGAGCGTGGCGGTGCGCGCTGACTTCGACTACGGCGCGGCGGTCAAGCAAGGCTCGCGCATCCGCGTCGCCACCAAGTACACCACCATCGCCAGCGAGCACTTCGCCAACAAGGGCGTGCACGTGGACCTGATCAAGCTGTATGGCTCGATGGAGCTGGCCCCGCTGATCGGCGTGGCCGATGCCATCGTCGACCTGGTCTCGACCGGCAACACGCTCAAGGCCAACCACTTGGTCGAGGTCGAAGAGATCATGCAGATCTCGTCGCGGCTGGTGGTCAACCAGGCGTCGCTCAAGCTCAAGCGCGAAGCCATCCGCCAAGTCATCCAAGCTTTTGAATCGGCCATTCCTGCCTGAGTCCGCGCACGACACCATGACCGTCAACATCCGCCACCTCGATACCGCCCAGCCTGACTTTGAAGCCGCCTTTCACCAGGTGCTGCATTGGTCGGCGGACACGGATGTCGAGATCGAGAACCGCGTTGGCGCCATCCTGGCCGATGTGCGTTTGCGTGGGGATGACGCCGTGCTGGAATACACCGCGCGTTTTGACCACCTTCAAGCCGACAGCATCACCGCGCTGGAGCTGGGCGCGGCCGAGCTGAAGGCCGCGTTTGACGGCCTGCCCGCCGCCCAAGCCGAAGCATTGCAAGCTGCGGCCCGCCGGGTACGCGATTACCACGAGCGTCAAAAACAAGCTTGCGGCCTGAGCTGGCAATACCGTGACGAAGATGGCACCTTGCTGGGCCAGAAGGTCACGCCCATCGACCGCGTGGGCATTTATGTGCCGGGCGGCAAGGCGGCGTACCCCTCGTCCGTGCTGATGAATGCCATCCCCGCCCACGTGGCCGGTGTGGCCGAAATCATCATGGTGGTGCCCACGCCGCGTGGTGAAAAGAACCCGCTGGTGCTGGCGGCGGCTCACGTCGCAGGTGTCACGCGTGCCTTCACCGTGGGCGGCGCGCAAGCCGTGGCCGCCTTGGCCTATGGCACCGCCACCATCCCCAAGGTCGACAAGATCACCGGCCCTGGCAATGCCTACGTGGCCAGCGCCAAGAAGCACGTGTTCGGCCAAGTCGGCATCGACATGATTGCGGGCCCCAGCGAGATCCTGGTGCTGGCCGATGGCAGCACGCCGCCCGACTGGGTCGCCATGGACCTGTTCAGCCAGGCCGAGCACGACGAGCTGGCACAAAGCATCCTGCTGTGTCCTGATGCCGCCTACATCGCCAAGGTGCAGGCCGAGATCGATCGCCTCTTGCCGACCATGCCGCGCGCCAACATCATCCGCGCCTCGCTGGAAGGGCGCGGCGCGCTGATCCACACGCGCAGCATGGACGAGGCCTGCGCCATCAGCAACCGCATCGCACCCGAGCACCTGGAAGTCTCCAGCAACGATCCGCACCGCTGGGAGCCGCTGCTCAAGCACGCGGGCGCCATCTTCCTGGGCGCCTACACCAGTGAATCGCTGGGCGACTACTGCGCGGGCCCCAACCATGTGCTCCCCACCTCGGGCACCGCGCGCTTCTCGTCGCCGCTGGGGGTCTATGACTTTCAAAAGCGCAGCAGCCTGATCGAGGTCAGCGAAGCCGGGGCTCAGACTTTGGGCCAGATCGCCTCCGTGCTGGCCCATGGAGAGGGCCTGCAAGCCCACGCCCAGGCCGCCGAATTCCGACTCAAGTCCCACGCCAAATCATGAGCCTTTCAGACGTGATCCGCCCCGACGTGCGGGCCATGCACGCCTACCACGTGCAAGACGCCGCGGGCTTCATCAAGCTCGATGCGATGGAGAACCCCTTCACCTTGCCGCCCGCGCTGCAGGCTGAACTCGGCCAACGCCTGGGCGCGGTGGCCTTGAACCGCTACCCCGGCACGCGCATCAACGACCTGCACGAAGCGCTGCGCCACCACGCCCAAGTGCCCCAAGGCTACGGCATCGTGCTGGGCAATGGCTCCGACGAGCTGATCTCGCTGTTGTCCCTGGCCTGTGCCCAAGCCGGCGCCACCGTGCTGGCACCGTTGCCCGGCTTCGTCATGTACGAGATGTCGGCCAAGCTGCAAGGCCTGAACTTCGTCGGCGTGCCATTGACCGCTGATTTCGAGCTCGACACAGTCGCCATGGTGGCCGCCGTGCGCCAGCACCGCCCGGCCATCACCTACATTGCCTACCCCAACAACCCCACAGCCAATCTGTGGGACGCGGACGCGATCCAGGCCATCGTCGATGCCGTGGCACAAGAAGGCTGTGGTTTCGTCGTCATGGACGAGGCCTACCAGCCCTTCGCCAGCCACAGCTACCTTGGCAGGCTGCAAAAGCACCCCCACGTTCTGCTGATGCGCACCCTCAGTAAATTCGGCTTGGCAGGCGTCCGCCTGGGCTACCTGATTGGCCCGGAAGCCATCGTGGCCGAGGTCGACAAGGCCCGCCCACCCTACAACGTCAGCGTGCTCAACGCCGAGGCCGCGCTTTTCGCCTTAGAACACGAGGCCGAATTCACACGCCAGGCCCAGGTCATCAAGGCTGAGCGCGAGCGCCTGCAAGCCGCATTGGCCACCATGCCGGGCGTGAAGTCCTACCCAAGCCAGGCCAACATGATCCTGGTGCGCGTTCCCGACGCGGCCGCCGTCTTCACGGGGCTGAAGGAACGTGGCATCCTGATCAAAAATGTGGCGGGCATGCATGGTTTGCTGGCAAACTGTGTCCGCTTAACCGTGGGCCTTCCCCTTGAGAATGACGCCATGATTGCCGCATTGCAGTCCACTTTGAACTCGATCCCAACATGAATGCTTTTGAGACGGCGCCGCAATCCGCCGACACCTCGCTTGATGCCCGCGTGGCCGAAGTCACCCGCCACACGGCCGAGACGCAGATCACCGCTCGCATCAACCTGGATGGCACAGGTGCCGCCAAGCTGCACACCGGCATCGGCTTTTTCGACCACATGCTCGACCAGATCGCCCGCCACGGCCTGATCGATCTGGACATCCACGCAGTGGGTGACCTGCACATCGACGGCCACCACACGGTCGAAGACGTCGGAATCACCATCGGCCAAGCCTTCGCCAAGGCCGTGGGCGACAAGAAGGGCATCCGCCGCTACGGCCACGCCTACGTCCCGCTGGACGAAGCCCTGTCGCGCGTCGTGATCGATTTCTCCGGCCGCCCCGGCCTGGAGATGCACATCCCCTTCACGGCGGGCAGCATCGGTGGCTTCGACACCCAGTTGACCTACGAGTTCTTCCAGGGCTTCGTCAACCACGCTGGCGTCACGCTGCACATCGACAACCTCAAGGGCGTCAATGCCCACCACCAGTGCGAGACGGTCTTCAAGGCCTTCGCGCGGGCCTTGCGCATGGCGCTGGAGCGCGATCCCCGCATGGCCGGGGTCATCCCGTCCACCAAAGGCTCGCTCTGATCTGATGCCATGAGTTCAACCTCGACTGTGGCCGTCATTGATTACGGCATGGGCAACCTGCGATCGGTGTCGCAGGCGGTGCAACACGCTGCCCAGGGCCTGAACCTGAACGTGGTCGTCACCAATGACCCCGAAGTGGTGCATGCCGCCGACCGCGTGGTCCTGCCAGGGCAGGGCGCCATGCGCGACTGCATGCAAGAGCTGCGCGACGCCCATGGTGGCGATCTGCTGGGCGCCGTGCGTCATGCAGCCAACAACAAGCCCTTGATGGGGGTGTGCGTGGGCATGCAAATGCTGTTGGACCACAGCGAAGAACAAGACACCCCCGGCCTGGGCTTCATCCCCGGGCAGGTGATTCGTTTTCGGCTGGAAAACCAGCGCCAACCCGATGGCAGCCGCTACAAGGTGCCCCAGATGGGCTGGAACCGCGTTTTCCAAAGCATGCACCCCGATGTCCGGGGTGGCCAACCCCACCCGGTCTGGGAAGGCATCCCCGACGGCAGCTATTACTATTTCGTCCACAGCTACTACGCCCAGGTCGAAAATCCGCAACATACTGCGGGTGAAACCGATTACGGCGCGCGCTTTACCTGCGCCGTGGCCCGGGATAATATTTTTGCGACCCAGTTCCACCCAGAAAAAAGCGCGCAGCACGGCCTGGCCCTGTACCGCAATTTTCTGCGCTGGAATCCCTGAAATCTCTTTCACCACCACCTGTCACAGCCATGTTGCTGATCCCTGCGATTGACCTGAAAGACGGCCAATGTGTGCGCCTCAAACAAGGCGACATGAACGACTCCACCACCTTCGGGGAAGACCCGGCCGCGATGGCCCGGCGCTGGCTTGACGCCGGTGCTCGCCGTCTGCACCTGGTGGACCTGAACGGGGCCTTTGCGGGCAAGCCCATCAACGAGGCGGCCATCAAGGCCATCCTCAAGGAAGTCGGCGACGAAATCCCGGTGCAATTGGGCGGCGGCATCCGCGACCTCGACACCATCGAGCGCTACCTCGATGACGGCATCAGCTACGTCATCATCGGCACGGCCGCGGTCAAGAACCCCGGCTTCCTGCGGGATGCCTGCACCGCTTTTGGCGGCCACATCATCGTCGGCCTGGACGCCAAGGACGGCAAGGTCGCCACCGATGGCTGGAGCAAGCTGTCCGGCCATGAGGTCATCGACCTGGCCCAGAAGTTCCAGGACTATGGCGTCGAAGGCGTCATCTACACCGACATCGGCCGCGACGGCATGCTCTCGGGCATCAACATCGAGGCCACCGTCAAACTGGCCCAGGCGCTGACCATCCCCGTGATCGCCTCAGGCGGCCTGTCCAACCTGGCCGACATCGACCGCCTGTGCGCCGTCGAAAGCGAAGGCGTGCAGGGCGTGATCTGCGGCCGTGCCATCTACAGCGGCGACCTTGACTTTGCAGCAGGCCAAAGCCGCGCTGACGAGCTCAACGGCGCTCGCTGAGGCAAGGCAATACGTGCTGGCCAAACGCATCATTCCCTGTCTGGACGTGACCGGTGGTCGCGTCGTCAAGGGCGTCAACTTCGTCGAACTGCGCGACGCCGGTGACCCGGTGGAAATCGCCGCGCGCTACAACGAACAGGGCGCCGACGAACTCACCTTCCTCGACATCACCGCGACCAGCGATGGCCGCGACCTGATCCTGCACATCATCGAAGCCGTGGCTTCGCAGGTCTTTATCCCTCTGACGGTGGGTGGTGGCGTGCGCACGGTCGAAGACGTTCGTCGCCTGCTCAACGCGGGCGCTGACAAGGTCAGCTTCAATTCGGCCGCGCTGGCCAACCCGCCCATCATCCGCGCGGCGTCTGACCGTTACGGTTCACAGTGCATCGTGGTGGCCATCGATGCCAAAAAGCGCGCAGGCGACGACCTGGCTGCGCGCGGTCCTGGCTGGGACGTCTACAGCCACGGCGGGCGCAAAAACCTGGGCCTGGACGCCGTGGCTTGGGCCACACAGATGGCCGAGTTCGGCGCCGGTGAGATCCTGCTGACCAGCATGGACCGCGACGGCACCAAGTCGGGCTTCGACCTGGAATTGACCCGAGCGGTCAGCGACGCGGTCAGCGTGCCGGTGATCGCCTCGGGCGGCGTGGGCAACCTCGACCACCTCGCCGATGGCGTGCAACAGGGCGGCGCCGATGCCGTGCTGGCCGCCAGCATCTTTCACTATGGTGAATACACCGTAGGCCAGGCCAAGGCGCTCATGCACCAGCGCGGCATCCCCGTTCGTCTTTGACCGGCCAACGATTATGAACCTCTGCCCTGACGGTGGCCAGGGTGAGGCAACATTCCACGGATGGCCATGAAATCAGCACGCGGGTGCCCAGGGGGAAAGGCGTAGGCTTGAACCATCGTCACTGCGAGGAACGAACATGGCCTTAGCCCCCAGATTCAAGCCCCTTGAGTTGTCTTCCTTGAACACGGCGCCCGGCTTGCCGCAAACGCACCGGCAAGCCCACCCTGAAGACCCTGCGCTGGCCCTGCTCACCGACCTGACCCACAGCGCCTGCGTGGTGGCCAGCCACCGCGACAGCCTGGAAAGCACCCTTCACGTGATGATGAGGGCGGGCGTGCGCATGGTGTTCGTGTCGGGTGCCGACGGTCACCTGGTGGGAGTCGTCACGGCTGAACTGCTGCAAGGTGAGCGGCCGGTGCTTCGCGCGTCCAACCACCAGGTGGCGCACAAAGAGTTGACCGTGGCCGATTTGATGATCCCCATCAACCACTGGGAAGTGCTGGACCTCTCCCAGGTGCGAACGGCCCGCCTGGGTGACATCGTGGCCACCATGCACGAACATGGTTTGCGCTACCTGCTGGTCACTCAGCTCAAGGATGGGCAGACCACCTTGCGCGGTTTGTTCTCCGCCACCCGTCTGGAACAGGCCCTGGGCACGTCCATTGGCAGCGACCTGCATTCGCGCAGCTTTGCAGAACTGGAAGCCGCGCTGGTGCGTTGACGCTGACGGCACAGGCCCGTCAGGCCGGGTTGTCGATGTCGATGAACTGGTGGGTCAAGCCGAACTCGCGTGCCACAGCCTCGCCCAGCGCCTGGACGCCGTAGCGTTCGCTGGCATGGTGCCCGCAGGCCATGAAGGCCACGCCGGTTTCACGGGCGTAGTGGGCCTGTGGTTCCGAGATTTCGCCCGTCAGGAACACGTCGGCGCCAGCCGCGATGGCTTCTTCGAAGAAACCTTGCGCACCACCGCTGCACCAGGCCACGCGCTTCAGAGGTCGGCCATCGCCGTTCAGCACGGTCGGGGTTCTGGCCAGCGCTGATGCCACCTGGCCGGTCAAACCGCTCAGCGTCAAGCCGTTGGGTGCCGGGCCCATGAAGCCCAGGTCCTGATCGCCAAATCGCCCGTCCGCGACCAGCCCCAGGCGCTCGCCCCATTGGGCGTTGTTGCCCAAAGTGGGGTGGGCGTCCAACGGCAGGTGGTAGGCCAGCAAACTGATGTTGTGTCCCAGCAACAAGGACAGCCGCTGCTTCATCCACCCCGTCACGCGCCCGTCGTGCCCCCGCCAGAACAAGCCGTGGTGGACCAGGATGGCATCGGCCTGTGCCTCAATGGCCGCCTCAATCAGGGCCTTGCTGGCCGTGACCCCGGTGACGACCTTGCCCACTTGGCCCCGACCCTCAACTTGCAAACCATTCGGCCCATAATCCTTGAAGCGGGCCGCCTCCAGCACGGTGTTGAGGTGGCGGTGCAAAGTATCTCGGTCAATCACGGCGGGCCCTTTTGGAGTCTGTGGGTTCAATGCGCAAACTTTGGATGATTTTCTCGCAAGCCGTCACGGTGCTCGTGGCGGCGTTGTTCGTGGTGACCACGCTCAAGCCGCAGTGGATACAGTCTATGCCTTGGCAGGCCCACCAGCCTGCCACGGTCATCACGGCGCCAGTGGCCACCACGCCCACGGGTGGTTTGTCGGGCACGCCCATGCTCAGTTTCAGCGATGCCGCCAAACGCGCGGCGCCCGCGGTGGTCAGTGTGATGACGTCCAGCAAGGCGGCCGCCTCGCGCCCAGGCTCGCGGCAAAACGACCCTTGGTTCAGGTACTTCTTTGGCGAGCAGGGCAGTCAGCCGCAATCGGGCATTGGCTCAGGCGTGATCGTCTCGTCCAACGGCTATGTCCTGACCAACAACCACGTGGTCGAGCGCATGGACGACATCGAAGTCATGCTGACCGATGGACGCAAGGCGCGCGCCAAGGTCATTGGCAGCGACCCCGAGACCGATTTGGCCGTGCTCAAGATCGAACTGGATCGCCTGCCCGCCATCACCTTTGGCAACTCAGATACCCTGCAGGTGGGCGACGCCGTGCTGGCCATTGGCAACCCCTTTGGCGTGGGCCAGACCGTCACGGCGGGCATCGTCAGCGCCCTGGGCCGCAACCAGCTGGGCATCAACACCTTCGAAAATTTCATCCAAACTGACGCCGCCATCAACCCCGGAAATTCAGGCGGTGCGTTGGTAGACGCCAGCGGCAGTCTGATGGGCATCAACAGCGCCATCTATTCGCGCTCAGGGGGCAGTCTGGGGATTGGCTTTGCCATCCCCGTGTCCACGGCTCAGCATGTGCTGGAAAGCCTGATCCGCGATGGTCAGGTCACGCGTGGCTGGATCGGCGTTGAACCGCGTGATCTGACAGCGGAGATTGCCGAGACCTTCAACCTGCCGCTCAAGGATGGTGTGCTGATCACCGGGGTGCTGCAAAACGGGCCGGCTGCCCAAGGCGGGGTGCACCCGGGTGACGTGGTCGTTCAGATCGCACAGACCCCGGTGGCCAATACCTCGCAGTTGCTCAACGCGGTGGCCAGCCTGAAGCCGGGTGAGCCCGCCAAGATCACCGTTCAGCGGGCTGGCAAGATGCTGGCGCTTGACGTGGTGGCCGCGCAGCGACCCAAGGCGTCACGCAACGAGATCGCCCGCCAGGAAGCGCCTCAGGAAGAGTGATCGGTGGAGGCCGCGTCAGCGCCAGCCTCTTCCTTGGGCTTGCCCGACAGTTGGGCCGCCCAGATGCCGATTTCATAGAGGATGCACATCGGGATGGCCAGGGCCAACTGGGACACCACGTCGGGTGGCGTGACCACGGCCGCGATCACAAAGGCGATCACGATGAAGTAACGGCGAAAGTCCTTGAGCTTTTGCACGGTCACGATGCCCATGTGAGCCAGGATGACCAGCACCACCGGCACCTCGAAAGCCGCTCCAAAAGCCAGGAACATGTTGAGCACAAAGCTCAGGTAGGACTCGATGTCAGGTGCGGCCGTGATGCTCTTGGGCGCAAAACTCTGGATGAAGGCAAAGACCTGCCCGAACACAAAGAAATAGCAAAACGCCACGCCCATGAAGAACAGCAGGGTGCTGGAGACGATCAGCGGCATCACCAGCTTTTTCTCATGGGTGTACAGCCCTGGCGCCACGAAGGACCAGACCTGGTACAGCACCACCGGCAAGGCCAGCAAAAAGGCCGCCATCATGGTGATCTTGATGGGCACCATGAAAGGCGAGATCACGTTGGTGGCGATCAAGGTGGCGCCTTTGGGCAGGTGGGCCACCAGCGGGGCGGCCAACAGGTCGTACAGATTAGCCGGTCCGGGGTAGATGGCCAGGATGGCAAAGGCCAGGCCGATGGCCAGCGCGGCGCGGATCAGTCGGTCGCGCAGTTCAATCAGGTGGGCAACGAAGGGCTGCTCGGCGCCCTCCAGTCCAGGCTTGGGATCGTTGTCGCTCACAAAGGGGTCACATCAAGGTTGGTGGCGGGCACGGGCGGCCGGTGGGCGGAACCGCGCCACCCGGGCCGCGCCCGATTGCACATGGCGGCGCACGCCATTTTGCTGTTTGTACCAAATCGGCATGGCCGCGCGCTTGAGCCGCCAGTTCTTGCGAACGGGCTGGGGCACGAAGCTGTTGTACGACGTCTGATGCAGGTCGTTGTAGTAGCTGTCCGATTGGCCGCTGCCCAGGGCGGAGTTGATCTCGCCCTCAGTGTGGCTGATGCCATCCGAGACCGATTGCCCCACATGGCGAGCCGCGTCTTCAAACCCGCTTTTCACCTTCTTGAGTTCTTCAAGTTCGATGGAGCGGTTGACTTCGGATTGCACTTGCGACACATAGCGCTGTGCCTTGCCGACGAGCAAGCCCACCGTTCGGGCCACGCGCGGCAGTTTTTCGGGCCCGATCACGATCAGGGCCACAGCGCCGATCAGCGCGAGTTTGTCAATGCCAAAGTCGATCATGGCTCAATGGTCCTCACCGGACGCAGGCCTCACGACTTGGTCTTGGCTTCGACATCGACGGTGTTGGCGTCGGTCTTGGCGTGGTTGGTGACCTGCTGCGAAGCGGGTGATCCAGGGGCGGCGGACGCGTCGGTGGTGCCGCCATCCTTCATGCCGTCCTTGAAGCCCTTCACGGCGGAACCCAGGTCGCCGCCAATGTTCTTGAGCTTCTTGGTGCCAAAAACCATCATCACGATCACCAGCACGATCAACCAGTGCCAAATGCTGAATGAACCCATGTCGCTCTCCTAAACCGGTCTTTCGACCAAAAACAAAAAAACAATCCAGGCCATCTTGCCTGTGATTGATGACTACATGTTGTCGCCTTCGGCGTTTGGGCGGGGGGGCGCCGTGCGCAGGGCAAATTCTTCCAGCCCGGACAAGCCTTCGCGGCGGGCCAATTCGGACACCACATCAGCAGGGCTGAGCCCGAAGTGCGCCATCGCCACCATGGCATGAAACCACAGATCGGCGAATTCGCCCACCAAGGCCTTGCTGTGTTCGGGGCTGGGGTGAGCGGCGGCGTCCTTGGCCGCCATGACCGTTTCGGTGGCCTCTTCGCCCACTTTTTTCAGGATGGCGTCCGTCCCTTTGTGGAACAGGCGCGCCACATAGCTCTTGTCCGGATCGCCGCCTTTGCGGGATTCAATGACGGCGGCCAGGCGCAGCAGGACGTCGGTGGTGGTGGCCAAAGGTTCACTCATGGGGCATTGGGGAAGAGGGCAGTCACTTGTAAATGTGCTCAGGGTCTTTGAGGACGGGATCCACGCTCACCCATTGGCCTTGTTCGTACTTCTGGAAAAAGCAGCTGTGGCGGCCCGTGTGGCAGGCGATGCCGGGCGTGTGCCCCAGTTGCTCAACGCGCAGCAGCACCACATCGTTGTCACAGTCGAGGCGGATGGCCTGTACTTTTTGGGTGTGCCCTGATTCTTCGCCCTTGTGCCACAAACGCTGGCGCGAGCGGCTCCAGTACACCGCTTCGCCGATTTCGGCGGTTCGTGCCAAGGCCTCACGGTTCATCCATGCAAACATCAGCACATCACCTGTGCTGGCTTCTTGCGCGATCACGGGCACCAGGCCCTGGTCATCCCAGCGAATGTCATCCAACCAATTCATGGATGCTAGTGTAGCAATCGCAATGCCAGCTCGTTGCTGGGACAATGTCGCCATGCAGACTTCTCACCTCTTTCCAGGGCCTGCGCTCGCCCTGACCATGGGCGACGCCTGTGGCATCGGCCCCGAGATCATCGCGCGCCTTTGGCTGGATTCGGCCATGCCGCAGGCCTTGGTGCTGGGTTCTCCAGAGGTCATGCGCCGGGCGGCGGCTTGGGTGGCCCACGCCCGGGGGGGGCATGCACCGGCCGTGGTGGAAGTTCAGGATGCAAAAAATTGGGCCGATGTGCCGGTCGGCGCGATGCCCGTCTGGGCGCCACCGGGTTTGCCGCAAGACCTGATGGACGCCTCTGTGGGGGCGGTGGATGTGCGTGCTGGGCGTGCCGCCGCCGCCTGCATCCGTGCGGCCGTGCAACTGGCTCAGGGCGGCGTGGTCGCCGGCATCGTCACCGCGCCGCTGCACAAAGAGGCGCTGGCGCTCGCTGGCGAGCCTTATCCGGGCCACACCGAGCTTTTGCAGGCTGAAGGTGCACCAGCAGGCCAACCGCCCGCGCCCGTGCGCATGATGCTGGCCAACGACCAGCTCAAGACCGTGCTGGTTACCATCCACATGGCCCTGCGCCAGGCGATCGACGCGGTCACTTTTGGGGCGGTACTGGAAACCATCCGCATTGCCCACGACAGCGCCAAACTGTGGGGCGTTGAGCGTCCTCGCATTGCCGTGGCCGGCTTGAATCCACATGCGGGGGAGGGCGGCTTGTTTGGCCACGAAGAGATCCACACCATTGGCCCGGCCATCCAGGCGGCACGGGCCCTGGGCATCAACGCGATTGGGCCCCTCGCGCCCGACACCGTCTTCATGCGTGCCCGCCACGCGGTGGACCATCCCGGCGAGTTCGACATGGTGATCGCGATGTACCACGATCAGGGCCTGATCCCGGTGAAGTACCTCGGCTTGGACCATGGCGTGAATGTCACGCTCGGCCTGCCCTTCGTGAGAACCAGCCCGGACCATGGCACCGCGTTTGATCTGGCGGGAACAGGCCGCGCCGATCCTTCCAGCCTGCTGCAGGCCTGGCGCATGGCGCGCCAACTGGTGAACGGGCGGGGTGCCGCTTAAGCAGCTGATCTGTTACCGGCCAGGGCGGCCAGCTGGCGCCGGGCGCGCATCGTGGCGCGCTCAATCAACTCTGATTGCTCGAACGCCTTGAAGCGGCCCGAGTCGCACATCTTGGCCAGAGTGCGCGAGGTGAGCGAGATGGTCTGTTTGTACTGGTGGCCTTGCGTGAAGATGAAGAAGCTGCGGCCATCGCTGATCCAGGTCAGGCGCACCCGCTTCCACTCGCCCTGCATCAGCATCTGGTAGGCCGTGCCTTTGTTGATGTGGTGGACCAGCTGCGCACCGGCCGAGGGCACCGGCGGTGCGTCCAGGTTGATGTCGATGTCCAGCAGGCTGGGATCGCTGGGGCCCGCGGCGTCCAGGTCGATGTCCAGAGGCTCGTTGGCCAATGCGGCCTCGGGCATGAAGCCCGCCTGTTTGATTTCGGCGGCGCTCAGGGCCGTCACCACGGTCAGCGTGGGGATCTCTGCAATGTTGTCCAGCGACGCGGGCAAGGGATCGTTGGCAGCCTCTTCCCGGCTGGGGATGGTGATCTTTTCGACCTTGGTCAGCTGCGCCTCAAGCATGCGCACCGTCAGGTCGTGTTGCGGCTGGGCCTTGAGCGATTCCGCGTGCGAGGGCAGCAGTTTGGAGAAGAAATCCTGCTTAGCCTCTTCTGACCATTGGATCATCGCCAGGCCTTCGTTGAGGTCCTTCATCAGTTGCGGCAGTTTCATCAGAAACTCTTTGCGCAACTGCGGGCTGCCCTTGGGCTGCACGCTCAAGGCCAGGTCGTGCCCGGCTTTCTTGACCCGTTGCGCCATCACTGACTGGGCGCCGTCCCGGGCGCTGGCCATCACCTGCACTTGGCTCCAAATCTGGGTCAGGAAGTCGCGGACGAACTCTGGCATCTCGACCGACGCCAGTTCCTTCTTGAGCACCTGCATGTAGCGCTGCTGCACGCGCAGGTCGGCTTCCTTGCCGCTGAGCAGGGCGGCCACGGCGGCGTTCTCAGCACCTTCCTGGCGGCTTTGTTCGTCGATGAAGGCTTCCAGCTCCGTCAGCTTGGCCTCGTACAGCTCCATCCGGTCGAAGTCGCCTTCAACCACATCGTCCACCAGGGCAGTGATCCGGGCCAGATAGGCCTGCCCCACGCCTTGTTCATGGTCGTCAAACGTGGCCGAGAGACTGGCGATGCGGTTCACGAAACGCCGCACCGGGTGTTTCCGCGAGCTGAAAAATCCCATGTCCTGCAAGGCCACGCGCAGCACGGGCAATTGCAGGCGGGCAATCTGGCGGGCCATTTGCGGCGATACCTTAGGGTCCGACAAAACCTGGTCGAACAAGGCCGCCACGATGTCGATGACCATCTGGTCCAGCGCCGCGCCGCCGCTGGCGCGAACCAGTTCATCGCGGTGAGCGCGGATCATGTTCACGGCCATCATCGGGCCGGCAAATCCGCCTTGGACGACGCCATCGATCGGCACGCCAGGGAAGGTGCCTGCAAAGTCGGCGGCCGAGGCGACCGAGCCCGCGTCCACGCCGCCCCAGCCTTGCAGGTAGGGCACGCTGTTGAGTCGGCGGATCAGGGAGTTGAATTCGCCGGCGGCGTTTTGTCCTGCCGGGTGCGCCCCCCCCATGCCGCCCATGCCAGAGTGCGCGCCTGACATGGGGGTGTTGAAGGCCGAAGCGGGCATCGACACGCCAAACATCTCACTCAAGGCTTTGGCCGCGCGCTGGTGTGCCTGCAATGGCGTGGTGCCGCTGTGGCCGAGCGCCGTGTCGTTAAACGCGCCTGGTTGGGTAGGCAAGGTCCCTGCCAAGCTTCCAGGGCTTGTGGTTCGGCCGCCCTGGGTGGACGAGCGGAACTTGCTGGCACTGACCGGGTTCACCGGGCGCACGCCTTGCGAGCGCAGTTCTGTCACCGTCATCTCATAACTGTTCTTGAGCCCGCCCGCCAGGTGTCGGCCAATCTGCTGGGCCAGCAGGGTGCTCACTTCCGGGTCAACACTGACCTCGGTCAAGGCTTCCAGCAAGGCGCCACTGACCGTCTGTGGGCGCAGCGGGTTATGTTCGGCCAGAGCGTCATCAAGGAGTGGGCTGAGGTGGTCGTGAACGGCCTTGAACTCGGTCTCGCACTCCTGGCTCAGGCTTTGCGCGAGCCGTTCGGCCACGACATTGCGCTCAACTTCGGCATTGTCGACCAGGCTGAGGGCGTCCCAGTCGGTTTCCGCATAGGCCGTGCCGGTCACAGTTTTGCGTCGGGAATCCTTGTTGACGCGTTTGCGCAATTCGACCATGAAGGCCATGTTGAGCGCCGAGGTCTTGCGTTGCAGGTCGAACTCGGCCGTCATCAGCAACTGACGGTGCGCATTGCTGGTGGAGGTGGTCGCCAGCAGCCCCATCTGGCTGCTGGCTTTGTCCACGGCCTCCGCCATCGCCACCTGGATGCGGCTGAGCGATGCCTGCAAAACGGGTTCAAGACGGGGGTCGGTCACGGGGCGGGTCCAGTCAGTTCAATCAATGGTCAGCTTTGCTCACCACCACTGTCCCAGAAAGGGACTTCTTTTGATCTCTGGATATCGACCGCTCCGGCCCCTTCTTTCGCTATTGTTTCAAACTGTCACGAATTTCGCGAAGCAGGATGATGTCTTCCGGCGTGGCAACGAGTGCTGCGGGCGCAGGCTCCGACTCCTTCTTGAGGCGGTTGATCTGCTTGATCATCAGAAAAATGATGAAAGCCAGAATCATGAAGTTCAGCGCCACTGTCATGAAATTCCCGTAAGCAAACACCGCGCCTACTTTCTTGGCCTCGACCAGTGGCAACCCTTCTGCCTGGCCCGCCAGTGCGATGTAGTAGTTGGAAAAATCCAGGCCGCCGACCACTTTTCCGATCAAAGGCATGATCAAGTCGTTGACGATGGAGTCAACGATCTTGCCGAAGGCGCCGCCGATGATGACACCCACCGCGAGGTCTACCACATTGCCCTTGACGGCAAACTCCTTGAATTCACTCATGAAACCCATCGATATTCCCCTTCCCTTGCGCGGGATGTGTTGCTGAACAGGCCAGGAGTATTGACGCAAACTGCGCCTTGTCAACGTGAGTGCTGCGGCGTCCGCTAGAATGCGAGGTTGACCCCCAAACTCAAGCCATCCAAACCATGAGCAATCAGCCAGTGGATCAAAGCCGCCGGACGTGGGTGACCATCGCCTGTGTCGCAGGTGGAGCAGGCGGCGTGGCCGCTGCCGTGCCTTTTGCCCTCACCTTCCAGCCGTCCGAGCGTGCGCTTGCGGCGGGTTCATCGGTTGAAGTCGACATCAGCGGCCTCAAGCCCGGTGACATGATGACGGCGGAATGGCGGGGCAAGCCGGTCTGGATTGTTCGCCGCACGGCCGAGCAGGTCGCTGCGCTCGACAAGCTGGCTGGCGAACTGGCCGATCCCAATTCCGAACGCAAGCCCAGCGAACTCACCCCCGAGTACGCCCGCAATGTGCACCGTTCCATCAAGAACGACGTGTTCGTCGCGGTGGGCATCTGCACGCACCTCGGTTGCTCACCCACTTCCAAGTTCCAGTCGGGACCTCAAGCGTCCTTGCCTGACAACTGGCCTGGCGGCTTCTTGTGCCCTTGCCACGGTTCTACCTTCGACTTGGCTGGCCGCGTTTACAAGAACAAGCCCGCGCCAGACAACCTCGAAGTGCCGCAACACATGTACCTGTCAGACACCAAGATTCTCATTGGTGAAGACAAAAAAGCCTGACAGGAGAGGTCAACATGGCTGAATTCAAAGAAGCTCCTGCTGGTGCCAGTGCTGGCACCAAGCTGATGAACTGGGTAGACAACCGTTTCCCGGCCACCAAGATGTGGAACGAGCACGCGGCCGAGTACTACGCCCCCAAGAATTTCAATTTCTGGTATTTCTTCGGCTCGCTGGCCCTGCTGGTGCTGGTGATTCAGATCGTGACCGGCATTTTCCTGGTCATGAACTACAAGCCGGACGCGGCCATGGCCTTTGCCTCGGTCGAGTACATCATGCGCGATGTGCCCTGGGGGTGGTTGGTGCGCTACATGCACTCAACTGGTGCGTCGGCGTTCTTCGTGGTGGTCTATCTGCACATGTACCGTGGTTTGATCTACGGTTCGTACCGCACGCCGCGTGAACTGGTCTGGGTGTTCGGCTGCCTGATCTTCCTCTGCCTGATGGCCGAAGCCTTCATGGGCTACTTGCTGCCGTGGGGCCAGATGTCCTACTGGGGCGCCCAGGTGATCATCAACTTGTTCGCCGCGATCCCGTTCATTGGGCCTGACTTGGCGATTTTGATCCGCGGCGACTACGTCGTGGGTGATGCCACCCTGAACCGCTTCTTCGCGTTGCACGTGATTGCCGTGCCGCTGGTGCTGCTCGGCCTGGTGGTGGCACACTTGATCGCGCTGCACGAAGTGGGCTCCAACAACCCAGACGGTGTTGAAATCAAGGCCAAGAAGGATGCCAAGGGGCGCCCGCTCGACGGAATTCCTTTCCACCCTTACTACACCGTGCACGACATCATGGGGGTCGCAGGCTTCCTGATCATTTTCACCGCGGTGATCTTCTTCGCGCCTGAGGCGGGCGGCTATTTCCTGGAGTACAACAACTTCATCCCAGCCGACCAGTTCCAGACGCCATTGCACATTGCGCCAGTCTGGTACTTCACACCCTTTTATTCCATGTTGCGCGCCACCACCGACGACCTCGTCAACGTGTTGTGCGTCATCGTTGGGCTGGCTGCGGTGCTGAATCTTGTCAAAGGCAAGGGCACCATGCCGGCGAAGGTCTTGGCCTTGGGGGCCGCGGTGATCGGCATCTTCCTGCTCAAAACCTTCGATGCCAAGTTTTGGGGCGTGGTGGTGATGGGTGGCGCGGTGGTGATCCTGGTGTTTCTGCCCTGGTTGGACCACAGCCCGGTCAAGTCCATTCGTTACCGCCCTGGCTTTGTCAAATACCTCTACGGCTTGTTCGTGATTTTTTTCGCGGTGCTGGGTTACTTGGGCATTCAGCCGCCATCGGTGATTGGTACCGCCGTGGCCCAGATTGGCACCATCTTCTACTTCGGTTTCTTCCTGCTGATGCCGTGGTGGAGTCAGCTGGGTACCTTCAAGAAGGTGCCTGACCGCGTGACCTTCGAGTCCCACTGAGCGCCTGCAGGAGAGACACAACATGAAGAAAATCCTTGCTTCCTTGCTGGCCGTGTTCGCCCTGATGAGCGGCGCGCGCGCCAACACCGAGCTGGTGCTAGACCGGTTTCCTCAAGAACGGGTGACTGATCTGGCGGCTTTGCAAAATGGCGCCCGCCTTTTCGTCAACTACTGCCTGAACTGCCACGCCGCTGCGTTCATGCGTTACAACCGCCTGCGCGACATTGGCCTGACTGAAAAGCAGATCAAAGAGAACTTGCTGTTCGCGACCGACAAAGTGGGTGAAACCATGAAGGTGTCGATGGATGCCAAGGACGCTAAGACCTGGTTTGGCGCCACGCCACCTGATCTGACCTTGGTGGCGCGTTCGCGAGCCAGCCATGCCGGTTCGGGCGCTGACTACCTCTACACCTACTTGCGCAGCTTTTATCGCGACGATGCCCGCCCCACCGGCTGGAACAACATCGTGTTTCCCAACGTGGGCATGCCTCATGTCCTGTGGGAATTGCAGGGCCAGCGTGCAGCCAAGTTCGTCGAAGAGCAAGATGCGCACGATCCTGCCAAGAAAATCCACAAGTTCGCAGGCTTCGAGCAGTTGACCGATGGCCAGCTCAAGCCCCAGGAATTTGACAGCCAGATGGCCGACTTGGTGGCCTACCTGCAATGGATGGGCGAGCCCATCCAGGGTCAGCGCGTGCGCATCGGTGTGGGCGTGTTGATTTTTCTGAGCATCTTCTTCGTCATTGCCTGGCGCCTGAACGCGTCTTTCTGGAAAGACGTGAAGTAAAGCTTGATCTGCCCTTGGGCGCAGTGGTTGTCCTGATCGGCGACCACTGCGCTTGCTCATTTTTTCGGTGCTTGCACCCCCTTGTTTTTTGTCACTGAGGAGTCCTCCGCCATGATGGTGCTTTACTCCGGAACGACCTGCCCCTACTCGCACCGCTGCCGCTTTGTGCTGTTCGAGAAGGGCATGGATTTCGAGATCCGGGATGTTGATATTTTCGCCAAACCGGAAGACATCGCGCTGATGAACCCCTACAACGAGGTGCCCATCCTCGTTGAGCGCGATCTGATCCTGTACGAATCGCACATCATCAATGAGTACATTGATGAGCGTTTCCCGCATCCCCAACTGATGCCCGGTGATCCGGTGGCACGCGCGCGTGTTCGCCTGTTCCTGCTGAACTTCGAGAAGGAGTTGTTTGCCCACGTCAATGTGCTGGAAGGCCGGGGCATCAAGGGCAACGACAAGCAACTGGAAAAGGCCCGTTCGCAAATTCGTGATCGCCTGACCCAGTTGGCCCCCATCTTCTTGAAGAACAAGTACATGCTGGGCGACGATTTCTCGATGCTCGATGTGGCCATTGCACCGCTGCTGTGGCGCTTGGATTACTACGGCATCGAGTTGTCGAAGAACGCCTTGCCCTTGTTAAAGTATGCCGAACGCATCTTCTCGCGCCCGGCTTACATCGAGGCGCTCACCCCGTCCGAGAAAGTCATGCGCAAGTGATCATCACTTGCCACCGGATCCTATGACCACGACGCCGATCGATTCAGACAGCCAGGGCACGTCCACCAGGCCTTACCTCATTCGGGCCTTGCACGACTGGTGCACCGACAATGGCTTCACGCCCTACTTGGCTGTGTATGTGGATCGTTCGGTGCAGGTGCCGCAGGAATACGTCAAGAACAACGAGATCGTCCTCAACGTCAGTTTCGAGGCAACCACCCAGCTTCAGCTGGGCAATGAGTTCGTGGAGTTCAAGGCGCGTTTCGGTGGTGTTGCCCGTGAGATCTCAGTGCCGGTGGACCACGTGATCGCCATCTATGCGCGCGAAAATGGGCAAGGCATGGCCTTCCCGGTTCCAACCGTATCGGATGGTGTGGATGGCCACCAGTCCATCGACGATGTGACAGGTGGCGATCCGCCCGCCGATGGTGCAGACCGTTCAGCGTCGCCCTTGCGCTTGGCGAGAACACCTCGGCCTGCGCCTGCAAAAGAAAAGGAGCGTGTCAGCACCAAGGCATCCTCCGCCAAGGCGGAAGACAAAAGCCCCACCAAGGCCTTGTCGCCGGTCAGCATCGTCAGCTCCGACGGTGATGAGCCTCCTCCGGACTCTCCGCCGCCTTCGGGGGCTGGCCGTCCGGCTTTGCGTCGCGTGAAGTGAAATTGAAGCCTGGCGCGCAGTACAATGCTGCGCTTGGTACTTATTCGCCGCTTTAGCTCAGTTGGTAGAGCAACCGCCTTGTAAGCGGTAGGTCGTCAGTTCGAATCCGACAAGCGGCACCAAAACAGAAAGCCTGTGTGGTCAGCAATGACCACGCAGGCTTTTTTCATGGCATGGCGCACTCAGCGCTTCAGGCCCATCCTGCGACGCACCGTCGGCAGGGCCACCATGCCCAGGCCAGCCAGAAGCATCAAGGTCGTGCTGGGTTCCGGCACGGCCTGCACCGCCACAAAGTTGTCCAACGTGGTTTCTTCGCAGCAGTTGATGCCACCAATTTCCGGGCCTTCGCGCCAGATGATCTTGGTGATGACGGTGTCACTGATGACCCCTTGGAACAAGGGGTCGTTTTCAGTCGCGTTCAAGGGCAGCACGGGGATGCCTTGGTACGTAGTGTCGCCATCGGCAAAGTAGAAATCCAGGAAACCTGGGCCAGGTGTGGCAGGGTTGAAGGCGTCGATGTCAAAGCCAATCGATTTGTAGAGGCCACCCACATGGATGTGGTACTCGGCCTCGGGAAAATCACGCGTGGTGGCGAACAGTTCCTTGTCGCCCGAGCCCTGGAAGACCTTCAGGTTGGCCAGGTTGGTCGAGACCGTGACGCCCGGCAGGATGTCCACGCCCGCCATGTTCGTGCCGTCCGCGAAGGACTCGAAGTCTTGCGTGACCACCGGCGCTGCGCCAATGGCCGTCAGGAAGGCCGTGCGGTCCCCGAAGAGGGTGACGTTGGCGGCGTGGGCGCCGCTTGTGGCGGCGATGGCCAGCAGCGAAGCGGCGGCCAGGCGTTGGAGGTGTGTGGTGTGCTGTTTCATGATGGCTTACCTGGCGTTGGATTGAGCGTCGGAGGCGGTGCCTTTGGCGGCGGCTGCGCCGAAGGTGTTGGGGGTGGTGGGTGACGAGACGGTGCAGTCGCGCGACATGTCGATGGCCAGCGCGGAATCGTCAACCCAGAAGTCGGGAACGGCTGCCGCGCCGCCAAAGTTGGTCACCTTCCACTGCACTTTGACGTTCACAGCCATGGGGGCGGTGGAGGTGTTGCGGATGCAGCGATGGCGGCTGAAGCTTTGGGCCGCCCAAGAGGCGGTGGTTTCGCCTCCGGCGTTCGTGCTCTTGACCGCGTAGGTGTCCGGTCCAAAGGTGCTGGCTTGCGGACTACCTTCGATCCCACCGATCAGGATCTGCGCTTCGCACCAGTCTTGCGCGGTGCTGCCGATGTTGCTGCAGCGAACTTCGGCGTCAAACCGGGCACTCACGAGCACAGCCGTCTGAGGTGGCACGAAGATCGTGGTTCCTGCCGAGGTCAGGTCCTGGAAGACGGTCGTGCTCGTGGTCTGCGGGTTGGTGTTGGTGACCACGCGTTTGAAGAAGCTGCTGCCGCTGGTGAAGATTTCGACACCGTCCGCCGCCATGGCGTTGATGATGGCCGCCAGGCTGAAGATGGCGCCTGCGGCGAGGCGTTGGTAGGCATGTTTCATGGATGCTCCTTGGATGACTTGACAGAGGACTGTGAGACACCGATCAGTTGTTGATCGGATGGCCGCAATGTCTGCGCCTTCCAGGTGGCGCCATACCCCTAACTTCGCTCCGGTCCCTAGGGCTAGGGGGCAGGCCCTCAGCAAACTAGGGGTCAAGAAAAAGCCCGCACGAGGCGGGCTTGTTGACTGGCTAACTGCCTTGCTGGTTCACTGAGGTGCCAGCAGCTTGTTGAAGGTGTCCAGGTCCTCGGGCTTGAGGGTGCCGCTGGCTTGGCGCAGCCGCATGCTGGCCACCAGCACGTCGTACCGGGCCTTGTAGAGGTCCTTCTGCGTGTTGGACACCAGGTTTTGTGCGTCCAGCACATCCTTGTTGATGCGCACGCCAACGCGGTAGCCCAGCTGCGTGGCTTCGAGTGCCAGCTTGGCCGAGCTTTCAGCGGCTTCATAGGCCTTGACCTGCACCATGCCAGACTGAACCACCAGGAAGGCCTGACGCGTACCCAAGTTGATGGTGCGCTTGGCGTTGTCCAGGTCGTGCGTGGCTTTCTCTTCGCCGACCAGTGTTTCCTTGATGCGGTTTTGCACCGCGAAGCCGGCAAAGATGGGCACATTCAGCTCCAATCCGACGGCGGTGGTGGTGCCCGCTTTGGCGTTGAGTTGGGCGGCTGTGGCACCTGGGGCGTTGCTGTCAACCTCATTGCGCAAGATGGAGGCGGTGGCGTCCAGCGTGGGCATGTGGCCAGCTCTGGCCTTGGCGGTGTCCAGCTTGGCCAGTGCCAGTGCCACTTCTGCCTTGCGGACCGTGGGCGAGAGGGCAGTTTGCGAGGTCCATTCATCCACCGACGAGGGCATCAGCACGGGCAGGTTCACCGGCGTCATCAAGGGGCGGGGTTTGACATCGATCTGGCCCACCAATTGGTCCAGGGCCAACCCCTTGACGCGCAGGTCATTGGTGGCCGCGATTTCCTGGGCGCCTGCCAGGTCAAAGCGAGCCTGGGCTTCGCGGGTGTCCGTGATGGTGGCATTGCCCACTTCAAAGTTGCGCTTGGCCGCGGCCAGTTGCTCGGACAGCGCCTTCTTGTTGGTCTGAGAAGTGTTCAGGATGTCTTGCGCGGCGAGCACGTCGAAGTAGGCCTGCGTGAGCCGCACGACCAGATCGTCCTCGGCCGACTTCAAGCTGGCTTGTGCGGCGACCAGGGCTTGCTGGCCCTTGCCCACATCGGCATCGTTGGCGCGGTTGAACAGCGGTTGCTTGGCCGAGATACCCAGACTTTTATTTGTGCCATAGCCACTGGCCAGTACCCCTTGCTGGCCAGTGGCGCTGGAGTCGAGCTTCGTGCGGTCGATCGTGCCTCGCATGCCCACGGTGGGCAGGCGCAAGGCATCGGCCTGGGCGGCTTTGTATTGGGCGGAGTCCGCCTCCGATTTGGCCGACAGGTAGGCGGCGTCATAGCTTTTGGCCGCTTGAAACAGTTCCACCAATGACTGGGCTCGCGCCTGCTGGGTTTGAGCGCTGGCCCAACTGGACATGCTCATCAGCACAATGGCCGCCGCGCAAACCACGGGGCGCAGAGTGGGGCGTTTCGAGTTCGGGGACATCTTTTGAATCCTGTCAGAAGTGGAAGCGGCTGGGAATGACAAAGCCAGCCAGGCGAGGAGCGGTGGTGTCGAACAGGTCTTCGCTGCTGAATTGGCCGTTGCCCAGTCGCGTGAACAGACGGGCACGCATGATGGGCTCATCGCCCACGATGGCCAGCAGGCGGCCACCTTCCTTGAGTTGATCCAACAAGGCTTGCGGCACCTTGGCGACAGAGCCTGTCAGCAAGATGGCGTCAAAGGGGGCTTGGGCAAGGAGGCCTTCAGCGCCATCAGATTGCACGATCTCGGCATTGTTGATACCCGCCAAGCGCAAGTTGGCGCGGGCAAGCTGAACCAGCTCGGTCTGGGCTTCCAGGCCGATGACGCGTTGGGCCTTGTGGGCCAGCAAGGCGGTGACGTAGCCGGTGCCGGCGCCGATGTGCAGCACGGTGTCGCGCTTGCTCAGGTTCAGGTCCTGCACCAGGCGGGCTTCCAGCTTGGGAGCCAGCATGGCGCGTCCGCCCGACAAGGGCACTTCCAGGTCCATGAAGGCCAGCGACCGATGCGCTTCAGGCACGAAGTCTTCGCGGCGCACGACGGACAACAGGGACAGGATGGAGCTGTCCAGCACATCCCAGGGGCGGATCTGCTGCTCGATCATGTTGAAGCGGGCTTGTTCGACGTTCATGAGGACATCCTAGGGGCAGTCGGAGAAGTTAAATATTGGGAAAAAGCAGGGATTTTAAGAACTGCAGTGCCCGGACAACGGAAAACGGTGCGCATTTTTAGTCATTTCACCAACCCACGCAGCAATAGCTCGATTTGCGTGGCAATGAACTGGGGTGGATCCAGCGGAACCGGGTTGACCGAGCAGGCCGCCGAGCAATGCCGGTAAAGCACAAGGAAGTGCACGGGAGCGATCAGGGCATGGACCACGGCGCTCACGTCCATGTCGCGGAACTCGCCCCGGTCCATGCCGCGCTGCACGGCCTTGGTCAGCATGGCGTGCGCAGGGGCGACCACCTCGTCCATGTAAAACTGGATCAGGTCCGGGAAGTTGTTGGCCTCGGTGATGATGACCAGCATGATCCCCGAAGCCTTGGACGCGCCCACGCGAGACCACCAGGTGTGGGCCAGCAGGTGCAGCAGCTCGGACGTGGGGCCTGCGAACTGCTCGACGATGCCGCTGCCCTCGGCGATGACTTCGACCAGGTGGGTGCGCACCACGGCCTTGAACAGCTCTTCCTTGCTGGGGTAATAAAGGTACAAGGTGCCTTTGGACACCCCGGCCAGCCGAGCCACTTCTTCGGTGCGCGTGGCGGCAAAGCCTTTCTCGACGAACAGCGTCAAGGCGGCCTCCAGCAACTCTTGAGGCCGGGCCGCCTTGCGGCGCTGTCGACCCGACCCAACCGATTGGATCAGCGAGGTCACAGGGAAGGGTGATTTGATGGCAGGCAAGGGCTGATAGGAGTAACTGACCGACTGGTCAGTAATGTAGCGTTAATAATCATTTGCATGGAACGTGCACAACCCCAAGCCCGCAGCGCCTACGCGCACTTTGACACCATCTCGACCCGCTGGATGGACAACGACATCTACGGGCATGTCAACAACGTCACTTATTACAGCTATTTTGATTCTGCGGTGAACCGCTACCTGATCGAGGCCGGTGTCCTGGACATCCACGACGGTGGCGTGATTGGGCTGGTGGTCGAGACCCATTGCAACTATTTCGCCCCTCTGGCTTTTCCGCGCAATGTCGATGTCGGCATCCGCGTGAGCAAGATCGGCAGCAGCAGCGTGCGCTACGAGATCGGCCTGTTTGATGAAGGCCAGCCTTTGTCGGCGGCCAGCGGGCATTTTGTCCACGTCTATGTCGACCGCGCTAACCGCCGCCCCACCAGCTTGCCCGCCGACTTCGCGTTGGCGGTTCAGAAGCTGCAAGTGGCGGCAGGTTGATCACCCACTCAAGCGAAAACACCCTGTTGGTGACAAGCCAAAATTTGACTATGATCATTGTCTGAATTTCCTGTCCTCACATTTCTGGAGCCGCCAATGAGCCTGATGGGCCAAATGATGCACATGCCCTTGTTGATCTCGTCGCTGCTGACGCACGCGGCCAGGCACAACGGTGACGTCGAGATTGTTTCCAAGCGCGTCGAGGGCGACATGCACCGCACGACGTGGTCAGAGGTTGAGTTGCGTTCGCGCAAGCTGGCCCAGGCTTTGGCCCGATTGGGCTTGAAGCCAGGTGAACGCGTGGGCACCTTGGCTTGGAATGGCTATCGCCACCTGGAGATCTATTACGGCGTGTCGGGCTCCGAGCTGGTCTGCCACACCATCAACCCGCGCCTGTTCCCCCAGCAAGTGGCCTGGATCATCAACGATGCCGAAGACAAGGTGCTGTTCGTTGACCTGAACATCCTGCCCTTGATCGAGAAGCTGCTCCCCAGCCTGCCCACGGTCAAGGCCGTGGTGGTGATGGTGGCCCGCTCGCACATGCCGGCCGAAACCGCCATTCCCAACTTGCTCTGCTACGAAGAGCTGATCGACGCCGAAGACGGCAACTTCACCTGGCCACAGTTCGATGAGAACACCGCCGCCAGCATCTGCTACACCTCGGGCACGACCGGCAACCCCAAGGGCGCCGCGTACTCCAACCGCTCAACGGTGCTGCATGCCTACGCCTCGGCCTTGCCCGATGCGATGTCGGTGGCCTCTGTGGACACGGTGTTGCCCGTGGTTCCCATGTTCCACGTCAACGCCTGGGGCTTGCCTTACTCGGGCGCTTTGATCGGCTGCAAGCTGGTGCTGCCTGGTCACCACCTGGATGGCGCTTCGCTGTACGACCTGTTCGAAAAAGAGAAGGTCACCTTCAGTGCCGGTGTGCCCACCATCTGGCTGGGCCTGATCAACCACGTCAAGCAGAACAACTTGAAGTTCAGTACCTTCAAGCGCACGGTGGTGGGTGGGGCTGCCTGCCCGCCCGCCATGATCCGCACGCTGGAAGACGAGTTTGGTGTGCAGGTGATCCATGCCTGGGGCATGACCGAGATGTCTCCGCTGGGCACCTTGGGTCGCCTGAAGGCCAAGCACGCCGACCTGCCGGTCGAGGCCCAGCATCGTCTGCTGGAAAAGCAGGGCAAGGTGATCTACGGTGTGGACATGCGCATCGTCGATGCCGAAGGCAAAGTGCTGCCTTGGGATGGCAAAACGTCGGGCGACCTGGAGGTGCGTGGCCACTGGGTCATCAGCAGCTATTTCAAGGTCGACAAGTCGCCCTTGCACGATGGCTGGTTCCCCACCGGTGACGTGGCCACCATTGATGCCGACGGCTACATGCAGATCACTGACCGCTCCAAGGACGTGATCAAGTCGGGCGGCGAATGGATCAGCTCCATCGACCTGGAAAACGTGGCCATGGGCCACCCCGCTGTGCACGAGGCCGCGGCCATCGCCGCTTTCCACCCCAAGTGGGACGAGCGCCCGCTGCTGGTCGTGGTCAAGAAACCGGGCGCCGAAGTGACCCCCGAAGAGATTCTGGCGTTTTACGACGGCAAGATCCCCAAATGGCAGTTGCCCGACGACGTGGTCTTCACCGACGAGATCCCGCACACCGCCACGGGCAAGATCTACAAGTTGAAATTGCGCGAGCAGTTCAAAGACCACAAGTTGCCCACGGTTTAATGGTTTGAATGCAAAAGCGCCTTTCGAGGCGCTTTTTTGTGGCCGATGCAACAACTCGCGGCAGTGATTGCAGAGTCAATGGCAGATAAATTTCAGTTTTGTTCAGGATTCGGGTCATCCCTGAATGAACCCCCGGGTTTGGGGGGGTAATCTCGGTGTCTGGTCGATACCCCACAGAGGAAAAGCATGAATCTGCAACGCCGAGCATTGAGTATTTTCGTGGCCGCCTCGCTGAGCGCTGGTGCCGCCATGGCCCAAAAGGGTGAAACAGTCAAGGTCGCATGGATCGATCCCTTGTCGGGCCTGATGGCCAACATCGGTCAGAACCAGCTCAAGACCTACCAGTACATCGCTGAGAGGCTCAATGCCAAGAACGCCGCTGGCGTGAAGTTCGAGATCATCAGCATCGACAACAAGCTCAGCCCCGCTGAAACGCTCAACGCCCTGAAGTCGGCCGTTGACCAAGGCGTGCGCTATGTGGTGCAAGGCCTGGGTTCGGGCGCCGGCCTGGCCCTGATGGACGCCGTGAACAAGCACAACGAGCGCAACCCCGGCAAGGAAGTGATCTACCTGAACTACGCTGCGGTGGACCCAGACATGACGAACAGCAAGTGCAGCTACTGGCACTTCCGTTTCGATGCCGACACCTCCATGAAGATGGAGGCGTTGACCACTTTCATGAAGGATCAGACGGACATCAAGAAGGTTTACCTGATCAACCAGAACTATGCCCACGGCCAGCAAGTGTCCAAGTTCGCCAAGGCCAACCTGGCCCGCAAGCGTCCCGACATCCAGGTGGTGGGTGACGACCTGCATCCGCTGGCACAGGTGCGTGATTTCTCGCCCTACGTGGCCAAGATCAAGGCCTCTGGCGCTGATACGGTGATCACCGGCAACTGGGGCTCTGACCTGGCGCTGCTGGTCAAGGCAGCCAATGACGCCGGCCTGAACGCCAAGTTCTACACCTACTACGCCAACTTCGGAGGCACGCCCACCGCGCTGGGCGCCGCCGCCGAAGGCCGTGTCTTCCAGGTGGGCTACAGCCACTACAACCTGGGCGGCGAGTACGGCAAGATGCTGGCCGAATTCAAGAAGCGTTTCAACGACGACTTCTACTCGGCAGGCAGCTACTCAGCCATGGCTCTGCTGGCCGATGGCATCGCCAAAGCCAAGTCGACCGATCCGGTCAAGGTGGCCGCCGCGATGGAGGGCTTGAAGTTCACCAGCTTCAATGGCCCGGTGGAAATGCGCAAGGCCGACCACCAGCTCCAACAACCGCTGTTCATCACCAAGTGGCAGAAGGTCGATGCCAAGAACGCCTACGACGTCGAGAAGACGGGCATGACCTTCACCGCGGTCAAGTCTTACGACGCCTACGTGTCGAGCACGCCTACTTCGTGCCAGATGAAGCGTCCTTCGTGATGCCAGGCGGCGCCTGACATCAGGCGCCGCCGCACCTTGCAGTCAGCAGTACGGCCGGATCGCTTGGCGTGGTGATCCGATCAACGCCATTGAGCGCCCCCCTGTCTGCGGTCACCGCGGCAGGGGCCTCTCGTCAGCCTCACGGTTGACTGACTTCAGCGCCACGGTCGCTCTCTCATGGAAACTTTCGTCGTCTTCTTCTTGAGTGGCATCAGCTACGGGCTGCTGCTCTTCATGCTCAGCTCCGGGCTGACACTCATTTTCAGCATGATGGGCGTTCTGAACTTCGCCCACGCCAGCTTCTACATGTTGGGTGCTTATTTTGCGTATGAGATCACCGGCTATGTCGGATTTTTTCCCGCGCTGATCCTGTCGCCTATCCTGGTGGGGGCACTGGGCGCGGCCTTCGAGCGCTACAGCCTGCGCAAGGTGCACGCCTATGGCCATGTGCCCGAGCTGCTGATCACCTTCGGCCTGTCGTACGTGATCGTCGAGGTGGTACGGCTTTACTTCGGCCCCTCCAATGTGGATTACCGCGTGCCCGAACTACTGAGCGGTCCGCTGTTCACCGTGGCCAATGTGCAGGGGCAGGGCCTGGCCTGGTTGTGGGGAGCGGGCGATGCCGCGATTTGCGCGCCGGATTCAGGCAACTCCTGCACGCAGTTCCCGCTGTACCGCGGCTTCATGGCCATCGTCGCCCTGTTCATGTTGTGCTCGCTGTGGTTGCTGCTCACCCGCACCCGTGTGGGCCTCATCATCCAGGCGGCGCTCACGCACCCGGACATGGCGCAATCGCTGGGTCACAACGTGCCCCGCGTGATGATGGGCGTGTTCGGTGGTGGCTGTGCGCTGGCCGGCCTGGCCGGCGTGATCGGCGGCAACGCTTTCGTGACTGAGCCCAATATGGCCGCCTCCTTGGGTGCCATCATCTTCGTGGTGGTGGTGGTGGGCGGCATGGGCTCGTTGGCGGGGGCTTTCCTGGCGTCCATCCTGATCGGCCTGATGCAGACCTTCGCGGTGGTGGTGGACGTGTCCATCGCCTCGGTGATGCAAAGCATGGGCAGCCCGGTGAGCTTTGATCATTGGGCTTATCCGTTCCTCAAGATTTCGGTGTCGCAGATGGCGCCAATCCTCCCGTACCTCCTGCTGGTGCTCATCCTGATCTTCAGGCCCAAGGGCTTGCTGGGCACACGCGAGGAGTAAACCGCCATGTCATCCCATACCGTTTACCGCTTCAAACCCTACAACCTTGGCCGCTGGATTGTGTGGACGCTGTTCGCACTGGTGCTGATGGTGGCACCGCTGCTGTGGACCAGCAGCCTGTCGATGACCATGCTTTCGCAGATGGGCATCGGCATCATCGTCTGCCTGTCGTACAACATGCTGCTGGGGCAGGGCGGCATGCTCAGCTTCGGGCACGCGGTGTACTCCGGACTGGGGGCCTTCGGGGCCATCCATGCGCTGAACTTTGCCTCGGCGGGCAGCCTGCCCATCCCGGTCAGCCTGGTGCCCATCGTGGGCGGCGCGTCGGGCTTGATCGTGGCGGCGCTTCTGGGGGCGGTCACGACCAAGAAGTCAGGCACCACCTTCGCCATGATCACCATGGGCATCGGGGCGCTGGTGTTCTCGATGTCCTTGATGCTGCCCGAGTTCTTTGGCGGCGAAGGCGGCATCTCCAGCAACCGGGTCATTGGCGAGTCGGTGATGGGCATCACCTTCGGCCCGCAGATCCAGGTGTATTACCTGATCGCGCTGTACTGCTTCGTGTCCACCGCCTTGATGTTCGCTTTCACGCAGACGCCGCTGGGCCGCATGCTCAATGCCGTGCGCGACAACCCCGAGCGGGTTGAGTTCATTGGCTATGACACCCAGCGCGTGCGCTACATCTCCTTCATGGTGGCGGGCTTCTTTGCAGGCATCGCGGGCGGCCTGGTGGCGCTGAACAACGAGATCGTGACGGCCGAGGTGATGAGCGCCGAGCGCTCGGGGGCCTACCTGCTGTTCACCTTCATCGGCGGGGCGTTGTTCTTCTTCGGTCCCATCATCGGCGCCGTGCTGATGGTGCTGGCCGAGGTGTTGTTGCATGAGATGACCAAGGCCTGGCTGCTCTACCTGGGCGTGGGCTTTTTGGCGATGGTGATGTATGCCCCGGGTGGTTTTGCCGCGCTGTTGATGATGAACGTGCGCGTGGCGGCGTTCGGCATGATGCGTCGCCTTTGGGCGGTGTACCTGGCCTTGTTCGGCGCGGGCTTCACGGCGCTGGTGGGCATCTCGGTGATGGTCGAGATGATTTACCACCGCAAGCTCAACGAGGCGCTCGGCCCAACCATGACCTACTGGCGGGCAGAGATCAACACCGACAGCACGGGGGCCTGGATGGGCGCGGGCCTGCTCGCACTGGTCGGGATTGGTCTGTTTGAGGTGGCTCGCCGCCGGTTCGTCGTCCGGTGGAGCGCGGTGCAGGACGACATCGAGGCCGAATTGCGTCGACGCAATGCGCTGTGAACCCACGAACCTGAAGTCCAAGCGATGAGTAATCCCAATCAATCCAGCAGCGCTTCATCGGGTGGCTTTGCCCTCGAGTTGCGCGATGTGCGCAAATCTTTTGGCAAGACCGAGATCATCCGCGGCGCCCAACTGCAGGTGAAGGAAGGCGAGCGCGTGGCGCTGATCGGGCCCAACGGCGCGGGCAAATCCACCCTGTTCAACCTGATCAGCGGCCGCATGGCGCCCTCCAGTGGCGAGATCCTGCTGAACGGAGAGCGCATCGATGGGCGCAAGCCCTACGAGGTCAACCGCCGCGGTCTGGCTCGCAGCTTCCAGGTGTCCAACCTGTTTCCGCGTCTGAGCGTGTTCGAGAACCTGCGCTGCGCGGTACTCTGGTCCATGGGCGAGGGCTATGCCTTCTGGCGCTTCCTGTCCAAGCTGGACGCGGCCAATGCGCGTGCCGAAGAGGTGCTGGGCATGATCCGCCTGCAGCGCAAGCGCAATGTCATGGTGTCGTCGTTGACCTATGCCGAGCAGCGTGCGTTGGAGATTGGCGTGACCATCGCGGGTGGTGGCAAGGTGATCTTGCTGGACGAGCCCACGGCGGGCATGAGCAAGTCGGAAACCGCCAACTTCGTGAACCTGATCCGCGAGGTCACCGTGGGCAAGACCTTGGTGACCGTGGAGCACGACATGGGCGTGGTGTTCGGCCTGGCCGACCGCATCGCGGTGCTGGTGTACGGGGAGGTGATCGCTTTTGACACCCCTGAAAATGTCCGCGGCAACGAGCGTGTGCGCGAAGCCTACCTGGGGTCGGCCCTGGCCGACCAGCAAACCCTTGAGGCCGGAGTCTGACCATGCTGTCCATCCAGAAACTGCACGCTTTCTACGGCAAGAGCCACATCCTCCATGGCGTTGACCTGGAGGTGAACCCAGGCGAGATCGTGGCCTTGCTGGGCCGAAATGGCTCGGGCCGCTCGACCACTATCAAGGCCGTGATGGGCTTGGTGCATGGCCAGGGCAAGGTGACCTGGAACAACACCGACATCCTGGGCCACAAAACCTACGACATCGCCCGCCGTGGCCTGGGCTATGTGCCCGAAAGCCGCGATGTGTTCCCCAAACTGACGGTGGAGCAGAACCTCTTGCTGGGCCAGCAGCCTGGGCGAGGCGGCAAGAAGAATGGACGCTGGTCGCTGGACGACATGTACCAAATGTTCCCGCGCCTGAAAGAGCGACAACACACCGAGGCGGGCGTGTTGTCGGGCGGTGAGCAGCAAATGCTGACCTTGTGCCGCACCTTGATGGGTGACCCCGACCTGATCATGATCGATGAGCCGACCGAAGGCCTGGCGCCCAAGATCGTCGAATTGGTGGGGGAGTATTTGAAAGAACTCAAGCGGCGCGGCCTGGCCGTGCTGCTGGTGGAGCAAAAGCTCACCATCGCGCTGGACATTTCCCAGCGCTGCTATGTGATGGGCCATGGCGAGGTCGTTTTTCAGGGCACACCTGAAGAGCTGAAAGCCGATTCCAATGTTCGCCGTGAGTGGTTGGAAGTCTGAGATTCAGCGTTTACCCTTGCGTTTTCGCAAACATTGCAGTGTTGCTGCAGGGGTTAATGCAGCTATTCTTACAATGGTTCTTTTCAGATTCCCCACACGAGTGAGATTGGCATGAGCACCTCCTACCAAGTCGCCGACGGCATCGCCGTCATCACCCTGGAAAATCCCCCCGTCAACGGCCTGGGCCAGAGCACGCGCGCTGGCATCGTCGATGGCATCAACCAGGCGCAGGCCGATGCGTCTGTGCTGGCCGTGGTCATCACGGGCTCGGGCAAAGTGTTCTGCGGTGGCGCCGACATCCGCGAGTTTGGATCGCCCAAGGCGTCGGCCGCCCCCGACCTGCATGTCACCATCGCCACGGTCGAAAATTCGGCCAAGCCCGTCGTGGCCGCGATCCATGGCGTGGTGATGGGTGGGGGTTTGGAGTTGGCCCTGGGCTGCCACTATCGCGTGGCCGCGCCCGGCACGCAAGTGGCCTTGCCTGAAGTGAACATCGGCCTGGTGCCCGGTGCCGGTGGCACGCAACGTTTGCCGCGCGTGCTGGGTGTGGAAACCGCGCTGGAGATGATCACCACCGGGGTGTCGGTGCCCAGCGAGAAGCTGATCGTGGCGCCTGGCCAGAAGCTGTTCAGCCAACTGGTCGATGGCGACTTGCTCGCAGGTGCCAAGATTTTTGCCAAGCAGGTTGCCGCGGCGCGTCCGCTGCCTTCGGTGCGCGATCACAAGGTGGCCGCCCCGGCCGATCCCGAACTCTTCACCAAGACCCGCGCGGCCCTGGCCAAGACTCGCCGCAACTTGGAAGCGCCGCAACGCTGCGTGGACTGCGTGGAAGCCTCGGTCAGCCTGACTGACCTGGATGCCGGCATCAAGTTCGAGCGCGATGTGTTCGAGCGCCTGCTGACCAGCGAACAGGCCCGCGCTCTGCGCCACGCCTTCTTCGGCGAACGTGCCGCCAGCAAGATCCCCGATGTGCCCGCTGACACGCCTCTGCGCGACATCAAGCAGGTTGCCATCATTGGCGCGGGCACCATGGGTGGTGGCATCGCCATGTGTTTCCTGAACGCGGGCGTGCCCGTGGTCATGCTGGAGATGAAGCAAGAGGCCATCGACCGTGGTCTGGGCATCATCCGCAAGAACTACGAAGCGCAAGTGTCCAAGGGCAAGCTGGCCCAGGCCAAGTACGAGCAACGCATGAGCCTGCTCAGCACCACGCTGAGCTACAACGACATCGCGCAGGCCGACATGGTCATTGAGGCCGTGTTCGAAGACCTGGGCGTGAAGTCGCAGGTCTTCGCCAAGCTGGACGAGGTGATGAAGCCGGGCGCGATCCTGGCCTCCAACACCTCGACGTTGGACGTGGACAAGATCGCCGAAGTGACCAAGCGCCCGAGCGATGTGGTGGGCTTGCACTTCTTCAGCCCCGCCAACGTGATGCGCCTGCTGGAAGTGGTGCGCAGCAAGCACACCGCCAAGGATGTGATGGCCACCGTGATGGCCGTGGCCAAGAAGATCAAGAAAGTGGCGGTGGTGTCGGGCGTGTGCGATGGCTTCATCGGCAACCGCATGTTCGAGCAGTACACCCGCCAGGCCGGCTTCCTGATCGAAGAGGGCGCCACGCCCGAGCAAGTTGACAAGGCCGCCGAGAAATTCGGCATGGCCATGGGCCCCTTCCGCGTGGGTGACCTGGCTGGCAACGACATTGGCTGGGCGATCCGCAAACGCCGGTATCTGGAGAAGCCCAACATGCGTTACAGCAAGGTGGCCGACCTGATCTGCGAGGTGGGTCGTTTTGGCCAAAAAGCGGGCAAGGGCTGGTACGACTACGAAGTCGGCAAGCGCGAACCCGTGCCATCGACGGAAGTGCTGGCCATCCTCGACAAGTTCCGCCAAGACAACCACATCACCCCGCGCGAGATCAGCGATGAAGAGATCGTGAGCCGCCTGGTGCTGTCGCTGACCAACGAAGGCGCCAAGATCCTGGAAGAGGGCATTGCCAACCGCGCTTCCGACCTGGACATGGTCTACCTGACCGGTTATGGCTTCCCCATCTACCGTGGTGGCGCGATGCTGTACGCGGACATGATCGGCCTGCCCAAGGTCATCGAGAAGATGAAAGAGTTCCAGAAGAACCCGCACGATGACGCGGCCTTCTGGGAGCCCGCACCTCTGCTGGCCAAGCTGGCCGCCGAGGGCAAGGACTTCAACGGCCAGGCCTGATCGGCCAATCGACCACCACGGTTGACTGAACAAGAAGGTCCACAGCACTGATCCAGTCTGTGGGCCTTTTTTTCGGCCGCCCATCCATTTTCATTTGAGGCCAACATGTCTTTCATTGAAACCACGCAGAACGGGCACATCCTTGAGATCCGCGTCAACCGGCCGGAGAAGCACAACGCCTTGTCGCCCGAGATGTACAGCGACATCGCCAAGGCCTATGGCGAGCTGAGCCGAAACCCGGCCCTGCGCGTGGCGCTGCTCTACGGCGAAGGCAAGCACTTCTCCTCGGGCGTCGAGTTGGACAAGTTCGCGCCCATCTTCGGCAACGGCAAGGGCTTCGAGATTGGCGAAGGCGAGATCGATCCGTTTGGGCTGCTAGGCCCCCGCCACAGCAAGCCGGTCGTGATGGCGGTGCAGGGCAACTGCTTCACCTGGGGGGTCGAGATCATGCTCAACACCGAGGTGCGCGTGGCGGCCGAAGACACGCGCTTTGCCATGCTCGAAGTCAAGCGCGGCATCTTCCCGTGTGGTGGTGCCACCTTGCGCCTGCCGCAGCAGATGGGCTGGGCCAATGCGCAGCGCTACCTGCTGACGGGCGACTACTGGTACGCGCCCGAGTCGCACCGCCTGGGCCTGGTGCAGGAAGTGGTGCCCGCCGGGCAGCAATTGGCCAAGGCGCGCGAGATCGCCGAGCAAATCGCCAAGGCCGCGCCGCTGGGCGTGCAGAACGTGCTGAAGTCGACCCGCATGGCCTGGAACGAAGGCGAGGCCGAGGCCGCGAAGCACCTGTTCAAAGACCTGCTGCCCGTGATGCAAAGCGAGGACGCGGCCGAAGGCATCCGTTCTTTCATCGAGCGCCGCGATGCGGTGTTCACAGGCCGCTGACCGGCCGCACGAACTCAAGTATTCAAGAGACGACCATGACCCACCGCGCCACCCTTGACTTCCTGCTGCACGACTGGCTTCACGCCGAAGACCTGAACCAGCGCGAACGCCACACCGACCACAACCGCGAGACTTACGACGCGGTGCTGGACCTGAGCGAGAAGATCGCCAGCGAACAGTTTGCGCCGCACAACCGTCTGACCGATGTGCAGGAGCCCGAGTTCGATGGTGTGAAGGTGCACCTGCCCAAGGAAACACCGGTGGCCTTGCAGGCCTTCAACGACGCGGGCTTGATGGGCGCCAGCAAGGACCCCGAGCTGGGCGGCATGCAGTTGCCCACCGTGGTCGAGATGGCCTCGATGAGCTTCTTCTACAAGGCCAGCGTGTCGCTTGCGGCCTACCCGATGCTGACGCGCGGCAACGCCAACACCATCCTGGCGCATGGCACCCCTTTGCAGATCGACGTGTTTGCCAAAGGCGGTTTTGAAGGCCGCACCTTTGGCACCATGTGCCTGAGCGAGCCGCAGGCAGGATCAAGCCTGTCGGACATCGCCACCAAGGCCGTGCCCGATGTGCGCGGCGATGGCAGCGGCATCGATTGGGCGCAGGATGCCTTGGGCCCACGCCACCGCCTGACCGGCAACAAGATGTGGATCTCGGGCGGCGAGCACGAGATGGGCGAGAACATCGTGCACTTGGTGCTGGCCAAGATCCCGGGTGAAGATGGCAAGACCATCCCCGGCGTGAAAGGCATCTCCCTGTTCATCGTTCCGCGCAAACTGGTGAAGCAGGATGGTGCCATCACCGATCAACGCAACGACGTGGCGCTGGCGGGCCTGAACCACAAGCTGGGTTACCGCGGCACGGTCAACACCTTGCTGAACTTTGGCGAAGGCAAGTTCCTGGTGAACGGGCAGGCGGGTGCCGTGGGCTACCTGATCGGCAAGCACGGCGAAGGCCTGAAGTGCATGTTCACCTTGATGAACGAGGCCCGCATCAGCGTGGGCTTGGGCGCGACGATGCTGGGCTACGCAGGCTACGAGGCCTCGCTTGCATATGCTTTGCAGCGCCCTCAAGGCCGGCGCATGGGCGCGGGTGGCAAGGACCACAGCGCGCCGCAGATCTCGATCATCGAGCACACCGACGTCAAGCGCATGCTGCTGCAGCAAAAGGCGATTGCCGAAGGCGGCCTGGCCCTGGGCCTGTTGTGCGCGCGCCTGGTGGATGAGGAATACACCGGCACCGCGGCCGAGGCAGAGCACGCCGGCCTGCTGCTGGAGCTGCTGACCCCGATCGCCAAGAGCTGGCCCAGCGAATGGGCGCAAGAGGCCAACAGCCTGGCCATCCAGATCCTGGGCGGCTATGGCTACACGCGCGACTTCCCGGTTGAGCAGTATTGGCGTGACAACCGCTTGAACATGATCCACGAAGGCACGCACGGCATCCAGGGCCTGGACCTGCTGGGCCGCAAGGTGGTGATGAATGGCGGCAAGGCCTTGAGCGTGCTGGCCGAGCGCATCAGCCAGACCATCCAGAAGGCGGGGCAGATCGACGGCTTGGCGGTGCACAGCAATGCGCTGGCGCAGGCGCTGCAGAAGGTGGGGGCCACCACCAAGGCCGCCTGGTCCACGGGCCTGCCTGAAGAGGCCCTGGCCAATGCCACGCCTTACCTGCAAGGCTTTGGCCACACGGTGCTGGCGTGGATCTGGCTGGAGTTGGCCATCGCGGCCAAGGCTGCGCTGTCGTCTGGTCACAGCCCGCTGGGTGAAGGCTTCCTGCACGGCAAGTTGGCCGCTTGCGATTACTTCTTCAACTTCGAACTGCCCAAGATCGACGCCTGGCTGGGCGTGGTCGCGCGCCGCGACATGACCTGCGCGCAGGTCCAGGCCGACTGGTTCTGAAAACATCCCCATTGATTCAAGGAAGAACAACATGATTCGTCACATCGTGATCTTCACGCTCAAAGGCCCGGAAGACGCCCCCAAGGTCCAGGCCTTGCTCGACAGCTGCAAGGGCCTGGTGCCCGGCATGCACGAGTTCGACGTCGGCATCAAGACCGAAGGCCTGGAGGCCAATGCCGATGTGGTGTTGATCTCGACCTTTGAAGACGCGGCCGCGCTGGCTGCCTACCAGCCGCACCCGCACCACCAGGGCGTGGTGGCGCAGATCCGCGAGATGGCGGCCTCGCGCCACGTGCTCGATTACTTTTGCTGAACGCCGCTTCAACGCCAACGCAAGGATTCAAGATGACCACTCCCCGCAAAGTTCAACAACTCTTTGACCTGACCGGCCGCACGGCACTCATCACCGGAGGCTCGCGTGGCCTGGGCCTGCAGATGGCCCATGCCCTGGGCGAAGCAGGCGCCAAGGTCTTGATCAGCTCGCGCAAGGCGGCCGACCTGGAAGAGGCGGTGGCCTCACTTCAAGCGGCGGGCATCGATGCCAGCTTCATCGCGGCGGATGCTGGCAAGCCGCAAGACATCCAACGGCTCGCCGACGAGGCGCTGGCCCGCTTGGGTCACATCGACATCCTGGTCAACAACGCGGGTGCCAGCTGGGGGGCGCCCGCGCAGGAGCACCCGCTGGAAGCCTGGGACAAGGTCATGAACCTGAACGTGCGCGGCTATTTTTTGCTGTCGCAAGCGGTGGCCAAGGCCAGCATGATCCCGCGCAAGCAGGGCCGCATCATCAATGTGGCGTCCATTGCCGGCCTGGGCGGCAACCCGCCTTTCATGCAGACCATCGCCTACAACACCAGCAAGGGCGCGGTGGTGAACTTCACGCGCGCGCTGGCCTGCGAATGGGGGCACCTGGGCATCCGGGTCAATGCCATCGCGCCGGGCTTCTTCCCCAGCAAGATGACGGCAGGCCTGTTGAGCATGGCAGGCGAGGACAACATCGCCAAGGGCGCGCCCTTGCTGCGCATTGGCGATGACGAAGACCTGAAAGGCGTCACGCTGCTCTTTGCCAGTGACGCTGGCAAGCACATCACCGGGCAGATCTTGCCGGTTGATGGCGGGGTCAGCGCCTTGATTGGCGGCTGATCTCGATCGCTGATGACTCCCACCGACAAAACCTGAGGAACCAGACCATGAGCACCATGAACCACCAGATCCAGTTGGCTTCTCGCCCCCAAGGCGAGGCCACCACCGACAACTTCCAGCTGGTCGAAACGCCTGTGCCTTCGCAGGCCGAATTGAGCGATGGCCAGGTGGTGATCAAGCACCACTACCTGTCGCTCGATCCCTACATGCGCGGCCGAATGAACGACAGCAAGAGCTACGCCGAACCCCAACCGCTGAACACCGTGATGATCGGCGGCACTGTGGGCGAAGTGGTGGCCAGCAAGCACCCCAAGTTTGCCGTGGGCGACCAGGTGGCGGGCATGGGCGGCTGGCAGGAATACGCGGTCGTTGATGCCAATGTGCGCGGCGCCATCCACAAGGTCGACACCACGCACATCCCGCTGTCGGCTTACCTGGGTTCGGTCGGCATGCCGGGGGTCACGGGCTGGTACGGCCTCGTCAAGATCATCGACCCCAAGGCGGGCGAGACCGTGGTGGTCAGCGCGGCCAGCGGCGCGGTGGGCAGCGTGGTGGGGCAATTGGCCAAGGCGCGCGGTTGCCGTGTGGTGGGCTTTGCGGGGGGCTCCGACAAGTGCAAGTATGTGGTCGATGAGTTGGGCTTCGATGCCTGTATCGACTACAAGGCACAACCTGATTCGCGCAGCCTGTACAAGGCCTTGAAGGAGGCGACGCCCGATGGCATCGATGGCTACTTCGAGAACGTGGGCGGTGCCATTTTGGATGCCGTGATGGCCCGCATGAATGCCTTTGGCCGCATTGCCATGTGCGGCATGATCGCTGGCTACGATGGCCAGCCCATGCCCTTGGCCAACCCCGCCATGATCCTCGTGTCGCGCCTGAAGATCGAAGGCTTCATCGTGAGCGAGCACCCTGAGGTGTGGCCCGACGCCATGAAGGAGCTGGGCACCATGGTCGCCACTGGCAAGATGAAATTCCGCGAGTCGATCGCGCAAGGCATTGCCAGCGCGCCCGAGGCCTTCCTGGGCTTGCTCAAGGGCAAGAACTTTGGCAAACAGCTGGTCAAGCTGGTCTGAACACTTTGAAGGACAACACCATGTCGATCATGAATTTAAAGGCTGGGCAGACGGCCGTCATCACGGGAGCTGGCAGCGGCTTTGGTCTGGAGTTGGCGCGCTTGGGCGCGGCCAAGGGTCTGAACCTGGTCATCGCGGATGTGCAGCAAGATGCGCTGGACGCGGCCAAGGCCGAGTTGACGGGACTGGGGGCCAAGGTGGCGGCGTTGCGCAGCGATGTTTCGCAGGCAGCCGACATCGAGGCTTTGGCCGTCTTTTGCCTGGAGCAATTTGGCGTGCCGAACCTGGTGATCAACAACGCCGGTGTGGCCCACGGTGGCCTGATCTGGGAGCACACCACCAGCGACTGGGAATGGGTGCTGGGTGTGAACCTGTGGGGCGTGATCCATGGCGTGCGCGTGTTCACCCCCCTGATGCTGGAGGCGGCTCGCAAGGATCCCCAATGGCAAGGTCACATCGTGAACGTGGCCTCGATGGCCGGCTTGCTGAATTCGCCCAACATGGGCGCCTACAACGTCAGCAAGCACGCGGTGGTCAGCCTGACCGAGACTTTGTTCCAGGACCTGGCCTTGGTCACCGAGCAAGTGCATGCGTCGGTGCTGTGCCCGTACTTCGTGCCCACCGGCATCCACCAGTCGCACCGCAATCGCCCGGCCGAACTGCGCACCGAAGGCAAGCCCACGCCCAGCCAGATCATCGCGCAGGCCATGAGCACCAAGGCGGTCACGTCAGGCCGCGTGTCGGCCAATGACGTGGCGCAACTGGTGTTCAACGCGGTCGAGCAGAACCAGTTCTACGTCTACAGCCACCCGCAAGCGCTTGGCATGGTGCAGACGCGGCTCGAGGACGTGGTGCAGGCGCGCAATCCGACGGATCCCTTCGCGGGCAAGCCGGAGTTGGGCGAAAGCTTGCGGAAGTCTCTGCGCGAAGTCATGGGCGGCTGACGCCAGCCCCGCAGGACGCGTTGTGGCTAGCGAGCGTCCTGCTCGCGGTGGCGTGCCAGTGCCACGCCCCGCTTCACGAAGCGTGCCACCAGTTGCTCGACGCAATACACCGAGCGGTGTTGCCCGCCCGTGCAGCCGATGGCCACGGTCACGTAGCTGCGTTGATCACCTTCCAGGGTGGGCAGCCAGCGCAGCAGGAAAGTCTCGATTTGCCCGATCATCTCGGCCGCTTCGGGCTGCTGGCGCAGGTAATCGATCACCGGCTGGTCGCGGCCCGTCAAGGGGCGCAGTTCTTTCAGGTAATAGGGGTTGGGCAGCATGCGCACATCGAACACGAAGTCGGCGTCCATGGGCACGCCCTGCTTGTAGGCGAAGGACTCGAACACCAGGGTCAGGCGCGACGGCTCGGCTTGCACCACGTTGCGGATCCACGAGCGCAATTGCGCGGGCCGCAGCAGTGAGGTGTCGATCACGGCCGACACTTCGCGCAGCGGCTCCAGCAGTTCGCGCTCCAGGTTGATGGTGTCGATCAAGGCCTGGTCCTGATAGGCCAGCTGCTCGTCCATTTGATCGGGCATGGGGGGCAGGCCGACGAAGGATCGGGTGGGTTGCTTGGTCTGCAGCAGCGGGTGAGGGCGGCGTGTTTCTGAGAAACGCCGCACCAGGGCATCGGTGCTGGCATCCAGAAACACCGACTTCACGCGCACGCCCTCGGCCTTCAGTTCGGCCAGGATGGGCATCAGGCTGGGCAGGGATTGAGCGCTGCGCACATCCACCGCCACGGCCACGCGGCGGCGTTGCGGCTCGGCTCTAGCCAGCTCCAGGGTGATCAAACCGCGCAGCAATTCAGGCGGCAGGTTGTCCACGCAAAAGTAGCCGGCGTCTTCCAAAGCATTGATGGCCACGGACTTGCCCGAGCCTGAGATGCCGGTCAGGAAGACGACGTCCAGGCTCATGCGGCCTCCTTGCGGCGGCGCTTGGTAATGCTGGTTTGATCGGTTGCCGCGTGGGCGGTGTCCACCATGACTTGGGCGTGGGCCCGGCTGGTGTCGGTGACGGTGCCGCCCAGCATGCGGGCGACTTCGCGCACGCGGTCTTCACCGCTCACTTCGCGGATGTCGCTGGTGGTGGTGCCTTGGCTCAGGGCCTTGGACACGACCAGGTGTTGGTGAGCGCAGGCCGCGACCTGGGCCAGGTGGGTCACGGCCAGCACTTGTTGGCTGGCGCCCAGGCGTTGCATGAGCTGGCCCACGGTATCGGCCACCGCGCCACCGACGCCCGAGTCGATTTCGTCGAAGATCAGGGTGCCCGACTGCGAGGCATCGTCGGCGCGCTGCGAGGTGGTCACCGCGATGGCCAGGGCCAGGCGCGACAGCTCGCCGCCCGAGGCCACCTTGCCCAAAGGGCGTGGCGTGCTGCCGGCATGGCCGGCCACCAGGAATTCGACCGATTCCAGGCCAAACGCCTGGGGCTCGCCCTGCTGGGGCAAGGCCACTTCGAAACGGCCACCCGACATGCCCAGGTCCTGCATGGCCAAGGTCACGGCTTGGGCCAATGCGGGCGCGGCTTTGGCCCGTTGTTGGGACACGGTCTTGGCCACGGTCAGCCAGGCTTGGTGGGCCTCATTGGCGTGGCCTTCCAAGGTTTCCAGGTCAGCGGCGGCATCCAGCGCGGCCAACTCGTCGCGCCAGCTTTGCATCAGCTCGGGCAAATCTTGCGGCAGGCGCCGGAAGCGCCGGGCCAGGCTCATCCAGCTGGCGATGCGGCTGTCCAGCTCGCCCAGTCGACCCGGGTCGAGTTCGGTGTGGCGCAGGGCGCCGTTCAGGCTGTGGGCAGCGTCTTCCAGCTGTGCCTGGGCGCTGCGCAGCACGTCCAGCGCGCTGGCCAGGTTGGGGTCGACCTGGGCCACGCTGTCGAGCGCATCGATGGCGCGCGAGGTGAGCGAGCTGGCGTTGGTGTCATCTTCGGAGATGGCGCTCAAGGCCACCTGGGCGGCATCGAGAATGGCCTGCCCATGGCCCAGTCGCTGGTGCTCGGTGTTGAGCTCGTCCCACTCGCCAGCTTGCGGTTTGAGCTTGTCCAGCTCGGCGATCTGCCATTGCAGGCGTTCGCGTTCGCGGTCCAGGTCGGCCTGGCGGCTCTTGGCATCGTCCAGACGGCGTTGGGCTTCGCGGCGCGCTGTCCAGGCTTGCTGAAGGGCTGCGGTGTCCACGCCGGCTTGCGTGTCGACCAAAGCGCGAACCGAATCGGCGCGGGTCAGGCTTTGCCAAGCATGTTGACCGTGGATATCAACCAGGTTTTCGCCCAGCTCGCGCAATTGCGTGACGGTGGCCGGGCTGCCGTTGATCCACGCGCGGCTTTTGCCCTGGGCATCGACGACGCGGCGCAGCAGCAAGGGTGCGCCAGCATCGGCCGAATCAAAGCCGGCCTCATGAAGCCAGGGCGCCAGACGCTCGGCCAAAGCGGCGTGGGGCTCGAATTCGGCGGTGATGTCGGCGCGCGAGGCGCCTTCGCGCACCACGCCCGCGTCACCCCGGCTGCCCAGGGCCAACTGCAAGGCGTCGATCAGGATGGACTTGCCCGCGCCTGTTTCGCCGGTCAGTGCCGTGAAGCCAGCGCGCAGGTCGACTTCCAGGGCTGTGACGATGACGAAATCGCGGAGGGTCAGGCGGCGCAGCATCAAGCAACTCCTTCGTTCCAACGCAGTTTGCGGCGCAGGGTGGCGTAATAGTTCCAGCCCGTGGGGTGCAAAAAGCGCACCCGGTGGGCCGAGCGGCGCACGGTGATGCGGTCGCCGTGCAGCAGGCTGGCCAGGCTTTGCATGTCGAAGTTCATGCTGGCGTCCTTGGCGGCCACGATCTCGATGGTGATGACCCCGGTGTCGGGGATCACGATGGGCCGGTTTGACAAGGTGTGCGAGGCAATCGGCACCATCACCCACCCGCCCAGGGCCGGGTGCAGCAACGGACCACCGGCCGACAGTGCGTAGGCCGACGAGCCCGTGGGCGAGGCCACGATCAAGCCGTCGGCGCGGTAGTTGGCCACGAACTGGCCGTCGACCTCGGCGCGCAGTTCAACCATGCTGGCGGTGGCCCCGCGGCTGACCACCACTTCGTTGATGGCAAAGCCTTCATAGATGGTTTCCAGCCCACCGTCGCGGTTCGGGCGCAGCACGGCGCCGGCCAGCATGGCGCGGTGCTCTTCTTCGTAGTGGCCGGTCAGGATCTGCGGCAGGGCCGTGTCCATGTCCTTGTGCTGGATGTCGGTGATGAAACCCAGGCGCCCCTGGTTGATGCCGATCAGCGGGATGTCAAAGCGCGACAACTCGCGGGCGATGGCCAGCATGGTGCCGTCACCCCCCACCACCACGGCCACGTCGCACTGCTTGCCGATCTGTTTGAGGCTGAGCGAGCCGTAGTCGGTGATGCCGGTGTTGAGCGCGGTTTCCATCTCCAGCGAGACCTCAAGGCCGACTTTGACCAGGATGGCGGCCACGTCTTCCAGCACTGGGCGGATGCCGCTGGCCTGGTATTTACCGACCAAGGCGGCGTGGCGAAAACGGCAAGGCAGGGGGCTGGGCATGAGAGGAATTACACCACACGGGACCGCCCTGAACGAGGGGTGGTTTTGTCCCCGTCGCCCTGATTTGTGACGGCTTGTGCGCGCCAGAGCCTAGAATCAAATCCATGCTGGATGACCGTGCCAAGATACTGTTGAAAGCCCTGGTCGAGCGTTACATCGCCGACGGGCAACCCGTGGGATCGCGCACCTTGTCGCGGGCGGCTGGCCTCGACTTGTCGGCTGCCACCATCCGAAACGTGATGGCCGACCTGGAAGAGCTGGGCCTGATCGTCAGCCCCCACACCTCGGCCGGGCGGGTGCCCACCGCGCGGGGTTACCGCCTGTTCGTGGACACCATGCTCACGGCGCGCCCCTACGACTTCAGCGCCGAAACGCGCGAGCAACTCCAGCCCGACCAACCCCAGCGCGTGATCGCCAACGCGGCGCAAATGCTGTCCAGCCTGTCGCAGTTTGTGGGCGTGGTCACCTCGCCCCGCAAGGCCTCGGTTTTCCGGCACGTTGAGTTCTTGCGCCTGGGCGACAAGCGCGTGCTGGTGATCCTCGTGGCGCCCGATGGCGATGTGCAAAACCGAGTGCTGTTCACCGCGCAGGATTACACCCAGTCGGAGTTGGTCGAGGCCAGCAACATCCTCAACACCCACTACTCCGGTTTGTCGATCGATGAGATGCGCAACCGCTTGAAGTCGGAAGTGGACCAACTGCGCGGCGACATCGCCAGCCTGATGCAAGCGGCGGTGCAGGTGGGCAGCGATGCGATGGACGCCAACACCGATCAAGTGGTGGTCTCGGGCGAGCGCAACCTGTTGACGGTGCAGGATTTCTCGAACGACCTGGGCTCGCTGCGGCGCCTGTTCGACCTGTTCGAGCAAAAGACGCAATTGATGCGCCTGCTGGAAGGCTCGAGCCGGGCCGAGGGCGTGCGCATCTACATTGGCGGCGAAAGCATGGTGGTGCCGTTCGAGGAACTGTCGGTGGTGTCGGCGCCTTACGAGATCAACGGCCAGGTCGTGGGCACGCTGGGCGTGATCGGGCCGACGCGCATGGCGTACGACCGCATGATCGAGATCGTGGACATCACTTCGCGGATGGTGTCGAACGCGCTGAGCCAGAAGTGAGCGCGAGGGAGGCCTGCTTGCCGCCCGCCTCGTCTTCATCCTCATCCTGCTCTTCTTCGTTTTCCTCGGAATACTCTTCGTCGGCGACCAGGTTTTCCAGGTCCACGCCCTCAGGGTCGTCGATCGACACCAGGTCGGGGTTGGTTTCCAGAGCCTCTTCGCCCGACAAGATCACGCGGTCTGGCGAAATGTCGCCACCTTCGCGGATGTGCTCGGGCACGGCCGAGCCCCGCTCGCCAGTGCCTCCGGCGTCCGTGTCGGAAGTCAAGGCAGTGTTGCCTGCGCCGGAAATGGCGGCCGACAGGGTCTCGAAATCGTCGGTTTCCAGGTGCAGTTCGCCCTGGATGTCGGAGCCGCTGTCGGAGCTGTCGCTCGGGCCGAGCGCGTCGGCGTCGTGTCCGGGGGCATGTCGAGGGGCTTGGTGCGTGCCGAAAATGCTGCTTTTGGCCATGATCGTCTCCTTCAAAGAGGGTTGGGGTCATGGAAGAGTGGCAAAAGGTGTGCCCTACAATCGCCGCTCCCTTGCAGTTGTGGGCCGGGGGCCGTTAGCTCAGTTGGTTAGAGCAGAGGACTCATAATCCTTTGGTCGTTGGTTCAAGTCCAACACGGCCTACCAATTTCATCAAGGCTCAGACTGCCTTCCCGCCGACTCTTGCGGCTTGACATGTCGAACCGCTGTTGACGTTTTCTGTCTCTTTGGCAGTGCTCATGGCACAGCTCTCACGCGTAAGGCGCGTAGGCATTGCTGTCCCGGGCTAGCAATTGCATCAGCTTGGGATGGATGAAGAGCTTTTCTTTGCCGACCTGTAGTTCGCGCAGCACACCCAGCTTCACCAAGTCTTTCAGGTACCGGGATGCCGCTTGCCGCTGGGCGATGTCTTTCTCCACCAGGTTGGCAATGCGGCAATAGGGGTGCTCAAAAATCACGTCGACCAACTCGCGGCTGTAGATCTTGGGCAGGCTGGTGCGCACGTGTTCGGTGGTGTGATCAGCCAGGTTGCGGATGGCGGCGATCTTAGCCGTGGTCCAGCGTGAAGTTTCTTCCACCGCCTTGAGTATGAAGAGCACCCAGGGCTCCCATGCCTCGTGCTGGGTGACATCCAGCAGCAGCCGGTAGTAGTCTGCTTTGTGGACAATGATGTGGCGGCTCAGGTAAAGGATGGGCAAGCTGAGCAGATCCTCTTGGATCAGGTACAGGATGTTCACCACCCGGCCAGTGCGACCGTTGCCGTCAATGAAGGGATGGATCGCCTCGAACTGGTAGTGGCCCACGGCCATGCGAACCAGGGGATCCAGTTCGGTCTGGTTGTGCAAAAAGCGTTCCCAGTTGGCCAGCATGTCTCGCAGGCGTGCTTCGCCCTCGGGCGGGGTGTAGATCACCTCGCCTGTGCGGTCATTGGCCAGTTGGGTGCCGGGGGTGCGCCGTATGTCCATGTCGGCGCCCTTGAGGGTGCGGCCGATCTCCACGGCGCTGGCGGTGCACAACGGACGGTCTTTCAGCGAAAGGTACCCGCGTTGCAGGGCTGAGCGGTAGCGCAGCGCTTCTTTGGTGGCATGGTCCGCGGAGCCGTCGCCTTGAGCGTGCTGGAACAGCTGGTCAGTAGTGGTGACGATGTTCTCAATCTCGGAGCTGTCCTTGGCTTCCAGCATCGGGATCGTGTTGATCAGCATCGTCTGGTTCGGGATCAGCTCGGCGGCCTGTTTCAGCTCGGCCAGTGCCACACGCGCAGTGATGCACGCTTTGAGCACGGCTTTGCTTTCAAGCTCGTGCGCAGGGGGCAGTGGCGGCAGGTGGTTGTAGGGCGTGTCGGCTCGCCAGGGTTGCATCATGTTGGCTGCGACATGAGCCTAGATCGTGTCGCCATTTTTGTGATTAGGCGACACGTTATCACGTCATGTCGTGGTGCGCGACACATCGGCTGAATGTGTCGCTGAGTTTGTGTTTCTGCGACGCCTTGCTGGTGCGAGCAACGTGTTCACTGGGGAGTTCTGCCACCAATCGTTAACCGGTATTCATTCGTCGAATGACCCATGTTAGCCTGACGCCTTACCAAAATTCATAAGGCCGTGCCCCGCCAGGCATGGGGAGCGGGCATGACGGGCGTCGAAGCCAAACATTTGATCACGGTGATCATGGCCCCGGTGGGCTTGCTGGCGCTGCTGCTGGAGCTTTGGCATTACCGGGGGCGGCAAATATTTCGCGCCTCGGATGCTTGTGGCAATGCCTTGCTGGGCGGCGTGGCCATGGTGGTTGAAGCCGCGATGTACGGCCTGTTCGTGGCAGGGATCACCAGTTGGTGCTACGAGCAACGGTTCGCGACCATCCCGGTCAACCTGTGGACTGTGTTGCTGCTGGCGGTCTTGGGTGACTTGTGCATTTACATCAACCATCGCCTGAACCACCGCGTGCGTCTTTTTTGGACGGCGCATGCGCTGCACCACAGTTCGGAGTTCATGAACCTGACCACAGCGATGCGCCGCAGCGCGTTGACGCTGTTCGTGGGGGCTTCGTGGGTCACTTACCTGCCATTGATCCTGATCGGTTTTGACCCCGGCTGGATGATGTTCGTGATGGCGGTGAACCTGATTTACCAATACTTTCTGCACACACAGTGGGTGCCCAAAATGCACCCGGTCATCGAGTTCATCTTCAACACGCCCTCGCATCACCGTGCGCACCACGCGCGCAACGCCTGCTACATCGATCGCAACTATGGCGGGATCTTCATTGTTTTCGATCGGATGTTCGGCACTTTTGCCGAAGAAGTGCCCAACGAGCCGCCCGAGTTTGGCTCGCTCAATCACCCTGATTCTTCCAACCCGCTGTGGCTCACGGTTCACGAGGTGTTGGCCTTGTGGCATGACATGAAATCGCCAGGGCCGCTGTGGCAGAGACTGCGGCATCTGTGGATGCCACCAGAATGGCAGCGCCCGCCCCAGTTGCAGGCGGGCCGGGTGCTTCAAGCTTAGACACCCAGCCTGCTTTATTATTTATTCGCAGCCGACTGCATCCAAGAGCTTCTTTGGTGGCTAGTACATGTTGTGAGCCTCGGCCACACACACGTCAAACCCCACGATCGATTGAAGGAGCTTTCTCATGCACACCCGTTCCACCACTGCCCTGGCCATCACCTGCGTCGCGCTGTTGTCTGCTTGCTCCAGCATGTCGCCCATGGCCATGGACAAACCCTTCAGCCAGGATGGCCTGCCTGACGCCGTCAAAGTGCCCGCTGGCAACCAGGTGGCCTTGCAAAGCGTGGGCGTGGGCCAAATCACCTATGAGTGCCGTGCCAAGGCCGATGCGCCGGGTGCTTTTGCCTGGGTGTTCGTGGGCCCGCAAGCGGACCTGATGAGCCGCGGTGACAGCAAGCTGGGCACGTACTTTGGCCCGCCAGCCACCTGGGCTGCGCTGGACGGCTCCAAGATCACGGGCACGCAGTTGGCGGTCGCTCCTGCAGGCGCGGGCAACATACCCTCGCAACTCGTGAAGGCTAACCCTGCGATGGGGGCAGGCGCCATGAGCGGCGTCACCTACATTCAGCGCGTGGCCACGCAAGGTGGTGTGGCGCCAGCCAGCCTCTGCGATGGCACGGCGGTGGGCCGCAAGGAAGTGGTCAAGTACCAGGCTGACTACATCTTCTGGAAAGCCATTTGAGGCCAAAAGCAGGCGTGTCGAAGCAGCATGTAAAGTGAAGGCATGCTGATCGCCGACACCCCGCCCTTTGACTACGAAGCCGCCTTGCTCGCTTGCGCGCGTGGCGAGCGATTTGCCATGCGCGCCTTGTACGAGCGCGAGGCGCGCTGGTTGCTCGGGGTGGCCTTGCGCATCGTTCGAGATCGCGAGTTGGCCGAGGACGTGCTGCACGATGCCTTCTTGCAAGTCTGGCAAGACGCTTCCACCTACCGGCCTGAGTTGGGTTCGGCGCGAGGTTGGCTCTACACCGTGGTGCGCCACCGCGCGCTCAAAGAGGTCCGCCATCCGGGCCGCATGCAGGTGCTTGACCCGGTTGATCTGGCCGAGTTGTCGGACCAGCAGCAAGCGGGGCAAGACACGGCCAGCGACCGGGGCCTGGACAGTGACAGCCTAGAGCGCTGCTTACAGCGCCTGGACGAGGCGAAAAGGGCTTGTGTGGTGCACGCTTTTGTAGACGGCTACACGCATGAGCAGATTGCAGAGCGCCTGCAAACGCCCTTGGGCACGGTGAAATCCTGGATTCGCCGCAGCCTGAACAGCCTGAAGGAGTGCATGGCGTGATCAACCTTCAAGATTCAGAAAGCCGGGTGGCCGCGACGGGTGAGTACGTACTCGGCACGCTGAGCGAAGAAGACCAAGGGGCATTCCGCGAAGCCTTGGCCCAAGATCCCCGACTGCAGGCCGAAGTCTATGGCTGGCAGGACCAACTGCTGAGCTTGAGCGCCCAGGCCAGCCCTGCGGCGCCACGGGCACAACTTTGGCAGCGCATCGACACCACGTTGAGCGCCATGGCCGCCGCCTTGCCTCGACCCGCCCGGGTTGACAGCACGGTGCCCCGCAGCCCATGGTGGCAACGTTTGGGCTTGTGGCAAGGCGTCAGCGGCTTGGCGCTGGCCGTTTGCCTGGTCATGGCGGTGTTGCTGGTGGATCGTGGCGCTGTGGTGCCAGGTCAGGCCGTGGTGGGCGCCAGGTACCTGGCCGTGCTGCAAAGCCCGAAGGATCAGAGCACGGGCTGGGTGGTCGAGGTGCAGGCTGGCGGCACCGTGCGCTTGCTGCCGATGGGCGACACGGGCGTGGTCCCGGCGGGCCGTGCCCTGCAGTTCTGGACCAAGCCCCAAGGCGCGGCAGGCCCCACATCGCTGGGCCTGGTGCGGGCGGGGCATCCGCTGGAATTGCCCGTGTCGCGCCTGCCTGGCGTGGGCGCGCAGCAATTGTTCGAGATCACCCTGGAGCCTGAGAAAGGTTCGCCCATCAACCGGCCCACCGGCCCCATCTTGTACGTGGGTCGCACCGTCGCCTTGTGATGAATCACCCCCGGCGCTGAGCCGTCGGCGGTGGCGTCCATTGGTATAGCCAGGTCTCGCTCATCGGCTGGCCGTTGTAGCTCAGGTAAAGGCGAAGCTCCACCGGAGCTGTGCTGTCATCAAGGGGGCGCAGGTCAAACATGGCACGGTAGCCGTTGACCGAGGCCAAGGGCCGGGCCGAGGTGATCTCCACCTGGCCGCGTGACACGGTGATCACCGGCTCCACCTTCGCGCCTTCACGCAGCATGGGCAGGTCGCCACCGGCAAAATCCACCACGAAGCGCCATGAAAAATACTTCCGCTTTTGGCCGACCACGCCGCCGATGCCGGTGCGCGTGGCCACCACCTGCGCCGCTGTGGGTTGTGCAGGCGGCTTGGCACCCCAATGCAAGCGATAGCTGAACAGGCGTTCTTGCCCTGCTTGCAATTTGGATTCAGGGTTCCAGAAGGCGACGATGTTGTCGTTGGTCTCGTCGTCGGTGGGCAGCTCCACCAGTTGCACGGCGCCCTTGCCCCAACCGGCCTTGGGCTCCACCCACAAACTGGGGCGGCGTTCGTAGAACACGCCGTCATCTTGGTAGTGGTCGAACTGGCGGTCGCGTTGCAGCAGGCCAAAGCCGCGCGGGTTGTCGTCGGCGTAAGAACTGAAGCGCAGCCCTGGCGGGTTGGTGATTGGGCGCCAGATCCATTCGCCCTGGCCAGTCCACATGGCCAGACCGTCGGAGTCGTGGATCTCGGCGCGCCAGTCGTTGGCCATGCGGTGGTCGTTCTCGCCATGCTGGAACATGCTGGTCAGGGGCGCGATGCCCAGGCGCTCGATCGTTTTGCGGGGGTACAAGGCCGCATCCACGTCCATCACCATCATCTCGCCGGGGTGGATGTCGAAGCGGTAGGCGCCGGCCACGCTTGGCGAATCCAACAGCCCGTAGACCGTGAGTACCGACGAGGTGGGTGAAGGGCGCTCCAACCAATACGAGGTGAACACGGGGAACTCTTCAGGCCGCTCGGCGCCGCAATCAATGGCCAGGCCGCGGGTGGACAGCCCATACTGCGCTTCGCCCCCAACGGCGCGAAAGTAGCTGGCCCCCAGGAAGGCTGCCACGTCACGTTTCCAGTCGGTGTGGAAGTTGACCCGAAAGCCCGCGAAGCCCAGGTCCTTGGGCAGGCGCGAGCCACGCACGCCGCTCTTGCCGTAGTCGAACATGCTGGGGTCGTAGGCCAGTTCTTGCGCCTGGCCATCGACCACTTCGTGCATGTGCACGGGGGCGGTGAAGCCGCGGCCCAGGTGGAAGAACTTGACTTCGAAGCGCCGCTTTTGCGCAGCCCACAGCGCATGTTGATCGTGGTAACCGATGGACTGGTACTGGTCCCAATCCAGTTGGGTCAGCTCATTGGGTACACGGGTGGCGGGTGCACGCCAGGCCTGCCCTGCCAGCATGCTGGCTTGTCCTTTGAGCCACGCGTAGCTGAAAGGCTGCGGTTTGCCCAGTTTGCCCAAGGCGCCGATCTGCTCGGCGGCCATGAGGTTCGGCATCGAGATACCGGCCGCGGCAAGGGCGGCGGCGGTCTGGATGAAGTGGCGTCGTTGCATGCGTGGGGGCCTCCGGGGTTTCTTTCCTGACCTTACTTGACCTGCTGCTTGCCCAGCTTGCGCGCCAAGGTTCGCCGGTGCATGCCCAGGCGGCGAGCCGTCTCTGAAATGTTGAAGCCGGTCTCCGCCAGGATCTCGTGGATGCGCTCCCATTCCAAGGTCTTGATTGAGGTGGAGCGGTTGGTCAACCCGACTTCGGTGTCGCCTTCGGCGCGGCCAAAGGCGGCTTCGATGTCGTCGGTGTTGGACGGCTTGGCCAGGTAATGGCAGGCGCCGAGCTTGATGGCCTCAACGGCGGTGGCGATGCTGGCAAAACCTGTCAGCACCACGATCAGCATGTCGGGGTCGTGCGCGTTGAGCTTTTGCACGCAGGCCAAGCCCGACGCTTCGCTGTTCAGCTTCAGGTCCACGACGGCATAACCGGGCGAGCGCTGTTGCAGCACCTCGCTCACGCCCTCGAGGCTGGCCGCGAGCATGACCGCATAGCCACGGCGCTCGAATGAGCGGCCGAGCGTTCGGGCAAACGCCGCGTCGTCTTCAACGATGATCAGCACTCGCTCAGCGGCTTCTTCCATGGGTGTCGTCTTCCTCAAAAGTGATGGCGGAAAGGGGCAGGGTGAGTGTCACGACCGCGCCACCCCCGGCACGGTTGCGGGCAGTGAGGCTGCCGCCCAGCGTGCGTGCCACGTTCACTGCCAGGAACAAGCCCAGCCCTCGACCAGGCCGCCCTTTGCTCGACTGATAAGGCTTGCCAAAGTTGGCCAGCATGGCCGCGCCAAAACCCGACCCATGGTCGGTGACGGTGACCGTCAGCGTGTCCGCATCGCGGGCGACTTCCAGCCTCAGGTGCGAAGAGGCCTCCAGTGCATTGTCCAGCACATTGCAGATGGTTTGCTTGAGGGCCGAGTCGGACACCATGCTCAGATCCAGGCCAAAGCGGTTGTCGTACACAAAGGTGGCGGACGGACGCGTGGCGCGCCATTCCTCGACCAGTTCGTCCATGAAGGTGCACACGGTGGTCTCTTCGGACGACTCGCCCCGCGCCTCGCCTGCCGACAGCAGGATGCCGCTCACGATGGCTTTGCAGCGATGGACCTGGGCTTGCATCTCGTCGACTTCTTGCAGCAACTCGGGGTCGGAGGTGAAGGAGGGCAGGCGTGCCCAGTCACCCAGGATGACGGCCAGCGTGGCCAGTGGGGTACCCAGTTCATGCGCGGCGCCGGAGGCCAGCAGGCCCATGCGCACGATGTGCTCCTCTTCGGCCGCGCGTTGCCGCAGGTTGGCCAGGCGCGCATCGCGTTTGCGCAGGTTGAAGCTGATGCGGGTGATGAAGATTACCAGCAGTGCCGCGTTGAGTGCGAAGCAGATCAGCATGCCCTGCATGTAAGGGTTGAGCAGCCCCCGGCCCTGGTCCGATGGGAAGGACAAAGGCACGCCAAACAAGGCCAGGCCGGCAAAGCAGGTGGCGGTGATGGCGAAAATGGTCCAGGTGGACCAGGCCTCCAGCAACAAGGCGGCCAGCGTGACCTGCAGCAGGTAGAGGAATGCGAAGGGGTTGGTGGCGCCTCCGCTGAGGTAGAGCTGAAAAGTCAGCATGCTGACATCCACCAGCAGCGCGAAAAACAACTCGCCATTGGTGACCTCTCGGTGAGCGCGCCAATGCAATTGGCTGGCCACGTTGAAGGCCATCAGGCAGGCCAGCACGGTCAGCAGGTGGTTGAGCGGCAGCTGGATGCCATAGGCGAAATGCGCTACTGCGATGGTGATGATCTGCCCGACGACCGCGATCCAGCGCAGCTGAATCAACAGCTGCATGTTCTTCAGGCCGGTGGCATGGTTGACGCCCTGGACCTTGGCTGCGGCGGGGGGCAGGCTGTCCTCGATCACTGAGGGGGCGGTCTGGGGTGACATCGGTGCTTTCGTGGTCGAACTAGCCCGCATTCTGATCGGTTTGGCGCTGTCTTTGCGCGTCGCGCCTGACATACCAGGCTGCGCCCAGAACCATCAAGGCCAGGGCGTACCAGGTGATGGCGTACACGAGGTGGTTGTTCGGGAAGGCGATCACGGTGAGCCCGCCCACGGGCCACTCCTGGGCTGGGTCTGCCTTCGCATCCACGAAGTAAGGCGCGACCCGGCGCAAGCCGTGGGCGGCGCTGATGGCCCGCACATCGCGCGAGTACCAGCGTTGGGCCGATGGGTCATTTTTGCGAAGGAAGGCGCCACCAGGCTCACTCATGCGCAGCAAGCCGGTGATGGTGGTTTCTGCCTTGGGTTCGGTGGCTTGTCGGCTGACGCGTGTCTGCTTTTCAGGAGGGACAAAGCCCCGGTTGATCAACAGCACGGTGCCATCGGCCAACCGAAGTGGGGTCAAGACCCAGAAGCCGCTGCCCCAAGCCGTGACGGCTTGTACCAGGGTCTCGTGCTCATGCTCAAAGGTGCCGCTGGCTTGCACAGGCCGATACTCGTCGGTGGCGGTCTGCAATTGGGGCCACTGGGCTGGGCCGGGTGCGGGCGCCGCCGGTGCGTTCACACGCTGATCGACCCGTTCGATCAGGTCAAGCTTCCAGAACAGGCGCTTGACCTGCCAGGTGCCCAGCGCGGCAAAGCCGGTGAACACCAGGGTGGCGATGACCGCCAACGCGGTCAGCAAAGCCCTTGAGCGCGGGCCACGCTGCTGAGTGTTATCGGCACCCATCGCTTGGTGGCCCACTGGCCTCAAGGCATGTTCTTCATCTCGTGGACCGACATGGGCATCATGTTGGCGTTCATGTGGAACATCACCCACAGCGAGCCACTCAAGGTGATCACGACCAGCACCAGCGTGAAGATCAGGGCCAGCATGCTCCAGCCGCCTTCAGAGCGGGTGTTCATGTGCAGGAAGTAGATCATGTGCACGACGATCTGCACCGCCGCGAAGCCCAGCACGACCAAGGCCGTGGTGCTCGACTTGTCGAACACCTTGCCCATGACGAGCCAGAACGGGATGGCCGTCAGGATGACCGACAGCACGAAGCCGATGGTGTATTCCTTCAGCGAGCCGTGGCTGGCGCCATCGTCGTGGCCGTGGTGCCCATGGTCGTCGTGAGCAGGGTGGTGGGCGCCATGCCCAGCGTTTTCGGTATGCGCGCTCATGGCAGCACTCCCATCAGGTACACGAAGGTGAAGACGCCGATCCAGACCACGTCCAGAAAGTGCCAGAACATGGACAGGCACATCAGGCGGCGCTTGTTCTCAATGGTCAGGCCGTGTTTGGAGACCTGAGCCATCAAGGTGACGAGCCAGATGATGCCGAAGGTCACGTGCAGGCCGTGGGTGCCCACCAGGGTGAAGAAAGACGACAGGAAGGCGCTGCGTTGAGGCGTCGCGCCTTCATGGATCAGGTGCGCGAACTCGTACAGTTCCAGGCCAATGAATGCCACGCCGAACAGGCCGGTGATGGCCAGCCACACCAAGGTGGCGCGCACGTGCTTCTTCTGCATTTCCAGCATCGCGAAGCCATAGGTGATGGACGACAGCAACAGCATGGAGGTGTTGAGTGCCACCAGCGGCAGGTCGAACAGGTCGGCCCCCGAAGGGCCCGCCGCGTAGTTGCGACCCAGCACGCCGTGAACGGCGAACAGGCAGGCAAAGATGAGGCAGTCGCTCATCAGGTACAGCCAGAAGCCGATCAGCGTGCCGTTCTCGGCATGGTGCTCTTCGGCCACGTGGAAGCTGATGGGCTCCCGGGCGTTGGGGGAAAGGGTGGCGGTATTAGACATGGCTGGTCAGCAGGTGCGTGCGTTCGGCCTCGGTGCGAATGACTTCATCAGCAGGGATGTAGTAGTCGCGCTTGTAGTTGAAGGTGTGGGCAATGGCCACGACGATGAGGGTGATGAAGGACAGGGCAGCTGGTAGCCACATCTGCCAGATCATCGTGAAGCCGAAGGCGGTGCTCAGGCCGGCCAGGATGATGCCCGCGCCCGTGTTCTTGGGCATGTGGATCGGCAGGAAGCCGCTCAAGGGCCGCTCGTAGCCGCGCTGCTTCATGTCCCACCAGGCATCGTTGTCATGGATGCGGGGCGTGAAGGCGAAGTTGTAGGCGGGCGGTGGCGACGAGGTTGACCATTCCAGCGTGCGGCCCTGCCACGGGTCGCCCGTGTGGTCGCGCAGCGATTCGCGCTTGCGGAAGCTCACGACCAACTGGATCAGGAAGCAGGCGATGCCGAAGGCGATCAAGACCGCACCGAAGGCCGCGATCTGGAACCAGATCTGCAGGGACATGTCCTGGAAGTGGCTGGTGCGGCGGGTGACGCCCATGAAGCCGAGGATGTACAACGGCGTGAAGGCCACCCAGAAGCCAATCAGCCAAAACCAGAACGAGCACTTGCCCCAGAACGGATCAAGCTTGTAGCCAAAGGCCTTGGGGAACCAGTAGGTGATGCCCGCCATCAGGCCAAACAGCACGCCACCGATGATCACGTTGTGGAAGTGGGCGATCAGGAACAGGCTGTTGTGCAGCACGAAGTCGGCCGGGGGCACGGCCAGCATCACGCCTGTCATGCCGCCGATCACGAATGTGATCATGAAGCCCATGGTCCAGAGCATCGGCACTTCAAAGCGGATGCGGCCCTTGTACATCGTGAACAGCCAGTTGAAGATCTTGGCCCCGGTCGGGATCGAGATGATCATCGTGGTGATGCCGAAGAAGCTGTTGACGCTGGCGCCCGAACCCATGGTGAAGAAGTGGTGCAGCCAAACCAGGTAGGACAGGATCGTGATCACGACCGTGGCATAAACCATGGAGGCGTAGCCGAACAGCTTCTTGCCGCTGAAGGTGGACACCACTTCAGAAAACACACCAAACAGCGGCAGGATCAGGATGTAGACCTCGGGGTGGCCCCAGATCCAGATCAGGTTGACGTACATCATGGCGTTGCCGCCGAAATCGTTCGTGAAGAAGTTGGTGCCCACGTAGCGGTCCAGGGACAGCAGGCCCAGCACGGCGGTCAGCACCGGGAAGGCGGCCACGATCAGCACGTTGGTGCACAGCGAGGTCCAGGTGAAGACGGGCATCTTCATCAGGGTCATGCCGGGCGCGCGCATCTTGATGATGGTGGCCAGCAGGTTGATGCCCGATAGCAAGGTTCCGACCCCCGCTATCTGCAAGGACCAGATGTAGTAATCGACCCCCACGTCAGGGCTGTGCAGGATGCCTGACAGCGGTGGGTAGGCCAGCCAGCCGGTCTTGGCGAACTCGCCCACGAACAGCGAGGCCATGACCAGGGCGGCGCCACTGGCGGTCATCCAGAAGCTGAAGTTGTTCAGGAAGGGGAAGGCCACGTCGCGGGCACCGATTTGCAGCGGCACCACGAAGTTCATCAAGCCCGTGACCAGGGGCATGGCCACGAAGAAGATCATGATCACGCCGTGGGCGGTGAAGATCTGGTCGTAGTGGTGCGGGGGCAGGAAGCCGGCGTTGTCGCCGAAGGCCATGGCCTGCTGGGCCCGCATCATCAGCGCGTCGGCAAAGCCGCGCAGCAGCATGACCAAGCCCAGGATGATGTACATGATCCCGATCTTTTTGTGGTCAATGCTGGTGAACCACTCCTTCCAGAGGTAGCCCCACAGCTTGAAGTAGGTGATCGCACCCACCATTGACAGTCCGCCAAGCACGACGGCAGCGAAGGTCACGAGCAGGATGGGGTCGTGGAGGGGGATCGCCTCCCAGCTGAGGCGGCCGAAGATGAGCTTCGTTAAGTCGAGTTGGTCGAACATCGTGGGTCCGGGTGGCAAAGGTGAGGGGGCGCGCGCTTGCTGACAGCGTTACAGCGGCTGGGTGACGGGCGCAGGCACGGCGCCGGTCAGGTTGGTGGTCGTGCACATGGCGCCAACATAGGTGCGGTTGGACTGGCTGGATGACACCACGTTGAAGGTGCCAGGTTTGCCTTGGCCACCACGGGCGTCAATGGCCATGATGTCCTTCATGCACATGCGGTTGCTTTCGACGCAGCGGTTCAGGATGGCGTCGTAGAGGCCGGGGACCACGTTGGCGTACAGGCGCACAGGTTCGCGCTCGCTGGGTTTCTCGAGGGCCAGGTACTTCTCGCGGCTCAGCTCGCTGCCCTTGGTCTTGGCGGCTTGCACCCACTTGTCGAAGTCACCCTGGCTCAGGCCATGGAACTTGAAGTGCATGCCCGAGAAGCCTGCGCCGCTGTAGTTGGCCGAAATGCCTTGGTATTCACCGGGCTTGTTGATGACGGCGTGCAACTTGGTTTCCATGCCGGGCATGGCGTAGATCTGACCGGCCAGCGCGGGGATGAAGAAGGAGTTCATCACGGTGGACGCGGTGATCTTGAACTGGATGGGGCGGTCGACCGGGGCGGCCAGCTCGTTCACTGTGGCAATGCCTTGCTCGGGGTAGAAGAACAGCCATTTCCAGTCCAGGGCCACCACTTCGACGACCAAGGGCTTGGTGTCGGCGGGGATTTCACGTCCGGCGCCAATGCGCTGAAGCGGGCGGTAGGGGTCGAGCGTGTGGGTGCTGATCCAGGTGACGGCACCCAGCGCGATGATGATCAGCAAGGGGGCGGCCCAGATCACCAGCTCCAGATGAGTGGAGTGGTCCCAGTTGGGCGCGTATTCCGCTTGGGTGTTGGATTGCCGGTATTTCCAGGCGAACCACAGCGTCAGGACGATCACCGGCACGATGATCAGCAACATGAGCACCGTTGAGACCACGATGAGGTCGCGCTGCTGCGCGGCCACGTCGCCTGAAGGGTTCATCACCACCGCTTTGCACCCGCCGAGGAAGGCGGTGGCGAGGAGCAGGAGGGGTCCGCGAAGGTTCTTGAGGGAAAGCATTGCCAGACGAATTTGAGCGCGTGACCGCAGAAGAGGCAGAATCTATCCCTATTGACTTGCATTGGGTATTGGGCGTTTTGTCCTATGGCGGCAATCCCTCAGAGGTGAGAACCTTGGGCGTCCGCTTGAAAAACTACATTCGAATCACGAGTACGCATGATGTCCAGCATCGATCAGACCTACCACGAGCCTTCGTTGCAGCCCCAGCAGGGTGGCGTTGCCCCCGGCCACTCCGCCATTGCGCCGGGTGAAATTGCCATTGGCGTGGTCATCGGCCGGGCTTCTGAATATTTCGACTTCTTTGTTTACGGCATAGCCTCGGTGCTGGTGTTCCCCGCTGTGTTTTTCCCGTCCAGCGATCGCCTGTCGGGCATCTTGTGGGCCTTTGTCATCTTTTCGTTCGCCTTCATCGCGCGTCCGTTCGGCACGGCCTTGTTCATGGGCATTCAGCGTCGCTGGGGTCGCGGTACCAAGCTGACGGCGGCCTTGTTCCTGCTGGGCATCTCGACCGCCGGCATGGCGTTCCTGCCGGGGTACGCCGTGCTGGGGTTCCAGTCGATCGTGCTGCTTTCAATCTTCCGCTTCTTGCAGGGCATCGCCCTGGGCGGTTCGTGGGATGGCCTGCCGTCCCTGCTGGCCCTGAACGCCCCGGAAAACCGCCGTGGCTGGTACGCCATGCTGGGCCAGTTGGGTGCGCCCATCGGTTTTGCGATTGCCAGTGGCCTGTTCCTGTTCCTGCACGCTAACCTGTCGTCCGCCGACTTCCTGGACTGGGGCTGGCGCTATCCTTTCTACGTCGCGTTTGCCATCAACGTGGTGGCGCTGTTCGCCCGTTTGCGCCTGGTGGTGACCGAGGAGTACACCCAGTTGCTCGAAGAGCGTGAACTGGAGCCCACCCGCGTGCTGGAGTTGCTGCGCACGCAAGGCCACAACATTTTCATTGGCGCCTTCGCCGGTTTGGCCAGTTATGCCTTGTTCCACCTGGTGACGGTGTTCCCGCTGTCGTGGATCGCCCTGGGCAACACGCAGTCCGTCAACGATGTGCTGGTCGTCCAGATCATTGGCGCCGGGATTGCGGTCTTGGGCATGATCGTGTCCGGCTTGATTGCCGACCGCATTGGTCGTCGTCAAACCTTGGGCCTGGCGGCCAGTTCCATCGCGGTGCTGAGCGGTTTTGCCCCCACGTTGATGAGCGGCGGCCCCGCCGCCCAGAATCTGTTCATCCTGATGGGTTTTGCCTTGCTGGGCTTGTCTTATGGCCAGTCGGCCGGTGCGGTGACATCCAACTTCTCGGCCAAGTACCGCTACGCCGGTGCGGCCTTGACCGCCGACTTTGCCTGGCTGGTGGGCGCTGCTTTCGCGCCGCTGGTGGCCTTGGGCTTGTCGGCCCATTTCGGACTGGGTTACCTCAGCCTGTACCTGCTGTCCGGCGCGCTGTGCACCTTGCTGGCCTTGCGCTTGAACCGGGCGCTGGGCAACGCCTGATCCAAGCTGGTAGTTGCGCTTTCCGTGCTGAAGTTGCACGCCCTGGTACTTAAAGGCTTCACCTTTCCGGGGGCGTGACCGATATCCCTAAGGCTCTGCCATGCGCGAGCGTTCAGTGGATAAGGAAGCCCCATGGTCAACTCAGTTTTGAAGCAAAGTCGTCAGCGCCTGCTGATGGGTGTCTCGTTCGCGGGATTGGGCCTGTTGACGGCGTGCGGGGGCGGTGGTTCATCGGACTCGGCTGGGGCCTCAGGGGGCTCATCCGCCAGCAACACCTTGTCGGGCACGGTGGCCGTGGGTGCGCCCATGGCCGACGCCTTGGTGCGAATCCTGGACTCGGAGGGCAATGTGGTCAGCTCTGGGGTGAGCGTGGACGCCGCAGGTGCTTTCACTGGCGTGACGCTGACGGGCACGGGCCCTTACCGAATCGAGGCCTGTGGCCATGTGGGCGAGAACTACCGGTGTGTTTATTCGGTGTCGCAAGGGGCGGGCGTGGCCAATGTGACGCCCTTGACCACCGCCGCCGTGCTGCTGGCCACCGGTGACTCGCCGGAAGACCTGATGGACGGCCCTGGCACCTCACTGGATGCCACCAGCATTGCTGCGGCCCAGACCACCTTGCGCACAGGTCTGGCGGGCATTCTGGCGGACGCTGGCGTGCCGTCCAACTTCGATTTCATCAGTGGCGATTTGAGCGCAGGCACGCGCACCGGTTACGACCGAGTGCTGGACTCTGTGGGCGTCACGACCGGCGAGGCCAATGCCCCCTTCGTGCAGATCACGCCGCGCTTGGGCACGGGCAATCTTTACCTGGAGTCCGGGCAAGCCGCGCAAGGCACCCTGACGGTGGACAGCCAGGCGGCCAATGTCTCGCTGACGGGCATCGAGACCCTGTTCCAGAACATGTCGTTGGCCATGGCGAACGACACAGCCTGTCGCGCCAATTTGCCAGGGCTGCTGGCCAGCACAGCCAGCATGAGTTTTGATGGGCCCAGTCCTGCGCAGGGTCCCAGCGATGTTGGCACGCTGATGTGCGATTTCATTGGCGCCAGCGATGAAGGGCCTGGTTTTGGTGTCTTGTTCGTGAGCCCGACTCTGGGGCGTTGCGACTTGTCGGGCACCGATCCCGTTTGCCGCGTGTCATTTGTGCTGAAGCTCCAGGATGGCAGCCTGCAGTCCATTGGCGAAGAGATGGCGGTGGTTCGCGAAGGGCAGACCTGGAAGTTCAAGGGCGATGTGAACCCGATTGGCATCCACGCCAATGCGGCTTTGCAGCGCACCCAAACCTTTGACAGCACGGGGGCCTTGGCCTACACCGAGCACTCGCGCGCTTTCCAGTTCGACATCCAGGCCATCAGTGGCCTGCAATGCGCCAAGGTTACTCAGAAGGATGCGAACGGTGCTGAAGTGCTGCTGGCTTACTACAAGCGCTACAGCGGTTCGCCACAGCGCCTGTCGGTCTGGCGCGATTCTTTCAGCAGCTTGCTGAGCGATCCGACGGATGCAGGCGGCCAGCTTCGGGGCAGCGACGATACCCAAATCCAGCTGCCCTCCGGCACGGGGGGCGATGCCGCCATCACCAACTTCTACCGTGGTGGCCGCACCGTGAAGGTCGCGCTTTACACCGATGCCAACTGCTCAAGCGCGATGGTGCTGGATGGCCGCAGCGAATTCGAGGTCGACATGATGGGCGTGCCGCCGCTGTCTGACCGGATCGAGAACTTCCCGTGGCCGATCCTGACCGACAGCACCGTGAGCAGCCTGCGCACACTTGCCCTGGCCACGGGGGAATCGACCACCTTCAATGCCAGCTGGACCTTTGCCCGCGGCTACACCGGCCTGGATTCAGCCTCTTTCTGCTCTGACCGTCAATGTGGAGACCAGTCGCCTGCCCAGATTGGCGAGGTCGGTTTTTCGGCGGCGGCCCGGTCGGTCGCCATCCCCTTGGCCAATCCTGGCAATGGCACCGCGGTGACCACCTCTGGCTTCAAGATGCTGGTGCTGTATGGCCGCACGGGCGAGGGCATGGGCGTGCAGAACAACTTTGTTCACTGCAGCGGCACCATCGACGGCTTCGGCCAATGCCAGTGATTTCCAGGCCAGATCCGGCCCTCAGGGCTGGGTCTGAAACGTCCCGGTCAGCAACTCGGGCAGGCGGTCAACGCCCATCTTGAAGCCACAGGCCTGGGCGTGTCCGCCACCGCCCATCGACTCGGCCAGCGGGATGACGTTGTAGGGGCGCACCCCGCGCAGGCTGACCTTGACGATGCCATCCTTGCTGTAATTCCACAGCAAGGCATAGGTGCCGCATTGAGTAGCGAGCAGGTCGCCCACTTCGCTGCTGAACACGCCAGGGCAGTTGACCATCAAGCCGCTTTCGCCATTGAAGTTCACCGGCATGGCATTGCGGGCAATGTCATGGCACAGGCTCATGAACTTCTTGTTCATGGCGCCGCCACGCTCTCGGAAGGTGGCGCTTTGCGCGGGGCTGAAGGCCGCGATCTCGGCCCAGCGTGGGAATTCAAAGGGCTCCATGTCGAGCGCGGCCAGGAAGGCGGCGCTCTCCGGGTATTGCCAGGTCCAGATGTCGCGGTCTTCCACGAATCGGACCAGGTCGGGGATGGGTTGGTTGCGCTGGAAGAACTGCCAGGCGAGTTTGGCGCCCGACTGTGTCATGTCGAAGTGAACGATGCCGCAGCGGCATTGGAACGTGCCCAGCTTGTCGGCGGCGCTTTTGTGGTGGTCCAGCATGACCAGTTTGGACGCGACATCGTCGATGCCCTGCAGGATCTCGGCCGAAAACGAAAAGTCCAGGATGTAGACCGGGCGTCCCGTCAGGACGGGCAACTCAGACACCTGCTGAACCTTGCCGTGCGCCAGGCCCAGGTATTCGCCCCGTCCTTCAAAGAACAGCCAGGCGGCCAGGGCGGCGGCGAAGCCGTCGGCGCACTTGTCGTGGTAGATCACCAGCGGATTGGCCTCGCTGGGGTCGGGTTGGATGGCGAGGCTGGTGAAAAGTCCGTTGGTCATGGTGGCGATGTGGGCTGAAAGTGTGCGATGTGCCGATGCTAAGGGCTAGTTGGCGACAGGGGTACTCAAGTGGGGCGTTCATGTGACGAAATCACCCGAATGGACCCGACCTCACCCTCCATCGCCATGTCCCCCGCTGCCCACCATGGTCGCGTGACGATCAACACGGGCACCTGGGGCGTCTGGCTGCTCGGCAACCATTGGAAGCAGCGCGTGCGCATCCTGCGTTGCCTGGGTGGGGGCCTTGTTTACCTGCTGGTGTGCCTGTTGATGAACTGGGTGGCGAGCCATGGTTACTTGCCGACGGGCCCGGTGCTGGCCATCAGCGGCGCCATTGCCGTGAACGTGGTGGTGTTCTATGCCCTGCTGCGCAGCAACATGAACCTGCGCTTTCGGGATGCTTCGCTGACCATGCCGCAGATGGTGATGGCGGTGACCTACGCCTCTTGGGTTTACACCATGGGTGGGCCTGCCCGCGATGTGTTGTTGTTGATTCTGGTGCCCTTGTTGCTTTACGGATTCCGCTACCTGCGCCCTTTGCAGGTGCGCCTGCTCAGCGCCTACGTGATCGCAGTCATGGGCGCCGCCATGGCCTGGCTGCTGCATGCCCATCCTCACACCTATGACATGGCCCAGGAGTTGTTGCGCTTCATGTTGCTCGCCGTGATTGGCGTGACCTTGTCGCAGTTCACCAAGAACGACGGCGAAGAGACCTCCGGTTTCCTGCAGACCTTGATGCGCCTGGTGTTCTCCAGCGACCCGAAGCAGCGCCTGCGCATCCAGCGTTACATGGTGGCGGCGGCGAACTTTGTGATCTGCACGGTGGTGCTGGCCTACTCGGTCAGCGTGGGGACTGTGAACGAGACCGCGGGCTGGGCGCTGGGTTCCTACATGATGGGCAGTTGCCTGTTGTTCTACACCTTGTTGCGCAGTGGGTTCAACCTGCGCTTTGCCGACCCGTCGCTGACCTTGCCTCAGATCATGGTGGCCATCACCTGTGTGGTGGGCGCCTATGCCATCCTGGAAGAATCCCGCGGCGCCAGTTTGATGCTGCTGGCGCTGGTGCTGGTCTTTGGCTTGTTCAACCTGACGGCGTCGCAAGCCCGGTCGGCGGCATTTTTCGCCCTCGTGGCACAGGGCCTGACCATGCTGGCCATGAACGCTTTCGAACCTGGGCGTTACCCCGTTCGTCAGGAATTGATCCACTTCCTGTTCGCCTGCACCACCTTGCCCACGATCTCGCTGCTGGCGGGCCAACTCAGCGATCTGCGATCCCGCCTGCGGGAGCGTAAGAATGAGCTGGCCATCGCGGTGGAGCGCATCCAGACCCTGGCCACGCGCGACGAATTGACCGGCTTGTTCAACCGCCGTCACATGGTGGAAACGTTGGCCTTGCAGAAAAAATTCAGCGACCGGGGCGGGCGCGTATTCTGCATCGGCATCCTGGACATCGACCATTTCAAGCGCGTGAACGACACGCATGGACATGGCGCGGGCGACGAGGTGCTGCGCAACTTTGCCCACAGCGTGCAGCATGAGCTGCGCGAGTCCGACGTCATCGCCCGTTGGGGTGGCGAGGAGTTTTTGCTGATGTTGACCGAGTGCCGCGTGGGCCAGGCGGACGCGATGATGGAGCGGGTCCGCGAGGTGGTGAACAGCAAGCTGATGTGCCCCGAGCATCCGGAGTTGCACATCCGTTTTTCAGCCGGTTTGGCCGAGCAACGCTTTGACGAAGAGGTGGCCGACACCATCGAGCGTGCCGACCAAGCCCTCTACCGCGCCAAGCGCGCAGGCCGCAATCGCACGGTGTTGGCCAGCTGACCGACGGCAGGAACGCTCACCAGTCGTCCTCGTTCACCATGGGACGGCCTTGCTGGCTGTCCTGCATCAGTTCGATCTGCTGGCGCAAGAGTTGCGATTGCTCGCTCCAGTAAGCCGAGGTGCCAAACCACGCGAAGGCCGCCGGGAAGGCCGGATCGGCCCAACGCCGGGCCAGCCAGGCGCTGTGGTGGATGATGCGCAGGGTGCGCAAGGGCTCGATCAGCGTCAGTTCGCGCCAGTCGAAATCGGCGAATGACTCGTAGCCTGACAGCAGTGAATGCAGTTGCAGCTGGCGTTCCTGGTGGTCGCCGCTGAGCAGCATCCACAGGTCTTGCACGGCGGGGCCCATGCAGGCATCGTCCAGGTCCACGAAGTGCGGGCCCTCGGGTGTCCACAGCACATTGCCGACGTGGCAGTCGCCATGCAGGCGGCGCAAGCGCAAGCCATCGATGCGGTCAAAGGCGGCCTGGGCCAGATCCAGCGCCTGGTCGGCCACCGACAGCCACACGGCGCGTTGGTCGTCGGTGACCACCTGGTTCTGGACCAGCCAGTCACGTGCGGCGCGGCCGGTGGTGTCCACGCTCAAGGTGGTGCGGTGCTTGAACTTTTTGGCGGCGCCCACAGTGTGCAGGCGGGCCAGGAAGCGGCCCAAGCGCTCAAGAACGGCGGGGTCTTCCAACTCGGGTGAGCGGCCCCCTTTGCGCGGGGTGACGGCCAATCGGATGTCGCCCAGCAAGCCCAGGGTGGCGGGCTGCCCGATGCAACGCACGGCAGGGTCGACCTCCAGGTCGGCCATCAGCGGCAGGGGCGCCACGGCGGGCACCTCGGCGTCCATCAGCTCTTGCGCGAAGGCGTGCTCTTCCAGGATCTGGGCGTCGGTCCAGCGGCCTGCGCGGTAGAACTTGGCGATGACGTAGCCAGCGTCTTCCAGGCCGATCTGAAAGACGCGGTTCTCGTAGGAGTTGAGCTGCAGCAGGCGGCCGTCGCTGAAGACGCCGACGGCTTGCAGGGCGTGCAGGACCGCGTCGGGGGTGAGGTTGGCGTAGGGGGTGTCCGATGAGCTCATCCCGCATCTTACGAGCCCCTGGCCCGAAGGATGCGGGCTGTTCAGAATCAGTCGAGCTGTGAGCCTGCGCTCATGGCGCGCAGCATGGCGCTGTTGATGTCGCTAAAGCTCATCATCAGGGCGTCGGCGCCTTCGCGGATCTCGCCCAGGGTCTGGCCTTCCATGGCCTTGACCAGGTTGACGTAGGGCGCGTAGGGGCCCGTGCCATCAACCAGCACTTGGTACACGCGCTCAGGCACCGGGATGGTCTTGAGCAGTTCACTGAAAGGCTGGCGGAACATGCGGTCCAACAGAGAGAAAACGCCGCAGATGAACAACTCGTTGCGAAGTTCGTCGTCGCCATGGCCGCGTGACAGTTCTTCCATCAGCAGGCCACGGCGCACGGCGGCGAACATCACCGGCCGCATGTTGGGGTCTTTGCTGGCGGTGGCCAGCAGCAAGGCCAGCCAGCGTTTGAGGCGCTGGTAGCCCAGGATCATGATGGCGTGGCGGAAGGAGCTGATCTCGACCGACAAGCCAAAGGCGGGCGAGTTGATGAAGCGCATCAGCTTGTAGGCCAGGGGCGGGTCGCGCTTGAGGGTTCTTTCCAGGTCTTCGATGTCGGCCTGTTTGTGGACCTGGTCGATGAGCAGCACGATGACCTGCAGGGCGGGTTGGTCGGTGGGGCGGGTGGAGACCTCGATGGCGTCGTCGATGGGCCAGCCCAGCACGGCGGTGGCGCCACGGCGGAAGGCGTTTTCCATGGCCTCGACGGTGCGGATGCCCGATTGCACATGCCCGATGGTGCGGATCACGCCTTCGGGGCTGGCGTTGCTGATGCCGGTGTGCGGATCGACGCGGCGGTCGTCGTCGTAGTCGATGATGGAGTACTTGAAGCAGGGCAGCACTTCGCGTGGTAACTCACGCAAGGGGCGGCCCTTGAGCAGCAACAAGTTGCCGTTGGCGTGCAAGGTGCAGATGGGGCCCACGTTGTCGGCCTCGCAGGCCATGAAGGAGGGGATCTCCACCAGGATGTGCGTGGCCGGTTGTGCAGCGATGAGGTCGTGCAGCAGGCTTTCGCTGAGCACGTTCAGCCAGATCTGTGGGCCGCCGACAGGCCAGGCTTCACCGACCGCGGCCAGCAGGGACGCCGAGTCGAGTTCGCCGCCCTGGTTGACGGGGAACACGGTCAAACGCGTGGCGGTGACGCTGCGGTTGCGGTCGATGACCGGGCAGTAGGCCAGGGCGATCTGGCCGAGGATAGGGTGGTCTGTCATGGGCAGTGAGTCCCTTGTGGGTCAGCCATTGATGTACTGGAACAGCGACAATTTTTGCACCATCGCATAACTTTTCAGGGCGGCGTCGTAACCCGTTTGCTGGTTCTGGAACTTGGAGATGGCTGAGACCATGTCCAGGTCTTCGGCGTTGGAGCGTTCGGTTTCAGCGGCCAACTTGGAGGCGCTGATGCGCCCCTCGATGCTGTCCATGCGGTTCAGGCTTTCACCAACGGCCGAGCGCGCGGCGCTGACGTTGCCCAGGACGCTGTCCAGGTTGCTTAAACCCCGGTTCACAGCTTGCATGATCCGGCCGCTGCCCTGGTTGCTGGTGGTGAGCGAGTTGATGGCCGAATCAAGGGCATCAAAAACGCTCAGGTCGTTGGTGGACTGGTCGATGGTGAAGTTGTCGGCGTTGGCGGGCTGGCCGTTGACGGCGAAGGACATGCCGTCGATCACGATGGCCTTGCCGCTGGCGTAGGGCACATCGGTCAAGGTGGTGCCGCCCCCGTCCTTGGTGACGCTGTAGGTGGTCACGCTCGCGTTGACAGTGAAGGTGACGGCGTATTGGGGAGGCGTGCCGCCAGGCGCGGCCGGGTAGGGCAGGGCGCTGGGCGAGGTCACCGAACCGGCGGTGATCCACCCTGCGCCGGTGTTGGTGCTGGCGGGGTTGGTTTCGTAGACGCCATTGCCCGACTTGGCTTTCAGCCAGGTCTGGTCGCCATCCACCGTGAGGTTGAGCGTTTCGCCAGCGGCAGCCTGCACCTGGCCGCCTTGGCCGACGAATTGCACGCCACTGGTGGTGTCCAGAAAAGGGGGCGTCGCCGAGCCTTGGCCGCCAAACACGAAGCCACCGCTGCCGTCGGAGCGGTTGGCGATGGTGAGCATCTGGGCGCGGATGTCCTTGAGCTTGAGGGCAAGGGCCTCACGCTCCTTGTCGGTGTAGCTGCCATTGCCGGCCGCCACCATGGATTCGCGCGCGGTTTGCAAAAGGCTGACGGCGTCGCCAATGGCTGACTCACTCAGTTGCATGACGTTGCGGCTGGCATCCAGCGAACGCTGGTTGGCGTCTTCGCGCGCGATGCTGGCCAGGGCACGCTCTGCGCGGGCTGCGGCGATGGGGTCGTCGCTGGCGAAGTTGACCTTTTTGCCCGACGTGAGCTGCATCTGCGATTGCGACATTTCGCTTTGGCGCTTTTGCAGGTTGTCGATCGACGAATCAAAGCTGTAGGCAGTGCTGATGCGCATGACGAGACTCCTTATCGGCTGATGCTGAGCAGCGTGTCGAATACCGACTGCGCCACTTGCAGGATCTTGGCCGCGGCCTGGTAGCCCTGCTGGAACTGGATGAGTCGGGCGGCTTCCTCGTCGAGGTTGACGCCTGTCTTGTTGGTCAACAACTCTTGCGAGTTGGCTGCCAGTGTGGCCGAAATGGTGGCCGATGTCATGGCATCTTGCACGCGGACCCCAATGCTGCCGATGACCTGTGAGTACGCGTTGGTGATGGTGGCTCCAGGCGCAGTGCCGCCAGCACCCTGGTTGATGCGGCCCACGATGTCTTCATCGCGCAAGGCCAGCAGGGACAGTGCATTGCCGTTGTTGGAGGATGGGTACAGGGTTGGCGCGACGGTGATGGTGTCGCCATCCTTGGGCACGCCATTGAGGTTCAGCTCAAAGCCGTTGTACTCAATGGGCGAGCCGGGTTGCCAGGTGCCAGACACCAGCACCCCGCCGCCGGAGTCGCGGATTTCATAGTCCTGACCTGTGCCCGAGGCCCCGGTGAAGGCCACGGTGACCGCGTCGTAGGGGGTGGACGGGGTGGCCACGATGCTGAGCGAAGCCACCGTGGCGGTGCCCGTGTTGGCGGTGCCCAGGGTGCCATTCACGGGTGAGGCGGCGGCGATGCCAGTGGGTTTGTCCAACACCCGCTTCATGCTGAGGGCGGCATTGCCCACGGGGCGCAGCATGAACTTGTCGCCGCTGGCGATGGTGGCCGCGTCGATGTTGATTCTGAAACCATCGACCACGTCGCCATCGGCCACCGAGGTGAAAGTGTTGTCGCTGAGGCGGGTCAGTCTGTAGCTGCCCGGGGTGGCGGGGTCTTCAACCAAGCTGTAGTCGCTGGCCTGCAGCTCCCGGGCATCGATCACCGTCATGGTGACCGGCGGGAAGGCGGTGGATGACGTGTTTTTGTTGGAGGGCAGCACTTGTGGCGTGCCCACGCTGAAGATGGCCGCGCCGGCTGAGGCCGGCGTGCCCAGGTCCAGACCAAACGATTGCTGCTGGTTGACGCGCCAGCTCAAGGCCGAGGCCATCTGCCCCAGCAGGTTCCGCGCGGCAGGGATGTCTTCGTTCTGCACTTTCAGCAGGCCGGCGAGGCTGCCGCCGGTGAGCAGGCTTTCGTCCAGCGTGCGTTGGTTGTTGCCCGTGCCGATGGTGATGCGGCCTTGGGTGGCGTCGTACTGGTCGGCTTGCACGCCCAGGGTGGAGGCCTGATTGCTGAGCACCAGTTGCTGGCCGCCGCCGATGAAGACGCTGATGGAACCATCGTCGGCGGGCACCGTGGAGACCTGGATCTTCTCGGACAGGTTCTTGACCAGCAAGTCGCGCTGGTCGATCAGGTCATTGGGCTCGTGGCCCACGCCCGTGACCGAGGCGATCTTCTGGTTCATGTCGGCGATGCGCGCGGCCAGCGAGTTGATCTCGGCCACGGTTGCCTTCATGTCGGACAGCGTGCCGCCTTGCAGGTCGTTCAACTGGGTGCCAGCGGTGCTCATGCGGCTGGCCAACTCGGCGGCCTTGGACAAGACCACCTGGCGCGCCGACAGGTCTTGCGGCTGGTTGGCCACATCGACGAAGGAGTTCAGCATCTGACCGGCGGCGTAGCCAATGCCCGACGCGCCGGTGGCCAGGGCCTTCTCCAACTGGGTGAGCTTGTCCAGCCGCATTTGGTCGGCTGAGGCGATGGACAGGTTGTTGTTGTAGTCACGCGCCAGCAGAGAGTCGGAGGCGCGGGTGACCGTGTCGATCTTGACGCCGCGCCCATAGAAGCCTGCACCCGTGTAGCGACCGCCTTCGGTGGACAGCTGCACTTCCTGGCGCGAGTAGCCTTCGGTGCTGGCGTTGCTGATGTTGTGGGCAATCGTGTCCAGCTTCGCCTGGTTGGCGAACATGGCGCGGGTGCCGAGGGTGAGCAGTCCTGAACCCATGGTGCTACTTCTCCGTCAGCGGGTCAGGTCACCGAACGTTGCAGGCGCAGCGTGGTGTTGATGACCTTGGTGAGCTTGTCGGCATAAGCGGGGTCCGTGGCGTAGCCGGCTTTCTGCAGTCCGCGTGCGAAGCCTTGCGCGGTGTCGGCCTGGGCCACGGTCTGACTGTAGCGGGGGCTCTTGCTCAGCAGTTTGGCGTGGTCCTTGAAGGCGTCTTCATAAGAGTCATAAGCACGGAATTTGGCCGTGACTTTGCGGGCCACGCCGCCGATGTATTCGGTGGTGGTGACCTCGGCCACCTTGCCGGTCCAGCTCGAATTGGCCTTGATGCCGAACAAGTTGTGGCTGGAGCTACCGTCGGCCATCTTGGGTTGGTGCTTGCCCCAGCCGGATTCCAGCGCGGCTTGGCCCAGGATGTGGTTGGCGGGGATGCCGGTGGCGGCTTCTGCGGCCTTGGCGTCTGCCTGGTGCTGGCGCACAAACTGCTCGGAGTTGCTCAGCTTGCGGGTGCTGGCGGCCGAGGCACTGCCAGCGGCCGAGGCGGGTGCGATGGCGGCAGTGGCGCTGCTGTTGGTCGGCAGCGAGAGCTTGCCGATGCTCAGGTCGCCCAGGCCCTTGAAGGGGCTGATGGGGGTGTCGGCCGAGGCCTCGGCGCCCCCCAGTTGGCGTTGCAACTGCTTGATGATCATGTCGCTCAGGCCGCCGGGCAGGCCGCTCATCTGCTGGGCCCGCTGGCTGTCGAGCATGTTGGTGCCCATCTCGGTGCCGGAGTTCTCCAGCATGCCGCTGTTCATGGTGGTGGAGCGCATGCTTTTCATGAGCTCCTGCATGAACAGGCTTTCCAGCTGCTTGGCGGTGTCCTTGATCGCGCTTTTCTGGTCCGTGCCCGAAGCGTATTTCAGCTTGTCGAGCGAGCGCGTGTCCAGGCTCAGGCTGTTGCCGGAGGACGAGGGGAATGGTGTCAGGCTCATCAGATGACCTCCAGCTCTGCTTGGAGCGCGCCGGCCGCCTTCATGGCTTGCAGGATGGCCAGCAGGTCCTGCGGGTTGGCGCCCAAGGTGTTGAGCGCCTTGACCACATCGGTCAATTTGGTTCCGGCTGGCAGCTGGATCAGCGCGCCAGGTTCTTGGTTGATCTTAATGTCGGCCTTTTCGGTGACCACCGTCTGGCCCTGCGACAGTGCATTGGGCTGGCTGATGACCGGGGTGGAACTGATGGTGACCGACAGGTTGCCGTGGGCGATGGCGCAGGGGCCGATGGTGACGGCCTGGTTCACGACCACCGAGCCGGTGCGGGCGTTGATGACGATGCGGGCCGAAGGCGTGGCGCGGTCGATGGACAAGTTCTCGATGTCGGCCATGAAGGCCACGCGCTCGCCGGATTGGGCGGGCAGCTTCACGCTGACGGTGCGGCCATTGATGGCCTCGGCGGTGCCGGCACCCTTGGCCTTGTTGATGGCGCCAGCGATGTCGCGGGCGGTGTTGAAGTCGTCGGCCTGCACGTCCAGCTGGACGACGCTGCTTTGTAACCAGGGCGTGGGCACACTGCGCTCAACCGTGGCACCGTTGGGGATGCGGCCGGCGCTCAGGTGGTTGACCTGGACCTTGGCGCCGCCTTGCGAGGCACCGGCCCCGGCGATGATGAGGTTGCCCTGGGCCAGGCCGTAGATTTGGCCGTCGGCGCCCTTCAAAGGCGTGGTGACCAGGGTGCCGCCGCGCAACGATTTGGCATTGCCCAGCGAAGACACATTGACGTCAATGGCCTGGCCGGGTTGGGCAAAGGGGGGCAGGGTGGCGGTGACCAGCACGGCGGCCACGTTCTTGACCTGCATGGCCACGCCAGCGGGCACGGTGATGCCCATCTGCTGCAGCATGGAGTTCAGGCTTTGGGCCGTGAAGGGGGTCTGGGTGGTCTGGTCGCCGGTGCCGTCCAGGCCCACCACCAGGCCGTAGCCCATCAACTGGTTGGCGCGCACGCCCTGGACGCTGGCGATTTCCTTCAGCCGGGCCGCTTGGGCCTCAACGGGCCACCACACGGCTGCGGAGGCGGCCAGGAAGGCCAGGCCAATCAGCAGTTTGAGGAGTCGTTCTGAAGTATTCATGAGGCCAGATTCCCGGAAGGTTCGGCCTCATTTTGGAGTTCTTTAGATCGGCAGAATGCTCAAAAAGAAGTGTGCAAGCCAGCCTATTCCCTGCGCGTCGGCCTGGGCGCCACGGCCTCGTTGCTCGATGCGAACGTTGGCCACCTGGGTGGAGGCGACCGTGTTGCCAGGCTGGATGGTCGTGGGGTCAACCTGGCCTGAAAAACGCAACAATTCCACGTTTTTGTTCACGCCGATCTGCTTCTCGCCCGAGATGATCAGGTGGCCGTTGGGCAGCACCTCGATCACCGTGGCCGTGATGGTGCCCACGAAGTTGTGGGAACTCTCGGTGGTGCCCTTGCCATCAAAGGTGTTTGACGAAGTGCCACTGGCGCTCAAGCGCAGCTTGGCCAGCTGTTCCGCCCTCAGCAGAGGCACGGCCGACACGGAGGCCGATGTGTCGCCCGTTTTCTCGATGCTGCTGGTCGATTCCTGCTTGGCAGAGATCTTCTCGACGATCGTGACGTTCACGATGTCGCCGATCAGGCGCGCGCGGTGGGTTTCGAACAAGGGCCGGTAGCCGGCGCTCTGGAACAGCGAGCCATTGGCAATCACGGGCACCACCGGGACGGCGGGGCGCGCCTGGGTCGGCTCCAGCACATCGACCTTGGCCGTGGTGGGCAGGACCGAACAGGCGCCCAGCAGGCTGCACGCGGCGGCGATGAGCGCCAGGCTGGCGCGGCGGCGAATGGCGTTCATCACAGTTGCGCCAGACGTTGCAGCATCTGGTCCGAAGTCTGAATGGCCTTGGAATTGAGTTCGTAGGCGCGTTGGGTCTGGATCATCGTGACGAGTTCTTCAACCACGTTGACGTTGGAGGTTTCCACGAAACCCTGGGCCAGCAGGCCGGTGCTGTCGGTGCCTGGGTTGGCGGTCTGCGGCGTGCCGGAGGCGGGCGTCTCGGTGTAGAGGTTCTCGCCACGCGGCTCCAGGCCGGCCGGGTTGATGAAGTTGGTGAGCTGGATCTGGCCCAGGTTCTGCACGGTGTTCTGCCCGGAGATGGCGGCGGTGACCGTGCCATCGGCCCCGATGGTCACGGCGGTGGCATTAGCCGGTACTGTGATGCCCGGCTGGATCTGGTAGCCGTTGTTGGTGACCAGTTGCCCCTGGTTGTCCAACTGGAAGGAGCCATCGCGGGTGTAGCCCGTGGTGCCGTCCGGCATGCTCACGGGGAAGAAGCCGTTGCCTTTGATGGCCACGTCCAGGTAATTGGTGGTTTGTTGCAGGCTGCCTTGCGAGAACTGGCGCGAGGTGGCCACCGGGCGCACGCCCAGGCCCACTTGCAGGCCGGTGGGCAATTGCGTCTGCTCCGAGCTGTTGGCCCCGCTTTGGCGCAGGTTCTGGTACATCAGGTCTTCAAACACCGCGTGCGAACGCTTGTAGCCATTGGTGCCGCTGTTGGCCAGGTTGTGAGAGATGTGGTCCAGCTGGGTTTGCTGGGCTTCCATCCCCGATTTCGAGATCCACAGTGATCGCATCATGGTGCTACTCCTCAGGCGTCAAGCCAGGTAAACAGATCAGGCGTTGCCCGACAACAATTGGGATGCCGCTTTTTCGTTGCTTTCGGAGGTCTGGATCAACTTCATCTGAGCTTCGAACTGGCGGGCGGCCGCGATCATGCTGATCATGGTCTCGATGGGGTTGACGTTCGAGCCCTCCAGGGCCCCGTCTTGCACGCGGGCATTGGCATCGACTGGCAGTTCGGCCCCGTCCGCGTCGCGGAACAGGCCATCCTCGCCCCGTGTCAATTTGATTTCCGGGGTGACCAGTTTGAGCTTGCCGATGCCGGTGATCTTGCCGCTGGCTTCCTTGGCGCTGACCGTGCCATCGGGCGCGATGCTGGCCTGGGCGTTCTGCGGGATGGTGATCGGGCCGCCGTCGCCCAGCACGGGCAGGCCGCTCTGGGTCATCAGAACGCCTTCGTTGTTCACCGTCAGCGAACCGAAGCGCGTGTAGGCCTCGGTGCCATCCAGCGCGCTCACGGCCAGCATGGATTTGCCTTGCAGGGCCACGTCCAGCGGACGCCCCGTGGTCGTGATGGGGCCTTGCGAGTCGTCGTAGCCCACCGTGGTCTCCAACGAATAAACGCGCGTGGTGGCGCCATCGCCGCGCACCGGCACGGCGCGGATGGCTTGCAGCTCGGCCCGAAAGCCGGTGGTGCTGATGTTGGCCAGGTTGTTGGCCAGCACATCCTGGCGCTGCATGTCCATCTTGGCGCCGGCCATGCCGACATAAATCATCCGATCCATGGTGTGCTCCGGTTACTGCTGGCGGGGCGGTGCATCAACGCAGGTTCACCAGCGTCTGCAGGACCTGGTCTTCAGTCTTGATGGTCTGCGCGTTGGCCTGGTACATGCGCTGCGCCACCATCATGTTGACCAGCTCGCCGGTCAGGTCCACGTTGGATTCCTCCAGCGCGCCCGATTGCAGCAAGCCCAGATTGCCCGTGCCCGGTGCGCCCGTGACGGGCGCGTTGGAGGCGTAGGTGGCGGACCATTCGTTGCTCCCTTGCGGTTGCAGGCCTTGTGGATTTCGGAAGCTGGCGGTCACCAGTTGACCGGCCGGTTTGGACTGGCCATTCGAATAGCGCGCCAGGATCACCCCTGTGCTGTCTACCGTGATGCTGGACAAGTCGCCGGGCGCATAGCCGGTCTGCGACAGGTTGGTCACGGCGAAGTTGCCGCCGTATTCCGTGGCCTTGGCCAGGTCCATGGTGACACCGCTGATGATCTCGGTCTGTGCGATGGGGGGCACAGCGCTGGCATTGGTCACGTTGACCTTCGGGATGTCGGGCAGGGTGAAGCTGCCCGTCGATGAAGTGGCCACCGGGTTGCCGCTGGCGTCGTAGGTGGTGATCGTGCCCGGGTCGCCTGCGACCGGATTGCTGTTGGCCAGGTCGGTCGGTGTGCCGCCCGAGGTCGGGAAAGTCAGCGTGGCGGCCTTGGCGGGCGCCCCTGAACCATCGGTCTGAACGGAGGTGCCGTTGGCCGTGACGTACATGTCCCAGCTGTTGTCGCCCACCTTCTGGAAGTAGTAGGCCATGCCCACCGACTGGCCCTTCACGTCGAACATGGTCTGCGACGTGGTGAAGTTGTAGGTGGTGTTGTCGGCGAAACTGATCGGCACACTCTTGATCGAGTCGGTCGACTTGAAGTTCATCTCGATGTTGGTCTTGTCGGTCTGCTTGGGGGCAATGCCGCCGGTGGTCAACTGGATGGGCACCAAGTCACTGGTGTTGGTGATGTTGCCCGTCAGGTCGGCCTGGTAGCCCAGCAGCTTGTGGCTGGCGTTGTTGACGATGAAGCCATCGCGGTCGATCTTGAACTGCCCGTTGCGGGTGAAGAAGGTCTGGTTGCGACCGTCTTGCACCTGGAAGAAACCATTGCCATTGATGGCCAGGTCCATGGGGTTGTCGGTGGTGCTGATGTTGCCCTGCGTGAATTGCTGCGCCACGGCGGCCACGGTGGCGCCAATGCCCACTGCGCTGGTGCCTGAGCCGTTCAATGCTGCGGCGTACATGTCAGAGAACTCGGCTCGCGAAGCCTTGGCACCGTAGGTGCTGGTGTTGGCCACGTTGTTGCCAATCACCTCCAGATTGCGCGCCGATACATTCAGACCGGAGAGACCTTGTTGGAAGCCCATGGTGTTGTCCTTTCAGGGTACTGCTTGAAAAATTAAACGACGACTTTGATCTTGCTGTAGGCCGTGCTGCCGCTGTTGCGCAGCTCCAGGTTCAAGGTGCCGTTGCTGTTGCTGATGGCATCGACCTGGTCGTTCATGAGGCTGGTGTGGCTGACATCAGTGCTGCCGTTCTTGGCTGCCACCTTGAAGGTCAGGCCTTCGCTGGACATGGTGCTGGGCACGGTCCACTGGAAGCTGTGCAGACCGGCAGTCTGTGAGCCCTTGCTGATGGTGTCGACCACCTGGCCTGCGGCGTTGATCACCTCGACGTTCACGTTGGCGGCACTGCCGCTCAGGTCGAAAGCGCCCGCGGCGACGGTGCTGCTGGTGCCATCGTCGGCCTTGACCGTGCCCGCGACGAGTTGGTTGCCTTCGACGAGCACCTGGTGCCCCACCAGGCTGGCGCCTTGCAGCAACTGCATCTGGTTGAAGCCGTCGTTCACGCCACCCATGGTGGTGTTGAGTTTTTCAATGCCTGTCACCGTGCTGATCTGCGCCATCTGGCTGGTGACCTGCGCGTTGTCCATCGGGTTGAGCGGGTCCTGGTTCTGCATCTGGGTGACCAGCAACTTCAGGAAGCGATCCGAGGCTTCCGTGGTCTTGTCGCTGGCGGCGGCCTTGGCGCCATTGATCTTGTCGAGAACGGAGTTGCCGGTTGACGATACTGTGCTCATGTCATGTCCTCAGGTAAATCAGGTGCCTTGACCGAGTTGCAGCGTTTTCAGCAGCAGGCTTTTGGCGGTGTTCATCACTTCGATGTTGTTTTGGTACGAGCGCGAGGCCGAGATCATGTTGACCATCTCTTCCACCGCGTTCACGTTGCTGTAGGTCACGTAGCCCTCGGCGTCGGCCTGCGGGTGTTTGGGATCGAGCACGCGGCGGCCCGGGGTGTTGTCTTCGGTGATGTTGCTGACCGTGACGCCGGCGGTACCCACCTCGCCCATTGGCGTGGTGGTGAACACGACCTGGCGGGCCTTGTAGGGCGCGCGGTCAGGGCCAGCCACCGTGTCGGCGTTGGCCAGGTTGGAGGCCACGACGTTGAGGCGCTGCGACTGCGCGCTGACCGCGCTGCCGGAGACGTTGAAGATGCTGAACATGGACATGGCGGTTTACTCCGGTCACTGGCCAGTGATGGCCGTGTTGAGCGTTTTGACCTGACCGTTGATGAAGCGCAGGGTGGCTTCATAGCGAACCGTGTTGTCGGCAAAGCTGGCGCGCTCGCGGTCCATGTCGACGGTGTTGCTGTCCAGGTTGGTTTGTGCGGGCGTGGCGTAGTTCATGTCGGCCTGCTGTTTGCTGCCAGCGGGCACACCGCCCCGGCCCAGGTGTCCGGCGCTGCCGGTGGCCAGTTGAAGCTTGCCCGGCGCCAGTGAGGACTGACCCTGTGAGGCCTGCCCGGTGGCATTGCGCAGCGCACTGGCGAAGTCGAAATCCCGCGCCTGGTAGTTCGGGGTGTCGGCATTCGCGATGTTGCTGGCGATCAGGCGCTGGCGCTCTGATCGCAGCGACAGGGCATCAGCCTGGAAGTTAAGGGTGTCGGTCAATCTGTTCAGCATGGCAAGCCCTCCGGCCTGTGAGTGCTTCGCCAAGAACAACGGGATTTGGCGCAGCTTGTAGGGGATGGTGAACTTGTGGCGCTGAAACATGAGCCGGAATAGGCGGCCTTTCGGGCCTCATTTCAGGCTTCTTCGAGGGTTGGGGCTTCGTACAGTGACAGGCATGGACACGAACCCTTCCCATCCCTCATCGACCAGCCCGTCGGCCCCTGTGCCAGGCTTGCTGCATGACCTGGGTTTCGAGCCGTTTCAAATTTGGGCCGCCTTGTTGAGCGCCCTGGTGTGGTTGCTGTTGTGTGGTGGTGCGGTGCTGCTGTCGCCCTCGGCCCACGCGCAGGCGTCGCCGGTGGGTGAGTCGGGTGTGCTGCAGGCGTACGTGCAGACCTTGTTGCACGACCAGGCCTTGCCTCAAGCCGACAGTTCCAAGAAAAGCGCGCCCTGGCGCGTTGAAGTCGTTTTGGGCCAGTTGGATCCGCGCCTCAAGCTGGCGCCTTGCGACAAGGTCAAGGCCTATGTGCCTGCCGGCATGCGCCTGTGGGGCAACACCCGCGTCGGCTTGCGCTGCGAGCAGGGTGCGGTGCGCTGGAATGTGTACTGGCCTGTGTCCGTGAAGGTGTGGGGGCAGGCTTTGGTGGCCGTGGGCACCGTGCGCCCCGGGGCTTCTTTGACGGTGGAAGATTTGCGCATGGCGGAAGTCGATCTGGCCTCGCATGCTTCGCCTGCCGTGCTGCGCGCTGAAGATGTCGTGGGCCGCACCGCGGTGCGCCAGCTTTCAGCCGGACAAAGCCTGCGTCAGGAAGACATCAAGGCCCGCCGCTGGTTCGCCGCTGGTGATCCGGTGCGTTTGACGGTCAAGGGCAGTGGATTTTCGGTCGGATCCGAAGGCACCGCGCTGACGGCGGGTGACGAAGGGCAATGCGCCAAGATCCGGCTTGATGGGGGCCGCGTGGTCTGCGGGGAGCCCGTGGGGGCCCGGCAGGTGGAGATCTTGTTGTGAAATTCGGGCAATTTGCAGCCTCACCCCCCTGGATTGCGGGGGTTTTGGCCTTTGGCGTTAAAGTCGGTGGCGGCCGGGTCGATATCCCGGATGTGACCACTCGGTTCACACCGAGAGCAAGGAGTACATCATGAAAATCGGCAACCCTTCAGACAAAGCTGTCAGCGGCGCCAGCGCCAAGACAGAAGCCACCGCTGGCACCAAGACGACCGGTAAAACGGCCAGCCTGGATGGCGGCGTGAGCGAGAGCGCCAAGGTAACCCTGTCCAACACGGCATCCAACCTCTTATCGGGGGCGGATCCCACTTTCGATGCCAACAAAGTTTCGCAAGTGAAGCAATCGATCGACAACGGGTCCTACAAAGTGAACCCTGAGGCGATCGCGGACAAGTTGATCGCGAACTCGCGCGAAGTGCTCGAACGCCAGCAGTGATCGAGGCTCATCGATCATGGCCGCCGTTCATCCGCCTGTGCTGGATCTGACACCCCACATTGCCGCCATTGAGGCGCAATTGGGGGTGCTGGACGAGGCTTTGGTGTCGCAAGATACCCAGGCGATCGAGTCTTGCAGCCAAGGCCTGCACCGTTCACTGGCTGACGCCATGGCGGCTTTTCGCCATGCGGGGCCTGATTCACTGACGCCGACACTGCGTCAACAACTGCTCCTGGCGCAAGCACGCGTCATGGGGCAGCAATCGACCGTCAGGCGGGCGGCTCATTCCATTGAGCGCACCTTGAACATGCTGTTGCCTCAAGAGGCCTCGGCAACCTATTCGGCGCTGGCGCCCAAATCCGGCCAGATGGCCGTGAACGCCTACCGCGCCTGATCGTGGCTCGCCTTCAAGCGTCGGCCAAACCTTCCACCATGATCTGAACGCGTTGGCGTCCCTGGTATTCGTCCAGGCCGATGCGAAACGCCAAATGCGCCTTGTCGGGCAAGGGTTCCGTGCGCCCGAACCAGATGCCGTCGCGCACCTGGCCTTGCACCCGCAAGCTCAGCTTCATGTGCCGTGTGCCGACCAGGCGTTGGTTGAGCACTTCGACCGAGTCGCTGAACACGGGCGCGTCAAAGCCCGGCCCCCACACAGTTTGCTCCAGCGCTGAGGCTGTTTCGGGTGTGAACCACTGCGTGTCCAAAGGGCCGTCGCTGCTGATCTGGCGCGCCAGCAGGCTGGGGTCCAGGCCTTCGTGGGCCACCAGCATGATGGCCTGCTCGAAGGTGTCAAAGTCTTCTTCGAGGATGGTGCAGCCGGCCGCCATGGCGTGGCCGCCGAACTTCTTCAACAAGCCCGGGTGGCGTTTGCTGACCAAATCGAGCGCATCGCGCAGGTGAAAGCCGGGGATCGACCGACCGGAGCCTTTGAGCAAGCCGTCCTGGCCCAAGGCAAATACAAAGGTGGGCCGATGCTGGCGGTCTTTCAGGCGCGAGGCGACGATGCCCACCACGCCTTCGTGGAACTCTGGATCGAAGATGGCGATGGCCGGAGGCGGTTCGTCCTCGGGCATCAGTGATTCGAGCAGCGCTTCGGCCTGCTCGCGCATGCCGGTTTCCAGCTCGCGGCGTTCGCGGTTGATGGCGTCCAGTTGCTGCGCCAGTTCTTGCGCTCGGCCCACATCGTCGGTCAACAGGCATTCGATGCCCAGGCCCATCTCGGCCAAGCGGCCCGCAGCGTTCACGCGGGGGCCCAGCGCGAAACCGAAGTCCTGGCTGGAGGCTTTGGCGGGATCGCGCCCGGCCGCCACGAACAGTGCCGCGATGCCCGGCTGCATGCGGCCTGATCGGATGCGCTTGAGGCCCAGGCTGACGAGGCGCCGGTTGTTGGCGTCCAGGCGGCCCACGTCGGCCACGGTGCCCAGGGCCACCAAGTCCAGCAGGCTGTCGATGCGGGGTTGGCTGGCGGCGTCAAACGCCCCGCGCTGGCGGCGCTCGGCGCGCAGGGCCAGCAGCACGTAGAACATCACGCCCACGCCCACCAAAGCCTTGCTGGCAAAGGGGCAGTCGGGCTGGTTGGGGTTCACGATCACGTCGGCCAGCGGCAGGCTGACCTGCCCGTCGGCGTTGACCACGGGCAAGTGGTGGTCGGTGATGACCACTTGGATGCCCAAGGCGTGGGCGCGGTCCACGGCTTCGTGGCTGGCCATGCCGTTGTCCACGGTCATCAGCACTTTGGCTTGCTTGGCGTGCACCATGTCCACGATTGGGGGCGTCAGTCCATAGCCATGCAGGGCACGGTCTGGCACCACGAAGCTGACCAACTCAGGCCGGGCACCCAGCATCTTCAGGCCCCGCAGGCCCACGGCGCAGGCGGTGGCGCCATCGCAGTCGTAGTCGGCCACGATGCAGATGTGCAAGCCTTGCTCAATGGCGTCGGCCAGCAGGCGGGCCGCTTCCAGCGCGCCTTTGAGTTCGCTGGGGGGCAGCAATTTGGCGGGGGCATCGTCCAATTCGTCAACGTGGCGCACGCCGCGCGAGGCGAACAAACGCGCCAACAGCGGATGCACGCCGGCTTGTTCCAAGGCCCAGGTGGTGCGGGCAGGGACGTCTCTGGCGGTGATTTTCATGGGGAGGGTGGAGGCCGGTTCAAAGCGTGGCGAGCAGGGCAGAAGGCAAGGTGGCGGGGCGGCCCAACCAGCGCTGAGCGTGGCCGATCAGGCGCTGAGAGAACGAAGGGCGCGGCGGCTGGCTGAGGGTGGTGGCGCTGCGTTCGCCGCACAGGGTCAGGTCCACGGCCTGGCCAGCGTCCAAAGCGGCACACGCAGCCTTCAACACGGTGTTGTCCAGCGTTTGCCAGGCCGCGATCCAGTCGACCAGGTTGCTGGCCAGCAGCGGCGCGCGCAAAGCCGTCACCAGTTGCGAGCCTTCCGGCAGGGCGGGCGCGGCCTGATTGGGCAATTGCCCCGTGCCGCTCAACCAGAAGGAGTTGACGGTCAATTGGCCAGCCGCTTCGCGCGGCGCATTCAGGGGGTGCTCGTACATCAACATTTGCACCTCGTTTTGCAGGCGCTTGATCAAACGAGCTTGGGGGTGGTCGGGCATCCATACATCGGGATTGCGGCCAATGACCCGGTCCAGCGAGGCCGTGGGCAGGCTGACCAGCGAGGGGTGGGCGGCGTACCACCGCGTCGGGGTGGCATAGACCAGGGTCCAGCCTTCTTCTTCGAACCAGGGGCGCAACACCTCCAGGAAGGCGCGGGCCTCCACTTCGCTCAGGCGCAGCTCGTCGGGGTCGAGCAGGGTCAGGGTTTCGCGGCCCATCAGCCAGTGGCAGGGGCTCAACAGGCCCCAGGCTTTGTCGTTGGTGTCGATGCCGGTGGCTTGCGCTTGCCACGCTGCCCAGGGCTGGGTGCCGTCGGCCAGTTCTTGCCAACCCAGGCTTGATGCCAGGACGCGTTCATGGGGCATGGACAAGGCGTATTCGTCGCCATCCAAGCGCCGGGAAGGGCTCAGGCGCGCGAGGAGTTGGTGCAAATGGGGCAATTGCTGGGCGTCGTCCAGCCGAGGCAGGGCCTGCTGGCCAAGTTCGGACAGGCTGGCCGCGAAAGGCAGGATCAAATGCTGGGTGGGAATCGAGGCGGGCATCCGGGGATTATCAAGTGAGTACACTTCGCGCACCATGAACCTTCCCTATGAATGGCGAGTTGGTTGGCGCTACACCCGCGCCGGCCGAGGTGCCCGCCGCAATGGCTTTATCTCTTTCATCTCGGGTGTGTCCGTCCTGGGCATTGCCCTGGGGGTGGCCGCGCTCATCATCGTCTTGTCGGTGATGAACGGTTTCCAGAAAGAAGTGCGCGACCGCATGCTGTCCGTGATCGCCCACGTCGAGATCTACGACGCGCATGGCGGTTCGCTGGACGACTGGAAAGCGCTGGCCGCCAAGGCCCGCCAGAATCCGAAGGTGATCGGCGCGGCGCCTTTCGTGCCGGCCCAGGCGCTGATCGCGCGGGGCGAGAACATGCGGGGCACCATGGTGCGGGGCATCGTGCCTGACGAGGAAGTCACGGTGACGCCGTTGGCGGCGCAACTGAAATCCACCATGCAACTGCTGACCCCGGGCGGCTGGGGCGTGGTGATCGGGGCCGAATTGGCCAATGGCATGGGCGTGCAGGTGGGCGATCCCATCACCTTGGTGGCGCCCAGTGGCCAGGTCACACCGGCCGGTGTGGTGCCCCGCATCAAACAGTTCACCGTGGTGGGCACTTTCAGCGCGGGCCACTATGAATACGACAATGGCCTGGTGCTGATGCATGCCGACGATGCCGCGAAGTTGTTCCGCACAGGCGGGCTCACGGCCGTGCAGCTCAAGCTGAAGGATGCGCAGGATGCGCGCCTGGTGGCGGGCGAGTTGGCCGTGTCGCTGGGCAGCGATGTCGTGGTCAACGACTGGACGCGCACCAACCGCAACTGGTTTGAGGCCGTGCAGGTCGAAAAACGCATGATGTTCATCATCCTGACCCTGATCGTGGCTGTGGCCGCCTTCAACCTGGTCTCGACCCTGGTGATGACGGTGACCGACAAACAGGCCGACATCGCCATCTTGCGCACCCTGGGCGCCACGCCGGGTTCCATCATGGGCATCTTCATGGTGCAGGGCGCCCTGTCGGGCATCTTGGGCACGCTGAGCGGCTTGGGCCTGGGCCTGCTGGTGGCTTTCAATGTGGGCGCCATCGTGCAGTTCATCGAGCACCTGCTGGGCGTGCATTTTCTGCCCAGCAGCATCTACCTGATCAGCCGCATGCCCAGCGATCCGCAATCGGCCGACATCGTGCCCGTCGCCGTGATCTCGCTGGTGCTGTCCTTCCTGGCCACCATCTACCCCAGCTGGCGCGCCAGCCGAGTTCAGCCCGCCGAGGCTTTGCGTTATGAATGAGCCCATGTCGTCGCCAGATTTGATCCTGCAGGCGCAGGGCCTGACCAAACGCTTCACCGAAGGCCCGCTGGACGTGACTGTGCTGCAGGGGGTGGACTTGACCATTTCGCGTGGCGAGATTCTGTCCATCGTGGGCGCCTCAGGTTCTGGCAAAAGCACGCTGCTGCATTTGCTGGGCGGGCTTGAAGCGCCCACCTCGGGGCGCGTGCAACTGTTGGGTCGCGACTTCTCTCAGCTCAACGCCGCGCAACAGGGTGGTTGGCGCAATCTGCACCTGGGTTTCATCTACCAGTTCCACCACCTGCTGCCCGAGTTCTCGGCCGTGGACAACGTGGCCATGCCGCTGTTGATCCGGCGCTTGTCGGTGCCCGAGGCACGCAAGCAGGCCATGGCCATGCTTGCCCGGGTGGGCTTGTCTTTGCGTGCTGAGCATCGCCCGTCAGAGTTGTCGGGCGGCGAGCGCCAACGTGTGGCCGTGGCGCGTGCCTTGGTCAGCCAACCTGCCTGCGTGCTGGCCGACGAACCCACCGGCAACCTGGACCGTGGCACCGCCGATGGCGTCTTCGACCTGATGTTGCAAGTGGCCAAGGAGCAAGGCACGGCCTTTGTCATGGTCACCCACGACGACAGCCTGGCGCACCGCTGCGACCGCTACTTGCGGCTGGTGCAAGGCCGTTTGGCGGCCTGACCCTGCCTGCTGCCTGTTGTAACGCGTGTCTCTCTCAAAGAAGTTTTCCACATGACTCACCCCCGGTCTTCCGTGCTGGCGCCTGCCAGATTGCCTTTGCTCGTCGTGCTGGTCTGGGTGGGGGTGTTCACGGCGCTGCGCCTGGGCTTGGCGGTGTTGGTGGGCACGGCTTCCGTGCCTTTGGCGCTGTGGCCCGGCATTTTTGCCAAGGGCCTGATGTTTGACCTGGCGGTGGCCGCCATCGCCGTGGCGCCGGTGTTCGCTTACGAAGCGTTGCTGCCCAACCTGTGGCGGCATCAGGCCTGGCACCGGGTGTTGCGCACCGGCTGGTTGTGGTTCGCCGTGCTGTTGATGTTGTTCGGGGCCGCCTCCGAGGTGACCTTCTGGATCGAGTTCTCCACGCGCTTCAACTTCATCGCGGTGGACTACCTGATCTACACCCAGGAAGTCATCGGCAACATCCGCCAGTCCTACCCCATCCCCGCGATCATGCTGGGTTTGGCTTCACTGGCGGGCCTGCTGACCTTCTTCCTGCGGCACCCTTTGAAGAAGTTGAACGAACAGTCGCTTTCGGGACGACAACGCGCGGCGATGTGGGTCGCCGCCGTCGCTTTGCCGACCGCCAGCCTGCTGCTGACCAACGTGGATCAAATGCAGGGCTTGGGCAATGCCTATGCCGATGAACTGTCGGGCAATGGCCTGTTCACCCTGGCCGCCGCCATGCGCCGCAATGAGCTGGACTACGACAAGTTCTACCGCACCATGCCGCAGAGCCAGGCCGATGCCATCCTCAAGTCCATGGACGTGGAGCGTCAGCCCTTGAGCGAGGCCATCCACCCGCCAGCGGGCGAAGACCCGGCCGACGACCCCTTGCCCTTCACACGCCGACCGAGGAACGTGGTGCTGATCTCGGTCGAAAGCTTGTCTGCCGCGTTCATGGACACCTATGGATCGACCAAGCACCTCATGCCCCGGCTGGACGCCATGGCGCGCGAAGGGATGATGTTCGAGCACATGTACGCCACCGGTACCCGTACCGTGCGGGGGCTGGAATCACTGTCGCTGGGCACACCGCCCGTGCCGGGCCAGGCCATCGTGCGCCGACCCAACAACGAACACCTGGCCACCTTGGGCGAGATACTCAAGCCGCAGGGTGTGGAGTCGTTCTTCTTCTACGGCGGCTATGGCTACTTCGACAACATGAACGCCTATTTCGACGCCAACGGTTACCGTGTCGTCGACCGCACTGACATCCCCAAGGCCGCCGTGGTGTTCGAGAATGTATGGGGCGTGGCCGACGAAGTGCTTTTCAACCACGCGATCAAGACCTTGACCGCCGAATCGGCCAGCGACAAGCCCTTCTTCGCCCACATCATGACCACGTCCAACCACCGGCCCTACACCTACCCGGACGGCCGCATTGACATCAAGTCGCCGGGCGGGCGCGATGGCGCGGTCAAGTACACCGACTACGCCATTGGCAAATTCATCGACGATGCGCGCAGCCAGCCCTGGTTCAATGACACGCTGTTCATCATCATCGCCGACCACTGCGCCTCGGTGGCGGGCAAGAGCAAACTGCCCGTGGATGGGTATCACATTCCGCTGATTTTTTACGCACCGGGCATGGTGCCGCCGGGGGTGTACAAGCCCACGGTGAGCCAACTTGACCTGGCCCCCACCATCGTTGAAATGATGGGCAAGAGCGGCGACGACCACTTTTTTGGCCGCCCCTTCTTCGAGGCCGAAAATGAAAATCCCAACCGGGCCTTCATCAGCAACTACCAGGAGCTGGGCTACCTGCGCGGCGATGTGTTGACCGTGTTGCTGCCCAAGCGCAAAGTGCTGGCTTACATGGTGGACCCGGTCACCTTGGCCACCACGCCCGCTGAGGTCAATGAGCGACTGATGAACGAGGCGATTGCCTACTATCAGACGGCCTCCCGGGCGTTCAAGGAAGGTGCCTTGAAGATGGAGCCTGCGACCAAGCCTTAGCTCATGTGGATCGACACCCATTGCCACCTTGACGCCCCCGAGTTCGACACCGACCGACAGGCCGTGATCGAACGTGCGTCTCAGGCGGGTGTCGGGATGATCGTGGTGCCGGCCGTCATGCCAAGCACCTTCGAGGCCGCCCGCCAGGCCGCCTTGCAATGCGATGGCACCTATGCCTTGGGCATTCACCCCTTGTTCGCCAAACAAGCCGGTGACGATGCCCTCGACCAATTGCGCGCGGCCTTGCAACGGCACCACGCCGACCCGCGCCTGGTGGCCATCGGCGAGATCGGCCTGGACCACTTCGTTGACAGCCTGAAGGACGAGGCCAGCAATGCCTTGCAGGACAGCGTCTATGCCGCACAACTGGCGCTGGCCTTCGAGTTCGAATTGCCCGTGATCGTGCACGTGCGCCGAAGCGCCGACGATTTGCTGAAGCACTTGCGGCGGCAAAAGGCGCAAGGCCAGGCCGTGGTTGGCGGCATCGCGCACGCTTTCAACGGCAGTGCTCAACAAGCGCAGGCCTTCATCGACCTGGGCTTCAAGCTGGGTTTCGGCGGCGCCATGACCTTTGACCGCGCCTTGCAGATCCGGCGCCTCGCCACCGATCTGCCCGCCGAAGCCATCGTGCTGGAAACCGATGCGCCTGACATCCCGCCGCATTGGCTGTATGTGCTCGAAAAAGACCGCGCCCAAGGCCTCACCAGCCGCAACGAGCCCGCCGAATTGCCCCGCATCGCGCAGACCCTGGCCACCTTGCGCGGCTGGTCGCTGGACCAGACGCGCGACCTCACCACCGCCAACGCACTCAAGGCTTTGCCACGCCTGAAAGCGCTGGTTCCCGCCTGAGCGGACAATACCCGCTTCCCCCGGCCTTCTCGCCCTCCTCTTTCCCCCTTGTCGGGGACACGCACCGCCTCCATGTCCGCCACCGCTCCCGATCCCCGCAGCCTGCCCATTCCCCGCCACGCCAGCCGCGTGCCGCCGCACCTGAACGCTGAACAGGTCGGACGCATCCGGCAGGCCGCCTTCAACCTGCCGCAGGTGGTCAAACCCGCTGATTTCATCCCTGAGAACACGCCGGATTTCGAGGACTACCTGGATGGCTGCGGCATGATCCTGCTGCAAAAAGCCGTCGCCGGTGCCCGGCCCAGCCGCTGGATCGCGCCCGAGTTGATGGACCACGCCTTGCGCCACCTGGACGCCATCGGTGGCGGTCGTGAAGTGCGCACGGTCATGCAGGACCGGGGCACGGCGCTGGAGTCGCTCGGGCTGTTTCGGCGCGGCCAGGATTGGGACCGTTTGATCAGCCAGACTTTGCCCGTGCCCGAGCAAGGCTGGAAAGTGGTGGTGTCCTTCAAGGTGCCGATCGATGCCGAGCCGATCTGGGACTTTTACCGAACGGGCGACAAGCCCACGCTGATCAAGTGCCTGGGCGCGCCACCTGCCTACGCGCATGCGGACGAACTGCTGGCCCACCTGCAAGCGCTGCTGGCCCGGGCCAAGGTGAGCAACCCGCGCCAGATGGCCTCGCTGCTGCCGCGCTTGCAAGCCGAATGCGGCACGCCCCAGCCCTTCGATGGCCTCAAGGCGGCCTGCACACGCGCCCTGGAGCGCTGGGAGCACCACGAGGCCGAGCTCGACACCCTGGACGACCTGAACGACCAACTGGCCTTCGATGGCTACCCCGACACCTTCCAGAAAGCCCGCCATCTGCAGCGCAAGGTGACCCTGTACGTGGGCCCGCCCAACAGCGGCAAGACCCACGCCGCCTTCGAGCGCCTGGCCAAGGCCAGCAAGGGTGCTTACCTCGCGCCCCTGCGCTTGCTGGCCCTGGAAGGCCGCGATCGCTTGCAAGGGCGTGGCGTGGCCTGCTCGCTGCTGACGGGTGAAGAAAGCGTGCCGGCCGACGGTGCAGCAGTCGTGTCCAGCACCATTGAAATGGTGGGCACCACCGAACTCATCGAGGTCGCCGTCATCGACGAGGCCCAGATGATCTTCGACGCCTTCCGGGGCTGGGCCTGGACCCAGGCCATCGTGGCTGTTCCGGCCGATGAGGTCATCATCATTTGTTCGGCTTATGCCGTGCCCGCCATTCAGAACCTGCTGCGCCTGTGCGGTGAGGACTGCGAGGTCAAGCACTTCGAGCGCAAGCAGCACGTGCAGTTGATGCCCGCGCCCGTGCCGCTCAGTGCGCTGAAAAAGGGCGACGCCGTGGTGGCCTTCAGCCGCCGCGAAGTGCTGATGCTGCGCGACCAGATCGCCGCCAATGGCAAGGCCGTGTCGGTGATCTACGGCGCTTTGCCCCCAGAGGTGCGCCGCCGCGAGGCCGAGCGTTTTGCGCAGGGTGAATCGCATGTGCTGGTCGCCACCGATGCCATCGGCATGGGGCTGAATCTGCCGATCCGGCGCGTGCTGTTCAGCACCATGGTCAAGTACGACGGCCAGACCGACCGGCCACTCACCGTGTCCGAGGTCCACCAGATTGCAGGCCGGGCCGGGCGTTTCGGCATGCACGACGAGGGCTTTGTCGGCGTGCTCAAGGAAGCCGAACCCACCGCCTTGCGCATGCTGCGCGACCTGCTGCCCAAGCAGCCCAAGGCGCCGATTGATTTCAAGGCCCCCGTGGCACCCAACTGGTGGCATGTGGAGACCATTGCCACGCGACTGAAGAAGGACCGCCTGCGCGACGTGCTCGGCATCTTCATGGAGCAGTTGGAGCTTGACGATGCCCACTTCGCCGTGGCTGAGCTGGAGCAGATGCTGGACCTGGCCGAGCAACTGGACCGCAGTGCTGGCAAGCTGTCATTGCGCGAACGCTTCATCTACGCGCAGGCGCCGGTGGACACCCGCACCGAATCGCAGGTGCAGGAGTTCCTGAACTGGACGCATTACCACGCACTCACCGGCGAAGCCGGCAGCCCCTGGTTTTTGGAAGACGTGGATGAGCACAGCCGCCTGGAGCGCATGGAGCAAGCCCTGCGCTCATGCACCTTGTGGCTGTGGCTGGACCTGCGCTTTCCCAACGTTTACGGCCACCTGGACCGCGTGGTCGACCTGCGCGGCCGCCTCAACGATGGCATCGAGCGCCACCTCAAGGGCAAGAAGCCCTTGTGGCAAACGCGGGGTCGTCCACGTCGGCCGTGAACCCGTCAGATGCGCAGCAGGGCCTGGACGCGCAGTTGCTCGTCGGGCGTGAAGTTGGACTTCACGTAGCTGACGATCTCCGCCTTGCGTTGCGCGTCCGACAGGTTGGATGCCTTTTGCAAGCGCTCCCACTCGCGCTGGGCACCGCTCAGGCGGGCCTCCCATTGCGCCCACTCCTCGTCGGCCTTGGCCAATCGATCGGCTGCGGCTTCTCCGTAACGGGCCACCCTTTCCGCATGCACGGCCGTAGGGTCCTTGCCTGGCGCCATCTGGGGCACGGGCTCACCCGGATCCGGTGGCGGCGCTTGTCCTGATTCCAACTGCGCGTAGTAATTCTCGAAGTGTTTTTCATCGTCCTTGAAGAAAGCCTCAGCCCAGGGCGCGCCCAGGACCTGGCGCCGAACGGAACGCTGCTCTTCAAATACCGGCATCCAGGTGGCGCGGTCGCTCTGGACAAACTTATTGCGCCACTCATAGGTGCGAACTTGCCAGTATTTGTCCCAGATGGCCATGATCTCGCCAGCCAGTTGCGCACCGTTCTCGCGTTGGGCTTCATCCTGGATGAGGCCGCGGATCTCTTCGATGGTGACCTCACCCAAGCCCAGCACGTAGTACTCGAAACGGCTGCGCAGCTCGCCACAAGGTTTGAGCTTTTTGTCAGCGATGCACCAATTGCCGGCGGCCTCGGTGCCCGCGAACGAACCGTCCTTGAAAAGACGCTTGCGCACCTCATCAGGAGAGCGTGCCGTTGGCGTGGATTTGGCGGCCACCAGGCCCAAGGCGCGACCGGCATCGGCGATTCGCCAAGTGCTCTCACTTTCAGTGTGCAAAGGTGAGGAGCCGTTTGGTGGCGTCACCGCCCCTTGCTGCCACAGCAGCCAGGCCCCACCAACCACCAAAGTCGCGGCCACGCCGACGATCCAAGTTTTTCGCATTTGCATGGCTTCTTCCCGCTGAATTGAAAAAGGGCCAACTTCGACTGAAATTGGCCCCTGCGCGAATCCGGGAAATTTACAGGGCCAGGGCCTTCAGGCGGCTGGCTTGCTGCTTGTAGAAGGCCACGGGATCAGGATCGCCCTTGCCGATGGTGCCCAGGACCTGGTTGACTTCATCCAGGTGATTCCAGTGGTAGTCGTCCTTGATGACCTTGCCCCAATGGCTGGAGCATTGGCTGACCAGGCCGTCGTTGGGCTCGCCTTTGAAGTAGTCGCCGGTGTAGGCCAGGATGGCGTCAGAGATGTCCCAGCCATTCGTCTTGACGGCCGTGCCGGAGATCGAGTACCAACGGATGCTGTTGCCATTGACGCTGGCCACTTCAGGACCTTGACCGCAATCGCTGGTGGGGGCACCTGCGGGGAACTTGGTGTTGAAAGCTGCAGCACCAGGCGCGCTCAGGGCACCGAGGGCGGTCAGCAGGTCGGCCTGCTTGTAGGTGCCGTTGCCGGTCAGCCAGCCGATCAGTTGCAGGCCGCCGGTGGCGACCTTGTCAAAAGTGCCGTCAGGCGTGGTGCCGGCCAGGATGTCGTCAGCGACCTTGCTGCCAAAGTGGGTGCCGGCGACCGTGGTCACACTGGCCACCATGGAAGGCACCGTGCCCGCTGCATAGCGAACGGTGGGGCCGCCATGGCTGTGGCCAATCAGGTTGAACTTCTTGACGCCATCGGCGGCGGCCCATTGCTGGAGCTGCCTCACCAGCTCTTCACCCCGGAATTCGGTGGTTTGCGAAGGGTTCACCGAGGCCACGTAAACGGTGGCGCCGTCCTTGCGCAGGCTGTTGGGGATGTTGTAGAAGTACTGAATGCCCAGGATGTTGTCAAAGCCGATGAAACCATGCACGAGCACCAGCGGGTATTTGGTCTTGGAGCCCGTGGTGGTGGCAGCTTGGACAGCGGGGGCGGCGATGATGGCGGCGCCAGCGACGGCAACGGCCGCGCACACAGCGCGCATGGAGAAAATCGATGTCATGGCCTTGTTCCTTAGCTCGTTATTGATTGGGCGATCTGTGTGACGAATGTCTCGCGGAACGGTGAACGTGCCTCGGGTGGTAACCCTTGAATCTCGGGGTTGTCCCCACCCCGAGAAACTGGGGGTTCAGGGAGAAGACATGTCACAGGGCCAGCGGCATCACCAGCGCATGCACAAGCCCGCACCTCAGTGAAACAGTGGCTGGGTGGCCGCTTTGCTCGGGTAACCTCGGCTTATCCAGCAATCAGCACGGCCATCCATGTCATTCGAGTCTCTAGGTTTGTCCCCAGCCCTGGTTCGCGCCACCCGCGAACGGGCTTATCTTGAGCCCACGGCCATCCAGGCCGAGGCCATCCCCGTCGCCCTGCGGGGTGTGGATGTGCTGGGCTGCGCGCAAACCGGTTCTGGCAAGACGGCGGCATTTGCCTTGCCCATCCTGCAGCGGCTGGCGGACACTCGCCGCGACCGGCCTCGCCGGGCGCATGCCCTGATCCTGGTGCCGACCCGCGAATTGGCCGCCCAGGTGGGCGACACCTTCCGCCACCTGGCCCAGTACCTGCCCGAACCTTTGAAGGTGGCCGTGCTGTTCGGCGGCGTGTCCATCAACCCGCAAATGATGGGCTTGCGCGGTGGCGCCGACATTGTGGTGGCCACGCCTGGACGTTTGCTCGATTTGATCGAGCACAACGCGCTGAAGCTGGGCGATGTCCAAACCCTGGTTCTGGACGAGGCCGACCGCCTGCTGGACCTGGGCTTTGCCGACGAGTTGGCCAGCGTGCTGGACGAGTTGCCCGCTCGGCGCCAGAACCTGTTTTTCTCAGCCACTTTTCCTGCGGCGGTGCAGAGCCTGGCGGATCAGTTGCTGCGCGACCCGGTCCGCATTGAGGTGGAGGCCGAACCCGAAGAAAAGCCGGACATCCTGCAGCGGGCAATCGAGGTCGACACCGCCAAACGCACGCCCTTGCTGCGTCACCTGATCAAAGAGCAGGGGTGGACACGGGTGCTGGTGTTCGTGGCCACCAAGTACGCCACCGAGCTCGTGTCCCACAAGCTGGGGCTGGCGGGCATTCAAGCGCAGGCCTTCCATGGCGAGCTGAGCCAGGGCGCGCGCACCCAGGTCTTGTCGGACTTCAAGGCTTCGCGCCTGCAGGTGGTCGTGGCCACCGACGTGGCGGCCCGGGGCATTGACGTCGCACGCTTGCCGGCCGTGGTGAATTACGACCTGCCGCGCTCGGCCGTCGATTACACGCACCGCATTGGCCGCACGGGCCGGGCGGGTCAAAGTGGCGTGGCCATCAGTTTTGTCACGGCCGATGCCGAAGCGCATTTCAGGCTGATCGAAAAGCGCCAGGGACTCCGGCTGCCCCGCGAGCAAATCCCTGGCTTTGAGCCGGTTGATGTGGTGGCATTGCCGGTGGCCGACCTCAACGGCGGCATCAAAGGCAAGCGCCCCAGCAAGAAGGACAAGCTGCGCGCGGCGGCGGCACGCGGCGGCTCGTCCAATTGAAGGCGCCTCAGTCTTTGCGCACCGTGCCGAGCCGCCTGGTGGCCAGGTACTCGCGCCGGTAGATTTCGAAGGGCATGGTGTCCGCCGCTTCGATGCGTGCCTGCTCTTGAATCGACTCGCGCGCCATCTGTTCGAAATGCGCCTGCTGCTCTGCGTCCCAGGGGGCGTCGAGCAAAGTCCGCTGGGTCTGCGCTGATTGGGCGCGCACAAAATCCACGTAGACCTTGTCATGCTGCTGCGTCAAGGCGGCCAGCACGCGGGCAGAAGGCAGGGTGTGGGGGTGGTTCAGTCCATCCAGCGCGGTTTGCCAGGCCTTCAGGTGATCAGAGCCTCCCTGGGCCGCGTCCAGCGCCTGCGCGATGGGTTCACATTGGCCGATGATCTCGCGGGCCCAGTCGGTCAGCAGCACCTCGCGGCCTTGGCGTTCCAGCATCAAGCCAGGTTCGCGGCCGCGTGAGGCGGTGCGGTGCTGGTTGCGCGCCAGCTCGGCGATCTCGGCGGGCGTGTCCGGCGGGCTGTCCAGCAGCAGGCAGTGCAGCAGGAAGGTGTCCAGAAAGCGCGCCGTGTTGTCGTCGATGCCAACGGACAGAAAAGGGTTGAGGTCCATGCAGCGCACCTCCACGTATTCCACCCCGCGTTCGCGCAAGGCGTGCAGTGGGCGTTCGCCCGGGAAAATCACGCGCTTGGGCCGAATGGTGCCGTAGAACTCGTTCTCGATCTGCAGCAAGGTGGTGGAGAGTTGGCGGTAGTCGCCTTGCGGGCCTTGGATGCCAATGGCTTCATAGGGCGGGTAGCTGCGCGTGAGGGCATCCTGCAGCGAGGTGCCATAGCCTTCCAGGCCGTTGTAGCTGACCGAGAGTGACGATTGCGCATCGCTCTGGTAGCCCAGTCGGCCCATGCGCAGCGAGGTTGCATAGGGCAGGTAAAGCGTGCGGTCGCTCAGGGTGTCCAAGCCGTGCTGTTGGCCGGCCACAAAGCTTGGGCACACGGCGGGCGAGGCCCCGAACAGCAGCAGCAGCAAAAACGACTGGCGCCGGAAATTGCGGATCAGCGCGAAGTAATCTTCGTTGGACATGCCCGGCAGCGACCAGTTGTAGTGGATGCCGGAGATGGTCTGCATGCGCGGGCCATAGCGGTTAGCCAGCCCAATGCGGTACACACTTTTGGCCTGGCCCACGTTCGACGTGCCGTACCGGCCGATGGGGATGCCTTGGTCGGTGGGCAGGATGCTGGGCATGCTGCTGACCCACAACTGTTCGTCGCCGCTTTGTGCCAGTGAGCGGTACACAAATTGGTGGATTTGGGTCAACTCGGCGATGGCCGCCGACACACTGCGGTGGGCGCCCGTGACCAGTTCGATCTGGGATTCACTGAAGTCGGTGGTGATGCTGGGGCTGGCGAGGGCCGAACCCAGGGCGGCCGGGTGGGGGGTCAAGGCCAGGTGCCCATCGGGGTGCACGCGCAGGCTTTCCTTTTCGATGCCTCGGCGGATGCCTTTCAAGCGCTCGGGCGAGAGCGTACGCAAGCGTTCATCAAAGCTGGTCACGCTCGGTCTCCTGAATCGTGTTGGACGCGAAGGTACCAGAGTTGGCCAAACCCTGCTGGCGATGCGTTCGTGGCATGTGGTTGCGTCAAAATGTTCTGATTAAGGCGAGAAAAGTCGCGTACTTTACGGTGTCCGCCAGCCCATTTCGTTCCATAGTTGCAGAAGCTTGGCCGACCTGTCTTTGAACACCCATGTGCCTCATCATCAAGAAGCCCGCCGGGCGCACGATTTGCGCTGATTTTTTGAAGAACGCCTGGGAACGCAATTTCCATGGCTGGGGTGGTTTCTTCGTGCAAAACGACGAGGTGGTTTGGGCGCGTGGTTTGGCGTTTGACGAGTTGGTGGAATACAACCGCCGTTTGCCCACCCACGTGGAGGCCTGCATTCACCTGCGCAAAGCCACGTATGGCGACGTGAACCACGACATGGCACACCCCTACACCGTCAGGCCCGGCCTGATGCTGATGCACAACGGCAGCATTGCCCACCTGGCGCCGCAAAATCCCGCTTTCAGCGACACCTCCGAGTTGGCACGCCTGCTGGGCGATTTGCTGAAAGGCCTGTCGGACGATCAGGCCCGTGACTTGATCCGCACCCATGCTTTTGCCCGATTGACGGCGCCCTTGATCGAGGGATCGATGGTGGTGTTGATGGACAAGGACGGCGTGGTGCGATTGGGCCGCGATTGGCATACCGTCCAGAGTTGCGAGTGGACTGGGGCCATGACGGGCATCGAGGTGTCCAACTCCCACACCTGGGGCGAGAAAGCCCGGGCCTTGTCGCAGCAAGCGCGGCGCGGTGGCTGGCACGGACTGGTCCATGCGCTGCAAGTGCGCTTGGCTCCGGCTGTCCGGGTCATTGGTCGGGCGGTTTCCGACCGCTGATCGGCTGGCATAAGATCTTTCCTGGCCGCACCTGGCGGCCTTCAGGAGAGATCACCTTGAGCAAAAAAGTCTGTGTCGTGACCGGTTCGTCGTCCGGCATTGGCGCGTCCACCGTGCGCTTGTACGCACAACATGGCTGGGACGTGGTCGTAAATTTTTCGCGCGATCCGGCACCGGCTGAAGCCGTGGCGGCAGAGTGCCGCGCCCTGGGTGCCGAGGTGCTGGTCGTCAAGGCGGATGTGGCGCTCAATGAAGATTGCGTGCGCCTGGCCGCCGAGGTTGAAGCCCGCTTTGGCCGCGCCGATGTGCTGGTCAACAACGCGGGCACCACCAAGTTCGTGGGGTTGAAAGACCTGGACGGGCTGGAGGCGGAAGACTTTCACCGCATCTACAGCGTCAATGTGGTCGGCGCCTACCAAATGATCCGGGCCCTGGCGCCTTTGTTGAAGAAGAACCCGGGCGCGGGCATTGTGAACATCTCGTCGGTGGCTTCGATGATGGGCGTGGGCTCGTCCATCGCCTACATGGCGTCCAAGGGGGCGTTGAATGCGATGACGGTGGGTCTGGCGCGGGCCTTGGGCCCTGAGATCAGGGTCAATGGCGTTGCGCCGGGCCTGGTCGAAACGCCCTGGCTGCAAAACGGGCTGGGAGAAGAGCGCTATGCCGCCTCGGTGCAGGGCTACAAGGCCCGCGCCGCGCTGGAAAGTGTGCTCAGCCCCGAGGACGTGGCCGATGCCGCCTGGTGGTTGGGCGCGGGCGCGGCCAAGACCACGGGCGAGGTGCTGTTGGTGGACGCGGGCTTGCGGATCACCAAAGCTTGAGGCTGGCGAGTCAAACCTAGTCGACATCGACCCACACAAATTGTCGGGTCGCGTCCTTCGGTTCGTTCAGCGTGCTTTGCGGGTTGGTGGTGAACACCAGCTTGTCGCCCAGGGCCTTGTGTCTGCCGCCAACGGTCCGCTTGAAGCTGGTGGTGCCACCGTTTGCATTTTCGGTGAAGGTGCCCGCCACGGAATCGGTGCGCGCAGTCACATCCTGGGTGAGTTGCCCGCAATAGCTGGCGAATTTGGCGGCGAACGAGTTCTGGGGCCTCACAGTGAATTGCTCGACGTCGGCGCCAGTGGCGCTGCCTCGGTTGCCTCCGCCATGGCACATGTGCAAGCTGATCCGCTTGATTTTCGTGCCGCCCAACCAGATGCTGACCACTTCAGCCAGCTTCTTGGCGCTCAGGTTGTTGTTGCCGATGGAGGTGGATTGCGGGTCGCCATGGCCCACGATGACCAGGCGAAAATCTGCCCCGACGCCGCTCAGGGCGCCGCCCGGAGATTGCGTGCTGCTGCCCGAGTAGGGCCCCCACGACGCCGTGGTGTTGCCGGGCTTGTTGGCAATGTGCTTGGCTGTGGGCTCAAGGTCACCATCCAGGTACTTCACGATCTGTGCTGCGTAAGGCATGGTCCCCTCCCCGGGGTTGAACTGGTGGATTCAGATCCTGCCATGTTCGGCTCGGCAGATGATGAAATCCCCTACACGCATCACCCCTTCAGCGATCACGCGCGCGTTCATGCCGCCATGCCCCCGCATCGCGTTGTAGCCACCGGGGCCGAGCAGCGCTTCCATGCGCGAGCAGGGCTCGCACGGACCGGTGATCTCCAGCACCACCTCTTCACCGATGCACAGCACCATCGGCTCATTTTTGAACAGCGCACGGGCGGCCAGCAGGTTCAGGCCCGAGACCACCAGGTTGCGCCTGAGCAGTGTGGGATCGACCTGGTGCATGCCCATGAAGGCTGCGATCACAGGCAGGTGCTCGGCCTGGATCAAGGTGATCTGGCGTTTGCCACCACCGCCAGCGGCCGATGGTTTGCGCGCCGAGGCGCGGTCGCCCTCCAGACCTCGGTTCATCAGCACCTGAACGCTGTCAACCTGCACCGTGGGCGCGCGCCGCTCGGGCCGCAGGATGATGCTCTCCAGCCGACCTGGTTGCGGGAACTGCTGGACCAGATGGTGCAGGTTGCTGGGGTCGTTTGGGATGGGTGAGGTCACGGGGCTGAATCCTGAAGGAGGCCGAACGCTTCAAACACCTCGCGCCAAGCAGCCAGCTTGCGCTCGAATGACCAGGAGGCGTTGGCCGGGCTGGTCGATGGCAGCTTGACGACTGGCAGTCCCAAGGCTTGCGTGATGCGCATGTGCCTGGCCGATTCGCCGCCATTGTGCGCGATGGCCTGCAAGCCCGGTGCCCATTCACGCAAGCGGTGCAGTTCATTGAGTTGCGCCTGCGCGATGGCACTGTCCAGGCTGCCCTCCCGCTGGCAATGGGCGTAGACATCCCAGATGCCCAGGCTATGGGCGCATGCCGTGTCCAATCGGCGTTCATAGGGCTGATGGCGCAGGTCGTCGGCACCTGTCAGCCCCCACAGGCTGGAGAGGATGGGCCAGAACTGGTTGCGCGGGTGCGCGTAATACTGCTGATGGGCCAATGAGGCCACGCTGGGAAAACTCCCCAATACCACGAGCCGGGTGTCGGCCGTGATGACTGGCGGCAGGCCCTGCAGTGTGGGCAGGGCCGGGGGTGATGAAGTGCTCATCACCCGGTTTATAGCGCGTTCAGCTTCCTCAAGGCATGCACGGTGGCCCACACGCCGCATTGGTGATCACGCTCGAACTGCCCAAAGCGCATGGTCGTCACCGCACCTGGTGCCAGGTCTTGAACCGGTGCGCCGAGCTTGTTGAAGCGGCTCCAGTGCGGCAGGCCCAGTCCGTTGGGATCGCCCTTGGCCGCGAAATTGGCCCAGTACTTCACCATCTGGTCGGCCAGGGTTTGCTGCGCGGTGGTGAACACCGGCGAAGGCGTTTCGCCCTGGAAGATGTAGGCCAGTTCGGCCGAGTGGAAGGCGTTCCACGCGAAGTACGGGTCGGGTGCGGCACCGGGTGCGTTCGGATCGTTGAACTCGAAGGCATAAGCGTTGGTGAAGCCGGACAAGGTCTTGACGTCGCTGAATGAACTGCAGGCGTAGAAGTGGTCGGTCACGGCAGCGGCCAGGGCTTTGTCGAGCGATCCGTAACGGGCGGGCGAGTACAGCACGTCGGTGAACAAGGGCGCCAAGGTGGGGCCAACCATGCCGCGCAGGGCCTGGCGGTGGTCCGCGGTCGTCACGCCCCGTTGCTGGCCCAGGTGAAAGGTCAGTGCCACGAACAGGCGGCCCTCGTCGTGGTTGCCACCGAACATCACAGGCACCTTGTTGATGCGCCCGGACTGGAGCAGCTTGTCCGCCGCTTCCGGCAGGATCACTCCGTCGATGGCGGGCACCCAAGGTGGCTTGCTGTAGATGATGTCCAGATCAGGCGGGGTGGCGTTCATCAAGGCCACCGTGCTCTGCTGGCGCATGCAAGCCACTTGATGGGCGCCGTTGGGGCAGCCCATGGCCTGGGCCAGCACTTCGGATTGGTCATGGATTTGTGCCAGTGGCACATTGCGCAGTAGCACGCAAGGGCCGCTTTCTGAGATGGCCCCATTGAACAGTCCTGCAGAGCCAGGCGACACCACGTGCACACAGGCGCTGTTGCCGCCCGCAGACTGCCCGAAGAGGGTGACGCGGTTTGGATCGCCGCCCAACCGGCTGGCATGTTGCTTGACCCAGCGCAAGGCGGCTTGCTGGTCCTGGATGCCGTAGTTGGCGGCGGCGTTTTCCGCTTGCAAGCCGGGCAGGGCCATGAAGCCGAACACGCCCAGGCGGTAGTTCACGGTCACGACCACCGCTTTGGCCTGGCGGGCCAGGGGGGCGCCGTCGTAGTAAGAGCCGGCGCCCAGCACATAGCCGCCGCCGTGGATCCACACCATCACGGGCAAGGGTTGGCCACTGCTGTTGTCGGGCCGGTAAACATTCAGGTAGAGGCAGTCCTCGGTTTCTGATCGCCCCGAAAAGGCGCTGGGCTCTTGCGGGCAGACGTTGGCGAACTGCGTGGCATCGCGCACGTGGGCCCAGGTTGTTGGCGGCTGCGGTGCCTTCCAACGCAGGTCGCCCACAGGTGGCGCTGCGAACGGTAGGCCCACGAAGCGGGAGACGCCACCGCTGGCGATCCCTCGCGCCTGGCCCTGGTCTGTGTGAAGGATGGGGTCGGCCGCTTGGGCCAGGGTGTTGGCGCCAATGGCCAGCACCAGGGCCGAAATGCTTCGGCCCAGTGTCGATGTCAGTCGCATGAATGATCCCTTATGACAAAAGTGGACGCAGTCAAACTTGCTTACCTGGCGACCTTGGCGTTCGCAATCTCCCTGGGTGGCTTCCACCCCGTGCGACACTGATGGCCACGCTCTTGACTGTTTCTACTTATCGACCTGTGAAGCGCAAACTTAAATTGCCCGAAGCCACGCTGTCGGAATCCCGTGGTGTGAGATGCCTTCACCTGGACACGCCCTGGATCCAGGGCGCCATGCGTGTCAGCAAACCGCTCAAGCTGGAGTTGGAGTACATCCAGCGCATGATGTCCTGGTTGTTGCTGCGCGACCTGGCCGCCTTGCCAGACACGCGTTGCGTGCAACTGGGCCTGGGCGCGGCGGCCATCACCAAACATTGCCACGCCGTGCTGAAAGCGGCCAGCACCACGGCGGTCGAGATCAATCCGACCGTGATCGGCGTGTGCCGCAACTGGTTCAACCTGCCGGACAACGACGAGCGCCTGAACGTAGTGCAGCTTGACGCCGCCAAGTACGTGGCCAACCCGGACCACGCTGCCAGCGCCGATGCCCTGTGCGTGGACCTGTACGACCAGGAAGCGGCCAGCCCCGTGCTGGACGACGAGGCCTTTTACCGCGATTGCTGGCGCCTGCTGGACGATGGCGGCGTGATGAGCGTGAACCTGTTTGGCCGCGATGCCAGCTTTGCGGTCAGCTCGGCCCGCATCGCTGCTGCCTTCGGCCCCGGCCGCACGGCCATGCTCAAACCCACCCGCGAAGGCAACACCATCGTCCTGGCCTGGAAGGGGTTCGACCTGCCAAGCCGAGAAATACTGGCGGAACGCGCCGAAACTTTACAAAACAGATTCGAGCTGCCGGCGGGAAAATGGCTCAAGCTTTTGTCCACTTTCACCCCCCGACCGACGACATGACCACGTCAAGCCCGTCCGCACCCGCCAAGCCCGCCAAAAAGCGCTCCCTGACGCACAAGGGGCCGTTGGACTGGAAGTGGCTGTTGGCCTGGTTGACCGAGGACGGCATCATCACGGTCAAGGAGGGTGAGCGGGTCGCCCAGCGATTTGCGGCGGGCACCAGTGCTCAGCACCCGCTGGTGCGCCTGGGTACCATGGGCCTGAAGCGGGCCGACAACGACCATGTGCTGGAACTGGAAGCCCTGACCGAATGGCTGGCCAAGCACCTGGGCTTGGGCTACCTGCGCATTGATCCCTTGAAGGTGGACGTGGCCCGCGTGTCCGAGGTCATGTCCATCAACTATGCCGAGCGGCGCAAGTGCCTGCCGGTTCAGGTGGGCCTGAACGAAATCACCATCGCCACCAGCGAGCCCCTGGACGTGGCCTGGATCGATGAGATCCTGTCGCACACCAAGAAGAATGTGCGCCTGGTCGTGTCCAGCCCGCTGGACTTGCAGCGTTATCGTACCGAGTTCTATACCCTGGCCAAGTCGGTCAAGGACGCCAACAAGAAGACCGGCGACAGCGTGGCCCACAACTTCGAGCAGTTGGTGGAGCTGGGCAAGACCAACCGCCAGCTGGACGCCAATGACCAGGGCATCATCCAGGTCGTCGACTGGCTGTGGCAATACGCTTTCGACCAGCGCGCCTCCGACATCCACCTGGAGCCGCGCCGCGAGATGGGCGCCATCCGCTTCCGCATCGACGGCGTGCTGCACACGGTCTACCAGGTGCCGCTGTCGGTGATGCAGGCCATGACGGCCCGGATCAAGCTGCTGGGCCGCATGGACGTCGTTGAAAAGCGCCGGCCGCTGGACGGCCGCATCAAGACCCGCAACCCGGCGGGCGACGAAATCGAAATGCGTTTGTCCACCATGCCCACCGCCTTTGGCGAGAAGCTGGTGATGCGGATTTTTGATCCCGACAACACCGTCAAGTCGCTGGAGGCCCTGGGTTTTGCGCCCGGCGAACAAGCCATCTGGGAAGGCCTGGTGTCGCGCCCGCACGGGATCATCCTGGTGACCGGCCCCACCGGCTCGGGCAAGACGACCACGCTGTACTCCACCCTCAAGCGCATCGCCACCGACGACGTCAATGTCTGCACCATTGAAGACCCGATCGAAATGATCGAGGCCTCCTTCAACCAGACGCAGGTGCAGTCCAACATCGACCTGAACTTTGCCGATGGCCTGCGCGCGCTGATGCGTCAAGACCCGGACATCATCATGGTCGGCGAAATCCGCGACCTGGAAACCGCCGAGATGGCCATCCAGGCCGCGCTGACGGGCCACTTGGTGTTCTCGACTTTGCACACCAACGACGCGGTCTCGGCCATCACGCGCCTGACCGACATTGGCGTGGCGCCTTACCTGATCAGCGCCACGGTGATCGGCGTGCTCGCCCAGCGCCTGGTGCGCACCTTGTGCCCGGTGTGCAAGAAGCCAGACGAGGCCCTGGCGCCCGAGACCTTGGCCGCCTCCATCAAGCCCTGGCGCATGAATGGCACCTTGCGGCCGTATCAACCGGTGGGGTGCCTGGAGTGCCGCATGACGGGCTTCAAGGGGCGCGTGGGCCTGTACGAACTGCTGCCCATCACCGAGCCTTTGCGCGCGGCCATGAATCCCACGGTGGACATGGCCAAGCTGCGCCAGGCGGCGGCGCAAGAAGGGCTTCGTCCTCTGCGTCTGTCAGGGGTGATGAAGGTGTCCGAGGGGGTGACCACGCTGGACGAAATCCTGCGCAACACGCCCCAGTGGGAAGGCTAGGCACCCATCAGGCGGCGCAACCAGTCGAGCAGCACGGTCGGTAGCAACTCGGGGCGGTGCAATAGCGCGTACTGGTGTGGGCCGAACACGGCGGGCAGGTAGTTCGGTGCTTGCCGGTCAATGGTCAGGCAAAACGGCGAGATGCCTTGCAGCTTGGCTTCACTCACCGCTTGGCGCATGTCCTCCACGCCATGGCGGCCCTCGTAGTGATCGACGTCATTGGGCTTGCCGTCCGACAGCAGCAGCAAAAGGCGGTGTTGCGCTGGCTCCCCCATCAGCAAGGCGCTGGCATGGCGAATCGCCGCACCGGCGCGCGTGTAGTGTTCTGGCTCCAGGCCGGCGATCCGCTGGGCCACTGCATCACCGTACCGCTCGTCGAACCGCTTGATGTTGCGCACCACCACGCCCTGCGGGCCTTCGCCCGAGAACGCGAGCACGCTGTAGGGATCGGCCAGCCCCTCCAGGGCAATGCACACCAGCAGCAGCGCTTCGCGTTCGACGTCGATGACGCGCCGGTTAGGGGCGATCCAGCCGTCGGTGGAGCCGCTGACATCGATCAGCAGCATGATGGCCATGTCACGTCGACCGCGCCGTTCGCTTTGGTAAAGCCGCTGAGACAGCGGCAGGCCGGCTCGGAAGTCGGCATGGCCCTCGGTGTAGGCCTGCAAGTCGATGTCGTCGCCATCGAGTTGCCTGCACACCCGCACCCGCTGGGCGCGCAGTAGCTCGAAGCGTCGGCGGATATCGTGCAGCATGCCGCGGCGCTGGGTCAGCGTGTCCTCCACCCACTGTTGCGGACCCGCCGAGGCGGTCCGAATCAGCACGGTGGCGCCCGGGTCTCGGTAGGCGCCAATTTGCCAGTCCCATTCGGGGTAGTGAAAGCGGTCCAGGGCTGGCTCCGTTGGGGCTTTCCACCCGCGCCAGGCCTGCCGCCTCTGTGACTCGGGCGGGTCATCCGACAGGAGGACCTCCTTGGCTTGGCCCGGCGTGGAGACCAAACGAGCCTCGGGCAACTCGGACAGCGCATCGGCGAAATCCTCGGCCGCCGTGGTGGTGTCGCGGTCGGTGGGGCGCTGTTGGCCCAGGGGGTCTTCGGCCTTCTCATGGGGTTGGGCGGTTTGCACCATCCACGCGCCAACGTGCGGGTCGTCTTCGTCTTCGTCGTCCTCGGCTTCGCGCACTTCGGGGCGCCGGGCCAGATGGGCGCTGCGCGGTTTGGCCGAGTCGGGGCCATCAGCGTGGTCGCTGTCGGGCGGACACGCCGCGCGAAGCGGAGCTGGTGGCGCGCGCAGATCGCCGGTCCACCAGTCGCGCCACACCAGGCGCTGGCCGCCGACCAAGTGAGGAGCGGAGAGGCCATCGAATGCCTCGCACCAGCTTCGCGCGTGATCCAGCACCTCCACCGGTGAGGCGGGCAGCACGAGGGGAGGGGCGCCTGACGGCATGGCCCCTGGCGCCATGGCTTGGCCAATGCGGGTGTTCAGCACCGCGCGAACCAGGCCTTCGATCCACTGCAACGGGGTGGGGAACATCGCCAGCCGAGGACGCCTTGCCAGGGCCTCTTGCCTCAGCGTTTGCAAAGGCGCGGTCATGCCGGGCAACAGACGCGCCAGCGCGTCGTCTGCGGCATGGGCTTCCAGCACCAGGTACAACTCGCGCAGCAGGGGTGGCGCGTTCACCGGGCAATGGCGGGCACTCCCGCGCTCGGCGCGCTGAGCCTGCAGCAGCGCCATGGTGCGAAATCGCTGGGAGGCGGTGATCGTGTCCTCGGCGAATTTGCCACGCTGACCAAACGACTCGGGCAACCAGATGCTGTGGTCATCCGTGGCGGGCACCGCCTCCAGCCCTGGCGGCAAGCGATGCGGAAAGATCACCCTGGCCAGCCACGAAGGCGGTGCTGGAGGCTGCGCTGCGCGCAAGGCAAAGCGATGGCCCCACACGGCCTCGATCAGCAAATCGAGCCGTTGAGCCACATCGCTCAACCGCAACGGCGCCGGCTCACCCGACGCGGCACGGTGGCGACGCCACAGATCGCGGGTGAAGACCGTGGCGTGCCGCGCCGCGTCGGTGATGACATCTTCTGCTTCGGCCATGGCGCGCCGGGCCTACACGAAGGTGGCGTCCACCAGATCGCGCATGGCCCCGACCAGCGATGGGTCGTCGGACAAGGGGGCGATGACGGCCGCGCGGCAGGCGGCTTGCACCCCGATGCCACTGGCGATCAGGTGCGCCGCAGCGATCAGCAAGCGGGTGCTGGGCACCTCGGCCAGGCCCCGGTCGTGCAGGCCCCGCAGCCGCTGGGCCAGGCCGACCAGCGCGTGCGCCATGGCGTGGTCCACGCCACCTTCGCGCTCAACGATGGCGGTCTCGCGGTCGGGCGGTGGAAATGCAAAGTCGAGGGTCACAAATCGCTGGCGCGTGCTGGGCTTCATGTCCTTGAGCATGCGCTGGTAGCCCGGGTTGTACGACACCACAAGTTGAAACCCCGGGGCGGCCTCCACCGTCTCGCCAGTCTTGTCGATGGGCAGCATGCGCCGATGGTCGGTCAGTGGGTGCAGCACCACCACGGTGTCCTGCCGGGCCTCGACCACTTCATCCAGATAGCAGATGGCACCTTCGCGCACGGCGCGGGTCAAGGGGCCGTCCTGCCAGGCCGTGCCGTCATGGCGAATCAAAAAGCGCCCCACCAAGTCGCTGGCCGTGAGGTCGTCATGGCACGAGATGGTGACGAGCGGGCGGCCCAGCCGCCAGGCCATGTACTCGACGAAGCGTGTCTTGCCGCAGCCGGTGGGGCCCTTGAGCATGACCGCCAGTTGGCGCGCATGGCACTGTTCGAACAGGGCCACCTCATCACCAGTGGCCAGGTAATACGGCGCGTCCAAATCAGGCTGCCTGCGGGCGCGCTCGTTGCCGTTCCGCATCAGGGTCCCGAGTCAGCTCGAAGCTCGGCGCGTGTCGGAAGAAATCAATGATGAACAGGGCCACGCCAATGGTGAAGATGGACGCGGTGATGATCAGCATCACGAAGTGGATCTGAATCTTCAATTGGGCGTCCAGGTAGCCCATGCCCATGATGCGTTCCAGGTAGACCTGCCCGATGCCGGCAGTGGCAAACGACAAGGTCATCCCGAACATGCCCGCGATCTGCATCCAGAAGGAGGCATAGCCCAGCGCGGTACCCTCCTCCGGCCGGCGTGTCATGGCAGGCAGCGCGTAGGTGATCATGGCCAGCACGATCATGGCGTAGGCTCCATAGAACGCGGCGTGGCCATGCATGGCGGTGATCAGCGTGCCGTGCGTCCACTTGTTGACGCTCGGGAAGGTGTGCGCCAGGCCCAACAAGCCCGCGCCGAACAAGGTGAACACCGCGCTGCCCACCGTCCAGTGCAGCGCCAACTTGTTGGGGTGCGCCAGGCCAGATCGGCGGATGGCCGAGTACGCGTAGATGGACATGCCGATCAAGGCCACCGGCTCCAGGGCGCTGAACACACCGCCAATGGGCAGCCAGTAGGAGGGGACGCCCACCCAGTAATAGTGGTGCGCGGTGCCCAGGATGCCTGCGATGAAAACCAGGCCGACGATGACGTACAGCCACTTCTCCATCACCTCGCGGTCCGCGCCTGAAAGGCGAATCAGAAGATAGGCCAGGAAGCCGCCCTGAATCATTTCCCAGACGCCTTCGACCCAAAGGTGAATCGTCCACCAGCGGTAAAAGATGGCCACGGTGTAGTTTTCAAACTCCAGCAGAGCAGGCAGGTACAGCAGGGCAGCCAAGCCCAAGCCCCCCATCAACACCCCTTCGGTGGTGGTCAGTCGGCCCGACTTCTTGATGGTCATCGCGATGTTGTAGAGGAACATCAGCATGACGATGACGATGACGATCTTGGATGGCAAGGGCTGCTCCAGCAACTTGTTGCCCGTGCCATAGCGGAAAAGATAGCCGATGACGGTGAGAACACCCATGACGGTCCACAACACCAATTGCACATAGGCCAACTTGGTGCTGTGAAGCTCTGTGCGCGATTCATCCGGCACCATCCAATACGTGGCCCCCATGAAGCCGGTCAGCACCCACACAATCAGCAAATTGGTGTGGATCACCTTGGTCACGTCGAAAGGCAGGATGTAGAGCAGGGGGTCCGGCCCCAAGTACTTGGCGGCCGACAGCAAGCCGAACACCAGTTGCAGGCCAAACAAGGCCATGGCCACGGCGAAGTACCAGTAGGCGACGGATTGGGACTTGTATCTCATGGCGGACCTCCGACGGAACGGTGTTTGTTGTTCATGGGGTGCAGGCAGCGCTTATTTGAGCGACGTCAGGTAGGCGACCAACTGGTCGATTTGCGCTGATGGCAGGTCCTTGGCGAAGGTGGCCGGCATGAAAGACACGCCGCTGGCCGAGTACATGGGGCCCGGTAACACATGGGCGCTCGGGTGGGTGATGGACTCCCGGATGTAGCCTTCGACGGTCTTCACGCTGCCCTTGTAGCCCCCGGAAGCCAGCAACTTTTCAGTGCGCGCCGTCAGGCCCGCCAGCGATGGGCCCGCCATGTTCACGTCCGGTGTCGTTGAGTGACAGGCCACGCACGCCGGGCTGGAGGTGCGAAACACGCTTTCGCCCAAGGCGATGGGGTTCTCTGCGCCGCTCACAGGCCTGACAACCGACAGGGCCGGGCCCGTGGGCGAGATAGAAGCCCCCGTCACCAGAAGCGGGCGAGGCGGCCAACCCTGGTTGTCCACATTGCTGACCCAGTCCAAAAAGGCGATCAGGTCTGTGATGTCCGTGGCGCTCAAATCCTGCTTGGGCATCAAGCGGCGGTGGCGTTTTTCGTCGTAAAACTGGGAAGGGTCGTGCAAGTACGCTTTGAGGTAGGCCTCACCGCGCAGCTTGGTGATTTTGGTCAGGTCTGGGGCGTAGTAGGCGCCCTCGCCAAACACGGTATGGCAATTGATGCAGTTGTTCTTGTGCCAGACATTCTTGCCACGAATGACTGCCGGCGTGATCTGGTCCGAGTGCGTCAGGGTTGCGAACTGCCGATGGCTGTCGATGGTCATGCCGATGAAGACCGCCGCCGAGATCACCGTGGCCCCGATGGCAAACAGACGAGCTTGTCGTTTATTCATGGTGTTCGCCCTTTCAGACGCTGATGCCGGACCAATATGTGATCGAAATATAAGCGGCATAAACAATGGCCGCCAACATTAACAGCAACACCACATGACTGAATATCTTCAGCGAACTGGACCATTTTTGCATATCTGGCTCCGGTGGTTGAGGGGCGATACTAGCACCGCAGTATTTTAAGTTGCACCATTTTTGGGCATTGATAAAAAAACATTTAAAATCAATAACCTAAGAAGTTTTTTGGCGGCCTATCTATTTCACTACTTGCCGTGTGGTAATTGTTTCTCAAAGTTTGGATGTCGCCTGCACAATGGCTCCTTTACCTGTGGCGGTCTATACCAGCTTGACATGCCTGCTCACGATGGTGGCAGGATTTGATTATTGCTGGATATTTGACCGCATCGTTCAAAAATCATCCCGAGAAACCCCATGGCCCTGCATCACGCTTTTTCCGGCGAATTGATTGACATACGCCCCCTCCAGGGCGACCTCAAAACCGTCAGCACGACAACGCTTTACAAGTCGGACCACCTGGAGGTGTTTCGCCTGGTCCTCTTGGCCGGCAAGGGGCTGCCAGATCACCGCGTGGCGGGTGAACTCACCGTGCAATGTCTTGAGGGGTGCATCGAGATGATGGCCTCGGGCCGCACTGAATCCATGCGTCCTGGCGACCTGATGTGTCTGGCGGGTGGCGTGCCCCATGCGCTGAAGGCATTGGAGGATTCGTCCGTGCTGGTCACGCTGTTGTTGCACACCGCCCAGCCCCGCCCTTGACCCAAGTCAAGGGTCCGCGCAGCGTTGGCTCTAGCATAGGTGTATTGAAAATACATCTTATGAATGGATCGCCATGAGCAGCACCACGCCCACCATCGACGTTCGCACCGTGCCTGTGCAGGATGATTCCAGCATTGCCAAGCTCAAGGCAGCCCATGGCGATGGCCAATGCTGCGGCTTGTGTGGTGGCACCTGAGCCTCACATGAAGCTGACCGCTTTCACTGACTACAGCCTGCGTGTGCTGATGTACCTGGCCGCACAGCCCGGGCGGCGAGCGACGATCGCCGAGATCGCGGCCTCGTTTGGTGTGTCGGAGCATCACCTGACCAAGGTGGTGCATTTTCTGGGTAAGAAAGGGTGGCTGGCCACCGTGCGCGGCAAAGGCGGCGGGTTGGGTTTGGCCCAAACCCCCGACGCCATCCGCGTGGGGGAGGTGGTGCGCCAGACCGAGGGAGCCGCCATGCCGGCCGAGTGCTTTGGCGTTGAAGGCGGACACTGTTGCATCGCGCGCATCTGCCGATTGCGCGGCGTGTTGGGCGAGGCGGTGGAGGCCTTCCATGCTGTGCTGGACCGCTACACCTTGGCTGATCTGACCCGCAACGGGCCAGCGCTGGCCCAGGTGTTGTTCCCCCCCGCCATCACCGAGACCTCCTCAGCATGAGCCAACCCATCAACCTCAAAGAACCTCGCGGGGCCTCGCCCCCCACACCGAGCTTTGCCTTGTGGCAACTCGGCTTCCGGCCCTTTTACCTGTTGGCCAGCACCTTTGCCGCGCTGTCGATCGCCTTGTGGGCCTTGCAGTTTGCGGGTTGGCTGAGCACGCCTTACCTGTCGGGGCCAATGTGGCACGCGCATGAAATGCTGTTTGGCTTCACGCTCGCGGTGGTGGTGGGCTTCCTCTTCACGGCGGGGCGCAACTGGAGCAATCGGCCCACGCCCACGGGCGCCTCGCTGGCCGCACTGGCCGTGCTGTGGGTGGTGGCCCGCGTGCTCGTGCTAACGCCTTTCGCTTGGGCGGCCGCTGCGGCCAATGTCGCTTTTCCGCTGGCCTCGGCGATTGCCCTAGCCATACCCTTCATCGCCGCAGGCAATCGGCGCAACTACTTCTTCATCGGGCTGCTGCTGCTGATGGCGGTGGCCGTGGGCATGGTCCATCTGGCGCAATTGGGCGTGGTGCAGATGCCTGCCTGGGTCGGCATTCAAATGGCGCTGGACGTGATCCTCTTCATCATGGCGGTGATGGCCGGCCGCGTGGTCCCGATGTTCACCAACAACGGCGTGCCCGGTGCGAACGCGACCCGCCAGCCGGTGGTCGAGAAGCTCGCCCTGGGTTCGGTGCTGGCCCTGCTGCTGGCCGATGGACTGCAATGGCATGGCCCGGCGCTCATCGTGCTCGTGGGCATTGGGGCCTTGGCTCACCTGGCGCGGTGGGTGTTGTGGCAACCCTTGAAGACGAGTCGCACCCCCATCGTGTGGGTGCTGCACATCGCCTACCTGTGGATTCCTGTGCATCTGGTGCTGCGCGGCATGGCCGAGCTGGGCTGGGTCCAGCCCTCGGCGGCAACCCATGCGCTGACGGTGGGGGCCATTGGCGGGCTCATCATCGGCATGATGACGCGCACGGCGCGGGGGCACACGGGTCGGCCGCTCAAAGCTGATCGCGCCGAGGTCTTCTGCTACGTGCTGGTGCTCCTGGCCGCCTTGGTGCGTGTGTTCGTGCCGCTCGTCGCCCCCGCTCAACTGGTCCATGCCGTGCTGTGGTCGGCCGCCCTGTGGTCTGGCGCCTTCGGGCTGTACGCCGTGCGCTACTGGCCTGTGCTCACCAGGCCGCGACTGGACGGCAAGCCGGGTTGAGCGCATGGATTATTGGTTGATCAAAACAGTCCATCAAACGGCGGTCGTCCTGTCGATCACAGGCTTTTTCGTGCGCGGCCTGGCATCGTTGCTGAGCGCCGGTTGGGTGCGGGGTCGGCTCGCCAAAACACTGCCGCACCTCATCGACTCGGTGCTGCTCGTGGCGGCCCTGTGGCTGGCCTGGACGCTGCGGATCACGCCGGGCAACGCCCCTTGGTTGCTGGCCAAGTTGGCGGGGCTGCTGGTTTACATCGCGCTGGGTGTGGTGGCGCTGAGGCCGGGTCGGTCGGTGGCCGTGCGGGCGGGAGCGTGGGTCGCGGCGCTCGGGGTGTTCGGCTGGATCGTCTCGGTGGCGATCACCAAAAACCCATTTGGATTTCTGGCCTGGTCATAGCTCGCTGTCTGCCGCCGGTCCTGCCGTGGCGGAGAAGTTTTCAACCACCACCTCGCAGCACACGCCCTTGGGTTCGGCCTCGCTCCAGCGCACCGTGCCACCCAGTTGCTTGACGCGCTTGCGCACACCGCCCAGTCCCAGTCCATGGGACCAGGTCTCGGGGGCTCGGCCCACGCCGTTGTCGGTCACGGTCAGGGACAGTCGGTCGTTGGCCAGCACCAGTTGCACCTGCACCTTCGAGGCTTTCGCGTGGCTGATGGTGTTGTTGACCAGTTCGCGCAGGATGCGGGTCAGTGCCGACCATTGGCCCATCGACAAGCTCACGTCACAGTCCTGCGTCATCTGCCAGGTCAGCTCGCATTGCGCAAAGCCCAGGCGTTGGTGCAGATCGCGTTTCCATTCGCCCGCCGCTTCGCTCAGGCCATGGCTTTGCGCGGCCAGCCCGCGTGTCAGCGTCTTCAAGTCTTGCAGCGTGTGGCGGATGTATTCTTCGATGTTGGCATTGGGGGCCTGGTACATCAGGGTCAGCAGGCGGGCGCCGATGTCGTCGTGCAGGTCTTGCGCGATGCGCACGCGTTCTTCACTGCGGCCTTGCTCCACGGCCTGGTCAAAGCTCAGCACGCGGTGCAACTGGTCAATGATGCGGTCGGCCAGCCGCGCGTCTTCCGAGGTGAACAGTCTCCGGCCCTTGTTCGAGTGCTTCAGCACCAGGGCGTGTTTCGATGGTGTTTCCCGGTTGAGGCGCAAAGAGGGCAGGCGCACCAACATCACCGAACCGTTGCCGCGCAACTCGGACGCGAACACCTCGCCCCGGGCCACGGTCACTTCCAAGGGATCGAACAATTCGCGCATCAGGCGGGCCAGCAAATCATCGGTCTTGGCCGGGCGGCGCTCCAGTTCGCGCGCCATGCGGTACAGGCGCTCGAACAGCCGTTCCATCGTGATCGGATCGCGCCCGGGCAGGCGGGTCATCAGCCAGCGCCTGATCGACATGTACACGCCGAAGGACAGGAACAGCGACAAGGTCATCGATGTGAACTGGCCCAGCGAGAACACCGCCACGAACAACAGGTCCAGTGAGGCGGCCACGGTGCTGGACGCGGCCAGCAGCGAGAACTCCTGAAGGATCTGCTTGGAGCGCGACAGGTAGGGCGCCAGCAGTAACTGGGAGGCGAAGAAAACGTGCCACGTCATGACGCCGAACGTGGTGATGTTCAGGAGCATGTCGGGGCGCGCACCGCCGTGGGCCACGGCCACGCTCAGCAACACCCAGGTCGCCAGCGTGATGATGGAAAAGCGCTGCAAGACCAGCGTGAAAGGATGCGGCGAGGCGCGGTAGGCCGCTCCCATCAGCAAGACTGCCGCTGCCGTCATGAGCGTGCAGCCAACGTGCAGCCACAGCCAACTGTTGGGGTGGTCCAGGCTCATGGCGGTGATGCCCAGACCCGCGGCTGCGGCCCAGCCCAAGGCGATGAAATAGGGCCAGCCTTTCAGGCGGCGGGGGTGCAACACGGCCACCTGGATCATCGCCGCCGCCGTGACCAGGTCCAGACCGCCCCGTGCGCGCATGTCCAGGTTCATGAACCACTCCGGCAGGAACAGGTCCAGATTGGTCTCCACAGCGATGAACATCAACTGGCCGGCCTGACTCAGCGCCAAGGCCAGGTAGGCCAGGTTGCGCAACTGCGGTCCGGCCAGCACCACCACGGCGCCCACGGCGAACAGCGTCAGGGCCAAGGCCGACAGCAACCAGAACAAGGGGCTCAAACCCGACCAGCCTCGTGGGGTGATCAGCACGGGTTCATCCGGCGCATTGACCAGTTGCAATTGCAGCACCTTGCCGTCCGCAGGCAAGGCGTCCAGCAGCCGTGCCACGCCCAGGTGCAAGTTCACAAAATGCTGGCGTTGCTCGGCATCGCTGATCCAGCGGCCCGAGCGTTGCAAAGCCAGCATCTCGATGGGTGTTTCCAGGACTTGGGTGCCGCCACCGGGCTGCAGCACCTCGCTGCGCAAGCCCTCCAGGATATGGCCTTCCAGGCGCTGCATGGCCGGGTTGTCCACCGAGTGCAGCCTGACGGTGCCTTCCGACGTGGCCCGCAATGACACGGGCAAGCGGGGTTGGCTGGACAACCATTGCCCCACCAGCAATACCAGCACGAAGCCCATCAGCACCGCGCCCACCAGCATGCGCAGACGCCAGCCAATCCAGCGCGGCAGGTCGTGCGAGCCCTGCAGTACCTCGTCCAGCGTGGGGATGTAGCCGGAGCCGCCGATCAGTAAATCTGGTGCCGCGCGGGGCGGCGAGGTGTCCATGGCCGACATGGCGCGAAACTCAGACCAAGCCTTGCTTGCTGGCCAGCACCGCCGCTTCGGCACGGCTGGACACGTTCAGTTTTTTGTAGATGGACTTGATGTGGTCGTTGACCGTGAACCATTTGATGCCCATCAAGGCGGCGATTTCCTTGATGGTGAAGCCCTTGCTGAGGTAAGTGAGCACTTCGCTTTCACGCGGCGTCAGGCGTTCGTGGTCCAGCGGGGCAAGGGGAGCGGGCGCAGGGGCGGCGGCAGGTGCGGCCGGTGCATGGCCCGCCAGCAAACCATCGCCCGTGCGGAAATGGGTCAGCAGGCGGCGGGCGATGGCGGGCGACAGGGGAGGCTGCCCGCGCACGATTTTTTGCAGTTCTTCCACCAGGACCTCGAACCGGTCTTCTTTCAGCAGGTAGCCGTCGGCGCCGCATTGCAGGGCTGGGAACAGGTGTTCGTCGTCAGAATAAAGCGTGGTCACGATGCGCGTGGCCGGGTAGTTGGCCAGTTCGGTCAGCAACTCCAGGCCGCTGCCGTCGGGCAGTTCCAGGTCCACCATGATCAATTGGTAGGGATCGTCGCAGGCGACGGCACGACCGCGTGCCTGGTGCCCCAGCAGCCGACGCGCGGCTTCCAGATCGCCGGCCTCGGCGATGCTGCTGATGTCGCTGAAGCTTTCGCGCACCACGCGGCATAAAAAGCCCCGGGCGACCGGGTTGTCTTCGAGAATCAGAACCTTGACAGCCATGGAGCCCCTCCCGAAGCTTGCTGCCAAAAGCGGCAAGCCGGGGTTGATCTGCGCCCCTGACGACCCGGGGCGAACAATCCTCGATTATCCGCATGTCTTCACATGCCGTCATTCGAAATCGCATCGTTCCAACACCGAGATGGGTGGTCCGCACTCCTACAATTGGCAACATGCACATATTGATCGCCAACGACGACGGCTACCTGGCCCCCGGCCTCCAGGCTTTGGTCGATGCCTGCCAGGGTTTGGGCACCATTGACGTTTTCGCCCCTGAGCGCAACGCCAGCGGCACCTCCAACTCCCTGACCTTGCACCAGCCGTTGAGCGTTCACACCGCCGCCAACGGCTTTCGCTTCGTCACGGGCACCCCGTCCGACAGCGTTCACCTGGCCTTGACGTCGGGTTTGATCGCCAAGCCCGACCTGGTGCTGTCCGGCATCAACAACGGCGCCAACATGGGCGACGACACCCTGTACTCAGGCACGGTCGCTGCGGCCACCGAGGGCTACCTGTTTGGCATCCCCTCCATCGCTTTTTCTCTCACCGACAAAGGCTGGGCTCACCTGGACGTGGCCGCCCGCGTGGCCCGCCGCTTGGTTGAAGCCGTGCTGGCCAGGCCGCCCGCCCAGGGCCATTACCTGCTGAATGTGAACATCCCCGCCGACGCCCAGGCCGATTCAGCCCCCTGGCGCACCACCCGCCTGGGCCGCCGCCACGCCAGCTTCCCCGCCATCGCGCAGACCAATCCCCGGGGCGAGCCCATTTACTGGATCGGGCCAGCGGGTGAGGCCCGTGATGTGGGCGAAGGCACCGATTTCGAGGCCACTCGCCAGGGCGTGGTGTCCATCACGCCCCTGCAGGTTGACATGACGCACCACGCTGCCCTGCCGCAATGGCAATCCTGGTTGGGCCAGCAGCCATGAGCGACAAGGCGCCTGAGCGCAAAGCCAGCCGGTTCCCCCTGCGGCTGGACCAGATGGTCGGGGCGGCCCGCCCTGTGGTCAGCCGCGACAGCCTCTTGCTGCGACCCCAGGCCCCTTTGCAAGCCGCCGAGCGTGACCGCAAGGCCGTCATGGCCCCGCAAGGCTTGGGCCTGGATTCAGTCCACGTGCGCATGCGCATGGTTGAGCGCCTGAAAGCCGACGGCCTGCAGAACCCTCGCGTGTTGGCGGCGTTCGCCCGCGTGCCGCGCCACCTGTTCGTCGACACGGCTTTGGTCAACCAGTCTTATGAAGACACCAGTCTGCCCATCGGCCTGGGCCAGACCATCTCCAAACCCTCGGTGGTCGGGGCCATGATTGCCTTGCTGTGCACCCGGCCTGGCTTGGCGGCCGATGCCACGCGTCCCTTGGGCATGTGCCTGGAAATTGGCACGGGCTGCGGCTACCAGGCGGCGCTTTTGGCCGACCTGTCCCGCCAGGTGATCTCCATCGAACGCTTGCGCGATCTGCACCTGAAAGCCCGCCACAACCTCGACTCGGTCCGGCGGCAGCTGCCTGGTTCGCCCGATGTCAGACTGGTGTATGGTGACGGCATGCTGGGCCATGCCCCTTCTGCGCCCTATGACACGATCATCGCGGCGGCAGGTGGTCGCAGCCTGCCCCAGGCGTGGTTGGACCAGTTGGCCCCAGGGGGGCGCTTGGTGGCCCCCATGGACGATGGCCGAGGCCAAGGGCAGGTGCTCACCGTGGTCGATCGACACCTCGATGGTCGGCTCCAACAGACTTCGTCTGGGGCGGTCCTGTTCGTTCCCTTAAAATCCGGCATCACCTGATGCCTTGGCCGTGGCTGACACGCGGCCCGCTTTGAGTCTTCCGCACATGCAAATCATTCTGAATCACCGCTTGTTGGCCAGCGCTGCTGTCGTGTTGTCCTTGGTGGGGTGCGCCACGCACAACCAGCGTGCGCCTGTTGAAGACCGCAGCCGTTCTGGCAACGCCACGGGCGGTTCCACTGCGCCTGCGCGCGTGCTGCCGGGTGCCGAGAACGTCGGCAAGCCCGGCTACTACACGGTCAAGCCCAACGACACCCTGATTCGCGTCAGCCTGGAAACGGGACAAAACTGGCGTGATCTGGCCGCCTGGAACAACCTGGACAACCCGAACCTGATCGAGGTCGGGCAAGTGTTGCGCGTGGAGCCTCCGGAAGCCACGGCCAGCGCCGCCAATGGGGCGTCGTCCACCAAGCCCATCGCCTCGCCCAACATCCAGGCGCGGGCCATTGATCCCAAGGCCCCGGCGTCGACCGCCGCCTCTGGCGTCAAGCCCGGTGCCTCGGCGGCCTCTGGTTCCTCGGCGGCGGCCAGCCAAGCGCCCTCGGCGACAGAAACCCCCAAGGAGCCGACCCCCAAAGACCCTCGCGAGGCCGACGAACCCAATTGGCAGTGGCCGGCCAATGGCCCCTTGCTGGGCGGCTTTGAAGAAGGTAAGCGCAAAGGACTGGCCATTGGTGGCAAGGCGGGTGACCCCGTTTTCGCCTCGGCCGATGGCCGCGTGGTCTATGCTGGCTCGGGCCTGCGCGGCTACGGCAACCTGGTCATCATCAAGCACAACGCCGAGTACCTGACGGCTTATGCGCACAACCAGACCTTGCTGGTCAAGGAAGACCAAGCGGTGCGCAAGGGCCAGAAGATCGCCGAAATGGGCTCGACCGATGCCGAGCGCGTGCAACTGCACTTTGAAATCCGAAAACAAGGCAAGCCCGTTGACCCGGCGCGCCAACTGCCTACCCGTTGATCGTTCTGTTTGATGCCTGAAGCACCCATTTCCCTTCGCCCGTCTGATGAGTGGTTGAAGGTTGAGTCCCTGGACCTGGAAGCCCAGGGCGTGGCCCACCGAGCCGATGGCAAGGTGGTGTTCATCGAGGGCGCCTTGCCGGGCGAAGAGGTTCGCGCGAACGTGTTCCGCCGCAAGAACAATTGGGAGCAGGGCTTGATGACCGAGATGCGCCGCGAAAGTTCGCAGCGCGTGGTGCCCCAATGCACCCACTTTGGCCTGTGCGGCGGCTGCAAGATGCAGCACTTCCACGCGGCGGCGCAAGTGGCCGTCAAGCAACGCGTGCTGGAGGACAACCTCTGGCACCTGGGCAAGGTCAAGTCTGAAACCCTGCTTCGGCCCATTGAAGGCCCGGCCTGGGGCTACCGCTACCGTGCCCGACTGTCGGTGCGTCACGTGGTCAAAAAGGGCACGGTGCTGGTGGGGTTCCACGAGCGCAAATCCCGCTATGTGGCCGACATCCGATCCTGCGAGATCCTGCCGCCGCATGTTTCACGCCTGCTGATGCCTTTGCGCGAGCTGATTGCCGCGATGGACCACTGCGACCGCGTGCCTCAAATCGAGGTGGCCGTCGGGTCGCACGTGACTGCCCTGGTGCTGCGTCACCTGGAGGCCTTGAGCTTTCGGGACATCAAGCTGCTGCGCGATTTTGCGGCCAAGCAAAGTGCGCATGACGGCGGGCGCTTTCCGATCGCCTGGTGGCTGCAATCCAAGGGCCCTGAGACCGTCAAGCCGCTGGACGACTCCCAGCCTGGCCTGGATTACACGCTGCCGGAGTTCGGCGTGACCATGCCGTTCAAGCCCACCGATTTCACCCAGGTCAACCACGCCATCAACCAGGTGCTGGTGGGGCGTGCCCTGCGCCTGTTGCAGGTGCAGCCTGATGAGCGGGTGATCGACTGGTTCTGCGGCTTGGGCAATTTCACTTTGCCATTGGCCACGCAGGCGCGCGAGGTGCTGGGCATCGAAGGAAGCGAGCAATTAGTGGCTCGCTCACGCGAGAACGCGCTGCTCAACGGCCATGCCAAGCGCACCAGTTTTGTCGCCCGCAACCTGTTCGAGTTGACGCCGACGGAGCTGGCCAGTTATGGACACGCTGACAAGTGGCTGGTCGACCCACCCCGCGAAGGCGCGTTTGCCTTGGCCAAGGCCGTGGCCGACCTGCACCAGGATTCCAGCCTGGCGCCTGGCTGGGTCGCGCCCAAGCGCATCGTCTACGTCAGCTGCAATCCGGCCACCCTGGCCCGCGATGCCGGTTTGCTGGTGAACCTGGGGGGCTACCGCTGCGTGTCGGCGGGGGCGGTCAACATGTTTCCGCACACCGCGCACGTCGAGAGCATGGCCGTGTTTGAACGGGACGAGGCCTGAGCACCCAGCCTCAGGCCAGGTAATCGCCGCCGCAGAAGGTGTGCCGCTCGGTGCGGTTGCGGCCCGTGGCCTTGGCTTGGTACAAGGCCTGGTCGGCCCGCTCGATGGTGGCCACGATGGATTCGTCCACCTGGTAAGTGGTCAAGCCGGCAGAGAAGGTCACCCGCAGTTCTGGCAAGGCGGAACTCACCACTGTGTTGCTCAGCATCAGCCGAATGCGTTCGATCACCACGGTGGCGTCTTCACAGTCGGTTTCGGTGAACAGCACCAGGAATTCTTCGCCGCCCCAACGCGCCACCACGTCGGTTTCGCGCAGGCCCGCCGCGATCACGTTGGACAGGGATCGCAGCACTTCATCCCCCGTGCCGTGGCCCCATTCGTCATTGATGGCCTTGAAGTGGTCCACGTCGATCAGGCACAAGCAGAACCTGCCCTGGCTGCGGTCGGTCCGTTGCCCTTCGGCATTCAGCACGCTGACCATGTGGCGCCGGTTGAACAGGCCGGTCAATTCATCACGAATGGCCAGCTCCTTGATCTGTGCCAGCGCGGCGGTCAGGTCTGCCTTGCGCTCGGTCAGGCGCGCGCGCAAGCGGGCCATTTCGTTGACCAGCAGGCACACGCTCACCAGCATGATCACCAGCACGCCGAAATACACCATCTGCATCCGCACGGTGGTGGGAGAGGCTGATTCGCGCACCGCGGTCATCAGGAACACGGTGGCAAACACAATCCCGGCCAACACGCTGGAGCGGATGAGTTGGCGCGAGGTGGCGGTGAACATGCCGAACATCAGGATGATGAAAAGTAGCATCAAAGCGACTGGTGCGCCGGGCCCCCCGATCAGGTAGCCCCAGCCCAGAAAGCCGATGGCCGCGGCCATCTGGGCTTCCGACATGGAAGGGTTGGCCAGCTTCTGGTTCCAACGTGTGCGCAGCAGACCGTAAAACGTGCCCATGACCAGCACGGCAGCCCACGTCAGTTGTCGGCAGCCCTCAAGATCAATCACGCCGATGCTCGCGCCATAGTTCAAGGCCACCAGGCCGGTCGTGCAATTGACCACACCCACCATGTAGCGAAGTCCGATGGTTTTTTGCTTGGGGTCTTGGGTGAACAAGATGTCGCTCAGCCAGCCCAGGCTCAACCAGCGGTGCAACCACAAGGTGTTGCAGCGGATCATGGCGGTCACGCAGACCACGACGGCGGTGATCAGCACTGCCCATGCAATCAGGTAGTGTGCCTGGGGGCTGTGCAGATCGGAAAAGGTGAATTCGGGCAGGTATTTCAAGGCAGTGTCTGGATCAGCAGGGCCTCAGCTTGTCCGAGGCCCTGTGTTTTCCATTTTGAAATACCTTGACAGTCGTTCTGTCAGGGTTGCACCTGCGAAATGAGAACTAGTGCAGCTTGTGTGCCCCTTGTTCGCGGGGAGGTCAGCCCTGTTGCTGGATCCAGGCCTGCACGGAGGGCCGTTGCCACTGCCTCGTCACGTAGGCTTTGAGCTTGGGCGGCACGGGGTCCTGGTTGACCACCAGCCGGTTCAACATCAGCGCCAGCTCGGTGTCTGCAATCGACCACGCACCGAACAGGTTGTCGCTCATGTCATTGAGCAGGGACGAGGCTGCCGTGATCAATTGCTGTGCAGCGGCTTGCCCAGAGGGCGACAAGGGCAGGGCGCTGGGTTGCTGGAAGATGACCGTGGTGGGCCGGTCTTCGCGAAGTGGTGCCAAATCGCTGCGCAACCAGGCCTGCAACTGCCGTGCCCTGGCGCGGTCGCGCACGGAGGCCGGGAGCACGGCGGGGTGATGCGGCGCGGGAAAAGCATCCTCCAGGTACTCAATGATGGCCGAGGACTCGGACACCGAAAAGTTGCCATGAACCAGCGTGGGCACACGGCCGGTGAGCGACAAGTGCTGGTAAGCGCTGGTGTGGTGAGCGTTGTTGACCAGGTCGATTTTCTCGATGGCGAAAGGGATCTTCTTTTCGCTCAATGCCACGAAGACGAACATGGCGTAAGGGCTGAAGAAACGACTGTCAACGTACAGCGTGAGGTTCGAGCTCATGAGGCCTCGCGATTTGATTTTGGGAAAGCATACCCCCAAGTCTTGATGCCTGCAAAGCAAAAGGCCGGACGTTGCCGCCCGGCCTTTTCTGGTATCAAATCAGCGATTCAGCTGGGCATCAGAGCACCTCGGAGGCGAAGTCCGCCAGGCGCGAGCGTTCGCCACGCGCCAGGGTGACGTGGCCGCTGTGAGGCCAGCCCTTGAACTTGTCCACCGCGTAAGTCAGGCCTGAGCTGCCCTCTGTCAGGTAGGGCGTGTCGATCTGTGCCAGGTTGCCCAGACAGATGATCTTGGTGCCCGGCCCGGCCCGCGTGATCAAGGTCTTCATCTGCTTGGGCGTCAGGTTTTGCGCCTCGTCAATGATGACGATCTTGTTCAGGAAGGTGCGCCCGCGCATGAAGTTCATGCTCTTGATCTTGATCTTGCTGCGGACCAAATCGTTGGCGGCCGCGCGGCCCCACTCGCCCGCGTTGTTGTCGCCACCCTTGGCCAGCACTTCCAGGTTGTCATCCAGCGCGCCCATCCAGGGCGACATCTTCTCTTCTTCCGTGCCGGGCAGGAAACCGATGTCTTCACCCACGGGCACCGTCACGCGGGTGACGATGATTTCGGTGTAGCGGCGGTCGTCCAGCACCTGGCTGAGGGCGGCGGCCAGCGTCATCAGCGTTTTGCCGGTGCCTGCCGAACCCGTCAGCGTCACGAAGTCGCATTCGGGGTCCATCAACAGGTTCAGCGCAAAGTTTTGCTCACGGTTGCGCGCCGCCACGCCCCACACGGATTGCTTTTGATGGCTGAAGTCGCGCACCGTCTTGATGACGGCGGTTTTGCCCGTGATCTCGGTGACTTTGCCGTACCAGGGCGAGGCGCCGGGCGTCTCGAGGTAGACGAACTGGTTGATCAACAGCACCGGCACCATCGGCCCGCTGATGCGGTAGAAGGTGATGCCGCCTTGCTGCCAGCTTTCCATGCCCTTGGCGTGGCGTTCCCAGAAGTCGGCGGGCAGGGGCAACACGCCGGTGTACAGCAGGTCGCCGTCTTCCAGCGTCTTGTCGTTGAAGTAGTCCTCGGCGGGCAGGCCTAAGGCACGCGCCTTGATGCGCATGTTGATGTCCTTGGACACCAGCGCCACATCGCGATCAGGTTGTTGCGTGCGCAGGGCTTGCACCACGCCCAGGATCTGGTTGTCGGCTTTGCCTTGGGGCAGGCCGATGGGCAACTGCGCGTCCAGGTTCATGGTCTGGAAGTACAGCTTGCCGCGCGCATCCTTGTGACCGGTCTTGGACAGCTCAATGCCGACCGAAGGGTCAGACTGGCCGCGGCCCATGTCGGCGGCCAGCGCGTCCAGGTCGCGGCTGACCTGTCGGGCGTTGCGCGCCACTTCGGTCATGCCCTTTTTGTGTCCATCCAGCTCCTCGAGCGTGATCATGGGCAGGTAAAGATCGTGCTCGTCGAAGCGGAACAGCGACATCGGATCGTGCAGCAGCACGTTGGTGTCCAGCACGAACAGCTTGGCAGGGCCTGCGGCGCCCTTGCGGCGGCGCGTGCCACTCAGTGAAGGATTGGAGGCCGAGGCCGGGGTGTTGCGCATCGGGAAGGATGGACTGCCATCGCTGATCTTCTCGGCCACGACCGGCGTGGAGGCGGCACGTTTTCGGGCCGGCGACGCGGTGCGCGTTGGCGGGGTCAGATCATTGACAGTTTGCTGGAAAGCCGGCGTGTTCAAAGGCTCTTTGCCCACCAGCTCCAGCACCGGTGCGCGGGCTGGTTTGGCGGGGGTGGCGCGAGTGCTGCTGCGGGCACTGGCCTTGGCAGGTTTGGGCTGCGACGAGTAGTCGTCAGCGTTCAGCATGTCAGCACGTTTGGCAGGCGGCTTGGGCAGGGGCATGGTGTTTCCGTTCCTAGGGTGGGCACAAACAAAAAGGCCGCACAGAACACTGTGCGGCCTCACGCTGATCTTGCAGGCAAGCAGGGCTTGCCATTCGGGGTTCACAAAGGGGGCTGAGTCGGTACAAGCTCAGAAGCATGACTTGATTATGCACACTCCATGCCTGACGCGTGGTGGTGTCGGAGGCGTGCAACACGCCTCTTTGTCACGCTTTGTGAAGCCGACCGGCTCGCCTACCTCAGTCAGGCCGCTTCTTTGTTCAGTTCCTTGACGGCCGTGAGCACGGCGTCGACGTGGTCGGCCACCTTGATGCCGCGCCATTCTTCGCGAAGAATGCCGCTGGAGTCGATCAGGAAGGTGCTGCGCTCAATGCCCTTGACCTTTTTGCCGTACATGATCTTGTTCTTGACCACACCGAACATGTGGCAAAGCTTTTCTTCGGTGTCGGCGATGAGGTCATAGGGCAATTCAAGGTTTTCCTTGAACTTGTCGTGCGACAAGAGGTTGTCTCGGGAGACACCGAACACGATGGCGCCAGCCTTGATGAATTCCTTGTGCTTGTCGCGGAATTGCATGGCTTCGGTGGTGCAGCCAGGGGTGTGATCCTTGGGATAGAAGTACAGCACCACGGTTTGACCGACGAAGGCCTGGGGAGTGAATTTGACTCCACCCGTGGCGACAGCTTCGAATTCTGGCAAAGGTTTGTTGAGGGCGGGTGTCATGTTCTACTATTGATCAGCCTGCGTGAATAACCGGAGATTATAAAGTGCTTATGGGTCTACCCCCAAGGCGTGGGGAGATCTCCCCCAAATTAGGGCCCTGAATGCACTTTTCAAGGGCGTTTTCAAGGCTCCACCAGCAAGGCCGCGACCACCCGACGCCCTTCACCCACCAGGATGTTGTAAGTGCGGCACGCAGCGGGGGTGTCCATGGTTTCCACCCCGATGCGTTTTTTCATCAGTGATTTCATCAGGGCGGGCGAGGCGAATTTCAGGGTCGGGCCGCTGCCCAGCACCACCAATTCGGGGTTCATCAGCAAAATTTGCTCGAAATGGGCCTCGGTCAGTTCAGTCATGCTGGTCAACGGCCAAGGCACCGGCGCGCCGCTGGGGGGCACCAGCACGCTGCCCAGGTATTCCTGACCATTGATCGACACCGATTGGCGGGTGTAGGCATTGATGACATTGACGCCTTCAGGGAGGTCAGCTTGGAGTTTCATGGGGGCGCAAAAATGAGGGGGTGTGGTTAAATTCTATTTCTTTGCCCCTTGCGACCGGGCCATGCCCTCGCAATCCCGTTCCCGGAGACCCGTTTTGAAGCCGATCACCAAGTCCAGCAAGCTCGCCAGCGTCTGTTATGACATCCGTGGGCCGGTCCTGGAAAAGGCCCGGCAGATGGAGGAGGATGGGCACAAGATCATCAAGCTGAACATCGGCAACCTGGCCGTGTTCGGGCTGGAGCCGCCCGACGAGATCGTGCAGGACATGATCCGCAACCTGCCCAACGCGGCCGGGTACACCGATTCCAAAGGCCTGTTCGCGCCGCGCAAGGCCATCGTTCATTACTGCCAGGAAAAAAACATCTCCGGTGTGGCGGTGGACGACGTTTACCTGGGCAATGGCGCCTCTGAGCTGATCGTGATGGCCTTCAACGCCTTGCTCAATGATGGCGACGAAGTGCTGATCCCCGCACCCGACTACCCGCTTTACACGGCAGCCGTGGCGCTGTCCAGTGGCAAGCCCGTGCACTACCTGTGCGACGAGGCTAACGAGTGGTATCCCGATCTGGACGACATCCGCGCCAAGATCACGCCCGCTACCCGCGCCATCGTCGTCATCAACCCGAACAACCCGACCGGCGCGTTGTACCCCGACAGCATCCTGCAGGGCATGGTCGACATCGCGCGTGAGCACGAGTTGATGGTGTTCGCCGACGAGATCTACGACAAGACGCTGTTTGACGGCCACACGCACACCAGCATCGCCTCGCTGGCCGACGACGTGTTCTTTTTGACCTTCAACGGCCTGAGCAAGAACTACCGCTCCTGCGGCTACCGCGCAGGCTGGATGGTGGTGTCGGGCGAGAAAAAGCACGCTGGCGACTACATCGAAGGCCTGAACATGCTGGCCTCCATGCGCTTGTGCGCCAACACGCCCGGCCAATTGGCGATCCAGACCGCGCTGGGTGGCCACCAGAGCATCAAGGAGTTGGTGGCGCCCGGCGGCCGCCTGTGCCGCCAACGCGACTTGGCTTACGAGTTGCTGTCCAAGATTCCGGGCGTGAGCGTGGTCAAGCCCAAGGCGGCGTTGTACATGTTCGTGCGCCTGGACGCCAAGATTTACCCCATCACCGATGACCAGCAGTTTGCCTACGAATTGCTGGCCGAAGAAAAAGTGCTGATCGTGCAGGGCACCGGCTTCAACTGGGCGCACCCGGACCACTTCCGCCTGGTGTTCCTGCCCAACAGCGATGACCTGGCCGAAGCCATTGGGCGCATCGCGCGCTTCCTTGAGAACTACCGCAAGCGCCACGCCTGAGCGGCACTTTCCCCGATCCGAATGACGACCAAGACCTTCAAAGATTCCATGAGCTCCACTTCGCAAAAACCCGTTCAAGTTGGCCTGCTGGGCATCGGCACCGTGGGCGGCGGCACCTTCGCCGTGCTGCGCCGCAACCAGGCGGAAATCCGCCGCCGTGCCGGCCGTGGCATCGAGATTTCGATGGTGGCCGATCTGAACGTCGAGCGTGCCCGTGAAGTGGTCGGCGAGGGCGTGACCGTGGTGAGCGATGCCCGCCAGATCATTGCCAACCCTGACATCGACGTGGTGGTGGAGCTGATTGGTGGCTATGGCATCGCCAAGGCCTTGGTGCTGGAAGCGATTGCCGCTGGCAAGCACGTGGTCACGGCCAACAAGGCTTTGCTGGCCGTGCACGGCACCGAAATTTTTGCCGCGGCGCGCGCCAAGGGCGTGATCGTGGCCTTTGAAGCGGCCGTGGCGGGGGGCATTCCCATCATCAAGTCATTGCGCGAAGGCCTGACTGCCAACCAGATCCAGTGGGTCGCGGGCATCATCAATGGCACCACCAATTTCATCCTGTCCGAGATGCGCGACAAGGGTTTGGACTTTGACGTGGTGCTGAAAGAAGCGCAACGCCTGGGTTACGCCGAGGCCGACCCCACCTTCGACATCGAAGGCGTAGACGCCGCGCACAAGATCACCTTGATGAGCGCGATCGCATTCGGCGTGCCGGTGCAGTTCGACAAGGCGCACATTGAAGGCATCACCAAGCTGTCGGCCACCGACATCAAGTACGCCGAGCAGATGGGCTACCGCATCAAGCTGCTGGGCATCGCGCGCCGCCAGGCCAATGGCATCGAGCTGCGCGTGCACCCCACGCTGGTGCCGATGCGCAGCCTGATCGCCAATGTGGAAGGTGCGATGAACGCCGTGATGGTGCAGGGTGATGCCGTGGGCACCACGCTGTATTACGGCAAGGGCGCTGGCGCCGAGCCCACCGCATCCGCCGTGGTGGCTGACCTGGTCGACATCGCCCGCCTGTTGGACGCCGCGCCCGCCGCGCGCGTGCCGTCGCTGGCCTTCCAGCCCGATGAGTTGTCGGCCATGCCGATCCTGCCGATCGAAGAAGTGGTCACCGCCTTCTACCTGCGCTTGCGGGTGGCGGATCAAACCGGCGTGCTGGCCAAGATCACCGGCATCCTGGCCGAGCAGCAGGTGTCGATCGACGCCGTGATCCAGCGCGAGGCCGACGAGGTCAGCGGCGAGGGCGGCAACCAGACCGACCTGATCATCCTGACGCACGACACCAAGGAAGGCCGCATGAACCAGGCCCTGGCCCAGGTGCAGGCCCTGCCCACCGTGCTGGCCCCCATCGTGCGCCTGCGCAAGGAAGAACTGGCATGAAGTACATCAGCACCCGTGGCGACAAAACTGAGCGTGGTTTCTCCGAGATCCTGCTGGAGGGCCTGGCGCCTGATGGCGGCCTGTACCTGCCCACGTCCTACCCCAGGATCGACGATGCCACGCTGACCAAATGGCGCGGCTTGAGCTACGCCGAGCTGGCTTACGAAATCCTCTCGCTGTACATCGACGACATCCCCTTGAGCGACTTGAAAGCGATCACGGCCAAGACCTACACCAAGGCGGTGTATGGCTTTGACGCGATCGTGCCTTTGAAGAAGCTGGAAGACGGCGTCTACCTGGAAGCCCTGTCCAACGGCCCCACGCTGGCCTTCAAAGACATGGCCATGCAGTTGCTGGGCAACCTGTTCGAGTACGAACTGGCACGCCGTGGCGAGCAACTCAACATCCTGGGCGCCACCTCGGGCGACACCGGCAGCGCGGCCCAATACGCCATGCGTGGCAAGCACGGCGTGCGCGTGTTCATGCTGTCGCCGCATGGCCGCATGAGCGCCTTCCAGCAGGCGCAGATGTTCAGCCTGCAAGACCCCAACATCCACAACCTGGCGGTTGAGGGTGTGTTCGACGATTGCCAGGACATCGTCAAGGCTGTGTCCAACGACCTCGAGTTCAAGCGCAAGTACAAGATCGGCACGGTCAACTCCATCAACTGGGCGCGCTTGCTGGCCCAGGTGGTGTACTACTTTGCCGGTTACTTCCAGGCCACCAAGACCAATGCCGAGAAGGTCAGCTTCACGGTGCCTTCGGGCAACTTTGGCAACATCTGCGCCGGCCACGTGGCCCGCATGATGGGCCTGCCGGTTCACCACTTGGTGGCCGCCACCAACGAGAACGACGTGCTCGACGAGTTCTTCCGCACTGGCACCTACCGTGTGCGCAAGGGCGCCGAGACCTACGAAACGTCCAGCCCCTCGATGGACATCTCCAAGGCGTCCAACTTCGAGCGATTCGTGTTCGATCTGCTGGGCCGCGATGGCACGCGCGTCAAGGCATTGTTCACGGACGAGGTCGAGGTGAAGGGCTCCTTCCAGGTCAGCGCTGACGAGTTCAAGCAAGTGCCGCAATACGGTTTTTTGTCGGGCAAGAGCACGCACGCCGACCGCCTCAAAACGATCAAAGACACCTTTGATCGTTTTGACGTGCTGGTGGACACCCACACGGCCGACGGCCTGAAAGTGGCGCGCGAGCACCTCACGCCCGGCGTGCCCATGCTGGTGCTCGAAACCGCCTTGCCCGCCAAGTTTGCCGAGACCATTTTCGAAGCCACGGGCCGCCATCCCGAGCGCCCGCACTGGATCGCCGGTCTGGAAGGCCTGGAAGACCGCCCCAAGCGCTTCACCGTGGTGCCGGCCGATGTGGACATGGTCAAGGACTACGTCATCCGCCATTGCCAGGACTGAGGTCGCGCCATGGCTGCCTACGTGCCCAAACCCCTGATGCCGCTGGACGATGCACTGCGGGGGCTGCGCGAAGCCTTGCAGGCGCATGGACGGCCGGCCACCGAGGTGGTCGACAGCTTCGAGGCCCTGGGCCGCGTGCTGGCGGAAGACCTGGTGTCCCCGGTGGACGTGCCACCGCTGGACAACAGCGCGATGGATGGTTACGCCGTTCGAAGCTTGGACGTGTCCAGCGACGGCGTTGTGTTGCTTCAGTCGCAGCGCGTGGCGGCGGGGCAGTTTGGGGCCGAGCTGGCCGCAGGCACCTGTGCTCGCATTTTCACGGGAGCCCCGGTGCCGCCTGGCGCTGACGCCGTTGTCATGCAGGAGCAGTGCGAAGCCGGCCCCGAGGGTGTTCGTTTCCTGACCGCACCCAAGTTGGGGCAAAACATCCGGCGCCGGGGTGAAGACATTGCCCAGGGCGCGATGGTGCTGTCGCGCGGTTTGAGGTTGTCGCCAGCGGCCTTGGGGGTGGCCGCGTCAGTGGGTGCGGCCCACTTGACAGTGTTCAAGCAGCCCCGCGTGGCGGTGTTCACCACCGGCAACGAACTGGTCATGCCGGGCCAGCCCTTGCCGGCCGGCGCCATCTACAACTCCAACCGGCACACGCTGCGGGGCTTGTTTCAAGCGGCGGGTGCGCCCAGCAGTGATTTGGGCATCATCCCCGATGAGTTGGCCGCCACGCGCGCCAAGCTGCGCCAGGCCGCGCAAGACCATGACCTGATCGTGACCAGCGGCGGCGTGTCGGTGGGCGAGGAAGACCACCTCAAAGCCGCCGTGCAGGCCGAGGGCGAGTTGAATTTCTGGCAACTCGCCATCAAGCCCGGCAAGCCCTTTGTGTTCGGTCGCATCCGGCGCTTGGATGGCTCGCACGCGCTCTACATGGGCCTGCCCGGTAACCCGGCCGCGAGTTTCGTCACCTTTTTGCTCCTGGTGCGACCGGTGTTGGGTGTGCTGGCGGGCGAGCCCTGGTGCTGGCCTGTGCCCACCTGGCTGCGCGCCGAGTTTGACTGGCCGAAGGCCGACAAGCGGCGCGAGTTCGTGCGCGCACGGCGCAACGCGGTCGGTGGCGTGTGCCTCTACCCGCACCAGGGCTCGGGCGTGTTGACCTCGGCCGTGTGGGCCGACGGCCTGGTGGACCTGGCGCCCGGGCAAACCGTGCAGCGCGGCGACCTGGTGTCTTTCGTGGCCTTGTCCGATTGGCTGCAGCCGCCAGCGGCGCAATGCCAAGCCTGAGGCCGCCACCATGAAAGTTTCCGTGCGCTATTTCGCCCAGGTCAGAGAGTTGCTGGGCCCGGGTGAAGACCTGCATTGGCCGGCGGATGCTGCCGGCGTGCCCGCCACCGTGGGCGAGTTGCGCCAATGGCTGATCGGCCGTTCACCCACACATGCCCAGGCGCTGGACGCCAGCTTGCCGCTGCGCGCCGCCTGCAATCAGTTGATGTGTTCGGCCCAGGAGCCTTTGCCGGAGGGCGCTGAAATCGCGTTCTTCCCACCGGTGACGGGGGGCTGATGAGCATGGCCGCAGCGCGTGTGTCGGTGCAGACGGATGATTTCGACCTGTCGAGCGAGGTGGCGCGGCTGCGTGCCCAGGATGGCCAGATTGGCGCGGTGGTGAGTTTCGTGGGCACCGTGCGTGAATGGCTGCCGGCCGATGGCACCGCGCGCAGCCCGGACACTTGTCTGGAGTTGGAGCACTACCCCGGCATGACCGAATCTGCCATCGAAGCCATGATCGATGAAGCCCAGCGGCGGTTTGACCTGCGCGGCGTGCGCGTCATTCACCGGGTGGGATGCTTGGCCGTGGGCGAGCAGATCGTGCTGGTGGTAACCGCCTCCAGCCACCGAGGGCAGGCCTTCGACGCGTGCGAGTTCCTGATGGACTGGCTCAAGACCCAGGCGCCATTCTGGAAAAAAGAAATCTCGGCCACGGGCTCGCGCTGGGTCGAGGCCAAAGTCAGCGACGACGAAGCACTGGCGCGCTGGGGCGCCCTGCCATGAGCAGCTGGCTATTGGGGTCGGCCGTGGCCATGGGCGCGGTGTTGGGTGCCTTGCTCCGCTGGGGCGCCGGTTTGATGCTCAATGCCGTGTGGGCGGGCTTTCCGATCGGGACGCTGGCCGTCAATGCCATTGGTGGTTTGTTGGCGGGCATGGCCTTCGTCGCCTTTGCCCGCTACCCGAATGAGCCACTGCGCCTGTTGCTGGTAACCGGTTTCCTTGGAGGTTTGACGACGTTCTCAACTTTTTCGGCCGAATCGCTGTCGTTGTTGGAAAAAGGCCGCTTCGACCTGGCGGCCTTGCACACCACCGCCCACGTGCTGGGCGCGCTGGCTTGTGCCGCCGTCGGTGCTCGGGCCATGCGCTGGTTCCTCGCTTAACGAACCGTCAACGCCCTGACCGGTATTTCGCCCTCTTTTCACCATTTGGCATTGAAGCCCGGCGCCCAAACTGCCGATATGGTCTGATCTGACTGCTTTCAAGCTGGGCGAATGTTCTCTGTCGATATCTTCAGTTGCTATGCGGTAGCGGGTGTCGGTTCCCTGGTGGGACTGGGCCTCATCTCGCTCATCCAAACTGAGCAGCCGCGAGTCTCCTACGCGCTGTTCCTGTACCGCTGCGCTTTCATCTGCCTGGCCGCGCTGGGCGGGGTCATCTTCGCCCCACTCGATTTGATTCCCTGGGTGACCAAAGCGGCCATTGGGTTTGCCGGCATGGGCGTCACCCTGCTGGGCTGGGCTTTTCGTCAATTAAACGGGCGACGCACGCCCCCTTGGCTCGGCACTTTGATCACCGTGACCGTGGGCGCGGGTCTGTGGGGTTTTGCTTTCGGCAGCGATGAAGTCTATGAGCGGGCCTTGGGGATCGGCTTCACCTTGGTGAGCCTGGGCATGGCGATCGACCAAGGTTGGCTGATTTTGCGCAGTGCACGCGTCAATGGCAGCGAATTGACCTTGCTGGTCGTCGCCGGTGGATTCGCCCTGCACTGGGTGTTCTTCCTGGCCAATGTGCTGACCGTGCCGGGGCCCTATCCGCCGCATTGGCTGCACAGCCCCGCCTGGTTGCTGCCGATCAGCGGGATCGGATTTGCGCTGCTGCCCCTGGCGGTGGCCTCGGTGGTGTTTGCCATCATCAACGACCGCTTGAATCAGCAACTGCGCGCGCGAGCCTTGTCCGACGAGTTGACGGGTGCCTTGTCGCGTCGCGGTCTGCGCGAATTGGGTGAACGCATGCTGGCCATGCAGGAGCACCAGCCCAGCCTGGTGGCGGTGCTGATGCTGGACGTGGACTACTTCAAGGCGGTGAACGATCGCTATGGTCACCTGATTGGCGACGATGTGCTCAAGCACATCACGCACGTGGTGCGCGAACGCCTGCGCGAGGATGCCTTGCTGGCGCGCTACGGCGGTGAAGAATTCACCATCCTGCTGCCAGTGCACACCATCCAGGAAGCCCACGGCGTGGCCGAGCGCCTGCGCCATGCCATCGAGTCGACGCCTTGCGAGACCCGGGTGGGGCCGATCCGGGTCACCATCAGCATTGGGGTGAGTTTTCACTGCCCCAACAGTTCGCTGGAAGAAGACCTGTCGCGCGCCGATGTGCGCCTGTACGAGGCCAAGCAAAATGGCCGCAACCGCGTGGTCTTTGGCGACAACGATTGTTGATGTGCATCAAGCTTGAGCGGGCGTTCGGGCCTTGAAATGGGGGCAGGGCGCCCCATCTGCGTGAGCAATCGGCCCACCCATGCAGGGCCCCAAAGGATTGCCCCATGCGACTTGACAAGCTCACCACCAAATTCCAGGAAGCGCTGACCGACGCCCAGAGCCTGGCCGTCACCCGCGAGAACCCCTACATTGAGCCCGCACACTTGCTGCTGGCCATGATCCAGCAGGACGACGGCCCCCGCGCGCTGCTGGAGCGTGCCAGCGTCAACGTGCCGGGTTTGACCACCGCCCTTGAAAAGCAATTGGCCAAACTGCCCCAGGTGCAGGGGGGAGAACAGGTGCAGGCCGGCCGCGAGACCGTCAGCTTGCTGCAGGGTGCCGAGAAGGAAGCCCACAAGCGCGGCGACCCCTACATCGCCAGCGAGATGTTCCTGTTGGCCCTGGCCGACCACAAGGGCGATACCGCCTCCGTGGCGCGCGACTTTGGCCTGAACCGCAAGACGCTGGACGCGGCCGTGCAGGCCGTGCGTGGTGACCAGAAGGTGGACAACCCCGAAGCTGAAGGCCAGCGCGAATCGCTCAAGAAATACACCCTTGACCTGACCGAGCGCGCTCGGCAGGGCAAGCTTGACCCGGTCATTGGCCGAGACGAAGAAATCCGCCGAGCCATCCAGGTGCTACAGCGCCGCACCAAAAACAACCCCGTGCTGATCGGTGAGCCCGGCGTGGGCAAGACCGCCATCGTCGAAGGGCTGGCCCAACGCATCGTGGCGGGCGAGGTGCCCGACTCGCTGCGCAACAAGCGTGTGCTGGTGCTGGACATGGCCCTGCTGCTGGCAGGCGCCAAGTACCGCGGCGACTTCGAAGAGCGCCTCAAGGGCGTACTGAAAGAAGTGGCCAAGGACGAAGGCCAAACCATCGTTTTCATCGACGAAATCCACACCATGGTGGGCGCGGGCAAGGCCGATGGCGCCATGGACGCGGGCAACATGCTCAAGCCCGCCCTGGCGCGCGGCGAGTTGCATTGCATCGGCGCGACCACGCTGGACGAATACCGCAAGTACATCGAGAAGGATGCCGCGCTGGAGCGCCGCTTCCAGAAGATCCTCGTGGGCGAACCGACGGTGGAAGCGACCATCGCCATCCTGCGCGGCCTGCAGGAAAAGTACGAAGTGCACCATGGCGTGGAGATCACCGACCCGGCCATCGTGGCGGCGGCCGAGTTGTCCAACCGCTACATCACCGACCGCTTCCTGCCCGACAAGGCCATCGACCTGATCGATGAGGCCGCCGCCAAGATCAAGATCGAACTGGACTCCAAGCCTGAGGTGATGGATCGCCTGGACCGCCGCATGATCCAGTTGCAGATCGAGCGCGAAGCCGTCAAGCGTGAAAAGGACGAGGCCTCGCAAAGGCGCTTCGAGCTGATCAACGAAGAAATCAGTAAGCTGCAAAAAGAGATCGCCGACCTGGACGAAATCTGGAAGGCCGAGAAAGCCCAGGCGCAAGGCAGCCAGCATGTTCGCGAGGAAATCGACAAGCTGCGCCAGAAGATCGAAGAGCTCACGCGCAAGGGCGATTTCAACAGGGTGGCCGAGTTGCAATACGGCAAGCTGCCCGAGTTGGAAAAGCGCCTGAAGGAAGCGCAGGATAAGGAAAATGCCAAAGGCAAGGATGCTTCGCGTCCGACCCTGCTGCGCACGCAAGTGGGCGCTGAAGAAATCGCCGAAGTGGTGGCGCGCGCCACGGGCATCCCCGTGTCCAAGCTGATGCAAGGCGAGCGCGACAAGCTGCTGGCCATGGAAGACAAGCTGCATGACCGCGTGGTGGGCCAGCAAGAGGCCATCGTGGCCGTGTCCGACGCCATCCGCCGCTCGCGGGCGGGGCTGTCTGATCCCAGCCGGCCTTATGGTTCCTTCCTGTTTCTGGGCCCCACGGGCGTGGGCAAGACCGAGCTGTGCAAGGCGCTGGCCGGCTTCCTGTTCGACAGCGAGGACCACCTGATCCGCATCGACATGAGCGAGTTCATGGAGAAACATTCGGTGAGCCGCCTGATCGGTGCGCCCCCTGGGTACGTGGGCTACGAAGAAGGGGGCACGCTGACCGAAGCCGTGCGCCGCAAGCCTTACAGCGTGGTGCTGCTGGACGAGGTCGAGAAGGCCCACCCGGACGTGTTCAATGTGCTGTTGCAGGTGCTGGACGATGGCCGCCTGACCGATGGTCAGGGCCGCACCGTGGACTTCAAGAACACGGTGATTGTGATGACATCGAACCTGGGCTCGCACCAGATCATGCAGATGGCAGGCGAGCCGTCAGAGGACATCAAGGCGGCCGTTTGGGTTGAGGTCAAGCAGCATTTCCGGCCTGAGTTCCTGAACCGCATCGACGAGGTGGTGGTGTTCCATGCGCTGGACCGCGCCAACATCGCATCGATCGCGCGCATCCAGCTCAAGGGCCTGGAGTCACGCCTGGAGAAGATGGAGATGAAGCTGGACGTGTCGGAAGCGGCGCTGGCCGAGTTGGCCAAGGTGGGCTTCGACCCGGCCTTTGGTGCGCGGCCTTTGAAGCGGGCCATCCAGCAGCAGATCGAGAACCCGGTGGCCAAGCTGATCCTGCAGGGCAAGTTCGGGCCGAAGGACGTGATCCCGGTGGATGTGAACGAGGAAGGTGGCTTCCAGTTCGGGCGTGTGGTGCATTGAAACGATATTCTGGGATAACCCCCTTAACAAAGGGGGTGTCAATCTCTGAAACCAATGTAAAAACACGTTGCTGAATTCAGCGTTGTTTTTGCATTCCTTTCAGGGAGATTTCCATGTTTCGTTTCTCAACGGCTGCGGTCGCTTGCGCGCTTGCCTTGTCTGCATCGGCCTCCATGGCTGCTTCTCAATCTTCCGCTGCCATCACCGGCTTGTCGTTCACTTTGATCGACCTGAACCCGAATGATGGCATTGATGCCTCTTTCAGCTTCCTGACCACGACCGGCTCCACTGGTTTGTCGGTTTCGCTCGCCGATGGCGCTTTGGGCGAAAGTGAAAGCGCTTCGCGCACACGCGCGGGCACTTTCACGTTCACCAAGGACTACTTGGTCAGTTTGGCCAACGGCAGTGTCAAGGCTTCCGTCGGCACGCAAAGCTTGTCAGCCAGCGGTTCGGCGGCCGGCCCGCAAACGTCTTACAACGCGTCTGCTGCGACGGGTGCGAATGTCAATTCGTACTATTACAACCAGCCCTTGAATCTGTCCTTGTCGGCCAATTCACTCTTGTTGATCAATGCCAACATTGAGTTGTCCGCATCGGCCGAGAATGCACCGGCTTGCTCTTATTACTACTATTGCAATGGCACAGAAAGCGGCTCGGCCTCTGCGTCCTTGTACCTGTCCTACAGCTACGGCATGCAGGGGGGCTCCACTTCCTACAACACGCTGCAGAACAAATCCCTCCAGGCCGTGGCCCAAGGCGGGTCCTCCTATGGCACCAGCGTCTACAACCCGATCACTGGTTGGTACGAGTATGCGGTGATCACCACGCCGGGCACCGACGAATCCAAGAGTCTGAACGACGTGTTGACGGGTGTGTTCACTAATTCGTCGTCGCAAGCTCAAGTGGCTTCGTTGGGTTTGGCCGTGTCTGTCTCTGGTCAAGCAAGCACTGCGTCCGTTGTCCCGGAGCCAGCAATTCTGGGTCTGGTCGCTGCAGGTGCTCTGGTCGTTGGTGGTGCCACCCGCGCCTCTGCCGTGCCTGAACCACAAAGCTATTTGTTGCTGCTGGCAGGTTTGGGCGTGATGGGTTGGGTGGCTCGCCGCCGTCGCCAAAACTGATGACTTGTTAAGTTAACCGAGCGCCCGCCGCAATGGCAGGTGCCACGTTTGACCAATGGCCAGGACCTGAAAATCCTGGCCATTGATGTTTTGGGCTTTCAACGCCTGGTGCAAGGCACGCGGCGGCTCGTCCAGCGCCTCGTCCGTCAGCTGGAATGTGCCCCAATGCACCGCCATGGCCCGTTTGCAACCCAAATCCTGAAAGATCTGAACCGACTCAGCAGGGTTCACGTGCTGGTCCTTCATGAACCAGCGTGGCTCGTAAGCGCCGATGGGCAGCAAGGCCAGGTCGAAGCCACCCCCTTGCTCGGGCGAGTGCTCTCGGGCGAAGTGATGGCGGATGTCGACGAAGTCCTTCGAATAAGCCGTGTCACCGGCGAAGAACAAGTGGCAGTCGGGTGACCGCACCGCGAACCCGCCCCAAAGGCTGCGCAAGGCGTCGGTGGCCGTGCGGGCCGACCAGTGTTGGGCCGGCGTCAAGGTCACGGGCATGCGCGCGGAATGGGCGGTGGCTTCCAGCACGTGCGTGTCCCACCAATCCAGCTCGATCACATGGTGGATGCCGCGCCGGGCAAACCAGTGCCGGTGACCCAGCGGTGTGATGAACAGCGGGCTGCCACCTGCCTGGCGCGACAGGGCCACCAGCGAGGCCTCGTCCATGTGGTCGTAGTGGTTGTGTGAAAGCAGCACCACGTCAATGCGCGGCAACTGGGCCAGCGACAGGCCGGGTGGCGTGTGGCGCTTGGGGCCGGTCCATTGCACCGGCGAGCACCGGTCTGAAAACACCGGGTCGGTGAGGATGTTCAGGCCACCGATTTGCGCCAGCACCGTGATGTGCCCGATCCAGGTGGCCGCGGGCTGCATGGCTGCGCCAGCCTGGGCATTGGCGTGGATGAAGGCCAGGTCAGGTGCCACGATGGCGATGGGCTCGGTGGGCGGGCGGGGATGCCCGGCCCGCCAGGCCCGCCACTTCCAGCGCAGCAATTCATGCCAGCGCTTGCCCCGAAACGACATGTAGTTGTTCTGGAAGCCATCTGGCCGATGGTGCTTCTTGGCGGGGTTGAAGTGGGGGTTCTTCTTCATGCCCGCCATCATGCCGTTATCTCATCAGGCCACGTTGACCGGGATGTTGGCGATCTTGGCCTGCCACTCTTTGGGGCCGGTGATGTGGGCGCTGGTGCCGCCCGCATCCACGGCCACCGTCACCGGCATGTCGGTCACGTCGAACTCGTAGATGGCTTCCATGCCCAGGTCGGCAAAGCCCACAACCTTGGCGGTCTTGATGGCCTTGGACACCAGGTAGGCGGCGCCACCCACGGCCATCAGGTAGGCCGACTTGTGGTTCTTGATCGACTCGATGGCCACGGGGCCGCGCTCGGCCTTGCCGATCATGGCGATCAGGCCGGTTTGGGACAGCATCATGTCCGTGAAACCATCCATGCGCGTGGCCGTGGTCGGGCCGGCGGGGCCCACAGCCTCGTCACGCACCGGATCAACCGGCCCCACGTAATAGATCACGCGGTTGGTGAAATCAACCGGCAGCGCCTCGCCCTTGGCCAGCATGTCCTGGATGCGCTTGTGCGCGGCATCGCGCCCGGTCAGCATCTTGCCGTTCAGCAGCAAGGTGTCGCCGGGCTTCCAGGAGGCCACTTCTGCCTTGGTCAGCGTGTTCAGGTCAACGCGCTTGCTCTTGTTGTAGTCGGGGGCCCAGTGCACGTTGGGCCACAGGTCCAGGCTGGGCGGCGTCAAGTAAGTCGGGCCGCTGCCATCCAGCACGAAGTGCGCGTGGCGCGTGGCCGCGCAGTTGGGGATCATGGCCACGGGCTTGGAGGCCGCGTGCGTGGGGTAGGTCTTGATCTTCACGTCGAGCACGGTCGTCAGGCCACCCAGGCCTTGCGCGCCAATGCCCAGGGCGTTGACCTTTTCATACAGCTCGATGCGCATTTCTTCCAGCTTGTTCTGGGGGCCGCGCTCCAGCAGGTCGTGCATGTCGATGTCGTCCATCAACGATTCCTTGGCCAGCAACACGGCTTTCTCGGCCGTGCCACCCACGCCCAGGCCCAGCATGCCCGGGGGGCACCAACCGGCACCCATGGTCGGCACGGTCTTGAGCACCCAGTCGACGATGTTGTCGCCCGGGTTCATCATGATCATCTTGCTTTTGTTTTCGGAGCCACCGCCCTTGGCGGCCACGGTCACGTCGACCGTGTTGCCCGGGACCACTTCCATGAAGATCACCGCGGGCGTGTTGTCCTTGGTGTTCTTGCGGGCGAAGATCGGGTCATCGAGCACCGAAGCGCGCAGCACGTTGTCGGGGTTGAGGTAGCCCTTGCGCACGCCCGCGTTGATCGCATCGGCGATGCTGCCTTGGCCGAAGCCTTCCCACTTCACGTCCATCCCGATCTTCAGGAAGACGTTGATGATGCCGGTGTCCTGGCAGATGGGGCGCTTGCCCTCGGCGCACATGCGGCTGTTGGTCAGGATCTGGGCGATCGCGTCCTTGGCGGCGACGCTTTGCTCGCGCTCGTAGGCGCGGGCCAGGTGAGCGATGTAATCAGCGGGGTGGTAATAGCTGATGTACTGCAGGGCGGCTGCGACGCTTTCAACGAGATCGTCGTGGTGAATGGTCGTGGACATGGTGTGTGGTGAGGCTCGAAATTGGTCGCCTATTCTACCGTGGCACCTTCCAGATCTTGGGTGGACAAGGTCTCGACAACGGCCCCCTACAATCTCGCCATTCAGACTCAAGAGCTTGGTAGTCAATGGCGTGGTTGCTGGTCATGGTCGTGCTGTTGCCCCTGCTGGTCGGCACGACGCTTTGCTTTTGGCTGGGTCGGTTTCCTTCGGTAGCGGCTCGGGGGTGGACTGCGGTCGCGGCTGGCACCGTCACGGCCTTGGCCTTGGGTTGCTTGCTGATCCTGGCCCCTGAGGTCTTCCAGGGGCGGACCTTGTTGGCGCAACTCCCCTGGGTGCCTGAGTTGGGGCTCAATCTGGGCCTGCGGCTGGATGGCCTGGCGCTGATGTTCGGCCTGCTGATCACGGGCATCGGCTTCTTGATCGTGGTGTACGGCCACTATTACCTGGGCCCGGACGATTCGCCCAGCAAGCTGTACACCCTGTTGATGCTGTTCATGGCGGCCATGCTCGGTGTGGCCTTGTCCGACAACCTGCTCCTGCTGGTGGTGTTTTGGGAGTTGACCAGCGTCTCGTCTTTCCTGCTGGTGGGTTACTGGGGGCATCGCGCGGACGCTCGGGCAGGCGCGCGCATGGCGCTGGCGGTCACGGGTGGTGGTGGGCTGGCCATGCTGGCCGGCATCGTGGTGTTGGGGCAGATCGCGGGCACCTTCGACCTGAGTGGGATGCTCGACCAGGGCGTCCGCATCCAGTCCGATCCCCGCTATCCCTTGGCCTTGGGCCTGATCCTGGTTGGGTGTTTCACTAAAAGCGCCCAATGGCCGTTCCATTTCTGGTTGCCCGAGGCCATGGCCGCCCCCACGCCGGTGTCGGCCTACCTGCACTCCGCGACCATGGTCAAGGCTGGGGTCTTCTTGCTGGCCCGCTTGTACCCGGTGCTGGGGGGCACCTTTTTATTCGAGGTGGTGGTGTCCAGTGTGGGTCTGCTCACCTTGGTATTCGCCGCCTACGTGGCGGTGTTTCGCCACGACATCAAAGGCTTGTTGGCTTACTCGACCATCAGCCACCTGGGCCTGATCACCTTCCTGCTCGGACTGTCCTCGCCTTTGTCGGCCGTGGCGGCGGTGTTTCACATCATCAACCACGCCACGTTCAAGGCGGCCCTGTTCATGACGGCGGGCATCATCGACCATGAAACCGGCACGCGCGACATGCGCCGACTGGGCGGTCTGGCCTCGCTTCTGCCCTGGACGGCCACCTTGGCGATGGTGGCCGCGGCCTCCATGGCCGGTTTGCCCTTGCTCAACGGCTTCCTGTCCAAGGAAATGTTTTTCGCCGAGGCGGTGGGTGCTCAATCCGGCCTGGCCTGGGGGGTTTTTGTCCCGGTGATCGCCACCTTTGCCGGGGCCTGTTCGGTGGCCTATTCCCTGCGCTTCATCCACGACGTGTTTTTCAACGGGCCGCCCAAGGCCATGCCCAACCCGCATCCGCACGAGCCCCCGCTGTTCATGAAACTGCCCGTGGCCGTTCTGGTGGTGGTGTGTCTGGCGGTGGGCATGTTCCCCGCGGTCATTCTGGGTCCCCTGGTGCAGGTGGCGGCCACCGCCGTTCTGGGCACGGCGCCACCGGCCTATCACTTGGCCCTGTGGCACGGCCTCAATTTGCCTTTGATGATGAGTGGTGTGGCGGTGGGCGGGGGTGTCTTGCTTTACGTCGGCTTGCAACGCCATTGGAACTTGCACCTGCACCATCCCCGCGGCTGGACGGGGCGGCTGTTGTTCACCCGCGGCCTGAACGGGCTCACGCGGCTGGCGCAGGCCCTGATCAGCGTGCTGGAAAACGGATCGCTGCAGCGGTATGTCGCCATGATGGTGGTGGCAGCGCTGGTGGTAGGGGCCGCGCCTTTCTGGGGCGAAGGCGCCGCGCCAGGCACCGGTGGGCGCGAACTGCTGCCCGCCTCGCCGCTTGCTGTCACAGTGTGGCTCTTGGTGTTACTCGGTGGTGGCCTGTTGGTAACAGGGCATCATGATCGTTTCAAGGCGGTGATCCTCACGGGCGTGGTTGGCATGGTCACGGCGCTGGTCTTCATTGCCCTGTCCGCCCCCGACCTGGCTTTGACGCAATTGGCGGTCGAAGTGGTGTCCACCGTGCTGCTGCTGATGGGGCTGGCATTGCTGCCTGCACGAACCCCCCGCGAGTCGTCGGCGGGTCGGCGTGGCCGCGACGCGGCGCTGGCCGGCCTGGCTGGTTTCGGCGTGGCCTGGTTGTGCTGGTTGGTGCTCACCCGTGACCATGATTCCATCGCCTGGTACTTCCTGGATCAGGCCCTTCCCGGTGGCGGGGGCGCCAACGTGGTCAACGTGATCCTGGTGGATTTCCGGGGCTATGACACCTTTGGCGAGATCACCGTGCTGGGCATCGCGGCGGTGGGGGTGTTGGCGCTGCTCGATGGCTTCAAGACCCGGCGTGCGCGCCAGGACGAAGCGGGGCGTGCCTGGGCCTTCGCGGCGCCGCCTTTGTTGCTGCGCGTGGCCTCCCGGATGATTTTGTTGCTGGCCCTGGTGGTGTCGGCCTACATCTACTGGCGCGGACACAACCTGCCCGGCGGCGGCTTCATCGCGGGCCTGATCACGGCCATTGCCTTGGTGCTGCAGTACATGGCCCTGGGCCAAAGCCAGGCCGAGGCCCTCTTGCATGGCGCGCAGGGGCGGCGTTTCACCCGCTGGATCGGTGGCGGCTTGCTGATCGCGGGGGGCACCGGTGTCGGCGCGTTTTTGTTTGGGCGACCTTTCCTCAGCAGTGCCCATGGGCACCCGCACGTGGCCGTGCTGGGCGAAGTGCCCCTGGCCAGTGCCGCTTTGTTCGACCTCGGGGTCTATATCACGGTGGTGGGCGCCACCATGCTGATGTTGTCGGTGCTGGGCAACGCCAGCAAGGAATCAGGCTCGCCTCGCCTGGCGCGCAAAGGTCACGCATGAGTCTGAGTCTTGAATTTTTGGTGGCCAGTGGGGTGGGGTGGGTCACGGCCTGCGGCATCTACCTGATGCTGCGCGGCCGCACTTTTCCGGTGGTTCTGGGTCTGTCATTGGTCGGCTACGCGGTCAACGTGTTCATTTTCGCCATGGGGCGCCTGTGGTGGAACGCGCCGGCCGTCGTCGGGCTGCCTCGCGTGGCCGATCCCTTGCCGCAGGCACTGGTGCTCACGGCCATCGTGATCGGCTTCGCCACCACGGGCTTCATCATTGAAATGGCCCTGCGCAGCCGCCATGAATCCGGCACCGACCACGTGGATGGTCGCCCGGATGGCCCTGATGGGGCTGCACCATGATGGCCGCCTGGTTGGACACCTTCCAGTCTGGCCCGCTGGGTTTGTTCCTGCTGGCCCACTTGCCGGTGTTGCCAGTTTTGCTGCCAGCGTTCAGCGCCATGGCCTTGCTGCTGCTGGGCGATGACGGCGGCGAAGCGCATGGCCACGTGAGGTTGACGTGGGCGCGTCGGCTCAGCCTGACCTCGCTTTCACTGGGGCTGTTGCTGGCCCTGTGGTTGTTTCAGCGCACCGATGCCGGCGTGCTTCACGTCTATCGCTTGGGAGAGTGGCCCGCCCCCTTCGGCATCGTGCTGGTGGTGGACCGTTTGTCGGCGCTGATGCTGGTCCTGACCCAGGCGGTGGCCTTGCCGGTCCTGTGGTACGCCACCGGTGGTTGGGATGCCCATGGGCGCTACTTCCACGCCCTCTTCCAGTTCCAGGTGATGGGCTTGTGCGGCGCCTTCGTCACAGGCGACCTGTTCAACCTCTTCGTCTTCTTCGAAATATTGTTGATCGCCTCTTATGTGCTGCTGGTGCATGGCCAGGGCAAGGAGCGCTTTCGCGTCGGCGTGCAGTACGTGGTGCTGAACCTGTTGGCTTCGGCCCTGTTCCTGATAGGGGTGTCCCTGCTGTACGGCGTCACCGGCACCCTGAACATGGCGGACCTGGCTTTGCGCGTTCCCCAGATCACTGGGGCCGAAGCGGTGTTGGCTCAAAGCGCGGCGCTCATCTTGCTGGTGGTGTTCGGTTTCAAGGCCGCCCTGCTGCCTTTGTCCCTGTGGCTGCCCGCCACCTACGCGGCCGCCAGCGCGCCGGTCGCGGCCCTGTTCGCGATCATGACCAAGGTGGGCGTCTATGCCATCGTGCGGGTGCATGGCGTGGTCTTTGGCGACGGGGGCGGCGAATCCGCCATGGTGGTGGCACCCTGGTTGCTGCCCTTGGCGATGGGGACCAGCGTGCTGGGGGCGCTGGGCGCCCTGGCCGCGCGCACGCTTCCCACCTTGGTGGCCTGGCTCACCGTGGCCTCTGTGGGTACCATCCTGACCGCCGTGGGCTTGTTCAGCGTGGCGGCCTGGTCGGCGGCTTTTTATTACATGGCCCACAGCACTTTGGCGGTGGCCGGCCTGTTTCTGCTGGTCGAACTGGTGTCAGCCCAGCGGGGCGACGTCGGGGATCGACTGGCGCCCGCCAGCCCGGTGGCACAACCCGTGCGGCTGGGCCTGATGCTGTTGCTCGCGGCAGCCTCGATGGCCGGCTTGCCGCCTTTACCGGGTTTCTTGGGCAAGCTCATGGTGTTGATGGCCTCGCAAGGTAGCATCGCGCAGGCGTGGGTGTGGTCGGTGGTGCTGATCGTGGGGTTCATCTCGCTGGTGGCGCTGGCGCGCGCGGGCAGCCTCTTGTTCTGGAACGTCCGGCCGGACTTGCCTTCCTCGTCATCGGGGGCGAGTGCCGAGCTGATCATTGCCACCTTGTCGCTGCTGGTGATGGGGGTGCTCATGAGCGTCTTTGCCGCCCCTCTCAAGCACTTCACCGATGCTGCCGCGCGCCAATTGCAAGACCGGCAAGCTTATGGTCACGCTGTGCTCGGCACCGATCCGCGCACCGGCGAGGTCTTGCGCACCACGCGGCCCTACCGCATGCCCGCAGCCATCAGGCCGGAGGACCGACCATGAGCCCGATCAAGACCGGTTGGCCTGGGCTCCGGCGCCCGGTGCTTTCGGCCACCCTGTCCGCGTGCTGGCTTTTGCTGCAGCAGTCGCTCGCGCCCGCCCACCTGTTGATGGCGGCGTTGATCGGGGTGGTCTTGCCCTGGGCGTTGGCGGGATTCCTGGGGGCCGCCACCCATGCCCGGATCGGTGGGGCGGCCGGGCGTCTGGCGCTCACGGTGGTTTGGGACATCATCGTCTCCAACTTCACGGTGGCGCGGCTGGTGATCGATGTTCGCCGTGAGCCCCACCCCGCCTGGGTTTGCCTGCCGCTGCGACTCACCGCGCCCACGGCCCAGGCCTTGTTGGCGTCCATCATCACCATGACCCCGGGCACCGTGTCTGCCATCGTGGACGAGGAGCGCGCGCTGATCTGGGTGCATGCGCTGGACTGCCATGACCCGCAGGCTCTGGCGCATGACATGGATCAGCGCTACCAGCAACCTCTGATGGAGATCTTCGGATGATCATGGAATTTGCGTTGGCAGTGGCGCTTGGGGCGGTCACCTTGTCCATGTTGTTGTGCGCCTGGCGGTTGTGGCGGGGGCCTGATGCGCCTGACCGCGTGCTTGCCCTCGATACGCTGTACGTCAACGTGGTGGCCCTGGTGATCGTGCTGGGCATGTGCTGGCGCAGCAATGTGCTGTTCGAGGCCGCCCTGATCGTGGCCATGCTGGGCTTTGTCTCCACCGTGGCGCTGGCGCGCTTCATCACCCGAGGCGACGTGATCGAATGAACCACCTGCCCATGATCGCCGAACTCGCGGTGGCCCTGATGCTGCTGGTGGGGGCCGCCTTCCTGCTGGTGGGCGCACTCGGGCTGGTTCGCTTCAAAGACTTCTTCATGCGCCTGCATGCGCCCACCAAGGCGTCCACGCTGGGCTTGGGTGGTGTTCTCGTCGCCAGCCTGCTGGACAGCTTGGCCCGTGGAAACGGCGGCATGCCGGAAGTGCTGATCACGTTCTTCGTGTTCGTCACGGCGCCCGTGTCGGCCAACCTGCTGGCCAAGGCTGCATTGCATTTGCGGGTGGCCTCCCAGGCGGGGCATGATCCTGTCGAGGCTGAAAAAGACGCAGTGCCCCCCGTGACGCCAGCCAGTCCACGTCCACCCGAGCCGAACTGAGGCTTGCCTCGGACTTGTCCGCGCGATGCCTCCGCCACGTCCAGCCCGCCGCGTTCAACTTACCCAGTCAATGACGAGGGGTGGGCCCGGCCACCACTGCGGGATGGAGCAGTTTGTCTGTCAAGGCAATGGCCAGCGCTGACAACAAAAATACGATGTGAATCACGGTTTGCGAGATCAGCACCTTTTCCGAATAGTTCTCGGCATTGATGAAGGTCTTGAGCAGGTGGATCGATGAAATCCCGATGATCGCCGTGGCCAGTTTCACCTTCAGCACCGAGGCATTTACATGGCTCAGCCACTCTGGCTGGTCGGGGTGGTTTTCAAGGTTCATGCGCGACACGAAGGTCTCATACCCGCCGATGATCACCATGATCAGCAGATTGGAGATCATCACCACGTCGATCAGGCCCAGCACCACCAGCATGATGGTGGTTTCGGTCAGGTGAGTGGGCGCGGCGCTCGCTTGCTGGCCGGTGGCGGCAAAGATGATCTGCAGGGCCTCCTGGTTGCCAAAAGCAGCCTGCACCAGATGCACCAGCTCCACCCAGAAGTGCACCACATACACACCTTGCGCCAGAATCAAACCCAGGTACAGCGGCAATTGCAGCCAGCGACTGGCAAATATCCAGTTGGGAAGATGGCGCATTCTGTTTTGTTCTGGCGACTGACTCATGGGGGCCTTAGGGGATAGTCCGAAGGGCCGAATTCTAGAGGTCCGCACAGGGTTTTGTTCTGGTAAGGTCTCCACGTACACATGTGGACACCTCGGAGCCATGCCATGACAACAGCAGCTGACAACACCTCCACCACCCCCAGCCACTACCCAGTGCCGTCGGCCTTTGCCCAGGGAGCGCACATCGGCAGCCGCGAGGCCTATGACCAGCTGTGCGCAGAGGCGAATGCCGACCATGCCGGCTATTGGGCCCGATTGGCCCGAGAGTTCCTCTCCTGGAAAAAACCTTTCACCCAGGCGCTGGACGACAGCCAGGCGCCTTTCTACAAGTGGTTTGACGATGGCCTGCTGAACGTGTCCTACAACTGCCTGGACCGCCACGTTGAGGCTGGTTTGGGCGACAAGGTCGCCATCATTTTTGAATCCGACGATGGCAAGGTGGCCCGCGTTACCTACAGCGAGTTGCTGGAGCGCGTCTGCCGCCTGGCGAATGTGCTGAAAGCGCAAGGCGTCCAGAAGGGCGACCGCGTCGTCATCTACCTGCCCATGTCAGTCGAGGGTGTGGTGGCCATGCAGGCCTGCGCACGCATCGGCGCCACGCACTCAGTGGTGTTTGGCGGCTTCTCAGCCCAAAGCTTGCGCGACCGCATTGAAGGCGCGGGCGCGGTCCTGGTCATCACGGCCGACGAGCAAATGCGCGGTGGCAAGAGCCTGCCGCTCAAGGCCATCGTTGACGAAGCCTTGGGCATGGAAGGCACGGGCAGCGTCCGCCAGGTCATTGTCTACCAACGCACCGGCGGCCATGTGGCGTTCCAGGCGGGGCGCGACCTGTGGTTGCACGAAGCCGTGGCCGCGCAGCTCAGCACCTGCGAGCCAGAATGGGTTGGCGCCGAGCATCCCTTGTTTTTGCTCTACACCTCCGGCTCCACCGGCAAACCCAAGGGCGTGCAGCACGCCAGCGGTGGCTACCTGCTGCACGCGGCACTGACCACCAAATGGACCTTCGACATCAAGCCCGAAGACGTCTTCTGGTGCACAGCCGACATTGGTTGGGTCACCGGCCATACCTATGTCACCTACGGCCCCTTGGCCATTGCTGCCACGCAAGTGGTCTTCGAAGGCGTGCCCACCTACCCGGATGCCGCGCGTTTCTGGCGCATGATCGAAGCGCACAAGGTCAGCGTGTTTTACACCGCGCCCACGGCCATCAGAGCCCTCATCAAGGCGGCAGAGACCACGCCTGCCGTGCACCCGCGCAACTTCGATCTGAGCAGCCTGCGCCTGCTCGGATCGGTGGGCGAGCCCATCAACCCCGCCGCCTGGGAGTGGTACCACCGCGAGATCGGTGGTGGCCGTTGCCCCATCGTCGACACCTTCTGGCAGACGGAAACCGGTGGCCACATGATCACGCCCTTGCCCGGTGCCCATGCGCTCACGCCAGGTTCTTGCAGCCTGCCTTTCCCCGGCATCGACGCGGCCGTGGTGGACGAAACCGGCAAGGAAGTGCCATGGGGGCAGGGCGGTGTGCTGGTGGTGCGCAAACCTTGGCCGTCCATGATCCGCACCATCTGGGGCGACCCGGAGCGCTTCAAGAGCAGCTATTTCCCGCCTGAATTTGGTGGCGAGCTCTACCTGGCCGGCGACGGTGCCATCCGCGATGTTGACACCGGTTACTTCACCATCACCGGCCGCATCGATGACGTGCTGAACGTCTCAGGCCACCGCATGGGCACCATGGAAATCGAATCCGCGTTGGTCTCCCATCCCCTGGTGGCCGAAGCCGCTGTGGTGGGGCGTCCTGATGACCTCACTGGCGAGGCCATCTGCGCCTTCGTGGTCCTCAAGCGCACGCGACCCACCGGCGAAGAGGCCAAGCAAATCGCCAACGAGTTGCGCAGCCATGTGGCTCAGCAGATTGGTGCCATCGCCAAGCCCAAGGACATCCGTTTTGGCGACAACCTGCCCAAGACGCGCTCCGGCAAGATCATGCGGCGCTTGTTGCGGGTCGTGGCCAAGGGTGAAAAAGTGACCCAGGACACCAGCACCCTGGAGAACCCCGCCATCCTCGATCAATTGGCCGAAACCAATTGACCTTGGGGTTGCCCTCAGGGTGACGCGGCTTTGAACTGTGTTGTTTTGCACAAATAAAAGCCGGTACTAGCATTCCCCCTTATTACAAATCGAAACGTACCCCCTAGATTGGGGGGTGCATAGCTCACGAGAGCTTAGATTTTCCAAGGATGAGGAGATAAACCATGGCTTCAAGCGCAGTGGCGTCCACCGCCCCCATGACCAAGGAGGAAAGAAAAGTCATCTTTGCCTCAAGTCTGGGCACCGTCTTCGAGTGGTACGACTTCTACCTTTACGGCTCTTTGGCGGCCATCATCGCCAAGCAGTTCTTCGCGGGCCTGGACCCCACGTCCGGTTTCATTTTCGCGCTGCTGGCCTTTGCCGCCGGCTTCATCGTGCGGCCGTTCGGCGCCTTGGTCTTCGGGCGCTTGGGCGACATGATCGGGCGCAAATACACTTTCCTGGTCACCATTCTGTTGATGGGCATGTCCACGTTCATCGTGGGCATCTTGCCCAACTACGCCTCGATCGGCGTGGCAGCGCCCATCATCCTGATCGTCTTGCGACTCTTGCAAGGCTTGGCACTGGGCGGTGAATACGGTGGCGCGGCCACCTACGTGGCCGAACACGCGCCTCACGGCAGGCGTGGTGCCTACACCGCCTGGATTCAGACGACGGCCACGATGGGCTTGTTCCTGTCGTTGCTGGTGATCCTGGGCACGCGCACCTTCTTCGGTGAAGAAGCCTTTGGCGAGTGGGCTTGGCGCATTCCCTTCCTGGTGTCCCTGGCCTTGCTGGGTGTCAGCGTGTGGATTCGCATGAGCATGAACGAAAGCCCGGCTTTCCAGAAAATGAAGGCCGAAGGCAAGACGTCCAAGGCGCCTTTGTCGGAATCCTTCGGCCAGTGGGGCAACCTCAAGATCGTGATCCTGGCGCTGTTTGGATTGGTCGCTGGTCAGGCGGTGGTCTGGTACACCGGGCAGTTCTATGCCTTGTTCTTCCTGACCCAGGCGCTGAAGGTCGATGGGGCCACGGCCAACATCATGATCGCGATCGCGCTGCTGATCGGCACGCCGTTCTTCGTCGTGTTCGGTACGCTGTCTGACAAGATTGGCCGCAAGCCCATCATCCTGGCAGGTTGCCTCGTCGCGGCCTTGACTTACTTCCCCTTGTTCAAGGCTTTGACCGAAGCCGCTAACCCTGCGTTGGCCCACGCCCAAGCCACTGCGCCAGTGACGGTGACGGCGGATCCCAAGGAGTGCTCGTTCCAGTTCAACCCGACGGGCACCGCCAAGTTCACCAGTTCCTGCGACATCGCCAAGCAGTATCTGGCGAACAACTCGGTGAACTACGAGAACTTGGACGCACCCGCTGGCACCCCGGCCGTGATCAAGGTGGGCGAAACGCTCATCAATGTGTACAGCCCTGGCGAGCTGGCCGAGGCTGACATCGCTGCGGCCAAGGAAGCGGCGATCAAAGGCAAGGACGCCGCAGCCAAAAAGCTGGAGGATCTGAAGGCCATGGGGGCCATGGACAAGGAAGCTGAAGACAAGCTCAAGGCCGCCGAAAAGGACGCCAAGGAGTCTGGTGCTGCCTTGGCCGCGTTTGACAAGGATCCCAAGGCCGCAGCAGTCAAGGTGATCGATGGTCAGTTCAAGAAGGCGGTGGGCGGGGCGCTCAAGACGGCGGGCTATCCACCCAAGGCCGATCCCGAGAGGATGAACAAGCCTTTGATCGTGGCCATCCTGAGCTTGCTGGTGATCTACGTGACCATGGTTTACGGCCCAATCGCCGCCATGCTGGTCGAGATGTTCCCCACGCGCATCCGCTACACCTCGATGAGCTTGCCGTACCACATCGGCAATGGTTGGTTTGGCGGCTTGCTGCCCACCACCGCCTTTGCGATCGTGGCGCAGACGGGCAACATCTACAACGGCCTGTGGTACCCCGTCATCATTGCCAGTGCCACCTTCGTGATTGGCCTGCTGTTTGTGCGCGAGACGAAAGACGTGGACATCTACGCCAACGATTGATGTTGAAGGTCCGGCTGGCGGTCACACGCCAGCAAAAAGCCCCGCATGGTCGCCATGCGGGGCTTTTTTTCTGGGCGCGGAGCGCCGATGACGGTCTTACTTGAGCGACAGGATCCACTTCACCAATTGCTTGGCTTCAGCTTCACTGACTTGCGCATTGGCGGGCATGGCCATCGTGCCCCACACGCCGCCACCGCCCTTGAGCACCTTTTGTACCAGCTTGGCTTCAGCGTCTTTCTGGCCTTTGTACTTTTTCGCCACTTCCAGGTAGCCCGGGCCGACGATCTTCTTGTCCATGCCATGGCAGGCCATGCAGGCTTTTTTCTGGGCCAGTTCCTGGTTCGCCAGGGCGGGCGACAAGGCGGCCACGGCGAAAGCGGTGCCAGCCAGCAACGAAGGTAGCAATTTCATGGAGGGTCCTCGGGCAATCTGTGAAGTAAAGTCTAAGCAGTATTCTAGTAACGCGGACAGGCCTGGTTTCGGTTGACCGCGGCGGGACTATTTTTTAAAGGGGCTTTGCATGTGGTTTATCGTGATCGGCGTGGCCATGCTGCTGATGAATTTTGCAGGCATTGGGCCCATTGGCGAATGGACCTGGGCTGATCGTTGGTGGGCCATGTTGCTGCCTTTCGCGCTGGCCGCCGTCTGGTGGGCCTGGGCAGACGCCTCGGGCATGACCAAGCGCAAAGCCATGGACAAGGACGATGCCAGGCGTGATGCTCGGCGCCAGAAAAGCCTGGAATCCCTGGGCTTGGGGCCAAAGAAGAAAAAGCGCTGACCCAGGCTGGATGCCCTTTCGACCAATTAAAAAAGCCACCTCGCGGTGGCTTTGAGCATTCAGGCGCGGTGTTTCATTCAAATTTGTCGAGCACAGCGCCAGTGCTGGCGCTGGACGCGTTGTGGGCGAACTTGGCCAGCACGCCACGGGTGTAACGTGGGGCGGGGGCCTTCCACAGCGCGCGGCGGCGTGCGATTTCAGCGTCGTCCACATTCAGTTGCAGCAGCAACTGGTGCGAATCGATGGTGATGGAGTCGCCTTCCTGAATCAGGGCGATCAAGCCACCCGCAGCCGCTTCAGGCGCCACGTGGCCCACCACCATGCCCCAGGTGCCCCCGGAGAAGCGGCCGTCGGTGATCAGGCCCACGCTTTCGCCCAGGCCTTGGCCGATCAGCGCGCCCGTGGGCGCCAGCATTTCAGGCATGCCCGGGCCACCCTTGGGGCCCAGGTAGCGCAGCACCATCACGTCGCCCGCCTTGATTTGCTTGGCCATGATGGCGGCCAGGCCGGATTGTTCGTCGTCAAACACGCGGGCCGGGCCCGTCATCACGGGGTTCTTCAGGCCGGTGATCTTGGCCACGCAACCTTCGGGCGCCAGATTGCCTTTCAGGATCGCCAAGTGGCCTTCGGCGTAAATCGCGTGTTCGATCGAATGGATCACCTTCTGGTCGGCCCTTGGCTCGTCCGGCACATGGGCCAGCACTTCGGCCATGGTCTGGCCGGTGATGGTCAGCGCGTCGCCGTGCAGCAGGCCTGCGTTCAGCAAGATCTTCATGACTTGCGGGATGCCGCCTGCGCGGTGCAGGTCGATGGCCAGGTATTCGCCGCTGGGCTTGAGGTCGCACAGCACGGGCACTTTTTTGCGCATGCGTTCGAAGTCGTCGATGGTCCAGTCAACTTCGGCGGCGTGGGCGATGGCCAGGAAGTGCAGCACGGCGTTGGTCGAGCCACCGGTGGCCATGATCACGGCCACGGCGTTTTCAATCGCCTTCTTGGTGACGATGTCGCGCGGCTTGATGTCCTGGCGGATGGCCTCGACCAGCACGCGGGCGCTTTCCTTGGTGTTGACGGTTTTTTCGTCTTCGATGTTGGCCATCGTGCTGCTGTAGGGCAGGCTGATGCCCAGGGCCTCGAAGGCCGAGCTCATGGTGTTGGCCGTGTACATGCCGCCGCAGGAGCCGGTGCCAGGGATGGCGCGCTTCTCGATCTGGCAGAAGTCTTCTTCGGACATGTTGCCTGCGGTGAACTGGCCCACGGCCTCGAACACGCTGACGATGTTCAGGTCCTTGCCCTTGTAGTGGCCGGGCATGATGGTGCCGCCGTACACGTAGATGGCGGGCACATTGGCGCGCAGCATGCCCATCAGGCCGCCGGGCATGTTCTTGTCGCAGCCGCCGATGACGATCACGCCGTCCATCCACTGGCCGCCCACGCAGGTTTCCACGCAGTCCGAGATGACCTCGCGCGACACCAGGGAGTACTTCATCCCCTCGGTGCCCATGGCCATGCCGTCCGAAATCGTCGGCGTGCCGAAGACCTGGGCGTTGCCGCCGGCCTCCTTGATGCCTTCAACGGCGGCGTCGGCCAACTTTTGCAGCCCGGAATTGCAGGGCGTGATGGTGGAATGGCCATTGGCCACGCCAATCATGGGCTTGACGAAGTCGCCTTCTTTGTAGCCCATGCCGTAGTACATGGAGCGGTTGGGCGCGCGGGCGACGCCTTCGGTGATGTTCTTCGAGCGGCGGTTCAGGCTCATGGCGGATCTGCTTATAGGGTGGTGCTGTGGGGCAAACGACCAGTCACCTTACCCGCGCCGAGAACGGCCGACAAGGTGCTGGAGGCGAAAACAGCATTGTCGCTCAGCGTTCGGGGTCAGGCGCGGGCGGGGGCGTTTGGGTGGGTGGACTGGCTTTGTAGTTGGCAGTCAGCGCGCCATACAGAGGCGGGCTGAGCAGGCGGGCCACGCCACTGGCCGTCAGGGCGCAAGCCATCAGGCTGAGCACCATGCTGTGCCCATCCACCATTTCCATGACGATGATGAATGCCGTGATCGGAGCCTGCGTGACGGCGGCCAGGAACCCGGCCATGCCCAGGGCGATCAAGGCCGCTTGCGAGGGGTGGCCGGTCAGGTTGGCGATGTCGCTGCCAATGCCCGCGCCGATCGTCAAGCAGGGCGCAAATATGCCGCCCGGTACGCCACTCCAGGTGGACAGCCACGTGGCCAGGAAGCGCAGCGCGACATACAGCCCGGGCGTGGTGTCCTTGCCTTCCAGCAGTTGTTTGGTGGTGTCGTAGCCGCTGCCAAAGGTGAGTCCGCCGGTGGCCACGCCAATCGCGGCCACGGCAAAGCCACATCCTGCCGCGAACCGCAAGGGGTACTCCCGGCGCCAAAGGCTGAAACGGCCCGCGTTGCCGCTGAAGGACTGAATCACCAGCCGCGAAAATAAGCCCCCCAGCAGGCCCGCCGACAGGGCGACCAGCAAGCCGGGCAACAGCAGGGCCCAGCTCAGCGCCTGCACCTTGATCACGCCAAAGTAGGTGCCGTTGCCATCGATGGACACGGCGATCAAGCCCGCCAGCACGATGGCGGCGACCAACAAGCCGCTGCGGCGTTGCTCGGGGTGGCGAGACAGCTCCTCGATGGCAAACATCACTCCCCCCAGCGGGGTGTTGAAAGCGGCGGCGATCCCGGCGGCGCCACCCGCCACCAGCAGCTCGTGGTTCTTCACGCCCGAACCATCCGGCAGCCAGCGGCGGGCATGGTGCATCACGCCCGCTGCCACCTGGACCGACGGCCCCTCGCGCCCGGTGGACAGCCCAGCCATCAAACCCGCCGAGGTCAAGCCAATCTTGCCCAGCGCCAGCCTCAGGGACACCAGTTGGCTGCGCTGTGCTGGTGGGGTGTCGGGGTCCAGCGCCGCCATCACTTGCGGAATGCCGGAGCCGGCCGCCCCTGGGAACCACCGACGTGTGCACCAGACCACGGCGACGGTGCACAGTGGGGTCCACAGCAAAGGTGCCCAGAACCACTGTTGCTGCACCTTGAAGAACACCTCCAGGGCATGCTCGCTCAAACGGGTCATGAGCACCACGCTCAGGCCTGCGAGGGCGGCAAAACTCAGCACGACCACGCGCGACACCCAACGGCGCCAGTCTGACAATTCGGCCCTCAGTGCATCGGGGATGGGGTGGTCTTCTGTGGCCATGATGGGGACTTGCATTGAGCGCAGGGTAAGAGGGTGGTCATGGACATTTCGCGATGTCGACCAGGGCTGTCGCCACGATTTGCAGGGTGCTTGGGTTCATGACCACATCCTATCAATGGCCCTTGCATCGGTTATCGTTCGCCCCGGCTTCTCTTCGACCACGTCATTGGCTTGTCTGACCCCCACATGCTCGTTCATCCGCACATTGACCCCATCGCCCTCGCACTGGGGCCTTTGAAAATCCACTGGTACGGCCTGACCTACCTGGCGGCCTTCACCTTGTTCTACCTGCTGGCCACCTGGCGGGCCAAGCGCGCGCCGTTTGCGCAGGCCGGCTGGAACCGCCAGCAGGTGGAAGATCTGCTGTTTTTTGGTGTGCTGGGTGTGGTGCTGGGCGGGCGGTTGGGCTATGTGTTTTTCTACAAGCCCGGTTACTACCTGAGTCACCCGGCCGAGATCCTGGCCGTCTGGCAAGGCGGCATGGCCTTCCATGGCGGCCTGCTCGGTGTGATTGCGGCGATGTGGCTGTATGCCAAGCGGAATGGTCGGGCCTTCTTCGAAGTGGCCGACCTGGTGGCGCCTTGCGTGCCGGTGGGTCTCGCCGCCGGCCGCATCGGCAACTTCATCAATGGCGAGTTGTGGGGCCGTTTCGCCGATCCCTCGCTGCCTTGGGCCATGATTTTTCCGGACTCGGGCAGCATGGAGCCCCGGCATCCGTCGCAGCTTTACCAGTTCGGTCTGGAAGGGCTGGCCCTGTTTGCCCTGCTTTGGTTCTATGGCCGCAAACCTCGCCAACTCGGTGCTGTTTCGGGCATGTTCCTGATGGGCTATGGCGTGTTCCGCTTCGTGGCCGAATACTTCCGTGAGCCCGACAACTTCCTGGGTTTGCTGGCACTGAACATGAGCATGGGTCAGTGGCTGTGCGTGCCCATGGTCGTGGCAGGCGCCCTGATCTGGGTCGCGGCCAAAAAAGACGCCTTCCGACCCAAAGATCGGAAGGCGTGAAGAGGCCGGTAGGTTTTCGCGGACCCACGGACCCCCGCTGAGGAAGACCACCTGGCTCTGGCGAATCAGGCGATCACAAATCCTGTACGCAAGGGCCATGCCAGATTCAGGCGGCTTTCCGGTCGGCCACGCCGTGGCGGGTGTACAGAAAGTCCAGCACTTCCTTGCGACAGTGCACGTAGGTCGGGTCTTCGGCCAGTTGCACGCGGTTGCGCGGGTGGGCCAGAGGCACGGTCAGGATCTCGCCGATGGTGGCGGCCGGGCCGTTGGTCATCATCACGATGCGGTCCGACAGCAGCACGGCCTCGTCCACATCGTGGGTCACCATCACCACGGTGCTCTTGGTGCGGGCCACGATCTTCAGCAACTCGTCTTGCAGGTGGGCGCGGGTCAGGGCATCCAGCGCGCCAAAGGGCTCGTCCATCAACAAAACCTTGGGTTCCATGGCCAGTGCACGGGCAATGCCCACACGTTGCTTCATGCCACCCGAGATCTCTTGCGGGCGCTTGGCAATGGCGTGGCCCATCCCCACCAGCTCCAGTGCATCGATCGTGCGCTTTTTGAGCTGGTCCTTGGTCTCCTTGGCACCAAACACACGCTCCACCGCCAGGTAGACGTTCTGAAAGCAGGTCAGCCAGGGCAGCAGCGAATGGTTCTGGAACACCACGCCACGTTCCGGCCCGGGTGCATTGATCTCCTTGTTGTCGCAGACCAAGGCGCCTTCGGTGGGCCGGATCAGCCCGGCGATCAGGTTCAGCAAGGTGGACTTGCCGCAGCCCGAGTGACCGATCAGGGTCACGAATTCGCCTTTGTCGATGCCCAGGTTGATGTCGCGCAAGGCGTGGAAATGCCCTTTTTTGGTGTGGAACACCATTTCGGCGCCGTGGATGTCGATGAATTGACTCATGTTGGGGCTCCTGAAGGGGGTCGGGTTATTCGTAGCTGAAGCGCTTGGCGACCAGCATCAGCAGCTGTTCAAGCAGCAAGCCAACGATGCCGATGACGAAGATCGCGATGATGATGTGGGCCACGTTGAGGTTGTTCCACTCGTCCCAGACCCAGAAGCCGATGCCCACGCCGCCGGTCAGCATTTCAGCGGCCACGATCACCAACCAGGCCGTGCCCACCGACAGGCGCACGCCGGTCAGCATGTACGGCAGCACCGAGGGGAACAGGATCTTGGTGACGATCTTCCACTCGCTCAGGTTCAGCACCTTGGCCACGTTCAGGTAGTCCTCGGGCACACGTTGCACGCCCACAGCGGTGTTGATGATCATGGGCCAGATAGAGCAGATGAAGATGGTCCAGATGGCGGCCGGGTCGGCCGACTTGAACACCATCAGACCAATCGGCAGCCAAGCCAGAGGCGACACCGGGCGCAGCAGGCTGATGATCGGGTTCAGCATGTTGCTGACGAAGGTGAAGCGCCCGATGATGAAGCCCATCGGGATGCCGACCAGCGCCGCCAGGCCAAAGCCCAGCGCTACCCGTTTCAGCGAGTACCAGATGTTCCAGCCCAGGCCCTGGTCATTGGGGCCGTTTTGGTAGAAAGGGTCCGAGAACAGCTTCACGGCCTCCGTCCACGTGGCCGCGGGCGTCGGGAAGGTGGTGCTGTTCATGGTCAGCAAAGCCCAGATGCCGATCAGCAGGCCCGCACCGAACAGGGGCGGCACCACCTTCATCAGCAACCCTGACCAGTCAAAGGGCAGGGCAGCGATATTGGCGGGAGCCTTCGGTGTGGCCGCTGGTGTGGACCCTGAAGAAGCGGCGGCTGCCTTCGAAGCCTTGAGGGCCTCGCTGGCATCGAGGGGACTGTGAAACACGGCACTGACCATGGTGGACTCCTTTGCTGACCTGACTTAGGCTTTGATCTTGAAACTGTCGGCGTACTTCGCAGGATTCGTACCGTCCCACACGGTGCCATCGATCAGCTTGCTGGTGCGCATGACGTCCTTGGGCACGCTCATCTTCAAACCGCTCGCTGCCTGCTTGTACAAGTCGATCTGGTTGATCTGCTTGGCCACGGCCAGGTAGTCGGGGTGGTCCTTGAGCAAGCCCCAACGCTTGTGCTGCGTCAGGAACCACATGCCATCGCTCAGGTACGGGAAGTTGACCTTCCCGTCGTTGAAGAACTTCATGTGGTTGGGGTCGTCCCAGGTCTTGCCCAGGCCGTTCTGGTAGCGGCCCAGGATGCGCTGGTTGATCGCATCGGCGCTGGTGTTCACATACGACTTGGCGGCGATTGTGTCGGCCATCTTCAGCTTGTTCTGCAGGCCGGCGTCGATCCACTGGCTGGCTTCCAGGATGGCCATCATCACGGCGCGGGCGGTGTTGGGGTATTTCTTGACGAAGTCGCCCGTGGTGCCCAGCACCTTCTCGGGGTGGTCCTTCCAGATGTCCTGCGTGGTGACGGCGGTGATGCCGATGCCGTCCATGATGGCGCGGTGGCCCCAGGGCTCGCCCACGCAGTAGCCGTCCATGTTGCCCACGCGCATGTTCGCCACCATTTGCGGAGGCGGCACCGTGATGACCTTGGCGTCCTTCATCGGGTTGATGCCATACGTGGCCAACCAGTAGTACAGCCACATGGCGTGCGTGCCCGTGGGGAAGGTCTGCGCGAAGGTGTACTCGCGCTTGTCTTTTTGCATGACTTTCGCCAGCGAAGCGCCGTCCACTGCGCCAGCGTCGGCCAGCTTCTTGGACAGCGTGATGGCTTGGCCATTGTTGTTGAGCGTCATCAACACGGCCATGTCTTTCTTGGGGCCACCCACGCCCAGGTGCACGCCGTAGATCAAGCCATACAGCGCATGCGCCATGTGCAGGTCACCGTTTACCAGCTTGTCGCGCACGCCGGCCCACGATGCTTCCTTGCTGGGGATGATCTTGACGCCGTACTTCTTGTCGAAGCCCAGCACCGAAGCCATCACCACGGAGGCGCAGTCGGTCAGGGGAATGAAGCCGATCTTGACTTCTTCCAGCTCAGGCTTGTCGGAGCCTGCGGCCCACACGGCTGATTGCAGGCCGGGCACCACGCCCACAGCGCTGGCGGCCGCGGCGGTTTTGAGGATGGAGCGACGGGACATTTTGAAATCCTGTGTGGACATGGTCACTTCAACTTTCTTGGCTATCAACAAACAAAAAAGGCGCCTGCCGATGAGCCCTGCGGTGAACGCGGGAACTCTTCGGTAGACGCCTTTGTCGGGTGTCTTGAACAGCCCTTCATTGGGTGTTCAAGTGGGGGTGGCGAAATCGCCGTTGATTTCGCTTGCAGGTGATGAATGCAAGCGCTGTGCCAGGTTTTTTTTGAGGTTCTTGCCCCGATGCGGGGCGGCTTGGCGCTGAACTGGTGCGCGCCTGTTTGAGCGGGTGCTCAGCCGAGCATGTCGGTCACGTCCAGCAGGCGTTGCGCCACTTCGGCCAATTTCAGGCCCTTGTCCATGGCCGCCTTGCGCAGCCTTGTGTAGGCTTCTTGTTCGCTCAGGCCATGCTGGTTCATCAGCACGCTTTTGGCGCGGTCGACCACCTTGCGGTCTTCCAGTTGGCCGCGCACATCGGCCAGTTCACGCCTCAGGCTTTCTTCGTGCTCGAAGCGGGCCATGGCCACATCGATCACCGGCTTGATGCTGTCGGCCGGCAGGCCCGCCACCACATAAGCCGACACGCCGGCCGCGATGGCGGCACGTACATGGGTCGTGTCTTCATCATCTGAAAAAAGCACGATGGGGCGGCGCTCGCCGCGCGTGGCCATCACCACGTGCTCCAGGATGTCGCGTCCTTGGCTTTCGGCATCGACCACGATCATGTCCGGCTGAATCTGGGCAATGCGCTCGGGCAAGAAAACATCGGCAGGCAATGTGGCCACGATGTTGAAGCCTGACTCGAGCAAGGCAATGCGCAGCATCCGCGAACGCTCGGCCTCGGCCCGCACCGATTCATCGGCCTCCGGGTCGGCGGTGAGGTTCTCTGGCGCCACGATCACGAGGCGCATGCTGCGGGCTTCATTCATGTCCGCGATCATGCAACAAACGCGCCGCCCGTCGGCGGGCTTGTGGCCGACCCGTGGCAAATGTCCGCAGCGATTTGGCCATTCGGGGGGCGCCTAAACTATCGGGATGTCTGAACGCCCCCTTTGTATCCTTGGCATCGAGTCTTCCTGCGACGAAACCGGCGTGGCGCTGGTGAGCGCCCCGGCGCAAGGTCCGGTGCAATTGCTGTCGCATGCCCTGCACAGCCAGATCGACATGCACCAAGCCTACGGCGGCGTGGTGCCCGAGCTGGCCTCGCGTGATCACATCCGCCGCGTGGTGCCCTTGGTGCGCCAGGTGATGCTTGAGGGCGATCGCACGCTGGCCGATGTGGATGTGGTGGCTTACACGCGTGGGCCTGGTCTGGCGGGCGCGTTGCTGGTGGGCGCGGGTGTGGCGTGCGCCTTGGCCACGGCACTGGACAAGCCCATGATCGGCGTTCACCACCTGGAAGGGCACTTGTTGTCACCTTTCCTGTCGGCCGATCCGCCAGAGTTCCCTTTCATCGCCTTGCTCGTGTCGGGTGGCCACACCCAGTTGATGCGCGTGGACGGGGTGGGGCGCTACGAATTGTTGGGCGAGACCTTGGACGACGCGGCGGGTGAAGCCTTCGATAAATCGGCCAAGCTCATGGGCCTGCCTTACCCGGGTGGCCCGCATTTGTCCAAGCTGGCCGAGTTGGGCAATCCCAAGGCGTTTGAACTGCCCAGGCCCATGCTGCACAGCGGCAACCTGGATTTTTCGTTCGCGGGCCTGAAAACCTCGGTACGCACGCAGTTGCAAAAACTGAATCTGCTGGACGACGAGATCGCCCTGGCGAAGGCCTTGGCCGATGTTCCCGCCGGGCCGCTGGCCGATTTGGCCGCCTCCACGCAGGCTGCCATCGTGGAAGTGCTGGTCAAGAAATCCCTGGCCGCCCTGAAAACCACCGGTTTGAAGCGCATCGTGGTGGCCGGTGGGGTCGGCGCCAACCGCCTGCTGCGCGAGCAATTGAACCAGGCGGGCGCCCGGCGCGGGGTTCGGGTTCACTACCCGGAAATGCATTTGTGCACCGACAATGGCGCCATGATCGCCTTGGCCGGCGCCATGCGCCTGCAGGCCGGGGCGGCTGTTTTGCGCCGCGATGCGGTGTTCGATGTTCAGCCACGCTGGGATCTTTCAAAGATCTGACACCCCTGCCAAAAATCGATATAATCGTGGGCTTGCCATTTTTTGGCGGGCATCTATAGCACGGCCTGGGTCGGTTTCACCTGGCGCCGCAAGTGTTCAATTCGAAACCGAAAGAAAATCACCATGACCATTACTCTCGAAAGCAGAGCAGAAGTCGTCAAGTCCAACGCACGCAGCGTGGGCGACACCGGATCTCCGGAAGTGCAAGTGGGCCTGCTCACCGCACGCATCAACGACCTGACCCCCCATTTCAAGACCCACAAGAAAGACCACCACGGTCGCCGCGGCCTGCTGCGCATGGTGAGTCGCCGCCGCAAGCTGTTGGACTACCTCAAGGCCAAGGATGCTGACCGTTACCTCGCCCTGATCCAGAAGCTGGGTCTGCGCAAGTAAGTTTGCCAATAAGATCGGCACCATGACAAGAAGCCTGTCTGGTTTTTTCCAGCACAGGCTTTTTGTTTTTTAAAACCAGGCACTCGACCAGCGACGCTCTGTCATTCCATGAGGGCTCCAGCAGCACCAGCAGCACCAGCTGCCCTGATGGAATGGCATCGCGCCAGAGTGATTTGGGCCCTCGGCGCCAGTGGCGCCGCATAAGAAAAACGCACCCCATGTGGGGTGCCACTCAACCGGAGAACCATCCCATGAGCATGTTCAACAAAGTCACCAAGACCTTCCAATGGGGCAACCACAGCGTCACGCTCGAGACCGGCGAAATCGCCCGTCAAGCCAGCGGTGCTGTGCTCGCCGACGTTGAGGGCACCGTGGTGCTGGCCACCGTCGTGGCCGCCAAGAACCCCAAGCCCGGCCAGGATTTCTTTCCCCTGACCGTCGACTACATCGAGAAAACATACGCCGCCGGCAAGATCCCTGGCAGCTTTTTCAAGCGTGAAGCCAAGCCCAGCGAGTTAGAGACGCTCACCTCGCGCCTGATCGATCGTCCGCTGCGCCCCCTGTTCCCCGAAGGCTTCTACAACGAAGTCCAGATTGTCATCCACGTCGTTTCGCTGAACCCCAACGTCTCGGCCGACATCGTCGCCCTGATCGCGTCCAGCGCCGCCCTGGCCATCTCCGGCATCCCCTTCAATGGCCCCATCGGTGCGGCCCGCGTCGGCTATGTCAATGGCGAATACGTGCTGAACCCCGGCCCGTCCGAGCTGGCCAATTCCAAGATGGACCTGATCGTGGCGGGCACCGACGCCGCCGTGCTGATGGTCGAGTCCGAAGCTGATCAGTTGACCGAAGAAGTCATGCTGGGCGGCATCGTCTACGGCCACGAGCAAGGCCGCGTGGCCATCAACGCCATCCACGACCTGGTGCGTGACGCCGGCAAGCCCGTCTGGGATTGGGCCGCGCCCGCCAAGGACGACAACTTCATCGCCAAAATCGATGGTCTCGCTGGCGAGAAGCTGCGCGCCGCGTATCAAATCCGCTCCAAGCAAGCCCGCACGCAAGCCACACGCGCTGCCTACGCTGATGTCAAGGCCGCACTGACGGCCGAAGGCGTCGCGTTCGACGGCGTCAAGGTCGACAGCATGCTGTTCGACATCGAAGCCAAGATCGTCCGCAGCCAGATCCTGGCTGGCGAGCCCCGCATCGACGGTCGCGACACCCGCACCGTGCGCCCCATCGAGATCCGCACGGGCGTGCTGCCCCGCGTTCACGGTTCAGCCCTGTTCACCCGTGGTGAAACCCAGGCCTTGGTGATCGCCACGCTGGGCACCGAGCAAGACGCTCAGCGCATCGACGCGCTGGCTGGCGACTTCCGCGACACCTTCCTGTTCCACTACAACATGCCGCCCTTCGCCACGGGCGAAACGGGCCGCGTGGGCACGCCCAAGCGCCGCGAAATCGGCCACGGCCGCCTGGCCAAGCGCGCCCTGGTGCCGGTCTTGCCCCCGAAGGACGAGTTCGGCTACACCGTGCGCGTCGTCTCCGAAATCACCGAGTCCAATGGCTCCTCGTCGATGGCGTCGGTCTGCGGCGGCTGCCTGGCCATGATGGACGCTGGCGTCCCCATGAAGGCACACGTGGCAGGCATCGCCATGGGCCTGATCAAGGAAGACAACCGCTTCGCCGTGTTGACCGACATCCTGGGCGATGAAGATCACCTGGGTGACATGGACTTCAAGGTCGCCGGCACCACCGGTGGCGTGACCGCCCTGCAGATGGACATCAAGATCCAGGGCATCACCAAGGAAATCATGCAAGTGGCGCTGGCGCA
>NZ_JAQSDR010000033.1 GCF_029946005.1 Aquabacterium sp.
AAAAACCTGAATTATTCAAGAAGCGCGTTTATAACCAGCCGGGACTTGACAGTTAGTCTCTTGCCAGCCATCAGGACATCCCACATGAGCGCCGGACACGACCACGCCGATCACCACCATGGCCACGGGCACGTCCACGCGCCTGCCAACTTCAACCAGGCTTTCGCCATCGGCATCGGTCTGAACGCGGCTTTCGTCGCCATCGAAGCCTTCTATGGCTGGAAAGTGAATTCCCTGGCCCTGCTGGCCGATGCGGGTCACAACCTCAGCGATGTCGCGGGGCTGGTGCTGGCCTGGGGCGGCGCCTTGGCGGGCAAGCTGCAGCCCAGTGCGCGCAACACCTATGGTTTCAAGCGAGCGTCCATCCTGGCGGCGTTCGCCAACGCGGTGTTGCTGCTGGTGGCCATGGGCTCACTCGCCTGGGAGGCCGTGGGACGGTTCAGTTCGCCCGTGCCCACACAGGGTGTCACCGTCATGGTGGTGGCGGGCATTGGCATTGTGGTCAACACCGCCACGGCCTTGCTGTTCATGCGCGGTAGCGCGCACGACTTGAACATCCGCGGGGCCTTTTTGCACATGGCCGGCGATGCCTTGGTCTCGCTGGGCGTGGTCATCGCGGGGGGCTTGACCTTGAAGTTCGGCTGGAACTGGCTGGACCCGGCCGTCAGCCTCGCCATTGCCGCGGTGATCGTGGCGGGCACCTGGGGCCTGTTCCGCCAATCCATGCACCTGTTGTTCGATGGTGTGCCCGATCGCATCGACCTGGGTGCTGTGAAAGGCTACCTTCAATCCCTGCCAGGCATTGAGCGCGTGCATGACCTGCACGTGTGGGCCATGGGCAGCTCAGAGGTGGCCATGACCGCGCACTTGGTCATGCCCACCGGTCACCCGGACGATGTTTTTCTGAAGAACATGACTCAGCAATTGCACGACCAGTTCGACATCGACCACGTGACCGTGCAAGTGGTCCAGGTGCCGTTCACTCGCCCTTGTCAGGCCTGATCATGACGACCTCATTGCCGACCAGCGCCGACATGGCCGAGGCTTTGAACCTGGCTTGCCATTGCCGGACCTTGAGCCCCGACCTGCTGCGCCAACAGCTTGAACGCGACCCCAGCCTGGCGGGCTTGGCCGAGAGCCTGGCGCAAACGCGGCCGCACCTGTTCTCGTCCACGGTGGTGTTCCTCTCCAGTGCGGTCTACCAGCGGATTGCCCAGCTCGTGACCGCCATTGAGCGGGTCATCGCGCTGTCGGCTTACCAGGCGCAGGCCCTAGGTCGGGCGCCAGCCATTGCGCAGCGGGCGCGGGCGCCCTTGGGCGTGTTCATGGGCTACGACTTTCACCTGGGGCCCCAAGGGCCTCAACTGATCGAGATCAACACCAACGCGGGCGGCGCCATGTTGAACGCCGCGCTGGCCCATGCCCAGCATGCCTGTTGTGCGGCCATGGATTGGGCCTTCCCTTTGAAACAGCTCAGCCGGGCCTCGCTGGACCAGCTGTTCTTTGACATGTTCGCCGCCGAGTGGCGCTTGCAGCGTGGGGACGCCCCCTGGTTGTCCATCGTGATCGTGGACGACCAGCCCGACGCGCAGTATCTGGCGCCGGAGTTCACCCTGTTCAGGCAACTGTTCGAGCAGCACGGCGTGACCGCCAGCATTGCCGATCCGGCCGCGCTTGAGTGGCATGACGGCCGGTTGTGGCACCAGGGCAAGGCGGTTGACATGGTCTACAACCGCCTCACCGACTTCTACCTGAGCGAGGCCCCTCATCAAGCCTTGCGCGCTGCCTTTGAGGCCGAGGCGGTGGTGGTGACCCCGCACCCGCGCGCCCATGCCTTGTACGCTGACAAGCGAAACTTGATCGCCCTGAGTGACGACGCCATGCTGCAAGCCTGGGGCGTGCCCCCACAGGACCGGGCACTGTTGAGCGCGGGCGTGCCTCACACCCAGTTGGTGACCACCGACAAGGCCGATGGATTGTGGGCTCAACGTCGCCAGCTGTTCTTCAAGCCGGTGGGGGGCTACGCTGGCAAGGCCGCCTACCGAGGTGAAAAGCTCACCCGGGGTGTCTGGTCCGACATCCTCGCCGGCGACTTCGTGGCCCAGGCCCTGGTGCCTCCCAGCCAACGTGTGGCAGAGGTCGACGGTGATTTGAAAGACCTGAAGTTCGACGTGCGCGCGTATGTCTACAACGGGCAGGTGCAGTTGTTGGCGGCGCGCATGTATTCTGGCCAGACCACGAACTTCCGCACTCCAGGCGGTGGCTTTGCCCCCGTGTTGGTGGTGGACGAAAACGGGGCATCACCCGACCAAGCGGGTGCTTCATGCCTCGCACCGAACGCATAGGCTGTGGGCAAGCGGTGGGGCACCGTTTATGCTGGACACCATGATCACCGTCCACCACCTTGAAACCTCCCGTTCGCAGCGCGTGCTGTGGTTGCTTGAAGAGCTGGGCGTGCCCTACGAGCTCAAGATCTACAAACGCAACCGTGTCACCAAGCTGGCACCGCCCGAATTGAAAGCGGTGCACCCGCTGGGCAAGTCACCCGTCATCACCGATGGCGGCGGCCAGGCCATCGCCGAGTCCGCCGTGATCCTGGAATACTTGGTGGACCAGCACGGCGCGCAAGCCCAGGGTGAACTGGCCCATTTGCAGCCTGCCAAAGGCACGCCCGAATACGCCCAGTCGCGTTTCTGGATGCACTATGCCGAAGGCTCGCTGATGCCTTGGTTGGTGATGAAGCTGGTGTTTCTGGCGATCCCCACGCAACCCATGCCCTTCTTCGTGCGGCCCATTGCGCGCAAGATGTGTGAGCAGGTGCGCAGCAAGTTGATCGACCCCAACCTGAGCACCGCGTTTGCCTTCATGGAGCAGCACCTGGCCACGCACGCTTGGTTTGCTGGCGAACACCTCACGGTGGCTGATTTCCAGATGAGCTTCGCGGTTGAGGCCGCGATGGCGCGCGGAGCCGATGCGGCCCGCTACCCCAAGCTGGCCGCCTACAAGGCCCGCATGGTGGCCCGCCCCGCTTACCAGCGTGCGCTGGCCAAGGGCGGCCCGGTCGTGATGTCCTGAGGCTGGTGGCTCAGATCGGCTGGGTGCGTGTTTCCAGCCAGGCCAGGGCCTCGCCACTGACCAGCGGGCGCAGCCGCTTCAGCACTTGAGCGTGGTAGCCGTTGAGCCATTCGACCTCATCCAAGCGCAGCAGCGACAGGTCGATGCAGCGGGTGTCGATGGGGCACAGGCTCAGCGTCTCAAACGCCAGGTACTCGCCATGCTCGGGATCGCCGGGCGCCGTGTGGGCCACGCTGGGCGCCACCGGCACGTTGATCACCAGGTTCTCGATGCGGATGCCCCACTGCTTGGGGCGGTACAGGCCCGGCTCGATCGAGGTGATCATGCCGGGGTGCATGGCCATGTTGGCATCGGGCACCGCTTTCGAGATCGATTGCGGGCCTTCGTGCACATTCAAAAAGTAGCCCACGCCATGCCCGGTGCCATGGCCAAAGTCGATGCCCTCGGCCCACAAAGGCCCGCGTGCAATCGCGTCCAGCATGGGTGACAAGGTGCCGCGTGGATAGCGTGCGCGCGACAAGGCCAGCGTGCCCTTGAGCACCAGGGTGAAGTCACGTTGCTGCGCCTTGGTCGGGGTGCCAATGGCCCACACGCGCGTGATGTCGGTGGTGCCGCCCAGGTACTGCGCGCCCGAGTCGATCAGCAGCAAACCCTGCGCCGTCAAGCCTTGCGGCGTGCTCAGCACGGCGAAGCTGTCTGGTGTGGCGCGGTAATGGGGCAGGGCGCCGTTGGCGTTGAAGCCGGCGATGGTCGGGAAGCTCAGCGACACGAAGCCGGGCTGCTTGACACGCTCGGCGGTCAGGCGTTCGTCAACGGTCAGTTCGCTGACGTGCTCGCGGCCCAAGGCGGATTCAAACCAGGCATAGAAGGCGCACATGGCGGCACCATCGCGCTCCATGGCTTCGCGCACGAAGGCCGCCTCCGCGTCGGTCTTGCGCGATTTGGCCAAGGTGGTCGGGTTGATCGATTCAATCACGGCCACGCCGGTGGGCACCGCTTCTCGCAGACCCCAGGTGATGCGCTTGGGGTCGATCAGCAGGCGGGCGTCCGAGGGCAATGCACGCAAAGCTGGCAGGGCCTGGTCGTAGGGCTGGCAGTGCACGCCGTCCTGCGCCAGGCGCGCCTGGATGTCGGTGGAAACCTTCTCTGGCGCCACGAACAAGGTGGCACTGTTCAGCGAGATCAGGGCGTGGCCCACGAAAATCGGGTTGTAGTCGACATCGGCCCCACGAAGGTTCAGCACCCAGGCCAAGTCGTCCAGCGTGGCGATCCAGTGGTGGGTGGCGCCCTTGTCAATCAAGGCCTGGCGCAGAGCAGCCAGCTTGTCGGCACGGGGGGTTGATGCATGCGGCAGGGTGTGTTCAAACACGGGCACGAGAGGCGGGGCAGGGCGGTTGGGCCAGATGGTGTCCACCGGGTCGTGTGAGGTGACCAGGGTCCAACTTTCTGGCGCCAGCGCGTCGCGCAAAGCCTGCGTCAAGGCGAGCCCCAGCACCGCGCCATCCACGGCGAGTTGGGCCTGCGGCGTCATCAGGTTCAGGGCCTTCAGCCAGCCCACATAAGCCGGCACAGCCGCGCCTTCCAGCTTGAACAGGGCGATGCCACTGCCCGCCAACTCGGCCTCGGCCTGTTCCCAGTAACGGCTGTCGGTGAACAAAGCGGCTTGTTGCTCGGCCACGATCAAGGTGCCGGACGAGCCGGTGAAGCCGCTCAGCCATTCGCGCGCCTGCCAGCGATCGGGCAGGTACTCGGACAAATGCGGGTCGCTGCTGGGCACCAGGCAGGCGTGCCAGCCTTGCTGGCTCAGGTGTTGGCGCAAGGCCGAGAGGCGCTGGGGAATGGTCGAAGAAGTCATGGCCCTATGTTGCCATGATCTGTCTCAGGCTGGCGGCGGTGGGGCCGGTGGGTCGCTGCGTGCAGCGGCTTGGTGGGTGTCTCGCAAATAAGGTGCGATGAAGATCCGCGCGTGCCGCTGCGAGGTGAAATAGGCCCAGGCCCAGTCCATGAACACGAGCATGCGGTTGCGGAACCCGATCAGGAAGTACACGTGCACGAACAACCAGAACAACCAGGCCGGAAAACCGCTGAACTTGATCTTGATGGACGTGAAGGGCACATCGACCGAGGCGATGGCCGCGCGTCGGCCAATGGTGGCCAGCGCCCCATAGTCCAGGTAGCGAAAGGCGCCAGCCTCCTCGCCCTGCAGGCGGCGGGCGATGTTCTTCGCGGCCTTGCGGCCCATTTGCTTGGCGCCGGGGCTGACCCCGGGGACCACGGTGGGGTTCTTGGGGTCCAGGTAGCTTTTGGCACTGGCCAGGTCACCCACCACGTAGATGTTGGGGTGGCTGGGCAGGTTCAGTTCGGGCTGAACGATCACGCGCCCGGCACGGTCCACTTCGCAACCTGTGCTTTTGGCCAGCGAGCGGCCTAGTGGGGATGCGGCCACACCGGCGGCCCAGATCACGGTGCGTGAGGGCAGGAAGTGCGAGACCGTCTGGCTGGTGCCGTCGGCGGCCACGTCCACCGTGTCGTAGTGGATGCCAAAGGCGGTGATGTTGCTCACCTTGGCGCCCACCAGCACTTCGACGCCCAGGTCCACCAGTTGTTCCTTGGCGCGTTGCGACAGGTCTGGCGGGAAGGTGCCTAAGACTTGAGGCGCCCCTTCCAGCAGGACCACGCGGGCGTGCCGCGAATCGATGCGGCGGAACTCGGCATGCAGTGTGTGCTGGGCGATCTCCGACAGCGTGCCGGCCATTTCAACGCCCGTGGGCCCCGCGCCCACAATGGCAAAAGTGAGCCAGGGCTCGCGTTTGGCCAAGTCGGTTTCGCGCTCCGCCTGCTCAAAAGCGGTCAGCACCCGACGGCGGATGGTGAAGGCATCGCCCAAGGTCTTCAGGCCCGGGGCGTACTTGGCCCAGTCGTCGCGGCCAAAGTAGCTGTGTGTGGCACCGGAGGCCAGGATCAGATGGTCGAAATGAAGGTGTTCGCCACCGTCCAGCACCACGCAATTCGACGCGGTGTCGATCGACATCACCTCGCCCAACAGCACCGTCAGGTTGCCCCGCGCGATCTCGCGGCGCAGGATGTGCCGGATCGGGCCGGCAATGGCGGGCGCTGGCAGACCGGCTGTGGCCACCTGGTAGAGCAGTGGCTGGAACAGGTGGTGGTTGGTCCGGTCAATGACGATGATCTCGACCGCCGCCTTGGACAGCACCTTGGCCGCTTCCAGCCCGCCAAATCCGCAACCGACGATGACGACGCGCGGCACAGCGGGGGTCTTGGCGGCGTCAGGGGTGGCGATGGCGTGGGTGGGTCGATTCATGCAGGGCCGGTATGGAAAAGGGCGTTGGATCGGGACTGGCGTTTATACCAGTCGCCCTCGGCTCATGTGGCCCCGCACGGTCGTGGTGCATCCCTTGATCATGGGGACCGACTCGCCCTTTCCCCCCAAATCAAGTGCCTTGCTCTTGCTTCATCTCGGTTTGAGGAAGGTTCAGGATGAATCTGCCCTTGCCGGCGCGTTTGGCCTCGTACATGGTCTCGTCCGCCCGCTGGCACAAGGTGCTGGCGTTGTCGCCCACGATGAAGAGCGTGCCGCCAATGCTGGGCGTGACCACCACCGTCTGGCCATCCAATGGGTGAGGCAAGCTCAGGCGTTCAAGGATGCGGTTGCCAATGCGGCGCACCTCGTCCGGGTGGCCGGCGCCTTCCAGGATCACGGTGAACTCGTCGCCAGACAGTCGGCACACGCAGTCGGTCAGGCGCACGCAGGCGTCCAGGCGGCGGCCGACCTCCACCAGCACTTGGTCGCCTGCTGCGTGTCCGTGGCGGTCGTTCACCAACTTGAAGCCGTCCAGGTCCACATAAAGCACCGCCATGGTCTGGGGTTGGCGGCGGGCACGCGACATGGCCTGCTGCAGGCGCTCGCCAAAGGCCCGGCGGTTGGGCAGCCCGGTCAGGCTGTCATGGCGGGCTTGCTCGGCCAGCACGCGCTGCTGTTGCTTGAGCGCCGTGATGTCGTTGAAGGTGCGGATGTGCTGGGTGATCTGGCCCGCCTCGTTGCGCAGGGCGGTCACGGTCAGGCAGGTGTCGATTTGCTGCCCATCGGCGCAGGTCTGGGTGCTTTCACCGGACCAGCGCCCGCCTGCCTCCAGCGAGGCGCGCACGCCGTTCAGGTGTGAGTTGCGCAAAGGCGCCATGCCCAGCAACTCGGCGCTGTGGCCCATGACCTCGGAAGGACTCAACCCCGTCATCGCCAGAAAAGCGGGGTTGACCATGACGATGCGGTCCAGCCCGTCGCTCACCACCACGGCGTCGCCACAGGCTTGCAGCACCTGGGACGACAAGGCGTTTACTTTGGACGGTGGCTCGGCCATGGCGGGCAAGGTCGCGGGCAAGGGCCCCGACTTCGTCCAATGTTGGCGTTGCATTCGCCAGCATCGAAGCCCCAAAAGGCTCAAAAGCAGCAATGCCCCGGCTTGAGTCACCGGATTGGAAGAGGACGACAGCTCGTATCCGACACCCAGGGAAGCCAGCATGGGCAAGGCCAAAGCCCAGGCTGATGGATGACGAAACTGATTGGGCGTCCCCACGATCATCGACGTAAGGAACGAAGACATGGACACCCCTGCTGCAAATGACAGCTGAGGTATTTTCGGACGAATATGATCAACCTTAAGCATAAATAACGGCCTTGAAATGCCCACAGACATGTGGAGTAAGCTGCATGGTTCGACTGGAGATGCCCATTTGCCATGCCCCCTGTAGCTGAGCACGACGCCCTGCCCACTGGCACACGCCTTGGCGAGTTCGAGATCGAACGCGTGCTGGGCGTGGGTGGTTTCGGCATCGTGTACCTGGCTTTGGACCACGCGCTGCAGCGCCAGGTCGCCATCAAGGAATACATGCCGGTGGCCCTGGCTGCCCGTGGCCAGGGCCTGGGCGTGAGCCTGCGCGCCGCCAGTCATGCCGAAACTTTCGCCCTGGGACTGCGCTCGTTCATCAATGAAGCCCGCCTGCTGGCGCGTTTCGACCACCCTGCGCTCGTCAAGGTTTACCGTTTCTGGGAAGAGCACGGCACCGCCTACATGGTGATGCCCTATTACCGTGGCCAGACTGTGCAGAACGCCCGTCGCGAGATGACGGTGCCGCCGGATGAGACTTGGTTGCGCCAGGTCATCGAACCCGTGCTGGGCGCGCTGGACTGCCTGCACCGCGAGCAAGTCTTTCACCGCGACATCGCGCCCGACAATATCCTTTTGCTGGAGGATGTGGAGGAGGGCGAAGGCCCGCGCCCCGTGCTGCTGGACCTGGGCGCGGCCCGCCACGTGATCGGTGATCACACCCAATCGTTGACCGCCATCCTCAAGCCCAGCTTCGCGCCCATCGAGCAATATGCCGAGACCGTGCAATTGCGGCAAGGCGCCTGGACCGACCTGTACGCCCTGGCCGCCGTGGTCCACTTTTGCATCACCGGCCGCCCCCCCACGCCGGCCAGCGCGCGCGCCGTGCACGACGACCTGCCCGGCCTGACCCAAATGAGCGAAGGTCTGGCCAGTGGTTTTGACCGGCACTACAGCAGCAGTTTTGTCAACGCCATCGACCATGCGCTGGCGGTGCGCCCACAGGACCGTCCCGATTCGGTCGCCGCATGGCGTCAGGAGTTGTCGGGCATCGTCAATGTCGGTCAGCAGGGCATGACCCAGGGTGATGGCTGGGTACCGCAGACCGTGCTGATTCGGCCTGCCCATGGGGGCAAGCCGACTGGGCACGAGGCCGTGGAGGCGCGCGCTTACCTGACCACGATTCCGGCGGCGGGCGCTTTGCGGGCCCTGCCCAAATGGCCGATCACCGTGGCCAAGCCCAAGAAAGTCATCTCGCTTCCGACCGCAGAGGCGGCGTTGGCGTCGGCCTCGGCGCAGTCAACCCTTAACCGGCGCTGGCTCACAGGCATGGCGCTTGTGGTGGTCATGGCGGCCTCCGGGTTGTGGGCGCAGCGCCACTCAACAACGCGTTCCCCGTCTCAAGACCTGCCGACGGGCGCCGTTTCTGCCAGTGCGGCCATGGCCAGTGCCGTCGGCAAGTCGGCGCCTGCCAAGGCACAGGCGAAAGCTGAACCGCCGCTGGACGATCAGGCTGCCAAGCCGCGCAAGCGCGCTGGTAGCAACGATGCGCCAGAGCCGCTCAACCCCAGGCAGGCCTGTGGATCACGGACTTTCATCTCGCTGGCCATCTGCATGAAGCGGCATTGTTCGCGTCCAGCCTACGCGGGCCACGCCGAGTGCAAGCGCATGACCGAGCAGGAGCAGGGGCAACGGTCTGCGTTTCCCTGAGGGGGATCAGGCCACGGCGGCTTGTTGCCTCAGGGCCTTCAAGGTGGACTGCAGCAGGCGCGCGTCCGAGCTGGCGCGGTGCCTCTGGAGGACCATGCCCAGGGCCACCTGGCGCTTGAGGTCGTGCCACGAGGCGGCCTCGCTTTCCGAGAGCAAGGCACGCAGGTTTTCGAGCCTGAAATGGGGCGTGCGGTTGGCCGCGTCGAACAGGCGGTTCAGCCAGGTGTAGTCGTGGGCCCAGGCGTCTGAGTAGACGACCATGCCTTCCAGCCAATCGTTCAAGGCGTCGGCCACCTCAAGGGCAGAGCGACCATGACGCTCCAGGTTGTCGCGCGTGATGTGGTGAACATCTGCGGCGCTGGGATCCCAGTGCTGCCACTCGGGCTCGGGCTTGACCAGGCTGCACCAGGAACTGCCGTCGGGCATCACGATGCCCACTTCAATCGGATAGCTCCCCAAACCGAAACCTGACGCCTCTATGTCGAGGACAGGGGGAGGGTAGTCAAGGGAGGTGAAGGTGGGCATGAACGACGACATCGGGACCCTGGTGTTTGTTAGGTTATTCAGACCCCAGTCTCGCACTCGTTTAATCGAGTGCATCCAAGGGTTTGAACGGTTTTCGGTCATCCAATTCATCGATGTAGTGCTGAATTTGGCAACCTTCACGATGCAAAAAATCAGCCACAGCCTGTTTGAAACCCGGGTGGGCCAACCAATGCACCGACTGGGTGGGTGTCCCGAGCAGGCCCCGTGCCAGCTTGTGTTCACCCTGAGCACCACCTTCAAAACGCTGGTAGCCCTTGGCAATGCACCAGGCCATGGGTTGGTAATAGCAAGCCTCGAAATGCAGGCACGACACGGTGCTCAGCGCGCCCCAATAGCGACCGTAGGCCAGGCCCAGTTCCGTGTCCACCGCCAGCAGGGCACAGGCCATGCGCTCGCCTTCGCGGCTGGCCACGAACAGCACCCAATCCTGGGGACGTGACTCGCTGGCCAGGCGCCAGAACTCACGGCTCAGGTAGGGCTGTTGCCCGTGCTGTAAATAGGTTTGCGTGTAGCAACGGTGAAAGAAATCCCAATCTGCGTCCAGGATCTGCGCGCCTTCCAGCACCTCGAAGCTCACCCCTGCATCGCGCACCTTGCGCCGTTCCTGGTGGATCTTCTTGCGCTTGTCACGGTGCAGGCTGGCGAGAAAATCCTCGTAGTCAAAGTAGGGCTCGCCCTGGCGGTTTTGCCAGTGAAACTGCACGCCATGGCGTTCCAGCCAACCTTGCTCCTTGGCGGCCCCGGCCTCCTGGTCAGACACGAACAGGATGTGGGCCGATGACCAGGCTTGTTGCTGGACCTGCTGGCTGATGGCGTGTAGCAAGCTTTTGCGCAAGGCTTGCTGAACCTCGGGGGCAGCATTGGGGTCAACCAGCAGACGGGGCCCTGGTACCGGCGAGAACGGAACGGCCCCCAACAACTTTGGAAAGTAGCTGGCGCCCGCCGCACCAAAGGCCCGGTCGTGGGCATCGGCCCAGGCCCAATCAAACACGTACTCCCCGTAAGAGTGCGACTTGGCGAAGGTGGCGCAGGCGGCCACCATTTGGCCGGCACCGTCGTGCAAGGTGACGAACAACGGTTGCCAACCCGTCTTGGCGCAGGCACTGCCACTGTCGACCATGGCGGACAAAAAGCTGTGGCGCATGAAGGGGGTGCCGCCCGGGATGCCAGCCACCAGCCGATCCCACTGGCTTGCATCGATGGCACCGGGGTGATCGTGCCATTGCGCCGTCAGGTCCAAAGTGAGGGCGGCTACCATGCTGACTTGCGCGCAGCTGGCGCGCCACCATGGGTTGTCGTCTTGATCATGAGTTCCGTTTCAGTCATTGCTCCGCCAGTGTCGGCCACCACGCCCTTGTCCGTGGCCTTGCTGCAATTCAACCCCACGGTGGGTGACTTGGTCGGCAATGCCCGCCAGATCATTGAAGGCAGCCAGCAAGCCTACACCGAGGGTGCCCGCCTGATCGTCACGCCCGAGCTGGCCTTGTGTGGCTACCCGCCCGAAGACCTGCTCATTCGCCCGGCCTTCCTGGCCGCTTGCGATGCCTCCGTGCAAGACATTGCCCGTGCCCTGGCCCATTTGCCTGACCTGCACCTGGTGCTGGGCCATCCCCGCGCCGGGCTGGCCGAAGAGCTCCGCACCCGATCGGTGTCGGCGCCCAGCCTGCTCAACGCGGCTTCGGTGCTGAACGCTGGCCAGGTCATCGCCAGTTACGCCAAACGCGAGCTGCCCAACTACCAGGTGTTCGACGAGCGCCGCTATTTCATCAGCGGCCGCGAGGCAGGCCTGGGTGCTGTGGTGATCGAGCTGGGCGGATGGCGAGTGGGCCTGTTGATTTGCGAAGACGCCTGGTTCGACGAGCCCGCTTTGTCGGCCAAGGCCCTGGGCGCGCAAGCCCTGGTGGTGCTCAACGCCTCGCCCTTCCACGCTGGCAAGCGCGCCGAGCGTGAAACCAGCATGGCCGAGCGCGCCCGCCAGACGGGGCTGCCTTTGCTGTACGCCCACCAAGTCGGGGGGCAGGATGAAGTCGTCTTCGACGGTGCCTCTTTCGCGGTCGATGCGCATGGCCAGGTCCAGGCCCGCGCCCCCAGCTTCGAAGCTGCCACCTTGCTGATCAGCCTGGCACCCGGAGGCGCGGTGCAAGGCCCCATCGCCGACCACCTGTCGCCCGAGGCCGAAATCTGGGGGGCGCTGGTCTGCGGCGTGCGCGACTACATCGGCAAGAATGGCTTCCCAGGCATCATCCTGGGCCTGTCGGGCGGCATCGATTCGGCCTTGGTCCTGGCGATCGCGGTCGATGCCCTGGGCGCCGACAAGGTGCGCACGGTGATGATGCCCTCGCCCTACACGGCGGACATCTCGTGGATCGACGCGCGGGACATGGCCGAGCGCCTGCACGTTCAGCACGACGAGATCGCCATCGCACCGATGTTCGACGACTTCAAGGCCTCGCTGGCGCCGCTGTTCGTGGGTCGCGCCGAGGACACCACCGAAGAGAACATCCAGGCCCGCATCCGGGGCACCTTGCTCATGGCCTTGTCGAACAAGACAGGGGCCATTGTGTTGACCACGGGCAACAAAAGCGAGCTGGCCACTGGATATTGCACGCTCTATGGCGACATGGCGGGCGGCTTTGCCGTCATCAAGGACTTGGCCAAAACCCTGGTCTACAAGCTCTCGCGCTGGCGCAACGAGCAGGCCAAAGCCGCGGGCCAGATCGAACCCATCCCGGAGCGGATCATCACGCGCCCGCCCTCGGCCGAACTGCGGCCCGACCAGACCGACCAGGACAGTCTGCCGCCTTATGAGGTGCTGGACGCCATCCTGGAACGCTACATGGAGCGCGACCAGTCCATCGAGGACATCGTGGCTGCGGGCTTCAAGCGGGCTGATGTGGACCAGGTCACCCGTCTCATCAAGATCAATGAATACAAGCGCCGTCAGGCCCCGGTTGGGGTGCGCATCACACACCGTGCATTTGGCCGGGATTGGCGTTATCCCATCACCTCCAGGTTCCGCGCCTGACGATAATCTGGCGATCGTGCTTAAATATTCACTATTCTTTCGCAGAACTTCCCGGAGCCTTCCATGAAACAAATCACAGCCGTCATCAAACCTTTCAAGCTCGAAGAAGTCCGCGAAGCGCTGGCTGAAGTGGGCGTCACCGGCTTGACCGTCACCGAAGTCAAAGGTTTTGGTCGCCAAAAGGGCCACACCGAGCTGTACCGTGGTGCCGAGTACGTGGTTGACTTCCTGCCCAAGGTCAAAATCGAAGTGGTCGTCAAGACGGTCGACGTTGACCGCTGCATCGAAGCCATCGTCAAAGCTGCCAAGACCGGCAAGATCGGCGACGGCAAGATCTTTGTGACGGCCGTGGAGCAGGTGGTGCGCATCCGCACTGGCGAAACCGACGAAGCCGCTGTCTGATGCAGGGCCGCCCATGTGGCGGCCTGCTTAAATGTCTGGCGACACGCCGCCAGGGCCGATCCCATTCGTGCCTGGCGGCGTTTGCGTTTGCGCGGCCAGGGCCTTCAGTCGAAGGGCGTCGGCGTGCAACTGGTCCAGCAGGCTGCCTGCATGGGTGTCCAGCAATAGCAACTCCTGAACATCGGGCCACAGGAAGCCGCCATCTCGGCTGCGGTTGATGAAGTTCAGCAAGTCGTCGTAGTAGCCGCCCGTGTTGAGCAGGCCCACTGGCTTTTGGTGGTAGCCCAGTTGGCGCCACGTCCAGACTTCGAAAATTTCTTCCATGGTGCCGATGCCGCCCGGCAGCGCCACGAACGCATCGGACTGCATGGCCATCTGGTGCTTGCGCTCGTGCATGGTGTCCACCAATTGCAAGTCGGTCAGGCCCGGGTGGCCCAGCTCGCGTTGCACCAGCCGGTGCGGGATCACGCCGATGACCGAGGCGCCATGCGCCAAAGCGGCATCGGCCACGGCACCCATCAATCCGGTGCTGCCGCCGCCGTACACCAGTTGCCAGCCTCGCAAGCCGATCTGGCGACCCACCTCGCGGGCAGCGGCTTCAAAGGCCGGTTCATTGCCCATGCGGGAGCCGCAATAAACGCACACTGAAAAAGCAGCCATGGGTGATGAGGATCAGGTTCGGGTGTCGATGAGGCGGGTCTTGCACAGGGCATCGTGCAGGAACTGCCGTTGGGGGTGCAGCCAACTCAGCAGTGCGTAGATGGCCATCCAGCCAAACAGCGCGCCGTACAACCATTTGGATTGGTGCCACCCTGCCAGCCAGGCGCCCACCAGTGCGGGAACAAACCACAGCCAGGAGCTGATGTATCGCATCAGGGCCTGCTTGAGGTTCAGCCCCGCGCCGTCCATGGACACGATGCGCAATTGCCAAGTCTTCATGGCCAGGGTCTGGCCGCCGTGCGTCCAGAACCACATGAAGTAGAGCGACAGCACCAGGAACACCGTGGCTTGAAGGCCTTGGCGGTGTTGCAAGGCGTGGCGCTGACCGGCGATCACGCCAAAAATCAAGCCCACCACCATCACCACTCCGAACAGCAGCACGCCTTCGTACAGGTAAGCGGCCAGGCGGCGACGCAAGGCAGGTGCATTGCCCTGGGCGCGCACAGCGCTTTCAGCGGCGGACAAGGGCACGAAAGGGGCGTCAGGGCGAGATTTCATCGGCAGGGGCAGCGGGGCAAGGCGCGAACAATACACCACGCCGCAGCATGCCCCGGGAGGTCAGCGCGGCTTCGGCTGCGACGCCGTCGGCACGGCCGTCATGGCCGCTCCCTGCGCGCCTTTTTTGGGCAGCAAGGTGACCGGGTCCACGAAGCCCTTGGTCGCGGCAATTTTGGGCAGCCCCGTTTGCTGGTGCAAAGGGGGCGTGGGCCGCTGGCTCACCAGGGTGGTGGTGGCGCCGCGCCCCGCCTTGATCAGGGAAGGGGCCACGGCCACCTGCGCGGGGGCGTTGGGCGTGGCGCCAGGCACCCAGTTTGATTTGCGGGTGGATTCGTTGTCACGTTGCCGCTTCGACGCCTGTTGGGCGCGCTCGCGGGGGCCCGGCATGTTGTCGCTCAGGACCACGGGTTGTTGCTTGCGGCGGGCTTGCTGCGCCAAATCGCCACGTTCTTCAGGGCTCAGGGCTTGGTAGGAGGCCCACTTTTTCTGGCGCTCTTCAGGTGACAACTGGCGCGATTGCTGAAAGCGCAGGCGAGCCTCACCGCGCTGCTGCGGGGGTAGCTTGGACCATTGCGTCATGCGTTCCTGCATGCGCTGCTGCTCGTGGGGTGACAGGCTACCGAAGCGGTTGGCCACGTTCACCCAGCGTTCCTTATTGGAGATTTCCATCGTGGGCCACAAGGCTGCCAATGGTTGCAAAGCCCGACGCTGGGGTCCGCTGAGGCCGGCCCACGTGCTGGTGCCGTCTGACGACGCGCTGCTGGCTACGGTCGCCACTGAGGCGTTCTTGGGCGGCGGGGCGGCCGTGCTCAGTTGGCAGCAGGCCAAGCTCACGCCCAACACCGCCCATGCCCAGGCCGTCGCGGTGCGCGTCATGGCTGAGCCTCAGGCTCACTGTCGCTGCTTGCGCTTTCATCGCTGGCTTGGCCCTCTGAATCGACCATCGCCGCTTCGTCGGTTTCCGCCACGTCAGGCTCGGCGCTGATGGGCGGTTCGGTCTGCAGGTACTCTTCAAAACCTGGATCGGCGTAGGCCGCCGGGGGCAGATCGTCGGTCAGCAGCGCCATGTCCACGTCGGAGGCGGCTTGGACTTTTTCAGACTGAGACCAGAGGTGGATGCCCCACAGACCCACCACCAGCGCCAGGGCCGGCAGGGCGGAAGCCAGTCGCCAACCCCAGGGCAGGGGGCCGTCGTCCATGGCTCTGCCGTGGTGCTTGTCGCGGTGCTTCATGCCGGAGGAACTCCAGCCCGACAGCGAGGCCACGCCAGACGATCCCGAGCCGGCCATGCTCACCCCGGCCAATTGGCTGGAGGGCACGTATTCGGGGGCTGTGGCCACGGCCACTTGGGGGCGGACCAGCACGGCGGCGCGAACGGCCTGCTCTCGGGCCACGCGCAAGCGCTCGGTGATGTCGTGGGGCAGCGCTTTGGCGGAATCGTCCAGCCGCGCACTGAGGCGCAGCGCAAAACGGGCTTCAATGGCCTCGATCTGCGTGCTCGACAGTGGGGTGTTTGGACTTTTCACGGTGTGACTGCTTTTGATTTACAAGGATATTCCGCGAGCATGCATCGCCTTGGACAGCGCCTGAACCGCCCGCGAGCAGTGCGTTTTCACGCTGCCCTCGGAGCAACCCATGGCGGCCGCTGTTTCAGCGACGTCCAGTTCCTCCCAGTAACGCAGCAGGAAGGCTTCCCGTTGACGCGCTGGCAAATTGCCCACTTCTTCCTCGATGATTTTGAGCGTTTCGCCCCGGCTGGCGGTGTCCTCAGCACCTTCCGTGCCCGGATCGTCAATCCTCAGGGAATCCAGCAGGTTGAAGTCGCCATCGCCGTCGTCCGAGGATGACTCGAAGTCTCCCAGGTTCTGGAAAACGGCGTTGCGCACTTTTTGGCGCCTGAACCAATCCAGCGTGGCGTTGGACAAAATCCGGGCGAACAACATGGGCCATTCGTTGGACGGGCGGTCGGCGTAGCTTTGCGTCAGACGAATCATGGCGTCCTGCACGATGTCCAGCGCCGAATCCTCATCGCGCACGGCAAAAGCGGTGCGTTTGAACGCGCGGCGCTCAACACTTATCAGGAAGTTGTTGAGCTCGTCTAAGGTGGAGGGACTGGGCAGAGGGGACAAGGCGCGAGACCGGGGCGTCAGATCGGCGAGGGAGGGCGGATTATGGCACCGTGGCGGTGACTTTCAGTGCGATAATGTTCGTCTTTGCGTCATCCCGATCTGGCCTGAATTGATCCCCCACCCGGTTATCAACTGGGGTTCAATGGCAGGCCGCGCAGGCTCCAAATCCGCCTCACAAGGGCGAGCACGCTGGTGATCCGTCACCGCAGATGCTGTTTGAGGAGGGGCACCGATCATTTTTCGTTAGAGAAAAATCCGAAAGGTCTTTTTTACATCATGGACATGTCTTCTCCCACCACGCCTGAAGTCCTCAATGGTTCTGACATTCTCGTGCGCTGCTTGCAGGCCGAAGGTGTCAAGTACATGTGGGGCTACCCCGGCGGCGCCGTTTTGTACATCTACGACGCCCTCTACAAACAAGACACGATCCAGCACGTGCTGGTGCGCCACGAACAGGCCGCCGTCCACGCTGCTGACGGCTATGCGCGCGCCACGGGCGACGTCGGCGTGGCCCTCGTCACCTCCGGTCCCGGCGTGACCAATGCCATCACCGGCATCGCCACCGCCTACATGGACTCGATCCCGATGGTGATCATCACCGGTCAGGTGCCCACGCCCGCGATCGGCTTGGACGCTTTTCAGGAATGCGACACCGTCGGCATCACGCGCCCCATCGTCAAACACAACTTCCTGGTGAAAGATGTTGCCGACCTGGCCGTCACCATGAAAAAGGCCTTCCACATTGCGCGCACGGGCCGTCCCGGCCCGGTGGTGGTCGATGTCCCGAAAGACGTCTCCCTCAACAAGACCGCGTTCAGCTACCCTGAAACGGTTGAAATGCGTTCGTACAACCCGGTGCGCAAGGGCCATGGCGGGCAAATCCGCAAGGCCGTGCAACTGATCCTGGGCGCCAAGCGTCCCTACATCTACACCGGCGGCGGCGTGATCCTGGCCAATGCGGCGGCTGAGTTGCGCGAGTTGGTCAACCTGCTGGGCTACCCCACCACCAGCACCCTGATGGGCCTGGGCGCCATCGCCGCGTCTGACAAGACCTTCCTGGGCATGCTGGGCATGCACGGCACGTATGAAGCCAACATGACCATGCAGAGCGCCGACGTGGTGCTGGCCGTGGGCGCCCGCTTCGACGACCGCGTGATTGGCAACCCCAAGCACTTCGCCCAGGTCGAACGCAAGATCATCCACATCGACATCGATCCTTCGTCGATCTCCAAGCGCGTCAAGGTTGACATCCCCATCGTGGGCGACGTCAAGGACGTGCTGCAAGAGCTGATCGCCCAGATCAAGGAATCGACCCAACGCGCCGACCCCAACGCCCTGGCCACGTGGTGGAACCAGATCGGCGAATGGAAGAAGCGCGAGTGCCTGAAGTACAAAACGTCTGACGACGTCATCAAGCCGCAATTCGTGGTTGAAACGCTGGCCAGGCTGACCCGTGGCACCGACTGCTACGTCACGTCCGATGTGGGCCAGCACCAGATGTTCGCGGCGCAGTTCTACCCCTTTGACGAACCCCGCCGCTGGATCAACTCCGGTGGCCTGGGCACCATGGGCGTGGGCCTGCCTTACGCCATGGGCATCAAGCTGGCCAAGCCTGACGCCGACGTGTTCTGCGTGACGGGCGAAGGCTCGATCCAGATGTGCATCCAGGAGCTGTCGACGTGCCTGCAGTACCAGACCCCGGTCAAGGTGCTGTCGCTGAACAACCGCTACCTGGGCATGGTGCGCCAGTGGCAGCAGCTGGATTACGGCAGCCGCTATTCGCACAGCTACATGGACGCGCTGCCTGACTTCGTGAAGCTGGCCGAGGCCTATGGCCACGTCGGCATGCTGATCGAGCGTCCGGGTGATGTGGAAGGCGCTTTGCGCGAAGCCATCAAGCTGAAGGACCGCACCGTGTTCCTGGACATCCGCACCGACCCGACGGAAAACGTCTGGCCGATGGTCAAGGCTGGTCAGGGCATTTCCGAGATGCTGCTGGGTTCCGAAGACCTTTGAGGTTTTATCTTCCCGGCCTTTGCAAGAGGGCCGCAGCCAGGTGCTTGCCGGTGCCTGCGCGGGCGGTTTCTCAAGCGATGCCGGGGTTTCAACACTCCTGATTCATCGAACGACGTGGCCACGGCCATCGGGTTACCGCCCGCTGGTTCAAGAGCGCGAAGGACGATAACGACATGAAACACATCATTGCATTGCTGCTTGAAAACGAACCCGGCGCGCTGTCGCGTGTGGTCGGCTTGTTTTCCGCCCGGGGCTACAACATCGAGAGCCTGACCGTGGCCACGACCGAGGACGCCTCTCTGTCGCGCATGACCATCGTCACCAGCGGCTCGGATGACGTGATCGAACAGATCACCAAGCACCTCAACCGTTTGATCGAAGTCGTCAAGGTTGTCGACCTGTCCGAAGGCCCTTACACCGAACGTGAGCTGATGCTCATCAAGGTGCGCGCCGTGGGCAAGGAACGGGAAGAGATGAAGCGCATGGCCGACATCTTCCGTGGCCGCATCATCGACGTGACCGACAAGACCTACACCATTGAATTGACGGGCGACGCCTCGAAGCTCGATGCCTTCATCGAAGCCATCGACCGCGCCGCCATCCTAGAAACCGTGCGCACCGGGACCAGCGGGATCGGGCGTGGCGAGCGCATCTTGCGCGTCTGAACTTTTCCCGCTTATTTGCGCATCCCACTCACACATTCACTGATTTTTCGACGGAGCTGAACATGAAGGTTTATTACGACAAAGACGCTGACCTGAGCCTGATCAAGGGCAAGAATGTCGCCATCATCGGCTACGGCTCGCAAGGCCACGCCCACGCCCAAAACCTGCGCGACTCTGGCGTGAACGTCACAGTCGGTCTGCGCAAGGGCGGCGCTTCCTGGAACAAGGTGGAAGCCGCTGGCATCAAGGTTTCTGAAGTCGATGACGCCGTCAAGGGCGCCGACGTGGTCATGATCCTGCTGCCCGACGAGAACATCCCCGAGGTGTACAACAACAACGTCGCGCCCAACATCAAGCAAGGCGCCGTGCTGGCCTTTGCCCACGGTTTCAACGTGCACTACAACCAAGTCATCCCCCGCGCTGACCTGGACGTGATCATGGTCGCCCCCAAGGGCCCCGGCCACACCGTGCGCTCCGAGTACCTCAAAGGCGGCGGCGTGCCTTCCCTGATCGCCATTTACCAAGACAAGTCTGGCAAGGCCAAGGACATCGCCCTGTCGTACGCGGCGGCCAACGGCGGCACCAAGGGTGGCGTGATCGAGACCAACTTCCGCGAAGAAACCGAAACCGACCTGTTCGGCGAGCAAGCCGTTCTGTGCGGTGGTGCGGTCGAACTGGTGAAGATGGGTTTCGAGACGCTGACCGAAGCCGGTTACGCGCCTGAAATGGCCTACTTCGAATGCCTGCACGAACTGAAGCTGATCGTTGACCTCATGTACGAAGGCGGCATCGCCAACATGAACTACTCGATCTCGAACAACGCCGAATACGGCGAGTACGTGACCGGCACGGAAGTGATCAACGAGCAATCGCGCGCCGCCATGCGCAATGCCCTGAAGCGCATCCAGACTGGCGAATACGCCAAGATGTTCATTCAAGAAGGCAAGACGAACTACCCGAGCATGACCGCTCGCCGTCGTTTGAACGCCGTGCACCCCATCGAAACCGTGGGCGCCGACCTGCGCGCGATGATGCCTTGGATCTCCAAGAACAAGCTGGTTGACCAATCGAAGAACTGATCGTTCACTGATCAGCGCTTGCACTGAAAAGCCGCCTGGGGTAACCCGGCGGCTTTTTTTGCATTCATGGTCGGGCCAGTGAACGGCATTCAGACCGGTCGCGCGCGAATTCGAAGCAGCGTTGGGCCATGTCGACATCCGTCTGGCAGCCATCAGTCAACTCTCTGGCCTTGCCTGCGATGGCTGGATGGGTGTGGTCGATGAATTCGGTGGACCCCAGCTAGGGTGTCAAAGGCATGGTTGTTTCAAAGCGGAAATGACCGCGCTGGCCAAACCTGTCACGATCAGTGCACGGATGTCGCATTGGCAGGAAACAGAGATGGTCGCAAGGGTAACGGTTTACGCAGCTTTACACCGGGTTGACCCGAGCTTGTCAGCGTGGAAGGTCGTCCCCACGTTGAACACTCATCGCCCTATTCCTAGGCGAGCGAGGGGTTCATGAATTCAACAAGCATTGCCACGCTGGCCTTGAGGCAACTGATGGTGGCCGCTGCCCTGATGCTGCTGTCGGGGGCGTTCGGCCTGCCGGTTCCGGTACAACCTGGCATTGCCCAGGCTGCCAAGCTGGAGGGGCAGGGTTTTGACGACACGATGGTGCTGTCCGACCGCACCCTGCGCCTCAATGGCTTGGGCCTGCGGGGGGTGGCCTGGGTCAAGGCCTTTGTGGCCGGGCTTTACCTGGCGGCTCCTTCCAGGGAGCCCTCGCAAATATTGGCCATGCAAGGCCCCAAGCGTTTGCGTTTGAAGGTCATGCTGGAAGCCCCCAGTATCGAGATGACCAAATCCATGCGCCGGGGCGTGCAGCGCAACGAGCCTGCCGAGGTCCATGCCCAGTTGCGCGACCGCGTCGAACTGTTGGCTTCGGGCCTGGACAGCATCGGCACGTTCCGCCCGGGCGACGTGCTGGACCTGGACTTTGTGCCAGGTCAGGGCACGCAACTGGTGCTCAATGGCAAGGTCCTGTCCAAACCCATCGCGGGCGATGATTTTTACCGGGCCATTTTGAAGATTTTCATTGGCGAACGGCCAGTGGACAAGCGCATGAAGGCGGGGTTGCTGCGTGGTGCGGCTGCCTGACGAGACGCGGGCGTCTGACGACCCGCACCTGCACCGCTTCATTGACGCGCTGTGGCTGGAAGATGGCCTGAGCGCGAACAGCCTGGCCGCCTACAGGCGCGATCTGGCGGGGCTGGCCGTATGGCTGGCCAAGCAGCCGGATGCTCCCACCTTGATCCAGGCGCGCGAACTGGATTTGCAGGCCTATGCTGCTCACCGCCACGCTGAATCCAAACCCACCTCGGTGGGGCGGCGTTTGAGCGTGTTCCGGCGGTTTTACCGCTGGGCCCTGCGCGAAGGCCTCACCGCGCAGGATCCCACCTTGCGCATGGATGCGCCCCGCCAGCGCCTGCGCACGCCAGGCACCTTGACCGAGTTGCAGGTGGAGGCCCTGTTGGGCGCGCCCGATGCCCACGAGACGTTGGGCCTGCGTGACCGTGCCATGCTGGAACTGATGTACGCCAGTGGGCTGCGCGTGAGTGAGCTTGTCGAACTCAAGACCGTGCACGTCGGCCTGAATGAAGGCGTGCTGCGCATCACGGGCAAAGGCAGCAAGGAGCGGTTGGTGCCTTTTGGGGCCGAGGCGGGTGTGTGGCTTGAACGTTATCTGATCGACTCTCGGGCATTCATCCTGAACGGCCAAAGCAGCGACGCCTTGTTCGTCACGGCGCGTGGTGGGCCCATGACGCGGCAGATGTTCTGGAAGCTGGTCAAAAAATACGCTGTGCTGTCGGGCATCAGCCAGCCTTTGTCACCGCACACCTTGCGCCATGCCTTCGCCACCCATTTGCTGAACCATGGCGCTGATTTGCGCGTGGTGCAGATGCTGCTGGGGCATGCTGACATCTCGACCACTCAGGTTTACACGCACGTGGCGAGAGAGCGGCTGCGCTTGCTGCACGCGCAACACCATCCGCGCGGCTGAACCTTCAGTCCTGGTTCCCGGCGGTCAGTTTGCTTTGGAGGTCCAAAGTTGTTCCAGCGCGTAAAGCTCATCCTCATCGAAGCCAGCGGCGCGCCGGGCTTCGAGGTTGAACGGGCCTTTCAGGCGCGGTGCGCTGAAGGCTGAGGCCAAGGCCGCATAGGTCGTCAGAGGATCACGGCCGCGTTCGGTGCAGAGCACGCGATACCACTTGTTGCCCACGGCCACATGCCCAATCTCATCCCGCAAGATGAGGTCGATGATCTCCGCGCCCTTTTGATCCTCGATGGTCAGCAATTTCGCTTTGATGGGGGGCGACGCATCGAGGCCGCGTGCTTCCATCGTTCTGGGAACCAGGGCGATTCTGGCGAGGATGTCATGCTTGGTCTTTTCCGCCATTTCCCAAAGGGAGTTGTGGGCGGGAAAGTGGCCGTAGTCATGGCCAAGGTGCACCAGGTGGTTGCGAAGCAAGGTGAAGTGCAGCGCTTCTTCCTTGGCCACGTTCAGCCAGTCCAGGTAGAACTCATCGGGCATGCCGTGAAAGCGGAAGGCCAGATCCAGTGCCAGATCGATGGCGTTCAGCTCGATGTGAGCCAGCGCGTGGATGAGCGCGGCATGGCCTTCAGGATTTCGCACCGACCGCGTTTTGAGCTGGGTAGGCGGCACCAGTTCAGGAAGGAGCGGGCGCCCCGGGATGTCGGCGGGCTCCGCGATGACTTCTTCTGCGCCCACTTGCTCTGCCAGGTCAAGTTTCATCGTGCCCTGGGCCTTTGCCTCAGGGTCGCGGGTCAGCAAAAGTTGGAGGGCCTGCTTGCGGAGGGTCTTCATTCAGCCCACGAGATCCAACCCTGGTGGGCTGACACCAGCACCAAAATCCCGAACGCGATCCGGTACCAGGCGAAGGGGATGAAGTTGTGCGTGGCCACGTAGCGCAGCAACCAGCGCACGCACACCCAGGCCGACAAGAACGAGAACGCCAGGCCGACGCCGAACAGCGGCAGGTCGTCCATCGACAGCAGCGCGCGCTCTTTGTAGAGGCTGTACACCCCGGCGCCGAACAGCGTCGGGATGCCCAAAAAGAAGCTGAATTCGGTGGAGGCCTTGCGCGACAAGCCCAGGAACATGCCGCCGATGATGGTGGCGCCCGAGCGGCTGGTGCCGGGGATCATGCCCAGGCACTGGATGCACCCGACCTTGAACGCATCGAGCAGACTCATGTCATCCACCGCCTCGACACGGTAGTGGCTGGTGCCCGCACTGGCGGCGCGGCGTTCCGCCCACAGGATGATCAGCCCCCCCACGATGAACGCGCTGGCCACCACCGGGGCGTTGAACAAATGCGCCTTGATGACCTTGCCGAATGCCAGGCCCAGGATGGCTGCTGGCAGGAAGCCGACAATGATGTTGAGTGCAAAACGCTGGGCTTTGGGTTCGGATCCAAGGCCGACGACGGTGTCGCGCAGGCGCTGCCAATACACCAGCACGATGGCAAAAATGGCGCCCGACTGGATCGCGATGTCGAACACCTTGGCCTTGTCGGCTCCCACGTTCGACTGGAAGTCGAGCAGCGATCCTGCCAGGATCAGGTGGCCGGTGCTGGAGATGGGCAGGAACTCGGTCAGCCCCTCGACGATGCCCATCAACACGGCTTTGAAAAACAGCAAGGTATCCACGTCGGCGAGTCCTGTGTTGCAAGCAAAGCGGCATCTTAGGGCAGGGCAAGCGCCTCAAAGCCACATGCCCGTCGGCAGAAATTGCCCACTGCCACCCTTGGATGGGGGGTCTTGTCTACACTTCGCCACATGTCCTCTGATCTCGATGCTGTTTTCGCCCCGCCTGCCCACGATTGGGTCAACCGTTATGCGCAGCTGAGCGAATCGTGGCGGGCTCGCTTGCAAGCGCCCATGGCCACGTCGGTGAAGGCGCAAGCCTTGCCTGAACCGCGGTGGGTGGCTTGGAGCGATGAGCTGGCTCATGACCTGGGCTGGCCCGTGGGTTGGCGCGAGGGCGATCTGCCTTTACGTGTCTTTACCGGCAACGCGCAGTGGCCCGGCATGCAGCCCGTGGCCACGGTCTACAGCGGCCACCAGTTCGGCGTGTGGGCCGGCCAGTTGGGCGATGGCCGCGCGCTGTTGCTGGGCGAGTTACAAACGGCTGTGGGCACGCGCGAATTTCAACTCAAGGGCGCAGGCTCGACCCCGTATTCGCGCCGGGCCGATGGCCGGGCCGTGCTTCGCTCGTCCATCCGCGAGTTCCTGTGCAGCGAAGCCATGCACGCTTTGGGCATCCCCACCACCCGGGCCCTGGCCCTGACCGCCTCGCCGCAAGGCGTGCGCCGTGAAACCATGGAAACCGCCGCCGTGGTCACCCGCGTGGCGCCCAGCTTCATCCGCTTCGGCCACTTCGAGCATTTCGCGCACAGCGGCGAGGCCGGGCATCACGAGGTCTTGCAGGCCTTGGTCGATCACGTGATCGCGCACCACCGGCCCGAGCACGGAGACGCGCCCCAGCGCGCCTTGGCCCTGCTGCAACACGCCGTGGACAGCACCGCCCGCCTGATGGCGGCCTGGCAATCGGTGGGCTTTTGCCATGGCGTGATGAACACCGACAACATGTCGATCCTGGGCCTGACGATCGACTATGGACCCTTCGGCTTCCTGGATGGCTTCGACCCACAGCACATCTGCAACCATTCCGACGACCAGGGCCGCTACGCTTGGCAGAACCAGCCCCAGATCGGCTACTGGAACCTGCGGGCCTTGGCCCAGGCTTTGTTGCCCGCGATCCCGGAATTCGACAAGGATGAGAACGTCGTCCTCAACGTGCTCAAATCGTACGAGCAGCGCTTTCCGCAAGCCATGACCGAGCGTTGGCGAGCCAAGCTGGGCTTGGCCACCGAGCAAGCCGACGATGGCGCCCTGGCCGTGGACCTGCTCACCGTGATGGCCGAGCACCACACCGACTTCACCATCACCTTCCGCCGCCTCTGCGACTTCCAAAGCAGCCTGCCGCCAGAAGACGCCGCCAACGCGTCGGTGCGCGATTTGTTCATCAACCGCGAGGCATTTGACGCCTGGGCGCGCCGTTATGCCGAGCGTCTGAAGCTGGAAAACAGCGTGGACGCCGAGCGCTGCGCCCGCATGCGCCGCGTCAACCCGGTCTACGTTTTGCGGAACCATTTGGCCGAAACAGCGATCCGTCTATCCCAGGCCGGTGACGACTCCGAGGTGCGGCGCTTGCACCAGCTCTTGCAAACCCCTTTCGACGAGCAACCCGGCTGCGAGGCCGATGCCGACTTCCCGCCCGACTGGGCTCAATCCATCGAGGTGTCCTGTTCATCATGAGCGATTACAAAGTCAAGAAGTCCGACGCGGAATGGCGTGCCCAGTTGGATCCGATGCAATTCGAAGTCACGCGCCATGCGTCCACAGAACGGGCGTTCAGCGGCCAGTATTGGGACCACTTCGTGGATGGCGCCTACCGCTGCATCTGTTGCAACGCCAAGTTGTTCGAATCAAGCACCAAATTTGACGCGGGCTGTGGCTGGCCCAGCTACTCCCAGGCGGTGGACGACAGCAGCGTTGAGCGCGTGGTGGACAAAAGCCACGGCATGGTGCGGGTTGAGGTGCGCTGCAACAACTGCGGCGCCCACCTGGGCCACGTGTTCGACGACGGCCCGGCGCCCACCGGCGAGCGTTTCTGCATCAACTCGGCCGCGATAGACTTCGAGCCACGCTGATCTGCGCCCCTGACCCTCAAACCGGTTCCCCATGAAGATATTTTTTGACCTGCTGCCACTCCTCCTGTTTTTCGGCGCCTACACCTGGGCCGGTGGCCACAAGGAGCTGGCGGCCGAGTGGATGACGCAATACCTGGGCTTCATGGTGTCTGGGGGCGTGGTCGCGGCCAAGGAAGCGCCCATGCTGCTGTCCACCGTGGTGATGGTGTTTTGCGGGGTGATTCAAATCGCCGTGCTCAAGATCCTGCGCCACAAGGTGGACATGATGCTGTGGGGCACTCTGATCGTGGGCACGGTGCTGGGCGGTGTGTCGATGTGGCTGCACAGCGCCATCTTCTTCCAGTGGAAGCCCACGGTGCTGTACTGGCTGATGAGCGCGGGCTTCCTGGTGGCCGAGATCGTCATGAAGCGCCGGGTGCTGCACAAGATGATGGGCGGCCAGATCGATGCGCCCGATGCCGTCTGGATCAAACTGGGCTGGGCCTGGGTCGGCTTTTTTGCCTTCATGGGCGTGCTCAACCTTTACGTGGTCTACAACTACACCGAAGAGCAGTGGGTCACCTTCAAGGTCTGGGGGGCTTCCGGTTTGATGTTGCTGTTCATGCTGGCTCAGGGTTTGTACCTGAGCCGCCACATGCCTCCGCTGCCCGCCGACGATACCGCCAAGGCCAAGTGAACTTTAAGGCCCGACCATGACTCCACTCCAAGGCGTGACCGCCGAACAGATCCAAGCCAGCCTGACATTGGCGCTGCAGCCGCTCAGCATTGACGTGACCGATGACAGTCACCTCCATGCCGGGCACGAAGGCGCCAAAGCCGGACGGCATTTCAGCGTGCATTTGCGTGGGCAGTGCTTTAACGGACTGTCACACGTTCAACGGCATCGCCTTGTGTATGATGCCCTTCGCGATTTGATACCGCAGGGCATCCATGCGCTGGCCATCAAAGCCGAGCCTGTCTGACAACGAAACAACCTAACAAAATTCGCTCATGAAGACTTTCCGCACCCATGTCATCAAGTCCGCCGTGCTGGCCGCGACCCTGTCGCTGGCCGCACCTCTGGTGATGGCCCAGAACATCGCCATGGTCAATGGCAAGCCCGTGCCCAAGGCCCGGTTCGACGCCATGATGACCCAGATCCTCAAGCAAGGCCAACAAGCCAAGACGCCGGATCTGGAAGCCAAGGTCAAGGAAGAGCTGGTGCTGCGCGAGATCTTCGTGCAAGAGGCCGAAAAGAAGGGCATCGCCGCCACCGCCGACTACAAGACGCAAATGGAATTCGCGCGTCAGTCTATCCTGATCCAAGGCTTGTTTGCTGACTTCCAGGCCAAGTCCAAGGACAGCGAAGCCGATCTGCGCGCTGAATACGACAAGATCAAGGCCCAGAACGGTGACAAGGAATACCGCGCTCGCCACATCCTGGTCGAGAAGGAAGAAGACGCCAAGTCGCTGATCGCCCAGCTCAAGGCCGGTGCCAAGTTCGAAGACCTGGCCAAGAAGAACTCCAAGGATCCCGGCTCTGCCGAAAACGGTGGCGATCTGGATTGGGCGGCACCGGGCAACTACGTGCCTGAGTTCTCCGAAGCCATGTCCAAGCTGGAAAAAGGCAAGTTCACCGAAACCCCGGTGAAGTCGCAGTTCGGCTACCACATTATCAAGCTGGAAGACTCGCGCGCCACGCAGTTCCCGCCCTATGACGAAGTCAAGGCTCAGCTGCAGCAGCGCAATGGGCAAGCCAAGCTGGCCAAGTACCGCGACGATCTGAAGGCCAAGGCCAAGACCGACTTCAAGTTCAGCGCACCTGCTGCTGCGGCTAACTGATCATCGATCGGGTCAGTCTCCCCGTGTCAGCAGCGCGGCATTGCCGCCTGCTGCTGCGGTGTTGATGCTGACCACCTGCTCGGTGCAAAACCGCAGCAGGTAGTGAGGGCCCCCGGCTTTCGGGCCGGTGCCGCTCCATCCCTGGCCGCCAAAGGGTTGCGACCCGACCACGGCGCCAGTCATTCCCCGGTTCACATACACATTGCCCACACGCGTGCGGCGGGCGATGTGCTGTGCGCGCGAGTCGATGCGCGTCTGCACCCCCAAAGTCAAGCCATAGCCGGTGGCGTTGATCTGCTCGATCAGCGCGTCGATGTCGGGCGCCTGGGTGCCCGGGCCCCAGCGCACCACGTGGAGGATAGGGCCAAAGTGCTCGGCCGTCAGGGCGCTGACGCGGGGCAGGGTGTAGGCCGTGGGGGGCACGGTGTGCGGTGCGGTTGATGACGCGGCCAAGGTGGTTCGACCAATCAGGCGCACGCCAGAACGGGGCTGCTGCGACTGATGGTCCAGCTCAGACAGGTGGGCATTGAGCAGATCGTGCGCCTGGGCATCGATGACGGGGCCCACGTCGGTGGCCCAATCAGCGCTGTCGCCGATCACCAGGGTTTGCAAGGCGCCCGCCAGCATGGCTTCCAGCGAGTCCGCCGTGGCGCTGTGGAGGCACAGCAGGCGCAAGGCTGAGCAGCGTTGGCCTGCACTCAAAAAGGCGCTGGCCACGACCGCGTCCATCACCTGTTCAGGCAAGGCGGTGCTGTCCACCACCATGGCATTGAGGCCGCCGGTTTCTGCAATCAAAGGCACGATGGGGCGGTCACCCTGGGCCAACATGCGCTGGATGCGTTTGCCGGTGGCTACCGAGCCGGTGAAGGCCACGCCCGCGCAGTGCTTGCTGGCCACCAAAGCGGCACCCACCACTGCACCGGGCCCGCAGGCGCAGCCCAGCGCGTCGGTGGGCACGCCGGCCTGGTGCAGCAGGGCCACAAAGCGGCGCCCGATGTCCGGCGTCTGGTCGGCGGGCTTGGCGGCCACGGCGTTGCCGGCCACCAGCGCGGCCATCACTTGGCCACCGAAAATCGCCAGCGGGAAGTTCCAGGGCGCGATGCAGACGAACACACCACGGCCACGCAGTTGCCATTCATTGCTTTCACCAGTGGGGCCGGGCAGCACCTGCACTTGCAGGTGGTGACGGCCTTGCTGGGCGTAGTAGCGGGCCAGGTCGATGGTTTCGCGCACCTCGGCCACGGCATCGCTCATGGTCTTGCGGGCTTCCACCACCAGGTCGGCGGCCCAGCTGTCGAACTCGGCTTCCAGCAGGTTGGCCACTTTGTCGAGCACCGCGCAGCGTGCAGGCGCGGTGGTTTCTTCCCAGTCTTGCCAGCCTTGGCTGAGCGATTCCATCAGGGCCTGAGCCTCGGCAGCACACAGGGCATGGGCAGGCGAGGGCACGGTCGATTGCTGGCGCCTGACGTGCACAGCGGCCTCCAGGGCCTCGCGGTGCATCTGGCAGTTCAGGTCTCGCCCAACCGCGTTGCGCCGATCGGAGCCGTAGAGCCTGGCGGGCGGCACCACGCCAGGGCCGTGTTCAGTGTCGATGGCGCTGAGCCAGGGTGAGGCCAGCAACTCGTCCAGGCTGACCTGAGGGTCCGCCAGTTGGTGCACGAAGGATGCGTTGGCACCGTTTTCCAGCAGGCGCCGCACCAGGTAGGCCAGCAGGTCGCGGTGTTCGCCCACTGGCGCGTAAATGCGCAGGGCCGCGCCCGTTTCAGGCGAGGCTTTGGGGTGGCGAAGCTCGCGGTAGACGCCTTCGCCCATGCCGTGCAGTCGCTGCCATTCGTAGCGCTCCGGTCCCACGCCATGCTGCTTGGCCAGCTGCATCACGGCGGCGATGGTAGCCGCGTTGTGCGTGGCGAACTGCGGGTAGAGCACGTCGCTGCGGGCCAGCAGGGCATCGGCACAAGCCAGGTAGGACAGGTCGGTGTTGGCCTTGTGGGTGTAGACCGGGTAGCCGTTCAGGCCCAGCTCCTGGGCGCGCTTGATCTCGGTGTCCCAATAGGCGCCCTTGACCAGGCGCACGGAGAGGCGTTTGTCGTGCAAGGTGGCCAGGCGCTGCACTTCGTCGATCACGGCCAGGGCGCGGTGCTGGTAGGCCTGCACGGCCAGGCCCAGGCCGTCGCCGACGGCGGGCATCAAGCGGGCCAGCAGGTCCAGCTGCAACTCCAGGCGGAAGGATTCTTCGGCGTCCAAGGTCAGCAGCACGCCGGCCTCGTCGGCCTGGCGGGCCAGTTGTTCCAGCCTGGGCAGCAGTTCGCGCACCAGGGCCTCGTGTTGCGAAGGGTCGAAGCGCGGGTGCAGGGCCGACAGCTTGATCGACAAGCCGGGGCGTTGCGAAAACGGCAGTTGCCGCGCTTTCTTGTCACCTGGCTGGCCCAGTTGCGACAAGGCCCGCTGGTAAGAAGCCAGGTAGCGGTCAGCATCAGCCCAGGTGCGGGCACCTTCGCCCAGCATGTCGAAGCTGTGGCGGGTGGTCAGGCCTTGATCGGCGTCTGACTGGGTTTGCTTGCGGGCGTGGGTCAGGGCCTCTTCCACGGTCTGGCCGAGCACGAACTGGCGACCCAGCAATTGCAGGGCGCGGGCGGTGGCGGACACCACGGTGGGGCCGCCCAGGCGTTGAACCAAGGTGGGCGCGGTCGTGCGGCCAGCGGGTGATGGCAGCAGTTGATGCGCCAGGTCAAGCACGCGGGCCGAGGCGCCGGACAGCCAGGGGTGGGCGGAGCCGTGGCCCGCGTGCTTGGCAAAGTCGGCCTGGGTCAACTGGTCGCCGATCAGGGCCTGGGCGGTGTCCTGGTCGGGCACGCGCAACAGGGCTTCGGCCAGTCGCATCAAGGCCAGGCCTTCGGTGCTGGACAACGGGAACTCTTGCAGCAGGGATTCAAGCGCCCAGAAGGGCGGCGGGCGGTGGCGGATGCCGCGCACCCAGGGCTCGCATTGCTGGCGCACGATGCCCCAGTCCAGCTTGTCTTGCAGGCGCAGCCTCAGCTTGTCGATTTGCGCGGCTTCATCGGCCCAGGGAAGCGGTAAGCGGTCGGAGAGTTTATTCACAGCGCACTCCAGTCAACGTCTTCAGCGTAACGTCAACGGGTGCGTGGGGTCTAGGTCATCAGAGGGGCTTTTCAGCGCTTTTTGAACACCAAGTCCCAAACACCGTGACCTAGTCGCAGGCCGCGGTTCTCGAACTTGGTCAGGGGGCGGTAGGCGGGCTTGGGGGCGTAGCTTTCGGCGGCGTTGACCAGGGTGGGCTCGTCGCTCAGCACTTGCAGGATCTGGCGGGCATAGGGCTCCCAGTCGGTGGCGCAGTGCAGGTACGCGCCAGGGGCCAGGCGCGAGGCGAGGTGGGCCACCAAAGGCGCCTGGATCAGTCGGCGCTTGTTGTGGCGTGTCTTGTGCCAGGGGTCGGGAAAGAAGATGTGCACGCCAGCTAACGAGGCGGGCTGGATCATGTGGTCCAGCACTTCGACCGCATCGTGGCGGATCAGGCGCAGGTTGGTGATGCCTTGATCGCCAATGCGCTTGAGCAAGGCCCCCACGCCGGGCTCATGCACTTCAACGCCGATGAAGTCGGTGTCAGGCAGGGTTTGCGCAATGGTGGCTGTGGCGTCGCCCATGCCAAAACCGATTTCCAGCACCACGGGGGCCTGGCGCTGAAAAGTGGCGACGTAGTCCAGCGGGGCTTTGTCAAAAGGCAGCAGGTACTTGGGGCCCAGTTCGGCCAAAGCCTTGGCCTGGCCTTCCGTGGTCCGCCCGGCGCGCATCACGAAACTGCGGATGGTGCGGTGGGGGTAGGCGGGCGCCGATTGGGCGTCGTCGTCAGGGGGCAGGTCGGTGCTCATGGTGAAGTCGGGGGGCAATGCGGCTTGGAACTGGATACAGGTCGCCATTGTCCTTTACCGGCCGCCCTAGGGCTGTCCCTTAAGCCAGGCAGGGCACTAAATCACGCGGGAGGCTGATCAGTGCGGGGCAGGCATTCATCTGGGGGGTGAAGAGTCCGCTTTTCCAAGGAACGTGCGCGCATCATTGGGTGAGCGGATTTGCCCGCCATGCCCTGAGTGGAGTTTTGAACGTGAGCAGTGCCCCTTTGTTGCTGAATGCCAGTCGCTGTTTGGCGGCGTTCAGCTTGCTCGTCGGCATGAGTGCCCATGCTGCTGCATCCGAGGCGTCGGGCAAGGTCAAGGAGCGGGCGTCCAGCCCGGTTGCCACGGTGAGCGAGTCGCCCAGCTTTGCCTTGTTGGGCTTGGGCCTGGTCGCCATCGGACTGCATGGGCTGGGCAGGTCTCGGCGCCGATAGCGTTGGTCTTGGAGCGGGTGATGGGAATCGAACCCACGTTATTTGCTTGGGAAGCAAGAGTCCTACCATTGAACGACACCCGCGAACAGGGCGCATTCTAAACCCACAGTTCAGGCTTATTCATTCGCTGGCAGAAGAAGCTGGTGGTGTGGGCAGGCCGAGCTTGCGTGCGGTTTTGTTGACAGCATGGCCTGTGGCGGAGGCTCCGCGTTCAACTGCGCTGGCTGCTTTTTGCAGGCCATGCTTGACAGATTTTTCGACCTTGGCCGCCACCGACGAGGCCTTGCTGGCAGCATCGGTGACAAATTGAGGAGGCTCTGCCGCACTGGCGATGGCGCAGGTTGTGGTCAGTGCGGACGTCAACACAAGGTGCTTGATGAATTCATGGGACATGAAGGGCTCCGGTTATTTGCCATGCGCTCAAGCGCCACGGCGGTGCAGGAAGTCGCGGATGGTGTTCGCCACCCTGGTCGGATGCGTGAGCATTGGCACGTGCCCGGCTCCTGCAAAAACCATGAGTTCCTCGTCTGGCAGGGCTTTGGCCAAGGCGATGCCCATTTTTAAGCCCACATGCCTTGACATGTTCTGATTCCGCCTCGGGCACGCAAAGCTGGACAAATCGCTCAAGGGTGGCCCTAGGGCGGCCAGCGGTTCCGTCCACAACTCGGAGCTTCCGATCCACCCGCCGATCGCGAGGATGGCGGTGCCCTTGGGCGGGCCGCTTCGGGTGGTGAACAATTTGGCCCCTGGGACATCAATGAACATGCCGATCCTTTCTATGATGAGTCACGTTGCCTGAGAGCAAGGCAATGGTGATTCGCCAAAACTGAAATAGAAAGTGGCGCCCTGACCAGGTGTGCCTTCCGCCCAGACCTTTCCGCCATGGCGATCGATGATGCGCTTGACGATGGACAAACCCACCCCCGAGCCTTCAAAACGGGCGTCATGCATGCGCTGAAATGGTTTGAAAAGGCGTTTGGCCTGTTCCGGGTCAAAGCCAACGCCGTTATCACGTACAAAAAACACGGGCTGATCCGCTGACTTGATCACGCCCACTTCAACCTGGGGCTTGCCGACTTCTGCCGCGAACTTCAGTGCGTTGCCGATCAGGTTCACAAAAACCTGCCGGGCGAGTTCGAGATCGGCTTCGATTTCCGGGAGTGGGGCCTGGGTCACGGGAATCGTCCCCACCGATCGGGCCTGGCGGATGGACTCGACCACTTCACTCAAGAGGGCGTTCATGTCCACGTTGCGCGTTCGCAGGGTGACGTTGCTGGTCCGCGCCAGTGCCAGCAGGGACTCGACCACCTTCTCGGTCATCGTGGCCTGTGCGGCCACCGCTTGAAGCAGGCGAATGGCCTTGTCTTTCTGGTTACCCTCGATCAATGCTTGTGCCATCTTGGCCGCACTGGCGATGCCACCCAGCGGACCACGGATGTCGTGGGAGACATTTCGGTTGAAGGTTTCAAGGCCGTCGATGGTTTCGCTCAACTCGGCCGTTCGCAGTTGCACCCGGTGTTCCAGTGTTTCATTGGCTTTGACGAGGGCCTCCGCTGCAAGCCTGCGCTCCACGATCTCGATCTGCAGTTGCTCGGCGGTGCGTTTGATCTCGTTGTAGAGGCTGCCGTTTTCGTAGATGCGCCCGGCTTGGGCCGCATGGATCGTCAACAGATGTTCGTCGTCGAGCGTGAAGGCCGGTGAACCGAGCTTGTCGACCAGCAGGATCCACCCATGGATTCGGTTCAGCGACATCACGGGTGCCAACAAAATGCTTTGCGCCGGGGGGTAGGTGTCTGGCAGCCCCGAGGTAGAAGAAGCCGGGTCCGACTGGGAAAAGCGGCGAGCGCGACCATCCGCCATGACCTCGCGAAAGATCTTCCCCTCGATGCCGAGGCTTTTCACCTGGTCTGATTGTTCCGGCGCCAAACCCCAAGTCGACATGTACTGGTCAGCAGCACCATGCTTGTCACGCACGCCCAGCACGCTGTAGCGTGCCCCCAGCAGGTCTCTGGCGCCACGGCACACCTTGTCTAGCAGCACATAGGGGTCTCGCTCGGAAGCCAGCTGCAAATTGAGGTCGGTCAGCGCAGAAAGACGTTGGTTGGCGCATTCCAGTTCGCTGACCTTGAGGGCCAGCTTGTCGGTCAGCAAACGCAAATGCTCGCGGTCGAACTGCTCGGCGTCGGGCTGCATTTCGGGTGAGCTGGCGTGGGCCAGCGCGTGCTCGACAACGCGCAGGATCTCTTGCGGCTCACACGGCTTGATCAGCACGTTGGACACCCCACAGGCATGGGCCAGGCTGCGGGCTTCGCGCTCCATGAATGTTGCCGTGTAAAAGACCACTTCGGTTTGCGCGATGGCGGCGTCTGCACGCAACTGCCTGACGAACTCATACCCATCCATGGTCGGCATGAGGATGTCGCAAATCACCAGGTCCGGGCGTTCTGCGCGAACCTGTTCCAGGGCAATGCTGCCATCCGAAGCCTCGATCGATTGGTGCCCGCTGTAGCCCATGAGGGCCACGATCAACTCTCGGTTGGGGGCATGGTCATCGACCACCAGTATTTTGGCCATGGCGCAGGGACCTCAATGGCCCGGCACGGGACGCGGCAAGCGCATCTGCTCGGGCAGAAACGATTCGAGTTGGCTGACGAAGTTTTCCGGTTCGATGGGCTTGGATATGTAGCCGTTGAACCCGGCTGTCAGGCTCTTCTGACGGTCATTGGGCATGGAAAACGCGGTGACGGCGATCACGATGGGCTGCTCACCCTGGCTGCTGGAGCGCAGTTGCTCAAGCACCTGGTACCCGTCCAGCCGGGGCATCTGCAGGTCGCAGATGATGAGGTCGGGGCGCTCGTTCAAGGCCATTTGGAGTCCTTGCTGGCCGTCATGCGCCAGCAGCACCTTGTAGCCGCTGAATGTCAACAGGTAGCGCACCAGCTCCATGTTGGCGGCGTTGTCTTCGATGATGAGGAAGGTTGTCGTCATGAGTCAGTCTCCAGGCAGCATCAGCGAAAAGGTGCTGCCTTTCCCGCTTTCGCTTCGAAAGACGATTTTGCCCCCCAGTAACTCGGCCAGCTTCTGGCTCAAGTGCAGGCCCAGCCCGGTGCCCTCGGGCGCGTCGGGGCGTTCGTTGCGCACGCGGCTGAACGCGCCGAAGAGTTTGCCCTGATCGTCCTTCGAGATGCCAATGCCCGTGTCTTCGATGTGGATCGTGGCGGCGCCATTCACCCCCGGTGCCAGGATGAGCCTCACATAACCTCGCTCGGTGAACTTCAGCGCATTGCCTGCCAGGTTCAGCACGATCTGGCTGAGCGCCCTCCGGTCAGTGTGGATCATGGAGCCCAACGCAGGTCCCTGCACGGCCAGGGTCAATCCCTTGCTGATCGCCTGCGGCTGCAGGGTGTCGGCCACTTCATCCAGAAGGGCCCTCGCGTCCACCGCTTCCAGGTGCAACTCCACCTTGCCGGCTTCGATCTTGGAGACATCCAGCAGGTCATTGATGAGCGCGAGCAGATGGCGTGCGCTGGATTGGACGGTTTTCAGCTGCTTTTGCTGTTCATCGTTGAGAGGCCCTGGGAGCTTCATCAACAGCGTGCCGGTGAAGCCGATGATGGCGTTCAGAGGGGTGCGCAACTCATGGCTCATGCTGGCCAGAAACCGGTCTTTGGCCTGGTTGGCGTTGGCCAGCTCCAGGTTCTTCTCCTGGAGGGCCTTTTCAAAGCGCTTGCGCTCGCTGATGTCCCGGATGGCGCTCATCACGAAAGCGCTTTCTTCGGTGCGCAAAGGGCTGAGGCTGATCTCGATCGGGAACTCGCTGCCATCTTTGCGCAAACCCGATAAATCCAGGCCCGAGCCCATGGCGCGCTTGCGGGGTTGCAAAAAGTAGTTGGAACGGTGCCCCACATGGGCCTTGCGGTAGCGCTCTGGCAGCAACGCATCGACAGACCGGCCTCGCAACTCACCTTCGGAATAGCCAAACAATCGCTCGGCCTGGCTGTTGGCGATGACGATGTGCCCGGTGGGGTTGGCCATCACGATGCCGTCTGGGGTGGATTCGAGGAGGTCGCGAAACCGGGCTTCCATCAGCTTGGCGTCTCGCAAGACTTTGATGGTGGTCACATCCTTCTCGGCCGACAGGACCATGGGCTCAAGATTGGCAGTACGCACGAGTTTGGTCGTGACATCGACATACAGCAGCGAGCCATCTTTTCTGCGGCGCACGGCTTCATAGGTGACCGTGCCTAGGCTCAAAGTTTCCTGAATGTGCAGACCTGGTTCGATCGCCTGGTCGGCAGGGACGCTGAGGGTTTCCCAGTGTTGGCCAGCCGCTTCTTGCTCGCTGTAACCAAATATGGACTGGGCGCCTTTGCTCCAGTGCGCAACATGGCCCTTGGCCGTCAGCAAGACCAGGGCGTCGGGCGATTCGAGGGTCATCAAGGCGACGGTCTCGGCTTCCATGGCATGAGCCCCTTCCCTTTTATTTCTTGCCCATTAAATCACTGATCAGGCGGCCATGCCAGTCAGCAGGTCTCCTCAGTAAAACAACGCCCAGAGCAGGCCACCGATCAAAACCCACTTGCCCACGTAATAGGCGGTGCGGTTGCGGGCCTTCAAGACTTTGGCCTTGGCACGCAATTGGTAAAAGTGGAAGAAGAACTTGTTGAGGCCGCCCACGGGCTCGCCTTCCACGTTCTGCGTGGCGGCGGCGGTCATCACCAGGGTGCCGAACAGGTGGTTGATCCAACGCATGACCGGTGTGTAGACCGGGCGCTCGATGTCGGCGAACAAGATGATGCGCGGGTGGTCGGTGGTGTTCTCGGCGTAGTGGATGTAGGTCTCGTCGAACATCACCACTTCGCCGTCTTTCCAGTGGTACTTCTCGCCATCGACGTCGATGTAGCAGCCGGGGTCATTGGGCGTGATCAGACCCATGTGGTAGCGCAGTGAGCCCGCGTACGGGTCGCGATGACGGACCAGGCGAGCACCGGGTGGCAATGAGGCGAACATCGCCGCCTTGATGCTGGGGATCTGCTTGAGCAACGCCACCGTCTTGGGGCACAACTCTTGGGCCGAGGGCAGTTCATCGGCATACCACTTCAAGTAAAAACGCTTCCAGCCAGTGCGGAAGAAGGAGTTGAAGCCAATGTCGTTGTAAGTGTCGGCGGCCTTGATGTTGCCGCGCCCGTCCAGGTGCAGGGCCTCTTCGCGGATGACCTGCCAGTTCTGTTGCAGCAACTGCAGCTCAGGGAACTTCTTCGGGTCCAGGTAGGGCTGCGAGCCGACTTTCGAGAACAGCACCATCAGCGAGTTCAGAGGCGCGATCAGCACCGTGAAGTCGGTCAGGGCACGCACCAGCCCAAAGCGCATCTTGCCGCGCAAGTGCGAGTGCAGGGCGGCGGCGATGAAGGCCAGCAGCACCCAGTGACGTGGCGCCAAAGGCCACAGCTCATTCAGAAAACTCATGCTCGGCTCACTTGTCCAATCCGCCAAGGCAAAGGTACTTGGCTTCCAGGTAATCGTCCATGCCCTGGCGCGCGCCCTCGCGGCCAAGGCCCGATTGCTTCACGCCCCCAAAGGGCACTTCACAGGTTGAAATCAGGCCGGTGTTGACACCGACCATGCCGTATTCGAGGGCCTCGCCCACGCGGAAGATGCGGCCCACGTCGCGGCTGTAGAAGTAGCTTGCCAAGCCGAACTCGGTGTCATTGGCCATGGCAATGGCTTCAGCTTCCGAGTCGAATTTGAACACTGGGGCCACCGGGCCGAAAATCTCTTCACGCGCCAAGCGCATGCTGCTCGACACATTCGACAGCACCGTCGGCGTGTAGAAGTTGCCGCCGTCGATGGCGGCCTTTTGGCCACCGGTGACCACTTTGGCGCCCTTGGCCAAAGCATCGGCCACCAGGTCTTCCACCTTGGCCAGGGCCTGGTCGTCGATCAGCGGGCCTTGCGTCACGCCCGCTTCGAAACCATTGCCCACCTTCATCTGCGCCACGCGCTCGGCCAGCTTGGCCACGAATTGGTCGTAGATGTCGGCCTGCGCGTACAGGCGGTTGGCGCAGACGCAGGTCTGTCCCGCATTTCGGTATTTGGCGACGAGGGCGCCTTCCACGGCCGCGTCAATGTCGGCATCGTTGAACACGATGAAGGGCGCGTTGCCGCCCAACTCCAGCGACAGCTTCTTGATCGTGGGCGCGCACTGCTTCATCAAGATGCGGCCCACTTCCGTCGAGCCCGTGAAAGACAGGTGGCGCACCGTGTCGCTGGCGCACAGCGCCTTGCCCACTTCGATCGATCGGTCGGCATCGGCGGTGATGATGTTCAGGACACCCGGCGGCATGCCCGCGCGCAAGGCCAGTTCGGCCACGGCCAGGGCCGACAGCGGCGTGGCCTCGGCGGGCTTGATGACCACGGGGCAGCCAGCGGCCAGCGCGGGCGCCACTTTGCGAGTGATCATGGCAATGGGGAAGTTCCAGGGCGTGATGGCCGCGCAAACGCCAATCGGCTGGCGGATCACCAGGAAGCGCTTGCTGGGGTCGGTGCTGGGCACAGTTTCGCCATAAACGCGGCGCGACTCCTCGGCGAACCACTCGATGAAACTGGCGCCATAGGCGACTTCACCTTTGGATTCGGCCAGCGGCTTGCCTTGCTCGGCGGTCATGATGCGGGCCAGGTCGTCCGCGTTGTCCATCAGCAGGGCGTACCACTTCATCATGATGGTGGCCCGCGCCTTGGCCGTCAGCCCCTTCCACGCGGGCCAAGCGCGGTTGGCGGCGGCAATGGCGGCTTCCGTCTCTGCAAAGCCCAGATTGGGCACCTGCACCAGCAATTGCCCCGTGGCCGGGTCGCACACATCGAAGCGTTCGGCGGCGTCCACCCATTGGCCGTCGATGAGGGCCCGGGTCTTCAGCAGCGAGGGGTCTTTCAGCGCGGCCAGCGGAGATGGAAAAGCGGTCATGGCGGTTCTCGGGAAAGCATGCACGGGCCAGAATCATAGGCCACCCCCCTGAAACCTATAATCAGAAGCTTTGCTTCACCCGGCAGCCATCAGGCCCGGGTCGCCCCGCCCACGTCCCGAACTGGAAGCCCCCAAGATGAAAGCCGCCGAGATCCGCTCCAAGTTTCTGAAGTTCTTCGAGTCGAAGGGCCACACCATCGTGGCCTCCAGCCCCGTGGTGCCCGGTGACGACCCGACCCTGTTGTTCACCAACGCGGGCATGAACCAGTTCAAGGACGTGTTCCTGGGCTTCGACAAGCGCCCCTACACACGCGCCACCTCGTCGCAGAAGTGCATCCGCGCCGGCGGCAAGCACAACGACCTGGATAACGTGGGCTACACCGCCCGCCACCACACCTTCTTCGAGATGCTGGGCAACTTCAGCTTCGGGGACTACTTCAAGCGCGACGCCATCAGCTTCGCCTGGGAGTTGCTGACCGAGGTCTTCAAGCTGCCCAAGGACAAGCTCACCGTCACGGTCTACGCCGAAGACGACGAGGCCTACGAGATCTGGAACAAAGAGATCGGCGTGCCCGCCGAGCGCATCATCCGCATCGGCGACAACAAGGGCGCGCGCTACGCCTCCGACAACTTCTGGATGATGGGCGACACCGGCCCCTGCGGCCCCTGCACCGAGATCTTCTACGACCACGGCGACCACATCCCCGGCGGCCCGCCCGGCAGCCCCGATGAAGATGGCGACCGCTTCATCGAGATCTGGAACAACGTGTTCATGCAGTTCAACCGCGACGAAGCGGGCGTGATGCACAAGTTGCCCAAGCCCAGCGTGGACACCGGCATGGGCCTGGAGCGCATCGCCGCTGTGCTGCAAGGCGTGCACGGCAACTACGAGATCGACTTGTTCGTGGCGCTGCTGGCTGCCGCCAAGTCCGCCGTGGACGCGGCAGGCGGTGGTGATGTCGACGCATCCAGCCCCAGTCTGAAGGTGATCGCCGACCACATCCGCGCGTGCTCGTTCACCGTGGCCGATGGCGTGATCCCCAGCAACGAAGGCCGTGGCTACGTGCTGCGCCGCATCACGCGCCGCGCCATCCGCCATGGCTACAAGCTGGGCGCCCGCACGCCGTTCTTCCACAAGCTGGTGGGCGCGCTGGTCGAACAGATGGGCGATGCTTACCCCGAGCTGCGCCAGAATGAAAAGCGCATTACCGAGGTCTTGAAGACCGAAGAAGAGCGCTTCTTCCAGACCATCGCCAATGGCATGGAGATCCTGGAAACGGCCCTGGCCGCCGTCGAAAAATCCGGCACCAAGGTGATCGACGGGGATACCGCGTTCAAGTTGCATGACACCTTCGGCTTCCCGGTCGACCTGACCGCTGACGTTTGCCGCGAGCGCGATGTGACCGTGGACAGCGCCGGTTTCGATGCCGCCATGACCCGCCAGCGCGAACAAGCCCGCGCTGCGGGCAAGTTCAAGATGGCCGCTGGCCTGGAGTACACCGGCACGCCCACCACCTTCCACGGCTACGACCACCTGACCCACGAGGGCTCCCAAGTCACCGCCGTCTACGTGGATGGCTCACCTGCCCAATCCGCCCGCGCCGGTGACGACGCCGTCATCGTGCTGGACGACACCCCCTTCTACGCCGAGTCCGGCGGCCAGGCTGGCGACAGCGGCGACCTGCGCAACGGCACCTCGCGCTTCGTGGTCGAAGACACCCTGAAGATCCAGGCCGATGTGTTCGGCCACCACGGCCGCGTGGTCGAAGGCGAGATCAAGGTGGGCGATACCCTCAACGCCCGCGTCGATGCCGACGTGCGCGCCCGCACCATCCGCAACCACAGCGCCACCCACCTCATGCACAAAGCCTTGCGCGAAGTGCTGGGCGGCCATGTGCAGCAAAAGGGCTCGCAAGTCACCGCCGACCGCACCCGCTTTGACTTCGCGCACAACGCGCCCATGACGGCCGACGAAATCCGCCAGGTTGAAGAACTGGTCAATGCCGAGATCCTGCTCAACGAGGCCACCAACGCCGCCGTGATGGGCCTGGAAGACGCCCAAAAGACCGGCGCCATGATGCTGTTTGGCGAGAAATACGCCGACGAAGTCCGCGTGCTCAGCATCGGCACCTCCAAAGAGTTGTGCGGTGGCACGCACGTCAAGCGCACCGGCGACATCGGCGTGTTCAAGATCGTGGCCGAAAGCGGTGTGGCCGCTGGCGTGCGCCGTGTTGAAGCCGTCACCGGCATTGGCGCCTTGAGCTACCTGCAATCGCTGGAAGGCACCGTGCAGGGTCTGGCCAGCCTGCTCAAGGCCGCGCCCGCCGAAGTGCCTGCCCGCGTTGCTGCAGCGCAAGATCAGATCCGCGCGTTGGAAAAAGAACTCGCTGCCATCAAGGGCAAGCTGGCCTCCAGCCAAGGCGATGAACTGCTGAGCCAAGCCGTGGACATCAAGGGCATCAAGGTGCTGGCCGCCGTGCTGGACGGTGCCGATGCCAAAGCTCTGCGCGACACCATGGACAAGCTCAAGGATAAGCTGAAGACCGCCGCCATCGTGCTGGCCGCCGTTGAGGGGGGCAAGGTGCAAATCGCAGCTGGCGTGACCGCCGACACCATCGGCAAGCTCAAAGCCGGCGAGCTGGTCAACTTCGTGGCCCTGCAAGTGGGTGGCAAGGGGGGCGGCAAGCCCGACATGGCCATGGCTGGCGGCACCGACCCCTCCAAACTGGCACAAGCGCTGGCCAGTGTGCCCGCATGGGTGACTGAGCGACTCTGATGTCGTGAGTTCACCCTAAAAGGCTCCTTCGGGAGCCTTTTTCTTTGTGCGAATGTCGGCGCCAATGCCATCTTGTCATCCAGCATCCTGTGAACGAGGGCATCGCCTCCCTATAGTTCAATCACCGAGGACCGACTTACTACAAGAAAGGTGTTGCTCATGACCACCCCCGTTGCAATCCATCCCATCGTCCCCCGCGAGAAGCTGAACTTCAACCTGGACGGCGACATCCCCAAATACTGGTTTGGCGGCGACCCTTTCAAGTCGCGCTTCTGGGATGCACTGTCCATCATCTTCCCGCCTGGCGAAAAATTCTTCATGACCTGTGTGCGCGATTTCCGCGACCAAGTCACCGACCCGAAGATGCTGCAAGAGATCAAGGACTTCAACAAGCAAGAAGCCCAGCACGGCATCGTCCACCGCCAGGACAACGAACGCATCCGCAAGCAAGGCATCGACACCGAAGCCCTGAGCGCCTGGGTCGAGAACTTCCTGACCAACCGCTACCGCAAGTGGTACAGCCGCAGCTACACCGTGGCCGTTACCGCTGCGTTGGAGCACTTCACCTCAATCATTGCCCACAGCATGTTCGACAAGCGCGACTTGCTCAAGGAAGCCGACCCCCGTGTGCGCGCCATGTACGCCTGGCACGCCATCGAAGAAGTCGAGCACAAGGGCGTCGCCTACGACGTGATGGTCGATGTGGCCAAGGTGGGCTATTTCAAGCGCGTGCTGGCTTTGGTGGATGCCACCATCCTGTTCCCCGTCACCATTTTCTACATCCAACGCAAGATGTTGATCCAGGACGGCTTCGGCTTCTTCCAGCGCGTGAAGATGACAGCAGGCGGCCTGTGGTGGTTGCTCAAGCCCAACGGCTTGCTGCAGCCCATGGCCAAGGCTTACTGGACCTACTACCGAGTGGGCTTCCACCCCTGGCAAGAGTCCGAACAACGCGGTTACGCCGAATGGCTGGCCGCCTTCAATGGCAGTGGGGGTGATCCCGTCAAGGCGAGCGAGCAAATGCGCCAGTCCCTGGCCATGTGATCGGTGACATCTTGGCCAACAAGCCTCCGGTGACGGAGGCTTTTTTTTGCGTCGTTGTTGAAACCCCGATCTTCGGTAGACTGCGGCACACTCACGCTGAGTGGGCCGTTTTCATTTATGCAGATTCCATCGATCGTTCTCAAAGCCCTGGGCATCAAGCCCATTCCGCTGTTCATGTTGTCCAGTTGGATCAAGGCGGCCGCCAAGTGCGGGTTCAACGTGCAACCGCTGTTCAAAGAGGCCGGCATCACCATTGACCTGATCCGTCTGGAAGACGCCCGCGTGTCGCCCTTGCAGTTGATCTCGGTGCTGGAGCAGTGCGTGGCCATGTCGCCCCACAAGCATTTCCCGGTGGTGTTGGGCGACACCTTTGCGTTTGAATCCCTGCCGGAATTTGAAACCTTGCTGACCACCAGCCCCACCTTGCGCCAGGCCCTGGACGTGGCCGAAATGGCCAAGCGCATGGTGCTGCCCTGGGCACAGTTCGACATCCGCGAAGAAGGCGAGCTGGCCTACGTGGCCATCAGCTTCGAGATCCCGGTGATCGACGTTGAAAACCTTGGCCTGCCATTGCACTATGTGACCGAAGCCCTGCTGGCCTGCATTCGCAAGTTCGGGCGCTCCTTGCAGGGTTCATCCGATGGTTTCGTGTCGGTGTCCATCAAGCGGCCACCACCACCCTACGCCGAGCAGTTGCAGCAATTCTTCGAAGTGCCGGTCAACTTCAACCAGCCCATTGATGCTTTGGTGTTTGAAAGCCGCATCCTTGACCTGCCGCTGGAAGGCGCCTTCCCAGCCCTGCACGAGCAGGCGCACTTCCTGGCCGAGCAGCGCCTGGGCAAAGAGGCCCGCCGCCAAGGCGTGGCTGCTGAGATCGAAGAAATCATCGCCCTCAAACCCGGCCTGCTGGCCCTGGGTGTGGAAGACATGGCCGAGCGTCTGAACCTGCACCCCCGCACGCTACAACGCCGCCTGAAGGACGAGGGCGACGGCTACCTGCACCTGCAAGCCCGCATGCGTCACCGGCTGGCCTGCGATTGGCTGCGCAAGGGTGACATGTCCATCGACGACATCAGCGCGCGCCTGGGCTTCTCAGACCGCCGGGCATTCACGGCGGCTTTCAAGCGTTGGGAAGGTTGCACCCCCAGCAATTGGCGCGACCAGCAGGGCCGGTTCTGAGTCGCTGAGCCACGCCTGTGCGGACAACACCCGTATCCAAATGGTGAGAGCGGCGGCTTTTCTGCAGTCTGAACGTGGGCGCCATGCGCCATGACCTCCTTGCCGTGCGGGGCCTGACGAACCATATTTAGCTACATGGATGCGATTGTTGTCGCCATTTGTTCCTGATTGATACCTGAAATGCTTGTGGTGGGTCGCGAATTTAAATAGATTGGAATAATCAATTCATACGATCGTTCGATATTCGTTGATTTGTCCCATTTATTAGAAAACGCATGTATTCAGATATTGATTGGAAATGATTTTGTTCCCCTCCAATGTCCAATCCAGATCAACTGAGGCGCCTGTCTGGAATCCTGAGATTTCGAGCTTGTCTGCCCCCATTCCCATGTTCGGTGTCCCCAGCTGGGTGCGCGCATCCGCCCGGTGCGGCTTTCCGGTTGAGGCCGCATTCCAAGAGGCGGGCGTTGAGCTCGACGTGACCAAACCGCACGGTGGCATGGTCACCGCTGATGCCCTGCTGCGGGCCATTGAGGTGTGTGTCAAGCGCTCTACCACGCACTATTTCCCTCTGGCATTGGGTGAAGCCTATGTGTTTGACCGTTTCCCCCAGGTCGAGGCTTTTCTGGCCACCAGCCCCACCATGCGCGAGGCCATTGACGCCTTGCCCTGGATTCGGGCCATGCAGCTGCCGTGGCTGTGGGTCAGTCTGGAAGAGACCGACACCGAAGCCGCGATCGTGGTGACCCTCGATCCCGAACTGGCCCGCCGACCCGAGGCGCCTTTCGTGATTGAGATCGTGCTGGCCGCGTGCCGCAAGTTCGCCAAGGCCATGCTGGGTCGCTCCCTGGCGCTGTTCCCACAGCCGCTTCACGCCGTGCAGTTTCAAAGGGCGCGTCCTGATAACGCGGCCCTGTTTCAGGATTTCTTCCTGTGTCATGTGCAATTCGGGGCGCCTCGCAATGCTTTGGTCTTTCCCAAGGCCCTGTTGGACGTTGCGCTGCAAGGCGCGCTCCCGTCCGTCCACGGCCAGGCGCGCCAGGCCATCGTGCGTGAGCTGGAGGCCAGCAAACCGCACTTTGCTTCGACCGAAGCGGTGCGCCAAGCCTTTGAGGTTCAGCCCGAACTGCTCAAAGGCGGTCTGGACGAGGTGGCCGAGTCCATGGGCATCCATGCACGGACCTTGCAGCGGCGCCTGCAGGCCGAAGGCTTCAAGTTCGCCGACCTGCAAGCCCAGGCCAAGTACACCCGTGCCCGACAAATGCTGAGCAAAAAGGCCATCAGCATGGAGAGCATCAGTGTCGAACTGGGTTTTTCCGACCGGCGCGCTTTTACCTACGCCTTCAAGCGTTGGTCGGGCATTTCGCCCAGCACCTACCGCGCACGGGTTCTCCAGTCACCCGTGGCGGCTTTGCGGCGCGCATGACCCGGCGGGCTGGACAACCCTGCTAGAGTCCGGCCCATGTCAGAACGTTCAGATCTCCTGGGCAAGCACATTGTGCTGGGCCTGACAGGCGGTATCGCCTGCTACAAATCGGCCGAATTGGTCCGCCTGCTGGTCAAGGCAGGTGCCACCGTTCAAGTGGTCATGACCGAAGCGGCGCAGGCCTTCATCACCCCGGTGACGATGCAGGCGCTGTCCGGTCGGCCTGTGGCCACCAGCCAATGGGACGCGCGCGAGCCCAACAACATGGCGCACATCAACCTCAGCCGCGAGGCCGATGCCATCCTGGTGGCGCCCGCCAGTGCTGATTTCATGGCGCAACTGGTGCAGGGCCGCACGCATGAACTGCTCAGCTTGCTGTGCCTGGCACGCCCTCGTGAGCGTTGCCCTTTGCTGGTGGCCCCCGCCATGAACCGCGAGATGTGGTCGCACCCCGCCACGCAGCGCAACGCGCAAACGTTGCGAGACGACGGCACCATCCTGCTCGGCCCCGACAGTGGTGACCAAGCCTGCGGCGAGGTGGGTGACGGCCGCATGAACGAGCCCGCCGACCTGCTGGCCGACCTGATCGCCTTTTTCCAGCCTAAGATTCTGCAAGGGCAGCGGCTATTGATCACCGCCGGGCCCACCTTCGAGTCGATCGATCCGGTGCGCGGCATCACCAACCACTCCAGCGGCAAGATGGGTTTTGCCCTGGCGCGCGCGGCGGTCGAAGCGGGTGCCCAGGTCACCCTGATCGCTGGCCCGGTGCATTTGCCCACACCGCGCGGCGTGCGCCGCATCGACGTGATGTCGGCCTTGCAGATGCAGGACGCCGTGCTGCCGGTGGCCAGCGATCACGATGTGTTCATCGCCACAGCGGCGGTGGCCGACTGGCGCCCAGCTTCACTGAGCCAGCACAAAATCAAGAAGGAAGGCAAGAAAGTGGCACCCACTTTCGAGCTGACCGAGAACCCCGACATCCTGGCCGCCGTGGCCGCCTTGCCCAACGCACCTTACTGTGTGGGTTTTGCCGCCGAAAGCGAAAACCTGCTGGAGCACGCCCGGGCCAAGTTGCTGCGCAAGCGCATCCCTTTGATCATCGGCAACCTGGGCCCGGCCACCTTTGGCCACGACGACAATGCCCTGCTGGTGGTGGATGCCACCGGCCAGCGCCAGTTGCCCGAAGACGGCAGCAAAGCCGACAAGCTGGTGCTGGCGCGCGCACTCATGTTGGAGCTGGCGCGCAGGCTGAATCTTCTTTCCGTGAAGTGAACTGAGTTGAGATTTCGATGACGACCGTTGACATCAAAGTGCTGGATGCCCGCATGGCCGACTACCTGCCATCGTATGCCACGCCCGGCAGCGCGGGGCTGGACTTGCGCGCCTGCCTTGAACAGGCCGTGGTGCTGGAGCCTGGGCAGGCTCAACTGATCCCCACGGGCTTGTCGATGCACCTGGGCGACCCCGGCCTGGCGGCGATGATCCTGCCGCGCTCCGGGCTGGGCCACAAGCACGGCATCGTGCTGGGCAACTTGGTCGGGCTGATCGACTCCGACTACCAGGGCCCGCTCATGGTCAGCTGCTGGAACCGTGGCAACGCGCCTTTCACCATCGAGCCCATGGAGCGCATTGCGCAAATGGTCATCGTGCCGGTTGTGCAGGCCAGCTTTCGGCGCGTTGAGTCGTTTGAAGCCACGGCGCGAGGCGAGGGCGGCTTCGGCTCAACAGGTCGAGGGTGAGGCAGCAGGCTCAGTGCAACACTGAGCCCGGCGGCGCCTGACTGGGTGCCAGCGTGAACACCGATTCGGCCACCGAGCCTTGCTCAATCTCTTCCAGCGTGGCCGTGCGCACACCTTCCACCTTCATGGACAAGCGCAGCGCCACACCCGCCAAGGGATGGTTGCCGTCCAGCACCACGTGGGTGTCGTACACCTCGGTCACGGTGTAGAGCACGTCCAGCGGCAGGTCGGGGGTGGTCGAGCCCTCAGGGGGGCCTTCGAACTGCATGCCCACGTCCACTTCGGCTGGAAAAACGTCGCGGGTTTCAAAGAAAACCAGTTCGGCCTTGTAGTCGCCAAAAGCCTCTTCAGGCTCCAGGTTCAGGTCGGCCGCGAAGCCTGGGACTTGCCCGAGCAGGACTTCTTCGACCTTGGCCAGCAGGTCATCGCCACCGACGAAGAACTCCATGGGTTCGGGCAGTTCATCGATCAGTTGGCCTTGCGCATCTTCGAGTCGCCAGACCAGGCTGACGACGCAGGGGGAGGAAATCATCATCCCTCAATCATCTCATGGCCCACATTCCAGCTGGGGCGAGTGGTCGCACAATGGCGACCATGACATTGACCACCAACGATTTGAACCACGCGCCTCTGGACGCGCCATCGACCTTGCTGGGCGGCTTGTCGCCCCAGCAATTCATGCGCCGCCATTGGCAGAAAAAACCCCTGCTGATCCGCCAGGCCATCCCCGGCGTCAAGCCCCCGGTGGACCGCTCCGCCTTGTTCACTTTGGCGGGCCAGGACGAGGTCGAATCCCGCCTGATCGTGCAAGACCTGGCCAGCAACGACTGGCGCTTGCGCCAAGGCCCGATCCCGCGGCGCGCCTTGCCCAAGCTCGACCAAGCAGGCTGGACCTTGTTGGTGCAGGGCCTGGACCTGCACGTGCCTGCCGCCCATGCGCTGCTGCGACTGTTTGGCTTCGTGCCCCAGGCGCGTGTGGACGATCTGATGATTTCGTATGCCAGCGATGGCGGCGGTGTGGGGCCGCATTACGACTCCTACGACGTGTTTTTGCTGCAGGTTCACGGACGCCGCCGCTGGCGCGTGGGGCCGCTCAAAGACGCCACTCTGCGGCCTGACATGCCGCTGAAGGTGCTGGCCAACTTCGAGCCCCAGGAGGAATGGTTGCTTGAGCCAGGCGACATGCTCTACCTGCCGCCCATGTGGGGTCACGACGGCGTGGCCGAGGGTGAGTGCATGACTTGTTCGATCGGCTTTCGCGCGCCCGAGGCCACCGAGATCACCCGGGAGGTGATGGGGCGCTGTGCCCAGGCCCTGGAGCCTGCCCTCAAACCCCGCCTTTACAAAGATCCGCACCAAGCCGCGACCGATGAGCCAGGACGCATTCCGGCCGACCTGCAGCAGTTCGCGCTTGATGCGGTGCAGCGCTTCCTGAATGATCCACAACAGATCCAGGCCGCCTTGGGCGAGTCCTTGACGGAGCTCAAGCCCCGCGTGTGGTTCGAGCCCGGTGAGCCTCTGCCCGATGGTGTGGGCGTGGTACTGGATGCCAAAACCCGCATGGCCTATGACGACAAACGCATCTTTGCCAACGGCGAGTCCTGGTTGGCGGCCGGTGCCGACGCGCGCTTGATGCGGGCCTTGGCCGACCGACGTCAACTCAGTGCAGCTACCGTGGGCAAGGCCAGCGCCGATGCCCGAGAATTGCTGGACCAGTGGTCGGAAGATGGCTGGCTTCACCCCCGCGTGTAGAAACGTTTGTTGGCTGATGGAGGCTTGCCATGGACCCCCTTGAAATGACGGCGCCGCCGGGCGATCACAGCGAATCTGCCTTGGGCCGAATCGATGGTTGGCCGGACTTCATTGACCGTGTGCGTGCCGCGATGGCCATGGCGGCGGCCCACCCGGTGCCTTTGTATTTCTGCGATGGTGATTTCAGCCGGTGGCCGTTGGGTGAGCGCAGCGTCATGGAGGCCTTTCAGCAGTGGGGGCTGAATAGCCGCACAACCCATTGCACGCTGGTGGCGGCCACGCTGGATGAGTTGCCCCGTCGGCATCCGCGCTGGGTGGCTTGGCGCGGTACTTGGGCACACCGCGTGAAATGCTATCTGGCAGATCCTGACCAAGCGCCGTCCTTGATGCCCACCTTGGTGCTTGAAAAACAGCTGGGCCTGCGCCTGCTCGATCCCATTTCTGGGCGAGGCCTGTGGTCTCGCAGGCCCTCCGACCTCAGCGAATGGCGTCAAGAAGCTGATGTTATTTTGCAACGTTGCAGCGAGGCCTTGCCTCCGACAACTTTGGGCCTATAGGGAATTGCCCGAAGCATCGTATAATTGCAGTCTGAATGAGTGGCAATTTAACGATTGCTGCACATCCAAAGTCACCGTCTCACATTTTTTTGGGGCTGTGAGCTTTGCACATAGTTCCATAGAACCCCGTTTTTTGACTATTCCTTTTGAGGACACAAGCATGAAAAAGTCGCTCCTGCTGGCTTCGTTGATCGCTGCCATGGCCCTGGCCGCTTGCGGTAAGAAAGCTGAAGAAACCGCTGTTGCTGAAGCCGCTTCGGCTGCTTCGGAAGCCGCTTCCGCCGCTTCGGCTGTTGCTGAAGTCGCTTCGGAAGCTGCCGCTTCTGTGGCTGCTTCCGCTTCGGAAGCCGCTTCGGCCGTCATGGAAGCAGCTTCGGCCGCTACTGACGCTGCCTCGAAGTAATCTGTCCTCGCAGATTAAAAAGCCGCTCTTCGGAGCGGCTTTTTTGCATCTGGCTGAGGCGTGAGCACAGAAAAAAGCCCTGGCTGGTTGATACCAGCACAGGGCTTTTGGCCTTTGAGGCGCGGGCCATCTCGCGTGGCCGTCTCCGGTCAGCTGAGTTCGTCCAGCAACTGCTTGGTGATACGGCGACCAGTGTCCGATGTCTCGGCTTCGCCCTTGGTGTTCAGCACCTTGATGGCGCTGTTGATGCCCTTGGCGGAGACCTGCACGCGGTAACGCTTCAAGCCATCGGCGCTGCCATCCGATGAGCCGAACAGACGCGAGAGGAAGCCAGGTTTGCTGGCATTGGGGTCATTGCTTGGGGCCAGGCGGATCTCGTAGGTGCCTTGGCTGCGGTCGCGGTCTTCAATCGTGAAGCCGCCACGGTCCAGGGCCAGGCCCACGCGGCGCCACACGGTGTCGAAATCGTCATCGGCGGCCAGCGAAACGCCATCGGCTTCCAGCCTGACACGCGCGGGGGCTGCGGGAGCCGCCGTGCCAGCCGCCACATTGGCCTTGGCCGCAGCAGCCGTGTCCTTGGGGGAACCCAATTTGAGCATCAGGCGCGACAGCATTTCTGCTTCCAGGCTCGTGTCGGCCGGACGGGCCACCCATTTGGTCTGGTCCTTGCGCGAGTCTTCGTAGACTTCTTGCGTGCCGCGGTGGGTGATGTAGATCTCGCTGCCTTGTGCCGTGCGTTCGATGCGCGTGCGGAATTGATCGCGCTCGCCAGTGTCGTACAGGCTGTCCAGGATGCCGCCCAACAGTTTGCGCACGCCGCTTTGGGGAAGTTTGGCGCGGTTTTCCGACCAATTGGTTTCCATGAGGCCGGTGCTGGCTTGTTCAACCGGCAATTCAAAGCCTGACTCAAGCCAGAACGACTTGACTTGTTCCCAGACCTTTTCAGGGGGCAAGGCCACGCTCAACCAGCGGTTCTGGCCACTGCGCTCCAGCTTGACCAGACCGGACTGCGGCATGGCGACGGTGGTGCCTGCATCAACGCCAGACGCGCGATCAGGGATGGCCATGCTGGTGGCCGACACAGTGGAAGGCTGGGTTTGCTGGCCATAGCGAGACTGCCCGGACAACTGCGTCAGGTCAGGTGGAACGTCCAGGTTCACGGTTTTGGCACCGCTGCTGCGGTAATCCACCTTGTCGCCGGCCAGCACGTTGCTGACGGATGAGCACCCGGTGGTGCTCAGTGCGCCGATCAGCGCCAGGCTGAGAGCGGTCAGGCGGAGAGGGCTTTGTGTCTTCAACATGGGCAAGGGCATCCGGGGTCAAGTCAATCGGCGCATGAATTGCGCACAGGGCGTGATCCTACAGGGATCACAACAGGCCGCATTCGCGCAGCGCGGATTCAACGATGGTCTGGCTGGACTCGGTCAGCGGGGTCAATGGCAGACGCAGTGCACCACCGGCCTTGCCCATGCGGGCCAGGGCCCACTTGACGGGGATGGGGTTGGGTTCGACGAACAGGTGCTTGTGCAGTGGCAGCAAGCCCATGTGCAATTCGACGGCATGCTTGGCATTGCCCGCCATGGCGGCTTTGCACAGCTCGGCCATGCCGCGCGGGGCCACGTTGGCCGTCACGCTGATGTTGCCGTGTCCGCCCAGCAGCATCAGCGCCACGGCGGTGGGGTCGTCACCCGAATAGATGCTGAAGCCCTTGGGGGCGTGCTTGATCAGCCAGGCGGCGCGTTCAATGTTGCCTGTGGCTTCCTTCAGCCCGATGACGCCAGGCAAGGTGGCCAGGCGCAGGGCGGTTTCGGGCAGCATGTCGGCCACGGTGCGGCCAGGCACGTTGTACAGCACCACGGGGATGTCCACCGCTTCAACGATGGCCTTGAAGTGCTGGTAAATGCCTTCTTGGGTGGGCTTGTTGTAGTAGGGCACGACCTGCAGGGTGCAGTCAGCCCCGACCCTTTTGGCGTATTCGCTCAACTCGATCGCTTCGCGCGTGGAGTTCGCGCCGCAACCGGCCATGATGGGCACACGGCCAGCGGACTGCTCCACCGCCACGCGGATGATTTCGCGGTGCTCTTCAACCGACACGGTGGGCGATTCGCCGGTGGTGCCGACCACGCCGATGCAGTTGGTGCCTTCGGCGATGTGCCAGTCGATCAGCTTGCGCAGACTGTCGTAGTCAACGCTGCCGTCGTCGTGCAGAGGGGTGATGAGGGCGACGATACTGCCAAAAATGGATTTCATGCTGGTTCCTTCAATCGCGGGATTTTACCCAGCGCGACGGGGTCGTGTGTAAAGGGGCGTGCGGGGTATGCCCGGGGGCTCTGTGGTGGAGCGCCTGAGCAAGCGCATCAATGGGGGTTGTGAACGTCCTGGTTGAGCGCGGCCAGGGCGAGTTTGTCGACGAGCCCCGGCGCGATCAGCTTTAACCAACGCGCCAGTTTGCCTTTGGCTGACATGACGACTTCACGCTGGCGTTTTTCAGCGCCCACGCGGATCAGGCGGGCGCATTCTTCGATGGACATGGCGCCGCGTTCATCCAAGCCACTTTTGCCGGCCACCTCGCCCTTGGCGTTGAGGCCGCGGTAGCGGATTTCGGTGGCGACCACGCCGGGATAGGTGAGCGTGACCGAGACACCGTGCGGCAGCATTTCAATGCGCAACGCCTCGAAAAATCCCGTCATGGCGAATTTGGTGGCGCTGTAGGCGGTGCGACCGGGTATGCCAACCAGGCCCGCCAGGCTGGACACCACGACGATGCGGCCCCGGCTGGCTTTCAGGTGCGGCAGGGCAGCGTGGGCGCACCAGGCGCTGCCCCACAGGTTGATGCGCATGAGTTGTTCGTACCAGGCCATGTCGGCCACGTCTTCCAGCAGGGCGTGCGCCGACATGCCGGCGTTGTTGACCAGGGTGTCGATGCGGCCGAAGCGGGCCACCGTGTCGGCGATCAGCCCTCGGCAGGCGTCTTCCTGGCCCACATCGGTGGGCCGCACCAGCACTTGCGCGCCAGCCTGGCGGCATTGCTCGGCCACTTGTTCCAGTTTGTCGGCGCTGCGGGCTGCCAGCACCAGGGCCAGCTTGGCGCCGTCTTGCCGGGCCATTTGCCGGGCCAGTTCGGCGCCAATGCCATCAGAGGCCCCGGTGATGATCGCGACTTGTCTCAAAAGCAACTCCACAGACGCGAGGCCAGGTCAAAGACCAAGTGGCTTCGGAAATACATGAGGAAGACCAGCATGAGCAAAGCGACTGCGCCCAGGTAGGCCAGCCAGCGCCATGGTCGCCTTGATGGCATGAGTGGCATGTTCATCTTGCTTCAGGGATCAGGCTCTGGCCAAGGACCGACCTGCCGGGGCTTCGTTTTCCTTGACGGGCAGGTTCAGGGCCGCGGCCAACAAGCCCAGGCCCACGGCCAGCCACCAAACGACATCGTAGCTGCCCGTGAGATCGTACAGGCGGCCACCCAGCCACACACCCATGAAAGAGCCGATTTGGTGTGAGAAGAACACCAGCGCGCCCAGCATGGACAAGTGCTGCACGCCCAGCATTTGCGCCACCACGGCATTGGTGGGCGGCACCGTGGACAGCCACAAGGTGCCCATGGCGGCGGCAAACAGGCCCACGCTGAGTGGACTGAGCGGCGTGAGGATGAAGGCGACCATCACCACGGAGCGCAAGGTGTAAATGGCGGACAGGATCCAGGTCTTGCGCCATTTTTGCCCCAAGGCGCCTGCCATGTAGGTGCCAACCACGTTGAACAGCCCAATCAGGGCCAGGGCCGTGGTGGCCACGGTGGGATCCAGTTGATGGTCTTTGAGGTAGCTGGGCAGGTGCACGCCAATGAAGGCCAGCTGAAACCCGCACACAAAATAGCCGCCGGTCAGCAACAGGTAGCTGGGGTGGGTGAGGGCTTCGCGCAACGCTTGTCCGGCTGTTTGCTTCAGCTCGGGATTCAGGATGTTGCGGGCGGTGGCTTCGTCGCGCAGGGCTTGGGGGTCATCGCGCAGTCCCCAGGCCAGGGGAATCAACAGCAGCGCGAAGCTGGCCAGCACCCAAAGGGCTTGCTGCCAACCCAAGTGGCTGATCAACAGGCTGGAGACCGGCACCATCAGGAATTGTCCGAAAGACCCGGCTGCCGCTGTGATGCCCATGGCCCACGAGCGTTTTGCCGGGTCGACATGCCGCCCCAGCACGCCATAGACCACAGCGTAAGTGGAGCAGGCCTGGCCCAGGCCGACCAGCACACCGGTGCTGAGCATGAACAGGGTCGGGGTGTCGGCCATGGCCATGCCGAGCAGGCCGCAACCGTAGAGCAGAGCGCCTGCCCACAGCACCCAGAAGGCGCCACGGCGGTCGGCCCACCAACCCACGATGGGGCCGGCAGCGCCCCACACCAGGTTTTGCACCGCCATGGCCAGCGAGAACGACTCGCGGCTCCAGCCCCGCTCCATGATGATGGGTTGCAGCCAAAGGCCAAAGCCGTGGCGGATGCCCATGGACAGGGTGACGACCAAGGCGCCGCACAGCAGCAGTTGCTGCAAAGGCAGGCGGGAATCGTTGCGCATGAGGAGGGCGGCCCGACGGGCGCGGTGGATTGAACGGTGGCGGGTCGGTCAGACCTGCATGTTCATGATATCCGTGTAAGCCTGCACCAGCTTGTTGCGCACTTGCACCGCCGACTGGAAACCCAGCTGGGCCTTTTGCATCGAAATCATGGTTTGCTCCAAGCTGACAGTGGGGTTGTCAAACTGGACTTCGCGCTGCATGGCGGAGGCCTGGTTCTGCGCCTGGCTGACCGAGCCCAGTGCGCTGGAGAAAGCCGCCTGGAAACTGGATTTTTCGACCGTGCCGGTGCCGCCGAGGGCGTCCAACCGGGTTTTGGCCTGAACGCGCTCGGCGATGTCGGACATGCCCGCCTTGGCGGCGGCCTGTGCGAAATCAAAAGGCTTAAGTTTCAGGTCCATGGTGCCGTTATCTCAGACAAGGCGTGATGCAGTTCACCACGTTGCCAATACTAGGCACTCATGCTTGATCCGAAGTTGGGAAGTGCCCGGTAAATCTGCGGCTGTTCCCGGCACTTTTGCCTGCTCTTCCTTCGAATAATGGACGTGTTCCGGCGGGTTTGCGGCATCGTATGGTTTCGATGCGCGACCCAACGCTTCGACCACACATGGAAGTCACAGTCGCACCAACTCAAGCTGTCATCGCATCGCCCAATCAGGTGATCGAACCCAAGCCGCCGCTCAACTTCGTTCAGCGCGTGGGGGCTTTGCCCATGCAGCGCAAGTTGATGCTGGGGGGCGGCGTGGCGGCCATCGTCGCGATTTTCATTGCCATGGTGATGTGGGGCAAGCAGGGCGACTTCCGGGTGCTGTACGCCAATTTGTCCGACAAGGACGGCGGCGCGATCGTGGCCTCGTTGCAGCAAATGAACATCCCCTACAAGTACGCCGATGGCGGCGGCGCCATCCTGGTGCCTGCCGACAAGGTGCATGACGTGCGTCTGAAGCTGGCCTCGGCCGGCTTGCCCAAAGGCTCGGTGGTGGGTTTTGAGTTGATGGAAGCCCAGAAATTCGGCGTGACCCAGTTTCAGGAGCGTTTGAATTTTCAACGGGGCCTGGAAGGCGAACTGACCCGCTCGATCCAGACCCTGAATGGCGTGCAGAGCGCCCGCGTGCATTTGGCGCTGCCCAATCAAAACGGTTTTTTCCGCGAACAGCAAAAGCCCTCGGCCTCCGTGGTGCTGACTTTGTACCCCGGTCGCACCCTGGACCGTGGCCAGGTGGCTGGCATCGTGCATTTGGTGTCGTCCAGCGTGCCGGAGATGCCGACCAAGGCCGTGAGCGTGCTGGACCAGTCGGGCGGCTTGCTGTCGGGCCCGAATGATGGTGTGGACCAAGCGGGCCTGGATGCGCAGCAACTGCAGTACGTTCACCAGATCGAGGCCAACTACACACAGCGCATCAAGGACATCCTGGAGCCGGTGCTGGGGCAGAACAACCTGCGCGCCCAAGTGACGGCCGATGTGGATTTCTCGCAGGTCGAGTCGACCGCTGAAGAGTACAAACCTAACCAAGGCCAGGCGCCCGCTTCGGTGCGCAGCCAGCAAAGCACCGAGCAAGCGGGGGGCGGCTCGGTCACGCCATCGGGTGTGCCCGGGGCTGCCAGCAACCAGCCACCCACACCCGCCACGGCGCCAGTGAATGGCACCGCACAAGCTTTGCAAGCAGGCCAAGGCGCCGGTGGCACCACCGGTACCAGCCGCCGCGAGGCCGTCACCAATTACGAAGTGGACAAGACCGTTCGTGTCACGCGCAACGCCACTGGCACGATCAAGCGCTTGAACGCCGCTGTGGTGCTGAACAGCCGCTCGGTGACCGATGCCAAGGGCAAGACCACGGTGCAGCCGATCAGCCAGGAAGAGTTGGACAAGCTGACGGCGCTGGTGCGCGAAACCATTGGCTTCAACGAGCAACGCGGCGATTCGGTCAAGCTGATCAACACGCCGTTCCAGGTGGTGAAAGACGAGCCCGACAACACGCCGTTCTGGAAGAGCCCGGAGACGGTGGACCTGTTGCGCACGCTGGCCGTGCCGGGCGCTTTGACACTGGCGGCACTGATTGTGGTGTTTGGCGCCATTCGCCCTGCGATCAAGGCCGCCCAGCCCGTCGTGTCTGACGAAGACAAGCAACCCAAATTGAACGCGGTGGTCGATGACCTGCAGGAACTGCCCGGTCTGGCAACGATTCCGCCCGGCATGGTGATGGGCCCGAACGGCCAGATGTTGCCCGCCCTGGGCGCACCCACGGGTGATGCCCGCCTGGAAGCGGCGCGGCAACTGGCTCGCGAGAACCCCGCGGCCATGGCCGGTGTGATGCGCGAGTGGATGGCTGGTTAGTCAAGGACGAATGAACATGGATGACAAAGGACTCGAAGACGCCGCGATCTTGCTCATGTCACTGGGCGAGGAAGAGGCTGCCGAGGTCTTTAAACACCTGGAGCCCAAAGAAGTGCAGGGCCTGGGTGAAACGATCGCCAAACTCAAGTCGGTGCCGCGCGACCGCGTCGAAAAGGTGTTGACGCGCTTCGCGGATGATTCGCTCGACCTGGGCGTGCTGGTGCCCGACACCGACGAGTACATCAAGGCTGTGTTGCGCAAGGCCTTGGGCGAAGAGAAAGCCAATTTGTTGATCGACCGGATCATCCAGGGCAGCGATGTCACCGGCATCGAAAGCCTGAAGTGGATGGATGCCCAGTCGGTGGCCGAACTGCTGCGCAACGAACACCCCCAAATCGTGGCCGCCATCCTGGTTCACCTGGATCCTGATCAGTGTTCTTCGGTGCTGAAGTCGTTCTCGGACCGCCATCGCAATGAAGTGATGGTGCGCATTGCCACGCTGGACGGCATCCAGCCGCAAGCCTTGAAGGACTTGAACGAGGTGCTGTCGCGCGTGTTGGCGGGTGGCAGCCAGATTCGCAAGTCTTCACTGGGTGGCGTGAAGCCGGCGGCGGAAATCATCAACTTGATGGGCTCCAGCCTGGAGACCTCGGTGCTGGACTACATCCGCGAAAGCGATGCGGACTTGGCCCAGAAGATCATGGACAACATGTTCACCTTCGATGACCTGGCCAAACTGGACGACAAGGGCTTCCAGGCCCTGCTCAAGGAAGTGCAGACCGAATCGCTCATCATCGCGCTCAAGGGCGCCACGCCCGAGATTCGGGAGAAGGTGTTCAAGAACATGTCCAGCCGTGCGGCCGAAACGCTGCGCGAAGACCTGGAATCGCGCGGCCCGGTCAAGCTGTCCGAGGTCGAGGGCGAGCAAAAGGAAATGCTGAAGATCGTGCGGCGCTTGGCCGACGAAGGCCAGATAGCGCTGGCCAGCGGAGGCGACGATGAGTACGTCTAAACCGGTGCCGCCAGGTGGTGGAAACAACAACAACGGCGGTAATGGCAACGGCAGTGGCAGCAATGTGCCGAGCTCGTACACGCGCTTCATCCCCCGGGAAGAGCTGGGATCGTTTGCCGCCTGGAACCCCCAGACATTCGAGAAGCCCTCAGCCGACAACGCCGACGCCGCTGGCGAGTCGGGTGTGCGCAAGCAAACCTTTTCGGAGCGGGCCGCTGCCAGTGTGCCCTTGACCGTCAAGTCGGCCGCTGGGGTCAAACCTGCCGCGGCCACCGCCCGGCCTGCGCCCAAGCCAGCACCCAAAGCCAACGTCACCAGCATCAAGCGCCAACCCCTGGTGGGTGGCATGCCAGGCGAAGAGGCGCCCCCGCCACCGCCGCCGCCTGCACCGCCAGCGCCTTCTCCCAATGTGGAAGAGCTGGTCGACAAGGCCCACAAATCGGGCTACCAGGATGGCTACCGCAATGGCCTGATTGCGCTGGAAAGCTACAAGCAGACCCAGGCGGCGCAGTTGGCCGCTTACATGAACGATCAGATCGGCGCCCTGGCATCCGATTTCCACCATCGCCTGGAGTCGCTGGAGCAGCAACTGGCTGGCCGGATTGCCGGCGTGGCGCTCGAGCTGGCCCGCCAGGTTGTGCGAAGCGAGCTGGACCAACGCCCCGAAGCCGTGCTGACCGTGGCCGAAGAGGCCCTGAGTGTGTTGCTGTCGTCCGCCAAGCAGATCGTGGTGCGCCTGAACCCCGACGACCATGCGCTGGCGCTGGGGTCTTTGACCGATGTGCTGCAAGCCCGTGGTGCCCGCCTGTTGCCCGATACCGCCGTGACACGCGGCGGTTGCGTGGTCGAGTCCGACATTGCCGTGGTCGATGCCAGCGTGGAGGCGCGCTGGTTTCGTGCTGCCGCCGCGATGGGCAGCCAGACCGAGTGGCATGGTGGGCACGAAGTGCCTTACACCCCCGTGGACAACGGTGACAGCACTGACATGGATGATGAACTGCCTTCCCGTGGAGATGCCGCATGAACATGCCCATTCGCGCCGCCGGCCAAGGCGTGGCCATGGACCGCTGGAATCGCTTCCTGGGCGACCTGGACGACTGTGCCAGCACCCCGGTGCCCCTGGAAAACCAAGGCAAGCTGGTCCGCGTGGCTGGCCTGGTGCTGGAGGCCGCTGGCCTGCGCCTGCCGGTGGGGGCCGTGTGTGAAATCCATTCTGAAACCCGCCTGGAAGCCCAGCCAGTGCTGGCCGAAGTGGTGGGTTTCGCGGGCGACCGCGCCTACCTGATGCCGACCGCCGAAGCGCACGGACTGTCCAGCGGCGCCCGCGTGGTGCCGCGAGCCATTCCCATCAACCCGCCTTTGCTGGGTCGCCCCAACCACCCTTGGCGCCGCAGCGAAGACCGCACCCGCCACCTGCCCATCGGCAGTGGCCTGCTGGGCCGCGTGGTCAATGCCCATGGTGAGCCCCTGGACCGCCATGGCCCCCTGAACCACGTGCGCAGCGAGCCCCTGGTGCGTCGCCCCATGAACGCCATGGAGCGCGACCCCGTGCGCCTGCCCCTGGACACCGGCGTGCGTGCCATCAACACCATGCTGACGGTGGGGCGCGGCCAGCGCATCGGCCTGTTCGCCGGTTCCGGCGTCGGTAAATCGGTGCTGCTGGGCATGATGGCCCGCTACACCCAGGCCGACGTCATCGTGGTGGGCCTGATCGGCGAACGGGGCCGTGAAGTCAAGGAATTCATCGAAGACATCCTGGGCGAAGACGGCCTGGCCCGATCGGTGGTGGTGGCCGCCCCTGCGGATGCACCCCCATTGACGCGCATGCAGGGCGCGAACTACGCTACCGCCGTGGCTGAACACTTTCGTGACCAGGGCCTGCACGTGCTGCTGCTGATGGATTCGCTCACCCGCTATGCCATGGCCCAGCGCGAAATCGCCCTGGCCATTGGCGAGCCGCCTGCCACGAAGGGCTATCCGCCTTCGTGTTTTGCCAAGCTGCCCCAACTGGTGGAGCGCAGCGGCAATGGCCTGAACGGCCATGGTTCGATCACCGCCTTCTACACTGTGCTGTCCGAGGGTGACGACCAGCAAGACCCCATCGCCGACGCGGCCCGCGCCATCCTGGATGGCCACATCGTGCTGTCGCGCGACTTGGCCGAGGCGGGGCACTTCCCGGCCATCGACATCGAGAAGTCGGCTTCCCGTGTGATGAACAACGTGGCCAGCAGCGAGCACATCGATTCGGCGCGCCGTTTCCGCCAGCTTTGGTCCAAATACAGCAAGGCCAAGGATTTGATCCAGCTGGGCGCCTACGTGCCCGGACACGATCGCGACCTGGACCTGGCCGTGAATCTGCATCCGGCCATGGTGGCCATGCTCCAACAAGACATGCACTTGCCCGCGCTCCTGGACGACAGCGTCGAGCAACTGCGCCACATCGTGAGCGACTGACATGAGCACCATCCAGCCTTTGTTGATCTTGCTTGGTTCAGCCGAAAGGGCGCGGGACGATGCCGTCTCGCAAATGGAAAACGCACGCCGAGCCCACGATGCCGCGCGCCAGCAGGCCCAGTCCCTGGCGGATTGGCGCAAGGAATACCAGCAGCGCTGGAGCACCCAGTTCTCCAAATCTGGCGGGATGGAAATCATGCGTTGCTACCAGGACTTCACCGCGCGCCTGGGCGATGCGGTGTCCGAGCAGGACAAGCGGGTCGAACAGGCGGTGGTGTTCATGGAGCAATGCCGCCTGCAACTGATCGAGCGCGAGCGCAAGGTGGCCGCTGTTGGCCAACTGATTGATCGGCGCCAGCTTGAATCGGCTCAGCGCGAACAGCGCCGTGACCAGAAAGCCACCGACGAACAGGCCGCGCGTGCGGGCCGGGGTGGCTCACCGCTGTCGTCGTCCATGGGCTCGGCCACCAGCTTCGTGCCGACGTCTTATTGAATTGATGAATGATTTCGAAAGGTTGTGACATGAACGGTCCCCTCAACACCACCAACTCTGGCAAATCCGGCACCACCAACAGCGCGGCGACCGATTGGGCGGCGAAGTTGTCGTCATCGTCCACCCCGGCGGGCGGCGCTGATCAGGCGGCCATGCAATCTGATTTCTCGCGCTGGATGGCCCGCGCCGCTGCGGCCACGCCTCAACCGGCGGCCACGGCGTCCCAGTTGTCGGCCAATGCCACTGCGCCCGCCAAAGCCAGCGCAGGGCAGGGGCCCTCGTCCACCTCGGTGGAGGCCCGCAATGCCTTGGCACGTGCCCAGGCCAATGCCGCACAGGCCAAGCGCCAGGCCCCGGTGACCCATTCCGAGACGGCGCACGCGCCCAAGGCTGAAAAGCCCAAGACGGCCTCCAGCGATGCTAACAAATCGGCCAAGGTTGATGCCAGCAAAGGCAAGGTGAACGAGGGTGCTGACAAGGCCGACCGCAGCAACGCGGCGGGCCAGGACCAGGCGTCTGTGGACGAAGGCAAAGTGGCCGCCACAGCGAGCGAAGTCGCGGCCAAGGACCAGCAACCGGCCGAAAGCGCCACGTCCAGCGATCCCTCTTCGATGTTGGCTTGGCTGGCCAGCTTGACGCACAGTGCGGCCAAGACGGCAGCGCTGGGCGGTGATGCCCAGAAAGCCGGTGCGGATGCCAACGAAGCGCAACTGCAAGCCAAGGATGGCGCCATGCCAGTCGCCGCCACGGGCCACGATGCACTGGCGGCCATGAGCGCCGCCACGGACAAGGCAGCGGGCGCCATTGACGTGTCGACCCTGCAAGCCGCCGAAGGCCGCATGGCCGTGCTGGATGGCGCTGCCGACTCGTCGGCCAAGGGCGCAGATTTTGCCAACACCTTGTCCACCGAAATGATGCGCGGCCTGGCTGGCAAGACCGCCGAAGCCAGCGCCACGGCCCAGACCAGCGCCACCCTGGCGCCTTCGGTGAACAGCCCTGAATTTCCGCAAGCCCTGGCCGACCGTGTGGGCCTGTGGGTGAACGCCGTGGGTGAAGACGGCACGATGTCGGCCGAGCTGCACCTCAATCCTGGCGAGATGGGCCCCATCAGCGTGAAAATTTCACTGGATGGGCAGTCGGCGCAGGTTGATTTCGCGGCGGCCAACCTTGAAACTAGGCGTGCCATTGAGGCCAGCCTGCCGATGTTGTCCGCCTCGTTGGACGACGCCGGTTTCAGCCTGGGTGGATCGGGCGTGTCCGATCAATCGCCTCAGCAACAGTTCAACCAGGCCTCGGGTCAGCCTGGTGGCGCTCCGGCCTGGGGCGGTGGGTCCTCGGGTCTGGATTCGTCCGGTGGTGAATCACACGAAGGTCGCATGGCCGCGGCGGCCGCCCAGGCAGGGCGACGAGGTGGCCTTGACCTGTATGCATAGGACTGGGCCTGCCCTGTCCAGAATCGCGCGGATTTCACATCGCTTATCGGTTCTTCAGTTTGGCCCTGACTTCCAATAATCCCATTATGCCTCTTTCGACTTTTTCAGGGTCGAAAGGCTTGAATTCCAGGAGATTTGCGAATGTCAGCTGCTTCCGCTGCGGCGCCTGCCGAAGGCGATGCCCCTAAGAAGGGGCCAAAAAAGCTCATCATCATCATCGTGGCGGCCGTGTTGCTGCTGGTGGTGATCGGTGGGGGCGCCGCGGTCTTCATCATGAAGAAAAACGCTGCGGCAGCGGCTGCAGTCGCTGAGGGTGAGGATGGCGATACCGCCGAAAGCTCGCACGCCAAAGCGGCGCCCAAGCCCAAGCATGGCAAGGACGAGCACGCCACTCCACCGGCCTTTGTGCCGCTGGACCCGTTCATCGTCAACCTGGCCGACAAGGAAACCGAACGCTTCGCCCAGATCGGCCTGACCCTGCAGGTAGACGATCCGAAGGTTGCCGAGGAAATCAAGACTTACATGCCCGCCATCCGCAACGCGGTGCTGATGATCTTGTCGCACAAAACCTCTGATCAGCTGCTGACTCAGGAAGGCAAGGAGCAACTGGCCGAGCAAATTCGCCGCGAGGCCGCCCGCGCCATGGGTTACGAGATCGACGAGCCTGAAGCCCCGGACGCGGCCGCCGATGAAGCGACCGATGAAGACGCTCCCCCCAAGAAGAAAAAGAAGAAGAAAAAGAAGGTCGAGCAGTACAACCCGATCGTCAAAGTCAACTACGCCAACTTCATCGTTCAGTGAGCCAACCGCAGTAGCCAGGCCATGAATCAGCAAATCCTCTCGCAAGACGAAGTCGACGCCCTTCTGCAAGGCATCACTGGTGAAAGCCAGAAGCTTGAGCAGGAAGACGTGCCCAAAGAGGGCATTCGCGACTACAACCTCGCGAATCAGGAGCGCATTGTTCGCGGGCGCATGCCCACGATGGAAATCGTCAACGAGCGCTTTGCCCGCAACATCCGCATTGGTCTGTTCAACCTGATCCGCAAGTCGCCTGAAGTGTCGGTGGGTGGCATCAAGGTGCAGAAGTACAGCGCCTTCCTGCGCGAGATCGTGGTGCCCACCAACTTCAACATCGTGGCCATCCGACCCCTGCGCGGTTCGGGCCTGGTGGTTTGCGATCCCACGCTGGTTTTCGCCGTGATCGACTCGCTGTTTGGCGGCGCCGGCAAGTACCACACCCGCATCGAAGGGCGTGATTTCTCGCCCACCGAGCAACGCATCATCCTGCGCCTGATCGAGGTCATCTCCGAAGAGTACAAAAAGGCCTGGCGCGGCATCTATCCCCTGGAGCTGGAATACCAGCGCTCGGAGATGCAGCCCCAGTTCGCCACCATCGCCACACCGGCCGAGATCGTGGTGTGCTGCTCGTTCACGCTAGAGATTGGCGATGCCAGCGGCACCATCCACATCTGCATTCCCTATTCCACGCTGGAGCCGATCCGCGACATCCTGTTTTCGTCGATCCAGGGTGACTCGGCCGAGCCTGATCGCCGTTGGGTGAAGCTGCTCACGCAGCAGATCCAGGCGGCTGAAGTGGAACTGGTGGCCGAGATGGCCCATGCCCCGGCCACGGTGGAGCAACTGCTGTCCCTCAAGCCCGGTGACTTCATCGAGCTGGACCTTGAAAAACTCATTGAAGCCAAGGTGGACGGTGTACCCATCCTGGAGTGCTACTACGGCACTTCCAACGGCAAATACGCCTTGCGCATTGACAAGCTACTGACCACGGCCAACCACGGTTGGCTGGGAGACCAACATGTCTGACACTGAACCCGAAACGACTTCCGCCGACGCCGCCCCGAACGCAGAACAGGACGCGATGGCCGCAGAGTGGGAAGCCGCGCTGGCGCAGCAGACCACATCGACCGAGTCGGCCGATGACATCTTCGGCTCGGCCAGCGAAGTGGCCAGTCCGGCCGCGCAAGGCACACCGGCTGCCTTTGCCAATTTCGCCGCGGCCTCGTCGATCAATCCGGCGGGCAACGACATCAACATGATCCTGGACATCCCCGTGCAGCTGACGGTGGAGTTGGGCCGCACGCGCATCCCCATCAAGAACATCCTGCAATTGGCCCAGGGTTCGGTGGTGGAGCTGGATGCGATGGCCGGCGAGCCCATGGACGTGCTGGTCAATGGCTTCCTGATTGCCCAAGGTGAAGTGGTGGTGGTGAATGACAAGTTCGGCATTCGTTTGACCGACATCGTGACGCCGTCCGAGCGCATGCGCCGCCTGAGTCGCGGCAACTGACCCATTCAGCACAAGGAGACCTCTATGCAATCAACAGGAATGCTCATCTTCTGGTTCGTGTTCATCGTGGCCATGATCCCGCTGAGCTTGTACGTTTTGAAGAAATCGGGCCTGGCCAAGAACCGCATGGGCGCTGGCGATGCGGTGCTCAAGACCGTGAGCCAGTTGTCACTGGGTCCCAACCAGCGCCTCGTCACCGTCGAGCTGGGCGCGGGCGATCAAAAGACCTGGTTGGTGCTGGGCGTCACCGCGCACAGCATCACGGCCCTGCACAGCCTGCAGCCCACGCAGGACAGCCAGGAGCAGGCAGAGCGCGAGGGAACCGCCTCGACGTTCCCGATCTTGCTCCGCCGCGCTTCAGACGCCGGGGACACGCCCAGGACTTGACGAGCGACCGACCAGGACACCTCATGCATTTTTCGAAGCGTTTGAAGGCCACGGCTGTGGCCCTGGGGCTGGCTGCCTGCTCGGTGGCCGTGATGGCCCAGACCGTGCCCACGCCGGGCGGCGGTTTGCCCTTGCTGATCGGGCAGGGCGCGGGTGGCACCAACTACTCGGTGCCCATCCAGACCTTGCTGTTCTTCACGGCGCTGAGCTTTCTGCCCGCGCTACTGTTGATGATGACGGGCTTCACGCGCATCGTCATCGTGCTGAGTCTGATGCGCCAGGCCATTGGTGCGCAAGCTGCGCCGCCCAATCAAGTTATCGTCGGCCTCTCACTGTTCTTGACGCTTTTCGTCATGGGCCCCACGCTGGACAAGGTCTACAAAGACGCCTACGAGCCCTTCGCCGCCAACCAGATCAGCTTCAGCGAAGCGATGGACCGTGGCCAAGGCCCCATGCGCCAGTTCATGCTCAAACAAACGCGCCAGTCTGACCTGGGCCTGTTCGTGCGCCTGGCCAAGATCGAAGGCGACGTCAAGCCCGAGACTGTGCCGCTGCGCGTGCTGGTGCCGGCCTTTGTCACCAGCGAACTCAAGTCCGCTTTCCAGATTGGCTTCCTCATCTTCATCCCCTTCCTGGTCATCGACATGATCGTGGCCAGTGTGCTGATGAGCCTGGGGATGATGATGCTGTCACCCGTGATGGTGGCCTTGCCCTTCAAGCTCATGCTGTTCGTGTTGGCCGATGGCTGGAACCTGCTGTTGGGTTCACTGGCCGCCAGCTTTGCGCAGTAGCAGGAAGGGGCAAAGGCCATGGATCCGCAACAAGTTCTCACCATTGGTCGAGATGGCTTGCTGGTGTTGCTCACCGTGTGCGCGCCCATCCTGATGGTGGTGCTAGCCGTGGGGCTGATCGTCAGCATCTTTCAAGCTGCCACACAGATCCACGAAGCGACCTTGTCCTTCGTGCCCAAGCTGTTGGCCGCGTTTGCCACCCTGGGCATTGCCGGGCCATGGATGCTCAGCACTCTGGTGGACTACATCCAGCAAGTCCTGCAGTCGATCCCCAACGTGGTGGGCTGAAGGGTGATCACTTTCAGCGAAGCCCAGGTGATGGCGTGGATCACGCCTTGGCTGTGGCCATTTTTTCGCGTGCTGGGCTTGTTCACGTCCGCGCCGATTTTGTCGATGCGCGCGATTCCCAGGCGGGTTCGCATGAGCCTGGCCGTGCTGATCGTGCTGGCCGCCCAACCCACTTTGCCCGAGATGCCCGTGGTGGCCCTCAACTCGCCCGAAGCCTTGATGGTGCTGGCGCAGCAGGTGCTCATCGGCCTGACCATGGGCTTTGCCGCCCGCGTGGTGTTTGCCGCCATCGAGTTCGCCGGTGAAATCGTGGGCCTGCAAATGGGCTTGAACTTCGCCAGCTTTTTTGATCCCATGAGCGGCGGCCAGGCCACCGCCGTGAGCCGCTTTTATGGCACCTGTGCCGCGTGGTTGTTCGTGGTCATGAATGGCCACTTGCTGCTCACCGCGGCCGTGGTGCACAGTTTCAACACCTTTCCCGTTGCGCCGCAACCGCTGGCTTTCTTGAGCGTGATTCAGCCTCAGGTCTGGGGCGCCGAGATCTTCAAGATCGGCCTGTGGGTGTCATTGCCCGTGGTGGCCATGCTGTCTCTGGTCAACCTGGTGATGGGTTTGATCTCGCGCGTGGCGCCGCAGATGAACATCTTCTCGATCGGCTTCCCCTTGACCTTGGGTGTGGGACTGACGGGGCTGTGGCTGACCCTGCCGATGATGCAGACACCGCTGACCATGGCGATTGAGCGCATGCTGGGCTACTTCCAGTAGCCCATGCACGGCCTGGCCCGGTCAAACCGGCCGGTTCTCGTTCGGGTTGCGCACCGGGCCCATCAAGCTCAGTCCTTCGGCATAGGTGATGGTGTCGAAGGTGATGTCGTACTTCAGGGCGGTGTCCGCAATGGCGTCCAGCTTGCCTGCGGTGTCCAGCTTCTTGAGGTCGTTCTTCTCAAGGTAGAGCAACTCCAGCAACTCGTTGTAGACCGTGCCCTCGTCCAGCGGCAGCACGTAGAACATGGCGCCTTTGTAAGGCACCTGGTACTTCTTGCTCAGGTCCATGTTGTTGCAGAAAAGGAAGTACTTGCCGCCTGCGGTGAGCGCGCTGCCCAGCACTTCGGCCACGTCCTTCAAATGTTCGAACGACAGCAGGTAGCCTGCGAAGAAGGGGATGGTGGTTTCGCCCGTCAAGGCAATCGCCATCACCTGGTCGCAGGTCAGCTCGGGCGGGCGGGCCTCGTCGGCCAGTTGGGCTGAAAACCGCAAGGCCAGTTCACCGCGAAAGCCGAAGCGGCCTGGCTTGTGCGTGAGGCCCTTGAACACAGGGTTTTGCAGGTGTCGACCCTTGTCCAAGCGGCCCAGGGCCGTTTTTTCGATGGGGGTCTGTTCGATGGTCAGGCTCATGGTGGTTTCCTTCAGGGTCAACTCGGTCGGTCTTGGCGGATGAAATCCGCCGTCTTGAAAAATGCCTGCATGAGCTGCTCGCGCAACACTGCGTCAGGCACGACTTCCTGCAATGCGCCGCTCATGCAGAGCAGCCAGGCATCGCGCTCGGCCACCCCGATGTGAAAGGGCATGTGCCGTTGTCTCAGTCGGGGGTGGCCTCGCTGGGCTGAATACCCATGGGGTCCGCCCAGCCATTCACTCAGGAACAGCTTGAAGATTCGTTTGGTCATGGCCAGATCGGGCTCGTGCATGGCCCGGATGCTGGCGGCTTGTGGCAGCGTGTCCATCAATCGGTAGAAGGCCTCGACCAACTGGCCAATGCCTTGCTCACCACCGATTTGCTCGTAGTGCGGGTTGGCAGGCGGCGGGGCGATGGTCGTGGGGTTCATGTGCCCCACTAATGCAATCGGCATACCAGTGATCCCGTGCGCCCACCGCTCCTATGAGGCAGGGTGAAACGGGGGCGGGCCGCCCTCGTCGCACATGTGAAGTTCACGACGCGAATGATCTGTTTTGTCGGGTTCCGAACAAACAAATCAAAGGGCTTTGCTGCTGCGTAAAAAGCCATATTCATCAATGAAATCAATGGCTTGAATGAGTTGGAGTGTGGTGGCACGGCAGTTGCGATAGAGACCCTGCGCAGACCATGTCTGGCCAGAACGTGGCGATACGAAGACCTACAACGACACCAAAGGCACATCAGGGTCGCGGCTTCGCAACCTGCTTTTAAACCTCAGCTTTTCTGGAGAACTGAAATGGCTTCATTGAGACAGATCGCCTTTTACGGCAAGGGTGGCATCGGAAAATCCACCACCTCACAAAACACCTTGGCTGCGCTGGCCCAGATGGGTCAGAAGATCCTCATCGTCGGCTGTGATCCCAAGGCCGACTCGACCCGCCTGATCCTGCACGCCAAGGCCCAGGACACCATCCTGTCGCTGGCCGCTGAAGCCGGTTCGGTGGAGGACCTGGAGCTGGAAGACGTCATGAAGGTGGGGTACCGCGACATCCGCTGCGTGGAATCCGGTGGCCCGGAACCCGGAGTGGGTTGCGCTGGTCGCGGTGTGATCACCTCGATCAACTTCCTGGAAGAAAACGGCGCCTATGAGGGCGTGGACTATGTGTCTTACGACGTGTTGGGCGACGTGGTTTGCGGCGGTTTCGCCATGCCCATCCGCGAGAACAAGGCCCAGGAAATCTACATCGTCATGTCCGGCGAAATGATGGCCATGTACGCCGCCAACAACATCTCCAAGGGCATCTTGAAGTACGCCAACTCGGGTGGTGTGCGCCTGGGCGGCCTGGTGTGCAACGAGCGCCAGACCGACAAGGAACTGGAACTGGCTGAATCGCTGGCCAAGATGCTGGGCTCGCGCCTGATCCACTTCGTGCCACGCGACAACATCGTGCAGCACGCCGAGCTGCGCCGCATGACCGTGCTGGAGTACGCGCCTGAATCCAAGCAGGCCGAAGAGTACCGCGTGCTGGCTCAGAAGATCCATGCGAACGCCGGTAACGGCACCATCCCCACCCCCATCACGATGGATCAGCTGGAAGACCTGCTGATGGAGCACGGGATCATGAAGACGGTCGACGAAACCCAAGTCGGCAAAGCCGCTGCCGAGCTGGCAGCCTAAGTAGGGAGGGGGGGCCGAGGGGCCTCTCCCTCGGTCCATCCCCGAATGCACATCACGGAGTCCACCATGAGCATGACCGTTGAAGAACGCAAGGCCACCAACAAGGCCTTGATTGATGAAGTCCTGAAGGCCTATCCCGAGAAGATGGCCAAACGGCGCGCCAAGCACCTGGGTACCTTTGAAGAAGGCAAGCCCGATTGCGGCGTCAAGTCCAACATCAAGTCATTGCCCGGTGTGATGACGATCCGCGGTTGCGCTTATGCAGGCTCCAAGGGCGTGGTGTGGGGCCCGATCAAGGACATGATCCACATCTCGCACGGCCCGGTCGGCTGCGGCCAGTACAGCTGGGCGGCACGGCGCAACTACTACATCGGCGTGACCGGTGTGGACACCTTCGTGACGATGCAATTCACGTCCGACTTCCAGGAAAAAGACATCGTCTTTGGCGGTGACAAGAAGCTGGAAAAGATCGTTGACGAAATTCAAGAGCTGTTCCCGCTGAACAAAGGCATCTCGGTGCAGTCCGAATGCCCCATCGGCCTGATCGGTGACGACATCGAAGCGGTGTCCAAGAAGAAGTCCAAAGAGCACAACAACCACACCATCGTGCCGGTGCGTTGTGAAGGTTTCCGTGGCGTTTCCCAATCGCTGGGCCACCACATCGCCAACGACGCCATCCGCGACTGGGTGTTCGAAGGCAACACCAAGAAAGAGCACGAGTTCGAAGCCACCCCGTATGACGTGGCCATCATTGGCGACTACAACATCGGTGGCGATGCCTGGTCCAGCCGCATCCTGCTAGAAGAAATCGGCCTGCGCGTCATTGCTCAGTGGTCCGGCGACGGCACCATCGCCGAGCTGGAAAACACCCCCAAGGCCAAGCTCAACGTGCTCCACTGCTACCGCTCGATGAACTACATCAGCCGGTACATGGAAGAAAAGTACGCCATCCCTTGGGTGGAGTACAACTTCTTCGGCCCGACCATGATCGAGAAGTCCCTGCGCGAAATCGCCAGCCACTTCGACGACACCATCAAGGCCAAAACCGAAGAAGTCATCGCACGCTACCAGCCCTTGATGCAGGCTGTGATCGACAAGTACAAGCCCCGCCTGGAAGGCAAGACCGTGATGCTGTTTGTGGGCGGCCTGCGCCCCCGTCACGTGATTGGCGCGTATGAAGACCTGGGCATGAACGTGGTCGGCACCGGCTACGAGTTCGGCCACAACGACGACTACCAGCGCACCACGCACTACGTCAAAGACGGCACCCTGATCTATGACGACGTGACCGGCTACGAGTTCGAGCAGTTTGTCGAGAAGATCAAGCCCGATCTGATCGGCTCGGGCATCAAGGAGAAGTATGTGTTCCAGAAGATGGGCGTGCCCTTCCGCCAAATGCACAGCTGGGACTACTCCGGCCCGTACCACGGCTATGACGGCTTCGCGATCTTTGCGCGTGACATGGACATGGCCATCAGCAGCCCGATCTGGGGCCTGACCCGTGCGCCCTGGAAGGCACTCGCTGCCGCCTGACCCCGATAGACACCGACTGGAGAATCACCATGCCACAAAGCGCAGACAAGATCCTGGACCACGAGTTCCTGTTCCGTGAACCGGAATACGTGGAGATGCTCGAAGGCAAGAAAGCCTTCGAGTTCAACCACCCTGACGACAAGATCAAGCAGATCGTCGAATGGACCAAGACCGAGGACTACAAGGAAAAGAACTTCGCCCGCGAAGCCTTGACCGTCAATCCCGCCAAGGCTTGCCAACCGCTGGGCGCGGTGTACGCCGCCAACGGTTTTGCCAAGACCCTGTCGTTCGTTCATGGCTCGCAAGGCTGTGTGGCGTACTACCGCTCGCACTTCTCGCGCCACTTCAAGGAGCCGACCTCCTGCGTGTCCTCGTCCATGACGGAGGACGCGGCTGTGTTCGGCGGCCTGAACAACATGGTCGATGGCCTGGCCAACACCTACAACCTCTACAAGCCCGAGATGATCGCCGTGTCGACCACCTGCATGGCCGAGGTGATTGGTGATGACCTGAACGCCTTCATCAAAACCTCGAAGGAAAAAGGCAGCGTGCCCGCCGAGTTCGATGTGCCGTTTGCACACACCCCCGCTTTTGTGGGCAGCCACATCACGGGTTACGACAACGCCGTGCTGGGCATCTTGCAGCACTTCTGGGATGGCAAGGCCGGCACCGTGCCTGCCCTGGAGCGCGTGCCCAACGACACGGTCAACTTCATCGGCGGCTTCGATGGTTTCGTGGTCGGCAACATGAAGGAGATCAAGCGCATCTTCGGCCTGTTCGGCATCGACTACAACATCATCTGTGACCCGTCTGAAGTGTGGAACACGCCCACCGATGGCGAGTTCCGCATGTACGAGGGCGGCACCACCAAGGAAGACGTGGTCCGCGGCCTGCACGCCAAGGCCACCATCGTCTTCCAGGAGTTTTGCAGCGAAAAAACCATCAAGTACCTCAAGACCAAGGGTCACGAGGTGGTGGTGCTCAACAGCCCCATCGGCGTGACGGGCACCGACCAGTTCCTGATGGCCTTGTCCAAGGTCACCGGCAAACCCATCCCGGCCGAGCTGGAGTTGGAGCGCGGTCAACTGGTCGACGCCATGGCCGACAGCCAGGCTCACTTGCACGGCAAGCGCTATGCCATGTATGGCGACCCTGACCAGATGCTGGGCATGACGCAGTTCCTGCTGGAGCTGGGCGCCGAGCCTGCCCACGTGCTGGCCACCAATGGCACGGAGGATTGGGCAAAGAAGGTGAGGGCCCTGTTTGATTCGTCGCCTTATGGCAAGGGTTGCAAGGTCTACCCCAAGCGCGATCTGTGGCACCTGCGCTCCTTGCTGCACACCGAGCCGGTGGACTTCTTGATCGGCAACACCTACGGCAAGTACCTGGAGCGTGACACGAACGTGCCCCTGATCCGCATGGTGTTCCCCATCTTTGACCGCCACCACTACCACCGCTATCCCATCTGGGGTTACGACGGTGCGATGCGCGTGTTGATCACGCTGCTGGACGAGTACTTCGAGGCGCTCGATGCCAACACCATCGTGCCCGGCAAGACCGACTACTCGTACGACATCATCCGCTGATGTGGGACCTCCGGGCGCCGGTGCTGAGTCCGGCCACCGGAGGATTTTCTTCTGAACTGCAAATTGCGAGATCACCATGGCCAACGTGACCTTCACTTCCCCGATCATGAAGAAAGACCTGACGGTGTATGCCATCGCTGGCGACACCAGCACCTTGCTGGCCTTGGCCAAGGCGAACAAGGTGCCGGTCGAGTTCGAATGCGAAAACGGCGAATGCGGCTCCTGCCAAGTGCAGGTCAGCGTGCTGTCGGGCAATGCGCCTTACGGCGTCGCCTTGACCCAGAAGGAGAAGACGGTGCTCAAGCTGGCCGGCAAGATCACGGCCCAGCAGATAGAGGATGCCGAGACCAAAGACATGCCGCCACCTTGGCGCCTGGCCTGTCAGTTCATTGTCCGCAATGAAGACATCGTGGTGAGTTTCTGACCATGGATGCCAACACCTCCACCTATGTCAAAACCACCCAGGACGGTCGCCTGGTCGAGGTGATCGATGGCCAGCTCTGCCTGGGCGGGCGGCCCGAGGCCGACACCCTGGTGCCCTTGATCGAGCACCCCAACCGCCAGGCCATCCAGAAGGCCGTGCCCGGTGCGACCCACATGGCGGGGCGTGTGCCTTTGCGCCATGACGAGGCCGCGATCGCGCAAGGGGCCATGGACACGACCAGGCGCGCCTTCGTCAACGACCCGGTCGCCATTGCCGAGCGCTTTCGCAAAGTGATCTGGGCCAAGGCGCAGGCCGAAGGCGTGGAGTGAAGGGGCGGCCATGATCTACGTGCTGGAAATCCAGGGGCCTCAGGAAGCCCAGGCCTGGTTTACCTTTGATGGGCAGGACCTGCTGCGCAAGGTGCAGGCCCAGGACCCCTTGCAGCCGTGGGAAGTGTTTGACGAGATTTCAGCGCGTGAACTGATGGACCTGGTGCGTGATGGCCCGCTGGACGAGGCCGCCCGGCAAGCCTTTCCCGCGATCGCCGCGCTGGGCGATCAGCATGGCTGGGACACCAGCTTGTTTCGCGCCGACCACCTCTTGGGTGCAGGGATTTACCAGCCCGAGCCGATCAAGTTGGAGCAGGCCTGTCTGGCCGCCCTGGGCCAGCGCACCGGCATCCACCGCGTGTACTGGACGGACCAGCAGGCCATTGCCGCCATTGAAGGGCAAGAGCCCTTGTTTGAAGCCTTGGGTGGCTGGCGTGCGCGCCACGCCCTGAGAGAACAGTTGTTGTCCCTGGAAGTGCTGGCCGAAGACGTGTGACGCGTCGCATCTGGAGTTGACCATGTCTGCATCGCTCAAGCAAAAGATCGCCGAAGTTTTTGACGAACCGGGCTGCGACAAGAACGTTGGCAAAAGCGCGAAAGAGCGCAAGAAGGGCTGCACCAAGCAGCTCTCGCCCGGCGCGGCCGCAGGGGGTTGCGCATTTGATGGCGCCAAGATCGCCTTGCAGCCCATCGTGGACGTGGCCCACCTGGTGCACGGCCCCATCGCTTGCGAAGGCAACTCCTGGGACAACCGGCACAGCGCCTCGTCCGGATCGCAGCTGTACCGCACCGGCTTCACCACCGACATCAGCGAGCTGGACGTGATCTACGGCGGCGAAAAGCGCCTGTTCAAATCCGTCCGCGAGATCATCGAAAAATACGATCCACCGGCCGTGTTCGTCTACCAGACCTGCGTGACCGCACTGATTGGCGACGACATCGAGGCCGTGTGCAAACGCGCCAGCGAAAAGTTCGGCAAGCCCGTGATCCCCGTCAACAGCCCCGGCTTTGCAGGCCCTAAGAACCTGGGCAACAAGCTGGGCGGGGAGGCCATCCTGGACTACGTCATCGGCACCGAAGAGCCCGCTTTCACCACGCCTTACGACATCAACATCATTGGCGAGTACAACCTCTCGGGCGAGTTGTGGCAGGTGAAGCCTTTGCTCGATGCCCTGGGCGTGCGCATCCTGTCGTGCATCTCGGGCGATGGCCGTTACCACGAGGTGGCCAGCAGCCACCGCGCCAAGGTCAACATGATGGTGTGCTCGAAGTCGATGATCAACATCGCCACGCGCATGCAGCAAAAGTGGGACATCCCTTACTTCGAAGGTTCGTTCTACGGCATTGGCGACACCAGCGAGACCTTGCGTCAGATCGCGAGCCTGCTGGTGCAGCGTGGCGCCGGGGCTGATCTGATCGACCGCACCGAGCGCCTGGTCGAGGTCGAAGAGGCCCGTGCCTGGAAACGGCTGGAGTACTACAAGGCGCGCCTGAACGGCAAGCGCGTGCTGCTGATCACCGGCGGCGTCAAGAGCTGGTCGGTGGTGTCGGCCCTGCAAGAGGTGGGCATGGAAATCGTGGGCACCTCGGTCAAAAAATCCACCAAGGAAGACAAGGAAAAGATCAAGGAAATCATGGGTGACGACGCCCACATGATTGACGACATGACCCCGCGCGAGATGTACAACATGCTGCGCGATGCCCGCGCTGACATCATGCTGTCGGGCGGCCGCTCGCAGTTCATCGCCCTGAAGGCGCGCATGCCCTGGCTGGACATCAACCAGGAACGACACCACGCCTATGCCGGTTACGAAGGCATGGTCGAGCTGGTGGAGGAGATCGACAAGGCGCTCTACAACCCCGTGTGGCAGCAGGTTCGCATCCCCGCCCCGTGGGACGAAGCCGACGCTGGCCTGCTGGCCGTCTGAAGGAGCCCGCCATGGCCAAAACCCTCGAATCCAAAAAGGCCTGCACGGTCAACCCCTTGAAGATGAGCCAGCCCCTGGGCGCCAGCTACGCCTTCATGGGCCTGGACAACTGCATGCCCGTGATGCATGGCTCGCAAGGCTGCACCTCGTTTGGCCTGGTGCTGCTGGTGCGCCATTTCAAGGAGGCGATCCCGCTGCAGACCACCGCCATGAACGAAGTCACCACCATCATGGGTGGGTACGAGAACATCGAGGCCGCGCTGCTCAACATCCGCAAGCGCGCCGCGCCCGCCATCATCGCCATCTGCTCCACTGGCCTCACCGAAACCAAGGGCGACGACGTGGACGGCTACCTGGCCACGGCCCTGCAACGCAAACCCGAGTTGCAGGACACGGCCCTGGTCTACGTATCGACGCCCGACTACGTGGGCGCTTTTGAAGACGGCTGGCGTCACGCCGTGACCGGCATCATCAAAAGCGTGGTGGCCCCGGTCACGGGCGAGCAGGCCTTCATCGGGCAAGAGCGTGTGGCCCGGCAGGTCAACTTGCTGCCCGGCAGCCATCTCACACCGGGCGATCTGGACGAGCTGAAGGAAATCATCCAAGCCTTTGGCCTGAGCGTGATCACCTTGCCCGATGTGTCCGGATCGCTGGACGGGCACATCCCTGCCGACTGGCGCGGCACCACCCTGGGCGGTACCACGCTGGACGAGGTCCGCGGCCTGGCCACGTCGGTGGCCACACTGGCCATTGGTGAGCAGATGCGCGATGCGGCCTCGGCGCTGGAGGCGCTCACCGGCACGCCCTACCACCTGTTCGATCGGCTGACCGGCCTGGAGTGCAATGACCGCCTCTTGATGCTGCTGTCCGAGCTGAGCGGCCAGCCCGTGCCTGCCAAGTACCGCCGCCAGCGCAGCCAGTTGCTGGATGCCATGCTGGATGGCCACTTCTACCTGGGCGGCGTGAAGGTGGCCATTGGGGCCGAGCCCGACCTGATGTTCGCCGCGGGCTCATTGCTGAACGAGATGGGCGCGCTGCTCACCTGCTGTGTCACCACCACGCACTCTGCGGTGCTGGCGCAACTGCCCGCCGACACCGCCTTGCTGGGCGACCTGGAAGACTTGGAAAAAGGCGCCGCCGACTGCGATCTGTTGATCACACATTCCCACGGACGCCAGGCCGCCGAGCGCCTGAACAAGCCTTTCCTGCGCCTGGGCTTTCCGATCTTTGACCGCATCGGCAATGCCCACCGCGTGATGGTGGGCTACCGAGGCACGCGCCAGTTCATCTTCGAGGTGGCCAATTTGATGATGGCCCACATCCCGCACGCCCACGAGGGCAGCTGGCCCTTGCCCGACATCGCCCAGCGCGTGGCCCGGCCCATCGTGGCCGAGCCCGAGCTGACCTCGCCCCTGACCCTTGACGGAGTCGAACCATGAAAATTGCCTTCAGCACCCAGGACAAGCAGCGCGTGGACGCGCACTTTGGTTGGGCCAAAAACATCCTGGTCTACGACGTGACCCCGGCGGGCTACACCTTCGTCGAGAACTTCGAGTTCGGCGGCAAGCTGGAAGAAGACGGCGACGAAGACAAGCTGGCCCCCAAGCTGGAAGCCATCAAGGACTGCGCCATCTTGTACGTGGCGGCCATTGGCGGTTCGGCTGCCGCCCGCGTGGTCGCCAGCAAGATCCATCCGATCAAGGTGGCCCAGCCCGAGCCCATCCTGGACATCCTTGAAAAGCTGCAAGACGTGCTCAAGGGCACGCCACCCCCCTGGTTGCGCAAGGCCCTGCAAAAGGGCCTTGACAACGCCACCCCCAACTTTGAAGACGAAGACGAGGTCAATCATGGCTGAAGCCACACTGGACGCACCCACCACGCCAACGGACGAGGCCCTCATGGCCACCCCCTTCGTGAGCGAACTCATCAAGGTGCTGCGCGCGCAAGACACCCACGGCGCCTGGGAGGGCAAGTCGGACCTGGCTTTGCTCGGCCCCTACATCCTGAGCGCCGAGCAGCGCCGCGAGTTGCCCATCATTTGCGACCCCGACCCCGAGATCCTGTGGCGCATGGAGTTGTTCTACAACGCCGTGGGCGTGGCCATCGAGCGCGAGACCGGCAACATGGTCAGCCCCATGATGAAGATGAGCCATGAAGGCTTTGGCCGCCTGGTGCTGCTGGCCGGTCGCCTGGTCGTGTTCAACAAGCAGCTTCGCGACGTGCACCGCTTCGGCTTCGCCTCACTGGCCAAGTTGGCCGAGCAGGGCGGCAAGTACCTGTCCGAGGGGATCGCCATGGTGCGCCAATACCCCGACGTGGCCAACTACGGTGCCTGAGCGCCAGGAGAGACCCGCATGGACGCCGATGAACTCAAGCTCAGGATCAGGAAGCTGAACGCCCAGGCCACGCAGGCCAAGATGGACCTGCACGACCTGTCAGAAGACCTGCCCACCCATTGGGAAAACATCCTGAGCGTGGCCCAGCGTTGCCACGATGCCCACGCTGCCCTGACCGAGGCCCGCAAGGCCGCCGCCGCGAGTACGCCATGAGCACTTTTTTCATCACCATGCCCAGCGGTGAAACCTGGGAGCCCCAATTTGTTCAGCAGATCAACGAGGCCAACTGCATCGGCTGTGGCCGTTGCTTCAAAGTGTGCCCGCGTGGTGTGCTGGAGTTGGTGGGCCTGGACGCCGAGGGCGAGCGCGTTGCCATCGCGTCCGATGACGATGACGACGACGAAGAATACGAAAAGAAGGTCATGACCATCGCGAAGCAGGCGCTGTGCATTGGTTGCACGGCTTGCTCCAAGATCTGTCCGAAGAAGTGCTTCACGCACGCCGCCGCCAGCGTTTGAACCCATTCATGGGTCATCATGGAGGCCCATGTATGCAGGAGCGGGTGATGAACAGGCTGGTTTTGGCGGGTGTGCTCTCCCTCATGGGCTGCTCGGCGCAGGCCGATCAGGTGCAAGTGGCCGTGGCCGCCAACTTCGTCGGGCCCTTTCAAAAAATCGCCGCTGACTTCGCGGCCGACACCGGCCACACCGCCGTGGCCATCACCGGGTCCACGGGCAAGTTCTACGCGCAGATCAAATCAGGCGCGCCGTTCGAGGTGCTGCTGGCCGCCGACAACGAAACCCCCAAGAAGCTGGAAGACGAGGGCCTGGCCGTCAAAGGCCAGCACTTCACCTACGCCAAAGGCACGCTGGTGCTGTGGAGCGCCAAGCCGGGCTTCGTGGACAAGCAGGGTCAGGTCTTGAGCAAGGGCGGCTTCAAGCACCTGGCGCTGGCCAACCCCAAGCTGGCCCCCTATGGCGCTGCGGCCGAGCAAGCCTTGAAGGCCCTGGGCCTGTACGACAGCTTGCTGCCCAAGTTCGTTCAGGGCGACAGCATTGCCCAGACGTACCAGTTCATCGCCACCGGCAATGCCGAACTGGGCTTCGTGGCCTTGTCTCAAGTGGCCCCGCCTGACAAGCCCACCGTGGGCTCATGGTGGGTGGTGCCCGCCAAGCTGTACGACCCCCTCTTGCAAGATGCCACCGTGCTCAAGAAAGGCGAAGGCAAGCCGGCCGCCGCCGCTTTGATGACCTACCTGCGCGGCGACAAGGCCCAGGCCGTGATCAAGGCCTACGGTTACGGCCTGTGATGCTGGACGCCGATGACCTGCAAGCGCTGAGGCTGACCGCCGAGTTGGCCAGCGTCACCACCGCACTGCTGTTGTTGCTGGGCACGCCCATCGCCTGGTGGCTGGCCCGCACGCACTCGCGGCTCAAGGGCGCGGTGGCGGCCTTGGTGGCCTTGCCCCTGGTGCTGCCGCCCACCGTCATCGGCTTTTACCTCTTGATGCTGATGGGGCCGGAAGGGCCGGTGGGCCGCTTGACGCATTGGCTGGGTTGGGGCCTGTTGCCCTTCACCTTTTGGGGGCTGGTGGTGGCGTCCATCCTGCATTCGCTGCCCTTCGTGGTCCAGCCGTTGCACCAGGCATTTGAAGCCTTGGGCTCGCGCCCGCTGGAAGTGGCCGCCACCTTGCGCGCCAGCCCCTGGGACCGCTTTGTGACCGTGGCCCTGCCCCTGGCCCGACCCGGATTTTTGACGGCTGCTGTGCTGGGCTTTGCGCACACGGTGGGTGAGTTCGGCGTGGTGCTGATGATCGGCGGCAACATCCCCGGTGCCACACGCGTGCTGTCGGTGGCCTTGTACGGGCACGTGGAGGCCATGGACTACGGCAAGGCGCACCTGCTGGCGGCAGGCATGGCTGGCTTTGGCTTTGCCGTGATGTTCCTGCTGTACTTCTTGAACGGGCGCGCCTTGCGCCAACAAGGGGCGGCTCATGTCTGACATCCAGGTCGACCTCAAACTGAGCTATCCCGGCGGCTTTGCGCTGGATGTGTCCCTGAGGCTGCCAGGGCAGGGCGTGAGCGTGTTGCTGGGCCCCTCGGGCTGCGGCAAGACCACCGTGCTGCGCGCCCTGGCGGGGCTGGAAAGGGCCCAAGGCTCGGTGCAGGTGAACGGCCAGGTCTGGCAAAACGGCCACCACTTCCTGCCCACCCACCAGCGCCCCATTGGCTACGTCTTTCAAGAGGCCAGCTTGTTTGCGCACCTCACGGTCCAGGGCAACCTGCACTATGGCTTGCAGCGCACGCCCAAGGCTGATCGAAGGGTGAGCATGGACGAGGCCGTGGACCTGCTCGGCATTGCCCACCTGCTGGACCGTCGGCCTGATCGATTGTCGGGTGGCGAGCGGCAGCGCGTGGCCATCGCGCGGGCGCTGTTGACCAGCCCGCGCGTGCTCTTGATGGACGAGCCCTTGTCCGCGCTTGACGCGCAACGCAAGGCCGAGGTGCTGCCCTTTCTGGAGCGCCTGAACCAACAGTCCGGCGTGCCCCTGATCTACGTGACCCATGCCCTGGATGAGGCCGTTCGACTGGCCGACCACCTGGTGCTGATGTCGGTCGGGCGGGTGGTGGCCAGTGGCTCTGCCCGAGACTTGCTGGCCCGGCTGGACCTGCCCTTGAGCCAACTGGACGAAGCCAGCGTGATGCTGCCTGGCACGGTGGCCGAGCACGATGCTCGCTACGGGCAAAGCCGCATCGACGTGAGCGGCCTGCCGTTGTGGGTGGGCCTGCACCTGGCCCCCGTGGGGCAAGCCGTGCGCGTGCGCGTGCTGGCCCGCGACGTGAGCGTGGCCCTGAGCCACCGCGCCGACAGCAGCATCGTCAACATCCTGCCCGCCCACGTCGAGGCCTTGCGAGACGACGGCCCCGACACGGTGACCTTGCAGCTTCGCCTTCAGTCGCCCGATGGTGGTGCTGCCCAACCGGCGCCCGTGCTGCTGGCCCGCATCACACGGCGCTCGCGCGACGCCTTGAACCTGGTGCCAGGCCAGGCGGTGTTTGCGCAGATCAAGGGCGCGGCCCTGATTCGTTGAGGGCCAACTGCGCCGCGATCTGGCGCAAGGCATTCTCGAACACGGCAACGGGCTGCCCGCCCGAGATCAGGTGCTCGTCGTTGATGATCACCGCGGGCACTGAATGGACGCCGCTGTTGGTGTAAAACGCCTCTTGCGCCCGCACCTCGTCGGTGAACTCTGCGCTGTTCAGGATGGCCTGCGCGCGTTGCTCGTCCAGCCCGGCCTCGCGGACCGAAGCCAGCAACACCTCGGGCGATTCCATGCTCTGGCGCTCACGGTGGCAGGCTTGCAGCAGGGATTTTTTCAGGGCCAGTTGTTGGCCCGCGTGCTCCACACCGGCCCAATGCAGCAGGCGGTGCGCGTTGAAGGTGTTGTAAATGCGGCCGCGCCCGGCTGGGCTGAAGTCGAAGCCGACCTCGGCGCCCCGCTGGCGAATCGTCTCGCGGATCTGGGCCTGCTGCTCGGGCGACGAGCCGTATTTTTGGGCCAGGTGCTCACCAATGTCCTGGCCACCGGGGGGCATCTGCGGGTTCAACTCAAAGGGCTGAAACTGCAAGGTGGCCGACACCTCGCCTTGAAGGTGATCCAAGGCCTGCTCCAGGGCCGACAGCCCGATGGCGCACCAGGGGCAGGAGATGTCAGAGACAAAATCGATTTTGAGCTTGGTCATGCGGGGATCGTACCCACAGACCAATGACCCCATGCCCCATCGGGGGGCTTGGCCCTGCGGACCCGCCTCAGTGACCCCGCGAGGTGGCCTTACTTGCTGGCAGCACCTTGCATTGGCTTGGCGCCCATTGGGGCGTCCTTGCCCATCATGCCCATGTTCCCGTCTTTGTCCATGCCACCGTTCTGGTCCATGTGCTCATGCATCTCCTTCATGTGCTTGTCCATCAGCTTCTGGCGCTTGGCCGCGTTCTTGGTGCCGTGGATCTTCGTCATTTCCTTTTGATGCTTTTCATGCATGTCATGCATGCTGCCCATCCCGGCAGGCTTGGAGGCCATGCTGGCAGCCGCTTGGGGATGGTGTGCCTTGTGGTCTTCTTCTTTGCCCTGGGCGAACGAGCTGCCAACAGCAGCCAGAGCAAAAATGAGGGTTGAAATCAGTTTGGTGGGGGTGTGCATGCTGTGTCCTTTTTTGATTGGTGGGGGGCAGCTTAAATCGGATGGGCCGACAGGTGGCTTGACCTGCATCAGTCCACAGGGTCAAAGCTTGCACTAGAGTTAACCCTCTCATGATCCCCAACCTCAAGCCCAAACTGATTCCCCTCCTGATCGTGGCGGCGCTCGCTTTGGCGGGCTACTACGGCTGGGCCCGCTTGAAGACCGCTGGCCCCGGTGCGGGCTTCGTCAGTGGCAATGGCCGCATCGAAGCCACCGAGGTGGATGTGGCCACTAAGCTCCCGGGCCGCGTTGACGACATCATGGTCGCCGAGGGGGAGTTCGTCGCGGCCGGTCAGCCCTTGGCGAAGATGCAGGTGCAGTCGCTGGAGGCGCAACGCGACGAAGCCCGCGCGCAGCACCAGCAGCTCGTCAATGCGGTTGCCAGTGCTGAGGCCCAGGTGGCCGCGCGCGTGAGTGACAAAGCGGCCACTCAGGCGCTGGTGGCTCAGCGTGAGAGCGAGCTGGACGCCGCCCAGCGGCGCCTTGTGCGTTCTGAAACCTTGGCGCGCGAGGGCGCCACCTCGCGGCAGGAGCTTGACGACGACCGTGCCCGAGTTCGCAGCGTGCACGCGGCAGTGGCGGCTGCCCAAGCCCAAGTGGCTGCCGCACAGGCGGCCATCGATGCCGCGAAAGCGCAGGTCGTGGGGGCGGGCTCGGCCGTCACCGCGGCACAAGCCTCCATCGCGCGCGTGCAGGCCGACATCGCCGACAGCCTGCTCAGGGCACCGCGTGCCGGGCGCGTGCAATACCGCATTGCCCAGCCGGGCGAGGTGTTGGGCGGTGGTGGCAAAGTGCTGAACCTCGTCGATCTGTCTGATGTGTCCATGACCTTCTTCCTGCCCGAAACTGTCGCGGGCAAGGTGGCCCTGGGCAGCGAGGTGCACATCGTGCTTGATGCCGCGCCCGCCTATGTGATCCCGGCCAAAGTGTCCTTCGTCGCCAGCGTGGCGCAGTTCACGCCCAAGACCGTGGAGACGGCCAGCGAACGCCAGAAGCTGATGTTCCGCGTCAAGGCCAAGATCGACCCCGATCTGCTGCGCAAGCACCTGCAGCAGGTCAAGACCGGCTTGCCGGGCGTGGCCTGGCTCAAGCTCGATCCTCAGGCCCCTTGGCCGCCTGAACTGACGGTCAAGGTGCCGCAGTGATTGAAGGCGCCCCCCAGGCCCCGGCCAACGGGCTGGTGGCGCAATTGCTGGGGGTTGGTTTGCGCTACGGCAAAACCGTGGCGCTCGATGGCGTCAGCCTGGACATCCCGGCGGGCCACATGGTGGGCCTGATCGGCCCGGACGGCGTGGGCAAGTCGAGTCTGCTGGCTTTGCTGGCGGGCGCCCGCGCGGTGCAACAGGGCAGGGTGGCGGTGTTGGGTGGCGACATGGCGCGCAAGCGGCATCGCGACGAGGTCTGCCCGCGCATCGCCTACATGCCGCAAGGCCTGGGCAAGAACCTGTATCCCACGCTGTCGGTGGAAGAAAACCTCCAGTTCTTCGCCCGCCTGTTCGGCCATGGCACCGCCGAGCGCCGCCGCCGCATTGATGAGTTGACGCGCAGCACCGGCCTGCATCCCTTCCTGGACCGACCGGCTGGCAAGCTGTCAGGCGGCATGAAGCAAAAGCTGGGCTTGTGCTGCGCCTTGATCCACGATCCTGACCTGCTGATCCTGGACGAACCCACCACCGGCGTTGATCCGCTGGCGCGGGCGCAGTTCTGGGACCTGATCGCGCGCATTCGCCAGCAGCGCAAGGGCATGAGCGTGATCGTGGCCACCGCCTACATGGACGAGGCCCAGCGCTTCGACTGGCTGGTGGCCATGGATGATGGCCAGGTCCTGGCCACGGGCACGCCGCAGGAACTGCTGGAGCGCAGCGCCAGCCCCAATCTGGAAGAGGCCTTCATTGCCCTGCTGCCTGAAGCCAAGCGGCGCGGGCACCAAGCGGTGAGCATTCCGCCTCTGCATGAGGGTGACCGCGCAGACATCGCCATCGAGGCCAAAAACCTGACGATGCGCTTTGGCGATTTTGTCGCGGTAGACCACGTGAACTTCCGCATCCGCCGGGGCGAGATCTTCGGCTTCCTGGGCTCGAACGGCTGCGGCAAGTCCACCACGATGAAGATGCTCACCGGCCTGCTGCCCGCGAGCGAGGGCCAGGCCTGGTTGTTTGGCCGAGAAGTCGATGCCAAGGACATCGCCACGCGCCGACGTGTGGGCTACATGTCGCAGTCCTTCTCGCTGTACAGCGAACTGAGCGTGCGCCAGAACCTCGTGCTGCATGCGCGGCTGTTCCATGTGGCCGAGGCGGACATCCCAGCGCGGGTGGCCGAGATGGTCCAGCGCTTCGGGCTGGACCAGGTGCTTGATGCCTTGCCCGACGGCCTGCCGCTGGGCATGCGCCAGCGTCTGTCGCTGGCGGTGGCGATGGTGCACCGCCCCGAACTGCTGATCCTGGACGAACCCACCTCCGGCGTGGACCCGGTGGCGCGCGACAACTTCTGGCAGCTGCTGATCACGCTGTCGCGCCAGGACCGGGTCACGATCTTCATCTCCACCCACTTCATGAACGAGGCCGAGCGCTGTGACCGCATCTCGCTGATGCACGCGGGCGCGGTGCTGGTCAGCGCCACACCGGCCGAGATCGTGCAACAGCGGGGCGTGACCTCGCTTGAGCAGGCCTTCATCGGCCACCTGATGGATGCCGGAGGTGGCGCACCGACGGACGTGGCCAAGACCGCGCCCGAGGTCAGCCCGGTGATGCCCGCCGCGAAGCCCCGTCGCCGCCGCGCCTTCAGCCTGGCCCGCGCCATCAGCTACATGTGGCGCGAGGCCCTGGAGTTGCAGCGCGACCCCGTGCGCGGGGCCCTGGCGCTGGGCGGCTCGGTGATCCTGATGTTCGTGATGGGCTTTGGCATCAGCATGGACGTGGAAAACCTGAGCTACGCCGTGCTCGACCGCGACCAGACCACGCTGAGCCAGAACTACACCCTCAACTTGTCGGGCTCGCGCTATTTCGCCGAGAAGCCGCCGATCGCCGACTATGCCGAGCTGGATCGGCGCATGCGCAATGGCGAGTTGTCGTTGGCCATTGAGATCCCGTCGGGATTTGCCCGCGATGCCCAGCGCGGCACCCCGGTGCAGATTAGCGCCTGGGTCGATGGCGCGATGCCCCAGCGCGCCGAGACCGTGCAGGGCTACGTGCAAGGCATGCACCAGGGCTGGCTGTTTGAACAGGCGCGCGCGCGGACCGGCTCGGCCGTGACCAGCCCGGTGAGCATCGAGACGCGCTTTCGCTACAACCCCGATGTCAAGAGCCTGCCCGCCATGGTGCCCGCGGTGATCCCCATCCTGCTGCTGATGCTGCCGGCCATGCTGGCCGCGCTGGCCGTGGTGCGTGAAAAGGAGCTGGGCTCGATCATCAACCTCTATGTCACCCCGGTCACGCGCACCGAGTTTTTGCTGGGCAAGCAAGCCCCCTACGTGGCGCTGGCGATGCTGAACTTTTTTTTGATGATGCTGCTGGCCGTGACCGTGTTCGGTGTGCCGGTCAAGGGCAGCTTCGCAACCCTGGCGCTCAGCACCCTGGTGTATTGCGTGGTGACCACCGGCATCGGCCTGCTGGCCTCCACCTTCACGCGCAGCCAGATCGCGGCCATGTTCTTCACGATGATTGGCACCATGCTGCCCGCGATCCAGTTCGGCGGCATGATCAACCCTGTCTCTTCGCTGGAGGGCCTGGGCCGCGTGATCGGTGAGATCTACCCCACCAGCCACATGCTGAACATCAGCCGCGGCGTGTTCAGCAAGGCGCTGGGTTTTGCCGACCTGCATGGCGACATCTGGCCTCTGCTGGCAGCGGTGCCCATCTTGCTGGTCACCACCGTGGCGCTGCTGAAAAAGCAGGGGGACTGACATGCGCCGCCGCATCGCCAACATCTACCGCCTGGGCATCAAGGAGTTGTGGAGCCTGGTGCGTGATCCGACCATGCTGGTGCTGATCTTCTTCAGCTTCACCGTGTCGGTCTACACCGCCGCCACCGCCATACCCGAAACACTGCACATGGCGCCCATCGCCATCGTGGACGAGGACGTGTCACCGCTGTCGATGCGCATCGTGTCGGCGTTTTATCCGCCCCAGTTCAAGACGCCGTCGATGATCTCGGCGGCGCAGGTGGACCGGGGCCTGGACGCGGGCGAGTACACCTTCGCGCTCAGCATCCCACCCAACTTCCAGCGCGATGTGCTGGCGGGCAGGTCGCCCGCGCTGCAGCTCAACGTGGATGCCACGCGCATGAGCCAGGCGTTTGTGGGCAGCGGCTACGCCCAGCAGATCGTGGTGGGCGAGGTGAGCGAGTTTGTGCAGCGCCAGCGGGGCAGTGCGGTGTCGCCGGTTGACCTGGCGCTGCGCATGCGCTTCAACCCCGCGCTGACGCAGGCCTGGTTTGGCGCCTTGATGGAGATTATCAACAACGTCACCATGCTGTCCATCATCCTGACCGGCGCGGCACTGATCCGCGAACGCGAGCACGGCACCATCGAGCACCTGCTGGTGATGCCCGTCACACCCACCGAGATCATGCTGGCCAAGGTCTGGGCCATGGGGCTGGTGGTGCTGGTCTCGGCGGCCGCCTCGCTGGCCTTTGTGGTGCAGGGCTTGTTGCGCGTGCCGATTGAAGGCTCGGTGGCGCTGTTTTTGGCGGGCGCCACCTTGCACCTGTTTGCCACCACCTCGATGGGCATTTTCATGGCCACGGTGGCGCGCAACATGCCGCAGTTCGGCATGCTGCTGATCCTGACGATGATGCCGCTGCAAATGCTGTCTGGCGGCATGACCCCGCGCGAGAGCATGCCGGTGCTGGTTCAGACCCTGATGCTGGTGGCCCCGACCACGCACTTCGTGGAGTTGGGGCAGGCGATTCTTTTTCGCGGCGCGGGCATCGAGGTGGTGTGGCCACCGTTCTTGTTTTTGTTGGTGATTGGGGCGGGCTTGTTTGCCTTGTCGCTGGCCAGGTTTCGCAAGACGATCACTCAGATGGCGTGATGCTGAGGAGACACTTTGAAAAGCCCTGATCCGCAACGGCCGCAACGGCTTCCTGCCGACGTCGTGAAGCTCGGCTTCGTCAGCCTGTTGACCGACCTCAGTTCCGAGATGATCTTTTCGGTTTTTGCGATCTTCTTCACCAGTGTGGCCGGCGCGTCCAGTGCCCTGCTGGGCCTGATCGAGGGTCTGGCGGACTTTTCGGCCTCTTCGCTGAACTACCTGGCAGGCTGGTTGTCCGACCGCAGCGGCAAGCGCAAGGCCTACGTCTTGGCGGGCTACGGTTTCTCGACGTTGGCCAAGGTGATTTTGCTGGTCACCAGTTCGGTGGTCGGGCTGAGTCTGTTTCGCGTGATCGAGCGCCTTGGCAAGGGCTTTCGTGGCCCGCCGCGCGATGCGTGGCTGTCGAGCGTGGCAGGGCAGAAGACGCGCGGATACGCCTTCGGCGTGCACAAGGCGCTGGACAAGGCTGGCGCTGTGCTGGGGCCGCTGGCCGCGTATGGGCTGCTGAGCTGGCTAGGCGAATCTCCAGGCACCTACCGCGTGCTTTTCTGGATAGCCTTTGTGCCTGCGCTGCTGAGCATCGCGCTGCTGTCACTGATGAAGGACCAGCCCGGCGTACCGCATGAGCGCGAGAGCCTGACCCGGAACTGGGGCGCGCTCAGCCCCGGATTCAAGCGCTTCCTGATTCCGGCCGGTGCCTTTTCGCTGGCCTATTTCAGCCTGGGATTTTTGCTGCTGCGCGCGCACAGCATGGGCTTTGGCGTGGCGCAGATCGTGTTGCTGTATGCCTTCTTCAACACCATCTGCGTCATCTCTGCACCGCTGGCGGGCATGTTGGGCGATCGCATCGGCCGCAGCACCATCGTGATGGTGGGCTATGGCCTGTATGGGTTGATCAACGTCTGGCTGATACTGGCCAGTAGCCGCTGGGAGGTCGTCGTCGGCTTTGCGGCCTACGGCGTGTTCTACGCCATCGACGAGGCTCAGAGCAAGGCCTTCATTGCCGACATCGAGCCGGAACGCCGCGCCAGTGCTGTCGGCATCTACAACTTCGTCACGGGCTTGCTCTATCTGCCCGCTTCGCTGATCGCTGGCGCGCTTTGGGCCAAATCACCCGTGCTGGTGTTCTCGCTGGCCGCCGGGTTGTCGGCCATGGCGATCGTTCTGTTTGCGGTACTGAGGCCGGCGGCCGAGCTGGCCGTCGTCCCACCAAACCGTTGGCCATGACGCAGATTTTGTTGAATCAAAGCGGTTGGGGTGCGCACTTCAGAAAGTCCCAGACTCACATCTGGCCCGCGGCGACAGACGCTTGAATGCGCGTAGAGAGCGCGCTTTCGCGTGCCAGCAGGAACGTGCGCAGCGATGTCGGATAGCACGGGCTGGCCGCAGCTTGGACTGATGCCCTTGCGGCCAGCGCGGCGCGCCAGGCACGGACGCGGGGGGTGCGGGCGAAGAACCCGAAGTCCTCGAACTGCTCGAACACGTCGAAGTAGCGGAACACCGGTCCGAACGCCGCATCCACCATCGTGAAGCGCTCACCCCCAAAGTACGGACCTTGGGCCAACTCGGCTTCGAGCTGCTCGAACATGCTGCGGATGTTCGCCACCTTGGCCAAGAGCGCTTCCTTATCGCGCGCGTTGTAGAACCCACCGATGGCGTTCAATACGGCCGAGCCGAATTCAATCCAGCCACGATGCCGGGCGCGCTCCAAGGCGTCTTGGGGATGGAGCCTGCGTGATGCCGTCTCGTCGAGGTATTCGCAGATCACCGCCGATTCGAAGATCGGCCTGCCGTTGACGAGAAGCACCGGCGTCTTGCCCAGGGGTGAGACGGTGAGAAACCAGTCGGGCTTGTGAGCCAGATCAATGTCGACCCGGTCGAAGGCGATGCCCTGTTCCGCGAGGACGATCGCAGCGCGCTGCACGTAGGGGCACAGCTTGTGGCTGACCAGGGTGAGTTTGGCGGTCATGGGCCTCTCCTCAAAGTGCTGGCACAAAGCGGCGGCTGCGCCGGACGGCCATCGCACCGTCGCCCATCAACCAAAGGGCGATGGATGCCACAGTCAAGAACACCGGGTACTCCCAGCCACCATTGGGGCTGGTGAACACCCAGCCATTGGACAGGTGCACCGACGCGGCCGCCGCCATGACTGGAACCAGGCCCAGCGATACCTGGCGCGCATAGACGCCGAACACCAGCGCCAGGCCGCCCAGCAGTTCGGCAGCGAACACGGGGTAGGCCAGGAAGCCGGGGAAGCCGACGCTTGCAAAGAACAGGGCCGTGCCCGGCAAGGTAAAAACGAACAGCTTCAGCAGCGCATGGGCGATCCACATCACGCCCAGGCTGACGCGAAGCAGGGTCACGCCGTAAGACTGGGCTCCGTGGGTGTCGGTGGGGTTCATTGCATTTCCTCATTGGGTTGACGATGGGTTGACTGTACGATTGCGATATCGCAATGAAAATAGGCGCCGCCGCAAACCATGAATGCATCCACGCAATACAAGTTGAGCGCGGCCGATCTGGAGACGGTCTTGTCTCTGGTTCGCTCAGGCACCCTGGCCGATGCCGGCGAGCGGCTGGGCGTGGACGCCTCCACGGTGTTCCGTTCGCTGCAGCGCATCGAGCGCGGCTTGGGGCAGGCGCTGTTTGAGCGTTCACGCGCCGGTTACCAGGCTTCGGAGCTGGCGCTGGCGCTGGCCGAGCACGGCGAGCACCTGGAGGCGGCACTGGAGTCGGCGCGGTCAGCGGCCCAGTTGCGGCCCGACGAGGTGTCGGGCACCGTGCGCATCACCACCACCGACACCATCCTGCACGGCCTGCTGGCGCCAGCACTGAAGGAGCTCAGGGCGCTGCATCCTTTGCTGAGCTTCGAGTTGCACACCGGCAACGAGCTGGCCAGCCTGACACGACGCGACGCCGACATCGCCGTGCGCGCCACGAAGCGGCCGCCGCAGCATCTGGTGGGAAAGCGCGTGGGCCCCATTCGCGTGGCCTTGTTCGCAGCGAAGAAGGGGCCCATCAAGCGCTACCAGGATGTCGAGGCAGGCAAGGCGGCATGGGTGACGCCGGACGATGCACTGCCGGAACACCCTTCGGTGTTGTGGCGCAAGCGGCACTTTCCGAAGGTGGTGCCGAGCTACCGTGTCAACAGCATCTTGACGGTGATGGAGCTGGTCGGCCTGGGCCTGGGCGTGGGCATCCTGCCGCTGTTCATGGCGCAGTCCAACCCGAAGCTGCTGCCTTTGACCGAAGCGCTTGACGAGGGTGAGACGGAGCTGTGGCTGCTGGCACACCCAGAGTCACGCCATCTGCGCCGGGTGTCGGCCGTGTATGGACACCTTTCTCGGGTGCTTTCGCTGGAGTGAGCGGTGGAAGGGGGAGAAGCGTCAAGCCGCCGGTCGTGAGGATCCACTTTAGGCTGGAGCGGACATCCACCAACGTCCGCTCTGCGCGCATCAGCGCTGATCAGGGCGGCGGAGTAAAAACCGCGAGCCGGTGCCCTCTTGGCAAGTTCACGAAACCGTGAAAGCCGATGGCGTTAACGCCCCAGTCGTTCTTGCGGTGGAGCGACTGTCAAACGGCGTGAAAGTCGATCGGTTCACCACCGAGGTCTTTGTCATGATGTGGGCCTATCCAAGTGCTATCCCTTCAATCCAGCAGTTGCATGGCTGAAGCCCCCCAATTTCGACTCCGTACGATTGCCAGAAATAGGTGCATCCATAACTTGCTGGTGTTGCGCGCGCTGCCGGTCATGCACTGCGATATTTCGTAGACAATCGGCTCATGGGGCTCGAGGTCGCGTTTCGGTCAATAGAGTTGCGTTCCACGTGTGAGAGTCCCACGAGGGCCAAGCGTGAGCTTGGGGAGAGTGCCGCTGCGGTCTTGCGTAGGTATCTTGCCGATCTGGAAGCCGTTGAAACGGTCGCAGAGCTGGTGGAGATGGGGCTGGAGTTTGAGAGTTGCGGGTTGAAGGTGGGACTGATACGTTTTGGACTCAGTGAACGGCAATACCTCTACTGCGAAGTGAACCATCAGAATGTCCCGATGAGCGGCGAAGCCGTCGATTGGGCTAAGGTTTCAAGACTGAAGGTCATCCATATTGGAGGCAACCTGTGACGCGCTCCACCGAATTCTTCCCAGCATGGGCATCTCCTCCGGGTGAGACCGTGCGACAGCTTGCAGCCAAGAAGAACCTGCAATCCATCGACTTGGCGCGGGCGCTTGGGGTTCCCTTAAAAGACCTTTCGCAACTTCTCAACGGAGAGTTGCCCATCACGGTTACCCGTGCCAAGAGCCTAGCCGGCGTGGTTGGGGCCAGCGAGCGTTTCTGGCTGGCGCGAGAGGCTCAGTACAGGCGCGATGTTAAGGCACTGCAAGATGACGGCAAGCAGTGGGTATCAAGCCTTCCCTTTGCAGATATGACGCGGTATGGGTGGCTGAAGGCAGTGACTTCGACGGGCGAAAAACTCCGGCAGGCGCTGGAATTTTTCGAGGTCAGTACTGTCGATGAGTGGCGCGATAGATGGCTTTCGGACCAAGCCGGCATAACGGCTTATCGTACGTCGCCCGTCTTTACGGCGCAGTCGGCATCGGTCGCCACGTGGCTTAGACAGGGAGAGCTGGCGGCGGCCGGGTTGTCGGTGGGCACTTGGTCGCGTGAATGCTTTGAACGCTTGCTGCCATCGTTGAAATCGCTGACCCGTCTTCACAAGCCTGCTGAGTTCATTCCACAGTTGCAGGAGCAGTGTGCTGCCTGCGGCGTCGCTGTTGTAATTGTTCGCGCGCCAAAGGGATGTCCCACGAGCGGCGCGACTCGCGTCAAGAACGGCAAGGCGATCTTGCAGCTCAGCGTTCGCTACCTGCGTGACGACAACTTCTGGTTTACCTTTTTCCACGAAGCCGGTCATCTGGTGCTTCATGAAGACCGGTTGTTTCTCGAGTGGTCCGAACGGCGTGAGCTCGATAGCTACGAGGAGGAGGAAGCGAATAAGTTTGCTGGCCAGTTACTTATCCCGTCGTCAGAAGAAGCGGCCTTGCGGGCGTTGCCCCATGAGCATCGAAGTATCATGAGGTTCGCAAAGAACTTGTCCATTTCGCCCGGCATCGTGGTCGGGCAACTTCAGCACCGTGGGTTAGTGCGTCAGGACAAGCTGAATTTCCTTAAGAAACGGTACTCCTGGGCCGAGTAGGTCTAACCGCGGAAAGGCAGGTAGAGATTAGGGCTCTTTTGCCAGTTGCACATGGCGTCTTCCATGACTTGCATGCCGACCCCGAGACTCTGCTCGAGCGTGGCCACACGTGCCTCCAAGACGCGGGCTCCGGTCTTCGAGTCGATCTGGCCATCAAATAGCAGCCTGGCGCCGCGCTTCGGCCCGGTTGCCGCGTTCATGTATGTCGAATCCGCTTCGATGTTGGCGAGCCCAGCCTTGCTAAGCATGGTGAGGTAGTCGAAGCGGCCCGTGCGGCCAAAGCGCCGCACCGCGTTCATTTGTTGATAAAGCAAACCGAAGGCGCGACGGGCATTCCCGTTGGCTTGCGCCTGTGCCTGTGCAATCATTGCCGCGTGTGAGCCAAAAGCGGTTATCCAGGCGACGTAGCTACGAACGATGGCGCCCGTCCCTTTGGGACCCGGCTTGAGTGACTCGTACTTGCGGTGATTACCAAATTTGCCAACGAAGGTCCCGTGGTGATCCTCGACCCAGTCGGCATAGGACTGTGGATCGTCTAGGACCCGCGCCCAGGTCCATGGCACCGCTTCTGAGGCACCATAGAGTTCAGCAGCAAGCCGCCACTCAGTTCTAAGGTTCCGGCCGCAGTGGGTGGCCAGGAAGACGAGCCAGCAGGCCTCCTCCGCCTGTTCCGCAGAGATGGCCACGGCTGCCCTGATGGGGTCGAAGAATGGGCTCTGCGGATTGGCACGTGACGCGCTGATGGGGCGGGTGCGAACGGTCTGTACATATGACACTCGCTGAATGCTGTCGATGAGTTGCCAGACGAAGGCAAGCATGTTCTCGGGAGGCACAATCCCGGGAAGCGGCATGTTGTGCCGGTGGAAGTCGAGGAGTTGGGCCTCCAGAGCCAATGCCCGTTGTTCCTTTTCGTACGCGTTCATGCCGTGGCCTTTGATGTTTCGTTACTGCCATCGAAGATCGTCACTTGGTCCTTGACCGAAGGTATAACCCCGTAGCGCTTGTTGATGTACATGGCGTAAACGTCGTCGTGCAGGCGCCGCTTCAACCGCTTGATTTCGTTCTGATTGCCAGTTGTCTTGCCCGCCTTGTGGATCGCCAGGAGGGTGGCCAGGTCCGCCCAGTAGGGCGCCATGGACTCCCGCGGGTCTATGGCGCTCACGTCGCCGCTTCTCACCGCCACCTCAAAGTCCAAGAGGGTTTGTACGGATGTCCACGGGTCGCCCTTGGGCATCGGCGGCATCGGACGCCGCGGCTGCCAACCCTCGTCAAGGTAGCGAATGGCCTTCTTGTCATCCCGTTCGTACAGGTGCAGGCTACCGACAGAGTGTGTGTACTCTCCCAATTCGACGCCTAATGACCGGGCTACAAGCTCCTGGATCATGGTGAACGCGAACACGTCGTGCGGCAGGCCGAGCCAGGCATCGTTCGACCGCATGGATGTCAGCATGTGCAGCCGCCGGTCCCGGATGACAAACTGCATAGTGCAGGTGCAGGGGATGTCGCGGTGATACTCGAGAGTGTCACGGCGGTCGAATAACTGCACCACTGCTTGACGCGAGTCTGGCTTGGTCTTCAATGATGAAATGACGCGTGCCAATTGGTTGTTCGGGCGTTTGCCAAATATCCTGGGGCCGTACGCGCCGTGTATGGTCAATCCATCATCAGATGACTTTGTGTAGTCCGAGATGTAATGCTCGATGAAGTCCAATGCGTTGCTGCCTGCCAGTATCCAGAGCAGCTCGCCGAGGCCGCTGAAAAGGATGCCGCGCGACTCGGTGCGGCTGAGGCGCAGACGTGGCGCCGACAGCTTCAGCAAGACGCCGTAGATTTCACGAGCCGGACCCTTTGTGGGTTCAATGCGAGTGCCGCGCGTCAAGAGCCGCTGATATACCTTGGCCAAAAGGTCGTCCAGGGAATTGGCGCGGACGTACACGATGTTGGAACGCCTTAGGCGAATAGGGCAAGCTGCGCGTCGCTGCTCGACGTGGCGACGATTGGCGCCGGTGTGGGTATTTGCCTGGCGATGCGCACCACTTCTCGAGGGCTGACAGGGAGTGCACCGCTGCGAAGAGCCCTCAGACGCTGAGCAGCAGTGATGTCGTAGTGGGGATGGCGTGCCCCGCGATGGAAGGCGCGGGTGGTTAGTCCAACGCGAGCAGCGAAGGCATGAAGCTCATCAAGGCTGTCCGCCGTGAGATGGAACCAGCCCCGACCGTACTTCGATACATCGGCATCATCTACGTATACCAATTTCTCCCCCTTTGGAAGAATGTAACATGAGTTCTGAGTGGGACGATTCGAGCTAGTGCCAGGTACCGGCGGCCTCGGCCGCTGCATGAACGGCGCGGTTGAGTTGGCGGATTGTCAACGGATCCATGGGTGCCATGCCTGGAAACAACCAACCGCCGGGCAACATCTTGCCCTGGGCGTGACCGACTCGCCACCAATTACGAAGGCGCTGCAACAAGACCGGGCTGAGCATGGCATAGCGATCCTTGGCGCCCTTGCCTTGCTCCACACGCAAGGTCATGCGCTGGCTGTCCACATCGGTGACCTTCAAGTGAATCACCTCGCTGGCGCGAAGGCCAGCACCATAGGCCACCGACAGGGCCGCCTGATGCTTGATGTTGCGGGCCGCAGCGAGAAGGCGAGAAACTTCCTCGGTGCTCAGTACAACAGGCAAGGTGCGGGGCAGCTTCACCGGCTGCATCTTGGCCATCAGTTCGATGCGGCCCAGCGTGATGTCGAAGAAGAACTTCAGTCCGGTGAGCGTGGCATTGAGAGTGACGGGCGAGGTGCCCGTGTCCACCAGATGCAGTTGGAAATTGCGCAGATCCTCCACGGTGGCCGTATCGGGTGAGCGCTTGAGGTAGGCCGCCAGCTTGCGCATGCGCATGTCTTCGAGCATGCGCTGACGCAGGGGGGCAGAATGAGTCGTCGAGTCCATGGTTGCTGCTCCGTTGAAGAACGAGGCGGATTGCCTCGGTCGTCAACTTCGCAGAACCTGCGGTGCAACGAAATGCCTCAACCTCGCCGTAGCGGGTACCGCGCGAGCGGTTTAGTCCTTCGCTGCGAAGCCGCCTATCGTGGTGTCAGCAAAAGAACAGCTTGCTTCCACGACCCAATCTTGAATGGCCGACCCGACTTGCGGTAACCGAGCGGAACCGACCCTGAGCCGCCGTCGACCACAGGCTGCTTGTAGGCGTTTCGGTTTGCACAAAAACCCATGTCAGCCGGGACGGCCCATTGCTCCAGCACGGTGGCTTCGTGACCCGGGTTGCAGTCTGATCATCGGATCAGCCTTCTCGTCGATGGGAGAAGTGGTCTTTGCTCATGAGCACATCAACGCGATGCACCTTTGCAGCGTCGGCCAGGATGGCGTTCATGCGCGCGACATCACGGAAGATGTCGCCACCACCGCCCTCCACATGTGCCTGACGCCCGGCCAAGTCGGAGAAGGCCTCGAAGATGCCGAAGCTTGTCTGTGAGAACCTGACGGCGAACCACGGGCCAGTCGCGGGTTCAGCGTCAACGCAGGCCCTGATGTCTTGCAGCATCTGCAGAACTGCCTCCTCCTGCCCAGGACGGGCTTCAATCTGGATGAAGAAGGCCTTGCGGCCTTCCGAACCTTGGTCGCCCAGAACCTGCACCCCTCGGTGAGCCGCGAGGGACTGATCAGAGAATGGCAGAGCGTCCGGTGTGGGAGCGTGGGGCATGTGGGTATCTCCTGAATTGAGGTTCCCACTGTGGGCTCCAGCACAGCCAGGCACATGCTCGAACGTCGATGTTTCTTGCCTGATTGTCCAAGCCGATGGTGTGTCGCCTGTCGTGCCAGCCATAATGCGCCATGGCCCATGACCTCAAGCAGGCTGTCCAGCGCCACACCGAACGGCAGAGCGAGGCGGCTGTTGGCGTCGTCACGCCTGTACGCGGCCTGTACCTGGTGAGACGCACATCGCCCAGCGAACTCGAGCACACGGTGGTGCAGCCTTTGGTGTGCCTGGTACTGCAGGGCTGCAAGCGAGTCAGCCTGGGCAGTGGCACAACATCCTATGCCGCTGGCGACACGATGGTCGTCACCGGCAATATGCCGACGGTCAGCCGGATCAGCAGGGCCAGCGTCGCGGACCCCTACCTGGCGTTGGCGTTCGACCTGGATCTCTCCGTGATCACCGACCTTGTTGTGAACGCGCCTGAAGTCCATTCGGCTCCGTCCAGGCAGGACACACGCGAGGAACTGGGTGACGCCCTGCGTCGGCTGGTGCTGCTCCTGGATCGCCCGGAATCCCTCGCGGTGCTCAAGGACAGCTTGGTCCGGGAAATTCACCACTGGTTGCTGTTGGGCCGTCAAGGCCTGGCCATCCGACATTTGGGCTTGCCGGACAGCCACGCAAGGCGGATCGCCCGAGCGGCGGCGATCTTGCGCGACAACTATGCCAAGCCAGTGTCGATCGAGCGCTTGGCTGAGGCGGCCGGCATGAGCCGCTCAGGCTTTCACCAGCACTTTCGAGCCATCACATCACTAACGCCACTGCAGTTTCAAAAACAGCTGAGGTTGATCGAGGCCCGCCGCTTGATCGTCTCCAGCGGCAAGATCCTTAGCCAAGTCGCATTTGAGGTGGGATACGAGAGCACGTCGCAGTTCAGCCGCGAATACACCCGGATGTACGGGCAGCCGCCGACCAGAGACAAGCGGGCGGCGTCTGCGCGACTACAGACAGTCAACGCTGCCGAGTAGCCTGCAACGACCGTCCGCCATCGCTGCAAAGCCATCTGTCGCAAGGGGATTGACGGGTGACCCCAACGGGTCGTCCCCAGCCCATCTTCCCCAACACCCATGAGCCGGTTACCTCACCCCCGCGCCCCCTTGATCAACGCCTCAATCACCAGCGCCCCCGTCCCGCCCAGCGGATCAAACTGCAGCACCTTGTCCAAGTACAACTGCGCCGACACCAAATCCTGCCGACGCAGCCTGATGAAAGCCAGCGCCTTCAAGGTGAACAGCCAAAACCGCGCCGGCCCCGGCGCCATGAAGTCGGCCATCTCAGCCGTCACCGCGCGCCAGTCGTCGGGCAAATGCGCCTGCTCGGCGGCCACATCCAAGCCCTTCAAGGCGGCCAGCTCGGCCTGCTCAAAGTCGGCTCCCTGAGCATGCAGCTTGTACAGCAGGTAGTACAGCGAAGGGCACTCCGGCGCGCACACCTGAGCCGTCCACAACAAGGCCAGCGCGCGCTCGGGCGTAGCCGCCTTGCGGGCCTCTTCAACCAGGTGCTTGACCTGTGGCGGTACCTCGCCGCCGAACAACTCGGCCGAGGTCTCGCCCGTGAAAAGGTTCACCATGACCCGGCCGAGGCGGCCAGGCGCTTGACCACCTCGCCACCCAGCAGGTGCTTCTCGAAGATCTCGGGCACGTCTTCCGGCTTCACGCGGCTGTACAGCACGCTCTCCGGAAACACCACCACGTTCACCCCGCCATCGCAGGGCCCCAGGCAGCCCGAGTAGGTCACGCCCACTTGCTCATGGGCATTGCGCGCCTGCACCTCTTTCCAGAATGCCTGCAACACCGCCTGGCCGCCCTGCGCGGCGCAACTGCCACGCGGGTGGCCGGGCGGGCGCTGCTGTGAACACACGAAAACACTGCGGTCGGGACGGGACATGATGGGTCAACTCCAGATGGATCAAATGAAAAAAGCTCAGGCCGCCAGGCGGGCCATGATCCGCTCCAGCTCGGCCACGTGCTCGCTCTCTTCCTTGGCAAACTCGCGGGCCATGCGGCGCACTTCGTGGTCGCTTGTGGAGGCCGCAATGGCGGCGTAAAACAACTGGCTGCGCTCTTCGCCATCCAGCGCCAGCCGGTAGGCCGAGGCCACGTCGATGAAGCCATCCACGCCCGCCCAAGCGGCCTGCTCCGGGCTTACACCCTCGGGCCACTGGCATTCTTCGGGCGCCAGTTGGGGCAGGTCTCGAAAGCCGCCGCGTTGCATGGCGTCTTTTAAATGCAGGCGCGAGAACTCGGCCATCTTGCCGAAGAAGGCTTCGGCCTCGTGGTTGCCCGCCGTGCCCATCGTGGCCTTGAGGTCCTCATAGCGGCGCGCCGCCTCGAACTCGAGCAAGATGGCGTGCGCCAGAAAAACGTGGATGTCGTCCATGGTGGGTGCGCCCGCTCAGCCAAACTTGAACAAAATGCCGTGGCCGCCGCGCGGGTACTCCCAGTCCACGTTGCTGAAGTCCGAGCAGATGATGCGGCAGCTGCCGCACTCCAGGCAGCCGTCGGTGATCAGGGTGACGGCGCCGTTGCCTTCTTCCTTGTAGCAAGAGGCCGGGCACACATAGGTGCAAGAACGCTCCTTGCAGTCGGTGCGGCAGACCTCGGCGTCCTTGATCTTGATGTGCGGGCGGCCCGCGTCGACTTTGTAGCGGTTCTGGAAGAGCTTTTCTTCCACATTGACTTGGATGGGTTGCATGGCGTGGCTCCTGGTGTGGTGCGGTTCAGCGGATGGCCCGCCACAGCTTGTAGGCATCGCCCACCAAGCCGGTGATGGAGCGGGTCTGGCGGAAGCTGGAAAAGATCTGGCGCTCTTTGGTTTTCTTGTCCACGTTGTCCACCGTCACCATGGTGCGGGCCGCCTGGTTGATCAGTTCGGGGTAGGTGGTGAAGAACTGCGGGTTCTCGTGGAAGACCTTGGGCATGTCGCGGTACTTCTTCAAGTCCTTCATCACGAAGCTGTCGTCCAGCGCGCGTTGATAGGCCTTCAGCGTGGCCTGGCTGAAAGGCTTGTTGGCGGCCTTGGCGTTGATCACGGTTTCGGCGGCCAGGCGGCCCGTGGTCATGGCCAGGTTGGAGCCTTCGCGGTGCACGGCATTGACGAAGCCGCCCGAGTCGCCCACGATCATCCAGCCATGGCCGTACACCTGGGGGATGGCGAAGAAGCCGCCTTCGGGGATCAGGTGGGCGCAGTACTCCTTCATCTCGCCGCCTTGAATCATGGGGGCGATCGAGGGGTGGCGCTTCATGTGCTCCAGCAACTGGTAAGGCGAGGTCTTTTGCTCGTTCTTCTTGAAGTCCGACAGCATGCAGCCCACGCCAATGGTGAGCGAGTCTTTGTTGGTGTACAAAAAGCCCGTGCCCATCATGCCGTCGGTGATCTTGCCGACCATCTCGATGACCACGCCTTCGTCGCCCTTGATGTTGAAGCGCTGCTGGATCAGCTCTTCGGGCATGAACAGGATCTCTTTGACGGCCAGGGCCACGTTGCCCGCCTTGATCTCGGGGTGGAAGCCCGCCTTGCGCGCCAGCGTGCTGTTCACGCCATCGGCCAGGATGACCACGTCGGCGAACACATCGCCGGCTTCGCGGTCGCAGCGCACGCCCACCACCTGGTCGCCGTCCATGATCAGGTTTTGCACGGTGGTTTCGCAGATCAGCAGGGCACCGGCTTCGCGCACCTTGGATGAGAACCACTTGTCGAACTGCGCGCGGATGATGGTGTAGCGGTTGTAGGGCGGCTTGTTGTAGTTTTCGCTGCGGAAGTGGCTGCCCACGAAGGAGTCGTCGTCCAGCACCCACATGCGTTGCTCGATGATGTGGCGCTCGAGTGGGGCGTCGTCGCGGAAGTCGGGGATGATGCGTTCCAGCGCGTCGGCGTACAGGATGGCGCCTTGCACGTTCTTGGAGCCGGGGTATTCGCCGCGCTCGATTTGCAGGACCTTGAGGCCCGCCTTGGCCATGGTGTAGGCGGCGGCGTTGCCCGCGGGGCCCGCGCCCACGACGATGGCGTCAAAGGTTTTGTTCACGTTCATGGTGAGGCTCCGGGGCGGTTGGGTGGGCGTTCAAGCCACTTTGCGGATGCGTTGGTCCAGGTGCGCCTGGAAGGCCTGGGTCAGGGCGGGCAGCACCTGCAAGGCGTTGCCCACGATGCCGTAGTGCGCAAAGTCGAAGATGGGGGCGTTGGGGTCGGTGTTGATGGCCACGATCACGTCCGCGGCCTCCATGCCCACCCTGTGCTGAATGGCGCCCGAGATGCCCGCCGCGATGTAGAGCTTGGGCCGCACGGTCTTGCCGGTTTGGCCCACCTGGCGGTCGGCCTCGACCCAGCCAGCTTGCACGCAGGGCCGGGTGGCGCCCACCTCGCCGCCCAGCACCCGCGCCAGGTCGAACACCAGCTTGAAGTTTTCGGGGTTCTTCAAACCCTTGCCGCCGCTGACGATCACGTCGGCATAGGGCAGGTTGATCTTGTTGGAGTTGGTGTCGAGGATGAAGTCCAGCAGCTTGGTGACGATGTTGGTTTCGATCAGGCCCAGCGTGTCTTCGCTGGTGGTGCCGGTGCGCGTGGTGTCGGCGTTGGGCATGGCCATGACGCGGGGGCGCACGGTGGCCATCTGTGGGCGGTAGGCCAGGGTCATGATCGTGCACAGCAGCGAGCCGCCAAAGGTGGGGCGTGTGGCGGCCAGGGCGCGGGTCACGGGGTCGATGTTCAGCTCGGTGCAGTCGGCGGTCAGGCCTGTGAGCAGCGTGGTGGCCACGGAGCCCGCCAGGTCACGGCCTTGTGATGTGGCGCCCAGCAGCACGATCTCGGGCTGGTACTTGTTGACCAGGTCGGTCAGGCCCTTGGTGAAGGGCTCGTTGCGGTAGCCCTTGAGGACGGGGTCGCGGGTGAGGTAGACGTGGTCGGCGCCAAAGCTGAAGGCCTCTTTGGCGAATTGGTTTAAGGGCTCATCAAGACCACCCAGCAGCACGCCGCTCAGCGTCACGCCCAGCTGGTCGGCCAGCTTGCGGCCTTCGCCCAGCAGCTCCCACGACACGCTGTGCACGTGGCCACGCTCGTGCTCGATGAAGACCCACACGCCCTTGTAGGCCTTGAGCTCATCGGACAACTCCAGGTTGCGGCCGCGTCCTGCGGGCTTGAGGGGGGCTTTGGCGGCGACGCTCATGGCGTGACTCCCTTGTTGATCAGGTCTTGTTCGAGCGTGGGGTGGCGCGTGAAGATGGACTGCAGCAGGTTGAGCGTCATGTCGCGCAGGGTGGTGGTGTCCAGGTTCACCATCTCGGCCTTCTCTGACCGAGGCGTGGGCCCGAAGACCTTGCTGACCACGGTGGGCGAGCCTTTCAGGCCGATCTTGGTGAGGTCTTCGATGCCGGCGTCTTCCTTGTTCCACTTGCGCACAGGGTGGCCAGCGGCGTGGATCATGGCGGGCAGGCTGGCGAAGCGCATCTCGTTGGTGTTTTCAAGCATGGTGATCAGCGCGGGCAGGCGGGTCTTGAGCACCTGCACACCGCCTTCGCCACGGCGCTCGACGGTGATGGTGCCTTCGTCCAGTTGCGTCTCTTTGATGCTGGACACATAGGTCAGCAGTTGCAGGCCCATGCGCTTGGCGATGCCGGGGCCGACCTGGGCGGTGTCGCCATCGATGGTCTGCTTGCCGGTGAAGACCAGGTCCACGGCCTGTTCGCTGGACAGCTTGCGGATGGCGGCGGCCAGTGCGTACGAGGTGGCCAGGGTGTCGGCCCCGGCAAAGGCCCGGTCGGTGACCAGCACGGCATCGTCGGCCCCGAAGGACACGCATTTGCGCAAGGCCTCTTCAGCCTGTGGTGGGCCCATGCACAGCACCGTGACGCGGCCGCCAAACTGGTCCTTCAGGCGCAGGGCCTCTTCCAGCGAGAACAGGTCGTACGGGTTCACGATGGCCGGTACACCCTGGCGCATGATGGTGTTGGTGACCGGGTGGACGCGGATCTGGGCCGAGTCAGGCACTTGCTTGATGCAGACGACGATGTGCATGGTGAGGCTCCTGTGAGGGGGCTGCGGTCAGGCCGTGGTGGTCTGGGGCCGGGCGGGCAGCGAGGCCTTCAGGCTTTGCAGGCTCACGTGCTGGTGGCCGTCCACATCCTGGAACACCTTGAAGACTTTTTCTTGCGCGGGGGTGGACTTGACGAAGTCTTCATACGCCTTGACCAGCAGCGTGCGGTAGCACTGGTAGAGCGCTTGCTCGTTGTTCTCGGGCAGCTGGGGCTCTTGCCGGATGTACTGGTAAAAGCGCTTGAGGATGTGCAGGCGGCTGACGTTGAGCACGGACAGGTCGTGCGGCACGCCAAAGAATTGCAGGAAGTCTTCAGCCGATGAAAGCTGGCGCAGTTGCAGAGCGAGGGTGTCGGTCATGATCGGGCTCCGGTGGGGGTGTCTTCGGTGTGTTGAAGGCGCTTGACTTCCTGTTCCAGGTTGCCAATACGGTCGAGCAGGGAACCGATGGCTTTGCCCACCGGATCAGGGATGAGGTGGTGGTCCAGGTCCAGCAGCAGGTCGTCGGGCAGGCTGTTGACGGTGCGGCGGCGCCTGACCACCACCCGGCCCGGAATGCCCACCACCGTGGCGGCTTCGGGCACGTTGTCGATGACGACGGAGTTGGCCGCCACGCGGACCCGTGCGCCCAGCGTGACGGGGCCCAGGATCTTGGCGCCTGCCCCCACGACCACGCCATCGCCCAGCGTGGGGTGGCGCTTGCCGGGGCTCCAGGTGGTGCCGCCCAGGGTGACGCCGTGGTACAGCGTGACGTCGTCACCGACCTCTGCGGTCTCGCCGATCACGACGCCCGCGCCATGGTCGATGAAGAAGCGTCGGCCGATGCGCGCGCCGGGGTGGATGTCGACGTTGGTGAACCAGCGGGCCACGAAGGACATCCAGCGCGGCAGGTAGCGCCAACCTTGCCGCCACAGGGCGTGGGCCATGCGGTGCAGGGCCACGGCTTGCACGCCGGGGTAGATGGTCCACACCTCGAAGCGCGACCGGGCGGCCGGGTCGCGGGCCAGCACGCAGTTGACGTCTTCTCTGATGAGCGACCACCAGGCGGCTGAGGGGTGGGGGTGCATCATGGCCATGGCTTGCAGGGCAGGGTCATCGCGCTTCATGAGGGCTGCCCCTCGGAGGCCGTGGCCTCCAGAAAAAAGCGTTGCAGGTCGTCTGGCGTGGGCGCGCGTTTGGTCCGCACGGCGTGGGCGCGGATGCGCTCCAGCAGCGGCTGCACTTGCGGATCGACCACCGGCAGGCCCAGCGCTTGATAGGCCACGCGCACGGCCCGCGAGCCCGAGTGCTTGCCCAGCACGGTGCGGCGTTCGCGGCCCAGCTCGGCGGGGTCGAAGTTTTCGTAGTTGCCGGGGTGCTTGAGCAGACCGTCCACATGGATGCCCGACTCGTGCGTGAACACGGCCTCGCCCACGATGCTTTTGTTGGCCGCCACGGGCCGCCCCGAGGCGCTGGCCACGAGTTGCGAGATGCCGTACAGGTCGGTGGTGCGCACGCCGCAGTCCAGGCCGTGCAGATGGCGCAGGCTCATGACCACTTCTTCCAGCGCGGCGTTGCCGGCCCGCTCGCCCAGGCCGTTGACCGTGGTGCTGGCGTGGGTGGCGCCCGCGCGCAAGGCGGCCAGGGTGTTGGCGGTGGCCAGGCCCAGGTCGTTGTGCGCATGGATCTCGATTTCGATGTCCACGGCGTGGCGCAGCAGGGCAATTGAGTCAAACGTGGAGAAGGGATCGAGCACGCCCAGGGTGTCGGCATAGCGGATGCGCCGGGCGCCGCAACGTTGGGCCAGCCGAGCCATCTGGCCCAGGTAGACGGGGTCGGCGCGCGAGGCGTCTTCAAAGCCCACCGACACCTCATGGCCCGCGTCATGGACCATGCCCACGAACGCTTCGATCTGCTCCAAGGCCCACAGGCGGCTTTGCTTGAGCTTGTGCTGAAGGTGCACATCGGAGGCGGGGATGGACAGGTGGATGATGTCGACATCGCAGGCCAGGGCCGCGGTCACATCGGCCTCGCACATGCGGCCCCACACCATCAGGCGGCTGCTCAAACCCATGGCCGCCAGGGTGTTGATGGACTCGATCTCGGCCAGGCCCATGGCGGGCACGCCCACTTCCAGCTCGGGCACACCGGCGTTCGACAGGGCCCGGGCGATGGCGCACTTCTCGACCAGCGTGAAGGCCACGCCTGCGGTCTGCTCGCCGTCGCGCAAGGTCGTGTCGTTGATGATCGCGCTGTGCATGGGGGGTGGACTCGGAGGGTGTGGGGCGGGGGTGCCTGATGCCTTGATTGCAATCGCTGTGCCAGTGCCTTCACGGGGCGTGGCGCGTTGAATCGCCTGAAATGTCGTGTCGGGTTTGCGCCATTTCACACACTCGCTTCAGCGTTCGCGGGCGTGGTTGCGGCTGTGCTTGGGCAGTTCGACGGTGAGGTTGCCCTCCTTGACCCTGACGCAGCAAGCCAGACGCGAACAGGGTTCCACACCCCAGGCGTTGTCGAGTTGGTCGTTCTCTTCGTCATCGGGTTCGGGCAAGGTGTCGGCGCCCGCACGGACCAGCACATGGCAGGTCGAGCAGGCCGCCACCATGTCGCAGGCATGCTCAATGGCCACGCCATGTTTGAGCAGGCCCTCGCACAGCGATCGTCCGGGTTTGATCTCGAACTGCGTGCCCTGGGGGCACAGCTCGGCGTGGGGCAGGACTGTGACCAGAGGCATGGCAGTGACCTTGAAGAATCAGGTGATGGAGTCGAGGACGCGGCCGGTCAGGGCTTGCCTGATGCTGGCGTCCATGCGGCGCGCGGCAAAGGGGCCGGTGGCCGCGTTGAGGGCCTGGCAGGCGGCTTTCACGGCCTCGGTGGCCGCTTCGGTTTCCAGTTGCTCGGCCACCAGGTTCATGGCTTCGAGGATGTGCTGGCGCTCGGCGGGTGACAGCAGCGCAGGGCCGTCTTCGGCCAGGGCCGATTCGGTGGCGTCCAGCAGGCGGCGGGCATCGATCTGGGCCTCGCGCAGCATGCGCAGTTTCATGTCGGCCTGCGCTCGGCCCACGCTGTCGGCCAGCATGGCGGCAATCTGCTCATCGCTCAGCCCATACGAGGGCTTGATCTGGATCTCGGCCAGCGCGCCACTGCTCAACTCGCTGGCCGACACCGACAGCAGGCCATCGGCATCGATCTGAAAGGTCACGCGGATGCGGGCGGCTCCGGCCACCATGGGTGGGATGCCGCGCAGCTCGAAGCGGGCCAGTGAGCGGCAGTCGTTGACACCTTCGCGCTCGCCTTGCAGCACATGCACCGACATCACGGTCTGGCCATCTTTGAAGGTGGTGAAATCTTGCGCGCGGGACGTGGGCAGGGTCGAGTTGCGGGGGATGATTTTTTCAACCAGGCCGCCCATGGTTTCCAAACCCAGCGACAGCGGCGACACGTCCAGCAGCAGCCATTGGCCATCGGCCTGGCCATTGCCCACCAGGGCATCGGCCTGCATGGCGGCGCCCAGCGCAACGACCTCATCGGGATTCAGGTCGGTCAGGGGTGGCTTTTGAAAGTACTGGGCCACGGCCTCGCGGATCACGGGCATGCGGGTGGAGCCGCCCACCAGCACCACACCGTCAATGGCCTCAATGGCCATTTCGGCGTCCTTCAAGGCGCGCTTGGTGGCGATCAGGGTTCGCTTGACCAGGGCGGCCGTGCGTTGCGCGAACACTTCGCGGGTCAAGGTGATGCCCGCCACGTCCACCGCGTCGAAGCTGGACAAAGCCTCTTTGGCGGCGCGGGCCGAGATCAGCCAATGCTGCTGTTCGCTGGCGTTCAGCGTGGTCCAGTTCAGCTGGGCTTGATCGACCAACCACAGGGCCAGGGCGCGGTCGAAGTCATCGCCCCCCAGGGCCGAGTCGCCGCCAGTGGACAGCACCTCAAACACGCCGCGCGACAGGCGCAGCACCGAGATGTCGAAGGTGCCACCGCCCAGGTCGTAGACCGCGAAGACGCCCTCGGCGGCCTTGTCCAGGCCATAGGCGATGGCGGCGGCGGTGGGTTCGTTGAGCAGGCGCAGCACGTGCAGGCCGGCCAGGCGGGCCGCGTCTTTGGTGGCCTGGCGCTGGGCGTCGTCAAAGTAGGCGGGCACGGTGATGACCACGCCGGTCAGGTCACCGCCCAGCGAGGCTTCGGCACGGGCCTTGAGGGCGCGCAGGATGTCGGCCGAGACCTCGACCGGGCTTTTGGTGCCAGCGGCCGTGTCAATGCTGACCATGCCGGGTTCGTCGATGAGGCGGTAGGACGGCGCGCCCGTCTTGAGCACATCGGCCATGCCGCGCCCCATCAGGCGCTTGACCGAGGCGATGGTGTTGAGCGGGTCGTGGGCTTGGGCATGCAGGGCCTCGAAGCCCACCACCGGGGGCGACTGGAACACGGCTTCATACCGCACCACCGAGGGCAAGAGCACCCGGCCCGCCTCATCGGCCAAGGCACGGGGCAGGGCGCTTTGCACGCTGGCGATGAGGGAGTTGGTGGTGCCCAGGTCAATGCCGGCCGCCAGCTTGTGCTGGTGGGGCGCGGCGCTTTGACCGGGTTCGGCGATTTGAAGCAGTGCCATGATGGTTCAGACCGCGAAGCTTTCGCCGCAGCCGCATTCGGCCTTGGCGTTCGGGTTGTTGAACTTGAAGCCCTCGTTGAGGCCTTCGCGCACAAAGTCCAGCTGCGTGCCTTCCAGGAAAGGCAGGCTGTTGGCGTTCACCAGCAATTGCAGGCCATGGCTTTCAAAGGACAGGTCCTCGGGCAAGGCCTCGTCGGCAAACTCGATGGCGTAAGCCAGCCCGGAGCAGCCACTGGTCTTGACCGCCAGGCGCAGGCCCACGCCTTTGCCCCGCTTGCTCAAGGACTTTTGCACGTGTCTGGCTGCCGCCTCGGTCATGGTGATGGACATGGCTCACCTCACATCGAGAAGGAACTGCCGCAACCGCAGGTGGTCTGGGCATTGGGGTTGTGAATCACGAAGCGCGAGCCATCCAGGCCGTCTTCGTAGTCGATGTCGGCGCCGATCAGATACTGCAAACTCATGGCGTCCACCACCAGCGAGACGCCGTCTTTGTCGATGCGGGTGTCGTCGTCGCTGAGCTGGTCGTCAAAGGCAAAGCCGTACGAAAAGCCCGAGCAGCCGCCACCCGTGACGTACAGGCGCAGTTTCAGGTTGGGGTTGCCTTCTTCAACGATCAGCTCACTCACCTTGGCGGCGGCGGCGGTGCTGAAGTTCAAGGGAACAGGGGGCGCCATGTCGGCGGCGGTGGTGGCGGTCAATGCGGTTTCCATGGGCGGACTCCTTGGGTGGTCAGTTGGGGTGGCAGATGGGCTGGTCAGACAGGGCTCGCTTGGCCTGGTAATCGGCCACGGCCGCCTTGATGGCGTCCTCGGCCAGGATGGAGCAATGGATCTTCACGGGGGGCAAGGCCAACTCTTCAGCAATGGCCGTGTTCTTGATGGCCAAGGCCTGGTCCAGCGTCTTGCCGCGCACCCACTCGGTCACCAGCGAGCTGGACGCGATGGCCGAGCCGCAGCCGTAGGTTTTGAAGCGGGCGTCTTCGATCACGCCAGTGACGGGGTTCACCTTGATCTGAAGCTTCATCACGTCGCCGCAGGCCGGGGCGCCCACCATGCCGGTGGCCACGCCTTCTTCGTCGGCGGCGAATGAGCCGACGTTGCGGGGGTTTTCGTAGTGCTCAATCACCTTGTCGCTGTAGGCCATGTGGTTTCTCCGGGGATGGGTTGGGATGGGGCAATCAGTGCGCTGCCCACTGGATGCTGTTGAGGTCAACGCCGGCCTGGACCATGTCCCACAGCGGGCTCATGTCACGCAGCTTGGCCACCACGTCGGACACACGGTCGATGACGAAGTCGATCTCTTCCATCGTGGTGTAGCGGCCAATGGTGAAGCGCACCGAGCTGTGGGCCAGCTCGTCGGTGCGGCCCATGGCGCGCAGCACATAGCTGGGCTCCAGGCTGGCCGAGGTGCAGGCCGATCCTGACGACACGGCGATGTCCTTCATGCCCATGAGCAGCGACTCGCCTTCGACATAGTTGAAGCTGACGTTGAGGTGGTGCGGCGTGCGGCGCTCGAAGTCGCCGTTGATCTGAACCTGGTCGATGCGTGACAGGCCCGCCCACAGGTGGTCGCGCAGGCTGCGGATGCGCTCCAGCTCCGGGGCCATCTCGCGGGCCGCCAGGTGATAGGCCTCGCCCATGCCCACGATCTGGTGCGTGGGCAAGGTGCCCGAGCGCATGCCGCGCTCGTGGCCGCCACCATGCATTTGCGCTTCGATGCGCACACGGGGTTTGCGCCGCACGTACAGGGCGCCGATGCCCTTGGGGCCGTAGCTCTTGTGGGCCGACATCGACATCAGGTCGATGGGCATCACGCTCAAATCGATGTGGACCTTGCCGGTGGCCTGGGCTGCATCCACATGGAAGAGCACGCCGTGGCTGCGGCAGATCTGGCCCAGGGCTTCGACATCCTGGATGACACCCGTTTCGTTGTTGACGAACATGACCGAGGCCAGCACGGTGTCGGGGCGGATGGCTTGCTTGAACTGATCAAGGTCGACCAGGCCGGTGTCCAGCACGGGCAGCACAGTGACGTCCCAGCCTGCACGCTCCATCTCACGCATGGTGTCCAGCACGGCTTTGTGCTCAGTGGCCACGGTGATCAGGTGGCGGCCCTTGGCTTGGTGAAACTGGGCTGCACCCTTGATGGCCAGGTTGTTGCTCTCAGTGGCCCCGGAGGTCCAGACCAACTCGCGCGGGTCGGCACCAATGAGCAAGGCCACTTGTTCTCGGGCCAGTTCGACGGCTTCTTCGGCGGCCCAGCCATAGGCATGAGAGCGGCTGGCCGGGTTGCCAAAACGTTCGCACAGGTAGGGAATCATCTTGGCCGCCACCCGTTGGTCCACCGGGGTGGTCGCGGCATAGTCCAGATACACAGGGCGGTTGGGCTGCACGGTCAACTTGGTCATGAAAGGGCTCCTTGGTCTGTGCGTTCAATGCTGGACTCAAGGGTCTCTATGCAACTTGAGTGCCACCCTTTCAACTTTTATCAAGTTGTTGATTTGTATGGATAAATCAACCGGGTGTGGGCTTGATGACACTGAGCGATGCGCGACAAAGCCTTGTGATTTTTGTCGGGTTTGTCAGCCATTTGGCAAGGCATTGATCTTGCAAACAAGGCCCTCCATCCGTGAACCTTTGTCGCTTTGCCGACCTGCCGCCATGCCGCTCTACGACTACCAATGCCCTGCTTGCGACAAGCGCTTTGAGCTGCTGGTGCGCAGCACGACCATCCCTGCTTGCCCGCAGTGCGGTTCAACCGCGGTGGCCAAGTGCGTGAGCGCACCGCAGGCGCCAGGACGCAGTGCCGCCATCATCCAGAGTGGCCGCCAGCGCGCGGCGGCCGAAGGGCATTTCAGTAACTACAGCAAGGCCGAGCGGTCCAAGCTGTCTCGAAGCTGACAAACATGACCCATCCACGTTTGACCGGAGACTTCCATGGACCTTGTCTACAAAGCCCAGATGCTGACCCAAGGCGGTCGCACTGGCACCATCCAGAGCGACGATGGCAGCTTCAAGCTCAAGCTGGCCGTGCCCGCGGCCATGGGGGGCCAGGGCGATGGGCCCAACCCCGAGCAACTGTTCGCAGGTGCATTCGGCGCCTGCTTTGAACAGTCGGTGAGGCACATCGCCAAGAAGGGCCACCTGCCGCTCAAAGGCTGTTATGTGGAGGCCGCCTTGTCGATGTTCATCACCTTTGAAGACGCCTACCGCATGGCGCTGACCCTGACGGTGCACATGGCCGGGCCACTGGACCAGGCCACGGCCGACAACCTGATTGAGCGCGCCAAGGGCATCTGCCCGTATGTGGATGCCACGAAGAACAATGTGAGCTTGACGCTGAGCGCGGTGCTCGACACGCCGGTGATGGCCTGACTACCCTTGGTCCGGGCCCGGTTCTTCAGTGGACGTCCATTCATGGGCCAGGCGATATCCCACGGCCAGGAAGGTCGGGCCCAGGAACGCACCAATCACCCCGAAGGCCAGCACGCCGCCCAGCACGCCCAAAAACACAATGGCGAAGGGCAGGCGGGAGCCTCGGCTGATGATCAGCGGTTTGATGACGTTGTCCACCATGCTGACCAAAAAAAACCCCCATGCGACCACGAAGGCGGCCCAGCCCGGTTCGCCTTGCTGGAACAGCCAGATGGCCGCGCCACCCCACACCAGGGGCGGCCCGATCGGGATCACCGACAGAAAGAAAGTGAGCCCGCCCAGCAGCACGGCACCCGGCACGCCCGCGATGGCAAAGCCGATGGCGGCCAAGACACCCTGGGCCAGTGCCGTGCCCAACACACCATAGATCACGCCGGTGACCGTGCCTCTGGCGATGCCCAGCAGGTAGGTGGCGCGCTCGCCCGCCAGGTGGGCCAAGGCAATGTGCAGGCGAGCGGCCAGCAACTCGCCATGCAGGAAAAAGAAGAAGGCCAGGAACACCGACAGGGCGATGTCCAACACGCCCCTGCCCACCACGCGACCGGCGGTCAGCGCCATGTTCTGGGCAGGCTGCGACAGCTTGCCCAGCTCTTCCATCAGGCGCTGCCCGTCGTGCGCGAACTGCTGCCAGTAGGCCGCCAGTGAATGGCCGACCAGGGGCAGGTTGGCCAGCCAGGAAGGTGCATCAGGCAACCCGTCTTTGAGAATGGATGAGGCCGCGCCGCCCAGCTCGGCCACGTTGTCGGCCATGGCCAGTGCCACGGCCACGACAGGCACCAACAGGACCACGGTCACCAGGAGGGTCATCAGGCTGGCGGCGAGGGTGCGCCGCTGTCCGACCAGGCGGTCCAGCCGAAGGAACACGCTCCAACTGGTGGACGCCAGGATCGCGGCCCAGACCAGCGAGGTCAGGAAGGGCCACAGCACCAGGAGGCACCCGCTGCCCAGCAGCATCAACGCCAGGGTGGCGAGGACTCGGTCTGAACGGGGGCTTTGCATGGCGGGCGCACGGTGGTGGACGAGGGCCCGAGCTTACTTTAGCCTGGCTTGTGAACCAGCTTGGACAGTTCAACCAGGCCAATCGGTGGGCGGATCAACCAGGGCACGGTGAAGATCCGCTTGGCCAGGCCGGCGGACATGCGTTCCAGCTGCTGGCGCTCACCCGCCAGGCGCGCGGCCAGCAAGGGGTCGTGGGTGCCTGCTGCCAGCACGCTCTTGTTGAGTACCCAGGCATGAGGCTCGATGCCCGCGCGGCGCAGATCGTCTTGCAAGGCCGAGGCCTGCGACACCGGGGTTGCCTCGGGCAAGGTCACCAGGATGATCTTGGTGTAGGCCGTGTCTTGCAGCCGCATCAAGGGCGTGATCACATGGCTGGTGCCCCGACCTTCGAACTCCCGCGTCATCTGCCGGTGGTAAGCCCCGGTGGCGTCCATCAGCAGCAGGGAGTGCCCGGTGGGCGCCGTGTCCAGCACGACGAAGGCGCTGCGCGCTTCGCTGACGGTGCGTGAGAAAGCATGAAAGACGGCGACTTCCTCCGTGCAGGGAGAGCGAAGATCTTCCAGCAACAGGGCCTGTTCCTGCGCGTCGAGCTGGGGTGACTTGGCCGCCATGATCTTGTCGATGTAGCGCTGAGTTTCGACCTTGGGGTCGATGCGGTCCACGCGCAAACCGGCCACCTCGCCTGCGAGGGTGCCCGTCAGGTGGGCCGCAGGATCGGTGGTGCTCAGGTGCACCGTCTTGCCCCGCTGGACCAGACCCAAGGCCAACGCCGCAGCCACCGTGGTTTTGCCGACCCCGCCTTTGCCCATGACCATGATCAGGCCATGCGGGCTGGCGGCCAGTTCATCGGCCAAGGCGTCCAGGCCCTGCAGGGGCGCGGTGGGCTGGGCAGGCTCGGCGCGTTTTGCCACGGCGATGCCCGCCTTGATCACGGCATCCTCCGGTGAGAGCAGGGCGCGCAAGGCGGGCAGGCCGACGGTGTCGAAGGCCCGCAGGGGCACTTGGTCCTGAGGCAGGGCGCGCAGTGAGGTTGGCATGTCCGCCAGTGCCTGCTGCTCCAGGGCTTCGATGGCGGTGGCCACCAGGTCGGTGTGGTCGCTGGCATGGAACACCCCGTTGATGGCCAGGCGTTGGTTGTTCAGGCCCAGTTCGCGCAGCTCTTGCGATGTGCGAGCCGCCTCGGCGATGGCGCCTTTGTCGGCCCGCGTGACCAGGACCACGGTGGTCCGGCTTGGATCGCTCAGGGCGTCGAGGGCGGCCTTGAAGCGCGCTTCCTGCATCTTCAGGCCGGAATGCGGTCCCAGGCAGGAGGCCCCTCGGTCGTTGCCGCTCAGGAAGCCACCCCAGGCTTTGGGCAGGCTGAGCAGGCGCAAGGTGTGCCCCGTGGGTGCCGTGTCAAACACGATGTGGTCAAAGTGTGGGGCGCCGTCCGAGAAGAGGGCAGCGAATTCATCGAACGAGGCGATCTCGGTGGTACAGGCCCCGGACAGCTGTTCGCGCACAGTGGCGAGTTCAGCAGGGCTGGCGCTGGCGTCCATTTGAGCGATGACACGCTGGCGGTAGGCTTGCGCCGCGTTGTCGGGGTCGATGTTCAAGACCGACAAACCCGGCGCACCAGGCACGGGTGTGGGGGTGTTGCGCAACTCGATGCCCAGCATGTCGTCGAGGTTCGACGCGGCGTCGGTGCTGACCAGCAGAACGCGTTGGCCCGAGTCTGCCAAGGCCAGTGCCGTGGCAGTGGCCAGTGACGTCTTGCCGACGCCACCCTTGCCGGTGAAGAGCACGTGGCGAGTGGTGTGGTTCAAAAAGCCAGGGGCTTGTTTCATGCTGCATTTTGATCGAAGGGGGTGGCATGGACTGTGCGCCAGTTCTCCCGGTTCAATTTGCGCTAAATCAAGCGAGGCAGCGTCTCGGCCCGCCGTGCGCCGGTTCCGTGCCGCCCGTCAATGACTGGCCACCGCAGGCACCGTGCGAAACCAGCCTGGCTGCTGCTGTTTGTAGACCCTCAGCCACATCAGGGTGGCGTCGTTGATGGTTTTGAGCAGGGCTGCGCCGTACATGAGGGGTGCTCCTTCTTTCAAGGGGACGGCCCGCTGCGTGAGCACAGCAGGTCATTGGTGGCCCAGGCAAACTCGCGCCAGGCGGCGGCCAGGTCCACCGTGATGGCCTGGAGGTAGTCGGCATCGGGCCGGTGTTCCGTGTCGAAATTGGACAGGGCGCAGGAACTGGCATTGAAGGCCAGGGCGTCATTCACCAGGCTTTTGCTGAAGCCGCTGAAGGGCGCCAGGACCTGCGGTGTCAGCTCGCTGCGGCCCGTGGGTGTCAATGGGCGGTTCACGCCCCAGCCCAGCTCCAAGGCGGCCAGTTGCTCCAGGGCTCGGGTGTAGGTTTGCTCCGCCGTGGCCAGCATGGCGCGCTGAGTGACGCGGTCACGGTCCTGGCGGGCCAGCATCTGGTTCAAATGCTGCCGGTAGCGAGGCACCGCGTCCTGGCGTTCCAAGGTGACCCACAGCTCGAACGATGCAAGCGATTCTTCCAGTGGTCTGGTGGTGCCGTGGCGCGTGGGCTTGGCGTGGCGCAAAAAGTCAGCCAAGCGAGCGGCTGATTCGAGGGCGCCTTCCATGTGGCCGACGGCATGGCGCGCGGTCTCGGTGCCGCCAAAGAACAGGCGGCCTGACCAGTGCGGGCGCCGCAGCACGGGGTCGGCCTGCGGAGGCAGGGGCTCGGGGTCGAGGCGGTCCAGTTCGCTGCACGTCCAGGCGTCCAGGCTCCAGTCGTTCACCAACACCAAGTCTGCATGCGCTTCGGGGCCGAACAGTTGGGCGAACTGGCTGGAGGCGAGCAAGGGCAGGCTGCGCTCAAAAGGCCGCCGGGTGTCTGGGCCCATGGCGCAAAAGCCAGCCAGTGCCGCGCCTTGTTCATCGCTCGCATCCCAGACTTCGCGCAGCACGGCTTGAGGGTGGCTGACAAAGGCACTGCCCGACTGACCTTGCGCATGCCAGAAGGGGCGATCGAATCGGGCCACCGCCTTGGCTTCGCGCGCCATCCAGGTCGGCACGCTGGCCAAGGCATGGGCCGTGGAGGCCGACAGCGCTGGCTGAAATCGCACCGACTGGGCCAGCAGGCGGGGCGGGAGGGTCAGGACGACGCGCCGCGCCGTCACCCGTTCAACATGCTGGACGCCACTCTCCACGCGGGCAAAGTGCAACTCGACGTGGTCTGGGGCATCGTGCACGGCCACCAACCGATGGCCCAGCTTGACCGTGCCTTCCAGCAGCCGCCCATGCAATGACCGCGTCAGCGTGCCCATGCCGCCCGAGAGGCGGCGCGCACCGCCATGGATGCCTTGCACGTCCAGCACGTCGGGCGCGCGAGCCGGGTCGACCAGCGACAGCACGTGGCCCTGGTCCGGCTGCACGAAGGACTTCAGGGCCAGGGACTCGACCAGCGCAGCCATGCGTGGCTCGGTGTCGGGCCAGTACCAGCTGGCACCCAGGTCCACGTGGGCACCTGGGCCCTGCGGGACGTGGGTGAGGATGCGCCCGCCCACGCGGTCTCGCGCCTCGAACACGGCCAGCTTGACGCCCTGGGCTTGCAATGAATGCGCCAGGGCCAGCCCCGTGAGGCCCGCGCCGATAACCGCGACGTCGATCATGGCGGTCGCCTCCACGGGCTGGTCAAACGAAGCTGAGCAGTTCGATGGTCACGGGCTCTTCGCCGAGCGTGGTCTGACAGGCCAGGCGCGACTTGGAGCTGACGCCGATGATGGCGTCCAGGGCTTCGTTTTCCTTGCGTTGCACTTTGGACAGGCTCTTGCGGCCTTCCTGCACATACAGGTGGCAGGCGCCGCATTCGGCCTTGCCGCCGCACTTGCTGATGATGGCGGCGCCCGCGTCCTTGATAGCTTGCAGCAGGGTGGTGCCTGCAGGGGCGTCGAAGGTGATGCCGGCGGGCAGGATGGTCAGCGTGGTCATGTCGTTTCTCCAGTTTGCAAAAGGTCAGGGATGGCCCTCAGGCCGCGGTCAACAACGCCGCCACCTCGGCCAGGGGTTGGGCGATGCGGGTGACGTTGTTCTCTTCCAGGAAGCGCGCTTCCATGCGCGTGGGCTCGTCGGGCAAGACGGCCCAGTGCTGGCCGCTGGAGCGCTTCATGATCTGGCGGGCAAAGCTGCGTGTGAGCTGGTCGTTGAAGCGGCAACCCAGGAAAAGGAAGCCGCGCCCGGTGCGCAGTTGCTGCACCTCGGCCGGGATGGGCGTCTGGATGTCGATCTCGGTCAGCACTTCCACATAGTCCGAGTCGGACACCAGGTAGTTGCCAGCGGGCGCGTGTCCACCGATCGGCCGGTAGACGAGTGACTTCCAGCCGGACGGACAGCTCTCGGCCAGTTGCCCCAGCGCATCGTAGAACGCCGTCCAGGTGCCGAAGTGCTCGGACTGCGCCAGGCCTTGCACCTGGCCCCAATCGGCGGCAGGGTGCGTTTGCGCATAGGCCATGGTCATGGTGTCGTCGTACCAACTCTCTACCACCAGCGGTGGCGCCACCTTGGCCAGCCACAGGTGAAAGGCGCTGGGGGTGGCGGGCCGGGCAAAGGCCTCGTTCATCAGGCTGACCACGCTCTTGCGGTGCTTGAAGTTTTCAATGAACTGCGCGGCCTGGGTCAGGCGGTTGCGGATTCTGTGGGGCACCGTGGCCTTGGCCACCAGCAGCGCCACCAGGGCCTCCGGGGTGGCGGGCACGGGGGCGTCGGGAATCAGCTCCAGCATGCGCGGGCCCAGGTAGGGCACGATGCGGCCCTTCTTGAGGCCATCGCTCAGCTCGGTGAGCCAAGGGGGGGCGGTCACAGCCACGGGGGCGTCGGTCAGGGTCATGTTCAACTCCAATGAGGTCAGTAGATGGCGGCCCCGGCCCCGACGTTGACCGAGGCGTCCTTGAGCGTCTTGACGATGTAGCTGACTTCGTCTTCGTCCAGGTGGGTGTGAAAGGGCAGGGTGAGGGATCGGTCGCCGATGCGCTCGGTGTTGGGCAGGAGCCCGCGGTGCCAGCCCAGTTGCTGGTAGTGAAACTGCTGGTGCAGTGGCACGCAGTAGATGGCCGACTGGACCGAGTTCGAGTCCATGTCTTCAATGATCTGGTTGCGCGCGCTGCCGGTGAAGCGCTTGCCCAGGTGGATCTTGTAGAGCATCCAGTGGACCTCGTCGATGTGCTCGGCCAGGTAGGGCGGCTTGATGCCTTCGAAGCTTTGCATCTGCGTGTGGTACCAGCCTTCGACCTGTTTGCGCTTGAGCAGGATCTCGTCAATGCGCTGCAATTGCGCCAGGCCCAGGGCGGCATCCAGGTCGCTCATGCTGGCCTGCCAGGGCACGCGGCTGCCCACCGACACCGAGTTGCGATCACTCAAGCGGCGCTCGCGCAGGTAACCCAGTTCACTGGCCAGGGCGGGGTCATCGGTCAGCACCATGCCACCTTGGCCGCAGCACAAGGCCGAGGGTTGTGAGAAATCAAAGATCGACACGTCGCCGAAGCCGCCCACCAGGCGGCCCTGGTAGCGCGAGCCCACCGCTTCGGTGCTGTCTTCGATCAGCTTGAGCTGGTGCCGGGTGGCCAGTTCGCGCAAGGCCTGCCAGTCAGCAGGGTGGCCGTTGACGTTGGTGGCCAGGATGGCGCGGGTGCGCGGCCCGACCTTGTCAGCGGCCTTGGCCGGGTCAATGCAGCCTGACCAGTAGTCGATGTCAGCCAACACCGGCGTGGCACCCACCAGCGAGATGGCATGCGCAACCTGGTGCCAGGCATAGGCGGCAGTGATGACTTCATCACCGGGGCCAATGCCCATGACCTTGAGGGCCAGACAGACGCCCAGGGTGCCACTGCCCACGGCGGCGCCATGCGATCGGCCCACCCATTGGGCAAAGGCGTTTTCAAATTCACTGACCGCAGGCCCGGCCGACAGCTGGCCGCTGCGCAACGCCATGACCACGGCTTCCAGTTCCTGGCCGGTGATGTCGGGGTCGGACAGGGCGATCCAGTCGTAAGGGGCATGCATGGTGTGGCTCTTTCGGTCAGTCTTGTGTGAGCACAAAGGCGGACGCGCGCTCGAGCTGGCCCGTCACCGACCAGCAATGGCCGTCGGTGGCCATCAAGAAGAGCGCGCGGTTCTGCACCTGCAGCGCGGGTGATTCACTGCGCATGTCGAAGGCGTCCAGCACCAGGGCGGGCAAGGGGGCAAAGCGTTCCCGGATGAGCGCTGCGGCCGCGCGCACCGTGGCAGACGAGCCCAGGATCTGCCCAGCCTCTTCGATTTGATCAAGCGTGATGGCCATGGTGGGCGCCTCAGGCTTCTTCGCCGGTCGTGGTGCGGCGCGCTTCCACGGTGATCGGCAAGGTGGTGCCCTCGGGCATCTCGGGCATGGCCAGCTGCCAACCGTTGGCCAGCGTGACCAGGCCGCCCCACATGCCGGGGCGTTCCATCGACACGATGGGTTCCTCCAGGTCTTTCTTGGGCACGTACACCGATGTGACACCGTTGGGCGCCGTGCGAATCATGATCTTCATGCGAATGCTCCTGAGGGGAATGCGGGGTGGCCTGCGGCAGCGGCGTGCTCGGCCATCAGTGGGGCCAGTTCGGCGGGCAGGCGATCAAGCACCATCTGGATCTGCTCTGAGGTGGTTTGTGTTGACAAGGAAAATCGGATGGCGCACAAGGCCTCTTCGCGCGGCACCCCCATGGCGCTCAGCACGAAGGAGGGCTCGTTGCCGCTGGCGGAGCAGGCCGCCCCGGACGAGGCCATGATCCCGAGGCGTTCCAGGCGTTGAAGGACCACGTCGGCGTGCAGGTGGCCAAAGCGCAGGTAGCTGGTGTTGGGCAGGCGGGCGGCCTCGCCGCCAAAGACCACGGTGCCGGGCAAGCGGCTGATGAGCCCTCGTTCGAGTTGGTCCCGCAGGCGTGTTTGCGAAGCCATGTGGTGGAACCAGGCCTGCGGCGCCATGGTCAGGCGTTCGGTGGCCGCCGCCAGGCCCAGGATGCCGGGCAGATTCTCGGTGCCGCCGCGCCTGGCGCGTTCCTGCGAGCCTTGGTACAGGGGCGGCCAGTTCAAACCTTGGCGCACGATCAGGACGCCGATCCCCTTGGGGCCGTTGAACTTGTGTGCCGACAAGGACACCAGGTCGGCCCCGGATTGGTCGAAGTCAAAGGGCAGCTTGCCAATCAATTGGGTGGCATCGACGTGCAGCATGGCGCCTTGTGCGTGGGCCAGCCGGGCCATCTCGCCAATCGGCATCAACACGCCGGTTTCATGGTTGGCCGCCATGACGGACACCAGCGCCACGTGCGGCGTGACCAGCTCGCGCGCCTGAGCCATGTCCAACGTGCCTTGGGGCGTCAGCCCGATCCAGCCCAGATCCACTTGCTGACGCTGAGCCAGGTGCCGGGCCAGCTTCTGCATGCCCGCGTGCTCGGCCGCACTGAGGACCAGGCCATGCCGACCATTGAAGCCCACCGCGCCGCGCAAGGCGATGTGGTTGGACTCGGTGGCGCCGCTGGTGAACACCACTTCAGCAGGCTTGCACCCCAGCATGCGCGCCACCTGCGAGCGGGCCTGCGTCAAGGCCTGCCGGGCCTCCTGGCCCATGGCGTGAGTCGATGAGGGATTGGCCCAATGCCTGACCATGCCTTGTGCCACCGCGCCCATCACGTCCGCCGTCGGGGCCGTGGTGGCGTTGTTGTCCAGGTAGATGCGGTCGGTGTTCATGGCCAAAACACCCGGGTCGGGTCCAGGCAGACCTCGTCCAGCAGCGGCTGGAGGTGGTGGCACTCGTCATGCAATACCCAGCGGTCATGCACATGGTCGCGAAAGTAAAGGGACCACATGCCTTCGGCGGGTTCCAGCCAGGCGATCGAGATCACGCCACCAGAAGGGTCGATGTTGCGCGAGCAGCAGGGGCTGCTGACCACCCAGCCTGGCGCGGTCGACGCCCGCTCCACCTGGGGCTGCACATAGCGATAGCGCACCCGCTGCCGCAAGGCGCGCTCGATGCGCACGCGGTCCATGTCATGGACCACGGCCTGCATGAGGGGCAGGGGGGCGGCCAGGGTGTTCATGGAGGCCTGCTCGTCAGCCGTGCAACAGGCGCAACTGGCCGCGGGATTCCGACAGCATCTGATCCAACTCTTGGAGCAGCAGGATCTCTTCTTCCAGACACCCGACAACCAGGCCGTCGAACTCGACCATGTAAACCGGCTGGTTGGCCTCGACATGCCGTCCCACCTGAACGATCTCGCCTTCGCTGCCCACGCAGGCCAGGACCGCGTCTGGCGCATGGCCGGGGTGGGTGCCATCGTTGACCAGGTCGACCAGCGCGACCACTTGTTGTCCCCATTGGTATTGGGGCTCACGGAGTTCGATCATCATGGTGGACCTCATCTCAGTTGTTTGAGTTCATCAGCGCGTTCACCCAACTGGGCCAACACCTCATCGGGCAGCTTGTCCAACGTCATCAGTTCCTTGGCGCGCATGCCGACGCGGTAGCCGTGGTCGGTGAACTCCACGGCGTAGATGTAGAACTGCTGCAGGAAGGTGCCGATGGAGCACACGTAGCCGACATCGCCTTTGCGCACCAGCACCTCACCAATGTCCTTGCCATTGAAGGTGCCGTCGTTGCGGATGATGGTGCGGCTGACCACGCGCTCGCCAAAGCCGAAGCGCGGCGGATCGGCCACTTCAATCAGGTTGTCGTCGCGGTTGATGTCAGCCATGCTGCGCTCCTAGTGAGGTGGCTGTGCGCTCAGGCATCAGGCGCTGACGGGCCACGGTGCGGATGTCGTCGTCGTGATCCTTGATCATCAAAATGAGCAGGGCCCGGTCAGCCCGTTGCGCAACTTCCCAGCGCACCATCAGGTCGGGGTCGTGCGCCAGGCTGCTGAGCAGCGGCACCGGCAGGCGCCGGGCCACGATGCGGCGCACTTCGCTGGCCTGGTCGTCGGCCATGCGCTGCAGGGCGGGCATCTCCAGGCGCAGCGCCACTTCCTGGCGCACGTCGCTTTGCGCGTCGTTCATCATTGACAGCAGGAGCGCCTGGGGCAGGCGCCGCGCCACCAACTGCCGAACGTAGTAGTCCGGGTCTTGCCGCATGGAGGACAGGGCGCGCACGTCCAGGCGGTGAGCCACGCGGATGCGCACTTCCCGATGCGGGTCGTCGCGCAGCGTCATCAAAGCGCGTTGCGGCAGGCGCAGGGCCAGTTGCAGGCGCACGGTTTCGTCCGGGTCGTGGATCAGGTCGGTCAGGCGAAACACATCGGCGTAGCGAACAGCGATGGCGCGCACCTCAAAGTAAGGGTGGCTCAGCAACTCGTTGGCCAGCTGCGGGTTCCAGTTGAAGAAGCGGTCGATGCGCCGGGCATAGCGGTCTTGAACGCAGGCGCGGCCGGGCTCGCACCGGCCCTGTGCCAGCAGGCTCTGGTAGTGGCATGACTGGCAAGCCACGGGCAGGCCTTGCCAGTCCACTGATTCGATCTCGTTCGACGCCAGATTCATCATGGCGTGCTCCAGCCCCGGTGCGCGATGGGGGCGCTGAAGTCGTCGTCGCTCAGGTCCAGCGCCTCGGCGCGGGCCAGCACGTGGGTCAGCACACCACCGCCCACCCGGTCCTGAGGATCGAGTTGGCGCAGGTCCGCCAAGGTGTTGCGCGCGGTGTCGGTATCGCCCAGGCGCAAGCTCAGGTAGGCAAAGGCTTTGAGCGCGAACAGGTAAAAGCGGGTGGCCGCGTCGAAGCGGGCTTGTTCATCATTGATGTTGATGTCCGGTCCCAAGGCGGAGCGCGCGATGCTCAGGGATTCCTGGGCCACCAGCCGGGCCTCCTTCAGACGGTGTCCATAGAAGTGAAAGCGGTACATCGCGATCAGCGTGGCCGGGTGCGAGGGTGCCAGCTCGCGCGCCTTCTGCAGCAAGGGCTCGGCCTGGGCGCGGTCACCGCGGACCAGCCCGGCTTGCTTGATCAGGCCCTCTACTTCAGCGGGCAAGCCACCCCCCAACACGGCGCTGTCAAAGCCGGCGTCGTGCTGGGATGAGGGGTGGTGGTGCATGGCGTGTTCCCCAGGCTTCAGTTCACGGGACGAGGCATGGAAGAACGGATCGAGCTGATCTCGATCTTGGCCACCGCGGGGGGCGCGGCCGCGCTGTTGTCGGCGCTGCTCTCACTGCTGCTGCAGCCACAGGCCCCAGCGTTCGGGTTGAAGAAGGTCAAGCCCGATTGGGTGGGCGTGTCGGCAAAGTCCACGGTGACACCGTCCAGCATCAGGCGGCTTTGCGCTGGCAGGAACACCGTCACGCCGTTGATGTCAAAGGCTTTGTCGCCGTCCAGCGGGGCCGCTTCCACGGTGAACTCGCTGCTGTAGCCGGAGCAGCCGCCGGGGCTCACCGTGAGGCGAAAGCCCGCAGTGGCGGGCAGGCCCGAGAACTTCACCATCCGCTTGATGAAGCGTTCAGCGGCCTGGGTCACGGTCATGTTGATGGTCATGTCTTTCCTTTTCAAGCATTCACGATGCAGCCATCCACCGGGCACACGGCCAGGCATTGGGGCGCATCAAATTGGTCTTCGCATTCCGTGCACTTGGCCGGATCGATGATGAAGGTCCCGCCCTTTTCGCGGATGGCGACGTTGGGGCATTCGGGTTCGCAGGCGGAGCAGCCTGTGCAGGTGGAGGCGATGATCTTCAAGGCCATGGTGGTTCTCCTTCGTTCAACAGGTTTGTGCAGGTCGGGTCAGGCCGCCGCTTCAGAGGTGTAAGCCCCCTGGCGGATGGAGGCATCGCCCCGTGGCTGATGGGTGATGTCGCCTCGTGCCAGCCGGTCGGCATAGTCGGCAAACCAGCTCAGGGCGGCTTTCTCGATGAACTCGTGGGCGTAGGCATCGACAGGCTCGATGCCCGCGGCCTTGAGCTCGTCACGCGGGCAGGCGCCGATCTTGGCCACCAGCACGGCGTGGCAGTCATTGATGGCCTTGACGATGGACGGCAACTGCTCGTCTTCACCGAAGCCGCCCTGGCAGTACAGGTCCACACGGCGATGCCCCACGAACAGGGCCTCGGCGGCCGACACCTCAAAAATCTGGAACTCGGTGGCGTGGCCAAAGTGCAGGTTCACGCGGCCGTGTCCCTCGGTGGCCACGGCCACCAGCACCTTCATGTCAGGGTCGACACCTGCGCGCTCCACCTGGGCGCTCAGCGCCTCCTGCTTGGCGGCGTGCTGGGCCTGGCGCTCGGTTTCCACCTTGTCCTGGTAGTCCCGGCGCTTGTCCAGGTCGTACACGATTTCCATCTCTTCAATCTTGTCGAGCGTGAACTCCTCGCTGCGGTCTTCGCCCAGCAGGCCCACCGCATCAGCGCGGCATTGCCTGCAATGCCGCATCAGGTTCGCGCCGCCCATGCAGGCGTCTTGCACGGCCTTGAGTTCTTGGGCGGTCGGGCCGCGTTGGCCAGTCAGGCCGAACACCGTGCCGTGCTCTGCCTCCGAGATCAGCGGCATGATGTTGTGCAGGAAGGCGCCGCGCTTCTTGACTTCGCGGTTCACTTCAATCAGGTGTTCGTCGTTGATGCCGGGGATCAGCACCGAGTTGATCTTGGTGAGCACGCCGCGCGCGGTCAGCATTTCCAGGCCGAGCATCTGGCGTTCATGCAAGATCTTGGCGGCCTCGTAGCCGGTCACGCGCTTGTGCTGCCAGAAGATCCAGGGGTAGATCTTCTCCCCCACGGCCGGGTCCACCATGTTGATGGTGATGGTGACGTGGTCGATGTTGTATTGGCAGATCTCGTCGACCAGGTCGGGCAGGGCCAAGCCATTGGTCGAGATGCACAGCTTGATGTCCGGTGCCGTTTCCTGCAGCATGCGGAAGGTGTCGAAGGTGTTCTTGGGATTGGCCAGCGAATCGCCAGGGCCCGCCACGCCAAGCACCGTCATCTGCGGGATTTCGCTGGCCACGGCCAGCACCTTCTTGACGGCCTGTTCAGGGGTCAGCTTTTGCGAGACCACGCCGGGGCGGGACTCGTTGCTGCAGTCGTATTTGCGGTTGCAGTAGTTGCACTGGATGTTGCACGCTGGCGCCACGGCCACGTGCATGCGGGCGTAGTGGTGGTGGGCTTCTTCTGAGTAGCAGGGGTGGTTCTTGACCTTGTCCCAAATCTCTTGCGGCATGTCGTCAGGCCCGCCAGATGATCCGCAGCTGGCCTTGCCTTCACCGCCCGTGGTGCCGCAGCCGCCCGAAGGGTCAGGCGTGATGGCGGCGCCCAAGGGGCGGATTTGACCGATGCCGATGAAGGCTTTCGTCGCGAGTTGCGGTGCGTCCATGTGGTGTTCCCCGTCCAAGAGTTGCGGCTCGTTGCCAAGCCTGCATTGCCAGTTCCGTGCCACCTTGAAATCAATTGAAAATCAATGACTTAGCGTTCGTGGCTTGGCGTGGAGTGTTGGGCTTGAAGGCTTTGAAACACGGCTTGTCGCAAGGCCCTGTCAGGTCCCTGACAAAGACGACACGTGGAGGCGTGCTGCGGGGGGCATGTGCATGGCACAGCTCTTGCGCCGTGCCTGGCATGTCAGTGCACACCAGAGACGCAAGAGGACGCCACCATGAACGACATGCTGCCCCCCAAGCTCGCGGCTCACGACGAGGTCGATGACCTGGTCGTGCTGCTGTTGGAGCATGCGACTCATCCGGGTGTGCTGGCCCGGCACCTGGCCCAGGCCGTGGCCGAAGCCTGCATGGGCCCCAAGCACCTTTGGGAGGACTTGGGGCTGGGCAACCGCGCGCAACTGGGCGCCTTGATGCAGGAGCACTTCACCTCATTGAAGGCACTCAACCACAAGGACATGCGCTGGAAGAAGTTCCTCTACCGCATGCTGTGCGAGCGGGCTGATGTGCTGATCTGCAAGTCGCCGCATTGCGAACAATGCGAAGACCAGCTGCTGTGCTTTGCCCCGTAGACGAGGCTAGAACTTGCGCACTTCGATGTCGTGCTTCTGCAGCGCGTAGCCCATCTGGCGGGGCGTGATGTTGAGCAGGCGTGCGGCCTTGGCCTGCACCCAGCCGCACTTTTCCATCGCCCAAATCAGGCGTTCGCGCTCTCCGTCTGGCTTGTCGTCGGAGGAAGAGGGGGTGGTGGGCACCGGGCCATGATCGTCATCCACTTCGCTGCTGTCCAAGGGCTTGAAAGGCACGGTGGGCCGCAAGGGCGCTTCGGTGATCGGGATGCCGATGGGGCGGCCGGGTTTGACGGCGTCTTCGCGGTCAACGTGGTGAAGCACCTGCGTCAAGCAGCGGTTGTCATGACAGGGAAAGCTCAGGTCCGTCAAGTCTTCGTTGTGGGACATGGTGGCCGTGCGTTCCACACAGTTCTCCAACTCGCGGACATTGCCCGGCCAGTAGCAACTGCTCAGAACCTTCATGGCGCGCGGCGTCACCTTGACCTTGCGGCTGTTCTCGCGGTTGAAGCGGGCCAGGAAGTGCTCCACCATCAAGGGGATGTCTTCACGGCGCTCACGCAGTGGCGGCAGGAAGATGCTGACCACGTTGATGCGGTAATACAGGTCGGCGCGGAACTCGCCCGCGGCCACCATTTTTTCAAGGTTTCGGTTGGTGGCCAGCACCATGCGCACGTCCACGCGGATGGAGGCGGTGCCGCCCACCCGCTCGAATTCACGTTCCTGCAGCACCCGCAGCAGCTTGGCCTGGAAACCGGCGGAGATGTCACCGATCTCGTCCAGGAACAGGGTGCCGCCATGCGCCATCTCAAAGCGGCCCTTGCGCGTGTTCACCGCGCCGGTGAAGGCGCCTTTCTCATGGCCAAACAGTTCTGATTCAAGCAGCGATTCAGTCAGCGCCGCGCAGTTGACACGGACAAAGGGCTCATCCTTGCGCGGCGACAAGTTGTGCACCGCGCGGGCCACCACCTCTTTGCCGGTGCCGCTTTCGCCGCGCAGCAGGACGGTGGTCTTGGTGGGCGCCGCCTGGTGCACTTCGGCGAACACTTCCTGCATGCGGGGCGATCCGCCAATGGCCGTGTCGAGTTTGTACACGGGCTTGAGGGCCTTGGACAGGCGCCGACTCTCATCGTACAAGCGCCCTTGCTCCGCGCTCACACTTCGGTGCAGCAGCAGGTTCTGGCCCATCAGGGTGGCCACCATCGATAGCAGTCGCAAGTCTTCGTCAAAGACGCCGGATCGGTCGGTGACCGGCCGGTCCATGGTCAACACGCCCAGGGTGCGCCGGTCGGCCTTGATTGGGGTGGCGATGTAGGCGATCGATTCGCTGGGCGATTGATCCGCCGCACCGCTTCGGTTCAGAAAAAGTGGTTCAGCCTGGATGTCGGGCACGACCATGGGCAAGCCGCTGGCGAAAACCCGGCCCACGATGCCTTCGCCCACGGCAAACACCAGCCTGGCCGACTCTTCACGCGACAGCCCCACCGCACACATGCCCTCCAGGGAGCCTTCCTCGGTTTGAAGGCTCACGATGGCCCGTCGCCATCCCATCATGGACACCATGACATTGAGGGCTTCCCGAAACGTTTTGTAAATGTCGAGGGAGGACCCGAGGATCTTGCTGACTTGATAGACCGTCAAAAGCTCGATGCTGGCCCGTTCTTGGTGCGTGGTAACCATGGCGCTGCCTTTCGCGGTCGTTGAAACTGGCGACCTAAGTTAGTTGCAAGTAGCGCGCCAAAAAATGGCCCAAGCGGGCTGGGCACCAGGGTGATTGATCAAGATCAATCACTTGGGTTTTTCATTGGCCTGTGAGCTGGCGCAGCCGCTCTTCCTGCGCCTGCAATTCAGGGGTGAATTCAGCGCCAAAACCGGCCGCCTCGAACAGCGGCCGAATTTCGATTTCACACTCGCCATCCATCGGATTGGGGCAGCGCTTGACCCACTCAACCGCCTCGTCCATGGATCGGACCTGCCACAGCCAGAACCCGGCGACGAGTTCTTTCGTCTCCGCGAAAGGCCCGTCGGTCACGCTTCGCTGGCTTCCCGAGAAATGCACCCGCTTGCCCCGGGCGCTGGGGTGCAGCCCTTCGCCTGCCATCAGCACGCCTGCTTTGACGAGCTCTTCATTGAACAGGCCCATGGCCGTCATCAACGCCGTGCTGGGCATTTCGCCTGCTTCCGATTGGCCGGTGGCCTTGACCATCACCATGACACGCATTGCTGTTTCTCCTTGAGTCGGGTTGAAGGCCGCATGGCCCTGATCACCATGACGACGAATCAAGCTGCCTGAAATCGACATGGGCCTGAAAGATTTTTCGCGGCAATCACCGCCCTTGTTTCGCCTGCGCCCTGAAAGCCCTGGGCGTCAGGCCGGTCCAGCGTTTGAACGACCGGGTGAAGGCGCTTTGCTCGCTGTAGCCCAACAGCAGGGCGATCTCTGCCAGCGACAAGCCAAGATCCCGAAGGTAGCCGCACGCCAGTTGCTCGCGTGTGCGGTCCAGCAGTTCTTGCCACGACAGCCCGCTGTCTGCCAGCCGCCGTTGCAAAGTGCGCGTGGACTGGTGCAGGCTGGCGGCCACCTTGTCCACCGAGACCTGCCCCTCGGGCAGCAGGCGTGCCAGCAGTTGCTGCACGGACTGGTTAAACGCGTTGGGGTCGGGCAGCGCGTCCAGCAAAGCCTGCGCCTGTCGCTCCAGCAACTCCCTCAGCATGGGGTCGCGCTTGGACAAAGGCAGGCCCAGCAAGGGCAGGGGGATGCTCACCAGCGTGCGCGGCTGCTCGAACAGCACGGGGCAGCCAAAAAAGCGTTCGTTGGCGGCCTGGCGTTCGGCACTGGCCGGGTGCAGGAAGTGAACCTGGTTGGGCGACGCCTTGCCATCGGCCTGCTGCCGCATGAACGAAACCAGCGCCGCGATGGCGACCTCATCCGCCAAGGCGCCGCCGCCGCCCGGGGGCCAGCTCAAACTCACATCCGCCCCTGTGGGGTGCACCTGCGCAATGCCGACCCCGTAGAACAAGCGTTCGTAGCGTTGGTAGGCCACCAGGGCATCGCCCAAGGTGTCACAGGCCGTCACGAGGTAGCCCAGCGCGCCCACATGGCGAGCAGCCACGCCCGCCCCGATGTCCAGCCCAGGGGCGGGGCGCTCAGGGCGAAGCGCGGCAGCTTCATCCAGCATGGCGGCCCACGTCACCATGGGCACGGCATCGTCCATCGCGTGTGCGTTCACGGCGGCCCGCAGGCGGCGGGCATCGATGGACTCGCGGTCCAGCCAGTCGGTGAGCAGGCGCGTCCACGCGCCGGTGACGCGGATCAGGAAAGACATGGCTTGGCATGGATGGTTAAAACATTGGCATGCATTGTCGATGCATTGCGGGGCAGCGTCTCTAAAGTTGCGCCATCAACGACACGATTTGGAGATGGCCGGTGACCGACTTCCTGCACGCCCTGTATTTCATCCTGATCGCCGGTTCGGTGTTCATCGGCTTGGTGCTGCTGGAGCGGCGGCACCTGATCCGCCAGCAGCGTCCTGATGCCTACGACACGAAGGAAACCTTGGCGAACTTCTCGACCGGGGTTTTGTACAAAGTGGTAGATGGCGTCTTCATCGCGCTGGTGGTGACGGTGTTCTACGACTGGGTGCGGCAGTGGGGTTTGAGCTGGCGGTCACCGTCCGTGGTGCTGGATTTCGCACTGGTGTTCGTGCTGACGGACCTGCTTTTTTACTGGGCACACCGCTTCATGCACCGCGTGCGCTTTGGCTGGTCTGCGCATGCGGTGCACCACAGCTCCGAGCGCTACAACCTGTCGACCGCCTTGCGGCAGACGCCCATGTTTGATTTGTCGGGGGTGGTGTTGCTCAGCACGATCCCGCAGGCATTGATCGGGTTCGACAAGAACCTGGTTGTGCTTGCGTTCGAGATGAACCTGTTCTACCAGTTCTTCATCCACACGGAGGTGGTTCGGCGCTTGCCGGCGTGGTTCGAATACCTGTTCAACACGCCATCGCATCACCGCGTCCACCATGGCCGCAACCCGCGCCAGATCGACACCAATTTTGGCGGCACGCTCATCATCTGGGATCGCCTGTTTGGCACCTTTGTGGATGAGCGTGAGGCAGGTGAGATCCGCTATGGTGTGAGTGCCCGGCCGCCGCGTTCGCTCAACCCGCTGCACCTGGTGTTTGGCGAGTTCTTGTCGATGTGGGTGGATGCGTGGCGGCACCGGGATCTGCGCATTGTGTGGAAGCACCCCGATTGGGTGAACGAGCGCTATCCATCATCAGCGAAGGCCTTCAGGTGAGCCGCTTTCGGCACAGGCAGTAGATGAACTGCTGGTCGGTGCCAAACGGCGTGTGGTGCAGCTGCTCTTCATGCGCCAGCAGGGTGAATGCCTCCCCAAACTCGGCATGCAGTTCGTCTGCCGCGTAACGCATGACGGGCAAACCGCTGCATTGGGTGGGCCCGTTGCTGCCAAAGGTGGCCATGACCACGTGGCCGCCTGGCTTGAGGGCCCGCAAGAGCTGCCCCACGTAGGCCACGCGGTCCTCCTGGGCGGTCAGGAAATGGAAAACGGCGCGGTCATGCCACAGCGCGATGCTTTGGGGCTCGATCGAAGCACGGGTGATGTCCGCCTCCAGCCATGTCACGGACGCACCTCGGGCACCCAGGCGACGACGACTTTCTGCCAAGGCTGCGCCCGACAGGTCCAGCACGGTCAGGCTGGTGTGGCCTTCGTCCAGCAGGTCATCGATCAGCGTGGAGGCGCCCCCGCCCACGTCGATGATGGCGGCGTCGGGGTCGAGATCAACCGCGCGAATCAGGCGCATCGACATGTCGGCATGCGGCTGAAACCAGCTCACGCTGTCTGGCGCCTTGGTGGCATACACCTTTTCCCATTGATCCTTGTTGTGCATTTTTTCCTCGTGGCTCATGTCCCGCGCACGGCAGTGGCGGATGCTCCCAAAAACCTCTTGGCTCTATAGTAGCTTCAGCTTTGCAATGGCTGAAACGCCAAACCCCTGCCCATGTCAGTTCATCCTGAACACCATTCACACCGCCACGCGCATGGCCATGAGCCTTGCTGCGGGGCGACGACCACAGCTGCCGTGGTGGCAGGCGCCACCTTGGCCAAAGGCACCGGCAGGCAGACGCCCATCCGCATCATGCAGATGGATTGCCCCACGGAGGAGGCGCTGCTGCGCAAGAAGCTGGGCGGCGTGGCCGGTGTCTCGGGCATGGAGTTCAACCTGATGCAGCGCGTGCTCACGGTGACGCACGAGCCCTTGGCCCTCGAATCGATCCTTGCGGCGGTTCGATCCCTGGGCTTCACTCCGGAGGTGGCCAACAGCGCGTCTTCAGGTGCCAAGCCGGCTCCGGGGCCCGTCAAGCCCTGGTGGCCACTGGCCCTGGCAGGGGTGGCCGCGCTCGGTTCCGAGGCCGCGCACTGGCTCAACTTGCCAAGCTGGGTGGCGGCTTTGCTGGCGCTGACCGCGGTGCTGGCTTGCGGCATCACAACCTACAAAAAGGGCTGGGTGGCCATCCGCAACGGCAACCTGAACATCAACGCCCTGATGAGCATTGCCGTGACCGGCGCGCTGGTGCTGGGCCAATGGCCCGAAGCGGCGATGGTGATGGTGTTGTTCACGGTGGCTGAGTTGATCGAGGCTAAATCGCTCGACCGGGCTCGCCACGCCATCCAGGGCCTGATGCAGTTGGCGCCCGAGCGCGCCACCGTCTTGCAGGCGGACGGCAGCTGGCAGGAGGTGGCCGCCAAGTCGGTGGCCTTGCAAGAGCGCGTGCGCATCAAACCGGGCGAGCGCATCGCGCTGGATGGCACCATCGCCAGCGGGCGCTCAACGGTCAACCAGGCACCGATCACGGGCGAGAGCTTGCCGGTCGACAAGGCCCAGGGCGATGCGGTCTTTGCCGGCACCATCAATGAATCCGGCTCCTTTGAATACCTGGTGACGGCCACGGCGGGCGACAGCACGCTGGCCCGCATCATCCACGCGGTCGAAGAAGCGCAGGGTGCACGAGCGCCGACGCAGCGTTTTGTGGACCAGTTCGCCCGCGTCTACACGCCCGTGGTCTTCGCCATCGCGCTGGCCGTGGCCATCGTGCCGCCTTTGCTGTTCGGTGGCGTCTGGTTTGACTGGGTCTACAAAGCGCTGGTGCTGTTGGTCATCGCCTGCCCCTGTGCATTGGTGATCTCAACCCCGGTGACCATCGTGAGTGGCCTGGCCGCGGCCGCGCGCCAAGGCATCCTGATCAAAGGCGGCGCCTACCTGGAGGAGGGCCGCAAGCTGGTGTGGCTGGCCCTGGACAAAACGGGCACCATCACCCACGGCAAGCCGGTGCAGACCGACTTCGTGGCTTTGAATGGCCACGGCGCATCAGAGGTTCGCGTTCTAGCCGCCAGCCTGGCTGGGCGCTCCGATCACCCGGTGTCTCGCGCCGTGGCGGTGGCCGCCCAACAAGACGCCATCGTGGTGAAGAACGTGGAGGGCTTTGAAGCCTTGCCCGGGCGTGGCTCGAAGGGGATCATCGACGGCCAGGTTTACCACTTGGGCAATCACCGCTTGATCCATGAGCAAGGCCGTTGCTCTGCTGAGCTGGAAGCCCGTTTGTTTGCCTTGGAAAAGCAAGGCAAAACCGTCATTTTGCTGACCGACGAGCAAAGTGTGCTCGGCCTGTTCGCGGTGGCCGACACGGTCAAGGACAGCAGCCGCCAGGCCATTGCCGAACTCCACGCGCTGGGCATCAAGACGGTCATGCTCACCGGCGACAACGCCCACACGGCCAGTGCTATCGCGGGGCAAGTGGGCATTGATGAAGCCCACGGCGACATGCTGCCCGAGAACAAGCTCCAGGTGATTGCCAACAAAATCGGGCAGGGCGCTTCAGTGGGCATGGTGGGCGATGGCATCAACGATGCGCCCGCATTGGCCCGCGCCGACATCGGCTTTGCCATGGGTGCCGCAGGCACGGGCACGGCCATCGAGACCGCCGACGTGGCCTTGATGGACGACGACCTGCGCAAGCTGCCGCGCTTTGTGCGCCTGTCGCGCCGCACGCACAAGCTGCTGGTGCAGAACATCGTGCTGGCCCTGGGCATCAAGGCGGTGTTCCTGGTCTTGACGCTGCTTGGCTTGGGCACGATGTGGATGGCGGTGTTCGCGGACGTGGGTGCCAGCTTGCTGGTGGTGGCCAATGGCCTGCGCTTGCTTCGCTACACGTCCTGACCAAGCTGCCGATATACTGATGCCATGCGTCGCCTGATCGCCATTTTCCTGTTGGTACTGCTGCCGCTCCAGGCTGTCTGGGCGGCCGTGGAGCCGTATTGCCTGCACGAAAGCAGCCAGGGCGAAACGCATCACCTGGGTCACCACGAGCACCAGCACCACGCCGATGCCAGCAGTGATCACCCTGGTGGTGAGGCCCAAAACGACAACCCGGCCTCGGCCATGCTCGACCACGATCACCATTGCTGCTCGGCGCTGTCTTTGCCGCCAGCCGCCATGCCATTGCCTGGGTTGCCCATGCCCCAGGCCGAGCTGGTGGCCTCGCCGCTGGCGGGCTACACCTCCTTCGATGCCACCCGCATTGAACGCCCCAATTGGATCGTCTTGCCCTGAGTCGGCGAGACAGGTCCTGAATGAACACACCTTGATGTGATCCTGGCCATGTGAGGCGGGTGGCAAGCCACCCATCTTGACCATGCGCCGTGCCTGTTCGCCGAATGTCCCCCTGCTGATGTGCGGAGAATTCGATGCGACGGTTTGATCTTTCCTGGGCGGCATGCGCGGCCCTGTGCGTTCCCTTCTTTTTCCAGGCGGCCTGGGCGCAAAGCCTGAGCCTGGAATCGGCCCTGGCCACGGCGTTGGCTCAGCACCCTGATCTGCGCGCAAGCGTGCTGGAGCGCGAGGCGGCCGAAGGTGCCACGCAACAAGCCGGTGCCTGGCTGAATCCCGAGCTGTCCACCCTGGTGGAAGACAAGCGCCAAGCCACGCGCACCACCACGATCCAGCTGAACCAGCCCTTTGAGCTGGGCGGCAAGCGATCGGCCCGCATCAGCGCGGCGCAGGCAGCGCAAGGCCAGGCCGAGCTCGATGTGGTGTCACGGCGGGCCCAGGTCCGGTCGCAGGTGATGGCGGCGTTTCATGGCGCGGCCGTGGCGCAAGAGCGGGTGCGGCTGTCGAATGAGCTGGGCCGCTTGTCCACCCAGGCGCGCGAGGCGGCGTCCAAGCGGGTGATGGCCGGCAAGGTCTCGCCGGTGGAAGAGCTGAAGGCGCAAGTGGCCGAGGCCCAGGCGCTGTCGGCATCCACCGTGGCCCAAAGCGATTGGCGAGGGGCCGTGGCCCAACTGCGTTTGGCATTGGGTGATCCGAGTGTGAAGTTTGACCGGGTCGAGGCTGACCTTCAGCGCTTGCCCTCCTTGGGCGCTTGGGAGCCCTTGGCGCAGCGATTGGAAGCCTCGCCCGCCATCGCCCGGGCGCAACAAGAGATCACCCGCAGGCAAGCCATGAGCGATCTGGAGCGGGCGCGCCGTATGCCCGACCTCACGGTGTCGCTCGGTGCCAAGCGTGATGAGCAATTGGGCCGCGATCAGCCCATCTTGGGCCTGAGCCTGGTGCTGCCGCTGTTCGACCGCAACCAGGGCGCCATCCTGGAAGCCAGCCGCCGCGAAGACAAGGCCAGGGCGGAGCTGGAAGCCGTGCGCGCCAGCGTTGAGGCGCAAGCCACCCAGGCCCTGGCGCAACTGACCTCGGCCCTGGCACAGGCCCAGACGCTGCGCGACAAAGTGCTGCCCGCCGCGCGGCAGGCCTTCGCGGCCAGCACCAAAGGTTACGAGCTGGGCAAGTTTGGCTACTTGGACGTGCTGGATGCGCAACGCACCCTCTTCGAGGCAGAAGCCCTGGCGCTGAGCGCCGCTGCCCAGGCCTACCAGGCCGACGCCCGCTTGCTTGAGCTGCTGGGCGAGCCCACCCTGAACAAAGATTGATCACACCATGAACAACCCCAAGAAATCAAAATCCTGGCTGGCCATTTTGGTGGTCGTCGCCCTTGGTGCGGCCCTGGGCTGGGCAATCCTTCAGAAGGACAAGCCCGCGGCCCATGATGACCACGGCCATGCCGAACACACGGAGGCCGAAGGCCACGCGGACAAGGAGCACCATGAAGACGCAGGCAAGGCCAAGCCCGCCAAAGGACCCCATGGCGGCCGCTTGTTCAACGCGGGCGCCCATGGCCTGGAAGTCACCATCTTCGAAGATGGCGTGCCACCCGAGTTCCGCCTCTACGCTTATCAAAACGGCAAGCCGGTGGCACCCGGCCAGACCAGCGTGAAGCTGACGCTGGAACGCCTTGGCCGTGCGCCGCAGCTCATCCAGTTCAAACCCCAGGGCGACTACTTGCGCGGCGACGCCGAAGTGGTCGAGCCCCATTCCTTCAAGGTCACGATCGAAGCCGTGCAGGGCAGCCAGTCCCACCGCTTTGCCTACGAGCAGGAAGAAGCCCGCGTCACCATGAGCGATGTCCAACTGCAGCAGGCGGGCGTGACCCTGGCCGTGGCGGGCCCGGCGCACATCAGCACCCAACTGGCCCTGTTGGGCGAGGTTCGGTACAACGGTGACCGCACTGTGCAGGTGGTGCCCCGTCTGGCGGGTTTGGTCGAGGCCGTGCTGGTCAGCGCGGGTAACCGCGTTCGCAAGGGGCAGGTCTTGGCGGTGCTGTCCAGCCCAGCATTGGCCGATCAACGCGCTGAAGCGGCGGCCGCGCAAAAGCGCTTGGCAATGGCCCGAGCCACCCACGATCGTGAGAAGAAGCTTTGGCAAGAGAAGATCTCGGCTGAGCAAGACTACCTGCAGGCGCGTGCGGCTTGGCAAGAGGCCGCGATCGCTGAGCAGAACGCCCGTCAGAAGCTGGGCCACCTGGGCGCCACGTCCGCCAGCAGCGGCAGCTTGACGCGTTTCGAGTTGCGCTCGCCGATTGACGGCATCATCACCGACAAACGCATCACCGTGGGCCAGTCGGTGGGTGAGAGCGAGGCGGTGTTCACCGTGTCCGACCTGTCATCGGTGTGGGTGGAAGTGCCCGTGGCCACCAAGGACCTGGGCGTCATCCGCGCGGGGCTCACCGTGCAGGTGAAAGCATCGGCCTTTGAGGCACAAGCTGCAGGCACCATCCACTACGTCAGCGCTTTGGTGGGTGAGCAGACCCGCAGCGCCATGGCGCGGGTGGTGTTGCCCAACCCTCAAGGTTTGTGGCGCCCAGGCTTGCCCGTGCAGGTGGAGGTCACCTCAAGCCAAGCCGAGGTGCCCGTGGCCGTGCAGGTGGATGCCTTGCAAACCGTGCGCGACTGGCAGGTGGTCTTTGGCCGCTACGGCCAGCAACTGGAAGCTCGGCCCTTGGAGCTCGGCCGCAGCGATGGGCGCATGGTCGAGGTGCTCAGTGGCTTGAGCGCAGGCGAGCACTACGCCGCCAAGAACAGCTTTGTGGTCAAGGCCGAGCTGGGCAAGGCGGGGGCCAGCCATGACCACTGAATCGACCACCTTGTTTGAACGCACCTTGCGCTTCTCGATTGCCCAGCGCTGGTGGGTGCTGCTGGCCACGCTGGCCATGGCGGCCCTTGGGGTGTTCAGCTATCAGAAGCTGCCCATTGATGCGGTGCCGGACATCACCAACGTCCAGGTCCAGGTCAACACCGAGGCCTCGGGCTACTCCCCCTTGGAGGCCGAGCAGCGCGTGACCTTCCCCATTGAAACCACGATGGCGGGTTTGCCGGGCCTCAAAGAAGTGCGTTCCCTGTCGCGCTATGGCCTGTCGCAGGTGACCGTGGTTTTCAAGGATGGCACCGACATCTACTTCGCCCGCCAACTGGTGAATGAACGCCTCCAGGAAGCGCGCGCCAATCTGCCTGCTGGCCTGAGCCCATCCATGGGGCCCATCAGCACAGGCCTGGGCGAAATCTACATGTGGACCGTGGAGACCCAAGCCGGCGCCCTCAGGGCCGATGGCCAGCCCTACACCCCGATGGACCTGCGCGAGATCCAGGACTGGATCGTCAAGCCACAACTGCGCACGGTGCCCGGCGTGACCGAGATCAACACCGTGGGCGGCCATGCCAAAGCCTTTCAGGTGGCGCCCGACCCGGCCAAGATGGCGGCACACGGCCTGAGCTTGCAAGACCTCGTCACCGCCCTGGAGCGCAACAACGCCAACGTGGGTGCTGGCTACATCGAGCGGCGTGGCGAGCAGTACCTGATCCGCGCACCCGGCCAGTTGAAGGGCCTGGCCGACATCGGCGCCATCGTGGTCAAGCAGGCGCAAGGGGTCAGCGTGCGCATCCGTGACGTGGCCGAGGTGGTGCTGGGCCAGGAGCTGCGCACAGGCGCGGCCACCGAGAATGGCCAGGAGGTGGTGCTGGGCACCGTTTTCATGCTGATCGGCGAGAACAGCCGCGCCGTGTCGCGCGCGGTGGATGCGCGCCTTCAGCAGGTCAACAAATCACTGCCCAAGGGCGTGATTGCCAAGACGGTGTACGACCGCACCGTGCTGGTGGACAAGGCGATTGCCACCGTCAAGAAAAACTTGTTCGAAGGCGCCGTGCTGGTCATCGTGATCCTGTTTGCCTTCCTGGGCAACTTCCGCGCGGCCTTGATCACAGCCCTGGTGATTCCCCTGGCCATGCTGTTCACCTTCACGGGCATGGTGACCCAGCAGGTCAGCGCCAACCTGATGAGCCTGGGCGCGCTGGACTTCGGCATCATCATCGATGGCGCCGTGGTGATCGTGGAGAACTGCGTGCGGCGCCTGGCGCATGCGCAAGCCCGCCATGGCCGCCCCTTGACGCAGGCCGAGCGCTTTCACGAAGTGTTCGCGGCGGCGCAGGAGTCGCGTCGGCCGCTGCTGTTCGGGCAACTCATCATCATGGTGGTCTACCTGCCCATCTTTGCCTTGAACGGGGTCGAGGGCAAGATGTTCCACCCCATGGCCTTCACGGTGGTGGCGGCCTTGCTGGGCGCCATGATCCTGTCGATGACGTTTGTGCCGGCGGCCGTGGCCTTGCTGCTCACCGGCCCGGTCAGCGAGAAAGAGAATCGCCTGATGGGCTGGGCCAAGCGGGCGTATGAGCCGCTGTTGGACAAAGCCTTGTCACGGCCACCATTGGTGCTCACCATCACGGCGGTGTCCGTGGCCCTGGCCACGTTGATGGCCACGCGCATGGGCAGTGAATTCATCCCCAGCCTGGATGAACACGACATCGCCTTGCACGCGTTGCGCATCCCGGGCACCAGCCTGAGCCAGGCCATCGAGATGCAGGCCCAGCTGGAGCGCACGATCAAAGCCTTCCCCGAGGTGGACACGGTGTTCGCCAAGATGGGCACGGCCGAGATCGCGACCGACCCCATGCCCCCCAGCGTGGCCGACACGTTTGTGATGCTCAAGCCGCGAGATCAATGGCCCGATCCCAAGCGGTCCAAGCAAGACCTGATCGAGGCCCTTCAAACGGCGGTGCTGAAGGTGCCGGGCAACAACTACGAGTTCACGCAGCCCATCCAGATGCGCTTCAACGAGCTGATCTCTGGTGTGCGCAGCGATGTGGCCGTCAAGGTGTTTGGCGACGACATGGACACGCTCAATGAAACCGCCGAGCAAATCGCCAAGGTGTTGGAGAAGGTGCCGGGTGCCGAGGATGTGAAGGTTGAACAAACCACGGGCCTGCCCATGCTGTCGGTTCAGATTGACCGCGAAAAGGCCGCGCGCCTGGGGCTCAACGTGGGTGACATTCAAGACACCTTGGCCACCGCGCTGGGTGGCCGCGAAGCCGGTGCGGTGTTCGAAGGCGACCGCCGCTTCGACATCCTGGTGCGCCTGCCTGAAGCCTTGCGCAGTGACCTGGATGCCTTGGAGCAGTTACCGATTCTTTTGCCCGCGAACCAAACAGGCGAACATGCGGGCCACGCGCGACTGGGCGACGTGGCCACGTTTGACTTCACCCCTGGCCCCAACCAGATCAGCCGGGAAGAGGGCAAGCGCCGCGTGGTGGTCACTGCCAATGTGCGGGGCCGGGACATTGGCAGCTTCGTGGGTGAAGCCCAGAGCCGGATCGAGGCTGGTGTCAGCGTGCCTGCCGGTTACTGGACCACCTGGGGCGGCACCTTCGAGCAGCTGCAATCGGCCTCGCGCCGCCTGGCCATCGTCGTGCCGGTGGCCTTGTTGATGGTCTTGGTGCTGCTGTTCGCCATGTTTGGCAATGTCAAAGATGGTTTGCTGGTGTTCACGGGCGTGCCCTTTGCGCTGACGGGTGGCGTGGCGGCGCTGTGGCTGCGCGACATCCCGCTGTCCATCTCGGCGGGCGTGGGTTTCATCGCCCTGTCGGGTGTGGCGGTGCTCAATGGGCTGGTGATGATTGCTTGCATCCGCAGCCTGCGTGAAGGGGGCCTGGCTTTGGATCCGGCCATCCGTGAAGGGGCTTTGACGCGCCTGCGGCCGGTGCTCATGACGGCCTTGGTCGCCAGCCTGGGTTTTGTGCCCATGGCGGTGGCCATTGGCACGGGGGCTGAGGTACAGCGGCCGCTGGCCACGGTGGTGATCGGGGGCATCCTGTCGTCAACTTTGCTGACCTTGTTGGTGCTGCCGCTGTTGTACCGGTGGGCGCATCGCCGAGAGGGTGCTGTGGCCGCGCCCATTTCCTAGGGATACCGAGCAGCGATCTTTTGACAAATACTGATCGCTGCCCATCAACCCGACCGGAGCCATCGATGAAACCCCATTCAGTCTTGGCAAGGGCACCCTGTGTGGTTCATTGGGCAGCCGCAGCGCTGGCATCGTTGTGCGCGATGAGTGTGAGCCCCATCGCTGGTGCGCAAACGCAGGTCTACGCCTACACCGCCACCTGCCAGGGGCCGAACAACGACTGCTTTTACGGGCCCACCGCCTCCTGGTCGCCGCCCAACGGCGCAGCAGGCAACAGCTCGGTGTCGCACTCCTGGTCCTACATCGCTACAGGCGGCGACACCAGCTACAACTTCGGCGCCAGTGGCGCGGCACAAGCAAGCGTCAGCGGGGTCAACAAGTGGTCAGCCAGCAGCAGTGCCAGCGGCTACTTCAACTCTCCTGGCACCTACAGCGGTAACGGCGTGGGCGGCGCGGGCATCATCCTGGTGCGCGACGAATTCACGTTGGCCAGCACGCCCAGCTGGAACGGTCCGGGCTGGTTTCGCCTGTCGTACCGCATCACCGGATCGGCCTCGGTCAACTACGCGGAAACTTCGCACGTGTCGGGCCAGACCTTGGGCTCAGCGCAATCGTCGATCACCTTCGAATGTGGTTCGGCGCGCTTGGGCGGAGTCGGCAGCAGCCCATGCCAGTCTGCCGATTTCAGCCCACCGTCGCCGGGGTCGATCAACCTCATCGGGCACATGAACTTCGATGCCAGCCAGAGTGTTGACCGCATCGTGTCCTTCGACATGCCCGTGTATTCGGATCTGCGTTACGTCTACCGCCTGCAGACGACTGTTGGTTCAAGCCTGGCAATGAACGCACTGAACCGGACCGGCCTCATCCAGGGCGGCAGCTCTGCCGATTTTTCGCACACCTTCAGCTTGGTCGATGCCAAACTTTTCGACGCCGGGTTCAATGAAGTGTCCCAATGGTCGGTGAGCTCGGTGAGCTCGGGGAGCGGGTTTGACTACAGCCACATCGCGGCGGTGCCGGAGCCAGCCACCTCCGCATTGGTGGCCCTGGGGGTGGGATTGGTGATTTGGCGATCGCGGCGGTCGGTGAGCGTGTCGCGGAAGCGAATTTCGCTTGTGAATCCATGAACGTCGCCAGCGTGTCGTGATCGGCATGCGTGTTGGCCGCCAAGCTCTCTTCCAACTCCCGCTCGCGCAGGGGGCCCGCACGGCAAACACGGCGATGGAATGGGCGCTGCCCATGCCGCACAATCAATATTGATTGACTTCTATATTCATTCAAGCCATAATATTGCGCTGCCAAGCTAAAGCGATCGCCTCTCAAAGGCGGAACCCCGCCGATGCTGTCAGCGTTTTGCGACCTTCGTCGCCCTTTTGGCCTGCCGAGCTGCGGCCAACCGAGCCACTCGATGCTCACGCAGGTTGATTCAGGCCTGCGCGCCCTGATTGAATAACATTACAAATATCGCCATTTCCATGGGCAAGTACGTCGTTTCGCCCGCGACACACCAGACCGACTGTGGCCGATTCCGCGCCTCCTTCTCGGTCCAACGCTCACACGGCAACGGCAGCTACGCCCGTGTGTTCCGTTTTGACAAAACCTTTGCCTCGCACGAAGCGGCCCGAGTCTTTGCAGTCACCCAGGGTTGGCTGGAAACGTGCACGCCGCAAGCGCCCCCGTGCTGAGCATCTGCTCGCACCAGATACCCGATCCATCTCCCCGTCGCTGCGCAATCCCAATTCGCGCACCCGCATCCTCACGATGCGCCATGATTCAGAAAGGCTCTTCCATGAGCAGCAAAATTTACGTGGGCAACTTGCCCTTCTCCGTGACCGATTCCAGCCTGAAAAGCAACTTCGCCGAGTTTGGCAACGTGACCTCTTCCAAGGTCATGATGGACCGGGAAACCGGGAACTCCAAGGGCTTCGGCTTTGTGGAAATGGCTTCTGCTGAAGCTGCCCAGGCCGCGATCACCGCACTGAACGGCATGTCCGTTGATGGACGCTCGATTGTCGTGAACCTGGCTCGTCCCCGCGAAGAAAATAGCGGCTCAGGCGGCTACAGCGCGGGTGGTTACAGCTCAGCCAAGCGGTCGGACGTTGGCTATGGCACAGGCGGCTTCGGCGGTGGACGCTACTGAAACCAGTCGCTTCCTGTGAAAAACCGGCTCTCCTGAGTCGGTTTTTTTTCGTCTCGACCAGGCCAGTTCCTGCCGTTCGATGCGCCGAAATGGGCGACAGGACAGTGCCCATGGCTGGTGGAGCCCTTCATAATCAAGACCTGACCCCCCGCTTGTTCGAGATGCCGACCTTTCATCATGGATAAATTCTTGCTGCAGCAGCAGGTGCTGGAACGGCTCGCCGAAGACCTGCTGCAAGCCGAACAGGCAGCAAGGGCTGCCCATGAAACGGCGACTCACGAAGAAAACATCGCCGAAAACAAGCACGACACCTTGGGGCTCGAAGCCGCCTACCTGGCCACCGGCCAAGCTCGTCGCGCCGAAGGCATCCGCCAGGCGATGGCCCATTGGCGCCAATTCCGCCCGCGTCCCTACGACGCCAGTAAAGGTATAGAGCTCGGCGCGCTGGTCTGCCTGGTCGATGCCGACGACCAGCAGCAACAGCTCTTTCTCGGCCCGGATGGGGGCAGCATGAAGTTGGTCAGCGGCGCTCAGCTCGTTCAGGTCATCAGCAGCGAAGCCCCTTTGGGCAGGGCCCTGCTGGGCAAATGCGAAGGTGATGAGGTGTCGATCCAGGTCGCTCCAATCCGTCAGCAGTTTGAGGTGCTGCGGGTTCACTGAGATTGAGCATGCGCGCGGAGTACCATCGATGGCCTTCTCCAACCGTCTTTTCCCATGACTTCTCTCACATGCGTGGCCACTGAGGTCATCACCACCCACCAAAAACCGGTTGGCTATGCCTACCGCACCGCCCCGGCTACGCCCAACGACAGTGGCTGGCGTTTCCTCAGCGGCAGCGAAAGTGAGAAATACATGAACCAACCCACGCACTACATCACCTGTGTGTTGGCCGACTTCGCACTTGAGCATCCCGACGTTGAGCCCCTGCTGAGCCACCCGGTCGGTTCAGCCTTCGAGCGCGCCGATGCGCGGCAGGCATTCGAGGCGGTCCCACTCGAATAAACGGCTGCATTCCCGTTTGGCGTGGCGACGGGACCAACTCGTGGGGCAAGTCCGCTTTCGTTTCACACCGTTCATTCATCGGTGGATGCGAGCTTCCGCTATCGCTGCCAAGCGGTCCCCGATTTGTTGCGACGAATGACCGGTCAGGGTCGGTATGCGGGAGTCATGCCTGCTGCATCCTTCCATTTGCCCCGCATTCAAGCCCAGCCTGGTTGCTGACCATCACGGCGCCCCGAATGCGGTCGTAGGGGACTTCCAGCCAGAAGGCGCCCTACACCGCAGGGGTCCACAGGACTTGGAGGCAACATCACCTCCTCGCCCCGCACACCCCATGATCACCCGATCCGCAACCCACCAGCCCCCAAAAGCCCGATCAGCCCAATCGCGATCAAGTAGATCGCCACGATGTAGTTGAGCAGGCGCGGCATCACCAGGATGAGGATGCCGGCGAGCAGCGAAATCAGCGGCGTCAGGCCGAGGTGCAAGTTCATTGTGAGTTACCTGTTGAGCGGCGCACGATGGCGCCATCGACGATCTTTACGCGCGCACCGACCGCCAGTGCCGGGTCCACCGCGTGGTCAAAGGTTTTGGTGCTGCCGTCTTCCATCTGGACTGTGACGCGGTAGACGGTGGTTTTTTCCCTGGCGTTCTGAATGCGGTTGCCTGCATAAGCGCCGCCCAGGGCGCCCACGATGCGGGCAATGTCCTTGCCCGAACCGCCGCCCACCTGGTTGCCGAGCACGGCGCCAAGCACGCCGCCAGCGACGGTGCCCAGCACATTGTGCGAGTCCTTGTCGTCGATCTCGGCCTTGCCAGCGGCCGTCACCACGCCACAATTGGCACTGACCATGTCGGCGCGGCGATCGTCGCGGCGATCGCGACGGTCGCAGCCATCAGCATCAGGGTAGGTGTTTGCCACTTGCTCACGCACGAAGCGCTGGCTCGTCTCCTTCTGCCCGACCTTCAGGAAGCCAGTAGCGACCAGTTGGCCACGCAGACGGTCCTTGCGGGACACGGTGTAGCTGCCTTCGTACAAGCCGCGGCTGACCTCGGTCAGGGGCAGCGCACGGGTGATGCCTTCGACGGCCACCCGGGCCGTGCCGCCAGGCACGCCCGAGAGGGAGAATGTCAGTTCGTCGCCAGCGCGGATGCGGTCCGGCGCGTTGACCGTGAAGGCCCCGATGCGTGCCGTCTGCACAGGGCTGGGCGCGCCGCGCAGGAGCGACTGGTCCAGAGTGGCGTTCATCACCCGGTCATCGCGCGCGATGCGGGCGGTCACCAGGCTGGTCGCCGTCAGTCGGTCCCGCGTGCGGATGGTGTAGTCGCCTTCGTAGACGCCAGGCCGGACCTCCTGCAGCCGAACTCCAGATGAGGCGCCGCCAATTTGCAACGTGACCTCGGACCCCGGCGTGGCCGTGAGCCGGAAGGCCAGCTCGGTGCCGGGGGTCAGGGCGCGCACCTGTTCGACGCCGAAGCTGTCTGCGGTGACGGTCGCGGCTGTCTGTGCGTGGGCAGACGTGGCCACGGTCAGTGGCAAGGCTGCCGCCAGCGCGAGAATGAGCACGGACAGTCGTGAAGGCAAGTTCATCATGGGCTTCCAAGCGTGCCACGAAGGCGGCACGTACCCCCTTGTAACGCGGCACACGCCGTCGCGGCCGACAAAACAAGAAAAGAATGGTTGGCGGTGTGGGCTAACCTACGCCCCCATGAAGCCCCGCCGCCCCGCCGCCATCACGCGCCGCACCACCCTGCGACGCCTCGTCGCCACTTTTCTCAGCGTCGGCCCCTTGTCCGCCCTGGCGGCCGCCCGCCATAAGCTCTCCGCCATTGCAGGGCCCACGTCGACGCCCAACGAGTCTGTCCCGAACTGGCGCCCGGACCACACCGTCATCGTCATCCTTGAAAACCTCTCGGCGTTTGAGGCCACCGAGGCGCAGCTCAAAAGGGGCGATGGCCCCGTCTTCGCCAGCACCTCGCACTGGCGCTACCTCAACGAACTGGCCAGCCAGGGCGCACGCTTCACCAACTCGCACTTCACGCGCACGCCTTATGGTTCGGCCTTGCCCACGCGGCCCAGCCAGCCCAACTACCTTTACCTTTTCTCAGGCCACCACCAGGGCGTGTTGCCAGCCTGGTTTGAAGACACCCGCTCTCCCTACCAGGGCCAAGCCTTGTACGACTGCCACGGCCGCTTGCTGCCGTCAGCGCGGCAGACCCACATCGGCGTGGGCAACCAAAACCTGCCCGAGGCTTGGCTGCCACTGACCTCGCCTAACCTGGGCGCCGCGCTGCTGCAGCGTGGCCGCAGCTTTGCCAGCTTCAGCGAATCGCTGCCTTATCCCAGTTGGAAATGCGCCACCGACGACCGGATGGCGGTTTGCTCAGGCGCTCAAGCCCAGACGGACTTTTACCGCCGCAAGCACAACCCTGCCGTCAACTGGACCGACCAAGTGGCGCCCACCAGCCCGCGCGGCCTGAAGGGCGACCTGGCCAAGCACGTGCTGCCCGTCAGCGTCAACCTGGGCTTCATGCCCACGCAAGACCCGGTGCTCAAGCAATCCTTCCGCGGCTTCGACCGCGATGCCGGAGGCAGGCCGCTGACTTTCGACCAACTGCCCCACGTGTCCATCGTCGTCCCCAACGAGCAGCACGACGCGCACAGCAACACCGCCCAGATGGCCGACGACTGGCTGCGCCAGAACATCAGCGCTTATGCCAATTGGGCCAAAGCCCACAACAGCCTGCTCATCGTCACCTTTGACGAAGACGGCAGCACCGACACCCGCCAGGGCAACGGCTACATCACGGGCGCTGGCCGCATTCCCACCCTGTTTTTTGGCGCGGGCGTGAAGCAAGGCGAGTTCGACGGGCGGGTGGACCACCTCAACATCCTGGCCACGGTGCTGTGGCTGAACGGCGCATTGGAGCGTTTCAGGGCCGATTTCCGGCAATTTCACCAAGTTGTGGCGGGTTCTGGCTCCGAGGCCGAAAAAGAGTGGCTCAATCTGCGGCCGGTCACCGAAGTCTTCCGCCCCCGTTAAGTTCGTAGAATCGCGCCCATGTCATCGAAACCCACTTCTGTCCCCGTTTCCTCCACCAAGCCCAGCGCCACCTACGGCGAGTCGTCGATCCGCGTCCTCAAGGGCCTGGAGCCGGTCAAGCAGCGCCCGGGCATGTACACCCGCACCGACAACCCGCTGCACATCATTCAAGAGGTGATTGACAACGCGGCCGACGAGGCCCTGGCCGGTTTTGGCAAGCGCATCGCCGTCACCCTGCACACCGATGGCTCGATCAGCGTGGAAGACGATGGCCGGGGCATCCCCTTTGGCCTGCACCCGGAAGAGCAGGTGCCCGTGGTCGAAATCGTGTTCACGCGCCTGCACGCGGGCGGCAAGTTCGACAAGGGTTCGGGCGGGGCCTACAGCTTCTCGGGCGGTTTGCACGGCGTGGGCGTGAGCGTGACCAACGCGCTGTCCACGCGATTGCAAGTCACCGTTTACCGCGAAAAGCAAGTGGCGCAACTGGCCTTCAGCGGCGGCGATGTGATCGAGCCTTTGACCGTGCGCCCACTGGCCTCCGGCGAGCGCAAGAACGGCACCACCGCGCGCGCCTGGCCTGATCCCAAGTACTTTGAAAGCGCCGAGCTGCCCCGCAGTGAGTTGATGCATGCACTGCGCAGCAAGGCCGTGCTGATGCCCGGCGTGACCATCACGCTGACCACCGAGAAAACCGGCGAGACGCTGACCTGGCTCTACAAGGGCGGCCTGCGCGATTATCTGACGCAAGCCCTGCACACCGACCCGATCATCCCTCTGTTCGAGGGCGAGCAGTTCGCCACCGGCGCCGAGACCGAAAACTTCGCCGAAGGCGAGGGCGCTGCCTGGTGCGTGGCCTTCACCGAAGAAGGCGCATCCATGCGCGAAAGCTACGTCAACTTGATCCCCACGGTGGCGGGCGGCACGCACGAGGCCGGTTTGAAAGACGGTCTGTTCAACGCCATCAAGGGCTTCATCGAGATGCACAGCCTGATGCCCAAGGGCGTCAAGCTCATGCCCGACGACGTGTTTTCGCGCGCCAGTTTTGTGCTCAGCGCCAAGGTGCTCGACCCGCAGTTCCAGGGCCAGACCAAAGAGCGCCTGAACAGCCGCGACGCGCTGCGCCTGGTCACCACCTACGTCAGGCCCAGCCTGGAGTTGTGGCTGAACCAGCACGTGGACCATGGCAAGAAGCTGGCCGAGCTGGTCATCAAACAGGCCCAGGCTCGCCAGAAGGCTGGCCAAAAGGTCGAGAAGAAAAAGGGCTCCGGCGTGGCCGTGTTGCCTGGCAAGCTGACCGATTGCGAGAGCCGCGACCTCAGCCTGAACGAAGTATTTTTGGTGGAGGGTGATTCGGCTGGCGGCAGCGCCAAAATGGGCCGCAACAAAGAGACCCAGGCCATCCTGCCTCTGCGCGGCAAGGTGCTCAACGCCTGGGAGGTTGAGCGCGATCGCCTGTTCGCCAACAACGAAATCCACGACATTTCCGTGGCCATCGGGGTTGATCCTCATGGCCCCAACGATTCGCCTGATCTGTCGGGCCTGCGCTACGGCAAGGTCTGCATCCTCTCAGACGCCGATGTCGATGGCTCGCACATCCAGGTGCTCTTGCTGACGCTGTTCTTCAGGCACTTCCCCAAGTTGATCGAGACCGGCCACATCTACATCGCGCGCCCGCCCTTGTTCCGGGTGGATGCGCCCGCGCGGGGCAAGAAGCCCGCCGCCAAGCTGTATGCACTGGATGAAGGCGAGTTGACCGCCACGCTGGACAAGCTGCGCAAGGAAGGTTGCCGCGAAGGCACTTGGTCCATCAGTCGATTCAAAGGCTTGGGCGAGATGAACGCCGAGCAGCTGTGGGACACCACCCTGAACCCCGACACCCGCCGCTTGCTTCCCGTGGCCTATGGTGAGCCCGGTTTCGGCTTGACCGAAGTTTCATTCAACAAGCTCATGGGCAAGGGCGAAGCCGCCTCGCGCCGCGAACTCATGGAGCTGCACGGCGACGAGGTCGACATCGACGTTTGAATCAGACCTTGCGGCCACCGCCCACCAGCAACAGCCCACCGACCACGATGGCGCCGATGCCCGCCCACAAGGGGATGTTGACCGTTTCTTTTTCCTTGACGTTCAACTCCAGCGGCCCAAGCTTCACGGCCGACGTGTTCTTGGTGTAGCTGAAGCCGCCATAGGTGAGACCCAGGATGCCCGCAACGATGATCGCCACGGCGAGGATTTTGATGCTGTTCATGCGAGTACCGCCTTGCCAATTGAGATGAACATGACTGTGACCGCAAACCTTAGTTCAAGCCATCGGCCTTGTCTGCTTTGCCTGTCAGCGTTGTCTGACATGAATAAATACCGACTGGTTTCGACCACACCAAGATGACCCAGCAAACCATGGACTTTCCCCCACCGCCGCCTCCGCCCCCAGCGGACGACAGCGAATCCCTGACCCTGTCGCACTACGCCGAGCGCGCCTACCTGGAATACGCCCTGAGCGTGGTCAAGGGCCGCGCCTTGCCGGATGTGTGCGATGGCCAGAAGCCGGTCCAGCGCCGCATCCTGTACTCGATGGACCGGATGGGCCTCAGCTTTGCAGGCAACACTGGCCCCAAGCCCGTCAAGAGCGCCCGCGTGGTGGGCGATGTGCTGGGCAAGTACCACCCGCACGGCGACAGCGCTGCCTATGACGCCATGGTGCGCATGGCGCAAGACTTCGCGCTGCGCTACCCGCTGATCGACGGCCAGGGCAACTTCGGTTCACGCGACGGCGATGGCGCTGCCGCGATGCGCTACACCGAGGCACGCTTGGCGCCCATCACCCGCCTGCTGCTCGATGAGATCGACATGGGCACGGTGGATTTCGTCCCCACCTACGACGGCTCGTTTGAAGAGCCCAAGCAGTTGCCCGCGCGCTTGCCTTTCGTGCTGCTGAACGGCGCGAGCGGCATCGCCGTGGGCCTGGCCACCGAGATCCCCAGCCATAACCTGCGGGAAGTGGCCGCGGCCACGGTGGCCTTGATCAAGAACGACAAGCTGCCCGACGAAGAGCTGTACACGCACATCCAGGGGCCAGACTTCCCGGGCGGTGGGCAAATCATCTCCAGCCCCCAGGACATCCAGGATGCCTACCGCACAGGCCGGGGCAGCCTGAAGGTGCGCGCGCGCTGGAAGATCGAGGATCTGGCGCGTGGTCAGTGGCAGTTGGTGGTCACCGAGTTGCCGCATGGCACCAGCTCGCAAAAGGTGCTGGAAGAGATTGAAGAGCTGACCAACCCGAAGGTCAAGACCGGCAAGAAGGCCCTGACGGCCGAGCAAACCCAGCTGAAGATCACCGTGCTGTCGGTGCTGGATGCCGTGCGCGACGAGTCCAGCAAAGACGCGGCCGTGCGCCTGGTGTTCGAGCCCAAGACGCGCACGGTGGAGCAGCAGGAACTGATCACCACCTTGCTGGCCCACACCAGCCTGGAGACCTCTTCGTCGATCAACATGACGATGGTGGGCGCCGATGGCCGACCCACGCAGAAGAGCCTGCGCCAAGTGCTGCTGGAGTGGATCGGTTTCCGCATGGAGACCGTCACCCGCCGCACCAGCCACCGTCTGGGCAAGGTGCTCGACCGCATCCACATCTTGGAGGGCCGTCAGCTCGTCCTGCTCAACATCGACGAGGTGATCCGCATCATCCGCGAGAGCGACGAGCCCAAGGCTGCGCTGATCGAACGCTTCAAGCTCAGCGACCGCCAGGCCGACGACATCCTCGACATCCGCCTGCGCCAACTGGCCCGGTTGGAAGCGATCAAGATCGAGCAGGAGCTGGCCGAACTGCGCACCGAAGAAGCCAAGCTGCGCGACATCCTCGACAACCCCAGCGTGCTCAAGCGCACGGTGATCAGGGAAATTGAAGCCGATACCAAGCAGTTTGGTGACGAGCGTCGTACCCTGATCCAGGCCGAGAAGCGCGCCGTGGCCGAGGTCAAGGTCGTCGACGAACCCGTGACCGTGGTGGTCAGCCAAAAGGGTTGGGTGCGCGCGCGCACCGGCCATGGTCACGACCCCGCCAGCTTCGCCTTCAAGGCGGGCGATGGCCTGTACGGCACGATGGAATGCCGCACCGTGGATCCGATGATCGTCATCGGCAGCAATGGCCGTGTCTACAGCCTGCAGGTCAGCGCCTTGCCGGGCGCGCGTGGCGATGGCTCGCCCATCACCAGCATGATCGAACTCGAATCAGGCACGCAGCCGGTGCATTACCTGGCGGGTGCCGTGGACCAACGCCTGCTGCTGGCCAACACCGGCGGCTTCGGCCTGCTGGCCAAGATGGGCGACCTCATCACTCGCCAGAAGGGCGGCAAGGGCTTCCTGACTTTGGATGAAGGCGATGTTGTGCTGCCGCCCGTGCTGGTGCAGCCTGGTCACACGCAAGTGGCCTGCTTGGCGCAAGGTGGCCGCATGCTGGTGTTCGCTTTGGACGAACTCAAGCTGCAATCCAATGGCGGCCGTGGCCTGACCTTGATGGAAGTCGATGCCAAAAAGGATCCGCTGATTTCGGTGACCACGGCGCACAACGGCGTCAAGGTGATCGGCTCAGGCCGGGGCGGCAAGGACAAGGAAGAAGACGTGCGCAACTCAGGCTATGTGGCCCACATCGGCAAGCGGGCTCGCAAGGGCAAGCCCGTCGATGGGATGCAAAAGGTGATGAGGGTGCTGCCGCTTTAACCGGAAGGCTAAAAAGGCAAGACCCGCACCACGGTGACCGAGCATTCCGCCTCGGCCACCACCTGGGCCGACACACTGCCCAGGTAGCGCCGCAAGGCCGAGTTGCCGCGCGCGCCCATCACGATGTGGTCGACCTGGTTGCGCGTGGCGAACTCCACGATGGCCGCCGCCGTGTCGGGCGCCTCCAGCACATGGAAGGTCAAACGCTGGTCTTCCATTTTCAGAGATTGCTGCAGCGGCCTGGCCCAATGCTTGATGGCCACCAGTTGCTGCACGTGCAGGCTGTTGCCTGCGTCATCGGTCAGCTTGTCCATGCCAACCCGGTTGGTCTTCATGATGCTGACGCAAGCCAGCCGGGCCTTGGGTTCGATCTGCAGGATGCGGCCCACGGTGGTCAGCAGCTTCTGCTGCAGTTCCAGCGGGCTGGACTTCAAGCCAATGGCCACCATGATGATGGGGCTGCGGTCGATCTGCGATGTGGCGGTGATGTCGCCTTTGGGCTCTGCGCCCATGGCCTTGAACCAGCGGCCGAAGGTGGTGATGGGCCCGGCCTTGATCAGCTTCGCGGCGCGGCCTGTCAAGGCCACCTGGTCGGGGTTCTGAAGATCAAACGCCAATTGCGCGGCGGTCTGATAACGGCTGTCGGGGTCGACCTCCAGGCAGTGCAGCACCACCTCCTGGAACCAGGCCGGCAGGTCTGGGCGAGAGGCTCTGGGCGGCATGGGCTCCGTGTACAGGCGCTTGCGCAAGCCCACCACCGTGGTGGGCTGGCCAAAGGGCCGCTCGCCAGTGGCCAGGTGGTACATCATCACGCCCAGCGCGAACAGGTCGCTGCGCGGGTCGGTGCGCACAAACTGCACTTGCTCGGGTGACATGTAGGGCGCGGTGCCCATCGGCAAGGTGAACTCTTCTTCCAGCAGATCGGGCAACTGGTCGTGGCGCGACAAGCCAAAGTCCACCAGCACCGCCTCGCCAGATTCGCGGAACATGATGTTGCTGGGTTTGATGTCCAGGTGCACCACGTGCTGGGAGTGCAGGGCGTGCAAAGCCTGCGCCACGCTGGCGCCGAGGCGGGCGATCTCGTCCACGGGCAAGGGCGCTTGCAGCAGCCGCGGCCGCAAGGTGTCGCCGCCAATGCGTTCCATGACGATGTAGGGCTGCTTGGTGAAGTCTCCCCGCGCCACGAAGCGGGGCACATGAGGGCCGCTCAAGCGCGGCATGATCATCCGCTCCACCTCGAAGCCCACGATGGTGGCGGGGTCCTCACCACCCTTGATGCGGGGCACCTTCATGATCAGGGGCACATCGGCAGGCTCGCCGTTCAGGGCGGTCACCGACCACAAGTGCGCCATGCCACCCTGGTGCAGGCGCTCGTCCAACCGGAAGCCATCGATGACCTGACCGGCTTCGAGCCGAGTCGATTCAGTGCCCATGCTTCAGCCTTTCGGCATGGTGGGTCGGCAAGCCCGCTGCGATGATGCGCCGGGCGGCTTCCTCGTGGTCATAAGGCACGCGGTGAAAGGTCAAGGTTTCGCTGTCGGTGTCGAACAGGGCGTAGCAAGCGGCAGGGTTCCCATCTCGGGGTTGCCCCACCGAACCGGGGATGGCCAGCCAGCGGCGCGCTGGGGACAACTCGATCGGCACGCCCGCCACGGGGTTGAATTCGCCCGATTTGCCAGCGCCGGTCAGGTGGTACAGACAGGGTTGGTGCATGTGCCCGCAAAACACGAAACGCTGATCGGTGGCGCACAAACTGCGGGTGGCCTCCAGCCGACCATGGATGTAGCCCCAATTGACGGGATCGTGCGCATTGGCATGCGTGAGCAGGCAAGGGCCCACGGTGGCCGTCAATGGCAAACAGGTCAGAAAAACGTGTTGATCAGGGCTCAGCTGTCGGCGCGTCCACTCCAACGAGGGCATCACATGGCCCGCCAGGTCGGCGCTGCCGTGACCATCGATGGCGTCATCGTGGTTGCCCCGCACAGCGATGGCCCCTTGCCTGACTTGGTCTCGCACAAAGTCAACGGCCCAGACTGGATCGGCGCCATAGTCGACGTAGTCGCCCAGCAATACCAATTGGTCAATGCCTTCTTCCTGGGCATGGGCCCACACGGCCTCCGTGGCCTGGCGATTGGCGTGTAAGTCTGACAACAGCGCTAGCTTCATGGCAAAGAGTCTAGACCGGATAGACCTTAAGGGTCTTCCCCACTCACATTTGCGGCAACCAAAGCGTGTGATGTACCAGAATGGCATGCAGAGATGGCGTTCAGCCGGAAAGCCAAATCAAGATGAGCTTGAGCCTTTCGAGTCGGGTGTTGTTGCAGGTAGGGCTGCTGATGGCGGTCGGGACTGGCTTGACGACCGCCCTCATCTACCGGGACACCGTGCAGGATGTGCGCGCATTGACCGCCAAGAACCTGCAAGAAGTTTTAGCCGCACGCGCAGAACTGGATGCCCAACCTTTTGAGGTGGCGCAGGACAACATACTGCGTTTGCGCGACGCCTGGCTGGAACGCCTGCGTGCCATGGGCGACGCCGACCCGCAGGCCGAGTTCAACGCCTGGTTTGCGAGAGACAGAGATGGCGTGACGCGCATCCGCCCTGAGCGCGACGACCACCACCGATTGCCCAGCATGGGCCTGTTGGTCGGGGTCGAACACGATGCTTTGCTGCGCCGTCAGGTGATGAGCGCCTTCGATTTACTGCGCGAATGGGGCCCGTTGATGACCGAGCGCTATTACTCGGCCTACATCGCGTTGCAGGGCAAGGGCATCATCATGTATTCGCCCAGCGTGAACTGGGGGCGGCTGGTGGACAAGGACACCACCGATGTGGATGAGCCGTCCGTGCGGCGGGCCTCGCTAGGCCTCAATCCAAAACGCTCCACCACCTGGACGGACTTGTACTTTGACGACAAGGCCCGCACCTGGATGGTCTCGGCAGTCGCGCCCATTGATGTGGCCGGTCAATGGGTCGGCTTGGCTAGCCAGGATGTCTCCATAGACGCCCTGATTGCCCGCACCATTCAGCAAGACACCCCAGGGGTTTACAGCCTGATCCTCACGGAGAAGGGGGAGCTCATTGCGCACCCGCACTTGATGGACAAAATCAGGGCGTCTAAAGGCGAACTCAAACTCAATGCCTTGCAAGACCCGGTGTTGGCCGAGATTTACAAGCAGGTGAAGCACGCGGGCCACTCACCTCTGGTGAGAGAAACCAGCGACCATGCCCTGGTGCTGGGCATCGCCCACATTGCCGGACCCAACTGGTACTCGGTCACCGTGTACCCGCGCCAGGTGGTGGACCAACTGGCCACCAACGCGGCCCGCAACGTGGTGTTGCTCGGCGCTTTGGCGCTGCTGGCCGAGTTGCTGTTGTTGGCTTGGATCGTGCAGCGTCAGATCAACCGGCCTTTGCGGCACCTGCAAATGGCCACCGATGCCATCGAGGCCGGTGATGCCCCGCGCATGCTCTCAAAGCGGCGCGACGATGAGCTGGGTCAGCTGTCCGAAAGTTTCAATCGCATGGCGTTGGCGGTGCGTGCCCAAGTCAAGTCGCTGAAAGAGAAAGAGTCCTACCTGCGCCTGCTGATCGATACCCTGGCCGAGGGCATGGTGGTGCGCGAGCGCGACCTCAAGTTGCTTGACTTCAACGATTCGGCCCTGGCACTGTATGGCGTGACCCGCGAGCAGGCCACGGCCGTGACAGCCACGGGTGACCCGGTCCGTTATGGCATCCGGCAGTTCAGGCCCGATGGCAGCGAGTACGCTCCTCATGAATTGCCCTTTCAGCGCATGATGGAAAGCCGTCAGCCGGTGCGTGGCGAGTTGATAAGGATCCTGCGCAGCGATGGCACCAGCATCTGGGGCTCAGTGAACGTGTCGCCGCTCTTCCGCGAGGGTGAGGCCGCGCCTTACGCGGGCATGACGGTGATCAACGACGTCACGCGTTACATCATGGCCGAGCAGGAGTTGCGCGCGGCCAATGATGAACTTGAGCGGCGCGTGCAATTGCGCACCAACGAGCTGCAGCATGCCAAGGACGAAGCCGAGCACGCCAGTCGCGCCAAGACCGAATTCCTCTCTGGCATGAGCCACGAGTTGCGCACGCCCCTGAATGCCATCCTGGGCTTTGCCCAATTGCTGAGCCTGGCCAAACCCCCGCTGAGCGATGCCGATCTGCACAAGGTTCGCCAGATTGAAGCGGCTGGCTGGCACCTGCTGGAGTTGATCAACGAAGTGTTGGACCTGGCCAGCATCGAGGCGGGCGCGGTGGGCACCTCCATGGAGTCCCTGGACCTGGGCCTGGTGATTGAAGAGACGCTGGAGATGGTCGGCCCGGTGGCCGTGGAGCGCAATGTGGTGCTGCTCAACCGCAGCACACCCGGCCAGACCCACTGGGTGCTGGCCGACCGCAAGCGGCTCAAGCAGGTACTGAGCAATCTGTTGTCCAACGGGGTCAAGTACAACCGCTACCAGGGCACGGTGACGGTCACGGTGGAGCCGGGTGAGTCAGGGCAGGTCGTTCTGGTCGTGAGCGACACCGGCCGTGGGCTGACGCCGCAGCAGCTGGAGCGCCTGTTTCAGCCTTTCACGCGGTTCGAAACCGAGGGTGAGGTCATCCAGGGCACGGGCATTGGCCTGGTGATCACGCGTCGGCTGGTTGAGTTGATGGGGGGGCAATTGACGGTGGAATCCGCGCCCGGTCAAGGGTCGATGTTCCGAGTCCACCTCAAAGCGGCCACGCCGCCAGCCGGTGTGGCGGAGAAGCTGGCCGTGGCCGATGGCAATTCCCTTGCACTGCCAGGGGTGAAAGCCGAGAGCCGGTTGCTCTATGTCGAGGATAATCCGTCCAACGTGGAATTGTTCGTCGGGGTGATGGCCCTGCAGGCCGGTTACCGGGTCGAGGTGGCCACGGATGGTTTGCAAGGTTTGGCAATGGCTCGCGCCAACCCTCCTGATCTGGCGGTAATCGACATCAATTTACCGGGCATTGACGGGATAGAGTTGTGCCGCCGTTTGAAGGGTGACCCGGCCACGCGGCACATTCCACTCATCGCGCTGAGCGCCAACGCCATGCCCAGTGATGTGGCCAAGGCCCAGCGCGCCGGGTTTGATGTCTACCTCACCAAACCACTGAACGTGGTTCAGTTATTTTCTGAAATTGACCGCATGTTGAATCTGCGTGAATAATTACCCTGATTGATTTTCCATTCAATGTTTGAATACCAACATAACACCCTAGACCTGATGCCATTTTGAAAAAACCATGTTGACCGCAGAACAAGAAGCAGTACTGCGTTCGATCAGGAAACTCCTCGATTTTTGGCAAATATCGCCTGATGAATTGGGCATCGAAGAGCTTGAGACGATCGTTCGCAAAGTAGAGCCACCGGCGGCGCCGGCGGGGCCCAAATACCAGCATCCGCGCACAGGTGACACTTGGAATGGTGAAGGCTCCCAACCCCCCTGGATTCGCGAAGCCCTGACCAAAGAGGGTTACACCGTGGACGAGTTGCGACTCGTCACCGCGCCCACGCCCGAACAGGTTTCCTGACCACGGGAACGTGCCTTGCTGGGCTGAAGCTCAGCAACACATGTTTGAAGGACGCGATCATGACCACTTCCGTCAGCGTGGGCCACGGCCCCGGCACGCCTCGCAACGAGGGGACTGCCCAAGACAGGGGGACACCAGTGCCCGACTCAAACCTCACCGAGATCGATGCCACGCAGGAAAGTGGGCACAAGAAGCCTGGGTCACCACGCCCGGATTCCGACAAAGAAACGTTGCTGCCTGGCGCCAAATCCGGTCCCGCACCACCTCTTTGAGGCGATCCGCCGCAGTGATTGGCAAGCCTTGCAGTAAACCCTGCAAGGTTCAGCCGCCAGCCTTGTCGAGGCGTTTGAGGGCCCATTCGTTGCCGACCTCGTCCCGGATGGCGGTCAGTACTTCGCGCATGACGGCTTTAGGAACCAACGAGCCGAACCGTTCATTCAACGCCTGGTCGGCCAGGACAGGTTCGTCGTCACCCCACAGATAGTCGTCATCATTTTCGCTGTGCGGCACGGCATCGCGTGGGTCTTCCAGGTGCGTGGCAAACCATCGCCACAGCGCCGCTTTCTGGAGCTCGGCATGCGCTTGTTGAATCCATTGCTCATCAGGCTCGAAGCGTGACGCCGTGACGTTCCCTGCCTCTGGGGGCAGGTCTACTGGGCCGTTCGGCCAAAGGCGGTCAGTGACACTCATGGGAGTCTCCGGTTGGGGGCATGACCGACTCCAGCAAACGAGATACCGCTCGGCGCGTTGAACTGTGTCAGCTCTGAATGCTGCGCCAACGAAGGCACGAGGTTTGCCATGTGATGGTGCATTCCATCATTACAGGAGAACACGCATGAGAAAAACGTCCGCTAACCACGTCAAATTCAAGCTTGCCACTGCATCGACTGCCGCGTTGCTGTCGATCGCCATGGCGGCACCCGCAATGGCGCAAAGCCAAGGCCCCGACAGCGGCCCCACGGCAAGTGAGTTGCGCCATTCCTGGTTGCCTTACACCACCTCTGGCTATGTGGGTGCCAGCATTGGCCGGGGCGAACTGAACACATCGTGTGTGGCTGGTTTGAGCTGTGAAGATCCGGACACCTCCGGCAAAATCTACACGGGTGGCATGTTCAACCCTTACCTGGGCATTGAGCTGGGCTACATCCAGTGGGGTGATGCTGACCGCAATGGCGGTCAGCAAAAAGCCCGCGGTGTCAATGCCATGCTGACGGGCTTCGTGCCCTTGGGCCCCATGTTCACCCTGGTGGGCAAGGTCGGTGCCACCTATGGCTTCACCAAGAGCCAGCCCGTGGTGGGCCTGGTGGCACCTTCAGGTTCCGAGGATGCTTTTGGGCTGGCCTACGGCGCAGGCTTGAGCTTTGACTTCACGCGCAACTGGAGTGCCACGCTGGATTGGGAGCGCCACGATCTGAAGTTCGCGGGCGATGGCCGCAAGGATGTGGACTTGACTACCGTGGGCCTGAAGTACCGCTTCTGATCACGTCAGGACTGGTCCATGGCCAGTTCGCCCGTGGGCACGGCGGCTTTGGGCCGACTGGGCAGGGAGTGGCGCAGGATGCGCCAAATTACCTGGCCAAACTGACGGGCGAACGAGCCCGTGTTGTAGTGCTGACCATAGCGCGCGCAGATGCTTTGCACCTCAGGCGCCATCTCCGCGTAGCGGTTGGCTGGCAGGTCGGGGAACAGGTGGTGTTCGATCTGGAAGCTGAGGTTGCCCGACATCAAGTTCAGTAGGCGCCCGCCTTTGAGGTTGGACGATCCCTTGATCTGACGCGCGTACCAGTGGCCCCGTGTTTCGTTCTTCACGATGCTGCGCGGGAAGGTCTCCACATCGGTGGTGAAGTGGCCGCAGAAGATGATGCTGTAGGTCCACACATTGCGCATGCCATTGGCGATTAGATTGCCCAGCAGCACCGGCAAATAGAAGGGGCCTGCCAGCAGCGGAAAGATCACGTAGTCCTTGACCAGTTGGTAGCGCATTTTCTTGCCCACGGGCTTGAACTGTTCGCCCAGTTGTTTGCCGCTCATCTTGCCCATGAAGTAGCGGCCCAGGCGCAGGTCCTGGATGGCCACGCCCCACTGAAACAGCAACGCGAAGATGATGGCGATCAGCGGCTGAAACAGGAAGAAGGGGCTCCACTTTTGCTCGGGGAACAGGCGCAGCAGGCCGTAGCCAATGTCGTCGTCCATGCCGTGCACATTGGTGTAGGTGTGGTGGCGGAAGTTGTGGGTCTTGCGCCAGCTGTCGGCCGTGCCAACGATGTCCCACTCATAGGTCTTGCCGGTCAAGCTGGGGTCGCCCATCCAGTCGTACTGACCGTGCATGACGTTGTGGCCCACTTCCATGTTCTCGATGATCTTGGACAGGCCCAGCATCAAGGTGCCCAGCACAAAAGCCGGAGGGAACAGCCCGGCCATCAGCACCAGGCGGCCACCGGCTTCCAGGTAGTTGACGGCCTTGACGACGCGGCGAATGTAGCGCGCATCGCGCTCGCCCAGGTCGGCCACGGTGCGGGCGCGCAGGGCATCGATCTCGGCACCGAAGTGCTTCAATTCTTCGTCGTTCAGGGGGCGGCTCAGGGATTTGGATGAAGTCATGCTGGATCAGGGTTCTTCAAAGGTCGAGCGTGAGGTCGGTGCAGGCGCGGCTGATGCACAAGCGCAAGGCCGTGGTGGGGATGTCTTCCTTGTCACCGGTGTGCAGGTTCTGGGTGACGCCGGTTTGCTTGCCGCACGCGCAGGTGTTGCAGATGCCCATGCGGCAACCTGAAGGCAGGCTCAGGCCCTGGGCTTCCAGGGCGGGCAGCAGGGCTTGCCCGGTGGGTACTTCGATCGTGCGGCCACTCAAGGCCAGGTTGATGCGCACTGTGCCGACGGCGTCGGTGGCCGCGAGGGGGGGCGGCGGCGTGAAGGCTTCGCCCAAGAATGAACGCGCGTGGCCCAGGCTCAGCGAGCGAGCGGTGTCCACGAAGCCAGCAGGGCCGCAGGCGTGAACACGGCGTTGGGCCAGGTCGGGCACCAGGGTGGCCAGCAATTCGGCGTTCAGGCGCTCGGCGAGTTCGCCATTCAAGCGCTGGGATTCCTGGGTCAGCACAAAGTGAACCTTGAAGTGTGGCTGCCGGACGGCCAGGGCGCGCAACTCGGCCACGAAGCACAGTTCTGCGCGGGTGCGGGCCCAGTAGACCAAGGTCAGGTCCTGCGTCAGGCCGACCTGATCGAGCGCGCGGGTCAGGCTCATCAAGGGCGTGATGCCACTGCCCGCCGCCAGGAACAGGCGTGGATCGGTTTGCTGGGCGCCGCCCTGGGGCAAGGTCATGTCGCCAAATGCTGGGCCGATTTCCAGGGCATCGCCCACCTGCGTTTGACGGCACAGGTGCTGGCTGAGCTTGCCGCCATCGACTTGTTTGATGGTGATGGACAGGCGCTTGCCCGAGCGCGAAAGGCGGGTAGGGCTGTAGCTGCGCGTGATTCGCCGACCATTGACCTCGGTGCTGACGTTGATGTGCTGCCCAGGCTGGATGGCCCCGCAATGGCGGTTGGCCTTCAGGTCCAGGGTGACGGTGCCCTGGGCTTCGATGCGCCGGGCCACCACGCGCGCCAGGGGGCGCTCCCAGGACCAGGCGGAGTTGAGGTGTCCGGCCCAGAAATCAAACACGGACGGTTTGACCAAGGGGCCCATCAGGCGGCTCAGGGCGGTGTCGTTGGAAGGGGCGATCAAGGGGTCTCCAAATGCAGACTTTGAGCGAATTGTAGTGAATTCTGAACGTTTGTCTATACGGTTGTATATTAATGTTGGGCGGTATAATCCCTCACTTTCACAAAAGCGCGTTGACCACCTTGGACACGTCCTTAGACCTTCGGGAAACCTTGCCAGGCGCGGCACCTGCTGTGCATGCCCTGGGACGCAAAGCCGTGATTTCCCGAGAGGACATCATCGCGGCCGCCTTGAAGCTGGTGGGCCCGCACCGCAGCGTGTCATCGCTCAGCTTGCGTGAAGTGGCCCGCGAGGCCGGCATCGCGCCCAACAGTTTTTACCGCCAGTTTCGCGACATGGACGAGCTGGCTGTGGCCTTGATCGACTTGGCAGGGCGCTCACTGCGCCAGATCATTGGCGAAGCCCGGCACCGTGCCACGGCCGAGCAAAGCGTAGTGGCCGGCTCCATCCATGCCTTCATGGATCAGCTTCGCGCGGACGACAAGTTGCTGCACATCTTGCTGTGCGAAGGCACGGTCGGCTCCGATGCCTACAAGGAAGCGGTCGAGCGCGAACTTCATTTTTTTGAAGAGGAGTTGCGGCTTGACCTGATCCGCCTGGCAGCCGCCAACCAGACCGGTCTGTTCGAGCCCGCCCTGACCGCGAAAGCCATCACCCGACTGGTGTTCACCATGGGGGCCTCCGCCATGGACATGCCGCCTGACAAGCAGGAAGAGCTGACCGCTCAGCTGGTGACGATGGTGCGGATGATCGTGGTCGGCACCCAAAGCCTGGCGGCCATGCAGGTCAGGCCCACGGCCTGAGTCGCTTCACCAGTTCAGGCGTCGGCTTTGGCCAGTTCGCCATAGGCGTGTTGCAGCCAGGTCTTGAGCCGCTGCCGCTCCATCAGGCCCAGGCTGCTGGCATCGCCAGCATTTTTGGCCGCCCAGAAGCTCGCGTTGTTGGCATCGATTTTTTGCACCACGTTGTCGTGCAGGTGCTTGATGGCGACCACTTTGGCGCCCAGGCCCAAGGCGCGTTCAAGCTGCCCTGATTTTTCCAGCTGGCTGAAGTCATCACCGCGCAGCTGGTTCTGCACCAGCACGTAGTTCAGGCGTGAGCCGAAGCGGTCCAGCAGCCGGGTCAGCAGGTTGACCGAGTCGCGGCCCGAGTCCATCACGTGCCAGTAGGTGAGCTTGAAGCCGGATTCAACGGCCATGTCCAGCACGCCCGACTCTTCCATCCACTTCACCAAGGGTTCGTGCGTTTGCGCGGCCAGGTCCACCAGCACGCGTTGGCCTGGGTTCTCGATGGCGGTTTCGACGATGTGGTCCAGGGCCTCGTAGCGGTCGATCAGCACTGGCGATGCGAAGCCCGCATAAAAGCGCAGCAGGGCCCCGTGCGAGCGGTCGGTGTCAAAGCCGACGAAGGGCAACTGCTGGTCGATGAAATATTGGGCCAGCAGGCGCGAGACCATCGATTTGCCGACCCCACCTTTTTCGCCGCCGATCAAATGGATTCTGGACAGGGGCTGCGTGTGGTCGGGGGTGTCTTGCATGAGGTTTGCCAAAGATTGGTGCATGAGTGAATTTTTGCCCATGGTAAACCCGAACTTGCAGCAAGCTTTACGCCAAGCGGCTTTAAAGCGCCTGCCCAGTGAAGCAGAGGAGAGGGCACTCTGCACTGGCACCCCGATTGCCTCTTGATCTCTTGTTTTTGGCCCCCCCACTTTGACCAGGAAAGAGACCCATGGCAACGCGCAAGATCACTCCCCCCCAGATTGAGATGAATCTCGGCTCCACCCTCGCCACGGTGGCGGGCCCTTCCACGACCCCACCGCCCAAGGCCTCCAAAGCCACGGAACCGGTGCTGCCTGACCTGGTCAACAAGGTCAGCGCATCGGCCGAGCTGGCAGCGGCCGTGGTCTGGAACGAGAACAAGCCCGCCGAGCACGGTGAAGCGGCTGCCGAGCCGCCACAAGGCCAGTCCACCGCACCGAGCACCCCACTGGCCACCGCCAGCACCGTGAGCGAAAGTGCGGTGTCGGACAAGGTGGGCGCGGGCCAAGCACCTGCCGGGCACAACCCCACGGTGGGCTCGCTTGACCGCGTGCGCGTGGACTCGGGCGGCCAGGTGCTGACCACCAATCAGGGCGTGGCCATTGCCGACAACCAGAACTCGCTCAAGGTGGGTCTGCGCGGTCCGACCGCCATGGAAGACTTCATCCTGCGCGAGAAGCTCACCCACTTTGACCACGAGCGCATCCCCGAGCGCGTGGTGCATGCACGGGGTTCTGCCGCCCACGGCTACTTCGAGTGCTACAAACCCCTGGCGGCCGTCACCAAAGCCGCACCTTTCAAAGAGGCGGGCAAGCGCACGCCGGTGTTCGTGCGTTTTTCAACCGTGGCGGGTGAGCGCGGTTCGGCTGACACGGTGCGCGATGTGCGGGGCTTCGCCGTCAAGTTCTACACCGACGAAGGCAACTGGGACCTGGTGGGCAACAACATCCCGGTCTTCTTCATTCAAGACGCGATGAAGTTTCCCGACCTGGTCCACGCCGTCAAGCCTGAACCGCACCACGCCATGCCCCAGGCCTCGTCGGCGCACGACACCTTCTGGGATTTTGTGTCGCTGATGCCCGAATCCACCCACATGCTGATGTGGCAGATGTCTGACCGCGCCATCCCGCGAAGCTACCGGATGATGCAGGGCTTTGGCGTGCACACCTTCCGCCTGATCAACCAAGCGGGCGAGTCGGTGTTCTGCAAGTTTCACTGGAGCCCCGTGGCGGGCACCCATTCGCTGGACTGGGACGAGGCCGTCAAGATCGCTGGGGCCGATGCCGACTTTCACCGCCGTGACTTGTGGGAGGCCATCGAGGCCGGTGCCTTCCCCGAATGGGAGTTGGGCCTGCAGATTTTCACCGAGGACCAGGCCGAGAATTTTGACTTTGACGTGCTGGATCCCACCAAGCTCATCCCCGAAGAACTGATACCCATCACGCCCGTGGGCAAGATGGTGCTCAACCGCAACCCCGACAACTTCTTTGCAGAAACCGAGCAGGTGGCTTTTTGCACCGCGCACATCGTGCCGGGCATTGACTTCAGCAACGACCCGCTGCTGCAAGGCCGCATCCACTCCTACCTGGACACGCAGATCTCGCGGCTGGGCGGCGCCAACTTTCACGAGATCCCCATCAACGCGCCAGTCAACCAGGTGCACAACAACCAGCGCGACGGCATGCACCGCCAGGCCGTGCACCGAGGCCGCGTGGCCTACGAGCCCAACTCGCTGGGCGGCGGCTGCCCCTTCCAGGCAGGGCGCATGACGGGCTTCACCTCCTTCCCCGAGCGGGTGGCCGAGGACAAGGTGCGTGGCAAGCCCGAGAAGTTTGCCGAACATTACGCCCAGGCCACATTGTTCTGGAAGAGCCAGACGCCCATCGAGCAAGAGCACATCATCAAGGCTTACCGCTTCGAATTGACCCGCGTGCAAATCCAGGCCATCCGCGAACGGGTGGTGTCCATGCTGGCCAATGTCGATCCCGACCTGGCGCTGGGCGTGGCCACCGGCCTGGGCATTTTGGTGCCTGCGCCCATGCCCTTGGCCACGGACGAGCCCGCGCCCGTGTATGAACCGTCGCCCCCGCTGTCATTGATGGCCCGGCCAGGCGATGGCTCGATCAAGGCGCGCCGCGTGGCCCTGTTGGTGGCGGATGGCGTCGAGGCCGAATCCTTGAAATCCATCTACACCGCCCTGATCCAGGAAGGCGCTGTGCCCCGTTTCGTGGGGGTGAAATTGGGCGCCGTCGAGTCCATCGCCGGCACGCCGATCCACGTGGACATCACGCTCGAAGCTTCGCCAGCGGTGCTGTACGACGCCGTGGTCCTCCCTGATGGCGAAGCGGCCATCGCCTCGCTGGTCGGGGTGGGGCCGGCCCTGGAGTTTGTGCGTGACCAGTACCGCCATTGCAAGCCCATCCTGGTGCTGGGCGCAGGTGCCACTTTGCTGGAGGCGGCAGGGGCTTCGCCCGACCTGCCATGGGGTGAGCCCGATCCGGGCGTCATCGTGGGCACGGCAGCGGACGCGGTCACCACGGCCGCCATGTTCAAGGCGGCCATGGCCAAGCACCGGCACTTCCAGCGCTTCATGGACCCGCCGGAGGTCTGAGCTTTAAAATCCGTCCCTTTGGCTGGGGGCGGGCACGATGCGGCGGTTTGGCGGACTGGAAGGGCTCAGGGCCTGGCTGGCGTGGGCCGTGGTGTTCAGTCACCTCATGTCGTTCACCGGCTTCAGCCAGATGGCGCCCTGGCTGGCCAAACCTTTGGGGCAATTGGCGGACTGCGCGGTCATGGTGTTCACCATCCTCAGCGGCTTCGTCATCACCCACCTGCTGGTGGAGCGGCGCGAGCCTTATGCGCGTTACATCGTGCGCCGCTTTCTGCGCATCTATCCGGTCTACGCCGTGGCCTTGTTGGCTGGCATTGGCGGCACCTACCTGGCTTTTGACACCTTTCTGTCGCACCCTTGGGGTGAGATGACACCCGCCACGCAGCGCATGCTCCTGCAGTCTGAGAGCCTGGCCAGCGGCGATTTTCTGTGGCACCTGGCCGCGCACTTGTCGATGCTGCATGGCGCCATTTCCAGCCAAGTGCTGTACGAGTCGCAATACATGTTCCTGGGGCCGGCGTGGAGCCTGTCGCTGGAGTGGCAGTTCTACCTGGTGGCGCCCCTGATGGTGGCTTTGGCCATGCACCGCCTGGGGCAGTTCGCTTTGACAGCGGCGGCGATCTGGGCTTACGTGCTGTACACACGCGGTGTGTTTGGCGAGTTCATGCTGCCCAGCGTGCTGCCCGGGGCGGGGCTTTACTTTGGGGTGGGCATGGCCACGAGGTTTTTGCTCAAGGCCAACGCCTCCCTCTCTGCGTTTCCGCTGGCCTTGTTGATGCTGGGGGCGGGCTTGCTGATGAACGCCACGGGCACCACGCCGATCCTGGTCTGGGCGGCTTTTGTCTGCATGATGCTGCTGAATGACTCGGCCTCTGACCCGGTCAGCCAAGGCGCGCGGTGGACCTTTGCCCAGGTGTTCTCGTCACCGGTTTCGCGTTGGCTGGGCGACCGGTCGTACGCCACCTACCTGATTCACATGCCCATCGTGCAACTGGTGACCTGGGTGTGCGTGACGCAATTCGGGATGGGTTTGGCCCCCACGGCGGCGACGGTAGTGCTCGTGGTCGTGCCAAGCACCCTGGTGGCTTCTGCGCTACTGCACAGGTACGTGGAATTGCCGGCGATTCACTGGGGGCGGCGGCCTAACCGGCAGGCGCCGATGGCCGACCGCGCCGCGTACTAGATCTTTTTCGCTTCTTGCAAAAGCTCTTCCGCCAACGCCAGGCATTGCTTGGCGCTCAGCATGACCCAGGCCCCGGACTCGAGTTGGCCTTTGTTCTGCCCTTGGGTGAGGAAGCGCAGCCTGATGCCTTTGCCTGCCACGGGGGTTGAATCCCATCCGGCGATCGTTTCGGACGTAGGGCTTTTCTCTTGAGTCATGGGGCTTCCATCGGGAAGATGGCGGTTGGTTGCAAGTAGTCCATTGTCCTATTGGATCGGCCGGATTTTAAGTTTGCCGGGGCCCTGCAATCATGTGCTTACATCTTGCCCTTTGGGCGGGCGCCATGGCCGCCATGGCGCCACCAGTCAAGTCCGTGGCGGGCAAAGGCGAGACAGGCTGGTCCGCGAGGCTTAAAGTTCAGGCCTCAACATTGAACCTGGATCGCAGTCATGGCCCGTCACCGAAGTCTGTTGCAACTGAGTTTCGTCATCCACGCTGTGGTTTACGTCATCGTCGTGGTGGGCTTGTGGCGCATCAACCAGACCACCTCCGCCGAGCACGATTGGGCCAGCATTGTGGCCTGGGGCTGGGGGATTGGCTTGGCGGCGCACGGTACCGTCTGGCTCATGCTCCGCCCGAAATCCCGCTGAACCAGGGGCTGGTTCTTGGGGCGGCTCACAATCGTCACCTGGTCAATACTGAGCGTTCATGGCCAGCCAACAGCGTGCAGGCTGACATGCATTCTTGTTCAAAGTGCGTGTTCAGTTTGTGCTCCTTGACCACCTCGGCCATGCGTCGGCCCTCGCCGATCCAGCCGCCCGGAGAGTCGAGCACCAGCGTGTGAACGGTGCCAAGCTTGGAAAAAATCGCCTGCTCCAGCGCGTCTGCGGCCCCTTCGTTGACGCCTCCGGCAAACACCAACTGTTGGTGGTCGTTCACCATCGCGACCTGCCAATGTGCTGCCACGGCCGGCCCCCTGCTTGAAAGCCGACATGAATGCGCCGAAGGTGGACCATCCCCACACCAACAGGGCCATCGGCTCAAACGCCAGGACGGCCCTGGATAGGTAGCGCGCAGGCCCGCGCCAGCCCGTAGTCCCCTCGCAAGTGTTTGCCGAAATAATCCGACCGAACGGCGGCTTGGCTGTGTCGCCCGCGCATGATGCTCTCCCTGATATCGACAACTGATGGTCGTCAATGGTACCGTTGACTTCCTGCAAGTGCTGTCACAGTGGCCTGCCAATTCATAATCGCCGCATGCGAATTCGCTCTCATCTATTTCTGGTCGCGGCCGTGGCGCTGATCCCCGGGTTTCTGGCGGCGGCCATTGCCATCGAGAAGGTGCGTGAGGGCGAACGGCTGGCGGCACTCAAGGGTCTGCATGAAACCGTGAGGGCCACCTCTCTGATGGTGGATGGCGAGCTGCAGCGCGCGCTGGGATCCCTGACGGCGCTGGGTGCGTCCGAACACTTGCAAACGGGCAACCTGAGGGGGTTTTACGACCAGGCCCTGGCCATCAACCGAGCGCCGGATGTCTGGACCTTGCTGCTGGACGAGACAGGCACCCAGGTCCTCAACACCGTGGTGCCCTTTGGCACGCCGCCGCCGCCCGCGGCCGCCCGCCAGCGCGTGGCACAGGTGCTGGCCACCCAGCGACCCCTGGTGACGGACCTGATTGTGGGGCCGGTCACGGGCAAGTTGCTCACTACCGTCTACCTGCCGACCAAAGCATTCGGTGGTCGGCAATATGTGGTCGCGCAGGCCTTTTCGGTTGAGCACTGGAAAAAGGCTGTTCTGCAGACGGAAGTGCGGCGCGATTGGGTGGTGGCGGTCATTGACCATTCGGGCCGGTTCATCTCTCGCAGCAAAAACGCAGCCAATCTGCTCGGCAAGCAGGCCCGGCCCGAACTGGTGGCGGCTGCGGCGGCGTCGCACGATGGGCTGATCCGCCACAACACCCTCGAGGGGATCGAGTCCTATGACGCCTTCACCCATTCGGATCTGACAGGCTGGACCATCGCGGTGGCCGCTCCGGTTCAGTCCATCGAGGCCTCGGCCAGCCAGGCGGTCGCCTTGCTGACAGCGGGCGTGCTGCTGGCACTGGCGGGGGCCACCGCCACGTCATTGGTGCTGGCACACAAGTTCATTCTGGCCATGAACACGGCGTCCACAGCCGCCAGGCGCCTGGCCACCGATCAGCGCCAACTGAAGGTGGCGAGGACCTCCGTGCACGAAGTGAACGTGCTGAACGATGCGCTGGCCGAGGCCGGGCGTTTGCTGGAAGCCGATCGGCATGCCAAGGCGGAACTGGCGCAACAGAGGCTCCACCTGCTCGACATCGAGACGAGGGCCCGCGAAGAAGCGCAGGCCCAAAACGCGGCCAAGGACCAGTTCCTGGCTTTGCTGGGGCATGAGCTGAGAAACCCCCTCTCCGCCATCGCGGGCGCGACGGCCATCCTTGGTAAAAGCCAGGACCTTCAGCTCATTGACTCGAAGTACCTCGGCATGATTCAGCGGCAGAGCAAGCACCTGAGGCACATCGTCAATGATCTGCTGGACGTGAGCCGCATGCTGTCGGGCAAGATCGTGCTGGAACGCCAGCCCTTGAACCTGGCCGAATGCCTGCACCATTGCATTGAGGCCCTGCAGGCCACGGACCGTGGGGCAGGGCGCCGGTTTGTGGTCGAGGCCGAGGAGGTCTGGCTTGATGGCGACATTGTCCGGATCGAGCAGGTCTTGAGCAACTTGTTGACCAACGCCTTGAAATACTCGCCGGTCGACAAGGCACTTCACATTCGTGTCCAAGCATCCGGCACTTTGGCCGTCGTTGAAATCAGAGACTTTGGCATGGGCATGAGTCCGGCATTGTTGCCGCGCATCTTTGAGCCCTTCTTGCAGGGGCCGGCCCTCAGCGGGAACTTGCAAAGCGGCCTGGGGATCGGGCTGGCGCTGGTCAAGCAGCTGGTTGAACTTCATGATGGAGAAGTCAAGGTGCACAGCGACGGAGAAGGGCTGGGCAGCACTTTCACCGTGACCTGGCCCTTGATACCTTCGCCCCACCTTGCCCGAAGTGCCCTGAGCGACACCACGCGATCCGCTTGCAAGATTCTGCTGATTGAAGACAACGTGGATACCATGGAAGCCACCGCAGAGCTGTTGCGCTTTGCAGGACACCATGTGGTCGAAGCGCAGGATGGTGATCAGGGCCTGGCGATGGCCGCCACAAGCATGCCGGATGTGGTGGTGATGGACATCGGGCTGCCGCGCCGGGACGGCTACGAAATCGCCGCTGAACTGAAGCAGTCCGCGCAGCTGCGGCACATTCCGCTGATCGCTTTGACCGGTTATGGGCAGCAGCGACCCGGTGCCGGTTCTTCGAACTTTAGCGCATTCCTGGTCAAACCCGTCGATCCCGATCTGCTGTTGCAGGCCATTGATGATCAGCTGCAAAACAAGCCAGCCAAAGCCGGATCCCTTTCAGGGGCGGGGTAGCGCCAATCCAAGCAGTCTCGCAGGCTGAGCATGGACAAGCAGGCAATGGAAAACGCCTGTTGATGCGAACCAGTCGGGCCAACTGGTGCAAGTGCTAGGCAGCGATGTCAGCCTGGACCGCTCGCATTGAATGCACACGCGAGATTGTCAATGGCAAGAACAAAGGCCAATGCAGCTCCGAGCGGCGTTACTGCATCAGCAGCTTGCCTCTGAGCGCCAAGCAGTTCAACTTGGCGGTCCGGGCGCACTGGGCCATTGAGAATAGCTGCCACTGGGTGCTGGACATGACTTTCAAAGAAGAAAACCTACCTTGCAACAGTGCTCGGTATGCCGGAAAAATGACCGGCGGCTTCATGCGATTGCCCTGTTTGGAACCCACATCGGGAACAGCCTTTCTCCCGCGATTTACACACTGGCCATTCAGTCCGTGTACATGGGCCGCTATTGACGGTATTGAAAGTACTCCGCCTTCCTGGTCACGCAGGAGGACGGTCTACCCGTGTTCTGAGCTTTCAGCTGGCGAGCGGAAATCCGGGCCCTGATCAGGGCTTGGCCGTCAGCCGAACCACGGAGGTCGTGCCATTGGCTTCCCGCAGCGAAGCCAAGATGGAGCCTTGCGCATTGATCTGCCATGCAGCCGAGATGACGGCGCCCTGGGGCAGTTTCAGGCTCTTGGCTGTTACCCACGCCGTGAGGTCGGTGAACACGCCGTCCTTCCAGATGAAGCCCCGCTCCCGAAAGCCTTCAGGTGCGCTGGGCTGGGTGACGGTGCCCACCACCACTCCGTTGGCGTTGATGGTGATGCGAGACAGCTGATCACGGGGGTTGGGGGCCGCGATGCTTTGGGTCACGCCATTGCTGACGACAGCATAGATTGACTCAGACGTGCCGACCTTCTCCTTCCAGATCAGCACGTCGCCCGAGTCGGTCACGCCCAAAGGGCTTGAGAGCGTATCCGGCTCATTGTTCAGCACTTCAAAAGCCCCGGATTCACGCCATACCACCGCGCGCGACAGTCTGGCCCCGACCTCTTCGACTTTGCCAACCACGGCCCCCTCCCGATTGATGAACGAGGCAGAAGAACGGTCGAACTCGCTGCCCATCGGCAGAACCTCAGGGGCGGCGGCGCCTGGCGTCCAACGCAAGGCGCGTGTCCCCGTTGCGGAGGGGATGCCCTGATTGTCATAGTCAATGCCTGCCATGGCGCCGCTGTCGTTGACGGCATTGACAGCCCAATGCGCGCTGTTGCCGGGCGCCGGTACTTCCACAAACTGGCGCTTCGCGGTGTCGTAATAATGACCAGGTTTGGCTGACAGGATGAGGAAGATTTTGCTGCCGTCCGAGGACTGGTGACTGAAGGAGCCTGCTTGGGTGATCAGCTTGCTGGGGCTGACGGACGCGGCCGTGGACGCGGGCCAGCGCGAAACATAATTGGTGTAGGTGAACCCAGGATTCTGGCCCCAGCTGTACAAGGTAAAGCCCGACACGTAGCGTCCGGTCGCTGTGACGCGGTTTTGCGAGTCGATTTGTCCGGCGTTTCCATAGATGTCGTGCTTGCCCAGAAAAGGTTCGCTCAACTTGGTGAGGGCGTAGGAGGACTGCGCTTGCGCAGCACCCATGCAGCCTGTAAGGGCGAGGGCCAGGAGGGCCTCACGGGTTTTGAGTGTGGACGACATCAAGCTCACCTTTTTTTTGAATGGAATCAAAATGACACCCCCCTGAGACTCGCAGCAAGTGTGAGTCGCCGCATCCCCTGTTTATGGGATGGGTTGCCCAGGAGATGAAAAGCGGAGCCGATGTGGTTGAGTGTTGGTGCCAATGGCAGCCCTGAAACCCTGACTGACTCAAAAGCAAAAAAGCCCCAATCGACTTTCGTCGAAGGGGCAGAGTTCCAATCGGGTCCGTTTGTACTTACGCTGTACGGGATTCGAACCAGCCTGAGCAGAGCTTTTGCGGCAGGGCACTCACTGAGCCGTGGCGGTACAGGACTTGCCGCCGAGGCTGCCGGTCAGGCCAGTCACTGAAGGCGCCTTGCCGGACTTGGTGGTGCCGGACAGCGTGAACGAAACCGTTGACTGAGCCTTGACAGCATTGTTGCTGGTCGTCGGCGTGGCTGTGACGGACGCGCCGTTGAGCGTGATCCTGGCATTGCTGGCCACGAGCAAGGGGCGGTAACTGTACTGCCAGTTCACCGACCAATCGCTTTGCGTGGATGAGCTCTGGTTGCTCACGTTCACTTTGGCGGTGAAGAAGCCAAATCCTGTGTAGGTCACCTTGTAGGTCACGGCACATTCGCCGGCGGGCAGGTCAGGCACGGGTGTCAACAAGTAGTTTTGGTTGTAGATGTCTTGCGCAATCACCTGGCCTTTGTCATTGATGGCCACAGCCACCCGCAGCGCAACATTGCCCGGCAGGGAGACTTCTTGTGCCAGGTTGCGCATGCCTGCGCCGTTCGGGCCCGTGACAAAGGCCACCGGGTCTGCTGCATTGGCCACGGCGTAAGAAGATCCGACCACTTGACCTAGATTGTTCAAGCCCTTGGCCGAAGACTGGCCGCCCCCCAGATCACCCAGGTCTTTCATGGCCGCCCCGTTCGGCCCCGTCAGAAAGGCATGCTGGTTGGCTTGTCCCGGCACAAGTTGCGAGCTGCCGGCCACTTGTCCGCTGTCATTGACGCCTGCGGCCGAGCTGCCTTCGCCGCCCAAGGTCCCCAGGTCCTGGTAGCCTGTCGCGCTAGGCCCCGTGAGCCAGGCACGCGTATTTTGACGGTAAGTTGCAGGGTCAAGAGGACCAAACGCAACGTTGGCGATGATCTGGCCCGAATTGTTGATGCCTGCGGGTCGGACATCGTAGTCCTTAGTAGGCCTGATCCATTCCGTGACGCCGACGCCATGTGGGCCCGTGAAGAAGATCCGGTACCACAACATCTCCTTGGGGCTCATCCGATCGCCAGTGAGGCCAACGATCCGCCCATCCGAGCTGATGGCGTTGAAGGAGTTCGTTTCGCCGCCGGGCAAGAGCGCGATGCTGTTCAATGTCAGTGAGTTGGGGGGCGTGATGAAGACAAGGCCGTTGCTACCGGCAATGCCCGCCACCTCGCCTGCATCGTCAATGCCGACTGGGCCGAAAACCCTTCCCAGAGATTGGTAGCCCAAGCCATTGGGGCCGGTGACGAATCCCGTGGTTTCCCCGATGCCTTTCTGGCCAACCACCACGCCACTGTTGTTCAGGCCAGTCAGCTCGTAGTACGCCACGCTGCCGGGGCCTTCAGTGGGGTCCAGAATGGGGTGGACCAGCCACTTCGCGGCTTGTGCCACCCCGAGCTGAAATGTGCCCAGGGTTGCCAGCAAAGCCAGGCTGGCGATTTTGTTGCGACGATTCATTGTGAGCTCCCTTGGATGTGTTTATTCAAGAATACGTGCCTCCAGCCGGCGAGATGCAGGCCAGGGCGTGGGGCATTATTGATCCCGGGTGCGGACTTCCAAGGCAGGGTTTTCTAGCGCAGCGCCTGCATCATCGACCGCCTTCTGCACCGCCTTGAAGAATCCCTCTCGTGCCGCAGCGGCCACGGGGTCCCGCGCGCCGCCGGCCCAGTTGGCGTTGGTGACGATCACGAGCTTGCGCTTGGGATCGATGAAGACGCCCTGGCCGAAGATGCCGCGCGCCATGAAGCTGCCATCGGCAAACGTCCACCACTGGTAGCCGTAGCCGCGGCCTGGCTGGCCGATGCCCACGCGTGTGCTGGTGGCCTCGGCCAGCCAACCTTCGGGCACGATGCTCTGCCCATTGACACGGGCGCCGTTGGCGATGAACAAGCCAAAGCGGGCGTAGTCTCGCGCGGTGGCCTGGATGCAGCAGCCGCTCATCTCCTGTCCCGTCTTGCTCAGGATCCAGGTGGCTTGCTGCTCCATGCCCGCGGGCACCCAGATCTTTTCAGACAGGTAGGCGGCCAGCGGCTTCTTGGCCGCCTGGGTCAGCAAAATGCCGATCAGGTTGGTCTCGCCGGTGCTGTAGTGCCAGCGCGTGCCTGCGGGCGCTTCACGTGGCAGGCGGCGCATGTAGCTCACCAGCGCATTGACGCCGTCCTCCGGCTTGTGGTTGTTGAAACGCGCCACGTCCGAATTTGGGTCGGCATAGTCTTCGCTCCAGCGGACACCTGAGGTCATGGTCAGCAACTGCTGCACGCTGACATCGTCATACGCCGAGCCCTTCATCTCCGGGATGTAGTCGGTGACCTTGTCATCCATGCTTTTGATGAAGCCGTCGCGGATGGCGGCGCCCACCAGGGTGGACGTGACCGACTTGGCCACTGAGAAGCTGGTCCAGCGCCCGCGGGCATCGAAGCCCAGGCCATAGCGCTCAAGGCGCACCTTGCCGTCATGCAGCACGATGAGGGCTGCGCTGCGCTGGCCGACCATGAAGGCATCGACGTTCAGGGACAACTTCAGTGGCGGGCCTGGGGGCAGCGCCAGGGGAGTGATGCTGGCGGGTACCACATGTGATTTGGCGAGGACTGGCAGCCGGTCTAGCGCGCGGAAGCCGGCGTCGCGCTGGGCTTGGTTCCAGAAAAGGACGTTGGCATTGGTGGGGAAGGTTGCCAGCAGGGCGCGGGTTTCCTTGTCCAGAGAGAACCAGCCGGCGGTGGCGGCCATGGCAATGGCGGCCAGGGAGGTGACGGCGAATGTTTTGAGCTTCATTGAAGTGGGTGGCTTGGGCGTGCCGGAAAGAATGTAGCGCTTCATGGCCAAGGTCGTCCGAGGGTTTTTGCGCCATGCTCTTCGGGGGTTGGGTGAAGCTGGTGGGCGCTCTAGAATGACGTCCAACCCTTTGAAGCCCCGCTCGAAGGGCTCATATTCAGGAGGAACCCCTATGAAACTGTCATCGGCCATCATGGTCATCGTCGGCCTTGGCTCGACCCTGCTGGCACAAGCCGCCACCACGGCACCCACCGTTAACCTTGGGACCGTCGCCACCTTCACCACCTTCGTGGACAACGATGCCCGTAATTACGCGCAGCAATACGATCGCCAACTGACGTTTTCGCTGGCCAGCGATGCGACCGTGCGCATCGACATGCGCCAAGTGGGCAACACCCACTGGTTGGATCAATACGCCCACGGCCTGGCCGTCGGTAGCTTCACCTTGCTGAACTCAGGTCAGCAGCTTCTGGGCACTGCCAGCCTCGACCCGAGCTTCAACGGCAGCAAGGCCAGTTGCAACTCCGGTGGCCGGTGCAATGTAGAGTTTGCCCAAGGCTACACCTTGACCGGCCCGCTGGCCGCTGGCACCTACACCATGGAGCTCACAGGCAAATGGTTGAGCAGCAATGCTTCGCCGCTGAACTTTGGTGTGCTGGTGGTGGGTGCGGCAGACCAGGGCACCTACCTCAATGCCTTCACGCCAGCCACCAATCTGCCCGAGCCTGGCTCTTGGGTTTTGATGGCCCTGGGCTTCTGCGGTGTGGCGGCGGTCACGAAAGCGAAGCGCAAGGCCTGAGGAAACAGTGCGTGTTGGCACCAACACGCAGTGCTCACTGACGTTCAATAACCATTGAGAAACGCCTGAATGGTGTTTTCTACAGCATACAGGTATGAGTGCTTTCCGTCGGTTCTGGTGGACGGGGCAATGCCTTTGATGAAGCTGCGTTTTCCATTGATTTCAGCGTCGATGTAGACAATGAACACGGGGGCCTTGTTGGGGTTTTCTTCTGGCGTATAAAAGGCCTTCGTGTATTCATCGTCATCGCGGATGGCGTTGAATTGAGTTGCATTGACCGTCGTGGTCTTGAAGTCGGCATCGTAGTTCTGATTCGCGCCAACGATGGCCGCGCCAATGATGCCTCCGAGGCCTGCCCCCAGTGCACTCTTGCGGAACGATGATTGAGTATTCCAATAGGTCACGAAATGAAAGACCGTGACGTTGGGGGCCTGGCCGACGTCAGGGAATTTTTCAAGGAGTTTGTGTTGAAAAATTCTTTCAGCGGATGGGTCCAGTGACTGTGTGCTGAAGCGATACAGGCCGTAGGCATCGCTGGTGATCAGCGCACTGAACAGCTTTTGCTCGGACTCTTGCTTGGGCCTGGTGTCTGTCACAAGGATCGACTTGGATTTTTGCAAGTCTGCAATTTCATGCTTGTGAATCGGAGCGGCGCAACCTGTGAGAAACGCGGTAAAGACGATGGCAATGAGCAACTTCATGGAAGGCATTTTTATCAAGAGGACATTTAGAAAACGAGTTGAATGGATGCGTGCGAAACGGCATCAAGCAGGCGGCAATCAGTTGCAGTGCATCTTTGACCTCCCTGGTCATGCGTCGAGGCGCTCATCATGCCCTGACTGAAAGCCATGAACTTGGCCGGGGGCCAGACTCAATGCGCAGGCACATCGACTTCTTTGATCATGCTGTTTTTCGCTGTTGATTCAGGCGGCTCGATCTTGCGCAACCATGACTGAGCAAGAGCCTGTCAGAAATTTTGTGTGTGAGGCATAGCATGTCGATAAGGAGCATGA
>NZ_JAQSDR010000034.1 GCF_029946005.1 Aquabacterium sp.
ATGGCCAGAGATGCGCCATATAGCTGACGTTCCAGGCACCCAAAAGCCTAACGCCAAAGTTAACGGGCGACCATGCGCAGCATGGGCGTCCCTGTTGAACGTACCGTTAGGCTGTGGCGAGATGGAACAGCCTGTGAGAACAAGCCGACCGTGCCTTGATGGCAGATGTTTGACTTCGGCATGACAGCGCTCCCGTGCTTTGAGTTGCTGGGATTTTGCACGATGTTGATGAAGCTGGCCAGAGCGCGATGATTCGCAGACCGCCGAAGGACGGGCTGCTCGTTTGACACTTGATCTTGAAACCGTAGCGCAGCACGACTTTGAATTGACTGCCGAAGGACAGGCAAGCCCAAGGCGATAGCGAGTGGCACTTTGGCGCTGAGCAATTTTGAGCAGGCTGCCGAAGGGCAGACAGCCAGACTGAGATTTGAAACGCCGCCAAGTTGCGAACCGCTGAGCGAATTAGCGCGGTGCCTGGAAAGTTGCACCAGCGCATGAATGGCAAAGAAAGCAGCAGTGATAAATGGCACGGCTTTGCAGAATTCAAAGCCCAAAACCATGCAGAGGGCAACCAAAAGCCTAACTCGATAGGTAAGGGGCGCCCGCGTGGCTTGGCACAAGCGATGCAGACTGTCGGCGTCCCCTTGACCGGAAAGTTAGGCTAGCAAGAGAAGGAACAGCCTGTGAGAACAAGCCGACCGTGCCTTGATGGCAGATGTTTGACTTTGGCATGCATGAACTCCCTTGCGTTTGGCTGCAGCGATTTTGCACCATGTTCATGAACCTGGTCATACTGGACGGAATTGTGCCTGACCAGACCAGAGCTGTGAACCAGCGGCACGGATCTCTTCTCGTTGAATTATCGCTGGCTTTGAGATGCGCATGAAAAACAGACGCAAGCCGAAATGATCCGCTGACTGCCGAAGGACAGGAAGCCAGAGGCGATAGCGTGTGGCACTTTGGAGCCGCATATTGGTGAGCAGGCTGCCGAAGGGCAGACAGCCAGATTGAGACCTACTGCGCCGCTCGGTTGCGAACTTCAGTGCTTGTTAGCGCTGGGCCTGGCCAGAATGCGCAGTGCATGAGCGCCAAAGAAAGCAGCGCTGGAAGATGGGCAAATGGTTGAAACGCCACGGCCCAAAACCTTGCCAGAGAATGAAGGAAAGGCAACCAAAAGCCTAACGCCCAGGTTAACCGGCAAAAATGCGAAGCATTTTTGTCCGCGTTGAACCGACGGGTGCGCCCAGCATGGGCGCGAACTTATGGGGTGGAAGTCCCCTGTGGGAGTACCGACATGGACTCATAGTGAGCATGATAACCACGAGCCGAAGGCAATTGCAAAGCCGCGAGGCGATGTGAGAAGGAAGCCGGAGTGCAAGAGGTGCGAGGCGACGAACAGAAACCGCATAGAAGGCCGAGGGTGTCGAGGCGAGCCTGCCTGTGAAGGCGAAGCCCAACGGTACGGCACCTACGGTAAATGCGGCGCTTGTGCACCGACAGTTCGCGTTCTTACCTGGGGAGATCTGCCGCACATGCGGTGCTGGTGATGACAAACAAGACCCGGAAGGTTCACCCCGGGTTACCAAGAACCGAGCGCCGTGGCGAGCTGCCCGCTGCGTGACGAAGAAAGAGGCAGCAGTTTGTCGCACGAGCACAGCGCGCCAGGTGGAGACACCTGGCGTGATGGGGCAGAAGTCAGCAGAGGCCATAGTAGTAGTCCAGTGCTTCACGAGAGCGGCTGGGCATGAAGGGCCGAACATGTGGAGCAGGGTGGAGCGACAGGCGACTCGATACTCAGCGATGAAGCCCGACCGGGTGAGTTGAGTGCGGCGTAGGCCTGAGCAGCCGACCTTGTGCGTGACCTGAGCGTAGCCCGTGAGGGAGCGTATGAAAACTCTGCATGAACCGCCCACTGCGGACCCGCATGGTGGGTGGTGTGGGGGCTGGGGGCTAAAAACCTCCGGCTACCCGATTTAGGCTGGTGACAGGTGCATTAATGGTTGAGTTCGCGCTCTTGCAGCGGTTTAACTGGCTGCGCATGATTCCCTTCAGCTCTTCCCCAACTTTCCGCATCGTAGACGACGATAGTTCAGTGGTTTGCTCGCCTGCATAGGTGGCCTTGAATCGCTTTACCTCAGCCAGGATCTCGTCGGTGACGACATCGCGGATCTCTGGTGCGGGTTCACCGGCCAATAACAAAAGCTTTCGATGGGCCACCTTTGTATATATACGGCCTGCCTCACTCCTGAAAAAGTCTCTCGCAGCGACCAATTCGCTTGGCTTGAGCATTTGGTCGTATGTTGCGGCAATAGTGGATCTGATCTGTTCCGTTGGGAGATTGATCACACATTCGTATTGCGCTTTTGTGTACTTGCCGGCCTCATAGGCTTGGCGAGCACCAATTTTTGCGCCCTCAGTGGTGGACCACTCCAACCGTGCTGCATCGACAACCTCGAAGGCGGCAATCGATGGGCTAGCAGAGCTAGTAGTCGCGACAACTTGAGCAGCAAAGACTAAAGCTTTGATCATGTGTGAAGAATTCCTAACGAATTGCAATGGCTTGTTTTTTCGAAAAGCCTAACTGTAATGTATGCCTGAACAAGACAAATATCCTGGGATGGTAGGAGCGGGCTCTGATCGATAACCTGGGGACTCAGGAACCCAAGTTGACGTGTAACCCCGCAAGCTATTCCGCGAACTTGATTGATAACCTGCCGAGTTGGTTGGCGCAGGGAGGATGCATTCCCCCCACAGAGGGCTTGTCATCGCTTCTGCTTTTAACGATCATCTGTATATCCATACAGTCCTCACCTGGTCGTTCATCCAAGTTACGTCAATGCTCGATCAACCACTACCTACCAAAGCGCCTCGCCTTTTGGACGAAGTCCGAGACCGCATCAGGTCCATGCATTACAGCATGCGCACGGAAGATGCCTATCTCCACTGGATCAAGGGCTACATCCGATTCCACGGCCTCCGCCATCCTAAAGAGCTAGGCCAAGCCGAACTGGAGGCCTACCTTTCTTGGCAAGCCAATGAGCGGCAGGTCTCAGCGTCGACCCACAAACAGGCCCTGTCGGCGCTCCTATTTCTCTACCGGCATGTGTTGCGCATGGACTTCCCCTGGCTGGCTGAAATCGGGCGTCCCAAGGCGACTCGGCGTTTGCCCGTCGTGCTCACGCCAGAAGAAGTGACAACGGTCCTCAAAGCCATCGATCCAGCGCATCGCCTGATTGGGCAAACGTTGTACGGCACGGGGCTGCGCTTGATGGAAGGCTTGCGGCTCCGAGTGAAGGACATCGACTTTGCTCATCAGACCATCGTGGTCCGGGAGGGCAAAGGCGCCAAGGATAGGGTCGTGATGCTACCGGCCACACTGGTAGAGCCTTTGCGCATTCAGTTGCGCGCATCTCGGGCCATGTGGGAGGCTGACCGGCTCAACGAGGTGGCGGGTGTCTGGTTGCCGCATGCGCTCGAACGCAAGTTCAAAGACGTGGGCAAGACCTGGGGTTGGCAATGGGTCTTTCCCATGGCGGATCTGGCCGTGGATCCCAGAGTGGGTTTCATGCGTCGGCACCATGTTCAGGATCAAACGTTTCAGCGCGCGTTCAAGAAAGCGGTACTGGCGGCACAGTTGGTCAAGCCAGCGACGCCGCACACGCTCCGACATTCTTTCGCTACACACTTGCTGCAGGCCCACTACGACATCCGCACCGTGCAGGAATTGTTGGGTCACAGCGATGTCAGCACGACGATGATCTACACGCATGTGATCAAGGTGGGTGGGGCGGGGGTGGTTAGCCCGCTGGATCAAATGCTGTGATGGGCAGAATGGGCACGGCACAAAAGCAAACGGCCCGCCGGATTGCGCCAGCGGGCCGTTTTCATGAAAGGCCGTAAGGAGGGCCTCTCAATGAAACGTTCAAACTCAGGCCGCAGCCACGGTCTTGGCCTTGTCAGCGTATTCCGTGATCTGATCAAAGTTCAGGTACTTGTAGATCTGGGCGCTGGACGCGTCGAGCACGCCCACGCCTTCCATGTACTCGGCCTTGGTCGGGATGCGGCCCAGGCGTGAGCAGATGGCGGCCAGTTCGGCCGAACCCAGGTACACATTGCTGTTCTTGCCCAGGCGGTTGGGGAAGTTGCGCGTGCTGGTCGAGAACACGGTGGCACCTTCCTTGACTTGAGCCTGGTTGCCCATGCACAGCGAGCAGCCGGGCATTTCCATGCGGGCGCCAGCGCTGCCCAGAACGCCGTAGTGGCCTTCTTCGGTCAGTTGCTGAGCATCCATCTTGGTGGGGGGGGCCACCCACAGCTTGACGGGGATGTCGCGCTTGCCTTCGAGCAGCTTGGAGGCTGCGCGGAAGTGGCCGATGTTGGTCATGCAAGAGCCGATGAAGACTTCGTCGATCACGGCGCCAGCCACGTCCGACAGCGTCTTCACGTCATCGGGGTCGTTCGGGCAGGCCAGGATGGGCTCGTGAATGTCGGCCAGGTCGATCTCGATCACGGCGGCGTATTCGGCGTCGGCGTCACCCTTCATCAACTGGGGATCGGCCAGCCAGGCTTCTTGCGCGGCGATGCGGCGTTGCAGCGTGCGGGCATCCTCATAGCCGTTGGCGATCATGTTCTTCATCAGCGTGATGTTGCTGTTGAGGTACTCGGCGATCGGCTCCTTGTTCAGGTGCACGGTGCAGCCAGCGGCTGAACGCTCAGCCGAGGCATCGGACAGCTCGAACGCTTGCTCGACCTTCAGGTCTGGCAGGCCTTCGATCTCCAGGATGCGGCCGGAGAAGATGTTCTTCTTGCCTTGCTTGGCGACGGTCAGCAGACCGGCCTTGATGGCGTACAAGGGAATGGCGTTGACCAGGTCACGCAGGGTGATGCCAGGCTGCATTTTGGTGCCCTTGAAGCGCACCAGCACGGATTCGGGCATGTCCAGGGGCATCACGCCCGTGGCCGCAGCGAAAGCCACCAAGCCGGAACCGGCGGGGAAGCTGATGCCGATGGGGAAACGGGTGTGCGAGTCGCCGCCGGTGCCGACGGTGTCGGGCGTCAGCAGGCGATTGAGCCAGCTGTGGATCACGCCGTCGCCAGGGCGCAGGGACACGCCGCCGCGGGTGCTGATGAAGTCGGGCAACTCGTGGTGCATCTTCACGTCCACAGGCTTGGGGTAAGCGGCCGTGTGGCAGAACGATTGCATCACCAGGTCGGCGCTGAAGCCCAGGCAGGCCAGGTCTTTCAGCTCGTCGCGGGTCATCGGGCCGGTGGTGTCTTGGGAGCCGACCGAGGTCATCTTGGGTTCGCAATAAGTGCCTGGGCGCACGCCGACTTGCTGGCCATCGATGACGGGCAGGTTACAGGCCTTGCCGACCATCTTCTGGGCCAGCGAGTAACCCTTCTTGGTGTCTTCGGGGTTCAGCGGCAGGCGGAACAGGGTGGAGGGTTCCAGGCCCAGGGCATCGCGGGCCTTGGCGGTCAGGCCACGGCCGATGATCAGGGGGATGCGGCCACCGGCGCGCACTTCGTCGAACAGCACGTCGGACTTGACCTTGAACTCGGCGATGACTTCGCCATTCTTCAGGGCCTTGCCGGCGTAGGGCAGCAGCTCGACCACGTCGCCCATGTTCATCTGGGACACGTCGAGTTCGATCGGCAGGGCGCCGGCGTCTTCCATCGTGTTGTAGAAGATGGGGGCGATCTTGCTGCCCAGGCACACGCCGCCGAAGCGCTTGTTGGGCACGAAGGGGATGTCTTCGCCGGTGAACCACAGCACGCTGTTGGTGGCCGATTTACGCGAAGAGCCGGTGCCGACCACGTCGCCCACGTAGGCGACCAGGTTGCCCATGGCGCGCAGGTCTTCGATGAATTTGATCGGGCCACGCTTGCCGTCTTCTTCAGGCGTGATGCCATCGCGCTTGTTCTTCAGCATGGCCAAAGCGTGCAGCGGGATGTCGGGGCGGCTCCAGGCGTCGGGGGCCGGGGAGAGGTCATCGGTGTTGGTCTCGCCGGTCACCTTCAGGATGCTGACGATGATGCTTTGGGGCACTTCGGGCCGCGAGGTGAACCACTCGGCATCGGCCCAGCTTTGCAGCACGGCCTTGGCGTGGGCGTTGCCCTTGTCTGCTTTTTCCTTCACGTCGTGGAAGGCGTCGAACATCAACAGCGTTTTCTTGAGCGCTTCGGCGGCGATGCCGCCCACCAGGGCGTCGTCCAGCAACTCGACCAGGGGGTGGATGTTGTAGCCGCCGAGCATGGTGCCCAGCAGTTCAGTGGCTTTTTCGCGGGTGATCAGGACCGATTTTTCAGTGCCGTGGGCCACGGCGGCCAGGTAGGATGCCTTGACCTTGGCGGCGGCGTCCACACCAGCGGGGACGCGGTGCACGATCAGGTCCACCAGGGTGGCTTCTTCGCCAGCGGGCGGGTTCTTCAGCAACTCGATGACTTCGCCGGTTTGCTGGGCGGTCAGAGGCAGGGGGGGGATACCCAGCGCGGCGCGCTCGGCGATGTGTTGGCGGTAGGCTTGCAACATGGTTTGACCTTCTTGGGATCTGGGATGCTTGTGACTTGGGCGTCAGGAAAAGCGGAATGCGCTGAGGAGGGTGCTTGCACCTGGACAAGGCATAAGCAATTTCCGCGCAGACCGCTATTTTCGCCCAGGAATGGGGTTCATGTCACCTTCAGGACACACGCAAATCAAGGGATTCGCGGATGTGCACTCATTTGGGTGCGCTGGCCGCATCGGCGGCGGGCGCGTCGAACACCGATTTGGGCGGGTTCTTGCGCAATTCTTCTTCGGCGGCACGTTGCACTTCATGCACGCAGCCATCCACCAGGCGTCGGCCGGTTTTGACGTTCAGTAGCATGGATTTGGTCAGGATCTGGATCAGCAGGACGGTGTCCTTGGTGTCTTCCAGGCGGATGGCGCCGGTGCTGGACAAGACCGGCTTGACCACCCAGGTTTGTTTGTCCTGACGCAGGTTGAAGTAGCCGAGGTTGGTGTCGTTGGCGTCGATCAGCATTTTTTTGCCGAATTCGCACTCGTAGCGTCCGATCAGCACGCGCTTGGCGGCGTCCATCTGTTCGGGCGATGCCTCGGGCAAAGGCACGAATTTCTCAGCCACGGGGCCTTTTTTGGCGGACTTGGTCTTGGCCTTGGCCTTGGCTTTGGCCACGGGCTTTGACGCGGGGTCAGTGGCCGCGTGCGCCTGTGAGCTGAAGGCGCCCGCCGTCATGCCCAACAGGATGCCCACAGTGATGGCGGCGGTGCGGATGCGGCGGGTGCGCTTGTTTTGGAGACTCATTTGAAGGGGATTCCGATCACGGGCGTTTTGGTCAATGGGGGCGGATTGGAGGCTGATCTTGCCACCAATCCGCCAGGCCAATCGTTAGAAAACGTCGCCGGGCACGCGGACCCAGCCTTCCATCAGCACGCGGGCGCTGCGGCTCATGATGGCTTTTTTCACGGTCCATTCGCCGTTGACCTGGGTGGCTTCGGCGCCCACGCGCAGGGTGCCCGAAGGGTGGCCGAAGCGCACGGCGGTGCGGGCGCCGCCGCCTGCGGCCAGGTTCACCAGTGTGCCGGGGATGGCCGCGGCGGTGCCGATGGCGACCGCGGCCGTGCCCATCATGGCGTGGTGCAGCTTGCCCATGGACAGGGCGCGCACCAACAGGTCTACATCCCCTTCGCCGATCGGCTTTCCGCTGGATGAAATGTAAGCCTTGGGCTTGGCCACGAAGGCGACTTTGGGCGTGTGCTGGCGCTTGGCGGCTTCGGACACATCCTTGATCAAGCCCATGCGCAGGGCACCGTGGGCGCGGATGGTTTCAAAACGGGCCAAGGCGGCGGGGTCGCCATTGATGGCGTCTTGCAACTCGGTGCCGGTGTAGCCGATGTCTTCGGCGTTCACGAAGATGGTCGGGATGCCGGCGTTGATCATGGTGACCCTGAGGGTGCCGCCCTTGACGACGTCCTCGGGCACTTCCAGGTCGTCAAGGAGGTTGCCGGTGGGGAACATCGAACCGCCTGCACCGTCTTCACCTTCGTCGGCTGGGTCCAGGAATTCAAGTTGCACTTCGGCGGCGGGGAAGGTCACGCCGTCGAGTTCGAAATCGCCGGTTTCCTGCACTTCGCCGTGGGTGATGGGCACGTGGGCGACGATGGTCTTGCCGATGTTGGCTTGCCAGATGCGCACGGTGGCCATGCCGTTGACGGGCACTCGGCTGGCGTCGACCAAGCCGGCCTGGATGGCGAAGGAGCCGACCGCTGCCGAGAGGTTGCCGCAGTTGCCGGACCAGTCCACGAAGGCCTTGTCGATCGAGACCTGGCCGAAGAGGTAGTCCACATCGTGGTCAGGCCTGCTGCTCTTGGACAGGATGACCGTCTTGGAGGTGGACGAGGTGGCACCGCCCATGCCATCGATCTGTTTGCCATAAGGATCGGGGCTGCCGATCACGCGCAGCAGCAGCTGGTCGCGGGCTGCGCCGGGTGTTTGGCAAGCGGCGGGCAGGTCTTGCAGGCGGAAGAAAACGCCTTTGCTGGTGCCACCACGGAGGTAGGTGGCAGGGACTTTGATTTGGGGTGGATGGGACATCAATGGCTCCGGTCAAATCTTGATGATGGTGTCGCTGTAGAGGGCAACCTGGGCGTCATGGGTCATCAGGCGCATCGGCTCGGTGAGGGCCTGCGCAACCAGGATGCGGTCAAACGGGTCTTGGTGATGCGAGGGCAAGTCTTCGACGGCCGCCGCATGTTCTGCCTCAATGGACAGGCACCGGTAGCCAGACGCCAGAAAATAGCGCTGTGCATCTGCGCCGGAAATCGGCATGTCGCCACGACCCAGGGAGTGCTTGATGGCGATCTCCCAAATGCTGGCGGCGCTCACCCAGACATGGGTCTTGGGCGACGTGATCAATTCGCGCGCCTTTGGCGGCAATTTCGGGCTGTCGGTGATGGCCCACAAGGCCACATGGGTGTCGAGCATCAGGTTCAAGCGGCCGTCCCACCCATGAACAACCGCGACACCTCGTCGTTGTGCGCATCAATGTTGTCTGGCACCTCGAACAAGCCTTTGGCCACGCCGATGCGCTGCCCTGCTGATGCGGTATCCATCGGCACCAACTTTGCGGCGGGGCGGCCATTGCGGGCGATGATGATTTCGCGTTCGTGGCCCTGCTCAATGGCCTCGACCAGGCGCGACAGCGTTGATTTGGCTTGCAGCATGTTGACGGGGTGCACGAGGGTCTCCGATGGTTGGCTTAGTCTAGTCTGGCTAAGTTTGGCCGTCAAGGCGCAAGCGTGCGCGCCCCCCAGTGTGCCCCCTGCCTCTTGCACGGATCATGCGGCTTTGTTTTGAGCCAGGAAGTCCTGCGCAAAGCGCTGCAGCACGCCGCCTGCTTCGTACACCGAAACTTCTTCGCCGGTATCGAGGCGGCAGGTCATGGGCACCTTCACCACGTCGCCGTTTTGGCGGGTGATGACCAAAGTCAGGTCCGCGCGGGGTGTGGGCTGGCCTTCCACGTCGTAGATCTCGGTGCCGTCCAGGTTCAAGGTCAGGCGGTTGGTGCCGGGCTTGAACTCCAGGGGCATCACGCCCATGCCGATCAGGTTGGTTCGGTGGATGCGCTCGAAGCCTTCGGCCGCGATGGCTTCGACGCCTGCCAGGCGCACGCCCTTGGCGGCCCAGTCGCGCGAGGAGCCTTGGCCGTAGTCGGCGCCGGCCACGATGATCAGCGGTTGCTTGCGGTCCAGGTAGGTTTCCATGGCTTCCCACATGCGGACCACTTTGCCTTCGGGCTCGATGCGGGCCAGCGAGCCCGCCTTCACCTTTCCGTCGGCATCGCGCACCATCTCGTTCTTGAGCGTGGGGTTGGCAAACGTGGCGCGCATGGCGGTGAGGTGATCGCCTCGGTGGGTGGCGTAGGAGTTGAAGTCCTCTTCCGGCACGCCCATCTTGTGCAGGTACTCACCGGCTGCCGAGTTCATCATGATCGCGTTCGACGGCGACAGGTGGTCGGTGGTGATGTTGTCCGGCAGGATGGCCAGCGGGCGCATGCCCTTGAGCGTGCGCGGGTTGGCGGCCAGGGCGCCAACGCCTTCGGTGTCCCAATAGGGCGGGCGGCGGATGTAGGTGGATTGCGGGCGCCAGTTGTACAGCGGCTCGACCTTCTCGCCAGCATCGACCGAGATGGCAAACATCGGTTCGTAGACCTTGCGGAACATCTCGGGCTTGACGCTGGACTTGACGATGGCGTCGATCTCTTCGTCCGTAGGCCAGATGTCCTTCAGGCGGATCTCTTGGCCGTTGGCCACGCCCAGCACGTCGCGCTCGATGTCGAAGCGGATGGTGCCCGCGATGGCGTAAGCCACGACCAGCGGCGGCGAGGCCAGGAAGGCTTGCTTGGCATAAGGGTGGATGCGGCCGTCGAAGTTGCGGTTGCCCGAGAGCACGGCGGTGGCGTACAGGTCGCGGTCAACGATCTCTTTCTGGATGACCGGGTCGAGTGCGCCCGACATGCCGTTGCAGGTGGTGCAGGCGAAGGCCACGATGCCGAAACCGAGCTTTTCAAGGTCACCCATCAGGCCGGCTTCGTTCAGGTACAGCTCGACGGTTTTGGAGCCAGGGGCCAGCGAGGACTTGACCCAGGGCTTGCGCGTCAGGCCCAGCTTGTTGGCTTTGCGGGCCAGCAGGGCGGCCGCGATCACGTTGCGCGGGTTGGAGGTGTTGGTGCAGCTGGTGATGGCGGCGATGATCACGGCGCCATCGGGCATCGTGCCTTCATCGGCGGCGGGCATGCGCCAGGGGCCGTTGATGCCCTTGGCCGCCATGTCCGTCGTGGCCACGCGGGCGTGCGGGTTCGACGGGCCCGCCATGTTGCGCACCACGCTCGACAAATCGAAACTCAGGGTGCGTTCGTAGACGGCGTCCTTCAAGGTGTCGGACCACAGGCCGCCTTGCTTGGCGTAGGTTTCGACCAGCTTGATCTGTTCTTCCGTGCGGCCGGTGAGGCGCAGGTACTCGATGGTTTGCTCGTCGATGCTGAACATGGCAGCGGTGGCGCCGTATTCAGGGGCCATGTTCGAGATGGTGGCGCGGTCGCCCAGGGTCAGGCTGGGCACGCCCGCGCCGTAGAACTCAAGGTAGGCGCCGACCACTTTGGATTTACGCAAGAACTCGGTCATCGCCAACACCACGTCGGTCGCGGTGATGCCGGGCTGGCGCTTGCCTGAAAGCTCCACGCCGACGATTTCGGGCAGGCGCATCCACGAGGCGCGGCCCAGCATCACGTTCTCGGCTTCCAGGCCGCCCACGCCAATGGCGATCACGCCCAGCGCATCAACGTGCGGGGTGTGCGAGTCGGTGCCGACGCAGGTGTCGGGGTAGGCCAGGCCCTTCTCGTTGTGGATGACCGGGGACATCTTCTCCAGGTTGATCTGGTGCATGATCCCGTTGCCCGCGGGGATCACATCGACGTTGTCGAAGGCCAACTTGGTCCAGTTGATGAAGTGGAAGCGGTCTTCGTTGCGGCGCTCTTCGATGTCGCGGTTTTTCTGGAAAGCGTCCGGGTCAAACCCACCGCACTCCACGGCCAACGAGTGGTCCACGATCAACTGCACGGGCACCACGGGGTTCACCTTGGCGGGGTCGCCGCCTTCTTTGGCGATGGCATCGCGCAAACCGGCCAAGTCCACCAAAGCGGTCTGGCCCAGGATGTCGTGGCAGGCCACGCGCGCGGGGAACCACGGGAAGTCGTGGTCACGCAGGCGCTCGATCAGCTGCGTCAGCGATTGCGTGAGGATGGCCGGGTCGGCCTTGCGCACCAGGTTCTCGGCGTGCACGCGCGAGGTGTAGGGCAGGGTGGCCCAAGAACCTGGCTTGATCGCTTCGACGGCTTCGCGGGCATCGAAGTAATCCAGTTGGGTGCCGGGCAGGTTCTTGCGGTATTGGGTGTTCATGGCGGGGGCAAATCAGGTGGGTGTGGCCGCGTGCGCACATGCGCCGGGCCCGAATGCAAGGTGGCGCCTTGAGCGCCACCGGTTACTTCAACGATTACTTGCGGTCCTGGATCGGCACGAACTTCTGATCCTCGGGGCCGGTGTAGTTGGCCGAAGGACGGATGATCTTGCCGTCAATGCGTTGTTCGATCACGTGGGCCGACCAACCACTGGTGCGGGCGATCACGAACAGCGGCGTGAACATGGCGGTGGGCACACCCATCATGTGATAGCTCACCGCGCTGAACCAGTCCAGGTTGGGGAACATCTTCTTGATCTCCCACATGACCGATTCCAAACGCTCGGCGATGTCGTACATCTTGGTGTTCGACTGCTCTTTGCTCAACTCAAGCGCCACCTTTTTGATGACCACGTTGCGCGGGTCGCTCACGGTGTACACCGGGTGACCGAAGCCGATCACGACTTCCTTTTTCTCGACGCGGGCGCGGATGTCGGCCTCAGCCTCATCGGGCGTGTCGTAGCGCTTCTGGATTTCAAACGCGACTTCGTTGGCGCCGCCGTGCTTGGGGCCGCGCAACGCGCCGATGCCGCCGCCGATGGCCGAGAACATGTCCGAGCCCGTGCCAGCCACCACGCGCGAGGCGAAGGTGGAGGCGTTGAACTCGTGCTCTGCGTACAGGATCAGCGAGGTGTGCATGGCGCGAACCCAGCTGTCACGGGGCTTGACGCCGTGCAGCAGGTGCAGGAAGTGGCCGCCGATCGAGTCGTCGTCGGTCTCAACCTCGATGCGCTTGCCGTTGTGGCTGTAGTGGTACCAGTACAGCAGCATCGAGCCCAGCGAGGCCATCAGCTTGTCGGCGATGTCACGGGCGCCGGGGTGGTTGTGGTCGTCCTTCTCGGGCGACAAGCAGCCCAGCACGGACACGCCGGTGCGCATCACGTCCATCGGGTGGGCGGAAGGGGGCAGTTGCTCCAGCGCGGTCTTCAGGCCAGCGGGGATGCCGCGCAGCGACTTCAGCTTGGTCTTGTAGAAGGCCAGCTCGGCGCGGGTGGGCAACTTGCCATGCACCAACAGGTAGGCGATCTCTTCGAACTCGCTGGTCTGGGCCAGGTCGAGGATGTCGTAGCCGCGGTAGGCCAGGTCGTTGCCGGTGCGGCCCACGGTGCACAGGGCGGTGTTGCCGGCGGTGGTGCCGGACAAGGCCACGGACTTCTTGGGTTTGAAGCCGGGGGTGGTGGTCTCTGGGGTGGCGCTCATGCGTTTCGTCTCCTAAAACGGATGCAGGTAATCGATCGGGTTATTTCTTGGCGGCGAACAGGGCGTCCAGCTTGCCCTCGAACGCGTGGTAGCCAATGCGGTCGTACAACTCTTCACGCGTCTGCATGATGTCCACCACATTCTTCTGGTGGCCGTCACGGCGAATGGCAGTGTAGACCGCCTCGGCGGCCTTGTTCATGGCGCGGAAGGCGCTCAGCGGGTAGAGCACCATGCCCACGTTCACGCTGCGCAATTCGTCCACCGTGAACAGCGGCGTCTGGCCGAACTCGGTGATGTTGGCCAGCACGGGCACCTTCAGGGCGTCCACAAACCTCTTGTAGGTGGGCAGGTCGTAGGCGGCCTCGGCAAAGATGGCGTCGGCGCCCGCTTCCACGCACTTGATGGCGCGCTCAATCGCCGCATCCACCCCGTGCACCTGGATGGCATCGGTGCGAGCGATGATGAAAAAGTCGGGGTCGGTCTTGGCATCGACGGCAGCCTTGACGCGGTCGACCATTTCTTCGGTCGATACGATCTCTTTGCCGGGGCGGTGGCCGCAGCGCTTGGCGCCGACCTGGTCTTCCAGGTGGCAGGCGGCGGCGCCAGCCTTGATCAGGCTCTTGATGGTGCGCGCCATGTTGAAGGCGCTGGGGCCGAAGCCGGTGTCGATGTCGACCAGCAGTGGCACATCGCACACGTCGGTGATGCGGCGCACGTCGGTCAGCACGTCGTCGAGGTTGTTGATGCCCAGGTCGGGCAGGCCCAGCGAGCCTGCGGCCACGCCGCCGCCCGACAGATAAATGGCGCGGTACCCGGCGCGCTTGGCCAGCAGCGCGTGGTTGGCGTTGATGGCGCCAATGATTTGCAGTGGAGATTCTTCTTTCAGCGCTTGGCGAAAGCGTTGGCCAGGGGTCGTGAGGGACATGTCAGTTCTCCAACTTGGGAATCGGGTTTCAGCGGGGATGCTCAATGTTCGCAACGCCTGTGCCAAGCTGCGTGCCCAGTGCTGGGGCGGGTCTTCCAGCGCCTAAGTGTTTGATTTTATTCACCAAGGCGGTGCTTGCGTTCATGGCGCCGTGGTTCATTTTAGTCCGTTTTGTTTCAAATATGAAACAATGCCAGGTCATTGATGAAACGCGGTGAACCACGCCATGCCCACGTCCTATGGAATTTCTCCCGCCCGCATCGGCTTGCCACAGATTGTGGCGGTGGGCTTTCGGCGCATCAACAAGATGTTGCAGCAGGTGGCGCCCGAGTTCGCTGGCCAGGCCACGGTTGAAGTGCTGGACGTGGGTTTTGAAGAAGCCGTGGCCCGGGTGAAAGCCTTGCACGCCGTGCGGCCCATCGACGTGGTCGTGGCGGCTGGCTCCAACGGGGGCTATCTCCGTCAGCACCTGGACATGCCCGTCGTGCTGGTCAAGGTGGGGGGCTTCGATCTGATGCAGGCCTTGACGCGGGCCAAGCGCCTGTCATCCCGCGTGGGACTGGTGACCTACGAGGGCATGGCGCCCGACATGGCGCCTTTCAGCGAACTGTTTGAATTGGCGGTGGAGCAGCGCGCTTACCGCACCGAGGACGAAGCGCTGAGCTGCGTGCAGGCGCTCAAGGACCTGGGCGTGACCGTGCTGGTGGGCTCGGGCATGGTGGCCGACCTGGCCGACCAGATGGGCTTGACCGGCGTGTTCTTGTACTCCAGTGATGCGGTGCGCGAGGCATTGAACGATGCGGTGGAGGTGGCCCGCGCCTCGCGCATCGAGCTGGCCAAGCGTGAACGGCTCAACACCATCCTGGCGCAACTCAGTGACGGCGTGATCGCGGTCGATCAGCAGGAGCGCATTCAAACCCTGAACCCCGCGATGGCGCAATTGCTGGGCGTGTTGCCCGCGCAATGGTTGGGCCGCCGCTTGAGTGACCTCAGCGCGGACTTGAGCCTGCAAAGCACCTTGCGCCTGGGCACGCAAGAGTTGGAGAAAATCGAACGCGTCAAAGGCAAGGCCTTGATCGTCAACCGCATGCCCATCGTGGAGCAGGGTGTGTTGACCGGGGCGGTGCTCAGCTGCCAGGACCCGATCTCGATCCAGCGTGTGGACCGCCACATCCGCACGCGCATCAAGCCCAATGCGCCGGGCACGCGCTACCAGTTGGACCAGTTCCTCGGGCAAAGCGACGCGATCGAACGCATCCGCCAATTGGCCCGCCGTTGCGCCCGCAGCCAGGCCACCGTGCTGCTGGTCGGTGAAAGCGGCACCGGCAAGGAGTTGATAGCGCAAGGCATCCACATGGCCAGCGACCGGCGCGACTTGCCCTTCGTGGCCGTGAACTGCGCGGCGGTGTCCGAGTCCTTGCTGGAGAGCGAACTGTTTGGCTACGAAGAGGGCGCCTTCACCGGTGCCCGGCGCGGCGGCAAGATCGGCTTGTTCGAAGCCGCGCACAAAGGCACCATTTTTCTGGACGAGGTGGGCGAAATGCCCGTCTCCCTGCAGACCCGGCTGTTGCGCGTGCTGCAAGAGCGCGAGGTGCTGCGCGTGGGCGCCATCGAACCCACGCCCGTCAATGTGCGGGTGATTGCCGCCACCCACCGCGACCTGATGGCGCACGTCGAGCGCGGCCTGTTCCGCCTGGACCTGTTCTACCGCCTGAACATCCTGCGCATCGACATGCCGCCCTTGCGTGAGCGGCTGGACGACCTGTTGCCGATTGCCCTGGCGCTGCACCGGCAGGTCTGCGCACGCTTGAAGATCGACGTCGATCGCACGCGCCCCTTGATCGACGCGCTGGTTGAGCAAGCCGCGCCCTACGACTGGCCCGGCAATGTGCGCGAGCTGGAGAACATCGTCGAGCGGATGATGGCTTACGCCGAAACTGCCCAGTTGCGCATGACGCGAGAGGCGGCGATCACCTTTGTGCAAACCACCGCGCCTGAGCTGTTCTCACCGGTGCCGGTGAGTGCTTCGCCGCCTTTGAAAGCCCGCCAAGCGGAGACGGAGCGTGCCGACATCTTGCGCGTGCTGGCCGAGTGCGGCGGCGACCGGGCCCTGGCCAGTGAGCGCCTGGGCATCAGCCGCACCACCTTGTGGCGCAAACTCAAGCCCTGAAGCGGCCCACCCCTGGCAAAATGGGCGGCTGTCCCCTCCGTACCCACCATGTCCCCTGCCAAGCCCTTGCGCGTGCTGTCCGTCATCCCCCCGATGACTCAACTGAACACGCCCTACCCATCGACCGCCTACCTGACGGGCTTCTTGCGTTCTCGCGGGGTCGATGCCGTTCAGGAGGATCTGGCGCTGGCGCTGGTGCTGGCCCTGTTCTCGCGTGAAGGCCTGCCTGGCATCCACGCTTGTGTGCAAGCCGTGCCCGAGGCCAAGCGCACCAAGCCACTGCGTTCGTTCGATGCGCAGTTCGAGCGCTACCTGTCCACCATGACGCCCACCATTGCCTTTTTGCAGGGCCGGGATGCCACGCTGGCGCATCGCATCAACACCCGCCAGTTTTTACCCGAGGGGCCGCGTTTTTCCTCGTTGGATGTCTATGTGGATGACGAGGGCGGTGACCCGCTGGCCTGGGCCTTCGGCGCCCTGGGCTTGCAAGACCGCGCCCGCCACCTCGCCACCCTGTACCTGAACGACCTGGCCGACGTGCTGCGCGATGCCGTCGATCCGCGCTTCGAGTTCGTGCGCTATGCCGAGTCGCTGGCCCAAAGCCAATCTACCTTCGAGCCCTTGCACCAGGCTTTGCAAGCGCCGCTCAACCTGGTCGACACGACATTGCAAGGCCTGACTCTGGCCGCCATCGAGCGCCACGAGCCCGATGTGGTGCTGTTGTCCGTGCCCTTTCCCGGCGCGGTGTATGCCGCCTTCCGAATGGCCCAGACCATCAAGGCCGCGCGCCCCGGCATCAAGCTGGCCTTGGGCGGCGGCTTCGTCAACACCGAGTTGCGCGAGCTGAGCGAGCCCAGAGTTTTCGACTACGTTGACTTCGTCACGCTGGACGCTGGCGAGCGCCCCTTGCTGGCCTTGCTCGACCACATTCAGGGCCACCGTTCAGCCCAGCGCCTGTCGCGCACCTTTGTGCGAGACGCCGAGAGCGGCCAGGTCCGCTACATGAACATGGCCGAACCCGACGTGCCCTTCGCCGAGGTTGGCACACCCACCTGGGATGGCCTGCCCCTGGACCGCTACCTGTCCTTGCTGGACATGCTCAACCCCATGAACCGGCTGTGGTCCGATGGCCGCTGGAACAAGCTGACCATTGCCCATGGTTGCTACTGGAAGAAGTGCAGCTTCTGCGATGTGAGCCTGGACTACATCTCGCGCTACGAAACCACCACGGCCGAGATGCTGGTCGATCGCATCGAAGCCATCGTCAAAGAGACCGGCCAGACCGGCTTCCATTTTGTGGACGAGGCCGCGCCTCCCAAGATGCTCAAGGCCTTGGCGCACGAGTTGATCAAACGCAAGCTCTCGATCTCGTGGTGGGGCAACATCCGCTTCGAAAAATCCTTCAGCCCCGAGCTGTGCCAATTGCTGGCCGACAGCGGCTGCATCGCCATCTCGGGCGGTCTGGAAGTGGCCTCGGATCGCCTGCTGACCCTGATGAAAAAAGGCGTGTCGGTGGAGCAGGTGGCTCGCGTCACGCAGGGCTTCACCGACGCGGGCATCCTGGTGCATGCCTACCTGATGTACGGCTTTCCCACTCAGACCGTGCAGGACACGGTCGATGCGCTGGAATACGTGCGGCAGCTCTTCGCCAACGGTTGCATCCAGTCGGGTTTTTTCCACCGCTTTGCCTGCACGGTGCACTCGCCCGTGGGCCAGAACCCCCATGAATACGGCGTCAAGCTGCAGGCCCTGCCGCCCACCACCTTCGCCAAGAACGACATTGCTTTCATCGATCCCACTGGGGTGGACCACGATGTGCTGGGCGTCGGCCTGAAGAAGGCCATCTACAACTTCATGCATGGCATCGGCCTGGAAGAGGACGTGCGAACCTGGTTCAAGGGCAAGGTGCCGCGCACGACGGTGGCGCCCCATCGCATTGAGCGGGCGTTGGCCAACTGAGGTTGTCCTCCGTCTCATGTCGTGCGAACAACGGCGTGCTTTTGGGGCAGCGCGGGGTGGGGATGAGGCGGAGGCGGGCGGGGCTCCTGCGGGGGCGGTCCACCGCTTTGCGGCGGACTGCACTCGGTGCTCGGCCACGGCGGGCGGCTGCGGAACTCGCTGTCCTTCGGCAGCTCAAACAGTCCTCGCCGACCCCTCGACGAGTCGAGGGGCAACCCGCCGTGGCCTGCGCGCCTCGCCGCCCCCGAAGTCGCCCCGCCTGCCACCGCCTCATCCCTGATCACCCCGCTGGTGGCGCAGCACGAAAAGGAACCGTGGCATGCCACCAGCGGGGCGAAACCAGGGCTGGGGCGGTCTCCGGCGGGGCGCCTGGCTTGGTGCTGAGAAGCGGAGTGCCGAGGTGGGCGTGCGCAGCACGCATCAACATCTGA
>NZ_JAQSDR010000035.1 GCF_029946005.1 Aquabacterium sp.
GTTTCGCCATCCGTGAAGGCGGTCGCACCGTCGGCGCCGGCGTCGTTGCCAAGATTCTTGCCTAACTTGAAGTAAACTGTCTGGTTCGTCTTTAGGGGTATAGCTCAATTGGCAGAGCGTCGGTCTCCAAAACCGAAGGTTGTAGGTTCGATTCCTACTGCCCCTGCCACCTACTGACCGATCCGGCAAAACCGAAAAACGCATTTCCCAGCAGCCCGCAGGCGAAGGTCGTGAAGACCTGGAAGCCCGCGGGCTTTGCCGCCTCAAACATCAACGCAAATGGCCACCTCACAAATCGAAACCGTCTCCACCAGCGCCGACAAGGCCAAGCTGGCCGCCGCCGGCCTGCTGGTCGTGGGCGGCGTGGCCGCGTTTTACCTGTTGGGTAAGCAAGACCTCTGGCTGCGCGTGATCGTTTTGCTGGTCTTGCTGGCTGCGGCGGTGGGGGCGTTTTTCACCTCCGCCCAAGGCCGCGAACTGACCGCCTTTGGCCAGGATGCCATCAAGGAAATGCGCAAGGTGGTCTGGCCGACGCGTCCAGAAGCCACGCAGATGACCTTGTACGTCTTCGCCTTCGTGGTGGTCATGGCTTTGTTCCTGTGGCTGACCGACAAGGCTCTGGAATGGGTGATCTTCAGTCTGATCCTGGGCTGGCGCTGAACACAGCACGGCCCGCACAAAACTTACAAGGTTGACACCCATGAGCGACGTTCAAACCAGCCCCGCCACCGCCGCCCCCGCGCTGCGTTGGTACGTGGTGCACGCCTATTCCGGCATGGAAAAGGCTGTCGAGCGCAATCTGCGTGAACGCATTGACCGCGCCGGCATGCAAACTTCCTTCGGCCGCATCCTGGTGCCCACCGAGGAAGTCGTTGAAGTCAAGAACGGCAAGAAAACCGTCACCGAGCGCCGCTTCTTCCCGGGCTACGTGCTGGTCGAGATGCTGATGAGCGACGACTCCTGGCACCTGGTCAAGAACACCTCCAAGGTGACCGGTTTCGTGGGCGGCGCCAAGAACCGCCCGGTCCCCATCTCGGAAGACGAGGTCATGAAGATCGTCAACCAGATGCAAGAAGGCATTGAAAAACCCCGGCCGAAGGTCGAGTGGGAAGTGGGCGAAGTCGTTCGCGTCAAGGAAGGCCCATTCACGGACTTCAACGGTGCCATCGAAGACGTCAACTACGAAAAGTCCAAGCTGCGCGTGTCGGTCACGATCTTCGGTCGTGCCACCCCGGTCGAGCTGGACTTTGACCAGGTCGAGAAGATCTGATCCTGAACTGATCAAACCCCGGGCATGGGGTGGCAGGTCGCAAGGCCCGCCGAACATGTCCCGTACCCAGACGCAAACGAGACCGCGTCAAGAGGAGCCAGGAGTTCATGTTGAACAAGCCTGGCGTTTGACTCAACCGAACTGACGTGGCCGTCAGGCGGTTCTAGGAGAAAGTTATGGCCAAGAAGATTATCGGCTTCATCAAGCTGCAAATCCCGGCAGGCAAGGCAAACCCTTCGCCTCCAATCGGTCCCGCGCTGGGTCAGCGCGGCCTGAACATCATGGAATTCTGCAAGGCGTTCAACGCCCAGACTTCCGCGATGGAACCCGGCTTGATGCTGCCCGTCGTGATCACGGCGTTCGCGGACAAGTCCTTCACCTTCATCCTCAAGACCCCGCCCGCGACGGTCTTGATCAAGAAGGCCTTGAAGCTCGAAAAGGGTTCGGCCCGTCCGCAAGTCGACAAAGTCGGCAAGCTGACCCGTGCTCAGATCGAAGAAATCGCCAAGACCAAGCAAAAAGACTTGACCGCTGCCGATCTGGACGCCGCGGTTCGGACGATCGCTGGTTCTGCCCGCTCGATGGGCGTGCTCGTGGAAGGTGCATAACATGGCTAAGCTGACCAAACGTGAAAAGACCTACGTCGGTAAGGTCGACAGCAACAAGCTGTACGCCATCGACGATGCCCTGGTCATCCTGAAGGAAACCGCGGTTGCCAAGTTCGATGAATCCATCGACGTGGCCGTGCAACTGGGCGTGGACGCCAAGAAGTCGGACCAAGTCGTGCGTGGCGCCGTCGTGCTGCCCAACGGCACCGGCAAGACCAAGCGCGTGGCCGTGTTCGCCCAAGGTGCCAAGGCTGAAGAAGCCCGTGCCGCTGGTGCAGACATCGTCGGCATGGAAGACCTGGCCGAGCAGATCAAGGGCGGCGTCATCAACTTTGACGTGGTCATTGCCTCGCCGGACACGATGCGCATCGTCGGTACCCTGGGTACCATCCTGGGCCCCCGTGGCCTGATGCCCAACCCCAAGGTTGGCACCGTCACCCCTGACGTGGCTCAAGCCGTGCGCAACGCCAAGGCTGGTCAAGTGCAATTCCGCGTCGACAAAGCCGGCATCGTGCACGGCACCATCGGCCGTCGTTCGTTTGACTCCGACAAGCTCAAGGGCAACCTGGCCGCTTTGCTGGACGCACTGACCAAGGCCAAGCCGGCCTCGAGCAAGGGTGTCTACCTGCGCAAGGTCGCTGTCTCGTCCACCATGGGCGTGGGCGTGCGCGTTGACGTTGGTTCTATCAACAACGCTGGCTGATCCAAACACCGTTGACCGACTGCTTCGGTGGTCGGTCGGCCAAGCCCCGCGCGTGTCTGGCGCGGACGTTTGAAAAGAATTGGTGGGCTGTGCGCCCCAGGGGTTTGACCCCGAAGGTGCGCAGGCTATCAAAGACCGTAGGCGCCAAGTTCGCAGCAGTACCGCGAGCAAGGCTTAAAAAGCCAGCCTACGCAGATGGCGTACCCGCCGTTAACGGATTTTTGCCGCCAGCCATGGCGGTTGAGGGTTCCTGAGACGGAAGGTCGCTGAAACCGGGTGTGCCCGGGTGGGGTTCGGCCCTGTGGCCAAAGCCTCGCGTGGGCATGTTTTAAGGAGTGGACCTTGAGTCTCAATCGCAACGAAAAAGCAGCCGTTGTCTCGGAAGTGCAAGCCCAAGCGGCCAAAGCACAGACCCTGGCACTGGCTGAGTACCGCGGACTCACAGTGGCCCAGTTGGACACGCTGCGCAAGACCGCGCGCGCGCAAGGTGTGTATCTTCACGTGCTGAAGAACACCCTGGCTCGCCGCGCTGTTGCCGGCACGTCCTTCGAGGTGCTTGCTGAGAGCATGAGCGGCCCGCTGATCTATGGCTTCTCTGAAGATGCCGTGGCAGCTGCCAAAGTCATCGCTGACTTTGCCAAGACCAACGACAAGTTGGTGATCAAGGCTGGTGCATACGCAGGCAAGGCGCTCGACGCCAACGCCGTGAAAGCCCTGGCCGCGATCCCGACCAAGGAAGTCTTGCTGGCCCAAATTTGTGGCTTGCTGCAATCGCCCGTCTCGCGTTTCGCACGCGTGCTGGCCGCTGTGGCCGATCAAAAGGGCGCTGGCGCACCTGCTGCTGAAGAACCTGCAGCAGTCGAAGCCGTGGCCGAAGCCGCACCTGCAGTTGAAGCAGCACCCGCTGCCGATGCCGCACCTGCCGCCTGATCGCTCGCTCAAACCGTATTCAACACATTCAACCGATTTTAGGAACCCAAAATGGCTTTCGATAAAGACGCATTCATCACCGCCCTGGACAGCATGTCTGTCATGGAACTCAACGACCTGGTCAAGGCCATCGAAGAGAAGTTTGGCGTGTCCGCAGCGGCCATGGCTGCTCCTGCTGGCGGCGGCGGCGCTGCTGCAGCTGCCGTTGAAGAGAAGACCGAATTCAACGTCGTTCTGCTCGAAGCTGGCGCCAACAAGGTCGGCACCATCAAGGCCGTGCGCGAACTGACGGGCTTGGGCCTGAAGGAAGCCAAGGACTTGGTCGACGGCGCTCCCAAGAACGTCAAGGAAGCTGTGCCAAAGGCCGATGCCGAAGCCGCTGTCAAGAAGCTGGTGGAAGCTGGCGCCAAGGCCGAAGTCAAGTAATTCTTGGTTTCGCAGGCAGGCTGGTGGCCCCCAAAGGCCGCCAGCCTTTCTCGCTTCAAGGGTATCTGCCCTTGAGGGCACCCGAAAGGGCCTTCTGCGTTAGACTGGAAGGCTTTTTCGAGTGTTCTCTGAACCGACTGCAGAGAACCGGTTTGGTCGAGCCGGGGTGTCACATCATCATTGCACAAGCCGTGATGATCGCAAAATGCCCTGGTTGTCTGCCAGCGGTTGGTAGTGGCCAACCACCAAGCCTCGGATGCAATGTCCGACTGGCCAGTCGCCGAACGATAAGCCATGCCTTGGCCGGGCGCGGCTTTGATTCGCACCGGGCACCCTGAAGGGGCCCGAAACGGAGAGTTTATGGCGCAAGCAACCCCCTATAGCTACACAGAGCGTAAGCGAGTTCGCAAGAGCTTCGGCAAACGCGGCAGCGTATTGAACGTTCCTTATCTGCTGACCATGCAGAAGGATTCATACGTGGCGTTCTTACAAAAAGACGTTCCACCGCAAAAGCGCAAACCCGAAGGTTTGCAAGCCGCTTTCTTGTCCGCGTTCCCCATTGTTTCGCACAATGGTTTCGTGGAGATGAAATTCATCGAATTCAACATCGCCAAGCCGACGTTCGACGTCCGCGAGTGCCAGCAACGGGGCTTGACCTTCGCGGCCGCCGTGCGCGCGAAGCTGCAGATGATCATCTATGACCGTGAGACGTCCACGTCCCAGTCCAAGGTGGTCAAGGAAGTCAAGGAGCAAGAGGTCTACATGGGCGAAGTGCCCCTGATGACCGACTACGGCTCCTTCATCATCAACGGCACCGAGCGCGTCATCGTGTCTCAGTTGCACCGTTCGCCTGGCGTGTTCTTCGAGCACGACAAGGGCAAGACGCACTCGTCCGGCAAGCTGCTGTTCAGCGCGCGGATCATCCCTTACCGCGGCTCCTGGCTCGACTACGAGTTCGACCCCAAGGACCTGCTGTACTTCCGCGTTGACCGCCGTCGCAAGATGCCCGTGACGACCTTGCTCAAGGCCATCGGCATGAGCAACGAGAAGATCCTGGCCACGTTCTTCCAGAACGACCAGTTCAAGCTCATGGACGCCGGTGCGCAAATGGCCTACGTGCCTGAGCGCCTGAAGGGCGAAGTCGCCCGCTTCGACATCACCGACAAGTCGGGCAATGTCGCGGTCGAAAAAGACAAGCGCATCACCGCGCGTCACACCCGCGCTCTGGAGCAATCGGGCACCACGCACATCACCGTGCCCGAGGACTACCTGCTGGGCCGCGTGCTGGCCAAGAACCAGATCGACCCGGACACTGGCGAAATCCTTGCCAAGGCCAATGAAGAACTGACCGAGCTGCTGCTCAAGAAGCTGCGCACCGCCGGCATCAAGGAAATCGACTGCCTGTTCACCAATGAACTGGACCAGGGCGCTTACATCAGCCAGACGTTGGCCACCGACGAAACAGCCGATGAACTGGCCGCCCGTGTCGCCATCTACCGTATGATGCGCCCCGGCGAGCCGCCCACCGAAGACGCCGTGCAGGCCTTGTTCCAGCGCCTGTTCTACAGCGCTGACACGTACGACCTGTCGCGCGTGGGCCGCATGAAGTTCAACGCCCGCATCGGCCGTGAAGGCTCCGAAGGCGCGATGACCTTGTCCAACGACGACATCCTGTCGGTCGTGAAGATCCTGGTCGAGTTGCGCAATGGCCGCGGCGAAGTCGATGACATCGACCACTTGGGCAACCGCCGCGTGCGCTGCGTGGGCGAACTGGCCGAAAACCAGTACCGCTCGGGCTTGGCACGGATTGAAAAGGCAGTGAAGGAACGTCTGGGTCAGGCTGAAACTGAAGCCCTGATGCCGCACGACCTGATCAACTCCAAGCCGATCTCTGCCGCGCTGAAGGAATTCTTCGGTGCGTCGCAGCTGTCGCAGTTCATGGACCAGACCAACCCCCTGTCGGAAATCACGCACAAGCGTCGCGTTTCCGCCCTGGGCCCGGGCGGTCTGACCCGCGAACGCGCCGGCTTCGAAGTGCGCGACGTGCACCCGACCCACTATGGCCGTGTGTGCCCGATCGAAACCCCTGAAGGCCCGAACATCGGTCTGATCAACTCGCTGGCTTTGTATGCGCAGTTGAACGACTACGGCTTCCTGGAAACGCCTTATCGCCGCGTGATCGACAGCAAGGTGACGATGCAGATCGATTACCTGTCGGCCATCGAAGAAGGCAAGTACATCATCGCCCAGGCCAATGCCTCGCTGGGTGCCGATGGCCGCCTGACCGACGAGCTGGTGTCGGCACGTGAACACGGTGAATCCGTGTTGACCTCGCCCGAACGCATCCAGTACATGGACGTGGCCCCCACGCAGATCGTGTCGGTGGCTGCCTCGCTCGTGCCCTTCCTGGAGCACGACGATGCGAACCGCGCGCTGATGGGCGCCAACATGCAGCGTCAAGCTGTGCCAGTGCTGCGCCCTGAAAAGGCCTTGGTCGGCACGGGCGTCGAGCGCGTGGCCGCCAAGGACTCGGGCACCGTCGTGGCGGCTCGCCGTGGTGGTGTGGTCGATTACGTGGACACGAACCGCATCGTGATCCGCGTGAACGACAACGAGACCGTGGCTGGCGAAGTCGGCGTCGACATCTACAACCTGATCAAGTACCAGCGTTCCAACCAGAACACCAGCATCCACCAGCGTCCCATCGTCAAGCGTGGTGACAAGGTGGCGTCTGAGGACATCATCGCTGACGGTGCTTCCACCGACATCGGCGAGCTGGCCCTGGGCCAGAACATGCTGGTCGCGTTCATGCCCTGGAACGGCTACAACTTCGAAGATTCGATCCTGATCTCCGAACGCGTGGTCGCCGAAGACCGCTACACCTCGATCCACATCGAGGAACTGGTGGTGATGGCCCGCGACACCAAGCTGGGTTCCGAAGAAATCACGCGCGACATCCCGAACCTGTCCGAGAACCAGCTGGCTCGTCTGGATGAATCGGGCATCGTCTACGTGGGCGCCGAAGTCGGCCCCGGCGACGTGCTGGTCGGCAAGGTCACGCCCAAGGGCGAGACCACGCTGACGCCTGAAGAAAAGCTGCTCCGCGCCATCTTCGGCGAAAAGGCGTCCGACGTGAAGGACACCTCGCTGCGTGTCGATCAAGGCACGAGCGGCACCGTCATCGACGTGCAGGTCTTCACCCGTGAAGGCATCGTTCGCGACAAGCGCGCGCAACAGATCATCGACGATGAACTGAAGCGTTTCCGCCTGGACCTGAACGACCAACTGCGCATCGTGGAAGCCGACGCCTTTGACCGGATCAAGAAGTTGTTGATCGGCAAGGCGGCCAATGGCGGCCCGAATAAGCTGGCCAAGGGCACGGCGATCGACGAGGCCTACCTGGCCACCGTCGAGAAGTTCCACTGGTTCGACATCCGTCCGGAAGATGGCGACATCGCCAATCAGCTGGAATCGATCAAGAACTCGCTGGAACAAACCCGTCACAGCTTCGACCTGCACTTTGAAGAAAAGCGCAAGAAGTTGACCCAAGGCGACGAGTTGCCCGCGGGCGTGCTCAAGATGGTCAAGGTTCACCTGGCCGTCAAGCGTCGCTTGCAGCCTGGTGACAAGATGGCCGGCCGCCACGGCAACAAGGGTGTGGTCTCCCGCATCCTGCCCGTCGAAGACATGCCTTACATGGCCGACGGCACTCCGTGCGACGTCTGCCTGAACCCCCTGGGCGTGCCTTCGCGGATGAACGTGGGCCAGGTGCTGGAAGTGCACTTGGGCTGGGCCGGCAAGGGCATTGGCCAACGCATCGGCGACATGCTCCAGAAGGAAGTCGCGGCCACCGAGCTGCGCAAGTTCCTTGACGAGCTGTACAACCAGTCGGGCGGCAAGACCGAAGACCTGACGCAACTGTCGGATGACGAAGTGCGCGAGATGGCGGGCAACCTGGTCAAGGGTGTTCCGTTCGCCACGCCGGTGTTCGACGGTGCCAAGGAAGAAGAGATCCGAGGCATGCTGCAGTTGGCCTACCCGGCCGACATCGCCAAGGCCAAGGGCCTGACACCGACCCGCACGCAAGCGCAACTGTATGACGGCCGCACTGGCGAAGCTTTCGAGCGCGCCACCACGATCGGCTACATGCACGTGCTCAAGCTGCACCATCTGGTCGATGACAAGATGCACGCCCGCTCAACCGGTCCTTACTCGCTCGTCACGCAGCAGCCGCTGGGTGGCAAGGCGCAGTTCGGTGGTCAGCGCTTCGGTGAAATGGAAGTGTGGGCCCTGGAAGCGTATGGCGCCTCCTACGTCCTGCAGGAAATGCTCACCGTGAAGTCCGATGACGTGAATGGCCGTACCAAGGTGTACGAAAACATCGTCAAGGGCGAGCACGCGATCGAAGCCGGCATGCCTGAGTCGTTCAACGTTCTTGTCAAGGAAATCCGTTCCTTGGGCATCGACATTGAACTTGAACGCAACTGAACGAAAAGGAATAGAAGACCATGAAAGGTTTACTCGACCTCTTCAAGCAATTCACCCCCGATGAGCATTTCGATGCCATCCGGATTGGACTCGCCTCGCCGGAGAAGATCCGCAGCTGGTCCTTCGGTGAAGTCAAGAAGCCCGAAACCATCAACTACCGGACTTTCAAGCCCGAGCGTGATGGCCTGTTCTGCGCCAAGATCTTTGGCCCCATCAAGGACTACGAGTGCCTGTGCGGCAAGTACAAGCGCCTGAAGCACCGTGGTGTCATCTGCGAGAAGTGCGGCGTTGAAGTCACGCAGACCAAGGTTCGCCGTGACCGCATGGGTCACATCGACCTGGCGGCGCCCTGCGCGCACATCTGGTTCCTGAAGTCGCTGCCGTCGCGTCTGGGCTTGGTCCTGGACATGACCCTGCGCGACATCGAACGCGTGCTGTACTTCGAGGCCTACGTGATCGTGGACCCCGGCATGACCCCGCTGAAGAAATTCGGCATCATGTCCGAGGACGACTACGACGCCAAGCGCATCGAGTACGGTGACGAGTTCATCGCGCTGATGGGCGCCGAAGGCATCCAGAAGCTCTTGGCCGAGATGGACCTGGACGTCGAGATCGAAAAGATCCGCAACGACCAGACCGGTTCCGAGCTGAAGATCAAGAAGAACTCCAAGCGCCTGAAGGTCATGGAAGCCTTCAAGAAGTCGGGCATCAAGCCCAACTGGATGGTGCTGGAAGTGCTGCCCGTGCTGCCACCGGACCTGCGTCCGCTGGTGCCGCTGGACGGCGGCCGTTTCGCCACGTCTGACTTGAACGACCTGTACCGCCGCGTCATCAACCGCAACAATCGCCTGGCGCGTCTGTTGGAGTTGAAGGCCCCGGAAATCATCGTGCGCAACGAAAAGCGCATGTTGCAAGAGTCGGTCGATTCGCTGCTGGACAACGGCCGTCGCGGCAAGGCCATGACGGGCGCCAACAAGCGTGCCCTGAAGTCGCTGGCCGACATGATCAAGGGCAAGTCGGGTCGCTTCCGCCAGAATCTGCTGGGCAAGCGCGTCGACTATTCCGGTCGTTCCGTCATCACCGTGGGCCCCACCCTGAAGCTGCATCAGTGCGGTCTGCCGAAGCTGATGGCGCTTGAACTGTTCAAGCCTTTCATCTTCTCGCGCCTGGAAGCCATGGGCATCGCCACGACCATCAAGGCGGCCAAGAAGGAAGTCGAATCCGGCACGCCCGTGGTTTGGGACATCCTGGAAGAGGTGATCAAAGAGCACCCGATCATGCTGAACCGTGCGCCTACGCTGCACCGTTTGGGCATCCAGGCTTTTGAGCCCGTGCTGATCGAAGGCAAGGCCATCCAACTGCACCCACTCGTTTGCGCGGCCTTCAACGCCGACTTCGACGGTGACCAGATGGCCGTCCACGTCCCGCTGTCGATTGAAGCACAGATGGAAGCCCGCACGCTGATGCTGGCTTCGAACAACATCCTGTTCCCGGCCAACGGCGAGCCCTCCATCGTCCCGTCGCAAGACGTGGTGCTGGGCCTGTACTACGCCACCCGCGAGCGCATCAATGGCAAGGGCGAAGGCTTGGTCTTCTCCGACATCATTGAAGTGCAGCGCGCGCTGGACAACCATGTGGTCGAGATCACCGCCAAGATCGCGGTGCGCCTGACCGAGTGGGTCAAGGACAAGGACACTGGCGAATTCACGCCCGAGACCAAGCTGGTGGACACGACCGTCGGTCGTGCCTTGTTGTCTGAAATCCTGCCCAAGGGCCTGCCTTTCAGCAACATCAACAAGGCGCTGAAGAAGAAAGAAATTTCTCGCCTGATCAGCACCTCGTTCCGCCGTTGCGGCCTGAAAGAAACCGTCGTGTTCGCCGACAAGCTGTTGCAAAACGGCTTCCGTCTGGCCACGCGCGCTGGTATCTCGATCGCCATCGACGACATGCTGGTGCCCAAGGAAAAGCCCGCTTTGATCGAGCGCGCCGAGAAGGAAGTCAAAGAGATCCAGCAGCAATATGTGTCGGGTCTGGTGACGTCTGGCGAGCGCTACAACAAGGTCGTGGACATCTGGGGCAAGACCGGCGACGAAGTCGGCAAGGTCATGATGGCCCAGCTGTCCAAGCAAAAGGTGCTGGACCGCCACGGCAAGGAAGTCGACCAGGAATCCTTCAACTCCATCTACATGATGGCCGACTCGGGTGCTCGCGGTTCCGCCGCGCAGATCCGCCAGTTGTCCGGCATGCGGGGTCTGATGGCCAAACCTGACGGCTCGATCATTGAAACCCCCATCACGGCGAACTTCCGTGAAGGCCTCAATGTGTTGCAGTACTTCATCTCCACCCACGGTGCGCGTAAGGGCCTGGCTGACACGGCCTTGAAGACCGCGAACTCGGGTTACCTGACACGCCGCCTTGTCGATGTGACGCAAGACTTGGTCGTGACCAATGTCGATTGCGGCACCGATCAAGGCATCAACACGCGTGCGCTGGTTGAAGGTGGTGAAGTCATCGAATCATTGCGCGACCGCATCTTGGGTCGGGTCAATGCCACCGAAATCCTGCACCCTGAAAACCAGCTCCTGCTCTTCCCTGCTGGCACCATGCTGGACGAAGACGTCATGGAGGTGCTCGAAGCCGCTGGCGTCGACGAAGTCAAGGTTCGCACCCCGCTGACCTGTGCCACACGCTTCGGCTTGTGCGCCAAGTGCTACGGCCGCGACCTGGGCCGTGGCGGTCTGGTGAACACCGGTGAAGCGGTTGGCGTGATCGCCGCCCAATCCATCGGTGAACCCGGCACGCAGCTGACCATGCGGACCTTCCACATCGGTGGTGCCGCATCGCGCGCTGCGGTGGCTTCCAGCGTGGACGCCAAGTCCGACGGCATCATCGGCTTCAATGCCACGATGCGCTACGTGACCAATGGCAAGGGCGAACTGGTGGTGATTTCGCGCTCTGGCGAAATCGTCATCTCCGACCAGCACGGCCGCGAGCGTGAACGCCACAAGGTGCCGTATGGCGCCCTGCTGAGCATCAAGGCTGACCAGCAAGTCAAGGTCGGCCTGATCCTGGCCACCTGGGACCCGCTGACCCGCCCGATCATCACCGAGTTCGCTGGTAAGGCCCGCTTCGAGAACGTCGAAGAAGGCGTGACCGTGGCCAAGCAACTGGACGAAGTCACCGGCTTGTCAACCCTGGTCGTGATCGACCCCAAGCGCCGCGGCGCTGCCAAGGTCATCCGTCCTCAGGTCAAGCTGCTTGACTCGCTGGGTCAGGAAGTCAAGATCCCTGGCACCGACCACGCTGTGACGATCGGCTTCCAGGTTGGTTCGCTGATCCAGATCCGCGACGGCCAAGACCTGTACCCTGGTGAAGTGCTCGCCCGCATCCCGGTTGAAGGCCAGAAAACCCGTGACATCACCGGCGGTCTGCCGCGTGTGGCCGAGTTGTTCGAAGCCCGCACACCCAAGGACAAGGGCACCCTGGCTGAAATCACCGGCACGGTGTCCTTCGGCAAGGAGACCAAAGGCAAGGTTCGCCTGCAAATCACCGATCCCGATGGTGGCATCCACGAAGAACTCGTGCTCAAGGAAAAGAACATCCTGGTGCATGAAGGCCAAGTGGTCAACAAGGGCGAGTCCATCGTCGACGGTCCCGCAGACCCGCAAGACATCTTGCGCCTGCTGGGCATCGAAGAGTTGGCCCGCTACATCGTCGACGAAGTGCAGGACGTCTACCGTTTGCAAGGCGTGAAGATCAACGACAAGCACATCCAGGTGATCGTTCGCCAGATGCTGCGTCGTATTCAGATCGTCAACTCCGGCGATTCGACCTACATTCCCGGCGAACAAGTCGAGCGTTCGGAACTGCTGGACACCAACGACCGCCTGCGTTCGGAAGACAAGACCGTCGTCACCTACAACGACGTGCTGCTGGGTATCACCAAGGCCTCGCTGTCGACCGACTCCTTCATCTCGGCCGCTTCCTTCCAGGAAACGACCCGCGTGCTCACCGAGGCTGCCATCATGGGCAAGCGCGACGAGTTGCGTGGTTTGAAGGAAAACGTCATCGTGGGTCGCCTGATCCCTGCCGGTACCGGCATGGCCTTCCACCAGGCCCGCAAGGCCAAGGAAGAGATGGACGACTCCGAACGCCGCGCCATCTCCATGCAGGAAGCGCAAGAGCGCGCTGCCATGGAATTGGAAGCGCTGGAAGAAAGCACCACGGCCGAAGGTGGCGACGAGCCAGTCACGCCAGCCGAGTGATCATCGGACGACCAAGCCGGCAACGGCTCTCAGCGTCAATCTGAGCAAAAGCGCCAGGGGGTCAAAGCCCTGGCGCTTTTTTCATGGCCGTTCGGTTCGGTTGATGATCTAGAAAGCGGCCTTGATTTTCTCGGCGATGGCCTGCAGCTTGGCCGGGTCTTCCATCGTCGATGCATGGCCTTTGCCCAGTGCACCCAGCGAACTGGGCAGCACGTGCACGTGATAGTGCGGCACTGTCTGGCCAGCGGCAGGACCATTCAACTGGAACACCACGATGCCGGGGGCGGCCATCGCCTTCTTCACCGCCGCCGCCACCTTCTTGGTGGTCCGGATGCAGGCCGACGCGGCCTCGTCCGACAACTCCAGCAAGGTCTCCGCGCCCTCCTTGGGGATGACCAGCGCGTGGCCATCGGCCTGCGGCATGATGTCCATGAAGGCCAGCGTATGCTCGTCCTCGTACAGCTTGATGCACGGAATCTCGCTGCGCAGGATCTTCGCGAAAATGTTCTGGGTGTCGTAGGCCATCACATCACCTCCTCAATGGCGGCCGCCGTGTTGACCGCGTGTTCTGCGATCTGGTCCGAGCTCATGGCCACCACGCTCAAGGGGTAGGTGCCGGACACGATGCCCCGATACCAGATCTCGACCCCCACAACGCTGGGCGCCAACCCCTCCACGGCCGACACGATGGTCTCGACCACCGAACTCAGTCCAGCATCGCCGAACAAGGCCTCGCCATGGTCCGTCACCCGGTACTCGTACGTGCCTGGCTCATATTGGTCAATTTCAATCCGCACGATCATCGTCGTCACTCCATGTTGAGCCGAGATTGTCTCTCGTCTGCCAGCATCGTGTGGATTTCAACATGCCTTGTGGCGTGCATTCCGGTCTGGCCGGATGCGGGGGGCTCAGACGGTGGCGCGTTTGGCGTGGCGTGCCGTGAAAGCGACGCCGGCCAGGCCCAACCCCATCAACACCAAGGTGGTGGGTTCGGGCACGGCGGCGGTGGCGCCAATGCCCGCCAGCCGAAAGGCCGACAGACTCCCGACGCTGGTGATCTTGAACACCGTGCCCGCAGGCGCAGTGGCCTCCGACCAAGAGAAGGTTTTGACCAGCAGGCCATGATCGTTGTTGGTACCCAGGGCAAGTGACTGATTGCCCCAGGACAGCGTGGCCTGGTCGAGCGGGCCGAACAGACCGTTTTCCCAAGAAGAAAAACTCAGGGCATTGAGCTTGACCGCCTTGTTGAACGTTAACTCCAGGTACTCGACCGGGCCGCCCAGCAGGCTGTCGACTTCGGTGGCATCCAGGCCGCCGCCGTAGGCGCCGAGGCCGTCGAAGCGGATGGCCAGTGCCAACGACTTGCCAGTGGTGTCGAAAGCCCGCATCGTCACCCCCAGGCTGCCCGAGACGTAGTTGGGGGCGACGCTGACGGTGTCCGCCAGGGGGCCGTTGCCGTAAAACTGGAAGGTGTTCGCCAAGGCGTGCGCGGAAAGCGGGGCCAGGGCCGTGATGGCCAGGAGGGCGCCTAGAGCGTGAGACTTTGCAAACATGACTTTTCCTTCTGCGATCATTGACTTCCTTCCAATGTAACCCTTTCGGGTTATTTGCGCAGCACAGCAATGGGGGGCTGAAACGCGGACAAACATGGCTGGAGGGGCCGATTTGACGATGCCGCTTGCCACCACCCCTGCATCAGTCCTACAATAGAAGGCTTTTCGGCTTTCGCATCGGTGCATTTTTCATGGATGTGCCTGGGCGAGGGCCGTTTTGTGCTTGCCTGCAAACGTTGTCAACGAACGTTTGCAAGGTGAATTCATCAACGGGAACCTACCAAAATGCCAACGATCAATCAGCTCGTTCGCCATGGCCGCAAGGTCGAGGTGACGAAATCCAAATCGCCTGCGATGCAAAATTGCCCGCAGCGTCGTGGCGTGTGCACTCGCGTGTACACCACCACGCCTAAGAAGCCTAACTCCGCTCTGCGTAAGGTCGCCAAGGTGCGCCTGACCAACGGTTTCGAGGTCATCTCCTACATCGGCGGTGAAGGCCACAACCTGCAAGAACACAGCGTCGTGCTGGTTCGCGGCGGTCGTGTCAAGGACTTGCCAGGTGTGCGTTACCACATCGTGCGTGGCTCGCTCGACTTGCAAGGCGTGAAAGACCGCAAGCAATCGCGCTCCAAGTACGGTGCCAAGCGCCCCAAGAAGACCAAATAAAGTCTTTGAAGAAAAGTGGCGGTGGTTTGGGCGATGTGCCCGTAGCCATCGAGTAAGTGGAGTCTTGAGAACAAGCTCCGCGGTGTGGGCCCTTAGCCCCCATCAACTGAAGCATTGAAAGGAAACGAAATGCCTCGTCGTCGTGAAGTACCCAAGCGTGACATCCTCCCCGATCCCAAATTCGGAAGCATCGACCTGTCCAAGTTCATGAACGTGATCATGGAATCGGGCAAGAAGGCTGTTGCCGAACGCATCATCTACGGTGCGCTCGAGCAAGTCGAAAAGAAGGCCGGCAAGGATCCGCTGGAAATTTTCAACACCGCTCTTAACAACATCAAGCCCATGGTCGAGGTCAAGTCTCGCCGTGTGGGTGGTGCGAACTACCAGGTTCCCGTTGAAGTTCGCCCCTCCCGCCGTGTGGCCCTCGCCATGCGCTGGTTGAAAGAGTCGTCGCGCAAGCGTTCCGAGAAGTCCATGGCTCAACGCCTGGCCAACGAACTGCTGGAGGCCTCCGAAGGTCGCGGCGGCGCGATGAAGAAGCGTGATGAAGTCCACCGCATGGCTGAAGCCAACAAGGCGTTCTCGCACTTCCGCTTCTGATCCACCCGCAGTAATGCAAAAAAGCTGCCTGCACTGGTTGCAGGCAGCGTGATTTTTGGAGTCACACCATGTCCCGCAAGACCCCGATTGAGCGCTACCGCAACATTGGTATCTCGGCTCACATCGACGCTGGCAAGACCACGACGACCGAGCGCATCCTGTTCTACACAGGCGTGAACCACAAGATTGGTGAAGTGCACGAAGGCGCCGCCACCATGGACTGGATGGAGCAGGAGCAAGAGCGCGGCATCACGATCACGTCGGCCGCGACGACCTGTTTCTGGAAGGGCATGGACTTGTCCCTGCCCGAACACCGCATCAACATCATCGACACCCCCGGACACGTGGACTTCACCATTGAAGTCGAACGTTCGATGCGCGTGCTCGACGGTGCCTGCATGGTTTACTGTGCTGTGGGCGGCGTTCAGCCCCAGTCCGAAACCGTGTGGCGTCAGGCGAACAAGTACGGCGTGCCCCGCCTGTCCTTCGTCAACAAGATGGACCGCACCGGTGCCAACTTCTTCAAGGTCTATGACCAGCTGAAGCTGCGCCTGAAGGCCAACCCGATTCCCGTGGTGATCCCGATCGGCGCCGAAGAAAACTTCGAAGGCGTGGTCGACCTGCTCAAGATGAAGGCCATCTATTGGGATGAAGCCTCGCAAGGCATGAAGTTCGACTACCGCGAAATCCCTGAAGCCCTGCAAGCCGACGCCAAAAAATGGCGTGAAGGCATGGTCGAAGCCGCCGCGGAAGCCAGCGAAGAACTGATGAACAAGTACCTGGAAACAGGCGACTTGACCGAGGAAGAGATCAAGCAGGCTCTGCGCACGCGCACGATCAACTGCGAAATCCAGCCGATGCTGTGCGGTACCGCGTTCAAGAACAAGGGTGTGCAACGCATGCTCGACGCTGTGGTCGATTACTTGCCTTCGCCCATCGACATTCCCCCTGTGGAAGGTCTGGACGATGACGAGCAGCCCACCAGCCGCAAGCCTGATGACACCGAAAAATTCTCGGCCTTGGCGTTCAAACTGATGACCGACCCCTACGTCGGTCAGCTGACCTTCGTGCGCGTGTACTCGGGCATCCTGAACTCCGGTGATTCGGTCTACAACCCCATCAAGGGCAAGAAAGAGCGCATCGGCCGGATCCTGCAGATGCACGCCAACCAGCGTGAAGAAATCAAGGAAATCGTGGCCGGCGACATCGCCGCCTGCGTGGGCTTGAAGGACGTGACCACGGGCGAAACCCTGTGCGATCCCGATGCCATCATCACCTTGGAGCGCATGGTGTTCCCCGAGCCCGTCATTGCACAGGCCGTCGAACCCAAGACCAAGGCTGACCAGGAAAAGATGGGCATCGCCCTGTCGCGCCTGGCCGCTGAAGATCCTTCCTTCCGCGTCAAGACCGACGAAGAAACGGGTCAGACCATCATCGCCGGCATGGGCGAGCTGCACTTGGAAATCATCGTCGACCGCATGAAGCGCGAATTCGGCGTGGAAGCCAACGTCGGCAAGCCGCAAGTGGCCTACCGCGAAACCATTCGCAAGAAGGTCACCGATGTCGAAGGCAAGTTCGTGCGCCAGTCGGGTGGTAAGGGTCAGTACGGTCACGTTGTGTTGACCGTCGAACCCCAGGAATCCGGCAAGGGCTTCGAGTTCGTCGACGCCGTCAAGGGCGGTGTGGTGCCTCGTGAATTCATCCCCGCCGTTGAAAAGGGCGTGGTTGATTCGCTGACCAATGGCGTGCTGGCCGGTTACCCCGTGGTTGACATCAAGGTCACGCTGACCTTCGGTTCCTACCACGATGTGGACTCGAACGAAAACGCCTTCAAGATGGCCGCTTCGCTGGGTTTCAAGGACGGCTGCCGCAAGGCTTCGCCCGTGATCCTCGAGCCCATGATGGCCGTTGAAGTCGAAACGCCTGAAGACTATGCCGGTACCGTGATGGGCGATCTGTCCTCACGTCGCGGCATGGTGCAGGGCATGGACGACATGGTCGGCGGCGGCAAGGTCATCAAGGCCGAAGTCCCCTTGTCGGAAATGTTCGGCTACTCGACGTCGCTGCGTTCGGCCACTCAGGGTCGTGCCACGTACTCCATGGAGTTCAAGCACTACGCTGAAGCGCCCAAGAACGTCGCGGACGCGATCATCACCGCTCGCGGTAAGTAAATTCAAAGCCGGTCTTCGGCACCACGCTAGGCGTGGTTGGCCTGCTGCCCGTGGCGGGCCAGTGCTGGAGACCTTAAACATACACGGGCAACTGTTCTTTGCTCTCTAGGAGATTGAAATGGCAAAAGCTAAATTTGAACGAACCAAGCCGCACGTCAACGTCGGCACCATTGGTCACGTTGACCATGGCAAGACCACGCTGACCGCAGCGATCACGACCGTGCTGGCCAAGAAGTTTGGTGGCGAGGCCAAGGCCTACGACATGATTGACGCCGCGCC
>NZ_JAQSDR010000036.1 GCF_029946005.1 Aquabacterium sp.
GGCGAGTTTCGGACGATCCCCGCCCTGGGCGAGCACCGAGAGCAGTCCGCCGCAAAGCGGTGGACCGCCCCCGCAGGAGCCCCGCCCGCCTGCGCCTCATCACCGCCCCGCGCTCTCAAGACGAAGCACACCAAAGCAAAGCACTCAGCGGCTCATTCCACTGTGGTGAAACCCCAGCGTGCGCCCCGGCGCCGCCTGCGCCAGCAACCAATCGGCCACCGCCTGGCGCTGCTCAGGCGTGTAGTGCAAACCCAGCTTGCTGCGCCGCCACAAGATGTCATCGGCCGTGTGCGCCCACTCGTGGCGCTTCAGGTAAAACAGCTCGATCTCGTACAGATCGGGCGCCACCTCCTCACCCAGATCGGCCCGCGAAGTCACGCCGTCCAGCAGGCGCAAAACACGGCTGCCATAGGCACGCGTCCAGCGCCGCATCAAACCCAGGTCCAACCAAGGATGACGGCGACGCAAGCGTGACTGGAACTCGGTCATGTCCAACTCAGGGTGCACAGCCTCATCGATCAGATCGGTCAACTGCCCGCCCGGCAAAACCGCATCGGCCGTCCAGCGGTGGCGCAACTCGCCCAACTGGCGCCCCACCATGTCAGCCGCTTCTTCTGACAGCAAACGGAAGGTGGTGAGCTTGCCGCCCCACACCGTCAACCATGGCGACGGATGGGCATGCGCCTCCAGCCGATAGTCGCGCGTCACGGCTGAGGCCTTGCCACTGGCATCGTCCAGCAAAGGGCGCACGCCCGCGAACTGCCAAACCACATCGCCCGGCTGCACCGCCTGGCGGAAGTAGCGGCTGGCGTGCTGGCACAGGTACATCACCTCTTCAGGATCGACCCCCACCGCGCCGGGCGCCGCCTTGTGCTCCACGTCGGTGGTGCCGATCAGAGTGAAGTTGCGCTCATACGGAATCGCGAAAATGATGCGCCGGTCTTCACCCTGGAAGATGTAGGCATGGTCGTGGTTGAAGATGCGCGGCACCACGATGTGGCTGCCCTTGACCAAACGCAAATGCGCATTCGCCGCATCCCGCTTGCTGGATGAAGAAGCCTTGGGCTGCACCCCCATGACCTGCCTGAGCAAATGCTCGGCCCAGGGCCCACCTGCATTGACCACAGCACGCGCCCTGACACGGATGGTGTGCGTGGCCTCTTGCGTGGTCGGATCACGGTTGACCAACTCGGCCAGCCAGCCCCCAGGCATGGCCTGCAGCTTTTCGCAGCGGGTGCGCGGCAAGATCATCGCGCCACGTTCAGCGGCATCCATGGCGCACAGCGTCACCAAGCGGGCATCGTCCACCCAGCCATCGGAATACACAAAAGCCTTGGACCACTTCGCGTTCAAAGGCGCGCCCAAAGGATTGCCTTGCAGGCTGATCGTGCTGCTGGCGGGCAGGAACTCACGCACCGCCAGGTTGTCGTACAGCCACAGCCCCACGCGGATCATCCAGGCCGGGCGCATCGAAGCATCGTGTGGCAATACAAAGCGCAGCGGCCACATGATGTGCGGGGCGGAGCGCAGCAACAACTCGCGCTCGGCCAGGGCCTTGCGCACCAGCGAGAACTCGCCGTATTCCAGGTAACGCAGGCCCCCGTGGATCAGCTTGGTGGACGCCGACGAGGTGTGGCTGGCCAGGTCATCCTGCTCGCACAACACCACGCTCCAACCGCGCCCGGCCAGGTCGCGCGCGATGCCGACACCGTTGATGCCACCACCCACCACAAGGACGTCGCAGTGGTGGTCCGCCGAGGCAAGCTCTGAAGGGGGCGATGACAAAAGAAGCTTCCTTTTTCTGGGGTGACGTGCGGCGTGAGTTGTACGCGATCGTTCCCCACTAGGCAAGCGCGTTAATCTTCATTATTGTTGCTTTTTTTCGTTTAATCTGCTGGCGATGCCAAGTTCTACGCCCCCCACCAAGGATTCCGTCGCCGCCCCCGACCACGACGACTGGAGCCCCAACCCCCGCCAGATCGCGCTGCTGGAAGAAGTGCGCGCACGGGGCGCGGTCTCGGTTGAACGCTTGGCTTTGCGCCTGAACGTGACCATGCAGACGGTGCGCCGCGATGTGCAGCGCCTGGCCGACGCGGGCCTGTTGTTGCGTTTTCACGGAGGGGTCAGCCTGCCACGCGCCGCGCCGTCGGTGGGCGCCTGGAAAGAGCGGCAAGCCCTGCGCGCCGATGCGAAAGCGCGCATCGCACGTTCGGTGGTCACGGCCATTCCCGACGGCGCCAGCATCATGCTGGGCAATGGCACCACGGTCGAGGCGATTGCGCGCGAGTTGCTGCGCCGCCCTGGCCTGCGCATCATCACGCACAACCTGCACGCTGCCCAGGTTTTGAGCGAACACCCCGACTGCAAACTGCACATCGCCGGGGGCATCCTGCGCACCCGCGACTGCGCGCTCGAAGGCGACACCACGGTGGCCTTTTTGCAGCAGTTCAAGGTGGACATCACCATCCAATCCACCATGGGCATCGACCCCGACGGCACCATGCGCGACATCGATCTGCGCGAGTTGCCCGTGGCCCAGGCCATGATGGCGCAAGCGCGCGAATGCTGGCTGGCCACCGACGTGAGCAAGTTCAACCAGGCCGCGCTGGCCGAATCTGGCCGCCTGCACCACATCAAACGCGTGTTCACCGAAGCCCTGCCGCCCGCGCCCTTCCCGGCCATGCTGCAAGAAGCCGGTGTGGCACTGACCATCGCGCCCTGACATGGCCTTGATCCTCGCCCTCGACCAGGGCACCTCCAGTTCACGCAGCATCGTGTTCGACGAACACGGCCAGATCCTGGCGCAGGCCCAACGCGAGATCCGCCAGATCTACCCGCGCCCCGGATGGGTCGAGCACGACCCAATCGAGCTGTGGACCAGCCAGCGCGACACCGCCCTGATCGCCTTGCAACAAGCCCAGTCGCTAGGCCATGCCCTGAGCGACGTGCGCGCCATCGGCATCACCAACCAGCGCGAGACCACCGTGCTGTGGCGACGCGACACCGGCGAGCCCATCGCCCACGCCATCGTCTGGCAAGACCGCCGCACCGAAAGCCTGTGCGCCCAGTGGCGCGAGCGCGGCCTGGGCGACACCATCCGCGACAAGACCGGCCTGGTCATCGACCCCTACTTTTCGGGCACCAAGCTGAAATGGCTGCTCGACAACGTGGACGGGGCGCGCAGCGCGGCCGAGCGCGGCGAGCTGGCCTTCGGCACGGTGGACAGCTGGCTGCTGTGGCAGTTGACGGGCGGGCGCGTGCACGCCACCGACGTCAGCAACGCCTCGCGCACCTTGCTGCTCAACATCCACACCCAGCAATGGGATGAGGAGTTGTTGAGCTTGCTCGACATCCCGCCTTCGCTGCTGCCCACGGTGCATCCCTCCAGCCATGCGTTTGGCGTGGCCGAGGTGGATGGCTTGAAAGGCCTGCGCATCGGCGGCATCGCGGGCGACCAACAGGCCGCGCTGTTCGGGCAGGCGGGCTTCAACGCTGGCCTGGCCAAGAACACCTACGGCACCGGCTGCTTCATGCTGATGCACACCGGCGGCCTGGCCCAGCCTTCGGGCAATGGCCTTCTGACCACGGCGGCCGCTCAAGTGGGCCCGCATCCCCAATACGCTCTGGAAGGCAGCGTCTTCATCGGTGGCGCCGTGGTGCAGTGGCTGCGCGACGGCTTGCAAGCCATCAAGGCCGCCAGCGAAGTGCAGTCCCTGGCCGAGAGCGTGCCCGATTCGGGCGGCGTGATCTTCGTGCCCGCCTTCACCGGCCTGGGCGCGCCCTATTGGGACAGCGAAGCACGCGGTGCCATCGTCGGCCTGACGCGGGGCAGCACGGTGGCGCACATCGCGCGCGCGGCACTTGAATCCATCGCCTTCCAAAGCGCCGCCCTGCTGCTGGCCATGAGCCGCGATGCCGTCGCCGCCGGGGGCCACCCCGTGACCGAACTGCGCGTCGACGGTGGCGCCTGCGTGAACAACCTGCTGATGCAGTTCCAGGCCGACCTGCTGGGCATCCCGGTGGTGCGGCCCAAGGTGGTCGAGACCACGGCCCTGGGCGCGGCCTTCCTGGCGGGCTTGTCCTGCGGGTTCTACCAGGACACCGCCACCCTGGCGCGCTTGTGGCAAACCGACCGCGTCTTCCACCCCACCCTGCCCCGCGAACGGGCCCAGGCGCTGATGGCGCAATGGGAGCGCGCCGTGCGCCAGGCCTGCACCACCTGAGCCCCAAGGAAGACCCGCAGGCCGAATGTCGCGGGCACTTCCCTGTTGTCGCGCTGCCCCCTAGGCCACTGACCGGCGAGTCATTAACATCCGACCGGATGAACGACCACACCACGCCAACCAGCACGACCTCCTTTGTCCAGGCCCCCGGCGGCCGTCTGGCCCTGCAGCGCTGGGGCACCACGGGCAAGCCCGTCATGGTGCTGGTGCACGGCTACCCCGACAACAGCAGCAAATGGGAGGGCGTGGCCCACCATCTGCGCCAGGACTTCGACGTGGTGGCCTACGACGTGCGAGGCGCGGGCGAGTCTTTCAAGCCCCAGGCCGTGGCCGACTACAAGCTGGCCAGGCTGACCGAAGACTTTACCGCTGTGATCAACGCAGTCAGCCCCGACCAGCCGGTGCACCTGGTGGCGCACGACTGGGGCTCGGTGCAGAGCTGGGAGTTCGTCACCGAACCGGCCCTGAAGGGCCGCATCGCGTCTTACACCTCGTGCTCGGGCCCTTCGCTGGACCACGTCGGCTTCTGGATGCGCGCGCGCATGCGCCATCCCAGCATCTCGGGCCTGAGCCAATTGGGCATGCAATCGCTCAAGTCCTGGTACATCTATTTTTTCCAACTGCCCTGGCTGCCCGAAGCCCTGTGGCGCCGGGTGCTGGGCCGCCACTGGCCCGGCCTGATGCGCTTTCTGGAAGGCACCCACATCGAGCCCCGGGCATCACAGGCCGAAGACGGCGCCCTTGGCATCAACCTGTACCGCGCCAACGTGTTCGCCTGCATGATGCGGCCGCGCGAGCGCTTTGCCCATGCGCCCACGCTGCTGCTGGTGGCCAAGAAGGACCACTTCGTCAGCCCGGCGCTCACGGACGATCTTGAACGCTGGGTCCCGCGATTGAGCCGACGCGAACTGGACGCTGGCCATTGGGTCACGCTGCAACAGCCGCAGGCGTTTGCGCAGGCGGTGCGCGAGTTCATCAGCTCATTGGGTACACTGAAGCCATGAACGACACCAACATGCTTCGCACGACCCGGACCGAGCCCTCTGGCAAGGCAGGTTCCTGCGTGGCCCGGTCGGTGTCCAAATCCAAAAAACAGCAGCTCATCTGACCGGAGCCACGCTGTTCCGTCCAGATGAGCGACGGAACAGCAGCTGAAGTGCCCTGCATGGGCTCCCGCACACACTTTTCCTGAGCTTTTCTGAACGGCCCCTTCATGCGGTCAATGTTTCAGGAGAGTTCTCGATGGCTTCCGTTTTTTCAGGCATTTGGGTGCCGCTGGTCACGCCCTTTCAGAACGGCGCAATAGACCACGCGGCCTTGCGGCGATTGGTGGGCCATTGCGTCGCCAACGAGGTTCATGGATTGGCCCCGCTGGGCACCACGGGCGAGCCCGCCATGTTGGACGATGACGAGCAACTGGCCGTGCTCGACACCGTGCTGGAGGCCGCCCAGGGCCTGCCGGTGATGGTCGGGCTGGCCGGCGTGCACCAAGGCGATCTGATGCGGCGCTTGAAAGCCTTCACCACCCGACCCATCGCCGGGGTGATGGTGCCTGCGCCGTATTACATGCGCCCCTCGCAGCCAGGCATTGCCGATCATTTCACCCGCCTGGCCGACGCGTCCGCGGTGCCGCTGGTGCTGTACGACATCCCCTACCGCACGGGGGTCGACATCACGCTGGACACGCTGCTCGCCCTGGCCGCCCACCCCAACATCCAGGCCCTGAAGGACTGCGGTGGATCGCCCGACAAAACGCAAGCGCTGATCGCCGATGGGCGCCTGGCCGTGCTGAGTGGTGAAGACGCGGCCGTGTTCTCGTCACTGTGCATGGGCGGGCACGGGGCCATCGCCGCCTCGGCCCAGGTGCGGCCCGACCTGTTCGTGGCCATGTACCGCGCGGTGCAAGCGCAACGATTGGCAGACGCCCGCGCGATCTTCCATGCCTTGGCGCCGCTGGTGAGCACCTTGTTCGACGAGCCCAATCCCGGTGGAGTCAAAGCAGCACTGCACCAATTGGGCTGGGTGGACAACGAGTTGCGCCCGCCGATGAGCGCTGTCTCGGAGGCCACACAGGCACGCCTGGCCAAGCACCTTGAAACGCTGGCGAGCGCAACCTGCTGACACCACGCTGTCAGGAGCCCCTGGGCACCATGAGGGCTCCTGTCAACAACCCCAAGGAGCCTGTCATGAGCAATTCAACCACCGCCATTCGCCACGCCATCCACTGGTTTGAACTGCCGGTTCGCAGCATTGAGCGCACCCAGCCGTTCTACGAAAAGATGCTTGGCGTGAAGCTCAAGCGCGAGAACTTTGGCGGGGCCGACATGGCGGTCTTCCCGTCAGACGACGGCGGCATCCATGGCTGCCTGACGGCCGAACCCAACGCCCCACTCGACCACCACGGTGCCGCCCTGGTCTACCTGAACGCCGAACCCAGCCTGGACGCCGCCCTGCAACGCGTTGAAGCCGCAGGCGGCCGCATCATCACGCCTCGCCAGGAACTGCCCCAGGGCATGGGCTGTTTCGCCCACGTGACCGACCCGGAAGGCCGCCGCGTGGGCCTGCACGCGCAAAGCTGAGCACAATACCGGCACCATGCGCCGCGCCGACCGACTCTTCCAACTGCTCCAACTGATGCGAGGCCGCCGCCTGTCCACGGCGGACTGGCTGGCGCAGCGCCTGGAGGTCTCGGCACGGACGGTCTACCGCGATGTGGCCGCCTTGCAAGCGCAGGGCGTGCCCATTGAGGGCGAGGCCGGCGTGGGCTACCGCGTGGCGCGCGACTACAACCTGCCCCCGCTCATGTTCACCGCCGAGCAAGCCCAGGCCCTGGTGGCGTCGGTGCGCATCGCGCGCCACCGGCTGGATCCGGACCTGGCAGCCCAGGCCGACGAAGCTTTGAGCAAGATCCTGAGCGTGTTGCCCACGGACAGCCGCGCCGCCGCCGACAGCCTGCAGCTGCACTCGCTGTCACGACCCCATGAGCCGCTTCACCTGAACCGCCTGGGCCAGTTGCGCAAAGCGATCGAGTCGAAAAGTGTGGTCTGCATCCAGTACCAGGATGTGAACGGCCAGCCCACAGGCCGTTGGCTGCGGCCGCTGGCCTGCCTGTATTGGGACACTGTGTGGACGCTGTCGGCCTGGTGCGAACTGCGCGCGGACTTCCGCCAGTTCCGCATCGACCGCATTAAGCAACTGGAGGTGGGGCCGCGCACCTTCAAGGATGAACCGGGCAAGACGCTGGCGGACTTGTTTCGGCAGTTTTGTGAACCAATGCCCGATTGAACAGACCAGATGCGGTCATTGTGCTCAAGAGCTGGTGCACACCGCCCTGAGGCCATCCCCAGCGCAAAAACTCCGGTAAATTCGCGCCATGAATCCAAGTCGGGCGACACACAACATGACTTCGCGCTTCATCGGTGCTGCAGGCTTTGCTTTGCTCGCTCTCGCTCAGGCTTCTTTGAGCCACGCTGCCGTTTACTACGTGAACCCCGATTTGGGCAACGACACCAAACATGCCGGCACCAGCGCCACGGCGCCCTGGAAAACACTGGCCAAGGCGCGCGATGCCCTCGAACCCGGGGGCACCCTCTACTTGGCGTCGGCCAAGACCTTCACCGAGCCCCTGGTCCTGAGCACTGGCGTCAGCTACACCACTTATGGCGGCAACGAGCCCGCACGCATCTCCGGATTGCGCCGGGTGGACCTCGCCAGCACCACCTGGACCAAGGACGCCGCCTACCCGATCTACACGACCAAGCTCGCCCGCGATGTCGCCCCCACGGGCGTGTCGCAGGTGTTCATGGGCGGTAACCGCTTGATCCGTGCCCGCACACCCAACCTGGGCAAGGGCGACTTCAAGTCCGTGCCGTCCAGCCAGTTCGCCCGCGTCACGGCCGATGGCGACCACCTGACCCTGAACCTCAACCCCAAGATCGTGCCCGCTGGCGAAGAGGTGAGGGGCGCCACCGCGATGATCCGCCTGCGCGGATCCGACCTCGGGGAATATGACGTCGCCGACTGGAAGCCAGGCAGCTTCAGCAGCCTGGCAGTCAAAGCCGTGAGCTTCACGGAGGACTGGTACATCGCCCACGAGTACACCATCCCCGCTGGCCACGGCTACTGGCTCGAAAACAAGCGCTGGATGCTCGACAGCGCCAGGGAATGGCACTACGACGCGGGCACCCGCGAGTTGAGCCTCTGGGCGCCCAACGGCCTCAGCCCGCAAGGCCAGAACGTCACCATCGCCACCATGCCGAACGGCATCGTTGGCAAGGCCGTCGGCAATGTCACGGTCAACAACATCTTGGTCATGGACACCGCCTCCGACGGCATCTCCCTGGTCGCTTCCCGCAATGTCACGCTGGGCCAGGTCACCGTCCTTCGGGCCGGGCGCCGCGGCATCGCCATGGCCGGTTCGGCGAACTGCACCATCACCGGGGCCACCGTAGAGGACAGTGCGACCGACGGCATCTGGCTGGGCTTTTGGTCCACCTTGACGCCGCAGCTGCCCCCGGCCCACATCCGCCGCTCGGTGAACATCGACATCGAGGGCAGCAAGATCATCAACTCCGGACTGCGCGGTTATGCGCAAGCGGCCGTTCGGCTGGGCGAGGGCGGCCGGTTCGCCAACAACACGGTGCAGAACACGCCTTACATCGGCGTGTCGGCGCCGCTCAACAACATCATCGAGAACAACCTCATCGTCAACAGCTGCAGCGGCTACGAAGACTGCGGCGGCATCTACGTCCTGCAGCCTCCCGATGACCCGGCCAAGTTGGCCAAGGCCAGCCCGACCACCCCAATCACGCGCATCAAGATGCCCAACAACATCGTCATCCGCCACAACATCGTCGATGGCGGAACCGGCTCCACCGATGGCGTGCCCGAGGGCCAAGGCACCGACACACGCGGCATCTACCTGGACGACTACGTGAACGGTGTGAAGGTGCAAGGCAACTATGTGTCGGGCATGAAGCATGGCTACATGCTGCACACGGCCTTCAACAACGAGGTCAGCGACAACCTGGCCATCCGCAACCGCTCGAACAACTTTTTAATGCAAGAGCATGCCGTGCCCGACCTGAACCCTTCGAATGCGCAAAAGAGCTGGCTCAACGGGGAAATGCGCCAGAACACCTTCGCACGCAACGCCATGGTCGCCAGCAGGGATGCCGCCTCGGCCAAGCTGGCCATCCCCAACATCCTGCACATCGCCCACGGCAGCGGTGGCAAGACCCAGCAGTTCGGCACCTACGTGCAAAACCAATACGCCACGCTGAACCCCAACGCCGCCAACATCCTCGCCTACAACTATGGGGCAGACCAGAAGGGTAAGGAGGACATGAGTCTGGCCACGTGGCGAAGCATCGGCAATGACAGCCAAGGCGCCATGCGCCAGGCTGTTGAGGCCTACGGCTTCTACAACAGCTCCAGAAGCAGCCAACTGACGGTCAATTGCCCGACCACCGTGACAGCCAACTGCGGCAAGTTCATCGACCTGAAGAAGAATGCCGCCGTCAGCTTTCCACTGACGCTTGATGCCTGGAGCGCGGTCATCCTCGTCCGCTGAGGCTGTGCACACGCCGCGTGGCATCGCGGCCTGAATCGGCCCAGATCAGTCAGGACCGCGTCTTGCGCCGCCGGGCCACGGCCACCAGCCCACCCAGACCCAGAACCATCATGGCCCAGGTGGAGGCTTCAGGCACCGCAGGCGTCAAAGTGAAGATGAAGTCACGCGTGCTTTTCGAGGTCGGATCGAATGAAGACACGTAACTGGCGGTGGCGGTGCCCACGATCTGCCCCAGTTCATTGATGCCCGTCGCCTGGGAGAACACAGACTCTCCGACCACCACGCCGCTACTGTTGATGGCCCAGGCCGTGCTGATGTCAGCAGGCGAGCTCAAGGCCCCCAGATCGGTTTGTGCCCCGCCACTCCACAGGGCGGCATGGCGAAATGATTGCCCCACGACCACGCCCGACTCGTTGATGGCATTGGCCTTGCTGCCATAGTCGGCCCTGCAATTTGCCCAGAGCCCGCATGAACACTCATCTTTCGGCGTGAATTTTGCTAGCAATATCCCTTGATTTCGATACTCCCGTGGTTTGATTTCTGAGGGGTTTGCCCCATGTCGACGCCCGATTTCTTCCGCTGTCGGCTGGCCCAGATGATCGACCTGAAGCACCCACTGGCGGTGCTGGCCACGCGACTGCCGTGGGCCGCGATTGAGACGGCGGTGGCGCCCAAGCTGGCGCGATCGGCTCGACCCGCCAAGCCCGTGATCGGCCAGGACCTGGCGGGCGCCTTTGAGGGCGAGTGGGGCGGGGGCATCAGCCCGGCCGGTCGCCCACGGTTGCCAGTGCGCCTGATGGTCAGCCTGCTGTACCTCAAGCACAGCTTCAACCTCAGCGACGAGGAAGTGGTCGAGCGCTGGGCCGAGAACGTGCAGTGGCAGTTCTTCAGCGGCATGGACTACTACGAGCCGCGTCTGCCCTGCGATGCCACGCAGATCGGCCGATTCCGCCGCCTGTTGGGCGAGTATGGTCTGGAGCAGTTGCTCAAGGCCACCATCGACATCGCCGTGGACATCAAGGCCGTCAAGCCAGCGGACCTGGAGCGAGTGATCGTCGACTCCACCGTGCAGTCCAAGGCCATCGCTCATCCGGTGGACAGCCGACTGCTGGAGATCGCGCGCCACAAGGTGGTGGCCGCTGCCAAGCGTGCGGGCATCGCGTTGAAGCAAACCAATGCCCAGGAAGGCAAGACGCTGCGCCGCAAGGCTGGCGGTTATGCACATGCCAAGCAGTTCAAGCGGCTGCGCAAGACGGTCAAGCGCCAGCGCACGATCCTGGGGGTGGTGATGCGCGAGGTGCAGCGCAAGCTTGAGGCTGACCGCGCCGCGGTGGCCGCTGGCGGCGCACCGGTACACCAGCCCCACGACCCTAAGGCGCTCAGCGATCTGGCCCTGTGGCTGGAGCGCGCCGAGCGCATCCGCACCCAACAGCGCAACAGCAAGAACAAGCTCTACGCCCTGCACGCCCCTGAGGTGGAGTGCATCTCCAAAGGCAAGGCCCGCAACCCTTACGAGTTTGGCGTGAAGGTCAGCCTGGCCATCACCCACAAGCAGGGGCTGATGGTGGGGGCGCGCAGCTTCCCCGGCAACCCGTACGACGGTCACGTGCTCAGCGCTCAGCTCGAACAAACCACCAACCTGCTGCAGGACACCGGCCGCTCGCCCAAACAGGTCATCGTCGATCTGGGCTACCGGGGCGTGGACGCCGACAACCCGGGCGTTCAGATCATCCACCGGGGCAAGTACAAGTCGCTCAGCGAGCAGGAAAAGAAACTGCTCAAGCGGCGCCAGGCCATCGAACCGCTGATCGGCCACACCAAGGCTGACCACCGGATGGACCGCTGCTGGCTGCAAGGGGCGCTGGGCGATGCGCTGCATGCGCTGAGCTGCGCGGCGGGCTACAACATCCGCTGGCTGCTGCGGGCGATCACGCGCCTGGGCCTGAAAGGGCTTTTTGACGCCTTCTCGGCGGTGCTCGCCTATCTGCTCAGCCTGTTGCATGTCGTGCTTATGAGACCAATGGCGCTGGGCAGGCGTGACGGTTCAACCCGCAACGCTGCGCATGGGTTTGGACTGTCCATGTCGGTGGCGGTCGGATGAATTTTGCAGGGCTGATGCCATAGGGGCTGGTGCCCAGGGTGGTCGCCGCCGTGCCATTCCACATGGTGGCCTGGTTGTTGGCCTGACCCACCACAACGCCCGAATGGCTGATGCCATAAGCCGCCGAGTTCTGGGCCTCGGGACTCAACACCGTCCGGGTTGTGCCAGCGATCACACGGCACTTGACACCTACAACCTCGTGCGCATGCGCACATTGGAGCAAGTCCGTCTGGATGGTCGCGTGATGAGGGGAAAACGCCTCGAAATACCTCCCAACTCCCGCTGAATTGGGCTTGGAATTAACCCTCAGGCGCCAAAATCCGATTCCATCGCAAAAAAACCAACCCCCACGTCAGCAGCTGGGCTGCGCACGTTGGATATTTCCGCAGCCTGTTAGCAGCGATACATTTTTGTATGATGGCGACTTTGTGAGCGCTATGATTCCAGCCATATTTAATTGTCAAGTCCCGGCTCGGGATCATTCTGACAAAGATGAACATGGGTCAGCATGCCCTCCAAACCCCTTTTGCCCAAGCCTGACTACGAGGTTTCCTGTTGCTGGAGCAGCCCCGACCCGGATGGTCAGGATGCGCAGTGGTGCGCGCAGAAACTGGTCGGGTTCCTGCACGCGATCCAGCCGCATTGCCCCGCAGGCACCGAATGGCATTTCCTGGGGCCAAAGGATGTCCTGACGCCCTTGCCCGCCAGCGCGGACGCCCTGCGACTGGCCGTCTTGAACCCGGGCAACGGCGACCGCCGGGGGGTGGCGCCACACACGCGCTACCCGCAGGTCGGCTTCAGCGCGCTGTTCATGACCGCCAGCCGGGGCGGCGCGGGCCTGATCGTCAGCCTTGGACAAGGCCATGACAGCGGAGGGTCCAACCTGCGCTTGACCCTGCCGTCCCAAGGCGAGGCGGCCCAGGCCTGGTCCGAACCCGCAAGGGTTGAAGCCTTGTTCACCACCTGCATCCGCTTCTGGCAAGCCCAGGGCGCCGCCGTGCACCACACCGACATCCGGGACGAGGACCCCGGCCACCCTCTGCCGGTGTACTGGTTCGTCTACGACCGCGCCTGGCGTGGCGCCCCCCTGCCGACCATGCCTGCGGGCGTGCAGATCAAGACACTGGACGACGGTGGCCCCTACATCGTCACCACGGCCGAACGCTACAACCGCTTCATCGACGCCCACCGCGAGCTCAGCGACACCGCCCGGGCCACCCTGAGGCAGGCCGGCCTGCTCGCAAGCGGCGGCCCCTTCCTATAATCCCGGATTCCCCCTTCAACAGGCTGGAAGCCCGCACGCCACAAACCGGGCCGCTAGCCTGATCTTGTCTTTGCGGTGCCCCCATGAGCGACTCAGCCGAAAACCAAACTTACGACCCGTGCGCCATCGAAGCCCGTGCCCAGCAGCACTGGAACGAGCGCGACGCCTACCGCGTCACCGAAGACAAGAACAAGAAGCCCTTCTACGCCTGCTCCATGCTGCCCTACCCCAGCGGCAAGCTGCACATGGGCCACGTGCGCAACTACACGATCAACGACATGCTCACGCGCCACCTGCGCATGAACGGTCACAACGTGCTGATGCCCATGGGCTGGGACGCCTTCGGCCTGCCCGCCGAGAACGCCGCCTTCAAAAACAAGGTGCCGCCCGCGCAATGGACCTACGACAACATCGCTTACATGAAGAAGCAGATGAAGGCGATGGGCCTGGCGATCGACTGGTCGCGCGAGATCGCCACTTGCCAGCCTTCTTATTACAAGTGGAACCAGTGGCTGTTCTTGAAGATGCTGGAAGCGGGCATCTGCGAGCGCCGCACGCAAACCGTGAACTGGGACCCGGTCGACCAGACCGTGCTGGCCAACGAACAAGTGATCGATGGCAAGGGCTGGCGCTCGGGCGCACCAGTGGAGAAGCGCGAGATCCCGGGCTACTACCTGAACATCGTCAAGTACGCCGACGAGTTGCTGAGCGCGGTGGCCAACCCCGAGGACAAGAACTACCTGAGCGGCTGGCCCGAGCGCGTGCGCGTGATGCAGGAGAACTGGATCGGCAAGAGCGAGGGCGTGCGCTTTGCGTTCAAGCACGACATCACGGGCGCTGATGGTTCGCTGATCAACGACGGCCAGCTGTGGGTCTTCACCACGCGCGCCGACACCATCATGGGTGTGACCTTCTGCGCCGTGGCGCCCGAGCACCCGCTCGCCACACACGCGGCAGCATCGAACGCCAAGCTGCAAGCCTTCATCGAAGAATGCCAAACCGGCGGCACCACCGAGGCCGAACTGGCCACGCAAGAGAAGAAGGGACAGGCCACGGGCTTGTTCGTGAAGCACCCTTTGACGGGCGAGCAGGTCGAGGTTTGGGTCGGCAACTACGTGCTGATGTCCTACGGCGATGGCGCCGTGATGGGCGTGCCCGCACACGATGAGCGCGACTTCGAGTTCGCCAAGAAGTACGGCATCGCGATCAAGCAAGTGATTCAAGCGATCACGCTGGCAGCGCCTGGCGGTCAGCCAGGCTCAACTGAGGGTGCCCGATCTGTTCCAGAGTTTTCCACTGCTCAGTGGCATGAGTCGTACGGACAAAAGCTCACTGGCACGCTGATCAACTCCGGCAAGTACGATGGGCTGGCGTATCACGACGCAGTCAATGCAATTGCTGCAGATCTGTCCGCCCAAGGCATCGGCGAGAAGAAAACCACCTGGCGCCTGCGCGACTGGGGCATCAGCCGCCAGCGCTACTGGGGCACCCCCATCCCCATCATCCACTGCGGTGACTGCGGCCCCGTGCCCGTGCCCGAAAAAGACCTGCCCGTCGTCCTGCCCGAAGACGTGGTGCCCGATGGCAGCGGCAACCCGCTCAAGCTGCGCCCCGATTTCCTGAACGTGGCCTGCCCCAAGTGCGGCAAGCCCGCCCAGCGCGAAACCGACACGATGGACACCTTCGTGGATTCGAGCTGGTACTTCCTGCGCTACACGGCGCCGGACAACGCCACGCAAATGGTGGACGAGCGCACCGCGTACTGGATGGGCGCGGCCAACGCCCCTGGCGACCGTGGCATGGACCAGTACATCGGTGGCATCGAGCACGCCATCTTGCATTTGCTGTACGCGCGCTTTTGGACCAAGGTGATGCGCGACCTAGGCCTGACCAAGGTGGACGAGCCGTTCAAGAAACTGCTGACGCAGGGCATGGTGCTCAACCACATCTACTCGCGCAAAACGGCGCAAGGCGGCATCGAGTACTTCTGGCCGCACGAGGTCGAGCACATCATGGACGCCAGCGGCAAGGTCGTCACCGGCGCCAAACTCAAGAGCGATGGCTCGCTGGTGGACTACGGCGGCATCGGCACCATGTCCAAATCCAAGAACAACGGCGTGGACCCGCAAGAGCTGATCGAGCAGTACGGCGCCGACACGGCCCGCCTGTTCGTGATGTTCGCCTCGCCGCCCGAGCAGACGCTGGAGTGGAACGACTCCGGCGTGGAGGGGGCGCACCGCTTCATCAAGCGAGTGTGGAATCTCGGAGTCAAGCGCAAAGAGCTGGCTCAAAAAGCCAACTCTTTGAACAACACGTCTCTTTCAGACGCTGGCTCAGACGTCAAAGAGCTGCGCCGACAAGTTCATTTGAACTTGAAGCAAGCCAGCTTCGACTACGAACGAATGCAGTACAACACCGTGGTGTCCGCATGCATGAAGCTTCTGAACACCCTGGAATCTTTTGAGCCAGAGATCTTTGCAAGCGTGGAACTCAAGGAAGAAAATAGCGATCAGGTCAGAGGTTCCGCGCTGACAGAAGGCTTCGGCATCCTGCTGCGCGTGCTCTACCCGGCCTGCCCACACATCACGCATGTGCTGTGGGAACACCTGGGCTACGCCGCCAAAGTAGGCGACCTGCTCGACGCACCCTGGCCCGGCGTCGACGAAGCCGCGCTGGTGCAAGACGAGATCGAACTGATGCTGCAGGTCAACGGCAAGCTGCGCGGCTCGATCAAGGTCAGTGCCACCGCCGACAAAGCCGCCATCGAAGCCGCCGCCCTGGCCAGCGAAGACGTGGCCAAGTTCAGCGAAGGCAAGCCGCCCAAGAAGATCATCGTGGTGCCCGGCCGCCTGGTCAACGTGGTGGTGTAAGGTGCCCAGCATGAACCGCCGCACCTTCACCCTGTCCCTGTTGACCTTGGCCACCAGCGCCGCCCTGGGCCTGAGCGGCTGCGGCTTCGAATTGCGCCGCGCCCCCAACCTGGCGTTCAAGAGCGTGCAGTTGACTGGCTTTGCCGCCAACTCGCCACTGGCCAGCGAACTGGCCAAGGCGCTGGAAGACGCCGGCGTGTCCGTGGTCGAGAGCACGGCCGCGGCCGCCGCGCAGCAGAACGTGCCGGCCAACATCGCCGCGTCCAGCCCCCGGGTCCTCAGCTCGCACGTGGTGCTGGAAGCCCTGTCGGACACGCGCGAACAGGCCGTCGCCTCGATCACCGCCTTCAGCCAGGTGCGCGACCTGTCGCTGCGCACCCGCTTCAAGTTCCAACTCACGCGCGCGGACGGCGGCAAGCTGATCGCGCCGACCGAACTGCTGCTGACCAACGACCTGCCCTACAACGAAAAAGACGCCCTGGCCAAGATCGACGAATCGGCCGCCATGCACCGCGCCATGCAGACCGACATCGTCCAACAGGTCATGCGCCGCCTGGCCGTGGTCCGGCCCGAGCAACTGGCCCCCTGAGCCCGGCATGCAACTGCGCCTGGACCAACTGGCCGCCCACCTGAACAAGGTCGGGCCCAGCGGCATCAAGCCCATCTACACCGTCTACGGCGACGAGCCCCTGCTCGCCCAAGAGGCGCTGGACACCATCCGCGCCGCAGGCCGGGTGGCGGGCTACACCGAGCGGCAGGTGCACACGGTGTCGGGCGCGTATTTCGACTGGTCGAGCCTGCTGGGCGCGGGCAGCGCCATGTCCCTGTTCGGCGACAAGCAGTTGATGGAGATCCGCATCCCGTCCGGCAAGCCGGGCAAGGACGGCTCCGTCGCGCTGCAAAGCTATTGCGAGCGCCACGCCCATGACGACAGCGTGCTCACCGTCATCACCCTGCCCCGGCTCGACAAAACCCAGACCACCAGCGCCTGGTTCACCGCGCTCGACACCGCGGGCGTGACCTTGCGCTGCGACCCCATCGAACGCCAGGCCCTGCCCTTGTGGATCGCCCAACGCCTGTCCGCGCAAGGCCAGCAGGTCGAACCCGGCGAGGAAGGCCAGCGCGCCTTGGGTTTCTTTGCCGACCGGGTCGAAGGCAACCTGCTGGCGGCCCATCAAGAAATCGCCAAGCTGGGCCTGCTCTACCCACCCGGCCTGATCAGCATCGCGCAGATCGAAGAGGCCGTGGTTGACGTGGCGCGCTTCAACGTCTTCAAGCTCAGCGACGCGGTGCTGTCGGGCCAGGTGCAGCGCACCCTGCGCATGATCGATGGCCTGCACGCCGAAGGCGAAGCCGCCGTGCTGGTGCACTGGGCCCTGTCTGAAGAGATCATAGCCCTGCACCGCGGCCGCGCGGCGCTGGACGCCGGCAAGCCCCTGCCCATGGTGCTGCGCGAGCAGCGCGTCTGGGGCCCGCGCGAGCGCCTGTTCGAACGCGTGCTGCCGCGCTTGAAAAGCCCCAACCTGGCCCGCCTGGTGACCGCCGCCAGCACGGTCGATGGCATCGTCAAAGGCCTGCGCCATCCCCAATGGCCCGAAGACCCGTGGGAGGCGCTGCGCCGCCTGGCCTTGATGCTGTGCCGCCAGATGGCCCCGCAAACCTGACCATGGTGCGGCGCACCATCGCCTGAACAGGCCGTGGTTGCGCTGGAAAATCCGCACGTCCTGCGCGCGGCCCACTTGCTATATTGCGGAACGATCCGCATTAAAAGAAAGGCCTCCCTTGAGCGACGGCGCCGTGGTTCCATTGAACCGATCCGAGCATTTGTACTGGGCTGGCGAGGGCTACCTGGGGCCGATCAACATGCCTTTCATGTTGCGCTTCGACCGGCCCGTCGAAGAAGCCCTGGTGCGCCAGGCCTTGCGCGAGCTGACCACCGCTTTTCCGCGCCTGCGTGGCGTGGTCACGCCCACCCCCTTCACCTACAAACTGCGCATCCTGCCCGACGACGCCTGGCTGGACCAGCTCTTCAACGACGCCTACCGGGTTCAGCTGGGCATTGACGGCGATTCGCGGTCGGCCCTGGAAAAATTCCACAGCGACGTCCTCAACGAAGCCGTGTCGCTGGAGCGCGGCCTGCCCTGGCGCGCCCGCTTCATCCCGCACCCGCAAACGCCGCTGCTGGTCTTCTCAGTGCACCACCTGATTGGCGATGGCCGCTCGGTGCTGCAGATGCTCACCGCCCTCATGGGGCGCCTGAGCGGCCACCCCATCGCCGCCTTCCCGCTCGAATCGTCCAGCATGGTCGCCGCCGTCAGGCCGGTCAAGTGGACGCAATGGCCCGCCAGCATCGCCGGGTGGTGGCGCAATGGCCGGCGCGATGCCCACAGCAGCCGGGGCCAGAAGATCATCACCCTGGCCAGCCGGCGCAGCCCGCGTTACACCACTACCAGCGTGCGTTACCACGAACTGCCCGCCACCTCGGAACAACTGCGCGTTCTGGCCAAGCAAACCGGGACCACGGTCAACAACCTGGTCGTCGCCCTGCTGGCCAACGCCTTCCTGGCCATGGAGCCCGACAACCCGAAGGCCGTGGCCGCCGTCCGCATTTCGGTTGACCTGCGGCGCTATTTCCCCAAGGGACAGCAACCCGAGTTCGGCAACTTCGTGTCCTCATTCACGGTGCGCTCTCAGCACCAACCCACCGTGGCGGCACAGGTCGAATCGGTGGAGGCCCAGGTCAAGGACCACATGTCGCGCTACGCGCGCCGGGAATACGCCCTGCCCCTGACCGCCTACGAATGGCTGCCCGTGATGGGCCGCACCCTCTACAGCCACTTCATCGTCCAGTCCAAGGCCAAGGGCTCGCTGCCCGTGCTGAGCTGCCATTTCACCAACCTGGGCAACGTCGACGCCATCCACCCGCCTGATGCCCAGGTGCGCCTGACGGAATGCTGGCCCGCCACGCTGAGCACCGCCTTGCTGCTGGCCCTGGTCAACCTGGGCGGCAAATTGTTTTTCACGGTCGCTTTTCAAAACGACGAGACTGACGAGCAAGCCATTCAGAAGCTGTTCCAGATCCTGGGCCAGCAGTTGCTCGCCATCACCTCCAACCCACCGCCAAGCCCGGCGGCGTGACAGCCGTCACGATTGAAGGGGCCCCGTAACACCATGACCACGCTCACGCCCATCAAGACCTCACCGCCAATGCCGATATTCCATGGGTCGGATAAAGATCTCTGGAGCAGTGAGGCGAGGTATGAAGCAGCGGTTCGATCAAGTCGGTGCAGCAGGCAGCAGGGCCCAGGTGAGCGTGCGTTCGGAAAGGCTGGCCTCCTCACCGGCCACCACCAGCCACCCCGGCAGGACGGTGGCCACGCCGGCCCCCACCAGCGGCGCCTGGCTGTCCGAAGCGCTCAGACTGTGGTGCACTGACCCCCACACCACCAACTGATCCTCATGCTGCCCGCCTTTTTCAACCCACGCCGCCTGCAGGCCCGCATCGTTGCGGTCTACCTCGGCCTGCTGATCGCGGTGCAGGCCGTCAGCTACTGGTTCATCCAGGACAGCATTGACCGAAATGCGCGTGCCTCCATCCACACCGAATTGCTGACCGGCGAGAAAGTGTTCCTGCGCCTGTTGAGCCAGAACGCCGACAACCTGGCCCAAGCCACGCGCGTGCTGTCGTCCGACTACGGCTTCCGCTCAGCGGTGGCCACGGGGGATCAGGAGACTCTGAAATCGGCCCTGAGCAACCACGGCGAGCGCATCAAGGCCAGCGCCGCCGTGTTCACCGACGACCAGTTCAATGTGCGCGCCAGCACCATCGCTTCGCCCGACCACTTCGTGGCGGCCGTGCAGCGTTATGCGCGCCAATCCATGGCTGCCGGCTCCGACCAGCGCCAGGTTGAAATCATCGACGGCCAGCCCTACCAGATCGTTGCCGTGCCCGTGCGTGCGCCCGCCATCATTGGCTGGGTGGGCATGGGCTTTCCGATTGGCGACAAGCTGCTGTCCGACATGAAAGGCCTGTCCGGCCTGGACGTGTCCCTGCTGCTGCGCAAGGCCGATGGGGATTGGAATGTCAGCCTGGCCACACTGGCGGCCACGGACTGGCCCGCCCTGGCCACCGCCTGGGCGCGACCCACCAGCGACGGCAGCCATGGCCTGACCTTGCAGGTGGCCAACACCGAGTACAGCGGTCACCAACTCATCCTGCCCGGCTCGCCCGGCCAGCCTCCCGTCACCGCCTTGCTCATGCGTTCGGTGGACCAGGCCCTGGCGCCTTACATGGAGCTCAAACTGACCTTGCTGCTGCTCAGCGCCGTCGGCATCGCCGTGTTCGGCTTTGGCAGCTACGTCACGGCGCGGCGCATCACCACGCCCTTGCGCATCCTGTCCAACTCGGCACGTCGGCTGGAGCGGGGCGACTATGGCGCCGAAGTGAAAATGTCCTCGCGCGATGAGATCGGCGAGCTGGCCCAATCCTTCGAGACCATGCGCCAGGCGATCCAGACCCGCGAAGGCGAGATCCGCCGCCTGGCCTATCAGGATTCGCTGACCGACCTGCCCAACCGCGAACAGTTCCGCCACGACCTGCGCCAGGCCATCGTGCGTGCCAAGGAAGACCAGACGCCGTGCACCGTGCTGCTGCTGGACATGGACCGCTTCAAGCACGTGAACGACGTGCTGGGCCACCGCTTTGGCGACCGCCTGCTGCGCTCCGTGGCCGAACGCCTGACCAGCGAAGTGCTGGGCGAGCGCGACGTGCTGGCCCGGCTGGGCGGCGACGAGTTCGCCATCCTGCTGCAAGGCACCAGCGCGCAGCAGGCGTACCCGGTGTCGCAACGCATCCTGCGCGCCTTCGAGCGCCCCATCACCCTGGACGACCACACGGTGGACCTGAGCGCCGGTGTGGGCATCGCCAGCGCGCCTGAACATGGCGTGGAGGCCGACACCCTGCTCAGTCGCGCTGAAGTGGCCATGTACGCCGCCAAGCAGCAGCAGGCTGGCACCGTCACCTACCACCCGGGTCTGGACTCCACCAGCGAAGAGTCGCTGACCCTGCTGAGCGAGTTGCGCTACGCCGTCGACAACCACCAACTGCGCCTGTACCTGCAACCCAAGATCAGCCTGCACACTGGCCAGTGCATCGGTGCCGAAGCCCTGATGCGCTGGGAACACCCCACGCGCGGCATCGTCCCGCCCATGCGTTTCATTCCCTTCGCCGAGCAAACCGGTTTCGTGCGCGTGCTCACCGCCTGGATCACCGAACAGGCGGCCATCGTCAGCAAGCAGCTCAGCGATGCGGGCATGCCCATGAAGATCGCCATCAACCTGTCGACCCGCGACTTGATGGACCAAGACTTGCCCGCCAAGCTGGACAAGTTGCTCAGCCAACACGGCGTCAACCCCAGCATGCTGGTGATGGAGATCACCGAAAGCGCCATCATGGACGACCCGCAACGCGCGCTGGTCACCCTGAACAAGCTGCACGCCATGGGCTTGAAACTGTCCATCGACGACTTCGGCACCGGCTACTCATCGCTGGCCTATTTGAAGCGCCTGCCGGTGGACGAGTTGAAGATCGACAAGTCCTTCGTGATGAACATGGAAAGCGATTTGCAAGACGCCAAGATCGTGCGCTCCACCGTGGACCTGGCCCACAACCTGGGCCTGACCGTGGTGGCCGAAGGCGTCGAGAACGCCAAGTCCTGGAAGTTGCTGGCCGGTTTGTCGTGCGATGAAGCCCAGGGCTTTTTGATCTCGCGCCCCATGCCCGCCGCCTTGTTCGCGAACTGGGCGCGCGACTGGGAGCCACCCGACACCACGCACGAGTGGCTGGGCACCGAGTTCGCCGCGATGATCTGAGCGCTCTTGAGCTCAAGCCCGTAGCGCGCGGGCCAGTGCCTCGTAAGCCCGAAGCTGGTCGGCAGGCATGCTGAGGGTCGCTGGCGAAGCGTTATTCACCAACAACGATTCGATCAAACGCTGCGCATCGCCCAGGCGGGGCAACACCGGCCCCGCGAACAAGACCCGCCCCCGGCATGCCACCACCAGCGTGGGAAAGGTTGCCACGTCAATGTCACCCACCAGATCGGACTCGTCTTCAATGTCGATCCAGCGGTAGCTGTGGCCAGGCAATGCCAGTTGCAAAGCCTTGAAAATCGCTTCGTACTCGCCACAGGTACCACACCAGGCTGCGCACAAGCACACCACGTCCAGGTCGGTCAGGGCGGTGTTCAGCGGGGTGGGGTCAGGTGCAGGGCTCATGGCGCCAAATATATACACCCCCGGTTCTTTTCGACGGCGCCAACTCGCGTGCAGAGGTCTTTGCCAACAACGTCAAGTACGCAGGCGGCCATCTTTCCGGCAATTGGTACAACGGCACGGCGTTCTCATTCTGGGCAATCCCTCAGCAGGGCTTGGATCCAACTTCGGCCATGCCCTCCAACATCGTGATCACGCCGGTCCCGGAACCTGCTCAACTGCTGCTCCTGTCCTTGGGCATGTCGTTGATCTATCTGCGGGCTCGCCAAACTGACAGGCCCAGCAAGCCCACCCCGAACAACACCAGGCTCGATGGTTCCGGCACGGGTGCATAACTGGCGCCACTGTCGGCCAGGAAGCTTGCACCAGGGGTGAGGACGGTGAGGCCAACCCGCGCCGTGTGGCCACCGTCGGTGGTCATGTTGCTGGGCTGCAAGATGCCCGCCTGGGCTGGCGGCGACATGGCGTGGGCCACGCCATTGAGCGAGTATCGAAGCGTGATCGTGCTGCCCGCGGCCGCTCGAAAGGTCCGCTGGGCACTCAGTACCTCGCTGCGGCCCGGCGGCGGCGGGGTGCCGAAGTAAGTGGCAGCATTCAAGCCCGACGAATACGACTGCCCGGCCAGCGGCAGGTAGTTGGAGCCGCCGATTTCGGCCTCCAGCCAGCCCCGCGATCGACTGGTGCCGGCAAAACTGCCGTGCAGGTTCAGCGATAGCTTGAACTCGACCCACTCCACGCCAGGCGGCGCGGTGAAGGTGACCTTGTCTTCGGCGTAGGCCATGGCCGCGGCAATCGAATCCCAGCCTTCGTAACCCCCGTAGTTGTCACTGCCCCGGGTTGAGGCGAAGGCAAAAACGTGCAGCGCACCGAAATCCGCCGCCACCGCATAGCTGGCTTGGCCCCAGTAGGCATCCGCGCGCTGCGCGGCGGTGCTGGGTCCGTCCTGATAAGGCCGGTAGTCGCTCACATTGATGTAATCAACGCCGAAACCGGCTGAGGCCGAGGCCTGGATGGAGGTCTGCGCGGCCACCGCTGCGCCACTGCACAGCGCCAGCACCACGGCGCCGATGACGGCTTTGACATGGTCAAACAAGGGGTCTGTCGAGCGTTTCATGGGCGGATCCTCTGAGTCTGGTTAGCAACAATCCAGATGATTTTGCGGGGCCCCATCGGTCAGCGCCATCCCTATAAATGCAGTCCCTCTTGGCTCGGTGAATAAACCGAAGCCGGCCACTGCGCCATGTGCCCCCGCAAAGCCTCCAGCGCCAAACGCACCTTGGCAGGCTGCGCACCACGCTGCGGCGTCAAGGCGTAGATCGGCAAAGGCGGCAACGACCAACCCGGCAGCACGGGCACCACGCGGCCTTCGCGCAGGGTGTCCACCGTGTCGTGCGCAGCCAGCACGGCCACGCCCATGCCCGCCTCGCACATGTGCTGCACCCACGATTGGCTGTTGCTGCTCAGGCGACCGCGCCAGGCGGGCTTGACAGCCACGGCCAGGCCCGAAGGGTCCAACAGGTTCAGGTGCGGCGCCACCCGGCCGGTGTTGAGCAGCACGGCATCGTGTTGGGCCAGGTCGTCGGGGTGGACCGGGATGCCGTGGCGCGTGAGGTAGCCCGGCGCCGCGCACAGCTGCATGCGCAGGTGGCCCAATGGCTGCGCCACCCAGTTGGAATCGGGCAGGCGGCCAAAGCGCAGGGCCAGGTCCACACGCTCGGCCACCAGGTCGGTGTACGCATCGTCGGCCAGCAGGTGCAGGCACAGTTGGGGATGGTGGTGGAGCAAAGGCTGCAAGGCCTGGCCCAGCACCCGCGCAAAGCCGGCCGGTGCGGTCATGCGCAACTCGCCAACAGGCGCGTCGCGCATCTCCAGCAAGGTCTGGCCGGCGCGGCGGGCAGCGGCCACCATGTCGGCGCAACCTTCGTGAAAACGCTGGCCAGCGGTGGTCAGGGCCAGCTGCCGGGTCGAGCGCACCAGCAGGGTCACGCCCACTTCCTGCTCCAGCGCTCGGACCTGCTGGCTGACCGCCGAGGTGGTGGTGCCCAGCGCGCGAGCAGCACCGCCAAAAGAGCCTTGCTCCACCACGGCGGCGAAGGTGGCCATGCGCTTGAGTTGGTCGATCACGTTTGTGCAGTTTTTCTAAACATTGAAAGCCCATTCTGAGGACTTCCGCCCGAATTGTGAAGCTCATATGGTTGAGTCATTGCAACGCACTGGAGAGATCACCATGAAGATCGCATTGATTGGCGCCACGGGGTTTGTTGGATCGGCCGTGCTTGCGGAATTGCTCCGCCGCGACCACCAGGTCACCGTGCTGGCCCGCCATCCTGGCAAGCTCGCTCCCGCCGTCGGCCTCACCGTGGTCCAGGCCGACGCCCAGAACGCCGATGAGGTGGCCCACGCGGTCAAAGGCCATGACGCCGTGGTCAGCGCCTACAACCCGGGGTGGGCCGTGCCCGACCTGCACGACCAGTTCCTGCGCGGCGCGCGCGCCATCGTGTCGGGCGTCAAGGCCGCCGGGGTCCAGCGGCTGCTGGTGGTCGGTGGCGCAGGCAGCTTGTTCGTGGCGCCCGGCGTTCAGCTGGTGGACACGCCCGAGTTCCCGGCCGAGTGGAAGCAAGGCGCCCTGGCCGCGCGCCAGGCCCTGACCGACCTGCAGGCCGAGTCATCGCTGGACTGGACCTTCGTGTCGCCGCCCCTCATCCTGGAACCTGGAGACCGCACCGGCCACTACCGCCTGGGCCGCGACGAGCCCCTGCAGGCTGCCGCGGGCGGGTCGGCCCGCATCTCTACCACCGACCTGGCCGTGGCCATCGTGGACGAGCTGGAAAAAGCCCGGCATGTGCGGCAACGTTTCACGGTTGCCCATTGATCCCGAGCTGTCAAATCCGACAGACCCTCAAGTCAGTTCCACCTCGGGCCGATATGAGTGGGGCCAAGGTGTCGTTGCGAATGGTGCATTGCTCGACACGATGGCCTCCACTTGAGGGACCTCATGCCACAGCACCTGCCCACCGTCACCGCGAAGACCAGCCTTGATGCCCAGTCCCATTGGGACAGGGCGCAGTCCATGGCCCAGATCGGCTCGCTGGAGTTCGACTTCGTGGGCCAGACTTCGTTTGTGTCGCCACGTTTGTGCGAGATGCTGGGCCAGCCCATCGGCTGGGCACCCTCTGCCCTGGAGCTGCTGCGCCTGCACCCCCAGCATGAGCAAGACAACATCCAGCAACTGTGGCGCGGGGCCTTCACGCATCGGCGCACCCACATTCAATACCAATGCTCGGTGATCCATGGCGGACAAACCCGCCACCTGCACTACCAAGGCGAGATCAGCTACTCGGAAGACGGCGAACCCACGACCCTGTTTGCCGTGGTGCAAGACCTGACCCAACACAAGCAGTCCGAGACCCTGCTGCAAGCGGGCAGCAACCTCAAGGCCCTGGAAGACGCCACGCCCGACACCATCGCCCACTTTGACCTGGAATGCCGCCGCACCTACGTGAACCCGGCCATGCTGCGCCTGAGCGGCGTGCCCGCCGAGGCCTTCCTGGGGCGCCGCCCCACCGACGACTCCGACAGCGAGCAAGCACGCGGTCTGGAAGCCGAGCTGCGCACCTGCATGAGCGAAGGCACCCGCCGCCGCTATCTCTACACCTACTACTACTTCAATGAACGCGGCATGATCCGCGGCATCGCCGACCTGGCCATCGTGCCCACGCGCAATGAGCAAGGCGAGGTGATCGGGGCCTTCACCATTGGCCGCGACATCTCCGCGCTCAAGGAAGCGCAAGGCCAGCTGGAAGACGCACAACGCATGGCACGCATTGGCCACTGGAGCCTGGACCTGGTGCTCAAGCAAGCCCAGATCAGCAGCGTGGGCCGCGACCTGCTGGGCCTGCCGCAAGACCGGGACCTGAGCTTCAACGACCTGCTGGACTACTTTCCCGCCGGACAGGTCAGCAGCAACGTCGAGGCCTACCGCAACGCCGTGGAACAGCAGCGCACCGAGTTCCGCCACGACCACAGCCTGACCGGGGCCAACGGCTCGCTCAATGAACTGCACAGCTGGGTGCGCATCGAGTACACGGACAAGGGCCGGCCCGTCCGCGTGATGGGCGTGACCCAGGACCTGACGGCCTTGAAGACGCTGGAGCGCCAGACCCACCAACTGGCCTACTACGACGCCCTGACGCACCTGCCCAACCGCGCCATGCTGCGCAATGCGCTGCAGCAGGCCATCTCCGACTCCACGCGTCACCAGCTCACCTTCGGCCTGGTGATCCTGGGCATCGACCACTTCCAGAAGGTCAACGACTCGCTGGGCCAGCCCACGGGCGATGCCCTGCTCAAGGCCATTGCCAACCGCTTGAGCCAGCACCTGCGCGGCTACGACACGGTGGCGCGCATTGGCGGCGACGAATTTGCCATCGTGGTGCCCAAGATCCGCCAGGCGCTGGACGTGGGCGTGACCCTGAGCCACCTCAAAAATGCCTTCCGCGCGCCCATCCACCTGGGCGACACCGAGATCATGGTCACGGCCAGCGCGGGCATCTCTGTCTTCCCCTTTGACGGGGTGGCGGCCACCGAGCTGATCGCCCATGCCGATGCGGCCATGCACCACGCCAAGCGTTGCGGCCGCGACAACTTCCAGTACTACTCGCCCGAGCTGACCAGCAGCGCACGTGAACGCCTGAAGATTGAAAGCGACCTGCGCAAGGCCGTGGTGCGCTCAGAGCTGGAGCTGTTCTACCAACCCAAGGTGGATCTGTTGACCGGTGAAATGGTGGGCGCCGAAGCCCTCATGCGCTGGCGCCACCCCACGCGCGGCCTGGTGCCCCCCGACCAGTTCATCAGCATCGCGGAAGACACAGGCCTGATCCTGGGCATGGGCGAGTGGGCCTTGCACACGGCCTTCGCGGCCACCCAGAAATGGAATGAGCACGCCGCCAAGCCCCTGAAGATCGCGGTGAACCTGTCGCCCAAGCAGTTCTACAACAACGACCTGGTGGCCACGGTGTACGCGGCCATGGAGGCCACTGGCTGCAAGCCCGAATGGATCGAGCTGGAGATCACCGAGAGCCTGTTGCTCAACGACCCCACCGACATCCGCGCCACCTTGCAGCGCCTGCACCAGATGGGCATCAGCATCGCCATCGACGACTTTGGCACCGGCTATTCATCGCTGAGCTACCTGGCGCGCTTTCCGGTCAACGTGCTCAAGATCGACCGATCCTTCATCCGCGACCTGACGAGCAATCGCGACAGTGCCGCCCTGGTGCAGGCCATCATCAGCCTGGCCCGTGGCTTGCGCATGACCCTGGTGGCCGAAGGCGTGGAGACCGGCGCCCAGCGCGACGAACTCAAGGCCCTGGGCTGCGAGCTGGCGCAGGGCTACCTGTACAGCAAGCCCGTGCCGGTGGACGACTTCACCGCCCTGATGGCGAACTGGAAGCTGGCGGGTTGATCGTCCGGAGCCCGGCAATCAAGCCGTGCAGCCGCTGACGCTGCGGGGCATTCAAGCCAGCCTGGCCAATCGCCTGCGCGGTCATCTGATCGATGCTCAGCGCGGCCGCGACGCGCGGGGCGCCCCCTTCCAGTGCAGCCTTCAAGGCACGCAGCTTGAGATCGCGTCGGCTGCCCTGATGCTCTGCGGGTGAGGGCAGATCGAGCGCGGCTTCCAATTGCAGCAAGGCCTCGTCCATCGCGCCCTCATCGGTCGGGGCCAATGCACGCCCGCCCTCTGCGGCAACGCAGGCTTTGCGCTGCACCAGGGCCTGCTCCCACGCTGGAGGCAGGGTCGGCAAGGCGGCCCAGCGTTCGTCCACATCGGCATGGCCCTCGGGGCTGCCTGGCGACTCCAGGGCCTCGCACAGCATGAGCTTGGCGTACAAGGCATCGCACGTGGCCTGCCAGGCACGCCGGGCGCTGTCGGCCACGATGGCTTGCGCCGCGGCACGCGCCGCCCGGAACCTCGACTCCAGCGCGGCGGCTTGCGCCCTGGGCGCTTCGCCCGCCTGCTGCCAGGCCGCGTCCAGCTGCCTCAAGGCCTGCTGCACATCGGCCATGGGGCTGTCGGGTGCGATGGCCTCCAGGCGCTCGATCAGGGTCTGGCGGGCGGCCAGGTTGGCTTGCAGGGCTTCGTCGCGGGCATTGAAGGCGGCTTCGCGCTGGGCAAAGACGGCATCGGTGGCGGCCTTGAACTGGTCCCACAGCGAGGCCTCGATGGGGCGTGCCAGCGGCAAGGCGCGCGCATGGCCTTGCCACTCGGCTTGCAAATCCCGCACCTGTGACAAGCGCTCGGCCGGGTGCAGGCGGCTGTCCTGACTGAGGGCCTGGGCCCGCGCCACCAGGGCTTCGCGCTCGGTTTGCGCCACACGCCGGGCCGCCTGGAGCGGGGCCTCCAAGCGCGCCACGCTGGCGGCCAGGCGCGCTTGCAAGGCTTTTTGCGCCTTGCGCGGCACGGTGTGCTCCACGGGGCCCAACTTGCGCCAGGCCTGGTGAAACTGGTCCAAGGCGCGGACCAGGTCTTTCCAGGGTGAGGGGTCCACGACGGCGTCCAGCGTGTCCAACAAGCCAGCACGCAGTTCCAGGTTGGCCTGACGATCGGACTCCAACTGCGCCAAGTGCGCGGCGACCGGCAGGTAGGCGATCTGGAGGGCCGCGTCGAAGCGCTCCCACAGGGGCTGGCTGGTGGCGGCCGCCAGCCGATCGAGCTCTTTCCAGCGCTTTCGCAAATCATCAATGGCCTCGGCCTGCGCGCGGGCTGGCAGGGGAGCACCGCCTTCTTCCGTGGCCGCTGCCGTGGCTTTGGCCAGGGACTCCGCCTCGGTGACCAGCTCATCCCGGGCCAGCCCGCCGCTCCACTGCTGCCAACCCTTCATGCGGCCCGCCTCGGCTTGCACGGCCTGCAGGCGGGCGCGGTGCGCGGTGTCCATGCCCTGGTCGGACAGCCGGTCCAGGTTCATCAGCTGCTGCTGCACCTGCTTCAAATGTCCTTCAGCCAGCGCCGTTTCGGCCTGCCACAAAGCGGCTTCGATCGTCGCGCTGTGCTCGGCTGTGGGCACCTTGGGCGGCTGGCGGGGTGACACGCGCTTGGCAGGTGCGGGCGCTTGCGCTTCGGTCAGGTCCACCACCGGCGGCTCATCGGACGATGTCGGCATGATCACGCCCTCAGGCACGGCGGACGGCGAATCGGCCAGGCGCGTCAGTGACGCCTCGGCCAAGGCCTGCGCCTCCAGCGCTTGGCTTTGCGCGAGGGCCGCCGCGGCCGATGCCGCCTCGGCCGCCGCCACCAGGGCCGCCGCCTTCTGCTCGCTGTGCGCCTGCATGGCCGCAGACAGTTGGGCCGACAAGGCCGCGTACTCGGCCTGGTGGGCGGCCGAAAGCAAGTCGGCGTCCAGCGCTTGCCAGCCACGGTCGAACTCGACCAGGCGGTTGACCGGGATCACGGGGGCGTCCAGCAGCAGCGCAGCGGTGCTGATCAAGGCGCTGGCACGCTCGGCCACCGCCCGCGTGGCCTTGGCGTGGGCATGGCGCTGCCGGGCCAACTGGTGGACTCGGCGGTCGTGGGTCCGAAACTCACGCTCGGCTGATTTCAAGCCCGCCTCGGTCGACAGTGCCTGCACGGCGGCCAGCTTGAGGTCGGCCGTCGGCGCTTCCTTGGCCAGGATCAGCAAGGCGGCGTCATCCCCCACCGCGCGGTCAATGCGGCCCGACCACACCGAGGCCACATTGGCGGCCGCCTGCCTGGCCGCCGAAGCTGCTGCAGCCGTTGGGGCGCTGGCCGCAGGCTGGGCATCGATCGCAGGTGGGCTTGCTTTTTTCTTCTTGAATATCCAGCTCAACATGGTGTGGCGCGTCTCGGTCGGGGCAAAAGGCCGATGGTGCCAGCGTTTTGCACGGCCAGGGGCTCGGCCGCCCACAAACTGAGGTCGTCTGTCAGTGAGCGGGCAAGGGCAGCGTCACGCACACGGTGGTCCCCTGCCCTGGCGCCGAGGTGACGCGCAGCTCGCCACCCACGGCCGCCACCCGTTCGCGCATGCCAATCAGGCCAATGCCGGTGCTGCGCGGCGACTGGGTGTCAAAGCCCCGGCCGTTGTCCTTGATCACCATGCGCAAGTGCCCCGTCCCGGGCAAGGCGCTCAAGGTCACCGAGGTGAGCGTGGCATCCGAATGCTTGGCGATGTTGTTGAGCGCTTCCTGCGCCACACGGTAAGCCGGCATGGCCAACTCGCCGCGCACATCGGGCAAGCCGGGCTCGGCCTGGAAGGTGAAGCGCGCCACCGGGTGGACCTGGTCGGCATGGCGCACCAGCTCTTCCACGGCGCCGGCCAGGCCCAAGGTGTCGATGACCTCCGGGCGCAGGCGCTTGACGATGTCACGCGTGGTGGCATAGATCGATTGCGCCGTGGCCGCGATCCGGGCCGCATCACCCTGCATCTCCGCATCGCCCCGAGAACGCGCCCGCGCCACCAAGGCACTGGCCTCCAGCCGAACCGAGATCAGGGCCGCGCCCAGGTGATCGTGGAGGTCCAGCGCAATGCGTCGGCGCTCCTCTTCGACCAGGGCATTGCTGCGCACGATGAGTCGGCGTTTGTCGGCATCGGCCTGGCGGGCCAGGTTCACCGCCTCTTGCAACTGCCGCGTTCGCTTGGCCACCTGCTGCTCCAAGTCGTGCCGCGCCGTGTCCAAGGTCTCGGCCATTTGCACGATGGTGGTCTGGAGTTCACCCAGCTCGCCTTCATGGTCGGTCCCCAGGTGCACGTCGAAGCGGCCCTGCCGGATCGATCGCAAGGCCGACATCACCGAGCTCAGCGTGTCACGCAAGCGGCGGGCCAGGCGCAGCCCCACCAGGCAACTCAACACCGCCGCGCCCAGCACCAGCGCGAAAGCCACCAGCAGGGCGCGGCGCTTGGCCTCGAAGATGGGCGCGGGCGACATGGTGACGCGCACCTGGCCAATGACACGATCTGCCCTGGAGGCCGGTGGCGTTGGCGCGGGCTCAAACACATCGATCTCGGGCAGCGACTCGATGCGGATGGGCACCTCGAAGGTGTTGTACTCACGGGGCATGGTGGCCTGGCAGACCGACACCACGGCCTGACGGTCCGCGCCGGTGATGTCGATGCACGCGATGCTGGGGTCGGCCTCAATCAGGTGACGCAAAGTGGTTCGCAGGTAGGCCACGTTGCCCGACACCAGACCATACTGGCTGCTTTGCGCCAAGGCGGTCGCGACGAGTTGCCCCCGCGCGGCCACGTCGCGGCGCACATCGCCTTGAGCGGTGATGTACAGCGTGGCCGCGACCGCGATGAACATCACGCTGGCCGGCAACACGGCAATGGCCAGCAGCCGCGCCGCAATGCCCCAGCCTTGCCAGAATCGGCCGCCCATCATCCGGCCCGCCCCGGGGGTCGGTTGCCCAGGCGCAGGATGCGTTCGTTCAGGGGCACGCCCAGCGAGCGGGCCACACTGTCATTGACCACCACCCGCCAGTAATGGGGGAATCGGGGCTCAGGCAACGCTTCGGCGACCGCTTGCGACATCAGCGGATCGAGCAGGTCCACCAGATCGGCCACCACGTCATCAATGGCGCAGTAGGCGGTGGCCAAGGTGCCCGCCGCCACCGTCGCCGCAGAAAAACCCACCACCGGCATGCCGCGCCGGTAGGTCGACTCCAGGATCGAGCGCAAGGTGTCAGGGGTGTAAAGCACGTTGTCGGGCACGGCCAGCAGCACCTGAACGCCCCGCAGCCGGGTGAGCGACCGGACCACGTCCGCCGAGGGCGCCACGCGCTCCACCAGCAGGTCCATCCCCGTGCTCGTGGCAGCCTGACGCAAGGCCCGCTCCAAGTACGCCGACGCATCGGACAAGAGCACGCCCACCGTGGCCCGGCCTTCAAAGATGGCCGATATCAATTGCAGCTGGGCCAGGGGCGAAGCTTCGGCATGGATGGCCGTGACCGAAGCCCGCTCACGGCCGGTGTCCTGCGCCAACAGCTGCCGGTAGGCCTGGCTGGACGCCAGCACCGAGATCAAGGGGCCTTTCAGGCCCGTATCAAGCGCACGCCGCAATCCCGCCGAACCGATCGCCAACTGCATGACGGCAGCCGCGCTTCGCCTTGCATCGGCCAGCTCGGCCTCGACCACCAGCCCCGGGTAGCGCAGCTTCAGGGCCTGCTGGATCTGGCGCCCCGACGTGGCCTCCGGGCCCATGACGATGCGCAATTCGCGCGGCGCCCCTGTGGCGGCGTGCAGCGATCGGCCACACAGACAAGGCACGCACCCCAGGCCCGCCAGGATGCGCAAGGAGTGTCGGCGAACCGGATCCGGCGTCAAGGCAAATGCCTGCTGGGCTAAAAGGCCACACGGACCTGGCCGTGGATGCCAAGTCGCGATTGGTAGGTGGACGAGTAGTAGCGATGGGCTTCCAGGAAGACGTTCACCGTGGGCGTGTCCAGGTAACTCAAGGTGAGGGACAGCGAACCGGGTTGGCCATCGAGCGAGAACAGGCGCAAGACCGTCAGGTCGCTGCGGCTGTAGCGGACCTCATTCACACCATCACCGCTGGAGCCGTAATATGCCGCCGACACCCGCCAGGCGTCGGACACGGCCGCGCTCACACCCAAGGCCCCACTGTGCCGGGAGTACTGCGCCATCTCCTCGGGATGGGTGGCATCGCGGTTGAGCAGATAGGCATAGCTGAGCCAGCCCGACCAACGTCGCGAAGGATCCCACCGGGCCTGCAACTCCGCCCCGGTCAGGCGCACCCCGCCAGTGTTGTCGGGCGTGAACTGGGAGACGGCGACACGCCCGGCGATCAGGTGACTCAAGCGGTCATCGAACACGCGGGCATCCAATGTCAGGCCCATGGGCCGCAGGATCAGGAGGTAGCCCAACTCACGTGACCAGATCTGCTCGCTGGACAGCGTCGTCGTGGCCTCCGAGGCCGCAAGCAGCCGCCCGCTGGTGGCGCCATCGATCGGCACGCTCAGGTCGGTCATGGTGTAGCTCCATTTGCCCAGCTGCTCGAACAGGTCGGGCGTGCGCGTACCACGGGAGACCACCGCGCGCAGGGTCTGGCTCTGCGACAACCGCACATTGAGTGCCGCGCGCGGCGAGAAAGTGTTGCCGCTGAGCGAGTTGTACTCGCCATAGCCGCCCAGATTGGCGGTCAACCAGTCCATGGGGCGGTACTCGGCGTGCGCGAACACCCATTGCACGTTGTTGCTGACCTGGCCACCAAAGTAAGTTTCGCTGCTCGCCCTTTGCCCGCGTAAGCCCAAGCCCGCCACGAAACGCAATGCGTCGGACGCGACGTAAGTGTCCTGGAACTCGATCTGCGTGCGCGATTCCGATCCGTTCTGGTTGAGCTGGCCGCACGTGGTGTTCACCAACGCGGCCAGCCCACCCAAGCCCGACAAGCGCGTGAGGATCTGCTGGGCCAGTTGATCATCGCGTGCCGTTCTGTTGTCGGGCGCCGGGCCCCCTTGCAACATGGCCAAGATGTAGGCGGGATTGGACTTGTACAGCTCACCCACCTCGGGCCAAAAAGCCACCTGCGGCCAGCAGGACAGCCATTGTTGCTTGGCACGCGTGGACGCGTGCGAAATGTCCACCTTCAATTCATGCGTGGATGACAGCGACTTGGTCCAACGCGCGCTGAGCTGCCCCACCTGGATCCGCTGATCAGGGTAGGTGGACTGGTAGAGATCGGATGAATCATCCAGCTTGCCACTCACGTGAGCGGCCTGAACATCCAGGGATGAGCCATCGCTCAGCTCATGCAGGGCACGCACGTTCAGGCGGTGCAGCTTGGTGCTGTCGTGCGCGCCGCCCACATAAGAGATGGCGTCGTAACCCGAGTTGCGCTGGGTGCTGGCCGAGACGCGCAGGCTGGTCGAGCCCACGGTGGTGGCCAAACGCACGGTGGTGTTCAGGGTATCGCGCGAGCCGGCCGTCACGGACACCAGCGCGCGCTCCACGTCCTTGGGGTGCTTGGTCAGGATGTTGACCACGGCCATCATGGAGTTGGGCCCATAGGCGGCCGAGTCGGGACCCCGGATCACCTCGATGCGGTCAATGTCCTCCAGGGCCACCGGCAGCACGCTCCACTCCACCTGCGAGAAGGCCGGCATGTAAGCCGACACCCCATCGATGAGCACGTTCAAGCGCCGCGGAACCACCGCGGCCGTGCCGTGGAAATTGACGCGGTAGTCATTGCCCCGCGCCTGCGAGACCGCCATGCCCGGCACCATGCGCAAGGCCTCCTCAACGCTGGTGATGCCATGGCGCCGCAGGGTCTCGGCCGTGATGATCGTGACGCTGGCAGGCACATCGGCCAGCGACTGACGCAATCGGGTCGGCGTGATGACCACCGGGTAGGCCGCGTCGCTGAAGTCGATGTCGGGCTCTGCAGCGTTCGCCGCGGTGCAGGCCAAGCCGGACAACAGCAGGTGTGCACCGCACAGAATAGAAACAAGCCGGGAAAGGTACTGCTTGAAATTCATGGAACAGCAAAAACTTCAAGGTTCAATGAGGCCGCATTTGACCGCCAGCAAGGTGATGTCGGCGGGCCGGTGGATGCCCAACTGGTCCTTGATGGCCTGGCTGGTCGTGCTGATGGTCTTGGGCGACAGGTTCATGCGGTCGGCAATCTCCACATTCGTCAGGCCCTGCGCCATCAGCTTGAAGACCTCGACCTCGCGCGGCTGCAACTTGGCCAGGGGTGATTCGTCGCCCCGCACGCTCATCAAGGCCAGGCGATTGGCGATGCTGGGCATGAAGACGGTGTCGCCCTGGTGGACCCGGGCGATGGTCTCGGCCAACTCGGTGGGGTCGGTGTTCTTGGTCACAAACGCCTTGGCACCACGCTTGTAGGCTTCGCGGATCACTTCGTCCTGGTCGAACTGGGTGTAGATCACCACCTTGGCCAAGGGGTGGCGGGCGTGCAGATCCTGCAGCACATCCAGGCCCCCAATGCCGCCATCGCCAAACCGCAGGTCGAGCACCAGCACATCCGGGCCCAACGCCTGGAAGGTGCCGACCACCGCCGTGGCCTCGCTGGCCGAACCCACCACCTTCAAGCCATGACGGGCCAGCACGCTGGTCAGGCCCTCCACGATCAGAGGGTGGTCGTCGGCAATCATCACGCTGATCTGGGTCATGGCGTCTCGTCTACGGAAGGGTCGCAAGGTTGGGGAGCAGGCACGAAAGTGTTACCACCTGTATGACGCCTGGTTGCCAGATCATCGCACCATCCACCCATGGGATGGGCCACATTTTACCCCGGCCGCACCCCATGACCATGCCTTGTTGACCGACCCCTTGAACACGGGGGATGGCAAATTCGGCCATTGACAGGCAAATTGATTGCCACATACATTCTGTTTAGTTGCTACTTAATGGCAACTGAATTACCAATAAATTCCACATCAACCTGATTCACAAGGTCAACACCATGAAGAAATTCTCCATCGCCGTCGCCCTGATCGCCGCCCTGTCCGCCACCGCCGCCAACGCCGTCGTGATGACCGGCAAGGTCACCTCCATCGCCACCACGGGCCTGGGCGACAACGAGGACTTCTACGTCAAGATCACCCCCACGTTGGGCACGCCTGCCAGCTGCGCCACCAGCCCCGTCGGCAACATCTGGTTCACCACGCTCGAAGGCGCTCACCCCCACACCCTGCAATTGCTGATGGCCGCCTACACCACGGGCAAGAGCGTGAAAGTCACGGGCCTCAACTTGTGCAAGAACGGCGCTGAAATCCTGAAGGACATCGTCATTCAGTGATGTTTCAAACAACGTAGGGAGGTAAGGAGTGCGCCTCCCGCCTGATGGCGGGGGAGCGCATTTTTTATTCAGCGCTCCAAGCGGATCCAGGTGGTCTTCAGGTCGGTGTACTTGTCCAGTGCATGCAGCGATTTGTCGCGCCCATTGCCCGACTGCTTGACCCCGCCAAACGGCACCGTGATGTCATCCTCGTCATATTGGTTGACGTGCACCGTGCCCACGCGCAACTCACGCGCCACTCGGTGGGCTCGGTCCAGGTGCTGGCTCCACACACTGGCCTGCAAGCCATAGCTTGAATCGTTGGCCAGGGCCACGGCCTCCGCCTCGTTCTTGAAACGGATCACGCTCAGCACGGGCCCGAAGATCTCTTCCTGCGCGATCTTCATGTCGTTGCGCACGTGGTCGAAGATGGTGGGCTCGACGTAATAGCCGCCCGAATCCCGGCGAGCGCGCTGCCCGCCGATCACGCAATCGGCCCCCTGCTCCTGCCCCGAGGCGATGTAGCCCAGCACCGACTGCAACTGGGCCTCGTCCACCAGCGCGCCCATCTGGGTGCTGGGTGACAGCGGATCGCCCGGCTGAAAGCGCGTGGTCTGGCCGGTGACAGCCGCCACCAGCACATCGGCGATGGACTCGTGCACCAGCAGGCGTGTGGGCGCATTGCAGGATTCACCCTGGTTGTAGAACACCGAACCGGCCACGGCCTGCGCAGCCCGGTCCAGGTCGTCAAAATCCTCGAACACGATGAAGGCCGACTTGCCACCCAGTTCGTTGAACACGCGCTTGAGGTTGCTGCGCCCCGAGTACTCCAGCATCTTGCGGCCCACCCGGGTGGAGCCGGTGAAGCCCAGGGCATCGACATCCATGTGCAAGGCCAAGGCCTCGCCCGCCTCGTGGCCGTAACCCGGCACCACGTTGAACACGCCTTCGGGCAAGCCGGCCTGCAGGGCCAGCTCGGCCAGCCGCATGGCGGTCAGGGGCGATTTTTCAGAGGGTTTGAGGACCACGCTGTTGCCCGTGGCCAGGGCGGGCCCCAGTTTCCAGGCCGACATCAGCATGGGGTAGTTCCAGGGCACGATGGCGCCCACCACGCCCACCGGCTCGCGCTGGATCAGGGCCAGCGAATTGGCAGGGGTGGGTGCGATCTCATCGTAGACCTTGTCGATGGCCTCGGCGTACCAAGCGATGCAGCGCGCCGCGCCGGGCACATCGGCGTCCAGGCTGGACTGGATGGGCTTGCCCATGTCCAGGGTTTCCAGCAGGGCCAGCTCTTCCTTGTTCTGCAAGATGAGCTCAGCGAAGCGTTGCAGCACGCGCTTGCGCACCGCCGGGGCCTGGCGCGACCAGGCACCGCTGTCAAAGCTGCGCCGCGCGGCGGCCACGGCCAGGTCGATGTCCACGGCCTGGCCCCGGCTGACCTGGGCCAGCAGCCGCCCATCGACGGGGGATCGGCACTCGAAGGTCTCGCCGGTGACCGCCGCCACGCGCTGCCCGTTGACCAGGGCGCGGCCATCCGGCGTGATGTCCATGGCCCGCCGTTGCCACGGTGAAGCCACCAGCGGTGCAGTGTCGGGTGAAGTCGTCATGCGCAGCCTCCGGTGTCAAGGTGGCCCCCACTCTAGCCCACATTCAGGCCACAATGCCTTCCATCGCCAACACCAATGAAGGCCGTGCAATGCCAGTGATCGTTGTCGCCAACCCCAAGGGCGGCGTGGGCAAATCCACCCTGTCCAGCAACATCGCGGGCCACCTGGCCCAACAAGGTCACAGCGTCATGCTGGGCGACATCGACCGGCAGCAGTCCTCGCGGCTGTGGCTGAGCTTGCGCCCCGCCAGCCTGCCGGCCATCCAGCCCTGGGAGGTGGACGAGCAGTTTGTGGCCAAGCCGCCCAAGGGGGTCACGCACGTGGTGCTCGACACACCGGCGGGCCTGCATGGCAAACAGCTCGACGCGGTGATGAAGATCGCCGACAAGGTGATCATCCCGCTGCAGGCCAGCGTGTTCGACATCTACCCCACGCGCGATTTCATCGCCAAGCTGCACAAGGCGCGCCGCTCCGACAAGGTGCAACTGGCGGTGGTGGGCAACCGCATCAAGGAGCACACCAAGGCCACCGAACACCTGCAGGAGTTCTTGGCCACGCTGGACGTGCCGGTGTTGACCTTGCTGCGCGACACGCAGAACTACGCCCACCTGGCCGCGCACGGCTTGACGCTGTTCGACGTGGCGCCCACCAAGGTCGAGAAAGACCTGGAACAGTGGGCGCCTTTGACGGCCTGGTTGAAGGGCTGAAGCTTTCAGCTTAGAAGCTGACCAGGACCGACGCGCCGATCAGCTGGTTGTTCTTCTTGTAGCTGCCGTCCTTGACGTCCAGGAACACGGGGCCACTGGCGTGGTCGAAGCGGTACTCGAACTTGAAGGTGGTGTTCAGGTTGTAGAGGTAGCTCAGGCCGAAGGTGAGGGCGCTGCGGGCGACGCCGTGTTCGGTGTCGTCGTATCCGCCCGAGGGAAGACCGTCTGCATCGACCACCCCAATGGCGGCTGGCCCGATGCCATTGCGGTCATCGGCCGCCGTGTAGCCCAGCAAGCCGCCACCATTTTTGCGGTTGTTGATGTAATCGGCGCGCACGGTGCCTTCCAGGCGCGGCTGAAACTTGTAGGCGGCCAGAGCGGACAGGCCCCACCATTGGGAAGCGCGCAGGTCGCCGCTGATGGGGTCGGGCGCGATCGACGCTTTGGCTTGCCGCCCGATGCTCCACTGGCCTTGCACGGTCCAGTCACCTCGGATGAAGTAGGCGTCCAGTTCGAACAGGTCGATGCGCGAATCGCGCTGCGGGACCACGTCGCCGTTGACCACGAGGTTCTCGCTGAAGTTCGCCGCCTTGCCATGCACGCCCGCAAACCCGAATCCCTGGAACTCGCCCTTGGCGTAGTCCACCCGGTACGCCAGAGCAGGCGCGGACTCACCCTCTGACCGCTTGCTGGCGTTCACATTGGCCAGCATCACCTTCGTCAACCACTTGCCCCGCGTCACCTCCAGCCCCGCGCCGGTGTAGGCCGTGGGCAGCGTGAAGTCGAACAGCAGGTTGTGCGTGATCAGCTTGTTCAGCGTGGGCTGCAGGTATTCATAGCCCGACCAGTCCGGGATCTGGCCAGCGACGAGGCGAGTCTGCAAATCCGTCAAGGGGATGGACACCGAGGCCTCGTGCACCGGCGAGTTGCCATCGAACACCGAGCCCACGCCGCGGTTGGGCGCCAGGGTCAGGCGCCAGCGCGATCCACCGTCGGTCTCTTTGGTGAAGTCGATGACGGCCGCGCCAAAGTAGGAGTTGTCGTAGTTGTAGCCATCGCCGCCATTGCCCGTGTCCACCCGGTTCAGGAACTGGAAACCGGCCCGGTCCTGCCGCTGGTTGTAAATGAAGGTCGGGTCCATGTAGCCGCTGATCTTCAGGTTCTTCAGGCCCAGCGCATCACGCGAATCTTCCAACGCTTCGGTCTTGACGGTGATGCGGTTGAAGTCTTGTTGCTGCTCCACCGTCATGCCCTGCGGCGTCTCGGCGATCTTGGCGTTTTGCGTTTCCAGCTTCTTTTCCAGCTCGGCCACGCGCGACTTGAGCGCCTTCAACTCGTTGAGGATGTCTTCATTGACCCCGGCGCGGGCCAAGGTGGGAAAGGCCAGGCAGACGGCCAGGGCCACGGGCAGCAAGGCCAGGCGTGTGGGGCGGATCATGGGCAAAACCTCCTTGAAAGATGGGTGTATACGTTGAGATGCGGAATCAGGAGCGGGCGGCTTGCGCGGCCTCGCGGGCACGGCGGCGCTCGGTGCGGGCCAGGGCGTAGCTGCCGCCGATCACGGCCAGCGACACCACGGCAATCACCACGGTGGCCACGGCATTCACGCTGGGGTCCACCCCCAGCTTGGCGCGCGAAAAAATCACCAGCGGCAAGGTCGTGGAGCCCGGCCCGGACAGGAAGGCCGCCAGCACCACATCGTCCAGCGACAGCGTGAAGGTGAGCAGCCAGGCCGACAGCAAGGCCTGCGAGATCATGGGCAGGGTCACCAGGTAGAAGACTTGCGCAGGCCGCGCGCCCAGGTCCAGCGCGGCTTCTTCCAACTGCGGGTTCAGGCCTTGCAGGCGCGCCTGGATCACCACGGTGGCGTAGGCCATGCCCACCAGCAGGTGGCCCACCCAGATGGTGCCCATGCCGCGCTCGGGAAAGCCCAGCCAGCGCTGGATCGACACCAGCAGCAGCAGCAGCGACAAACCAACGATGACCTGTGGCATCACCAGTGGGGCGTTGACCATGCCCACCATCAGGGTGCGGCCCAGGAAACGCTGGTAGCGCACCAGCGCCAGCGCGGCCAAGGTGCCCAGCACCACAGCGGCCGTGGCGCTCATGAAGGCGATGCGCAAGGACAGCCACAGGCCTTCCAGGATTTCGCGGTCGCGCGTGAGTTCGGCAAACCATTTCAAAGTGAAGCCACCCCACACCGTGGGCAGGGGCGAATCGTTGAAGGAGTAGGTGACCAGGGCCACGATGGGCAGGTACAGGAAGGCGAAGACGGCGGCCAGCCAGCCGCGCGACAACCAGGTGTGGCCGTTGCTCATGCACGGGCCTCTTGCGCATCGGCCTTGGCCTTGCTGAACAAGGCCAGCGGCACCAGGATCAACAGCACCATCACCACCGCCACGCTGGAGGCCATGGGCCAGTCGTTGTTGGCAAAGAACTCGTCCCACAGCACGCGGCCGATCATCAGGGTCTGCGGGCCGCCCAGCAGTTCGGGCACCACGTACTCGCCCACGCAGGGGATGAACACCAGCATCGAGCCGGCCAGGATGCCCGGGCGGGACAAGGGCACAGTCACCTTCCAGAACGCCACCCACGGCGAGGCCCCCAGGTCATGCGCGGCCTCCAGCAAGCGGCCATCCTGTTTGGACAGGTTGGCGTACAAGGGCAGGATCATGAAGGGCAGGTAGGTGTAGACCATGCCCAGCACCAGCGAGAAGGCCGTGTTCAAGTACTGGCCGGGGCCGGGGATCACGTCAAAGGCCATCAGCAGCTGATCGACCTTCAAGGCGTTCAGCGCCGATGCCACCCAGGCGCCATCGGCCAGCAGGCCCTTCCACGCGTACACGCGCAACAGGAAGGAGGTCCAGAAGGGCAGCATCACCATCAGCAGCAAAGCGGGCTGCGCGCTTTTGTCGGCGCGCGCCATGAAGTAGGCGAAGGGGTAGGCCAGCAACAGGCACACGCCCGTGGTGATGGCCGCGTACTTCAGGCTGGCCAGGTAGGTTTTGACATACAGCGCATCCTGCGCCAGGAAGGCGTAGTTGGACAGCTTGAAGCCGCTCACCTGCCCCCCCATGTCCATGTCGGACACGCTGATCCTCAGCACGATCAAAAACGGCAGCATGAAGAACAGCAGCAGCCACGCGAAGGGGATGCCGATGACGGTGCGGTCAAGCCATCTCATGCCGCGGTCCTACTGCGTGAGCACCACTTGGGCGGAGGGCGGCCACCAGGCCCATGCCTGGTCGTCCTGGCGCAAGGCGTCGTCGGGCTGGCGCTCGGTGTTGCTCTGGCTCACCTTCAAGGTCTGGCCGTTGGGCAGTTGCAGGTGGTAGACGGTGTAGCTGCCGAAGTAGGCCAGGTCGCGCACGCGGCCCTGCACCTGGTGGATGGGCGTCAAGGCTTGCGCTGGCGGCAGGTGGCGAGCCAAGCGGATCTTTTCAGGCCGAACGGCCACGGCCCGGCCATCGCCCTCGTCCACCACATTGACGTTGCCAATGAACTCGGCCACGAAGCGTGTGGCCGGGTTCTCGTACAGGTCTCGCGGTTCGCCCACCTGCAGGATGCGCCCTTCGCTCATCACGGCAATGCGGCTGGCCATGGTCATGGCCTCTTCCTGATCGTGGGTCACCATCACGCAGGTCACGCCCACGGATTGGAGGATGTGCACCAGCTCGATCTGGGTTTCCTCGCGCAGCTTTTTATCCAAAGCGCCCAGAGGCTCGTCGAGCAACAGCAATGAGGGCTGGCGCGCCAGGCTGCGGGCCAGGGCCACGCGCTGCTGCTGCCCGCCTGACAACTGGTGCGGCTTGCGCTTCGCGAACTGGCCCAGTTGCACCAGCTTGAGCATGGCCTCCACGCGCGCGGCAATCTGCGCCTTGGGCAGGCCCTGGCGCTTCAAGCCAAAGGCGATGTTGTCCCACACCGCCAGGTGCGGGAACAGCGCGTAAGACTGGAACATCATGTTCAGCGGCCGTTCGTGCGGCGGCAGCTTAACCAGGTCTTGCCCGTTCAAACGGATGCTGCCCGAGGTAGGGGTCTCGAAGCCCGCCAGCATGCGCAGCAGCGTGGATTTGCCGCAACCGCTGGAGCCCAGCAAGGCAAAAATCTCGCCTTGCTTGATCTCCAGGCTGACCCGGTCGACCGCCTTGAACGCTGAACCACCCGCGCTGGTGCCGAAGTCTTTAACGACCTCCTGGATGCTCAGGAACGCGGTCACAGGCCAGTCTTGAAGGAGGTGTAAATGCGCGTCATCTGGCGGCGCAAGTCGTTGTTGATGGCCTCGGGCATGGCCATCTTCTTCATGTCGGACTCGGAGGGGAACACCGCCGGATCATTGGCCACCTCGGGCTTGAGCAGCTTGCGCGAGGCCAGGTTGGGGTTGGCGTAGAACACCTTGTTGGTCAGGCCCGCATGCACTTCTGGCCGCATGACGTAGTTGATGAACTTGTGCGCGTTGTCGGGGTGCGGTGCATCGACCGGGATCACCATGGTGTCCATGAACACCACGCCGCCCGTCTTGGGGATCAGCGTTTGGATGTTCTGGCCGGTCTTGCCCTCGATGGCGCGGGCGCGGGCGATGTTCATGTCGCCCGACCAGCCCAGCGCGAGGCAGATCGAGCCATTGGCCATGTCATTGATGTAGCCGGATGAGCTGAACAGCGTCACGTAAGGGCGAATGGCCTTGAGCATGGGGCCCACGGCTTGGTAGTCGGCGATGTTCTTGCTGTAAGCGGGCTTGCCCATGTAGTGCAAGGACGCGGGGATGACCTCGCTGGCCGCATCGAGGATCGACACGCCACAGCTTTTGAGCTTGCTGATGTACTCGGGCTTGAAGACCAGGTCCCAGGCGTTGTCGGGCATGGGCATGCCGCCCAGCGCGGCCTTGACCTTGTCCACGTTGATGCCCACCGTGGTGAAGCCCCACAACCAGTTGGCCATGTACTGGTTGCCCGGGTCGAGCCGGGCCAGTTGCGCCTGGAACTGAGGATCAAGGTTCTTCAGGTTGGGCAGCTTGGACTTGTCCAGCTTTTGGAGCAAGCCGCCATCGGCCTGCATCTTGGCCCAGTAGGACGAGGGCATGACCACGTCGTAACCCGTTTTGCCCGCCACCAGCTTGGCATGCACCACTTCGTTGCTGTCGAAGTTGTCGTACCGCACCTTGATGCCGAACTCTTTTTCGAAGTTGGCGATGGTGTCGGGCCCGATGTAGTTGGACCAGTTGTAGACGTTGAGGATTTTTTCCTCATCGGCGTGCGCAGCCGTGGGCATGGCCATCGCGGCCAGCACGGCGCAGCCCAAGGCGCTCAGGCTCTTCCAGAAACGGGTCATGTTCTCACTCTCCCTTTAGGTCGGTCCAGGTCAGGTCCAGGCAACGCCGGATCAAAACCATCATCTCGTCAATCTGTTCACACGTCAGCACCAATGGCGGCGCGATGATCATTCGATCACCCACGGCGCGCATGATCAGACCGTTGGCAAAACAATGCCCTCGGCACACCATGCCCGCGCTCGCCTCAGGCCCGAAAGGCACAGCAGCTTGCGTGCCAGAGGCCTTGGTTTTGACCAGGCGGATGGCCGCCATCAAACCAAAGGTCTCGGCCTCACCCACCAGGGGATGGTCTGCCAACGCCGCGTATTGTTTCGCAAGATAGGGCCCGGTTTCGTCCCGCACCCGCTCAACGAGTTGTAAGTCTTCGATCAGTTGCAAATTTGCCAAAGCCACGGCGCAGGCCACGGGGTGGCCGCTGTAGGTGTAGCCGTGGTTGAAGTCACCGCCTTGGTCGATCAGCACGCGCGCCACGCGCTCGCCCACCAGCACGCCGCCCAGCGGGATGTAGCCGGAGGTGATGCCCTTGGCAAACGTGATCAGGTCGGGCTTGTAGCCCAGGCGCTCGCAACCGAACCATTCGCCGAGGCGGCCAAAGCCGCAGATGACCTCGTCGGACACCAGCAGGATGCCGTGTCGATCGCAGATGCGCTGGATCTCCGGCCAGTAGGTGTCGGGCGGGATGATGACACCGCCCGCGCCCTGGATGGGCTCGCCGATGAAGGCCGCGACCTTGTCGGCGCCAACTGCCTGGATCTTGGCTTCCAGCCACGAGGCGGCCCGAAGGCCGAAGTCATCGCGGCTTTCACCGGGCTTCGCGTGCTCGACCATGTAGGGCTGGTCGATGTGAACGATGCCCGGGATGGGCAGCCCGCCTTGCGTGTGCATGTCCACCATGCCGCCCAGCGAAGCACCGGCCATGGTCGAGCCGTGGTACGCGTTCTGGCGGCTGATGATGACGCTCCGCTCGGGCTGGCCGAGCAAGTCCCAGTAACGCCGCACCATGCGCACGATGGTGTCATTGCCCTCGGAGCCCGAACCGGTGAAGAACACGTGCTCGAAGCCGGGCGGGCTCAGGCTGGCGATCTTCTCGGCCAGCGCGATGGCCGGTGGCGTGGCCGTCTGGAAGAAGGCGTTGTAGAAGGGCAGCGTTTCCAGCTGGCGCGTGGCCGCGTCGATCAGGGCGCGCTGGCCATAGCCCACGTTCACGCACCACAGGCCACTCATGGCATCGAAAATCTTGTGACCGTCGCTGTCCCACAGGTAGATGCCATCGGCCTTGGTGATGATGCGCGAGCCCTTGGCGGCCAGGGCCTTGAAGTCGGTGAAGGGGTGCAGGAAGTGGGCAGCGTCGGCCGCTTGCCACTCCGCGGTGGTGCGGGTATGGGGCATGGGGATCTCTTTTCAAACGTGAAGCAACAGGTGCTCGCGCTCCCAGGGTGAAATCACCTTCATGAACTCGGTGTACTCCACTTCCTTGATCTCGGTGTAGACCGTGATGAAGGACTTGCCCAGCACATCGTGCAGGTCCGATTGCTCGCGCAACAGGCCCAGCGCTTCGCCCAGGCTGCGGGGCAATTGGAAGTCGCCCAGGTAGGCATCGCCCCGGCATTCCGCCGAAGGCTCGATCTTGTTCTTGATGCCCAGGTAACCGCAGGCCAGCGTGGCCGCGAGCGCGACATAGGGGTTGGCATCGGCCCCGATCACGCGGTTCTCGATGCGGCGAGCGGCGGGCGTGGCCAAGGGCGCGCGGAAGCCCACGGTGCGGTTGTCCACGCCCCATTGCGTGTTGATGGGCGCGGCCGTGGCGCGGGCCAGTCGGCGGTAGGAGTTGACGTAGGGCGCGAACAGGCCCATGGCCGCTGGCACGTAGCGCTGCAGGCCGCCGATGTACCAGTAGAACTCTTGCGAGGGCGTGCCGTCTTCGTTGCTGAAGATGTTGCGGCCGGTCTCCTTGCTGACCACGCTCTGGTGCACGTGCATGGAGCTGCCCGGCTCGTTGGCCATGGGCTTGGCCATGAAGGTGGCGTACATCTCGTGGCGCAGCGCGGCCTCGCGGATGGTGCGCTTGAAGAAGAACACCTCGTCGGCCAGGCCTAGCGGGTGGTCGTGGAAGAAGTTGATCTCCATCTGCCCGGCGCCGACTTCGTGGATCAGCGTGTCCACGTTCAGCTCCATCTTCTTGCAGTAGTCGTAGATGTCTTCGAACAGCGGATCGAACTCGTTGACGGCGTCGATGGAGTAAGCCTGGCGCGAGGTCTCGGCGCGGCCACTGCGGCCACGCGGCGGGCGCAAGGGCTGGTTCGGGTCGATGCTGCGCTCGATCAAATAGAACTCAAGCTCAGGCGCTACCACGGGCGACCAGCCTTCGTCGTCGAACAACTGGCACACGCGCTTGAGCACCGAGCGCGGCGCGTAGGGGATCAACACACCATCGCGGTCAAAGCAGTCGTGGATGACTTGCGCGGTGGGGTCGGTGGCCCAGGGCACGATGCGCACCGTGCTGGGGTCGGGCTGCAGGTGCATGTCCCGGTCGGTGGGGGTGATGACGTCGTAGTAGGGCCCCTCGGACGGGAACTCGCCGGTCACGCCAATGGCGACGATGGCCTCGGGCAGGCGCATGCCACGATCTTCGGTGAATTTTTCGCGCGGCAGGATCTTGCCGCGCGCCACGCCCGTGAGGTCGGGCACCAGGCATTCGATTTCAGTGACGTGGCGCTGATTGAGCCATTGCTCCAGCTCGCTGAAGCTGCTGGGTACTTTGGATTGCATCGTGTCCCTTCATGGTCATGGTTTCTGCTTGCCAGCATGCCACGACCTGCAGGCTTGGCCGAAAGCTTCGAGGATTCGCATCGAGACCGGGTTGTGGGCGGCCTGCCATTCGGGGTGCCATTGCAGGCACAGGCTGAAGGCGCCGGGGTGCACCGGATCGGCCACGCTGACGGCCTCGACCACGCCATCGGGGGCGCGGGCTTCGACCTTGAGCAGGGGGGCCAGGCGGTTCACGCCTTGGCCATGCAGGCTGTTGACCTGAAACTCGCCTTGCTCGCTGAGGATGCTGGCGGGCAGGCCGTGCAGGGTCTGCGCCAGGAAGCCGCCGGGCACCAGTTGCGCGGTGTGGGCAAAACCATATTCCTCGTCCAGCGGCAGGGTCTCGTCGCTGCGGTGGTCATTCAAGCCCGGTTGTTCGTGCACGGCCTGGTGCAATGAGCCGCCCAGGGCCACGTTCACCTCTTGAAAGCCCCGGCAGATGCCCAACAGCGGCAAGCCCAGGGCCACGGCGCGGCGCACGATGGGCAGGGTCCAGGCATCGCGGTCGGGGTCGAGCGGCAGGGTCGGGTTGTGGACCTCTTCGCCGAAATGGCTGGGGTGCACGTTGGAGGGCGAGCCGGTCAGCAAGATGCCATCGGCGATGGCCAGCAAGGCGTCGAGTTCAGCCGGGGTGGCGCCGGGCACGACCAGGGGCACGCAACCGGCCAGGCGCACGGCGTCGATGTATTTTTGGCCGACGGTGTAGCTGGTCAGGCCGCCCACGGGTTTTTGGCAGGCGGGGACCAGGACGATGGGGGCGGATGAGGTGAGGTCGGCGCGCATGAACCAAGGATAGTGCAAGCCGTGTGCCAGAAAGGAGCCTCTTGACGCGTTCTACAAGAGCATCCACAGTCTCATGAAAAAAAGCTCTGGCCACTCACCATCGGCCTCACCAACATCAGGGATCCAACATGAACCTCACACGGTTTTCCTTCCAGAAGGTGGGCTTTCACGCCCCAAAAGCACTCGCATCCGCAGTACTTCTGATGGCCACTGCCTGGCCCGGACTGGCCTGCGCAGCCTCATTCAGTCCTTTTGTCCATGTGGAGGTGGAGACCTTTCACATCAATGGGGACGGGGACGATGTGCCTGACGGGGCCCAGGCGTCTTCCAGCGTGGACTCACCGGTTTTCGCAGAGGTCACAAGCCCCGTGACTGGCGCCTACGGCAAAGCCCGCGCGCAATTTGGCTCGCTGGGTTTCGCATTCGAGAGCGGCAGTGGTGGCGTGTCCATGTGGTCAGACGGCTTCGTCATCAACGGTGGCAGTGGTCAGGGCCTGGGCAGCGTCAGCATCACCATCGATGGAACCGTGCAGGGGCAGGAAGCCGACATGAGCTATTCCCTGTTCGTCTCGGCCAAGCCTTTTGAGGTGCAAACCATCTTGAAGGCCATGGCCGAGCCCGGCGATCGAAGTGATCAGATCTTCAACCTGCCCGATGCCATGCTGATTCTCCATACCGAGGTGTTCGACGGCACAGGATCGCCCAACATCACCCTGAAGGGAGCCTTGCCATTTGAGTTTGGACAAACCATTTACCTTGCTAGCGTGTTCGGCGGGGATGTCTGTTACAGCACAGGTAGCGCCGACGAGGAATGCAAGGGCGGCAGCGAAGACTTCTTTCATTCGGCCATTTTCGGCATCAGTGTGCCTGACAACGCCACAGTGACCACGCTGTCGAACACCCGCTTTGCGGCCGCTGTGCCCGAACCAGGCATTTGGGCTCTGCTGTGCAGCGGCCTGCTGGCCACAGGCTTGGCACGGCGGCGCGGGCGCCCCACTCCGATGCTGCTGGCTTAACAGGGCTGCTGCTGGGCCATCCCTGCCTGGATCTCTTCCGGCGTCAGGTCGCGGGTGTGGGTGGCCACCGACCACTTGTGGCCAAACGGATCTTCCACCTGGCCATAGCGGTCGCCCCAGAACATGTCGGTCACTGGCATGGTGAGCTTGGCGCCCGCGGCCACGGCCTGCGCCACCTGGGCATCGACATCCTCCACGTACAGGTGAAGAACCACAGGCGACCCCTTCAGGGCCTTGGGGCCGAACGTGCCCCATTGCGGGAACTCGTCCACCAGCATGACCATCGAGTCGCCGATGCGCACGAGCGCGTGCATCAGTTTCCCGTCCGGGCCGGGCAGGCGGGCCAGTTCGATGGCGTTGAAGGCCTTCTTGTAGAACTCGATGGCATCGGCGGCACCGGCGCACACCAGGTGCGGCGTCAGCGAGTGCATGCCATCAGGGATGGCTTTGACGGTGGATGTTGAAGTCATGGTCTCTCTCCTGCTTGCAAAGTGGTGGTGGGCACATTGACACAACGAACGACACAGCAGGGATTCGACAAGACCTGGACGCAAATTTCAAGTGTTCACGTGCAAAGCCGCATTGAGGCCGCCCCACCGCCCCGAATCGGTCGGCAACGCCTCCACCGCCCCGGTCTGGCTGTTGCGGCGGAACAGGAGCCCGTGCTGGCCAGACAAGGCCCGCGCCGACACCACCTGGCCGTCGGGCAACTTCACCTTGGTCCCCGCCGTGACGTACAGCCCCGCTTCCACGATGCACTCATCGCCCAGGGAAATGCCGATCCCCGCATTGGCGCCCAGCAAACTGCGTTCCCCCACGGCGTTCTTTTGCTTGCCGCCGCCCGACAACGTCCCCATGATGGAGGCACCCGCACCGATGTCCGAGTGCTTGCCCACGACGACGCCCGGCGTGACCCGCCCCTCGACCATCGACTCGCCCAAGGTGCCCGCGTTAAAGTTGACAAAACCCTCGTGCATGACGGTCGTCCCCTCGGCCAGGTGCGCGCCCAGGCGCACGCGGTCGGCATCGGCGATGCGCACACCGCTGGGCACCACGTAGTCCGTCATGCGGGGAAAGCGGTCGATGGACGGCACTGTGAGGTGGTGAAACTCGGCGGCCAGCAGGTCGCGCAGCGCCTCGACCTGGGCGGGGAACACCGGCCCGGCGGACGTCCAGGCGACGATGGGCAGCCAGCCAAACAAGCCCTCCAGGTTGAGGCTGTTGGGCAGCACCGCCCGCTCCGACAGCAGGTGCAGCCGCAGGTAGGCGTCCTCGGTGGAGGCGGGCGGCAGGTCGAGCGATTCAATGACGACCTCCACGAACTCACCCCGGATCAAGCCAACTTTCTCGGCCAGGCAGCTTCGGTTCTTCTTCGCGTTCGAGGCCACGAACCAGGTGTCGATGGTTTGGCCGGAGGCCTGGTCACGGTATCGGTGGCCGATGCGTTGCACGGTCATGCTCACTCCCAGTTGGATTTCAAGTTCATGGCAGATTGCCCGCTTTGTCGCAAACGGCCCCCTCAGTGTCGCCCAGGGGACTGTTCGCGACAACGCGCCCTGCCTAAAGTGCAAGCATGCTCGACACCTCCCGCCACGGCAACCCCGTCAGCGACATGCCCTTCATCGCCGCCAATGCATGGATCAAGGCGGCCACGCACTGTCGCTTCAACATCGACCCGCTGTTCAGCGAGGCTGGGGTGGTGCTGGGCGCGGCCAATCACGCGTCGATGGTGCGCCGACAAGGCCTGCCCCGCCTGATGCAGCAATGCGTGGCCCATGCCGCACCGAATTACCACTTTCCGCTGGTGCTGGGCGAACTTTTCGCCTTTGACCACCTGCCCGCGCTGGAAACCTTCCTGGCCACCAGCCCCACCTTGCGTCAGGCCCTGCCCGCCCTTCAATGGGCTGGCATGACGATGCCCAACATTGCCTTGCGTGTGGAAGAAACTGGCCCGCAATCCGTCCTGTTGCTCGACATCGACCTGTACGATGGCGACCCCGTCGTGCGCGGCTACTTCGTCGAATCGGTGCTGGCCGCCATCAGCAAGATTGTGCGGCTGGCCCTGGGCCACACCGACCTGATCCACCACATCGACATGCGGCACCAGCCCAATGCCCTGTTCATCGCGCAGGCCTCCACCTTGCCCGCCGCGGTCAGGCCATTGCAAGCGCGCGATGCCGCCGTTTTTGCCACCCGCCTGCTCGACATGCCCCTGCCCGGGGCAGCCCCAGGACTGCATCAGCGCGCTCAGACTTTGCTGAATCAGCAACTGCCCGCCACCCCCAGCGGCCTGGTCAGCCAGATCGAAGTCCATTTCAAGCAGGCACCCGCTTTGCTGAGCCAGGGCATTGAGCGCATGGCCGAGCGCCTGGACCTGCACCCCCGCACCCTGCAACGCCGCCTGCGCGACGAAGGCCGTGCCTACACCGACATCCAGGCGGGCTGCCGCTTGGACATGGCCAAAGCCGCGCTGCAGGGGCACCATTGCCACATCGAATCGCTCAGCACCGAGCTGGGCTTTGCCGACCGACACAGCTTCACCCGCGCCTTCAGGCGCTGGACAGGCTTGTCACCCAGCGCCTTCCGCCAATCCCAAGGCCAAGGCGCCTTGCCAGAACCAGGAGATACCCCATGAGCGCACAACAACACGCCACCATCGTTCCCCGCGAACAACTTGATTTCGGCCTGGACGGCGACATCCCCAAATACTGGATGGACAACGACCCGTTCAAGACGCGCTTCTTCGACGCCATGTCCACGCTCTTCCCGCAGGGCGAGAAGTTCTTCATCACCAGCGTGCGCGAGTACCGCGACCAGATCACCGACCCCAAGCTGCTGCAGGAGGTGAAAGACTTCACGCGGCAGGAGGCGCAGCACAGCCTGGTGCACCGCCACTACAACGACCGCCTGAAGAAGCAGGGCATCGAGATCGACGCCATCGAGGCCGAATTGCAGCAGCGCTTTTTCGTGGACGCGCCCAAGGTGACCACCGCGCGGCAGCGTGTGGGCATCACCGCCGCGCTGGAACACCTGACGGCCATGATGTGCACCACGTTCTTCGAGCGCCGCGAACTGCTGGACACCAGCGACCCCCGCGTGCGCGCCATGTACGCCTGGCACGCGATCGAAGAGGTCGAGCACAAGGCGGTGGCTTTTGATGTGCTCACCAAGGTGGCCAAGGCGGGCTACTGGAGCCGCGTGATGCCCATGATCACGGTGACTTTCGGCTTCCCGCTGACGGTGGCCGGGATCATGAACCACATGTTCAAGGTCGATGGCTTCAGCCTGTGGGAACGCACCAAGTTGTGGGCGCGCGGCCTGTGGTGGTTCTACAAGCCAGGTGGCCTGTTCATCCCCACGCTGGGCTACTACCTGGCTTATTACAAGCCCGGCTTCCATCCCTGGAAACTGCAGGAGATGCCCAGCTATGGCACCTGGTTGGAGACCTTCCAGCGCACGGGCGATGCGATCGCGGCGGGCAATGCGCTGCACGCGGCGGGGCAGTGAATAGCCCGTCGATCCGGGGCCTATTTCCCAATCCGCCCCAGGGCTTCTGATGGAACATGAGGGCCTCGCTGACGCAGGGAGGTGAACGTGGATGCATCCGTCAAATCGGGCCGACAAGTGGCCATCCTCGGCCAGGGCCACCAGGTACCTGAGCACATCCGGGGCAATGACGACCCCATCTTCGACTGGCTCAAGGCCCATCAGCCTTCTGGCTCAGACCTCTTCAACGGCCTGAAATACCGGCGCGTGCTGGCCCATGCCAACGACGTGGTCGGCATCATGGTTGACTCTTGCAAAACGGCGCTGGCGCAAGCGAATGCGCCGCTTGATGAAGTTGACCTGCTGCTCGGCTCGGCCACCGTCAGCGAGTACTACGCGCCCAATGCCTTGGCCGCCGTGCACCGCGATCTGGGTTTGTCACGCCAATGCCGCATCTTGTCGCTCAACACCGACGAGAGCAATTTCATCGACGGCATGAAGCTGGCGCACGACCTGGTGAGCTGCGGCACCGCGCGCCATGCGCTGGTGGCCTGCGGCAACAACTGGACGCACCACATGGACTACCACGAGCCCGTCTCGCTGGCGGCCTCCGATGGTGCGGGCGCGGCGGTGGTCGGCTGGACCGACGACCCCACGCGCTTTCGTTTGATCGATTGGGACAACGACACGCAGACGCAGTATTTCAGCGCCCTGCGCATGGCGCAACGCCCGGTGCGCCATCACCATGAACTGTTCACCAAGCCCTTGATGAAGCTGGACGACCAGACCGGCGAGAACGCGGTCAAGACCTTTGGCTTCAAGGTGCCGGGCGTGATCGTGAACCGCCTGCTGGCCAAGCACGGCTTGAGTGGCCAGGACATCACGCTGGTGGCCCACCAGACGTCCAAGGCCGTGTTTGACGCGTGGAACGCGGCCATTCAGCCAGCGCATTACCTCAACACGATTGAAGAGCTGGGCGACATGGTGGCCTCGTCGGTCCCGGTCAACTTTGCCCGGTGCTACGACGAGATCACCACCAAGCACGTGGTGATGCTGGGCATTGGCATGGAGATGCATGCCGTGGCCCTGCTTTACCAACGGTCTTAGAACCGCATGCCCACGCCCACGCCGATCAACCAGGGGTCCACCTTGAACTCGCCAACCTTGGCCCCGGCCGACTTGATGTCGGTGCGGATCTGCACCTTCTTCACGTCCAGGTTCAGGTACCAGTTCTTGCGGAACTCAAAATCAACACCAGCTTGCAAGGCCAGTCCAAAGCTGTTCTTGCTCACGCTGGGTTGCAAGGCGGCCTGCACGGCGGGGCTGAAGTGCACGCTGGAAAAGCGGGTGTAGTTCACCCCAATGCCCAGGTAGGGCTTGAACTCGCGCATCTTCTCGAAGTGGTACTGCAGCGTGAGCGTGGGGGGCAGGTGCTTGAGCGAGCCAATTTCTGTGCCGCCCGCGGAGATGGTGTGCTTTTGCGGATAGGTCAGCACCAGTTCCGCCGCGATGTTCGGCGTGAAGAAGTAGGAGATGTCGACTTCGGGGATGACCTTGTTGTTGATCGCCAGGTTCAGGCCCGTGGAATCCTCGTTGTCGCTTTCCAGGTTGACGGCGCGCACGCGCACCAGCCAGGGCGATTCCTCGGCCTGCGCGGCGAAGGGGATGGCGACACCGCCAGCCAATGCCAGCAGCACGGCGACCCATTGGGCGTTCTTTGTTCTCATGGTCTCTTTCCTGCAATGACGAGGGCAAATTCCTCAAGCAGAATTTCACTGCAGTCTGCGAAAGCCCATGTTGCGATGCGTCAAGCTTTTGGCGGCTGTGTACCCGTCAGATAAGGGGGTTCCCCCAAACCAAAGTGACCCTGCAGCATGGCTTCGGCCGTTTCCAGCGCGCCTTCCACCCAGCCCTGGCTGTGGGAGTAGGCCTCGCCACAGATGAACACCGGCACCTCGCGCACAGGCTGGAGGATCCGGCGGGCCACGTCATGGCTTTCAACGTGTTGCGGCCAGAAGTTGGCACCGCCACCAAACGGATCCTCGCCCCAGTTGCGAAAGGCCGCGGCATAGGGCTGCAGGTCCGGGCGGTCTTCGATGCCGTGGATCTGCAGCAACTGGCGGTGCGCCTCTTGCACCATCAACGCGGGCGCGGGATGTTGATTCCACTCCTGCTCGGGCCAGGGCACATCGCCCGCCAAGGTCTTGTTCTGGAACTTGGCGGGGTGCGCCATCAGGTCGCACCAGTAGTCCAGGTCCAGGCCATCGTTGTAGATGAGGATGGCGCCAGCCGCGGTGTCGTCGCCCACCGGCCAGTAATAGCACTGGCGGATCGGCAGGTCGGTGACCGACTGGCCTTGCGTGATGCCCAGCTTCTCCCACCAGCGCTCGCGGTAGCACAGAGCCAGTTTGAACAAGGGGATGGGCGTGACCGATTTGATCAGGCGGTGCACCTCGTGCTGCTCGGGGCCCAGCACGGCGCCGTTTTGCGCCAACAGCTCGAGTGAGCGGCGCGGCATGGCCAGGATCAGCTGGCGCGTGCACACGGTCTCGCGGTGCCCGTCGCGGTCGAAGTGCATCTCGATCAGCTTGCTGCCATCGTCTTGCTCGACATGGTCAAAGCCGATGAGGCGGTGCTTCAAATGCACCTGGCCGCCGGCTTCTTCGAACTTGGCGCGCAAGGTCAGCGGCAAGGACTCGTAGCCTTGAACAAGGCGCTTGTACTCAATGGTGGCGCCGTAGTCGGCCAGGTTCCAGGGGAAGCCATCGGCCGCGTTCCAGGTGAAGAAGATGCTGTCGTAGCCGCTGGTGTCTTCGGCGAATTGGAAGGCCTCGTGGCTGACCGAACGGTTGAACACGTAGCGCATGGGCAGGTCGCGCAAATAGTGTCCTTCGTATTTTCCGCTGCGCGCCAGCTTCTCCCAGGGCACGGTCTTCAAGTCCACGTGGGGCTGGTCCATCACCTTCTGCAGGAAGTTCTCGGCGGCCATCGCGGTGAAGCCGCCTTGCAGGCCATCGCGTTCGGCGGGCGTCAACACATAGGGGATCTTGTCGGGATCGTTCAGGTCGGCGGTGCGCAGGCGGTGGCCGCGCAGGTAGGCCATGTTCTGGTTCTGCCCCACCGGGAAAGGCTCGGTGGCCAGCTTCAGATAGGGCACGAGCGACATCACCAGCTGCTGCCCGGTGGTGAAGCGCATGCCGCCCAGCTCGATGCGCGCCTCGGGCATGCCGGGTGGCGTGACCGAGAGCAGGCGGCCGCCCACGCGATCACTGCTTTCGAACAAGGACACCGTCTGCGGCTGATCGGGTGAGGGCGTGGTCAACAAGCGCCAACCGCTGTAGAGGCCAGACACGCCGCCTCCCACGATGGCCACGTCCAACACGGTCTTGCGCGGAGCTGTCGGATGAGTCATAGCGTGAACTCCCGGTGTTTTGTCTCGGAATTCTGGCAGCCATGCGGGCGGGCAACGCGGTAATTTCAGACACCTTTGCCCGCCATATCGAGGGAGCCCCATGCAAACCACCGTTGACACCCCCGCCACCAAGACCGTCGCGCAATTGCTGCTGGACTATTTGAAAGCGGAGGGCGTGACCAGGATCTTCGGCATACCCGGCGGCGCACTGGTCTGGCTGATGAACGAGCTGAAGCAGCAACAAGACATCGACTACGTGATCTGCCGGCACGAAACCGGCGCGGCCTACATGGCCGATGGCCACGCGCGGGCGGGCGGTGGACTGGGCGTGGTGATGACCACCTCCGGCCCCGGCGCCACCAATGCCGTGACCGGGGCCATGAATGCGCAGGCCAGCAACTCATCGGTGCTGGTGATCACGGGCGAGGTGCCCGAGAAGTATTTCGGCCAGGGCTACCTGCAAGAAGGCGCCGATGCCAAGCTGGACATCACCAGCATCTTCCGCAACTCGGTGCAGTCCAGCGACATGGTCTCGAACCAGGGCAACTTCCAGACGCTGTTTCAGCAAGCGCTGCGCAATGCCTGTTCTTTGCCACGGCGGGCAGCGCACATCAGCCTGCCCAACGACGTGGCGGGCACGCCCTTGAGCAGCTACCCCACCCGCCTCCAACCTGCCAGCTACCGCGCGGTGGCCGCCTGCACTGACCCCAAGGCCGTGCGTGCCACCCTGCACGAGCTGATCCAGGCCGACCGGCCGCTGATCTTCCTGGGCAATGGCTGCCGCGAAGCACTGGCCGATCCACAGCGCCTGGCCGCCTTCACCCACTTTGTCGAGCGCTTTGGCATCCCCGTGATGACCACGCCCAATGGCAAAGGCATCTTCCCGGAAACGCACGCCTGGTCGCTGCGCAACTACGGCATGTGCGGGTCGGCCTGGACGCAGCGCTACATGAAGCCGCCCACCGATCCAGATCACCTTGACACGCTGGTCGTGCTGGGCTCCACGCTGGGCGAACTGGCGACCTCGGTCGTGGCCTCGGACCTGTACAGCCGCACACTGAGCCCGCGCAAAACCTTTGTGCAGATCGACCTGGACGCCAGCGTGATCGGCCGCGACTTTGCCATCACCCGCGGCGTGGTGGCCGAGATTGGCGCCACGCTCGACGAGCTGTGCGAGCAGGCCGCCAGGGCCCATCCCGACGCGCATCGGGTGGCACAACGGCGGCAAGCCATCGCCGAGATCAAACGCGCCCACGCGCCATGGTCCGACCCGGCCGGCCGCGACTCCACCAGCGCGCCCGTGCACCCCGCCGCGATGATGCGCGTCATCAACGAAGCCATGCACGGCGGCCACGTTTTCATCGACGCGGGCAATTGCGTCGGCTGGTCACTCAACAACCTGGTGATCGATCCACCGGTGCGCTACCAGAGCGCCCTGGCCATGGGCCCGATGGGCTTTGCCGTGGCCGCCGTGATCGGCGCCAAGCTGGCGTCGCCGGACCTCCCCTGCCTGGCCATCGTCGGCGATGGCGCCTTCATGATGCACGGGGCTGAAATATCCACCGCCGCGCAGAACGGTGTGGGGGCCATCTGGGTGGTCCTGAACGACAACGACCTGGCCATGGTCAGCCAGGGCATGGCCCAACTGCTGCCGCCCGCTGCGGCCTGGGCCGACTACTACCAACTGGGTCGGCCCGACCTGGTCAAATTCGCCGAAGGACTGGGCGCGCAAGCCGTGGCCATCGGGCCCGACCAAGGTACAAGCGCCCTGGCCGGGGCCTTGGCAAATGCGCTAGCATCAGCACAGTCCAGCCGAAGGCCGCAGGTCATCGTGGTCCACATCGACACGAAGCCTGCGCCGCCCTACGGTTGGCCCAAGTTAACGACCTAGCAGTATCGAGTCTTGACATGCATGATGTGATTGTGGTGGGCGCCAGGTGCGCTGGTGCAGCAACGGCCATGCTGTTGGCGCGCCAGGGGCACAAGGTTCTGCTCATTGACCAAGACCGCTTTCCCAGCGACATGCGCTTGTCCACCCACCTGGTGTGGCACGCGGGGGTTGACCTGCTGCAAAAGTGGGGCGTGCTGGAGGCCGTGCGCGCATCACTCTGCCCTGCCCTGACCGAGTTCTCGCTCGACTTGGGCGAGCTGGTGCTCAAAGGCACGCCGCCCGGCACTCAAGTGGGCGCGGCCTTCGCCCCCAAACGCATCGTCCTTGACCAGGCCCTGCAGGACGCGGCCGTGGCCGCCGGCGCTGAGTTGCGCGAAGGCGTGCTCTTCGACGACGTGCTGCGCGATGGTGACCGCGTGATCGGCATCACCGCCAAGAACCCCGATGGCAGCCTGATGACCGAGCACGCCCGATGGGTCGTCGGCGCCGATGGTCGGCACTCGCGCGTGGCCCGCTCGGTCAACAGCAGCTCGTACCACGAGTTCCCCAAGGAAGCAGGCTCCCTCAACACCTTCGCCTATTTCAGCGGCGTATCGCTCAAGGGCGTGGAGTTCATTTCGCGCCCACAGCGCATGGCCTATGCATGGGCCACCAACGACGACCAAGTGGTGGCCGGCATCATCCTGCCAGGCACATCGCCCCGCATGCCACGGCAGGACGTCGAAGCCCATTTCTTCGCCGAGATGGAGGCCATGAGCCCCGACTTGGCCGCGCGCCTGCGCGCTGGCAAGCGCGAAGAAGACTGGATCAGCACCGGCGTGAGCACCTTCTGTCGCCAAGCGGTGGGCCCCGGCTGGAGCCTGGTTGGCGATGCCGGCGTGACCATTGACCCCATCACCGCAGCGGGCATCACCAACGCCTTGCGCGATGCCGACCTGCTGGCCGAGTTGCTTCACCAGGGCCTGTCAGGCCCTGGTGATCTGGGCGACACCGTGGCAGCGTATGCCGCCCGCCGTGATGCCGTGGCGGTGCCCTTGCACCTCTTCTCGCAAAACATGGCCAGTCTGGCGCCACCCACCGACGACGTCATCCAACTGTTCACTGGCCTGGCCCACAACCAGCCTCAGGCCGACCGCTACTTCGGCGTGTTCGGCCAGACGGTCTCACCGGCTGATTTCTTCAGCCCTGAAAACCTGCAAGAGATCGCCACCTCCGAGCAGGCCGCCGTCAGCGCCTGACCAGCAGTTGGTCCAAGTCCGCCTGCGCACGGCGGGCCCACTGGCGTGCTCCTTGCGCCGTGGCCACTTTCAAGGCTTGGCGGATGCTGACCTCGGCCTGCGGCCAATCCGGCTGAGGCCCCGATGCCAGCAACTCGCCCCGGATGCGGTGCAGTTCGGCCTCGTGCCAGCGCTCACCGCCCTGCTCAATCAAAGCCTGTGACGCGTCCAGCAAAGCCAGTGCTTCGTGCTGCTGCCCGGCGCGCCCCAAGGCCTGCGCCAACAAGGTCTGGAAGAAGGGAGCGACGATGCCCGCGCCCGTCTGCCTGAACAGTGCCAGGCCTCGCCGCATTTCTTCGATGCCCTCCAGCAGCCGATCCGACTGCTGCGCCCAAGCCCAACCCCGGGCGATCACGCCGATCGACGTCACGTAGGTGAAGCCATGTTGTTCGGCCAGGGCCAGGCCGCGCTCCAGCCGGTCCAGCAAGCCCGCAACATCGCCCCGAAACAAGTAAGACATCGCGCCCCACGCATGGGTCCAGGCCAGGCTGTGCGGGTGGTTCAGCAAGGCCGCAAAGCGCTCCTGCTCCAGGCAAAGCGCCTCGGCGTCATGGTCCTCTCCCGCGATCCAGCGGGCCTGCGAACCATGCACGAGCGCCACCAGTTTCAGGTCCATCGAGTACAGCGTGATGAGCGAACGGTCCTGCGGATCGCTGTAGCGGTGAATGACCTGGTCGGCGTGCTCCGCGACCTCGTTCAACCGGCCGCTGTACAGGCACAACTGCGCGTGCATCATGTTGGCCACCAACCAGGCATGGCGGCTGTTGGCCTGGCGGGCCACCGTCATCAGGCGCTTGCCAATGGACTCGGCCTGGCTGACCTCGCCCCGCACCAGGTGGAAAACGCACACGCCCCACAAGGGCCAGATGGATTCCTCGACCTTGTCGGCCGCGTCGGCCAGCTGATTGGCGCGCGCATAAGCCTGCTCGACCTCGGGCGCACCCCAACCTTTGGCCAGCATGTGCACCGTGCCCAGCGAGGCCCGCAGCTGCAGCTCGGTCTGATCACGCCCCGATGACACCGGCAACGCGGCCACCGAGGCCAGGCCAGCGTTCAGGTGCGCCGCCGCCTCGTGCAAAGACAGGCGCTGCAAGGCCTGGTCGCTGGCCTTGCGCCAATAAGGGATGGCCTGCTGCGGCTGCCCGGCCGCGCTGGCATGGCGCGCCAGCATCTCGGGCTTGCTGTGCTGAAGGGCCGGAAAACGCGACTCCACCACCTGCACGATGGCCGCGTGCCAGGCTTCGCGCTGGGGCTTGAGCAGCGAGTCGTAAGCAGCGTCCTGCACCAACGCGTGCTTGAAGGTGTAAACGGTGCCCTGGTAGCTGACCTGCTGCGTGACCAGGCCCGATTGCGTCAGCGCGGCCAGCGCCGCGGCCAACTCCACCGACGACATGCTGGACAAAGCCTCGATCAACTCGTGACTGAACTCGCGCCCCAGCACCGAGCCCATTTGTGCGATGGCCTTGGCCGCCGGCACCCGGTCCAGGCGCGCCATCAGCGAATCACGCAGGGTCGCGGGCACCTCGGTGCGGTGGCCATCCCGGCCATCACCCAAGGGGGTCTCCAGGATGGACTTGGTCAGCTCCTCGATGAATAAAGGCACGCCATCGGTCTTGCTCAAAATGTGCTGCGTCAGGGCCAAGGGCAAAGCCACTTCGCGCGACAACTGCGCCACCAGCTCGGCCACCTCGGCCCGTTGCAGACTGGGCAGCTTCAAGGTGGTGACATGCTGATCGCCATCGCCCAGCGACAACTGAAACTCGGGCCGGTGGGTGACGACCAACATCAAGGGCACGAACCTGGCCCGTTCGATCAGCAAGCTGAGGAAATCGAGGGTGGCCGGATCGGCCCAGTGCACGTCTTCGAGCAGCACCAGGGTGGGCTCGCGCAAAGCCGCGGCCTCGACCACATCAACCAGGGCCATCACCGTGTCGCGCTCGTGCTGTTGCGGGCTCTCCACCAGCGGGCCGTAACGGTCCTCGCAAGGGATGGACAGCATGGAGGCCAGCAAGGCCACCTGCTGCGCCGACCGGTGCAATTGACCCATCACCATGCGCTCCAGCGCGCCCAGCTTCAACTCGGCAGGCTGGTCGCGGCTCAGGTTCAACACGCGTTCGAAGTAATCGATGCTGGGATGAAGGGCGATGTGAACCTGGTGCGCCGAGCATTGCAGACGCGCTGCGCCCAGGCCGGCGTTGCCCAGGCGGTCGCACAGCTCCTTGAGCAAGCGGGATTTGCCGATGCCGGGCTCGCCCGACAGCACCATCACCTGGCCCTGCCCGCGCTGCACGGCCTGCCAGCGATCCAGCAACAGGCCCAGTTCAGGCACGCGGCCCACCAGCGGGGTCAAGCCCGCGCTGGTGGCCGCGTCAAAGCGGCTGGTCGCCGTGTTCACGGCCTTGACGCGCCAGACCTGGCGCGGCTCTCGCACGCCTTTGAGCAAAGGCCGCCCCAGGTCTTCGCATTGCAAACCCGAGCCAGCCAGCTTGCGCGTGCTGTCGCTGATCACCACGGTGTTGGGTTGCGCCAGGGCTTGCAAGCGCGCGGCCAGGTTGGGCGTGTCACCCAAGGCCAGTTGCTCACGCCGGGCACCCCCACCAATCTCGCCCATCACGACCAGGCCGGTGTGGATGCCGATGCGCACGGCCCAAGACAAGGGCTCGTCGTGCCCGGGCGGCTGCATGGGCAAGTGACGGATCGCCTCGACCAGGGCCAGACCCGTGCGCACTGCGCGCTCGGGCGCATCTTCTTGCGCTTGTGGGTGGCCGAAGTACACCAACAGGCCATCCCCCAGGTACTGCGCGATGGTGCCGCCAAAACGCTCGATCACCGCCGCCGAGGTCTGCTGGTACAGCAACACCACCTGCTGCCATTGCTCCGGACTCAGGCGCTCGCACAGTTGGGTGGAATCGACCAGGTCGCAAAACATGATGGTCAATTGCCGAAGCTCACCCTGGCTGGCCAACCCCGGCTTGACCAGCGGCCGCACCGCCTGTTGGCGCAACAGCCCGATGGCCTGCAGCAAGCGCTTGCGGTCGCCCATGGACACGCCCAGTTTTTCCAGGTCAGTCTCGGTCAGGCTGGTGATGATGTCGGCGTCGATGTCGTTGTCGAGCAGAACGCGCTCAAGCCGGGCCATGCCAATCGACGCCAGCCAATCGGACAGGGCCTGCACGTCAAACGTCCACGCGGGCCAAGGCCCAGTTGCACACGGCCTCGGGGGCCATCTGGGCGCCCTCGTAGGCCAGGCGCGAGGTGGTCGCCAAAGGCAACACCGCGTTCACCAGGCTGCTGGCCCGCTCCCAGGCTTGACCCGCCTGGACATCGCGCGAACCCAGTTGCTGGTGCGCGCGGTCGGCGTAGCCCAGCAGGCGCGCTGCCGTTTCGTGGCGCCCTTCAATGGCAGCCAAGAGCGCAAACAAGCCGGAGTACAAACCAAACCATTCCCAATCGCGGCTGCGCGAAGCAGCGGCAAAGTCCACCAAAGCCCCGCGGGCCTGCTCGTCATCGCCCTGCATGAACAAGGCGGTGGCTTTGATCGCCATGGCGTGGAGGATGAAGTTGTCGCGGCGGTGCCGACCACGCGCGATGAGGTCGCCGCAATGCTGCACGGCAGCGTCCGGGTCGCCCACGGCCAGGCTGAGCCCGGCCAGGTCAGCCAAAGCGGCCGAGACCACGGCGTCCAGGCCATTGGCCTGCGAGTGCGACAGCAAGGTCTCGCACACGCGCCGGGCCTGCTCGAGTTGATTGCCCGAACGCAGCACGCTGACCGTGGCGAGTTGGCGCTGCAAGCGCAGGCGCGGCGGCCAGGCAGGCTTCTCCAGCCCGATCATCTCTTCCAGCAGGTTCTTGGCCTGGGCGGGGGGCAAGACCCCGCTGCCCGCCATGCAACGCAAGGCCAGGTAACGGCTCACATCGTCCTGCAAGGCGCGGCTTTGCTCGGCGGCACGGCGCGCAAAGTCGTGCATGAGGGTGTTGGAGACGCCCCAGTTCAAACGGCTGCGCTCCAACCAATAGCGCGCCACGGGGGCGCAGGTGGGCGCGGCCAGCACCTGAGATTCCACCGCCAGGCCACGTCTTCGCCATTCAGGCGCCAGGCCAAGCAGCAAAAACAAGGGGCTGGAGGCGCCCACCAGGTCGACCGCCAAAGCAGGCTCGTGGGCCATCACCCAGTCCAGCGCCGCCCGCACGTTGTCGATCTCAGGGCCGTAGGTGTCCAGCCAGACCGCATCGGGGGTGTGCCAGTAGGCGGCGTAAGCCTGCTCCATCAGGGCGGCCATGGTGGACACATGGCCGCGCTTCATCAACCAGTGCTCACCCGAGGCGTCCAGCTTCAGGCTGGCAAAGTCGCGCGTGCTTTCAAGCAGGCGGTAGCGGGGCAGGTCGGCACCATCGGCTGCGACCAGCGAGCGATCCACCAAGGCGCCGAGCAGTTCGATCACGGCCCACTCGTCCAGGGAGTCGTCCATGGCCACCGCGCTGGCCAACTGGAGGCTGAAGCCACCAGCGAAAACACACAGTCGGCGGAACACCGTCTGCTCGTCGGGCGACAGCAAATCGTGGCTCCACTCCAAGGTGCCCATCAGCGTTTGTCGGCGCGGTGGCGCCAGGCTGTTCTGGCTGCGCAACAACTTGAAGCGCTCGTCCAGGCGGGTCACCACGCCCTGCAATCCCAGCAAGGGCAGGCGCGCTGCGGCGAGTTTGATCGCCAGCGCCATGCCGTCCAGGCGGCGGCACAGGGCGATGACTTCTTCCACATTGGCCTCGGTCAAGGCAAAGCGCCGATCAGCCGCCTGCGCCTGATCCGCGAACAGGGCGATGGCCCCATGGGCCAGGGCGTGGTCCAGCGAGGTGCCTGTTTCGGGCACGGACAGAGCACTCAGCCTGAACAGGCGCTCGTTGTCCAGCTTCAGGGCCACCTGGCTGGTCACCACCAACCGAACCCCGGGCGCGGCAGCGGTGATGGCCTGCGCCATGCGGGCCACCGCGTCGATCAGGTGCTCGGCGTTGTCGATCACCAGCAGCAGTTGCAAAGGCCGCAACGCCGCCACCAAGGCGGCCAAGGGATCGGCGCCGCCAGACGGCAGCCCCACCGCCTGCGCCACCACCGTGGGCACCAGGCCCGGGTCGGTGATGCCCGCCAACTCCACCCATGCCGCACCATCGCGGTGCTCCCGGCACCAGGCATGGGCCGCGGCCAGGGCAAACGCCGTCTTGCCGATGCCACCCGGGCCAGCAATCGTGATCAGGGGATGGTGTGCCTCGCGGTGCAGCGCGGCCAGGTCGGGGTCTCGGCCCCACAAACGGCCTGCCAAGCTGGGCAGCACCGACAGCACGTTCTCGGCTGCAGACGATGGGGCGAGTGCATCCGGGGCCGCCTGGGATGCCATTTGGGTAAAGCGGCTTGGCGACGAATCATCGTCACGCACCATGGGCAGGGCAAACCGGTAACCGCGACCAGGGATGGTGGAGATGGCCTGTGGGCCCAACACTTTTCGCAAAGCGGAAATTTGGACTTGCAGGTTGTTTTCTTCGACCACCAGGCCAGGCCAGACCAGGTCAAGCAAATCGTTCTTGGACACCATGCGCCCAGACCGCTCTACCAGCGCCAGCAACAAATCAACGGCTCGCGCGCCAAGGCCGACAGGCTTCCCGTCAACGTACAGCACGCGCTCCACAGCGCGCAACTCGAAACGGTCAAAGCGATAGCAGTGCGACAACTCTACCTCTGTGGTTTCTGGCTTTAAGACACTTCCGCAAGGATTTCAGAAGATCTTCAGGCTTTTTAAGGACTTTCCAGACGGCAGGTCAGACAATGAAATCATTCTAAAGAAAACAAGCATTTCTGCCCCAAGCATCAACGAGTCTTTTCACACCCAGTTGCGTTATTTCAAAGCAGAGGCGTTCCATGGAGGTGGAATGGTCAAAGCCCCCCAAATACCGTGTCCGATAAACCGGAAATCTAGGTTTGACGAGTGGTTGGTGTCGCAGTTGATGCAAATAACGCTGTCGTTTGTACTGAGAATCGAAAATATCAAAATGAACTTGGGAGGTCAAAAACAGGCATCAGGCCGGTTTTTGGCAACACAGGGAGTTTGTTTTCTATTCGACCGGATCCCGTCCTGACCTGCGTGTCAGGACGCCGGTTTTCTCCAAAACTGCCCGCCCCAGGCGAGCCAGCCCCCTGCTTCAGGCCACCACCGAGACCATGGTCTGGTCGCGGCCAGCACGTTTGGCGCTGTACAGGTTCTGGTCGGCGATGCGCAGGGCCCGCTCGCCCTGGCCGCCATGCACCTCGGCAATGCCCATGCTCTGGGTGACGCTGAACGAAGCCCCATCCACCCGAAAGACATGGCCGCGCAAGCTGTCGGCGATTTTTGACGCCACCCGGCGGGCCCCGTCCAGGTCGGTGTCGGGCAGCAGCAGCACGAACTCCTCGCCCCCCAGGCGCGCGGCCGTGTCAACCTGATGGCGGGTGCTGGACTGCAGGATGCGGCCGAGCTGGGCCAGCACCGCATCACCGGCCGGATGCCCCCAACTGTCGTTGACCTCTTTGAAGTGGTCCAGGTCGCACACGACCAGGCAAAAGGGCCGACCACTGCGGGCATGGCGGTGCGATTCGATCTCCAGCTGGCTCATGAACTCGCGGCGGTTCGACAGGCCTGTCAGCACGTCGGTGCGCACCAGGCTTTCCAGCTCCTTGCGCTGGCGACGCAGGGTGTTGAAGGCAAAGAAAAGCATGGCCGTGAACGGCAACACAGCGGCCTGGAACATGACGCGCAACCAGACGGCCCACCACCCGGCGAGGTCGTCGCCATTGAACACCGGGGCGGTCAACAAGGGGGCGTAGGGAAGTTGCCCCCCCGTGATCAGGAGGTCGCTGGCCACCAGCATCACCACCACCAGGATCAAGGTGGGCCTGAGTTTGCGCAGGCTGAACAGGGCGCGTGCCACCACCAGTTCCTGGATCAGCACCATGCCCATCGGCGTGTCCTTCAGGCCGTGGGCGATGGCCAGCAACAGGAAGACGACGAAGGTAGGCATGACCGTCCACTGGGCCAGCCATTTCGAATCGCCACCATGGCGGCGCAAGCGCCAGGCCAAGACCACCACCGTGGTCAACCACAGGATCAAGGCCGTCAGCCCCAGTTGAGCCAGGGACAAGGCCCCCGGCCGGTAGAAAGCACCTGCTTCGGGGTTGGCCAGGGCATAGGCCTGCAGGCCCCACAAGATGAGGCACATGGGCAGGGACAACAAGGCGAACACCATGCAGCGGTTGGCCACGTTGCGGTCCAGCAGCCGCAACTCGATGCGGCGAATCAGGCCCTTCAACGTCATTCGCCCACCTCGCCGCCCTGGGCGTTGTTCACGCTGCAAACCGAGCGGTTGCGGCCCTCCTGCTTGGCGCGGTAGAGGTTGCGGTCGGCCCACTTGAGCACCACCTCGGCACTTTGCCCATGGCACTTTGCCCATGGCACTGCGCCACGCCAATGCTGACCGTGAGGTGGAAGGTCTGCCCACCCGCCTCAAACGCGTGCTCGGCCAGGCGGCTGTGGAGGCGCCCACACACCGCTTCGGCCTCGCCGGCGGAGGTGTCGGGCAAGAGCACGGCGAACTCCTCGCCGCCCAGGCGTGCGGCCAGGTCGGTGGGGGTGCGCACGCTCTCTCCCAGCAGGCGGGCCAGCACGGCCAACACCTCGTCGCCCACGGCGTGACCATGGGTGTCGTTGACCCGTTTGAAGTGGTCGGCGTCGATCAGCATCAGGGACAAAGGCTCGACGCTGCGGCCCTGGCGCGCCACCTCGGCGTGCAGGCGCTCCATGAAGTAGCGCCGGTTGGGCAGGCCGGTTAACACGTCGGTGTACGAGAGCTTGTTGAGCTTGCGGTGCTGCGCGTCCAGGCGCCCGAACATCACCAGCAGCATGGTGGAGATCACGATCAGGCCGGCGTAGAACACCACGTTGCGCCAGGCGGCCCACCACCACTGCGGCTCCACGCCCTGGAAGGCCAGGCGGGTGATGGCCGGGGCGTAGGGCAGGTAGCCCAGCATCACGAACACGTCGTAGGACACCAGCAGCCCGGCGCACGCCAGGAAGGCGATCCACATCGTGCGCAGGTCAAACAGCAGCAGGCCGATGGCCAGCACGCCCAGCAAGGTCATGTTGGCACCGGTGGTGAAGGTGCCTGCAAACAGCGCGATCAGGGTGTAGACGATGCCGATGTTCAAGGTGACGGCGACGCCGAGCTTGGGCAGGGGCCGTGGATCACGTCGGCGGGGCCACAGCCACGCCATGAACCCGAACGACAAGGCGGTGCTGAGCACCAGGGTCGCCTGCAGGACCCAGACGACCGGCTGCCGCAAACCTGCCTGAACCACCGGGTCCAGCAGGCCCGACAGGTTGATGAACCAGTAGAAGATGTAAAACGGCGTCGAGGCAAAAACCGCCAGCAGGCAACGGCTGGCTGGACTGGCTTCATCAAGGAATTGCTCGAACTTCTGGCGCATGGACCCGGGACGACGTCAGCGAACCTCGGCGGCATGACCGTGGTTGGCCGCGTGTGGGTCAAGTATCGAATAAATCCGACCGGAACAAAACCCGTCATACCCCGGGGCCTGTGGGCAGGCTGTGACGGAATGCGCCGCACTGGGATAAGCTTGGCCGCATGAAATTGCTCATCCGCTGGTTATTGCTGTCTTCCGCCCTCATGCTGCTGGCTCAATGGGACCAAGGCGTGCAGGTCAGCAGCTTCGGCGCGGCCATGATCGCCGCCGCCGTGCTGGGCCTGCTGAACGCCTTTGTGCGCCCCTTGCTGATCCTGCTGACGCTGCCGGTGACGGTGTTGACACTGGGCCTGTTCCTGTTCGTGATCAACGCCTTCACCTTCCAGATGGCCTCGGGCCTGCTGGAGGGGTTCCAAGTGCACGGCTTCTGGAATGCGCTGCTGGCATCGGTGCTCTACAGCCTGTGGGGCGTCATCATCGACATCGCGCTGGAATACGTGTTTGGGCGCCGAAAAATTTCACATGGGTGAAGTCAATCCCTAGGAAAACTGTCTGCCACCCCCAGAGTCGCGGGGGGCCTGAGGGCAGGTGATGGTGCCTCCGACCGCTACATTCGATTTCATCAGAAATGAATCATCGCGCCGGAGCAGCCATGCAATTTTTCCCCAAGCACCACCACATCGCCCTGGCGATCGCCACGTATGTTGGCCTCGCCTCCCTGGCGCAAGCTGACACCACCCCGTTCGACCGCCAGGAACGCGGCGGCCTGATGCTCAACATCCCATTTGACAGCAATGGCTTGGTGTTCAAGGACACGGTGCTCAGCCTGGTCTTCCAAAGCGCCAAGGTCAAGTCCAGCACCTATGGCTGGCAGTTGGCCTTTGGCTCCAAGCTCAACACCTTCTCGCCCATGTTTGCGGTGTCGGCCCTGGGCGGTGACCGCTGCGCCTACGGCACGGTCGGCGTCAGCTATGGCGAAGGCCAGTGGGGCCTGCCGGTCAGCCTCAACGGCCCGTACATCCAGGTGGGCATGCGCAACGCTGGCGGCTTTGGCGGCTTCCAGGCGGGCCTGAGCACACTGGGTTGTTTCAAGCACTACGTGGCCCCAGTGGCCGCACCCGCGCCTAGCGGTCCTGGCCCCACACAGTCGTCGGGCTCGGGCTCGGAACAGTTGGCACAAGCGGTCGACAGCTGGCTTCGCTCATCTCCCGGAGCCGTTGACTTCGATTGGGCCTGATGCCAGGCATCTCCCCGGCACCCTTGCCGCCGGGGAGGTCTGAGGCGGAGTGGCTGGCCCATTGCGCGCAGGTCAGCCAGCTTGGCACAGACGCCATGCTGCAGGCCGCCCTCGAGGCCGCCGTGTCGGATTGCCCGTCCTCGGTGCGCCTTCTGTACAACCTGGGCGTTGCCCAGCAACGGCTGGGCGCACCCGCCCAAGCCCAGTCCACCTGGCAGCGCTTGCTGGCCATTGACACCCAACACCTCAAAGCCCGCCGGGGATTGGCCAGGCTGGCGCTGGATCAACTGGACGGCCCCAAAGCGCGCCACCATGCCGCGTTGCTAAACCAAGCCGGCCACGCAGCCGGCTTGCCAGCCACCGCGCAAGACCTTGGCCTGTGGGGCAAGGCGTGTCTTATGTGCGGCGACTGGGACGATGCCCGCCATCACTTCGAACGCGCAGCAGGCCTGGCGCCCACCGCTCAGGCCGATGCGTGTGATGAGGCCGAGCAAGGCCTGCGCTTGTCAACGCTGTTGACTTGGCGGGCGCAGTCCCCGACACCGCCCTGGCAGGACTGGGGCGACCAGGCCCTGCGGCACGACCCCACCGCGCCAGACTCCCCCCCTTGGGACCGGGCCCCACCCGAAGGCGATGATGAGCTCAAGGCACTGACGGTCATCGTGGAGCTGGGCCTGAAGCGACTGCGGGCCTGCGACTGGCGAGAGCGCGACACGGTCGTTCGGGCCATCAAGCGCATCGCCCAGAAAGCCATGCACGACCCCACCGTGGGCCTGTCGCGCAGCATGGCCTGGGAAGGCTTGCACCTTGGGCTGACCCCCGCTGAGCTGCTTCACCTGGCCAGGGGCTGCACCCAGCGCGCGCGCCACATCCAGCAGCCCCAAGCGCTTTGGACGGCGGCACCCGCCGGGGTCGGCCATCGGCGATTGCGCCTGGGCTACCTCAGCCACAACTTTGGGCGGCACCCCACCACGCAGTTGATCCACCGCATCCTCAAGCACCATGACCGGACGCAGTTCGAGGTGATTGCCTACGCGCTCAATCCTGACGATGGCAGCCCTTCGCGCAAACTTATCCATGCCGCCGTCGATCAGGTGGTGGAGGCCAGCCAATGGCTGCCCGAGGCCGTGGCTCGGCGCATGCATGCCGACCAGGTGGACGTGTTGATCGGACTGGGCGGCCATTCAAGGGGCCCCGTGGTGGATGTGGCCCTGTGGCGCCCGGCGCCCGTGCAGATCAACTACCTGGCGTTCTGCGGCACGGTGGGCGCGCCCGACGCATTCGACGTCCACATCAGCGATGGGATCTCAGTCACCCCAGAGATGGCCCACTGGTATGACGAAGCGGTCGAGGCGCTGCCCGTCGGGCACTATGGCTACGATGACACGCGCGAGCTGACCGCGGCCCCCGCCCGCGCCAGCCAGGGCCTGCCCGAAGACCAACTGGTGCTGTGCGGGTTCAACAACAGCTACAAGATCGAGCCGGAGACCTTCAACGCCTGGTGCAAGGTGATGCACCGCTTGCCCGGCGCGGTGCTGTGGCTGTACGTGGTTCACCCGGAACAAAGCCGTTTTCTGGCGGCCGAGGCCGCGCGCCGAGGCATCGACCCGGCCCGGCTGGTGTTCGCCCCGTCCGTGGACGGCCAATCGCACCTCGCCCGTTTGCGTTGCGCCGACCTGTTCCTGGACACCTTGGCTTACAACGGCCACACCACGCTGCTGGATGCGCTCTACGCGGGCCTGCCTGCCGTGTCTTGCCTGGGGCAGACCGCCGCCAGCCGCATCGGGGGCGCCATCCTGCATGAGGTGGGCCTGGGCGCCTGCGTGGCCACCAACCCCCTTGACTTTGTGGAAGTCGCCGTGCGGCTGGCGCAGGACCCGGCGCAGCGGCAGCAGATCTCCAGACAGCTGGAGGGCGTGCGAGGGCGCGAAACCCCCTTCAACAGCGAACTGCGCTGCCGCCAGTTGGAGGCGGTCTATGCCCGGCTGTTCATGGCAACAGCAGGCCCTGCAAAGCCTGCTTGACCGTGGCCCAGCGCACCGCCCCCCGATCGCCCTCGAATTGACAGCGCAGCGCCCGGGTCGGCCGGCCTTGCGCGGCCCAGGCCAGCCACACCGTGCCCACGGGCTTGTCGGGCGAGCCGCCCGTGGGGCCCGCCACGCCAGTGACGGCCACCGCCAACTGCGCGCGTGATCGGGCCAGCGCGCCTTCGGCCATGGCCCGGGCCACGGGTTCACTGACGGCGCCGTGGGCTTCGATCAAGGCTTCATCCACCCCCAGCAATTCAGTCTTCGCCTGGTTGCTGTAGGTGACAAAACCGCGCTCGAACCAGGCGCTGGAGCCCGACACCTCGGTGCAGGTGGCCGCGATCAGGCCCCCGGTGCAGGATTCGGCGGTGGCCAGCTGCCATCCCCGCGCTTGCAGTTGGGCCGCCAGGTCGGCCACCAAGCTGGTCAGTTCTTGTTCGCAAGCCATGTCCTGGTCCTTCAATGCGGGTCAAGGCGCCAGCACGCTGGGCCACACAAGCATGATCGCGGCCAGGACCAGCAAGGTGCACAAGGCCGCCACAAAGTCATCAAACAGGATCCCGAAGCCCTGCGCCCAACCAATGCCCTGGCCCGGCTGGCGCTTGAACAACTGATCGGCCCAAGCCACGGGGCCTGGCTTGGCGGCGTCAAAGTAGCGGAACAGGGCAAAGGCCAGCAACTGGCCGGCGAAGCCGGTGGGGGTGAGCAGCCACAGCACCAGCCAGAAGGCCAACACCTCGTCCCACACGATCGAGCCCGGGTCGGCCACGCGCAGGCTGCGCGCCGTGTGTGTGCAAGCCCACCAGCCGATGGGCAGGCCCAGACCGATCAGCCAGGCCCACTTCACATCGGCCTGCGGCCCCACGCCCCACAGGTTCTGCAAGGCCCAGAAACTCACCCAGGCCCACAGCGTGCCCACGGTGCCGGGGGCCTGGGGGCTCAGGCCGCTGCCGGCGCCCAGGGCGATGAAATGCGCGGGGTGGCTGAGCAGCAAAGCCACGGTGGGGCGGCGGGGCGACAAGGAGGTGGCGGCATCATCCACCACGTCAGGATCAGGATCGACATCAATGGGGCTGGGCATGCTTAGCTCTTGAAGTGGTCGAACGAGGTCCAGCGATTGGACACGGGCTGAGGTGGGGCGTCGTCGGGCCAGACATCCAGTTCGCCTTGCAGCAATTGCAGGCCCGGCGTGGCGGTGATGGCGCCCAGGCGCGTCAAAGGCAGGCCCAGCGAATCGCCCAGGGCCAGGAGGCGGGCGCGGTGTTCGGGCGGGGCGGTGAAGACCAGTTCGTAGTCGTCGCCACCGGCCAGCAGGCAATCGTGCTGCTGCGACACAGGCCGCGCTGCCAGCACAGGGTGCACGGGCAGCGCATCAAGCACCACGGTGGCGCCCACCTGGCTGCGGCGCAGGAGGTGGCCCAGGTCGCCCAGCAGGCCATCGGACACGTCGATGGCGGCGCTGGCCAGGCCGCGCAGGGCCAGGCCCAGGGCCACGCGGGGCTCGGGGCATTCCATGGCGCGGCGCGCGGTGTCGAAATCATCGCTGGTCAGGGCGGGCTGCAAGGTGCCACGAAAGGCCTCCAGCGCCAGGCGCGCCAGGCCGGGCCAGCCACTGATCCACAGGTCGTTACCCGCGCGGGCGCCGCTGCGCAGCAGGGTCTGACCTGCGGGCACCTCGCCCATCACGGTGATGCCGATGGCCAGGGGCCCTGCCGTGGTGTCGCCGCCAATCAATTCGCAGTCGTGCGCATCGGCCAGAGCCAGCAGGCCTTGTGCAAAGCCGGCCAGCCAGGCCTCGTCAACGCGGGGCAAGGTCAGGGCCAGGGTGAAGGCCAGGGGCTTGGCACCGCACGCGGCCAGGTCCGACAGGTTGACCGCCAAGGCCTTGTGGCCCAGGCGCGCCGGGTCGACCGTGGAGAGGAAATGCCGCCCCTCCACCAAGGTGTCGGTGGACACGGCCAGGTGCATGCCCGGGGCTGGCGCGATGATGGCGCAGTCGTCGCCATTGCCCACCACGGCACGGCGCGGCCCTTGCCCTGCGGGGCGCCAGAAAAAACGTTCAATGAGGTCGAATTCACCCAGGCTCATGACGGGATTGTCGCGCGGACCGTGTGCGATTCACGTCCCGCTCACCCTCAGGTTCAAAACTGCCTCAACTTGGCCTGCCGTCCGTCCGAAATCATCGCAACGATCTTTCCCATGGCAGACCTGACCCCTTCATTCTCCCAACCGCACCCCGCCAAAGGCGAGTCAGCCCTCGTCCGGGCGGTGCTCGGACCTGCGGGCGCCGTCCGGCAAGGTGTCAAGCGCTTGTTGTGGATGCTGCCAGCCTATGCCTTTGCCATGACCTTGATGGTCTGCGGGGTCGTGTTTCAAAGGGTGCAGGTGTGGCAGGCCTGGGCCTTGGCTGGCTATGTTTTGTGCGGCCTGAGCGGCTTTTATGCGGTGTTGCGCACTGGCCTCGTGGCCCACCATCCGGAGCCGACCCTGGCCTTCCCCCAGGTGCTGTTCAGCCTGACCACGGTTTGCCTGTCTTACGCGATGATCGAATCCTCGCGGGGCTTGGCGCTCGAATGGATGTGTCTGATCCTGGTGTTTGACATGCGCCGCCTGACTGGCAGGCAAGCCCAATTGGCTACTTTTGGTGGTTTAGGCCTGCTGGTGACGATGCTGTTGTTCACATGGAGACTGAACCCTCCAGCAGCCGACCTGAATGCCGCGCTGGTCACCATCGCCACGGTCGGCTTGACCATGCCCACCCTGCTCATCGTCACCAAAGTGGGCCGCCGTTTGCACCAGCGTCGGCTGGATCAGCGGGCCGCCATGGCCACCGCCTTCGAGCAATTCAATGCCCTGTCCATCCGTGACGGCCTGACTCAGTTGTTCAACCGCCGCCACATGATGAGCCTGCTCGAAGACGAAGTGCGGCGTCAACAGCGCAGTCGCCGGGCCTTCTGCGTGGCCATCCTCGACATCGACTTCTTCAAGCGGGTGAACGACCAACACGGGCACGCGGTGGGTGATGCCGTGCTGCACGATTTTGCCACCCTGGCCCGCGGCACTTTTTCCGGCAGCGACGCGGTGGCGCGCTGGGGTGGTGAAGAATTCCTGGTCCTGATGTCAGAAGCCGACCAAGGGCAGGCTCTCGAGATGCTGGAGCGGCTGCGCCAGGCCGTCCGGCAGCACGATTGGACCGTGCACGGCCCGGGCCTGGCCGTGACCTTCTCGGCAGGCGTGCGCGAGCACACCACGGACGACACCCTCGCCCAATCGCTTGAACACGCCGATGCCGCGCTCTACAAGGCCAAGGCGCAAGGCCGCGATCGCACCATTGCCTCGACCACGGCTGCCGCCGTCCTGTCGGGCCAAGCGACGTGAACACCAACACCATCTCTCAGTCCGCCCCCCGGTCACACCCCTTGGTCGACCTGCTGCTGACCACCGACCCCCGACGGCGCACCGCCCTGAGCCTGTGTCTGCTGAGCACCGGGCTCTACATCGGCTTTCTCGGCTTGATCTGGCTGTACCTCGTGCCCAACGTGCTGTCCGACCAGGAGCAGGCCTGGAACTGGGCCTTCACCATCCACCAACTCATCGCCATCGGCCTGTTCTATCCCTTGATCCGGAGTGGGCTCACCCTCAAGTACGAGGACCCAGGTTTGGTCGCCCTTCAGATCATCTGGGCAAGCGCCGCCGTCGTGCTGGGGTACGCGGTGGCGCCCGTCATGCGGGTCGGCAATCTGCAGATCCTCTGTCTGGCCCAGGTCTTCGGCTTTGTCAGCCTGCGTCCCCGCGCGGCCCTGCTGACGGGCGGCGCCACGATCGGGATGCTCCTGGCCATGTGGGCCATCATGAGCGCCCTGCATGGCCCCCACTTCAACCCGGCCGATGAGGCCTTCCAGATTTTCCCGACCTGCTTGATCCTCGGCCTGCTGGCTTGGCAGTCCCGCAACTTCGGGCGGTCCCGCGAGCGCATGGCCGAAGAGAAAACCCGCCTCGCCAGCGCCACCGAACGGGTCCGGCAGATCGCCCGGCACGACCCGCTGACCGGCCTGTTCAACCGCCAGTACCTGCAAACCCGCCTCGACGCCGAGCACGACCGGGCCGGCCGCAGCGGCAGCAGCTTTTGCATCGCCGTGATCGACCTGGACCATTTCAAGAACGTGAATGACACCCACGGCCACCACGTGGGCGACGAGGTGCTGCTGGCCTTTGCCCAGCAGGCACGGACCAGCCTTCGTGAAACCGACCTGATCGGACGCTGGGGCGGTGAGGAATTCGTGGTGGTGATGCCGGAAACCGACCCCGCCCAAGCCGGCACCATCGGCCTGAGCCGCCTGAAAGAAGCTTTGTGTGAGACCGGATTGTCTGCCCGGGTGCCGTCGTTGAGGGTCACTTTCTCGGCGGGCCTGGCGGCTTTGCAGCCCGGCGAGTCAAGCAAGCAACTTCTGCAACGGGCCGACGAGGCCTTGTACCTGGCCAAGGCGCAAGGGCGCAACCGGGCTGTGATCGCGGGTTAAATCGCGCCCTTGCGGCTACCCACATCGCTGGCCGAGCCTCAAGTTCCTACAATGCAGGGGTCAGGCGCCGCCAACATGGCCAGCGCCCACGAAAGGCACCCCTGCATGACCACCCCAGAAGCAAAACGCGCCGAGCTGAAAAAAGCCGCGCTTGAATACCACGAGTTCCCCACACCCGGCAAAGTCGCCATCAGCGCCACCAAGCAGCTGACCAATCAGCGCGACCTGGCCCTGGCCTACTCGCCCGGCGTGGCCGCCGCGTGCGAAGAAATCGTCGACAACCCCGCCAACGCCTTCCGCTACACCAGCCGGGGCAACTTGGTGGCCGTGATCACCAATGGCACGGCTGTGCTGGGCCTGGGCAACATCGGCCCGCTGGCCGCCAAGCCGGTGATGGAGGGCAAGGCCGTCCTGTTCAAAAAGTTCGCCGACATCGATGTGTTCGACATCGAGATCAACGAGAACGACCCGGAAAAGCTCGTCCAGATCATCGCCTCGCTGGAGCCCACCTTCGGCGGCATCAACCTGGAAGACATCAAGGCCCCGGACTGTTTCTACGTCGAGCGCCAGCTGCGTGAACGCATGAAGATCCCCGTTTTCCATGACGACCAGCACGGCACCGCCATCGTCGTGGGCGCCGCCCTGCTCAATGGCCTGAAAGTGGTCGGCAAGGACATCAAGCAGGTCAAGCTGGTGGTCTCGGGCGCGGGTGCCGCCGCGCTGGCCTGCCTGGGCCTGCTGGTCAAGCTGGGCTTGCCGCGTGAAAACATCTGGGTCACCGACCTGGCCGGCGTGGTCTACGAAGGCCGCGTTGAACTGATGGACCCCGACAAGGCCTTTTTTGCGCAAGAAACCCCACTGCGCACCCTCGGCCAGGTCATCGATGGCGCCGACATCTTCCTGGGCCTCAGTGCAGGCGGCGTGCTCAAGGCCGACATGGTCGCGCGCATGGGCCCCAAGCCCATCATCTTCGCGCTGGCCAACCCCAACCCCGAGATCCTGCCGGAGGACGTCAAAGCCGTGCGCGACGACGCCATCATGGCCACCGGGCGAAGCGACTACCCCAACCAGGTCAACAACGTCCTGTGCTTCCCCTACATCTTCCGCGGGGCGCTTGATTCGGGCGCGACCACCATCACCGATGAGATGGAGATCGCCGCCGTTCACGCCATCGCCGAGCTGGCCCAGGCCGAGCAAAGCGACGTGGTGGCCCAGGCCTACGCGGGCGTCACCCTGAGCTTCGGCCCCGAGTACCTGATCCCCAAGCCCTTCGACCCGCGCTTGATGATCAAGATTGCCCCGGCCGTGGCCCTGGCGGCGGCGGCCTCCGGCGTGGCCTCGCGCCCGGTCAAGGACTTCATCGCCTACGTCGAAAAGTTGCAAAGCTTCGTCTACGCCTCGGGCCAGACGATGAAGCCCATCTTCAGCGTGGCCAAGCGCGCCAAGAACAAGCGCATCGCCTTTGCCGAAGGCGAAAACGAGCGCGTGCTGCGCGCCGCCCAGATCGTGGTCGACGAAGGCCTGGCCTGCCCCACCCTGATCGGCCGCCCGGCCGTCATCGAGCAGCACATCGAGCGCTTCGGCCTGCGCCTGAAAGCCGGCACCGACTACCAGGTGGTCAGCGTCGAGCACGACCACCGCCACCGCGACTACTGGCAAACGTATCACCGCCTGACCGAGCGCAAGGGCGTGACCGAGCAGATGGCCAAGATCGAGATGCGCCGTCGCCTGACGCTGATCGCCTCAATGCTGCTTTACAAGGGCGAAGTCGATGGCCTGATCTGCGGCACCTGGGGCAACACGCCCTTGCACCTGCATTACATCGACCAGGTGATCGGCAAGCGCGCGGGCGTGAAAACCTACGCGGCCATGACCGGCCTGCTGCTGCCCGGCCGCCAGGTCAACATCCTGGACACCCACATCAACTACGACCCCACGGCCGAACAACTGGCCGAAATCACCATCATGGCGGCCGAAGAAATGATGAGGATCGGTCAGCGGCCCAAAGCAGCACTGCTGTCGCACTCCAACTTTGGTTCCAGCAACCACCCCTCGGCGCTGAAGATGCGCGAGGCCCTGGGCCTGATCCAGGAGCGCGCGCCCTGGTTGGAAATCGACGGCGAGATGCATGGCGACGCTGCCCTGAATGCCGCCTACCGCGCCGAGTTGATGCCCCGCAGCACCCTGGTCGGCGAAGCCAACCTGCTGGTCTGCCCCAACATCGACGCGGCCAACATCGCCTACAACCTGCTCAAGGAAGCGGCCGGCAACGGCATCGCCCTGGGGCCGGTGCTGCTGGGCGCGGCCAAGCCAGTGACCATCCTGACCCCGTCGGCCACGGTGCGCCGAATTGTCAACATGACGGCCATGACCGTGGCGGAGGCCAACGCCGTCCGCTGAAGGTGTTCAAACAGGCGTTTGTCAAAAAAACGTCATATACCACGAACTGTCAACCCCTCACGCAAAGGCCCCTGTCCACTGGTTTTCCGGGGCTGGGGCCTTGAGCTTTTGGCCCGTTTTCAGTAGCATCACGGCTTTTAGAGACCTGAGCTGGCGTGACGACGTTGTGAAGAAGCCACTGAGCAAGTCATGGACTGGCATTGCCACATCGTTGCTGGTGTCGGCCAGCGTCCTGACCGGCGCTGCAATGCTGGATGCCGGTGTTTCACCCGCCTGGGCTCGGTCCAGCCCGGCGGAGTCAGCACTGAATTCGGCGATTGGCTTGTCGCAATTGCCGACGCAGGCTCAGGATGTTCACCGGCGCATTTTGGCGGGTGGGCCTTTCAAATACACCAAGGACGGCACCGTCTTTGGCAACAGGGAGCGTGCTTTGCCTCGAAAACCGCGTGGGTTCTACCACGAGTACACGGTGCCTACACCAGGATCGCGTACCCGAGGGGCCCGGCGCATCGTTTGCGGAGGTGAAGTAGTGCAAATCCCTGAAACTTGTTTCTACACCGAGGATCACTACAGCAGCTTCAAACCCATTGATCCCCGGCACTGAGCCTTCAAGACTCGCTGCTTCGTTCTTTTGTCCTTTTCTTTGACCCTCAAATTTGGCCCACGAGGGCAGTGAGCATCCTCAATGCACTCTCGGCCCCAAGCGATCATGTTGTTGCAATCCGTTCGACCCAACATCGTTCAATCCATCCGCGCGTTTCGCCCGGAAGACTTGCAACAGGCTGCCCTGGATTCCGGGCAGCACTTCCTGTACACCAACCTGAGCGAAGCCCAGTCCAAACAAGATGTGCTGGACATCATCGCCAAGGATTTCCTGTTCCCGGATCACTTCGGCAAGAACATGGACGCGCTGTATGACTGCATGACCGACCTGGTTCACAAGTCGGGCCCGCAGCCAGGCTTCGTGGTGGTGCTGGAACTCATCCCCGATGGCGTCAAGTTCGACCGCGAAACCCGCGAGTTGCTGCTCGACTCCTTCCGCGATGCCGCCGATTTCTGGAGCGAGCGCAAAATCGCCTTCCGCGTGTTCTATTCCATCGCTGTCTCGGGCAAAGAGTCCGCCGGCAACTGGGACCGCGCTGAAGTCGCCCAGAACGATGCGCCCCCCGTGGTCGTCAAGCCGACCAAGGTCTCCAAGAACGCGCCTCAGCCCATGACCATGAACCTGCCGCCCATGAGCAGCGCGTTCGACACGGCCATGCTGCTGGTCGCCTGACCAGGCCGCCTCGCCTCAAGCTCAACGTCCGGCGCGCGTGCGCCAGTCGTTGAGCTGCTCGCCCCCAGCGTGCTTGCCCCCCAGGTAGCCGGGGGCGATGCGTGTCACCGGCGTGGGCGCCACGCCCAGCGCCTGCAGCCCAGGCCACCGTCCGGTGGCCACATTGGGCACTTGCATCGAATCCAGGTTGTCCTGGGACATCAAAGGCTCACCTGGCAAGATTGACATGGCCAAGGCCTGCAGTCGGCCCGCCCAAAGCGGTATGGGCACAATGGGCCGGGCATGGCCGCTGAGCCAACCCGCCATCGCCACCAGCTCTTTCAAGGTGTAGACCTGCGGCCCCGTGCATTCATAGGTTTGCCCCACGGTGCCGGGGTCGGCCAGGCAGCGCGCCAAGGCGCGGGCCACATCGCCCACCCACACCGGTTGAAACTGGGCGTCGCTGCCCGCCAGCGGCAGGACCGGGAACACGGCCTGCAGGCTGGCGAACAGGTTCAAGAACTGGTCATGCGCTCCAAAGATCACGCTGGGGCGCAGTACCGTCAAATCCAGGCCGGCCGCGCGCAAGGCCAATTCGCCCGCCGCCTTGGAGCGCAGGTAATTGGAAGGGGCCGCCGCCGGGTCGTCGGGCACGCCCAGGGCACTGACGTGCACCACGCGCCGCACGCCCGCTCGCACGCAGGCCGCCGCCAGGCGCTGGGGCAGCCCGACATGAGCGTGCTCGAACTCGTCCTTGCTGCCATGCAGGATGGCGATCAGGTTGACCACGCCGTCGCAACCCACCAGCAGCCGCATCAGGGCGTTTTCGTCGTGCACCGACGCCTCAACCACTTCCACGGTGGGCAGGGTCAGCAGGTGCTGCGCGTGGGCGCGCCGCCGGGTGGGCACGGTGATGCGAACACCGCCCGAGCCATGCTCATCCACCAGTTGTTCACACAAGGCCCGGCCCACAAATCCGGAGCCGCCCAACACCAACCATCGTTTCATCTGTGGCCTCAGGGCAAGTCTTGCTGTGGAGGTGGCTCATTCCTTGGACGAGGTCCAATGAAGCCACCCAGCCTGGTTTTAATCGACAACGGCCGTCCTTGCAAGACATGCCCGTACAGCACCGCATTGGTCAGCACCTTCTTCACGTAATCGCGGGTTTCGTTGAAGGGGATGTTCTCGGCCCAGGCCGCCGTCTCCAGGCGCGGGCCTTCACGCCAGCGGCGCGGCCGCCCCGGTCCGGCGTTGTAGGCCGCCGCCGCCATGGCCTGCGAACCGTCAAAGTCATCCTGGATGAGCTTGAGGTAACCGGCGCCCAGCTTGATGTTGGTGAGCCGGTCGGTGATCAGGTCCGGCGTGTAGTCGATGCCCAGCTTCCTGGCTGTCCACGCGGCCGTGGCGGGCATGACCTGCATCAAGCCGGCCGCTCCCACGTGGGAGCGGGCCGCCACGATGAAGCGCGACTCCTGGCGGATCAGGCCATACATGTAGGCCGGGTCCAGCCCGACGTCTTGGGCGGCGGCCAGCACGTCGCGCCGGAAGGGCGTGGGGAAACGCTGGAACAGGTCCACTTCCAGGCGCGTGCGCTCGCTGGTGTTGATGCAACGGTCCCAGATTTCCAGTTCGCAGGCAGCGTCAGCCACGGCCAGCAACTCGCGGTCGGTCAGCCCCCCTGTTTTACCGTAGGACAAGGTGTAGTTCCATTCGCGGACCGCCTCAGAGCGCCAGCCCAGGGCGAACAGGCGCAAGGCCCGGTCGATGCCTGGGATCGCCTTCGCCTCGGCTTTTTCGGCCTCGTTGACGGCCGCTGGCCGGGCCGGGGCTTTGGCCGGGGCGCCACTGAGGTCTTCGGCGGCCAGCAGGCCATAAAAGCCCACGCTGCCACTGATGCGGGCCATCAGCTCACGCCCTTGTTGGCGAGCATCGGCCGTCTGGGCCGCCCCAGGCACTGGCACTGCCGGGTTGGCGGGCCGCGCCATTAAGGCGCGCGCCTTCCAGTACACCCAGGCGGGATCTTGCTGGTGGTCAATGCTCATGGCGTCCACCGCGCGCTCCACCAGGGACCAGTGCTGAGGCTGACCCGCCGTGGCCGCCCGCAGCGCCGAACGGGCCATCCAGGCCAGGGTGTCGCTCGACCAGGTGCGGGCCACGTCAGCGGGGGACAAACCACCGCCCACCGCCATGGCACGCTCGTACAGCCCCGGGGCTTCGGGCTGGAGACGCCAGGCACTTTGCCGCCCCACCTGCCCCCAGGCCCAGGCCGCCTCTTCGGCCGTCAAGTGCCAGCGTTCGCGGGCTTCGGGGTCGTCCAGGGCGGCGGCCACGGCCGGCGCGTCCATCGCCGCCCAGCGGACCAGCGCCAAGAGGTTCAAAGGGCCCTGGATCTCTTTGGGCAAACCGGCCACGGCCGGGGCCACCTGCGGCAAATCGCTGGGCCGCACGATCTTGTTGCGGCCCGATGGGCGACGGGCCTTGCCCTTGGCGCCGGACTCCAGGCGCGCCCCTGCTTCGCGCTGGGCGCTGGCACCGCCCCTGGCCCCGGCGGACATGGGCCGGGGGAACAAGTGATCCTTGGGCTGGACCAACAAGCGGCTCACGGCCTGGGCCACGGTGTCGCCCAGCAGTTGGGCGGTCTGCTGAGTCACTTTGGGCTTGTCACCCTCCAGGGACAGGCGCAGTTTGCGCCACACGTCCGTGGTGGTGAGCACGCCTGCCGGGACCAGGGTCTGGGCCATCGTGAGGCAGCCGGTGTCCGGGTCTTTTTGCGCCCACCAGGCTTGGCGGGCCTGGTCGCGCAGGTCGCCTGGCCCTTCCGGGACGGCGTTGGTCTGCTGTCGGGCCAGCACGCCGTAGCAAACCACCTCCTTGTCGTCGTTCATGCGGAAACCGGGCTGAATGCGCAGGAACGTCGCCCAATCGCGCCGCTGGCCCAGCACCAGCAACCAGTCGTTGCGCAAGCGGTCGGCCACGTAGGCCTGGGGCCAGCGCTTCAGAAAATCATCCACCTCGGACGGCGAGGCCTGCACCAGGCGGTTCTGAAGGGCCCAGAAGTCGGCCCAGGGCGCCAGTGGGTGGCGCGCCGCCACCAAGGCGTCGCGGGCCGCCGCGAGCCGCCCACCATCACGCACCCGCAAGGCTTCCCGGGCTTCCACCACGGCCAGATCGTCAATGGCCGCATGGGCCGACGTCAGGGCCCCCACCGCGGCCAGCCCCGCCAGGATCAGGGACCGGGCCCACGGCTTGGCGGCGAGGCTGGCGGCATACTCGTTAACTTGCATCAATTGCGCTGACCTTTTTGTTCTCTTTGCCAATGAAACCATCCACTCCCCCGGGGACCACCGCCGTCGCAACCCGCACCGAACTCCGCCACCAGATGCTGGCCGCGCGGCAGGCCTGGGTTCAGGGAACCTCGGCCCAAGCGGCCCAGTTGGCCCTTGAAAAAAAACTCTTGGAGGTGCTGCGCCGACTTGAACCGCAATGCCTTGGGCTGTATTGGCCTGTCCAGGGGGAATTTAACCCAAGGCCCTTGGTCCCACCGATTCAAACAGAATGGCCCTGCCAATTGGCCTTGCCTTGGGCGCAACGAGAGCCTCGGCAGATGCAGTATCGACCATGGGATGGCAAAACCTTGGGCACGAAGGACGAGTGCGGCATTCCAAGCCCGGCGGGCCAGCCCTGCCACCCCGATGTGGTGCTGGTGCCGTGCCTGGGCTTCACCCCGGAAGGCTATCGGCTGGGCTACGGCGGAGGCTACTTTGACCGGTATCTGGCGGCCAACCCGGATGTCACCGCGATTGGCGTGTCATGGGCGATCGGTGAGATCGATCCCCTGATGTTGCAACCCCAGGCGCATGACCTGCCCCTGATTTGCGTGCTGACGGAATGAAAAAAGCCGAAGGCATGCACCTTCGGCTTTTGTTTCTTGACCTGTGCCGCTCAAAGGCGGCATCCAGGATCAGGCTTGGCGACGCTTGCGAGCAACCAGGCCCATGCCGATCAGGCCGATGCCCATCAGTGCATAGGTGCTGGGTTCCGGCACAGCAGCAGCGGTGACGTCAACCGACAGGGTGCCGAACGACACGGGCGTGATGAACGCAGCCAGGTAGGTGGGTTGACCCAAAGCCGTCAGCAGAGCCGTGGCCGAAGCCGAGGTCAGCTTCAAATCGCCGGTTTGGATGAAACCCGTGCCGGAGGCAGCGTTGAACGCCTCGGTCACCGAGTAAGTCGTGCCCTGCAGGAACAGGCCCGAGTAAGCTTGCACGCCGTTGACGGACAGGACGGCATCCATGCCCTTGGTCGCCGTGTTAAAGCTCAGCGAGGTGACGTTCAGCGAGACCGAAGGGTTCGTGGCGGTGGCGGCCGTGACAATGGCGAAACCGGCGGTGGAGGGGGTCAAGCCCAGGAAGCTGAAAGACGCACCCGAACCGCTGGTCGACACGGAGCTGAAGGATTCCGACAGCACGTTGCTGCCGTAGGTGGCACCGCCCAGAGGGGTGATGGTGACCGAACCCAGCACGCTGACAATGTCGGAACTCAGCGTCAAGTTGGCTTTTGTAGGTGCTGCGAACACAGCGGCTTGGGCAGTCGACAGGGCCGAGGCGGCCAGCACGGCCACAGCGGCCATTTGAGTCAGCTTGGTATTGAAAACGTTCATTTGTTCACCTTCATTTGTTTGAGAAGTCAGTAATGCTTGCTGTTCAAGCCCTGCGCTTTTAGCAGGTTGAGCAAATCTTGCCTTCCCAAACCCCAGGCTTTTATATCGAAGACCCTTAAATACCCCCTGAACGAGGGATGGATTCAAGGCATTCGGTAAGCCGATTTTTACAAACCAGGGAATTTGTCACGTGGCTGATCAGCCGCGCCCCAACCGCTGACACAAGGCCAGCACCGAGGTCGACTGGTTCATCGTGTAAAAGTGCAGGCCGGGCACACCGGCGCGGCGCAATTTCTCGCACAGCTCGGCCACCACGTCCAGGCCAAAAGCCTGGATGGACGCCTTGTCGTCGCCATAGCCTTCCAGGCGCGACCGGATCCAACGCGGGATTTCGGCTCCACAGGCGTCGGAGAAGCGCATCAACTGGGTCGAGTTGGTGATGGGCATGATCCCCGGGATGATGGGAATGCTGACGCCCTGCTTGGCCGCGTCGTCCACAAAGCGGAAATAGGCGTCGGCATTGAAGAAATACTGCGTCAGGGCCACATTGGCACCGGCCTTCACCTTGGTCACGAATGCGGCCATATCGGCCTGCGGGTTGCGGGCCTGGGGGTGCATTTCCGGGTAGGCCGCCACTTCAATGTGGAAGTGGTCGCCGGTTTCTTCACGGATGTAGGCCACCAGCTCGCTGGCATAGCGAAACTCGCCAAAGCCACCGTAGCCGCTGGGCAAATCGCCCCGCAAGGCCACCAGGCGGCGGATGCCTTGCGATGCAAACTGCGCCAGCTGTTCGCGCACCCCGGCCTTGCTGGCACCGATGCACGAAAAGTGTGGGGCCGCGTCAAAGCCTTCGGACAAGATCGACCGCACGGTCTGGATGGTGCCGTCTTGCGTGGAGCCGCCCGCGCCATAGGTGACAGAGCAGTAATGCGGCTTGAGCGGGTACAGCTGCTGGCGCACGACCGCCAGCTTGTCAAAACCTTCCGGCGTTTTGGGCGGGAAGAACTCGAAGCTCAGCGGCAGGGGGGTGGGGGCAAGCGTGCTCATGCTTTTTCAGGCTTTCAAGGCAGACTCAAGGGGCCGAGGGCGAAGATGCCCAGATGAAGAACTCCTGGTTGCCGTCGCCGCCAGCGATGGGGCTGTCGAAGCCCTTGTGCACGGTCCAGCCCAGGTCGGTGCAGGCACGGCGCACCATGTCGCGAGCCCGGGCATGCAGCGCCGGGTCTTTGACCACGCCGCCCTTGCCCACGTTGCCCTTGCCGACTTCAAACTGCGGCTTGATCAGCATCAGCACATGGCCACCTGGTTTGAGCCAGGTCTTCAGGTGCGGCACCACGGTGGCCAGCGAGATAAAGGACAGGTCGGCCACGATCAGGTCGAAACCGTCGGCTGGCGTGTGCTCGCGCAAGGTGCTCTTGTCGAGCTCGCGCGCGTGCACCTCTTCCAGCAGGACGACGCGCCCGTCTTCTTTCAGGCGCTGGTGAAGTTGGCCATGGCCCACTTCGATGCCCACGACCTGGCGGGCGCCGTTGGCCAGCAGCACGTCGGTGAAGCCACCGGTGCTCTGCCCCACGTCCAGGCAGACCCAGTCGGAGACATTGAGGTTAATGTGGGCCAGCGCGCCTTCGAGCTTGAGCCCGGCGCGTGACACCCAGCGCAGTTCCGCGTCATTGGTGACTCGGAACTCCGTGCCCTCAGGCAGGTCTTCACCCGCCTTGCGCAAGGTGGTCCAGCCTTTGGGGCTGAGCCACTGCGCGGCGCTGGCGTCAATCAAGCGGTGGGCGGCGGAGCGGGTGGGCGCGTGCCCTTGTTGAACGAGGAGTTGATCTGCGCGAGCCATGTCTTCTTTGGTTGGTCCAGCAACCACCGCGGAGCCGGCTGGGCCGGTCCGCGGGTGGTGCCCCCCGAATCTAGAAATTCAAGGGGCGGCCTTCAGGCCGTAGGGGGGTGGTTCAATACCGGTAGGTGTCAGGCTTGTAAGGGCCGGTCTTGGGCACGCCAATGTAGGCGGCTTGCTCGTCGGTCAACTCGGTGAGCTGCGCGTTCAGCGTGGTCAGCTGCAGGCGGGCGACCTTTTCGTCCAGGTGCTTGGGCAACACATAGACCTTGCCGATGTCGTAGGCGTCCTGGTGGGCGAACAACTCGATCTGGGCGATGGTCTGGTTGGCAAAGCTGGACGACATCACGTAGCTGGGGTGACCCGTGCCGCAGCCCAGGTTCACCAGGCGGCCCTTGGCCAGCAGGATGATGCGCTTGCCATCCTTGAAGATGACGTGGTCGACCTGGGGCTTGACCTCTTCCCACTGGCACTGCGTCTCCAGCTCGGCAACGTCGATTTCGTTGTCGAAGTGGCCGATGTTGCAGACGATGGCGTTGTTCTTCATCGCCGCCATGTGCTTGAAGGTGATCACGCTCTTGTTGCCGGTGCTGGTAACGAAGATGTCAGCCTTGTCGGCGGCCCAGTCCATGGTCACGACGCGGTAGCCTTCCATCGCGGCCTGCAGGGCGTTGATGGGGTCGATCTCGGTCACCCAGACTTGGGCGGACAAGGCGCGCAAGGCCTGGGCCGAGCCCTTGCCCACGTCACCATAACCGGCGACCAGGGCCACCTTGCCTGCGACCATCACGTCGGTGGCGCGCTTGATGCCGTCGACCAGCGATTCACGGCAACCGTACAGGTTGTCAAACTTGGACTTGGTGACCGAGTCGTTCACGTTGATGGCGCGGAACAGCAAGGTGCCCTTGACCGACATCTCGTTCAGGCGGTGCACGCCGGTCGTGGTTTCTTCGGTCACGCCGATGATCTGGGCGGCCTTGCGGGTGTACCAGGTGTTGTCGACGGCCAGCTTGGCCTTGATGGCGGCAAACAGGATGCGCTCTTCTTCGCTGCCGGGCTTGTCCAGCACGCCCAGGTTTTTCTCAGCCTGCTTGCCCAGGTGCATCAGCATCGTGGCATCGCCGCCGTCGTCCAGGATCATGTTGGGGCCTTCGCCCTCCGTGCCCTTGCCGCCGAACTCAAAGATGCGGTGGGTGTAGTCCCAGTATTCTTCGAGCGACTCGCCCTTGTAGGCGAACACGGGGGTGCCGGCTTCCACCAGGGCGGCCGCGGCGTGGTCTTGCGTCGAGAAGATGTTGCACGAGGCCCAGCGCACTTCAGCGCCCAGGGCTTGCAAAGTCTCAACCAGCACGGCCGTTTGAATGGTCATGTGCAGCGAGCCGGTGATGCGCGCGCCCTTGAGGATCTGCTGGGCGGCGTACTCGGCGCGAATGGCCATCAGGGCCGGCATTTCGCATTCGGCGATCAGGATTTCCTTGCGGCCCCAGGCCGCTTGGGACATGTCGGCGACGACGCAATCAACGCCCTTGTGGTCGGTGATCAGGGTTTTTTGTGGAGCGCTCATGGCGAATTTCCTTCAAGCAACATTGTTTTGAAGCCGCAGGACTGCCAGGGAAGAGGGGGAAAAAGACAACTCACCCAGCGGGACACTTGCGGGTGAGCGCGGTTGCAGGGGAGACACTTTCGAGCCTGGGGTCCGTGCCTTGATGAAAGACGGGCCTTGCAACGCTCCTCGAAAGGAACGCCAGTATAAAACCGTTGAGCGCGGTGTGCCAGGAAAATATGCGGGGTGGGACAATGTCATTTTTGGCGATCGCCGCCGCCCCACCAGCCCGCTGGAGCTTTGTCCGTGTCTTTATTGTCCGAAACCCGCCGCCGCCGCACCTTCGCCATCATTTCCCACCCCGACGCCGGCAAGACCACGTTGACGGAAAAGCTGCTGCTGTTCTCGGGCGCCATCCACATCGCCGGCTCGGTCAAGGCCCGCAAAGCCTCGCGCCACGCCACCTCCGACTGGATGGAAATCGAAAAGCAACGCGGCATCTCGGTGGCCTCCAGCGTGATGCAGATGCTGTACCGCGACCACGTGGTGAACCTGCTCGACACCCCCGGCCACAGGGACTTTTCGGAAGACACTTACCGCGTGCTGACCGCGGTCGATTCGGCCCTGATGGTGATCGACGCGGCCAACGGCGTGGAAGCGCAAACCCGCCGCCTGATCGAGGTCTGCCGCCAGCGCGACACGCCCATCATCACCTTCGTCAACAAGATGGACCGCGAAGGCCGCGACCCCGTCACCCTGCTCGATGAAGTCGAGGCCGAACTGGGCATGCCCTGCGTGCCCATGACCTGGCCGGTGGGTCAGGGCAAGCAGTTTGGCGGCATCGTCAACCTGCGCACGCAAAGCATGCGCTTGTTCGACGCGGGCGCCGACAAGCGCGGCGGCGAGGACGAAACCGTGCCCCTGAGCGAGCGCGACAAGCTGCACGCGCGCTTTGGCCACGAGTGGGAGCTGGCCGAGCAGAACATGGAGTTGATGGCGGGCGCCGCCCCGGCGTTCGATCTGGAGTTATTCCTGGCCGCCAAGCAAACACCCGTGTTCTTCGGCTCAGCCGTGAACAACTTTGGCGTGCAAGAGATCCTGGACGCGCTGGTCGATTTGGCGCCGTCGCCGCGCCTGCGCCTGTCCACCGAGAAAGACGGCTCGACCACCGAGATCCAGCCTGAAGCGCCCAACTTCTCTGGCGTGGTCTTCAAGGTGCAGGCCAACATGGACCCTTCGCACCGCGACCGCATCGCCTTCGTGCGCGTGTGTTCCGGCAAATACGAACCGGGCATGAAGCTCAAGGTGCAGCGATCGGGCAAGGAACTTCGCCCCACCTCGGTGGTGACCTTCCTGTCGCAACGGCGCGAAGCGGTGGACGAGGCCTACGCGGGCGACATCATTGGTTTCACCACGCACGGCGGCGTGCAACTGGGCGACACCATCACCGATGGCATCACCTTGCAATACACCGGCCTGCCCTTCTTCGCGCCCGAGCTGTTCCAAACCGTGGAGCTGGCCAATCCCATGAAAAGCAAGCAGTTGCAGGCCGGATTGATGCAATTGGGCGAAGAAGGCGCGATTCAGGTCTTCCGCCCGGCCGTGGGCGGCTCGATGTTGCTGGGCGCCGTGGGGCAATTGCAATTCGAAGTCGTGCAGCACCGCCTGAAGGCCGAATACAGCGTGGACATCCGCCTGATGCCTTGCCGCTTCACGGGCGCGCGCTGGATCACGTCCGACTCGGCCGCCGATTTGAAGAAGTTCACCGACGAGAACGCCAGCAAGCTGGCCAATGACGCGGCCGACACGCTCGCCTACATGATGACCTCGGCCTACGACCTGCGCCTGACGCAGGAGCGGCACCCGAACATCCACTTTCATCCGCTGCGCGAGCACGCGGGCTTGAGCCTGTCGAACCAGTGAGCCGGCCCTATTCGCTGGGTTGGTAATCCCGGATACCCACACGGCATGTGTTTGGTGAAAATTAGTTCATCTCCATAACAAATTGAGCGGTCACTTGTTTTCACCATCCACCGCCCCCAGGAGGGACCCATGCACAAGCCATTTTCCAAGGTTCTGTCTGCTGCCGCCATCGCACTGGCAGCAGCCTTGATGCCCCTGTCGTCAGCGCAAGCCGCCACGGCCGCGTCCACCACTGCCCAGACCAAATACCCCATCGTGCTGGTGCACGGCTTCATGGGCTTCAAAGACATCCTCGGCGTCGATTACTTCTACCAGGTGCCTGGCGATCTGCGCAAAAATGGCGCCACGGTGTACGTGGCCGCGGTGTCCCAGGTCAACAGCAGCGAGTTGCGCGGCGAACAATTGCTGCAGCAGATGCGCGCCTGGGCCGCGCGCGACGGCATCAAGAAATTCAACCTCATCGGCCACAGCCAGGGCGGCCCGACCGCCCGCTACGTGGCTGGCGTGGCGCCTGATCTCGTGGCCAGCATCACCACGGTGGCCAGCCCCTCGCTCATGACGGTGGAGGACGGCAACAACCCCGTCAACGACCTGATCACCAACTACAGCAAGCTCACCACCTTCTTTGGCTCTTTCGTGGCCTGGGTGTCCGGCAACAGCCAGCTGCCGCAGGATGTGGAAGCGGCCAAGGACTTCGCCAAGGAAGTCAACGCCTTCGCCACCCGCTTTCCCGCTGGCGTGCCTTCCACCTACTGCGGGCTGGATGGCAAGGAGTTCGAAAGCGGCATGTACCTGTATTCGATCACCGGCAACAAGCCCAAGACCAATGCCTGGGACCTCTCGGACCTGGCCATGGTGGCGTCGAGCGTGCCCAGCGACGGCACACTGCCAGTGTGCTCGACGCACTTCGGCAAGGTGCTGCGCGATGATTACCCCTGGAACCACATCGACGAGATGAACCACATCTTTGGCCTGCTGGGCAAGGGCGCGCCCGACCCCGTGGCGTTCTACCGCACGCAGGCCAATCGGCTCAAACTCAAAGGCCTGTGAGTGTCGGCCGACCGCTCAGCGCTCGGCCATCCAGAGTTCATCCAGGTTGGAAAATCCCCACGCCGCTGGGGATTCGCGGGACACGATCTGGTCGGTGCAGTCGGGCGCGCCCAGGTCGAGCCGCTGGGGCGCGATCCGCTCGCCAGCCTTGGTGGAATAAAAAGCCTTGAGCACGGGCGTGAGCAGCGAACTGGCCCCCTGGTCCACCACCACGGCCAGCCGACCTGACTTGAGCTTCACGAGCGAGCCGGTCGGGTAGATGCCGATGCTCTTGACGAAGGCCTGAAAAATTGCGCCATCAAAATGGCCCTCGCGCGCCCACTGCGCCATCTTCTGCACCGATTCGGCAGGGTCCCAGCCCGTCTTGTAGGGCCGGTTCGAGGTGATGGCGTCGTAGACATCGCACACCGCGCCCATGCGCGCAAAGAGGCTGATCTCGTCGCCCTTCAGGCCGTGCGGGTAGCCGAGGCCGTTGATCTTCTCGTGGTGATGGAGGCACACGTCCATCGCGATGGGCCCCACACCCTGCCCCTCCGTCAGCATGCGGTGGCCCGCTTCGGGGTGCCCTTTCATGATGTCGAATTCGGCCACGGTCAGTTTGCCGGGCTTGTTCAGCACCTCGGTGGGCATGGCGCTTTTACCCAGGTCGTGCAACAGACCCGCCATGCCGGCTTCGCGGGTGTCCGCCGCTGACAGGCCCAGCTGGCGCGACAGCGACACCATCAGCGCGCACACCGCCACCGAGTGCATGTAGGTGTAGTCGTCGCTGGTCTTGAGGCGCGCCAGGCTGACGATGGCGCCAGGGTTGCGCTGCACCGACTGGGTGATGTCATCCACCAGCGGCAAGCAATGTTCGGCGTCGATGGCCTTGCCCATGCGCACGTCCTGGAACATGGTTTTCATGGCGCCCTTGGCCTGGGCGCAGATGCGGCCGGCGCGGGCTACTTCCTCCTGGAGGGACACCGAGGGCCGGGGCATGGCCGGGCCAACCTGGGCCACCACGGGGTCGTCAATCGCCTCGGTAGAGCTCGTCGTGAACTCCACACCATCGACCAAGTGGACCTCGTCGTCCACATCGCGCCCCTTGTGCACATCAATCCAAACTTCCTTGATCGGACTGTTTTTGAGCTGCGCAAGCTGCTTCGCGTCGGTCAGAATGACTGCTGACTTCCAGAATGGATTGTTCAGCCACGAGCCCACCACCTCGTCGATGAACATCCCCACCTGCAACTGGCTGACCTGTATTTTTTTGCGCATGCTGGCAGACATCCTAAACGGCCTGCGTCCCGTTCAGTCGAAAAAAAAGCGCCGTCCTCAGACGGCGCTTTTCAGCCCCGAAGCAGCTTTGTTTCCGACCTCACGTCGCCCGGCGACGGCGCGCCAGCCACAGGCCGCCCAGACCCAAGCCCATCAGCGCCCAGGTGCCGGGCTCGGGCACCGGGTTCGCCGCAGCAAAGCTCAAACCGCCCAGGTAATAGTCTTCGGGCGACTTGTGCTGGGCATAGCCAAAGGTGAAGCTCTTGCCCGTCATGGGCGTGGCAAAACTGACAAACTGCCCGCCGAGCTTGCCAAACGAATACTCCACGGCCGCACCACCATCCACGCGGACCGTGAACCCGTCGAAGGCGTCCAATTCGTGCGTGAGCGCGTACGTCGAGCGGTCATCCGGGAAGAAATTAGCCGCCGACAGCACCACGCTGTTGGCGAAGGCGATGGTCAAGGTCTCGCTGTGTGTGTCCAGTGAGTAGTTGGTGTCGTGGATGACGAACTTGCCGGACTCCATCCAGCCAGCGGCCACGCCCAGGCCCGCGTTGAGCTCTTCCTTGCTCTGATACACGAGACCGGTCAGACCACTGCCGCCGGAACTGGCCGTGGCGGTAACCAAGCCACCGGCCACAGTGTTGAAGTTCAGCGATTCAGCGCACAGGCCTTTGGTGGCGCACGCGTTGGCGGTGGAGGGCACCCCGTTGACCTGCGCACCCGGCAGGGTGACGACATTGCTGGAAGTGAACACCAGACTTTCGGCCTGCGCCATGGAGGCCGCCAACAAGGAGGCGACCGCGACCGCGGTGCCAATGGATCGATGAAGGGTCATGCTGCTCACTCGCCAAATGTTACGTAATGTGTAAATCGTAACAGCTGAGCAGTTCATCGCGGGTGAGTTTCCGGGGCACAAGGCCCCGGCACCCTCACTTGAGGGTGGGAATATGCACGGTCCCGGAGGACCGCGGCATCACAGGCCAGCCGCTGCGCGCAGCAAAGCCGCCTTGTCAGTGCGTTCCCAGGTGAACTCGGGCTCTTCGCGGCCGAAGTGCCCGTATGCGGCGGTCTTGGTGTAGATCGGGCGCAGCAAATCCAGCATCAGGATGATGCCCTTGGGGCGCAGGTCAAAGTGCTCTTGCACCAGTTCGGACAGCTTCTCGTCGCTGATCACGCCCGTGCCTTCGGTGTAGACCGTCACGTTCATGGGGCGGGCCACGCCGATGGCGTAGGCCACCTGGATCTGGCACTGCTTGGCCAGGCCAGCGGCCACGATGTTCTTGGCCACGTAGCGGGCAGCATAGGCGGCCGAGCGGTCAACCTTGGAAGGATCTTTGCCCGAGAAAGCGCCACCACCGTGGGGGCAAGCGCCGCCGTAGGTGTCGACGATGATCTTGCGGCCGGTCAGGCCACAGTCGCCTTGCGGACCGCCGATGACGAACCGGCCGGTGGGGTTGACCAGGTACTTGGTGTCCTTCAGCCACTCCTTGGGCAGCACGGGCTTGATCAGCTCTTCGATGATGGCCTCAACGAACGAGGCCTTCATCTTGTGTTGCGTCTCGGATTGATCCGGATCGTGCTGGGTGGACAGCACCACGGTGTCGATGCTGTGGGGTTTGCCGTCCACATAGCGCATGGTGACCTGGCTCTTGGCGTCAGGGCGCAGGAAAGGCAGGCGGCCATCCTTGCGCAACTGGGCTTGGCGCTCGACCAGGCGGTGGGCGTAATAGATGGGCGCGGGCATCAGCTCGGGCGTCTCATTACAGGCATAACCGAACATCAGGCCCTGGTCGCCAGCGCCGATGTTGAGGTGGTCGTCGGACGCGTGGTCCACGCCCTGGGCGATGTCGTTGGACTGCTTGTCGTACGCGACCAGCACGGCGCAACCCTTGTAGTCGATACCGTACTCGGTGTTGTCGTAGCCGATGCGCTTGATGGTGTCGCGGGCGACCTGGATGTAGTCAACGTGCGCGTTGGTGGTGATCTCACCGGCCAGGACGACCAGGCCGGTGTTGCACAGCGTTTCAGCGGCCACGCGCGAGCGGGGGTCTTGCTCAAAGATGGCGTCGAGGATGGCGTCCGAGATCTGGTCGGCGACCTTGTCAGGGTGGCCTTCAGAGACGGATTCGGATGTGAAGAGGAAGTCGTTCGCCACGGTGTGTGCTCCAAAAAGATAAGTTCAAGACTGGCTGCGTCGCCGGGCTTGATGAATCTTTCGAACAAGCGGCGAACGCTTTAGCGGCATTTGTGAATCGCCCCGCAAGTTGTTCCTTTAACTCGGCGATGCGGCCAGTGTAATGGATCACCCTGGAGCTGATCCTTGGATAAAACCCCGAAATCAAGGTGAAACGCCCCAGGCCAGGAGCGACCGCAAAGGGCCGCCCCCTGCTTGTAGACGTCCCCATGATCGAAGGCTCATGGCTCGCTAGATGGCGCATCCATGGCCAACACCAGTTCATAGCCCGCTTCTGCCGGAGAGACCACCGAAATGAACACCAGCGGGTCTTTGCCACCATTGAAGACGCCGTGAACGCAGCCAGGATGAGCGATCACCACGCAACCCCGCGAAATGGTTTGCGACTTGCCGCTTTGCTCGAGCTGATACTCACCTGACCCTGAGAGAACAGTCCAGGTGTCTTGACCATGAGGATGCACGTGCGGGGCAATGCGCTGCCCGGGACTGACATGCCATGCCACGATGACCGCTTCGACTGACTGGGTGATGACCGAACGGATCGGCTCCCCATTTCCTGTCGTCGGTTGCATGAACTCTGCGCTGTTGAAGATGCGATTGAGGGCCATGAGCGTCGCGGTCGTTGTAGGAAGCCACGGAATTGCAAGAATCGCGCCTTGAGCATCCGGCACCTTGATGGCCAGCCACCGGCACGCCAATTGCCTGCGGGGTGCATGAATCTGCAGTTGTCGCCGTGGACCCTCACCCTCCTGTCCGCCGCTGTGGCCATGGCCTTGGCCTGGTTGATCTACTTCAGCGGCGCGGCCATTGTCAAACGTGGCACCGCGCATTCCAAGCCAGCCTCTGCCGTCGCCCAGGCGGCTCGCAAGCCCTCCAGCATCATGTTGCCGTTGCTGGCCTTGCAGTTCGTGCTGCGCGGCGCGCCCGATGACCTGGCCCACATCGCCCTGGTGCGGCAAGCCACCACCATCGTGTTGATCGCCTCGCTCACCTGGCTGTTGATGCGCATGGCGCGCGGCTTGGGCCAGGCCATCGTGATGGCCCACCAGACCGATGCCAGCGACAACCTGATGGCACGCCGCATCCAGACGCAAACCCAGGTAGTGACGCGGCTGGCGGTTACAAGCATCGGGCTGATCGGCTTCAGCCTGGCGCTGATGACCATCCCGGATGTGCGCCAGATCGGCATGAGCCTGCTGGCCTCGGCCGGGGTGATCGGCATCGCGGCGGGCCTGGCGGCGCGGCCGGTGCTGGGCAACCTGATGGCCGGTTTGCAGATCGCCTTCAGCCAGCCCATCCGCCTGGACGACGTGGTCATCGTGGAAGGTGAATGGGGCCGCATCGAAGAGATCAACAGCACCTACGTGGTGGTCAAGATCTGGGATGAGCGGCGCCTGATCGTGCCCTTGCAATGGTGGATCGAGCACCCCTTTCAGAACTGGACGCGCAACAGCGCCAACATCCTGGGCACGGTGTTCATGTGGGTGGACTACCGCATGCCCTTGCAACCCTTGCGCGATGCCCTGCAGGCCCTGTGCGAGCAGTCGCCCCTGTGGGATGGGCGCGTGTGCCTGATCCAGGTGACGGACTTCAGCGAGAAGGCCATGCAGCTGCGCTGCCTGATCAGCAGCGCGGACTCGGGCAAGGCCTGGGACCTGCGCTGCCTCGTCCGCGAAGAGTTGATGAAGGTGATGCAGCGCGACTATGCGGACTACCTGCCCCGCGCCCGGGCCGAGATCGACAACCCACGCCCGAGCGCGGCCCACGCCGATGCCGAGGACACGCTGGGCCGGCCGCCCTCATCCCAGCAACGCTCCCCCACCCCCGAGCACGAGCAAGCACCACCCGCCACTTGAAACCAGGCCGCGCCATCTGGCACATCAGGCACGCCGATTGCCCCGCTGGGCATAACAACATTCTTTGGCATCCTTGATGAACACATTGCGCCTCCAGCTTCGCTTTCTGGTGCCGCTGGTCCTGACGCTGATTGCCGCTGCCTACCTGGCGGTGCCCTTGATGGACCGCCTGACCCTGCGCTGGTTTTCGCGCGATCTGAACCTGCGGGGCTCGCTGGTCACGAAAACCCTGTCTGACTCGATCGCCGAAGGGCTGCAAGAGCCCGGCAGTTCGCGCATGCAATCGCTGTTCAACCGCGTGGTGCAGGATGAGCGCCTGGTCGGCATCGGCCTGTGCTCTCTGGACGGTGAACTGCTGCGCCGCTCGCCCGGCTTTCCCCGGTCGCTGACCTGCGCCAAGGCCGAGGTCATCGGCCAGCAGGACGAGCCCCAGATCCGCATCGAAGGTGGCCCGGCCCATGTGGGCTTCTACCCCGTCACCGACGAGAACGGCCCCATCGCACAACTCATCTTGTTGCAAGACCTGAGCTTTGTGGAGCACCGCAGCCAGGACACGCAAAAGTACCTGATCATCCTGATCGCCGGTCTGGGCGGGATCATCGCCCTGATCACCGTGGTGGTGGCGCAGTTGAGCTGGCGCGGTTGGGTCTCGGGCGCGCGCGCCTTGCTGCGTGGTGAAGGCCTGATCAGCCCACTGATGTCCTCCGCCGCGCCCGAGCTGGCGCCCTTCGCGGCCGACCTGCGCGCTCGCCTGCGCGACCTGGAAGACGAGTACCGCCGCTCCCTGGGCCCCGAGACCGAGTGGAACCCCGAGCGCCTGCGCGCCTTGCTGCGCAGCCAACTGCGCGGCGACCAATTGATCGTGGTGGCCAACCGCGAGCCTTACATCCACGACAAGGTGGGCGACGAGATCGTGGTCAAGCGCCCGGCCAGTGGTTTGGTGACCGCCGTGGAGCCCTTGCTGCGGGCTTGTTCGGGCACCTGGATCGCCCATGGCAGCGGCACCGCCGATGCCGAGGTGGTCGATGCCCACGACCGCGTGCTGGTGCCGCCCGGCAAGGACGAATACACCCTGCGCCGCCTGTGGCTGAGCGAGGAAGAAGAGAAGGGCTACTACTACGGCTTCGCCAACGAAGGCCTGTGGCCGCTGTGCCATGTGGCCCACGTGCGGCCGGTGTTTCGCGAATCAGACTGGGAGCACTACCGCGCCGTGAACCAGCGCTTTGCCGACGCCGTGGTGGCCGAAGCGCGCAGTGAAGACCCGGTCGTGCTGGTGCAGGATTACCACTTCGCCTTGCTGCCCGCGATGATCCGCAAAAAGCTGCCGCGCGCCACCATATTGACCTTCTGGCACATCCCCTGGCCCAACCCCGAATCCTTCGGCATCTGCCCCTGGCGGCAAGAGATCCTGGAAGGCATGCTGGGCAGCACCATCCTGGGTTTCCACACGCGCTTCCACTGCAAGAACTTCATCGAGACGGTGGACCGGTATCTGGAAGCCCGCATCGAGCACGAGCACTCCACCATCTCCTTCCACGATGACAGCACCTTTGTGGAGAGCTATCCCATCTCGATCGAATGGCCCACCGAACAAACGCAGGCCGCGTGGCTGCCGGTGGCGCAATGCCGCCAGAACGTGCTGGCCCGATTGGGCCTGCCGCCCGACCACCGCATCGCCATTGGCGTGGACCGATTCGATTACACCAAGGGCATCCTGGAGCGCATCCACGCGGTCGAGCGCCTGCTGGAGAAGCACCCAGAGTGGATCGGCCAGTTCTCTTTCGTGCAGATCGCGGCACCCTCGCGCGGCTCGCTGGAAGAGTACAAATCCTTCCAGGAGCGCATCCATGCCCTCACCGCCCGCGTCAACCAGCGCTTCGGCCGCGAGGGCTACCAACCCGTGCACCTGCTGGCCGTGCACCACGATCAGGCGGCGTTGTACGAGCTGTACCGCGCCGCCGACGCCTGCATGGTCACCAGCCTGCACGATGGCATGAACCTGGTCTGCAAGGAATTCGTGGCCGCCCGCGATGACGAGCGCGGCGTGCTGATCCTGAGCCGCTTTGCCGGCGCCGCCCGCGAAATGAGCCAAGCCTTGATCGTGAACCCCTACCATGTCGAAGAAACCGCCGATGCCCTGCACCGCTCACTGACGATGCCCGAGGCAGAGCAGCGCGAACGCATGGCCAGCCTGCGCATGACGGTGCGCGAGTTCAATGTTTACCGCTGGGCCGGCCGCATGCTGACCGACGCGGGCCGATGGCGCTTGAGAGAAAGGATCGAGGCGCGCGTGCAGCGGCACCAGCCCGACTTAACGACATGAAGCACCACCTGTTCACCCCCCCGGGCCAGCTGGCCCTCGAAGCCGTGATGCAGCGGCGCCCTTTGCTGGCTTTTGATTTCGACGGCACGCTGGCCCCCATCGTGACCCGGCCCGACGACGCCCGCGTGTCCATCGGCGTGGCCCAGCGCCTGGCGCAATTGGCCGAGCACCTGCCGGTGGCCATCGTCACCGGCCGCAGCGTCGACGATGTCGCACCGCGCCTGGGCTTTGATCCGCACTACATCATCGGCAACCATGGCGCCGAAGACCCCGAACACCCAGAGTTGCCCCCGGATGTCTACATCGCCCTGACCGACAAGCTCAATGGGCTGCGTCAGAAGATCGAAGGCAACGTGGACGCGCTGAGTTCAGTCGGCATCCAGGTGGAAGACAAGCGTCACTCGCTGGCCTTCCACTACCGCCTGGCGCGGGACCGGGATGCCGCCCTGGTCACCATCGAGACCCTGCTGCGCGGACTGGATCCGGCCTTGACCAGCTTCGGCGGCAAGTGCGTGGTCAATGTGGTGGCCGCCGATGCGCCCGACAAGGGCGATGCCGTGGCCATGCTGGTCAAACGCTCGCAGTCGGGCGCGGCCCTGTTCATCGGCGATGACCTGAACGACGAGTCCGTGTTTGAAAGCGCCGAGCCGCACTGGCTGACCGTGCGCATCGGCCGTGAAGACCCCCTGTCACAGGCGCGCTTTTACCTGGACACGTATTCGGAGGTGGCCACCATGCTGCAGAAGATGTTGGCGCTGGTGCGCTGAGGCGCGTCGGTAAAAATGACGCGCGCCGGTCAAATCAGCGCGCCGATGGCGGCGGCGCCCCGCAAGCCCAGGTCGGGCTCGGTGACCACGTGCACGGGGATGGTGTCCATCAGGTCCGCGTAAGGCCCTTTTTGCCGAAAGCCGACCAGGAAGCGCCCGTCCTGCATCAGGGGGCCCAGATTTTGCGCAATGCCACCGGCCAGGAACACGCCGCCCTTGGCCAAGGTGGCCAGCGCATAGTCACCGGCCACCACGCCATACGACAGCAGGAAATGGTGCAAGGCGTGCAGCGCGCGGGGCTCGCCATCCTGCTGGGCGCGGCGGCAGATTTCCTCACCCGTCAGGCCCAGGGTGTTGCTGGCGGTGGCGACCACATGTTGGTCCTTGACCAGGGCCTTGCCGCCGTCTTCCGTGTCCAGGAAGGTGTAGAAATTGGCCAGGCCCGGGCCCGACACAAAGTGCTCGGCCACGGGCCTGGCCACATGGGCCCGCAGCCGCATCAGGGCGCGGTCTTGTTCGGCATTGATGGGGGTGAAGCCGAAGTGGCCGCCCTCACCGGTCACCACCTGGTAGCGGCCGCCTTGGGGGGTGGCTTGCCAGATGCGGAAGGCCACGCCCAAGCCCGAACCCGCCCCAATCACCACTTGAGGCGCACCGGGCACGGCTTGGCCCGCCTGCAGGCACCGCAAGTCGGCGGTCGACAAGCCATCGATGCCACTGGCCGCGGCTTCAAAATCGTTGGCCAGCCGCACGGGGATGCCGCCCAGCTGTCGGCTGAGTGCGGCGGCGTCCAGGCGCCAGGGCAGGTTGGTCATCTGCACCACGTTGCCGCTGACCGGGCCCGCCACGCCAAAACACGCTGCGCGCAAGGGCTGGCCCAGGTGATGGGCCTGGTCTTTGAGGAAGCTGTCCAGCATGGCCTCGAAGGAGGCCACCTGCGCCGCCACATACCGTTGCGAGGCCACGATCTGGGGCTGCCCCGACGCGTCCAGCCGGGCCAGGCCCAGCAAGGTTTTGGTGGCCCCGATATCCGCGCACAAGATCATGCTGTCTCCTTTAGCGTGAACAGGCTCCCAGAATAGCCCGGCTCGCCAAGTAACATCGCGGCCCATGTCTCGCTTGTTTTTCATGCTGGCCCGTTGGCCGCTCGGCCTACTGCACCCCCTGGGTGCGGCCCTGGGCTGGATCACCTACGCGCTGTCGCCGTCCTACCGCCATCGGCTCAAAGCCCACACCGATCAGGTGGGTTTGAGCACGTCGCAGCGCTGGTCGGCGGTGGCCCATGCCGGGCGCATGGTGGCCGAGTTGCCCCGCCTGTGGGCCCGCCCGGCCGGTGTGAAGCTGGGCGACCGGGTGCGCTGGACCCACCCGGAGGTCGTCGACCTGGCGTTGGCCAAGGGCAAGGGCGTGGTGCTGCTGTCGGCACACCAGGGGTGCTTCGAGATTTGCGCTCAGGCCTACGCCGAACGCTTTGGAGCCCAGCAGCCGATCACGGCGCTTTACCGCCCGGCCAAACAGGCCTGGCTGGCCCGCATCCTGGAACACGCGCGCAACCGCGAGCACCTGCACACGGCCCCGGCCACGCTCACCGGCGTGCGGCAACTGTTGCGGGCTTTGAAAAGCGGCCAGACCCTGGGCATGCTGCCCGACCAGGTGCCGCCCGAGGGCTTGGGCGTGTGGGCGCCGTTTTTTGGAAAGCCCGCCTACACCATGACCATGGTTACCAAGCTGGCTTACCAGACCGGGGCCAGCCTGGTGTGGCTGCGGGGTGAGCGGCTTGGGTTCTGGCAGCGCCACAAAGTGGGCGCTGACTTCATTGTTCATGCACAAGCCCCCGGCGCAGCGTTGGTCGAGGCCGTGCGCCTGGGCGACCCGGCCCAATCCGCCATCGCGCTGAACCGTGAAATGGAAGCCATGGTGATGCAATGCCCCCAGCAATACCTGTGGGGTTACAACCGCTACAAGCAACCCAAGGCCGACATGCTGACCAGCCCGCCCACCAAGGGCGCCGCGTGAAGGGCCTGGGCGTTCGCTTGGCCCTGGGCCTGCTGTGGCTGCTGTCGTGGCTGCCCTTGCCGGTGCTGGCCGCGCTGGGCCGAGGGCTTGGTGCCTTGTTGCACCCCCTGGCCGGGTCACGCCGCAAGATCGCTCTGCGCAATTTGGCGCTGTGCTTTCCCGAGATGCCCGAGGCGCAGCGCCGTGCCCTGGTCAAGGAACATTTCCGCTGGCTGGGCCGCAGCCTGCTGGAGCGCGCGCTGTTCTGGTACGCGCCGCCCGAACGCATCAAACGCCTGATCCAGGTCGAGGGCGACATCGAGCTGGCCGAGCGCGAGTTCCAGACCACAGGCCGGGCGACCATGTGGTTGTGCCCGCATTTTGTGGGTCTGGACGTGGCCGGTGCGGCCATCTTGCTGCTGCAACAGCGCCCCGGCGCCTCGATTTACCAGACGCAGAGCAACCCGGTGATCGACGCGGCGATGAAGCGCGGGCGCCTTCGCCTGGGCGATGCCGAGATTTTTCCGCGCAGTGATTCGGTCAAGCCGCTGTTCCGCGCGATCAAGGCGGGGCGGGGGTTTTTCAACCTGCCGGACATGGACTTTGGCGCCAAGGACGCGGCGTTTGTGCCGTTCTTTGGGGTGCCTGCGGCCACCTTGCTGGCGCCCTCGCGGATGGCGCGCATGCTGAACATGGTGGTGCAGCCGGTGATCGCTGAGACGCTGCCGGGCGGGCAGGGTTGGCGCATTCACTTCTTGCCGCCGATCAAGGATTTCCCCACGGCAGATGCCGAGGCTGACACGGCGCGGCTGAATCGGATCATTGAGGCCGAGATTTTGAAACGCCCGGCACAGTATTTGTGGGTGCACAAGCGATTCAAAACCAGGCCGCCGGGTGAGCCGGGCTTGTATTGATTTTTCGACGGAAATCGTCCACCCCGTGAGGCCACAGGTGCTGACCGATCTAAAACCTCCAGTCCAGCCGCTCGGCCCTTTCGTCTTCGCCGCCCACCTGCTCCTCGTAGCTGTCCGCCAGCATGCTCAAAGCCTTGGCTGTGTGCGGGTGGTCGTACTCAATGGCCTTCGCCCAGTTGCGGTACGTTGCAGACTCGTGGCGCTCAAGAGCGCCGCCATCCCGGGGCATCCGCGCCGTGACACCACGCCGATTGCTCTTGCCGATGCGGAAGCCTTCGATCATCGGTTTGTTGCGAAACAAATCGATCACGTCGCGCACCGCTTCAGCCGGCCAGTTGCCGTCCACCCCGAGTGGAGAGGCTGACAGCATTTGCCCTATCCTGTCGTTGGCAATGTCTTCGCGTCCGACGGTCTTCGCCAGCGCACGAGCCTCCTTGATCCAAGCTTCCAGTATCTGGCCATCGATCGTGCCGTCATCACGAGTGCCAGGCAGGCGGTTCCAGAGATCCAGCAGTTGATAGGCTCGCTCAGCGACGGCGCGAGCGTGCTCTGGGTTTTCGGGTTCGGCGTCAACGACGCCGCTTTCTTCACTGGCCTTGAACACCACACTGAGCATCTCCACAAACAATGCAGGCTTTTCCGACAGCGCCTTCAGCAACACTTTGGCCGGCCGGGGTGAATACTCGAGCACGGGCAGATAGGCCCATTCGAGTGCGATCAACGTGTCCTGATCCACGTCGCCCCGCTCGTCGAGCAGCTGGAAAATCTCCGTGGAATAGTGTTGGAACATGGTTGCATCGTTCGCATCACCGTCGGCTGTGATAGGTTGCTGCGCCGCCTCGCGCAGCACTTCTATGAGCAAATCCGACGGCAGATGGACTTTTCTGGCGCGCGACGCCAGCGGCAGAGCATGACGGGCGCGTCCAACGGAGATGAGCTGGCGGATGGCAAACGAAACATCGCCGCTGTCGTCGCTCATCCAGAACACCGGTACTCGACGCCAGTAGCTGTCCTCGATGCGCTCGCCAGCCTGCGCCACCTGATCCCATGTCCAGCGTTGTACCGGTAGCGCCCTGAGGATGGTCAACAGCGCGACGTCACCCCACGCCTCGTTCTTTGCCTTGGCGATCAAAGCGGCGGCCCATGCTTCCTTTCGATCACGAAAGACAGGGAAGATCAGGCCGTGGCCGACGTCTCGCTCTTGATCGTTGCCGCTGCGCAGCGTTGCCTCCAGGAGTGCATCGACATCCGGCGCCAATAGGCCGCTGTCGTAAAGCGCCTGACCGATGAGCCCTGGCGTGCTGACCAGCCGCGCGAGCGCCAGGATGGCGCTCATGCCGCCCTGTGTGAACAACGCTTGCGCAGCCTGCTGCCTGGCAGCAGCGACGTCGCGCTCCATGGCTTGCCAGCCCTCTGTCGATGGTTTGGGCAGCGCGGCGGAGGGCTCGAACAGCCAGGCTGTGCGTTCAAGGGGATCAAGGGGTGCAAAGCGCTCGTGAATCGTGTCCAAACGATCAAGCACATCAGCAGGCATGGCCCATTCGGCATCCGGAAACTGCCGATGGTGGTGCAGCACACGGCGTGTGCTCGCCCAGAGCATCGCGCGATCAGCTTGATGGGTGATCTTGGGTTCTGCTGCCTCCAGCACCGCGAGCCCGGCGCCTGGACCTGGCGCCAGATTGTCCAGCCGATCGAGCAGAAGCGACCATCGCTCAGCGTTCACGCCCACGTCCGCGAGCAGCCGCTCGGTGATGGAAACCGCGCCGCGACCAATCAGCGCCCAGGTTGCAGTTTCGACCTTGTCGACCGAGAAGTCTCGCCATCGGGGACGGGGCGAAGGCGTAGATGAGTCGTGGTCACGCGGTAGAACGCCGAGCATCAGCTTCCACGCGGCATGGGGCTCTCGCTTTCGGAGCAGGTCGAGCGCACGAAGGCGTTGGTCAAGCGTGGCGTAGGTTTGAGGACTCCAAAGAAGGTGAATGACGCGAAGGCTGTTGGCAGGCCGGTTTGCGTACCGGCCCGGCGGGTTGTCGATGGTGTCGAGGCGCGCCAGGACATGGCTCACGCGCGGCATCAGTTCGGGCGACCAGGCCAGGGACTCCAGCGCCCACAGCAAATCTGACAGGTGTTCGGCGCCAAACACACCCCCTTCGTCGGCGCCGAACAATGCGCGGATGGGTGGATCACCTTGATCCAGGCTGTCCTCGATGGCACTCAGGAACGCCCCCGGTGAGGCCTCGGCCAGCAACCGGAAATCGCTGGAAAGGGACCACCACCTTTGTGGGTCGGCATCCCGCAACAACTTCTCGACAATGGCGTCGGCGCGCTTCTTGGCGTCGGACACGGTGCGGATCTTGTCCCCCCACAAGGCCAGCAGGATCAGTACCAGCCCGATGCCATGGCGCAGCGTGCCTGAATACGCCTGATGGACGCCACGCACGGCCGCCATCCAGCGTTCGCCAGGCTCCATCTCGAAACGTGGGTCGGCTGATCCGAGCACGGCATGCGCAGCAGCCTCAAAGCGCGCAAGGTCAGCGCTTGTGAGGTACGGCGCAAGCAGGTGCCACGCATCCCATGGTGACGCCATGCGCCAGCTTGATCCGATCTTCTGCAATGGGCTGTCCAGAACGCCCACATAAGCGGTCAGGGCAGCAACGATGGCCTCGTATGGTTGATCGGCGATCTCGGAGAGCCGCGCCTTGTCTGCAGCCACATCCTCGTCCCAGCCGCCCGCGAGCAACGCGGCCAGCAAAGCGCGGGGCGGGGTCTCTTGTGCCCATTGAGGCAAGCGCCCTGGCGCCCCCGGGGCAAGACGACGGAGGACCGCCAAATTGCGAGCGCAATCGCGCGCAAGGGCCTGAGCACGAGGCTCGGCGATCCCAGCAACCATCAGGGCGCTGGCGATCCCCTCTCGTGAGGGCTGGGCGAGGATGCGGACTGGTCCGTGGGCGCATGGCTGGTCGTCATAAGCCTGGAGTACATGGTGGCCATGCGTCGTCAACGTCTGGGCCAGACCGGGCTCGGGTTCGGTCAAAAGCAGGACCAGCGGCGCGGGCACATTCGCCAAAGCCCGGGCGCTGACGGCGGTGGTCGCCACAAGGCAGCGGGCCCGATAGCTGGCGGCCAGGTCTTCTGGCAACTCGCCGAGGGTGGCGTGAAAGAACGCGGCAACCTCATCCGTCGTGGTCGCCTGCAAGGAGAGCACAGACGGCTCGCCGCGCAACCAGCGCAGCACCTCGGCGGCGTCCTGGTCCCGGTCACTGAGAACCAGGTCCGCCGTCAACGGCCATTGGGTGGCGCGCGACCATTCTTCCCAGAGGTTGTCGAGTTCCCTGATCCCATCCGGGCGCTTCCCCAGGCGATTTGCCAGCCAGAGCCCCACTGCGGGAGCTTGTTCGATCCAGTGAACGAGGTCGTTGGCGTCGTAAGCACGGACTTCTCGCCAGACACCTTCAGCCTGGCGCGCCTTGGCCCAGTCATCTTTGCCGGGCCAATGACGAAGGGTGATGAACACGTAGGTGGCATTGCCGGGCTGGAGCGGGGCGGGCTTGTCCGTTCGCTTCTGATAATCCGCGTCTGCCTTCTGCACAATCTTCTCGCGCTGGCTCCCGAGCTCCCAGCCTGCATCACCGTGCGGCACATAGGCGCTACCAGTCTCGGTCGAAGTGGTGCCGTCCCACCCTGCGTGACGCACCCCCTCGTCGGAAGGAAAACGCAACTTGGCACCCGGGCCATGCGTGGCGCTGATCAAATAGGCAATGAGGGTTGGCAGGCTGAAAGCGCCGTCGGTTCGATCCGCCCAATTCGACAGATCCTGGGCACTCACCCAGCGGACTGGCGCACCGGGACGCCCGACTGGCGCGATGCGCGGCACCGCAGGCCCAATCACAGCGCCAGTGGCAAGAAAGCGAATGCCAGCGCCCTCCAAGGTGCCTCGAATGGCCTGCGCATTGTTGGCAACCGGGGTTCTCTGGCCTCGCTCAAAGTCGGCCACGGTGGACGTGGCCACGCCAGCCGCCTTCGCAAGGTCCTGCTGGGACCACGCCAGAAGCGCTCGGGCGGCCCGGACATGTTTGGGCGTGAGGTCGGAGGGGGGATTGAGCTCCATCATGGTCATATAAAATATATGACATCCGCTTTAATTTCGCAATGGTTCTATTTTGTTGACAAGTTATAAAATATGCCGACAATAGATAACAGCATGAGCGAACGTCACATCACCCATCGAGAGCGGGCACTTAGCCTCACCCGAGACCTGGGCATGGCGCGAGCGCGCGACTTCAAGGCCGCAGGCATCCCGTTGGTCTATCTGAAACGCCTGACCGATGCAGGCGACCTGGTTCGCCTTGGTCGCGGCCTCTACCAAGATCCAGTACGTGCAGGGGAGGATGTCGCCCACGATTTCGCTCACGCCGCTCGCCTGGTCCCGAGCGGCGTCATCAGCCTGGTCAGCGCCCTTCGCCATCACGAATTGACAACCCAGCTGCCGCACGCAGTGTGGATGACCATTCCCCACAAGGCCAGGACGCCGAACCTCCGGGGGCCAAAGCTTGAAATCGTTCGAGCGACTGGCGATGTCCTGACTGCAGGCGTTGAACACGTCCGCATAGAAGGCGTTGACGTGCCCATCTACAGTGTGGCGAAAACGGTTGCGGACTGCTTCAAGCATCTTCGCCACGTCGGCGAAGACGTCGCCATAGAGTCACTCCGAGACGCACTGCGGCAAAGAAAAACCACGGTGAGCGAGCTGATGGAATACGCGGCCCTGAACCGGGTCGCGCATCGGATGGGGCCCTGCATCAAGGCCATGCAATGACGGCCAAGGCGATCAACAACTCGGCAGCATCCATCCGGGCAAGGCTGCTGGATTACGCCAGGCGGCACGGCGCCGATTACCAGCGGATTTTGACGCGCTACGCCATCGAGCGTTTGTTGTTCCGGCTCAGCCAAACAGCCGCAGCTGAGCGCTATGTACTCAAGGGCGCCATGCTGTTTGTGACCTGGCCCGAGCACGCCTTCCGACCTACCGGCGACCTCGACATGCTTGGCCAGGGCGATCCGGACCCTGCCGCCATCACTGAACTTTTCACACGCATCTGCCTGGCAGAGGTCCCCACCGACGGCATCACCTTCGACCCGGCTACCTTGAAGGTCGAGCCAGCGCGCGAAGCCGACAAGTATCAGGGCGTCCAGTTGACTCTCAAGGGCGAGTTGGCCAGGGCAATCATCCACGTACAGGTGGACATTGGGTTTGGCGACCATGTCTACCCGCAACCGACACGCCAGACCTTCCCCTGCCTTTTGCCTGATCTTCCTGCTGCGCACATCCTGATGTACCCACCTGAGACGGTGGTGGCCGAGAAACTTGAGGCGATGATCCGCTTTGGGATGATGAACGGAAGAATCAAGGATTTTCATGACCTGTGGGTCACGACCCGCACGTTCTCGTTTGATTTACCCACCCTTGTCGAAGCGGTCGAAGGCACGATCCGACGCCGCGAGACCGCCATGCCCACCGACATGCCGATGGGTCTGACCGATGAGTTCGCAAGGGTCGCCGAGGAGCGAGGGCTTTGGAGTGGATTCCTGCGCAGAAATCCTCCGACCCTGCAACCGCCGCCCTTCGCCGATCTGCAAGCAGAGTTGCGGCGCTTCTTCGGCCCCGTGATCGCCAGCCTCGCGCTGCCGGAGGGGGCCAAGGGCCAATGGGACCCGCATGGCGGAGCTTGGCGTCAATAGCGAAACCGCAGCCCCCTCAAGTCCGGCCTTGTTTCAGCCGAAATGCAATGACGATACGTTTGCATTCTCGGAGACAAAAAAGATGGCATCTTGGATCACCTTCTTGCGTGGCTTTTCCATCCGCGCCCGCCTGCTGGCCTGCATGGCCCTGGTCGTGGTGATCGGCCTGATCGTGGGCGCAGGCACCTCCTGGCAGTTGTCGCAACTGCGCGGCGAGTTCGACGCCTTTGCCACCCAAGAGTTCTCGGCCACGCAGCGCATGAGCACCCTGGCCCTGCAATTGGGCCAACTGCGCGGCTTCGAGAAATCGGCCATCATCAACACGGGCGATTCGGTCTCGGCCTCCACCCACATCAAGGCTTGGCAGACCTCGCTGGCCACCACACTCAAGGCCACGCAAGAGCTGGCCAAGGTGGCCCCCAACGCCACCATCGCCGACCAAGTCAAATCGGTGGAAGCCAAGCTGCAAAGCTACGGCAAGGGCCTGGCGCCCACGCTGGAGTTGATCAACGCCTCGGCCATCACCTCGCCGGCCGAGGCCTTCCAGTCCAGCGAACCGCAGCGCACTGAGGGCGATGCGGTGGATGCCATCGTGGCCCAGCTCAACCTGGACATCGAAAAGCTCGCCCAAGCTCGCCGCGCCAAAGTCACCAGCAGCGCCAACAACGCCATCCTGTCGCTTTGGGCACTGCTGCTGTCGCCTGGCGTGATTTTTCTGCCGCTGATGGGCCTGACCATCGCCTCGGTCACCGGTCCGCTCAAGCGCGCCGAAGCGCACACCCAGGCCATTGCCCAGGGTGACCTGACGCAAGAGATCAACCCGCGTGGCCATGACGAAATCGCCCGCCTGATGCTGTGCATGAAGGACATGCAGGGCTCGCTGCGCACCATGGTGGCCTCGGTGCGCCAGTCATCCCAGAACATGCTGGTGGCCAGCACCGAAATCGCCGCCGGCAACCAGGACCTGTCCGACCGCACCGAGCAGGCCGCCTCCAACCTGCAGCAGACGGCCTCGTCCATGGACCAGCTCAGCACCACCGTGGCGCAGTCAGCGCAGTCGGCCAACGTGGCCAACACCCTCGCCGACACGGCCTGCCAGCGCGCCGAGCAAGGCGGCCTGGTGGTCGACAGCGTGGTGCTGCAAATGGCCGACATCAGCAAGGCCTCGCAGCAGATCAGCGACATCATCGGTGTGATCGATGGCATCGCCTTCCAGACCAACATCCTGGCGCTGAACGCGGCGGTGGAAGCCGCCCGCGCTGGCGAGCAAGGCCGTGGCTTTGCCGTGGTGGCCAGCGAAGTGCGTCTGCTGGCCAAGCGCAGCGCCGATGCCGCCAAGGAGATCAAGGGCCTGATTGGCCAGTCGGTGGACCGCGTGGAGGTGGGCTCCAAGCGCGTGAAGGACGCCGGCAATGTGATGGTCGAAATCGTGGACGCGATCCGCCGCGTCACCCAAGCCATGGGCGAGATCGCCGACGCCACACACCAGCAATCCCTGGGCATCAGCCACGTGGGCGAATCGGTGAGCCAGCTCGACCAGATGACGCAGCAGAACGCCGCCCTGGTCGAACAATCGGCGGCGGCCGCCGACAGCTTGCGCCAGCAGGCCCAGGGCCTGAACGACGCCGTGGCACGCTTCCAGGTGGACATTCGGCCCGCCTGACGCGCACAAGGCCCGGCGCGGCGGATAATCGCGCCCATGAAGCTGCGCTTTACCAAAATGCACGGCGCGGGCAACGATTTCATCGTGCTCGACGCCACCCGGGGGCCGCTGCCACTGAGCGCGGCCCAATACCGTTTTCTGGCCGACCGCCGTTTCGGCATCGGGGCCGACCAGATCCTGATCGTCGAGCCCGGCTCAGCCGAGCAAAACACCGACTTCACCTACCGCATCATGAACGCCGATGGCGGCGAGGTCGAGCAATGCGGCAACGGTGCCCGCTGCTTCGCGCGCTATGTGCACGACCACCAGCTCACCAGCAAGACGAAGCTGCGCGTGCAGACCATGATGGGTGTGATCGAGCCGCAGTTGCAAGACGACGGCCGCGTCACCGTGGACATGGGCCAGCCGGTGCTGCAACCCGACCAGGTGCCCTTCAACAGCGTCGGCCTCACGCCCAAGCTGGTCAACGGCTGCGAGCTGTGGCCCCTGCCTTTGGCCGACTACCCGGTCGACGTGGCCGTGGTGTCCATGGGCAATCCCCACTCGGTGCTTCGCGTGGACGATGTCGACCACGCGCCCGTGGGCGAGATCGGCCCTCAGATCGAAGGCCACGAACGCTTCCCGCGCCGCGTCAACGCGGGCTTCATGCAACTGGTCGGCCGCTCGCACATCAAGCTTCGCGTGTACGAGCGCGGTTCGGGCGAGACCCTGGCCTGCGGTTCGGGCGCCTGCGCCGCCGTGGTCGCCGGCATCCGCCTGGGCTGGCTGGACGCCACCGTGGACGTTGAAACGCGCGGCGGCCTGTTGACCATCCAATGGGCGGGCATCGGCCACCCCGTGCTGATGACCGGCCCGGCCGCCACCGTCTTCGACGGCGAAATCGACGTGCCCGCGCTTTGAAGCGCCGACTCAAACCAAACCACACGCCACCATGACGACACCCCTGCAAGGCATCACCGAAGACGACATCGCCAATTACCTGGTGCACACGCCCGGCTTCTTTGAGCGCCACGCCCAGTTGCTGTCCAGCGTGCAGTTGACCAGCCCGCACGGCCTGCGCGCGGTGTCGCTGCAAGAGCGCCAGATGGAAATGCTGCGCGACAAGAACAAAGGCCTGGAGCGTCGGATCATGGAGATGATCCGCCACAGCCAGGAGAACGAGGCCATCGCCCAGCGCCTGCACCACTGGGTGCGCTCCGTGCTGATCACCCACGATGACAGCGCCCTGCCCGATGTCATGCTGGCCGAACTGCAGCGCGAGTTCCTGATCCCCCAGGCCGCCGTGCGCATCTGGGACACGCCCACCGTGCCCGTGCGCGAAGCCCTGCGCGAGTTGCCCACTGCCCAAGCCGTGAGCGACGACGTGCGCAGCTTTGCCGCCAGCTTGAGCCTGCCCTACTGCGGCGTCAACGCAGGTTTCGAAGCCTCGAAGTGGATGCCCGACGCCAGCACCATCACCTCGCTGGCCATGATCCCGCTGCACCACCTGGGCCAGACCTACGGCCTGCTGGTGCTGGGCTCGCCCGACCCCACCCGCTACACGGCCGACATGGGCGTGGACTTTTTGCAGCAGGTGGGCGAGACCGCCAGCGCGGCCCTGGCGAGGTTGCTGGGATGAGCTCGACCGCCCAAGAAGCCCTGGCGCGGCTGCGTGAAGGCAACCAACGCTTCGTGGCCAGCATCCAGTCCGGCCAGCCCTTGCTGGGCCCCACCAAGCCCATCGAGCTGGGCCAGCCGCAGAACCCGGTGGCCATCATCCTGGGTTGCTCGGATGCACGCGTGCCGGCCGAACTGGTGTTCGACCAAGGGCTGGGCGACCTGTTCGTGATCCGCGTGGCGGGCAATGTCGTGGCGCCTTCGCAGGTGGGCAGCGTGGAGTTCGCGGCCTCGCGCTTTGGCACGCCGCTGGTGGTGGTGCTGGGGCATTCGGGCTGCGGTGCCATCATCGCCACCATCGAAGCGCTGCAAAACCCCACCGGCAGCGCCTCATCGCGCAACCTGCACTCCATCGTCAACCGCGTGAAGCCTTCGGTCGAAGGCCTTTTGGCCACCGAACTTCGGCACGACATGGGCCAGTTGGTGCACCACGCCGTGCGGGCCAATGTGCGTGCTTCGGTCAACCAGTTGCGCCACGGCTCCGAACTGCTCGAACAACTCATCCAGCAAGGCAGCCTGGCCGTGGTCGGCGCGGAGTACTCGCTGGAAACCGGCACCGTCGAGTTCCTGGACGACTTGGGCGCCTGACGCGCCCAGCTGGCCGTGCCGTCGCCGGGTTTGAGCCAGAGCTGCGCTTGCCCCGACAATGGGACATGCCATCGTCTGCATCAACGCCCGCCCTGGTCCAGCGCCACCTGGAGCACCTGCGCGTACAACGCCGCCTGGCCGAGCGCACGCTGGCCATGTACCAGGACGCCTTCAAGCGGCTGGACGCCTTCTGCACCAAAGAAGCCTTGAGCCTGCCCGCCGTCAAACCGCACCACGTGCGCGGCTGGGCCGCCCGGCTGCACGCCTCGGGGCTGGGCCCCCGCAGCATCGCCATCACCTTGTCGGCCTGGCGCGGCCTGTTCCGCTGGATGGGCCGCGAAGGCCTGGCCACCCTCAACCCGGTGGAAGGCGTGCGCGCGCCCAAAGGCCCCAAGCCCCTGCCCAAGGCCCTGTCGGTAGAGCAAGCCGTGGCCTTGTCCACCGAAGCGGCCCCCAAGGCCCCACCGCCCCGCAGCCGCGATGCGCGCGAAGCCCCGTGGCTGGCCGCGCGCGACCACTGCATGGTCGAGCTGCTGTACGGCAGCGGCCTGCGCAGCGCCGAATTGCTGGGACTGGACGTGACTGCCAGCCCACAAGCCCTGGGCTGGCTGGACCGCGCTGGCGCCGAGGCCCACGTGCTGGGCAAGGGCAGCAAGCGCCGCACCGTGCCCGTGGGCACCCAGGCCTTGAAAGCCCTCGACGCCTGGCTTGAACTGCGCACCGCCCTGGCCGCCCCGGGCGAGGCCGCCCTGTTCGTCAGCCGCTTGGGCCGCCGCCTGACCGCCGTGCAATTGCGCAACCGCCTCAAGCAGATGGCCATTGACGCGGGCCTGCCCACGCATGTGCACCCGCACATGCTGCGCCACAGCTTCGCCAGCCACCTGCTGCAATCCAGCGGTGATCTGCGGGCCGTGCAAGAGTTGCTGGGTCATGCCCACATCACCACCACCCAGGTCTACACCAAGCTGGACTACCAACACCTGGCCAAGGTGTACGACGCCGCCCACCCCCGAGCCAAGCGCAAGGATTGAACCGCCTCTCCCCGTGGCGGGACCCTCAAGGCATTTCGTGATATTGCGCCGTTGAATAACCACGCTTTTGGCCAGGCCATACAGAAGTGCGGACATCTCCATTGGTATTGGCGGACATAATTTGTAACGTCAATGAACAACCGATGAAAGTAGCGCATGAGTTCCAAGCCCACGATCTGGGATTTCCGCCGAGGCATCGCCACTGCTCGCGTCCTCACGCAACTGGGCTATGAACGCGGCGTCAGTGTGGACGCCATGCTGCGCCACACCGGCATCACCCGGGCCCAGCTGGACGACCCCAAGGCCGAGATTGAAGCACTGCAAGAGGTGCAGCTGATCCGTAACCTGAGCACCGAGCTGAATCACGCCAGCGAGCTGGGCATCCACGCCGGTTGCCGCTACCACGTCACCACTTATGGCCTGTGGGGCTACGCCGTCATGAGCAGCCCCAACCTGGGCGCCGCCGTGTCGATGGCCTCGCGCATGCTGAACCTGACCTTCTCGCTCACCACCAACGTGATCGAGCGCCAGGGCGACATCATCACCTCCACCTTCCAGACCGACCACCTGCCGCCCGACGTGCGCCAGTTCATCATCGACCGCGACCGCGCCGCCATCGTCACCCTGCAACGCGAGATCCTGGGTGCGCCGCTGCCCTACCGCGACGTGCAGATGAAGTGCCCCGAACCGGCCCCAGAGGTCGTGGCCGCCTACACCGCGCTGTTCGGCGTGCGCCCCACCTTCAACATGCCGCACGAGCGCAACATTTTTGACGCCAGCCTGATGGACCTGCCCCTGCCGCAGGCCGACCCGCACACCGCCCACCTGTGCGAGCAAATGTGCCGCAACCTGATGGAAAGCCGCCATGCCCGCACCGGCGTGGCCGCCAATGTGCGCGACCGCCTGCTGCGCACGCCCGGCCACATCCCCGACATGGAAAAAGTGGCCGAGGAAATGAACATGACCTCGCGCACCCTGCGCCGCCACCTGACGGCCGAAGGCGCCACCTTCCGGGGTTTGCTGGAAGAAGTGCGCCGCACCCTCACCGAAGAGTTGATGGCCACCGCCAGCCTCACCCACAGCGAGATCGCCGAGCGCCTGGGTTACGCCGACGTCACCACCTTCATCGAGGCTTTCCGCCGCTGGAAAGGCATGGCACCCAGCGAGTACCGTCGCAGCCAGGGCTTGACCCCACCGACCACACGGCTGGCCCGCGCGCGCCTGAGCATCAAGAATACGGCCTGAAGGCGGGCCAATTCCCCTTTCACGATGTGGCGCGCAGGCATAGACTGCGTCGTGAAAGGTGCCCCGCCATGACCATCGAATCCCCCCTGCGCAACCTCAACATTGACCTGCCCGCTTGTCCCAGCACCCTGGTCAAGCTATCGCTGTTGATGGCCGAAGAAGACTGCACCACCGAGCAACTGGCCGAGGTCATTGAAAACGACATGGCCTTGTCCTCGGCGGTGGTGCGTACCGTCAACTCGGCGCTGTTCGGCCTGCTCAAGCGGGTCGAGACCGTGCACGAGGGCATCCGCTACCTGGGCACCGCTCAAGTGGCCGGCCTGACTTATGAGATCGGGCTGCGCGGGGCCTTCCCGCCCGGGCCGCTGCTGCAGGCCATCTGGGACCGCGCCGGCATCCGTGGTCTCGCCATGGGCAGCATCGCGCGCCAGCTGGACGTCGATCAATGGCTGGCCCACACCATCGGCCTGTTCGCCGAAAGCGGCCGCGCCGTGCTGATCGCCTACGACCACCAGCGCTACATGGCGCTGGACAGCAAAAGCACCAACGAAGAACAACTGGCCGAAGCCGAGATTGCCGCCTTTGGCGTCAGCCACTCGGCGCTGGGCGCCGCCCTGTGCCAATCGTGGGGCCTGTCCCGCGAGGTGGCCGATGGCGTGCGCTGCCGCCCGCAAGGCCCAGCCTCGTGGGCCAACGAACGCCCGCAGGTGCAGCGCCTGTTGACCATTGGCGCCGCCGTGGACGGCCTGTTACTCGACCCTGTCAGCGCCGCCGACCCCGAAGCCATGTGGCAAAAACTCGAACCCCTGACCCAACAAATCGGGATGAACTTCCAGGCCTTCCAGTTGGCCACCACGCGGGTGTGTGAACGACTCAACACCGCGCGCCAAAAAGCGTAAAGCTGCCCCGCATCAGCTCAAGTCGCCCGCGCGCCGGACGATAAATAGACGATGCTGCTCTTGCCAGACCCCTTGCGGGTCACCCCTGACGACCCTCAGCTCAAGCGCCTGATCGAAGCCGAACGGGTGCGGATGCTGTTCGGTGCCGCGCTGCCGGTCGAACTGGTCAGCAGTGTGTTCGCGGTCTCCCTGGCCGCGTTGATTGGTGCGCAGGTGGGCTGGCCACGGGCTGGCGTCTGGGCGCTGGCCTGCCTGGCCGTCGCCGCCCTTCGCTTGGGCCTGTACCGCGCTTATGTGCGCTCGCAGCAACGCGACCACCCCCACTGGCTCAACAAGATGGTGATGATGTCCGGGCTGTTCGGCGCCACTTGGGGCGTGGGCTGTGCCTGGCTGCTGCCGGTCAACGACCTGAACGTGTCCGCCGTCATCGTGGGCTCGCTGATTGGCGCCAGCGCCATCTGTACCTTCGCACTGCAAGCCGACCCATGGCCCAACCGCGTCCTGAATGTGACTTTGCTGCTGCCCAGCGCCGTGATGCTGTTCACCCGGGGTGATGCCTATGGTTTGTTCGGGGGCTGCGGCTTGCTGACTTTGATGGGAGTGATGCTGATGGAAGGCGAACGTTCGGCCCGTCGCATCACCGAGCTGCTGTGGCTGCGCTTCACCACCGATCGCATTGCGCAGGAGCGTGCGGAGGCACTCAAATTGGCCCAGCGCCACAGCGCCGTCAAAGACCAGTTTTTGGCCACCATGAGCCACGAGATGCGCACGCCGTTGCACGGCATCCTGGGCCTGGCGCGGCTGGTGAGCCAGAAGCTGCCGGCCCGCCCTGGCGTGCTGAACGAATCGCGCGAACACCTGGCTTTGATCGAACGCTCGGGCGAGCACCTGCTGGGCATCATCAGCGACGTGCTGGATTTCTCGCGCATCGAGGCCGGCAAGCTGCAGATTGACCAGGCGCCTTTTGACCTGCACGCGGTGGTGGACGACGTGCTGTCGCTGCTGGCCGTCACCGCCGCCGAGAAAGGCCTGCCTTTGCGGCGAGAGGTGCAACTGCCCTCGCCCTGCATGGTGTTTGGTGACGCGGCGCGCTTGCGCCAGGTGCTGCACAACCTGGTGGGCAACGCCATCAAGTTCACCGACATGGGCCATGTGCGCGTGACGGTGCAACGCCACGATTGCGAGAGCGAAGGCCCCGACAGCCCTTGCGCCAAACGCGTGGTTTTCCGCATTGAAGACACCGGCATCGGCATCACGCCCGACCAGCAGACCATGGTGTTCGACGCCTTCCACCAGGCCGATGGCAGCTTCGTGCGCCGCCACCGCGGCACGGGCCTGGGCCTGACGATCTCTCGGGAAATCGCCCGCGCCATGAACGGCGACATCGTCTGCGAAAGCACGGCCGGCCAAGGCTCGGTGTTCACCTTGAACGTGCCGCTGCCCCGCGTCACCAACAGCGAGCCGACCCGCTTCCTGGCCACGCGGCCTTCATCGCTCCTGAGCGAGCTGGGCTTCAGTGGCCATGTGCTGCTGGCCGAGGACAACCCGGTCAACGCCCTGGTGGCCGAAGCCATCCTCACCAAGCTGGGCCTGCAGGTCACGCACGTGGAGAATGGTCAGCAAGCGCTGGCCATACTGACCCCACCGCACCACGGCATCGACCTGGTCCTGATGGACTGCCAGATGCCCGTGCTGGACGGCATCGAAGCCACGCGTCGCCTGCGCTGCCTGGAGCAGGAACAAGGCCGCCCCAGCCTGCCGGTGATCGCGCTGACGGCCAATGTGATGAGCCAAGACCGCGACCGCTGCCGGGCCGCGGGCATGGATGATCACCTGGCCAAGCCCTTCACGCAGGAAGACCTGAGCGCGATGCTCAAGGCCCACCTGCACACGGAGCGTCAGCCTTCGTTCACGGCTTGACCATCACTGCTTGACGGCTTCGACCTGGATCACCAGCTTGATGTTGTCGGGCAAGGCGGGCACGCCGTAGCTCATGCCGAAAGCACTGCGCTGGATGGTGGTTTCAAAGTCGCCGCCGCACACTTCGCGCTTGAGGCGGGGGTTCTCGTAGCAACCATAGTTGCTGGCCGTCAGCACGGCGGGCTGGCTCTTGCCCAGCAGCGTCAGCGTGCCGGCCACCGAGGTCACCTTGTCACCGTCGAAGGTGAACTTGTCACCCGTGAAGGTCGCGGTGGGGAAGGCCTCGACGTTGAAGAAATCCTTGCTCTTGAGGTGGCCGTCAAACGGGCCGGTGCCGGTACTGATCGAGCCGGTCTCCAGCGTGATGTCAACCTTGCCAGTCTTGGCGGCCTTGTCCAGCGAGATGCTGCCGGACTTCTTGTCGAAGCGGCCCCGGTTGGTCGACGTGCCAAAGTGCTTGGCCTCAAAGGTCACGAAGGTGTGCGTGGGGTCGATGGCGTAAGTGGCGGGTTCAGCGTGAACGGCGGCGGCCGCCAGGGCGGCCGTGGCGGCCAACAGGGTCAGGGAAAGTGTCTTCATGGTCGGGTTCCTCAGGGGGTGAAAAAAGTGATCAAAGCGCGGGCACGCCTTGCAGGGTCAGCTTGAATTTGACTTGCACATCGTTGGCCACCACGGACGGGTCGGCCCAATCGCCATCGCCCACCTTGAAGTCCAGACGCTTGATGGCAAAGGTGCCGGTGGCGGTGGTCAACGCGCCAGCCTGGGTCAATTGCACGGGCACGACCAGGTCTTTGGCGTTGCCCTTGATCGCCAGCTTGCCCGCCACTTCAAAACGCCCGCCGCCCAGGGCCTTGATGGCGCTGGACTGGAAGGTGGCCTTGGGGAACTTGGCGGTGTTGAACCACTCGGGCTTGAGTAACTCGGCGTCCGAATCGGCATTGACGGCCACGCTGCCCAGGTCGATCTGAAAAGCGATCTTGCTGGCGGGCAATTGCTTGGGGTCGAACGCCACCTGGGCGGTGAAGCGCTTGAAGCGCCCGTCCAGCGGCACCCCCAGTTGCTTGGCCACGAAGGTGATCTCGCTTTGCGCAGGCACCAAGGCCTGGTCAGCACGGGCCAGTTGGGGCACGGCGGCGGTGGCCAGGGCCAAAGCGGCAGCGGTAAACAGTCGTTTCATGTCAAAAGGTCCTGGGGGTGAAGATCGGTCAGCGGCCAGGACGCATGCGCAGCAGCAGGCCATCCCGGTCAATGAAATGGTGCTTGAGGGCCGCGGCCACGTGCAGGCCAACCAAGCCAATCAAGGCAAAGGCAGAGATCTCGTGCCAGGGCTTGATGGCCTCGGCCAGGGCTTTGTCCACCGGCACGAAATCCGGCAGGGGCAGCACACCAAACCACACGATGGGATACCCGCGCGCCGAGCTGTAGGCCCAGCCAATCAGCGGCACCGCGAAAAACAGCACATACATCAGCCCATGGGTGCCGTGGTGGGCCACCTTTTGCCAGCTGGGCATGGCACGCTCGATGCTGATCGGCAACGGCGGCGGCCGGTGGCTCAGGCGCCACAGCAAGCGCAGCACCGACAGGAACAGGATGGAGACGCCCGCCCACTTGTGCCAGTTGATGAGTTTGAGCTTGGCGGGCGACATGCCCAGGCCGGTCATGTACAGCCCCACGCCAAAAGCCGTGAGGATGGCCACGGCCAGCACCCAGTGCAAGGCGATGGCAAAGCCGGTGTAGCGTCCTTGGGCGGTCATGTGCGTGGCCTTTGCGTGAGATAGGAGCCAAAGACCACAGCTTACCGTGTGGTTAATCACGGGGGTTGAACCTGGTTAACCGGCCATTTCAAGAAATTTGAACCATCACATGGCCCTTAAGCTGGCCCGGTTGCTGCCGAAATCCCCATATACAACATGTAAATCCCATGAGATCACCTGCACTCAAGTGGCTCTTCTTCCTTGCGTTCGGCGCAGACGCCAAGCAGCGCCTGCGGATCAAACGCTCGCTCATGGCCGCCACGGTTTACCTCCTGTGCATCGGCCTGCAGGTCTACGCCTACTACGTCGGCTACATGCACTTGGACGACGCCGAGCTGCTGTCGGCCGCCTGCATCGGCAACATCGTGTTCTGGTACGCCCTGCTGCGCTCAGGCATCAACCTGCGCTTCCAGGACCCGTCACTCACGCTGCCGCAGATCCTGTCGTCCTTGACGATCATCGTCGGGGCGTACTCCCTGACCGGGCCCGTGCACGGTTCGACCATGATGCTGCTGGCCCTGGTGCTGGTGTTCGGCATCTTCAACCTCAAGGCCAAGGGCGCCATGATCGCCGGGGCCTACACCGTGGTCATCATGGGCATCGCCATGGCCATCAAGGTTCAGACCGACCCAATCCACTACCCTTTCAAGCTGGAGTTCGCCCACTTCTGGATGACCGTGGCCATCGTGCCCACGATCTCTGGGCTGGCGGTGCAGCTGAGCAACATGCGCGAGAAGCTCAAAGCGCAAAAGAACGAACTGGCCGAGGCGCTGACCCGCATCCAGGTGCTGGCCACCCGCGATGAGCTGACTGGCCTGGTCAACCGCCGCCACATGCTGGACGTGCTGGGCCAGCACCAGAAGCGCCTCGAGCGCTCGGGCCACCACCGCTTCTGCCTGGCCATCCTGGACATTGACCACTTCAAGCGCGTCAACGACACCTATGGCCACGGCGTGGGCGACGAGGTGCTGCGCCACTTCGCCGAGGAAGCGCAAAAAGTCATGCGCGACACCGACGTGCTGGCACGCTGGGGCGGCGAAGAATTCTTGCTGCTGCTCAACGACACCTCGCCCGCGCTGGCCAACATCGGCCTGGAGCGCATTCGCACTCACCTGGCCTCCATCGTCATGGCGCCCAGCCAGCCCGGCCTGACCGCGACCTTCTCGGCCGGCCTGACCGGCTACTGCGACAGCGAGCGGCTGGACGTGTGCATTGAGCGCGCCGACAAGGCGCTCTACAAGGCCAAGCGCGACGGGCGCAACCGCACGGTCATCCAGGCCAGCCCGGTTGAACTGCAAGACAGCCAGGCTGCCAAGGAGAACGCCGTCCAGCCCAGCGCCTCCAACACCGTGAGCTGACGCGGGCACGAACCACCGCCCACCCATGCACCCTGCCCTGACCCGCATCGGCGACCTCGTCCTGGGCACCGAACGCAAGGTCCGCCTGCGCGTGACCTTGGCGATGATCGCCTTCTATGGCTACAGCGTCAGCTCAATGCTGCTGCTGTTCGCCATCGACATCGGCTTGGTGGCCCGTCAGCCAGGCCTGTGGCTGCTGACCTACATGTGGGTGGGCATGACCACCTTCTACGTGCTGGTGCGCACGGACTGGTCTTCGCGGCTGGGCAATCCGGGCATGGACCTGCCGCAATGCCTGTACGCCACCGCAGCCATCTTGTGGGCCTACATGATTGCTGGCGAAGTGCGCAGCTCGGTGTTGATGCTGGTGGCCCTGGTGCTGGTGTTTGGCATGTTCTCGCTGAAGGCGCGCGAGGTGGTGATCCTCGGCATCTTCACCGTCGCCAGCCTGGGCGTCATCATGGCCGGCATGGCGATGCACGACCCCAAACTGGATGCCCGCCTGGAGTTCATCCGCTTTGTGCTGGCCGCCGGTACCCTGCCCGCTGTATCCGGCGTGGCCTATTACGTCAGCCAGATGCGCGCGCGGCTCATCGAGCAAAAGGGCGAACTGGCCCACGCTTTTGCCCTGCTGCAGGAGGTCGCCTCGCGCGACGACCTGACCCGCCTGGTCAACCGCCGCCACATGCAACAGCGCATCGAAGAAGAAGCCTTGATGCAGCTGCGCAGCGGCGAGCCCTTCTGCCTGGCCCTGATCGACCTGGACCATTTCAAGCGCGTCAACGACCTGCACGGCCACGCCGTGGGCGACCAGGTGCTCAAGGAGTTTGCCGGGGCCGCCCTGCAAGCCCTGCGCCAAACCGATGTCCTGGCCCGCTGGGGTGGTGAGGAGTTCCTGCTCCTGCTGCCCAACGAACACCCCGACAGCGCCCAGGCTGCGCTCATGCGCATTGCGAAGTGCCTGCGGACTCACCAGCACAGCCCAGGTGCCAGCGGCCTGCCCGTGACCTTCTCGGCCGGCCTCACCGACCACCCCAGTGGCGAACCCCTGCGCGAAACGCTGGAGCGCGCCGATCAGGCCCTGTACGCCGCCAAGGCACAAGGCCGCAACCGCACAATCGCCCACTTCGCCACCGCCCTAACCCCTGCTCAGGCAAACACCTTGGCCGACGCCCGGCAAGTGTGAGACAGTTGGGCCTGAGCCCCGGGGTACACCACCTCCCGGGGCCCGGCTGTAAGCCCCGGTGGTGTCTGTCTTTCAGATCCATGCACAGCCCTTCAGCTCCCGCCTGCGGCGACCCCATCGTCCAACTTCTCAACCGCCTGTCCAGCGTGGACGGCCCGGGCATGTCAGGCTGGGACCTGGTCCAGGCTCAGCTGACCGAGTTGATGGTCTTCACCGGCAGCCCTTGCGGATTCATCGGTGACATCGTCGATGCGGCCTGCGGCCAACTGCAATTGCACAGCGCAGGCCCCCTGAGCTGGCCCAACGACCCTCGCCAGGCTCCCTCCACCCTTTGGGCAGCCGTGCTGGACACCGGCGCTCCGGTGGTGAACAACCAAGTGAATGCCCAGGTCATCCAGGGCGTGCAAAGTTTCATGGGCTGGCCACTGCTGCGCGGCGGCCAGGTGATCGGCATCGTCGGCCTGGCCAACCGCTCGGGCGGGTACAGCGACCTGCTCCTCCTGCAACTGCCCCCCGCGCTGGCCCTGCTCGCTGGCAGCATCGCGACTTGGCAGGCCGAGCACCGCCAACGTGAGGCGCTGACCGCCCTGGCCTTGTCGCGTGAGGCCGTGCGCAGCACCGAAGCGCAATACCGCCAGTTGTTCGATGTCGCCGGCATTGGCATCACCCGCTTGTCGTTGAACGGTCGCTTCCTCGACGTCAACCACCGCTTCACCGAGATCACCCGCCGCACGCGAGAACAGCTGCTGCAGCTGAACCACCAAGACATCACCCACCCCGAAGACCTGGCCACCGACGAAGCCCTGGAAGCCTCGGCGCTGGAAGGGCAACGTCAGCGCTACAGCCTGGAAAAGCGCTACGTGCGACCCGACGGGCAAGTGGTCTGGGTGATGCTGTCGGTCACCCTGGTGCGCGATGCGCAAGGCCTGCCCCTGCACTTCGTGACCGTGAGCGAGGACATCAGCGAGCGCCGCCAGTTCGAAGAAGCCATGAACTCGGCCAAGGCCGCCGAACGGGCCAACAAGGAAAAAACCGATTTCCTGTCGCGCATGAGCCATGAGTTGCGCACGCCGCTGAACGCCATGCTGGGTTTCGCGCAATTGCTGCGCGTCGACCCCACCAATCCGATCAACGACGTCCAGCGCAAGAAGGTCGGCCACATCGAACGCGCTGGCGCCCACCTGCTGGCGATGCTCACCGATGTGCTGGACCTGTCCCGCATCGAGGCCGGGGGCTTGCCCCTGAACCTGGCGCCGCAGCGGCTGTCAAGCGTGCTGGAAGAGGCTGTGGCCCTGGTCAGCAACCAAGTCACCCAAAGCGATGTGCAACTGCTGCTGACGCCGCCCACTGAAGACCTCTTCGTCAAGGCCGACCAGGTCCGCTTGCGCCAAATCCTGGTCAACCTGATGACCAACGCCGTCAAGTACAACAAGCCGGGCGGGCGCGTCATGATCGAGGCCCAGGGCGTGCGCTCCTACGTCGTCATCACGGTCAGCGACACCGGGCGCGGCTTGAGCCAGGAGCAGCAATCCCACCTGTTCGAGCCCTTCAACCGCCTGGGCGCCGAGCGCACGTCGGTCGAAGGCACCGGCATTGGCCTGGTCATCGTCAAGCGCTTGATCGACCTGATGCGCGGCCGCATCGAGATCAGCAGCCAGGTCGGCATCGGCTCCAGTTTCCGGGTGTGGTTGCCCGCCGCCCTCGACCCCCAACCCTCGGCGGCTGACTCAGTCCATGGGCGCCTGGGCGCCCGCTCGGGCTGGAGCGCCTTCGATGCGCTCAACCCGGGCACCCTGACCCTGCTGTACGCTGAGGACAACGTCGTCAACGTGGAGCTGGTGCGTCAGGTCATGCACATGCGGCCCAAGTGGCACATGGACGTGGCGCGCAATGGCGCCGAGGCCATCCAGATGGCGCGCGCCAGCCAGCCCGACCTGCTGCTGCTGGACATGCACCTGGGCGACATGAGCGGCCTGGACGTCTCCGATGTGCTGGCGCGCCAGGCGGAAACCGCCGGCATCCCGCGCGTGGGCCTGTCGGCCGACGCCATGCCCGATCAGATCGCCGCGGCCCGCGAGCGCGGCTTCCTGGACTACCTGACCAAGCCCCTGGACGTGTCACGGTTGCTCACCTTGCTGGACCGCTATGCCGAGCAGTTGATCGCGCAGGGCGACGAGGAAGAATCGGCCGAAGGCTGAATGGCGCCCAGCGCGTGGTCACCAGTTCAGGTCGCTGAAAAATCGCCCGCCGTGAAACACCAAAGGCGCCGCTCCGATGCGGCGATTGCAATGCGCCACCTGGCTGACGAAGATGACGTGGTCGCCCGCGTCGTGGTGGCTGCGGTGCGCGCATTCAAACACCGCCACGGCCCCGGGGATCACGGGCGCGCCGGTCAAGCCTTCGCGCCACTGCACGCCTTCAAAACGGTCGATGCCCTTGCGCGCGAAGCGCTCGGCCAGTTGCCGTTGGTCCGCCGCCAGCACATTGATGGCGTAGTGCGTGGCCGACAAAAAGGCCGACAGCGACGACGATTGCCGCGCCAAGCTCCACAACACCAGGGGTGGCGACAGCGACACCGAGTTGAAGGAATTGGCCGTGAGCCCCACCAGCACGCCTTCGGGCGTGCGGGCCGTGACGATGGTCACCCCGGTGGTGAATTGCCCCAGGGCCGCGCGAAACTCTTCGGGGGTGAAGGGCGTGCTCAAGGGCTCGGGCGTGTCGGCGGCAGCGGGGTCGGAAGGCAGGGACATCGGGGCGTTGATCGGGTCATTTGGCCAGGCAAGGCCACAGTGTAGACGCCCGGCCCGGCGCGCGTCACAGCGTGGGACGGTACATCCACACGGGCCGCCCGCCTTCCAGCGTCAAACGGGCCTGCGGCTTGAGCGGCACACCGCTGGCATCCACCGCCTCGAACTCCAGGCTGACCAACCAGGCGCCGGGCTTGAGTTCACGGCGTGCCTTCTCTACCGCGCGGGGCATGGACTCGGGGCGCTGGAACAGGTAGACCATGTCAAAGCCGGACCAATCGGCCGCCCACATGTCGGCGCGGCGCACGCTGGCCCAGGGGCAGCGCAGGCCACACACCAGGCGCCAGGGCCAGCTCCACTCGATGCCGTGCAGCTCGGCCCCCGGGTAGGCGCGGTGCAACTCGGCCAGGCCATCGCCCAGGCCACACCCGGCGTCCAGGATGCGGGCCTGGGCGGGCAAGGGGGCGTGCTTGGGCAGATCCGTCAGGGCACCGCGCGGGGTGGGGAACACCGGCGCATCGCGCCAGGCGTTGACGGGGTAGGCCAGCAGCAACAGGCCCAAAGGCGCCAACCAGGCCCAGGCGGGCAGACCGCTGCCCTGCCCCAACGCCAATGCCGACAGCGGGAAGCCACCGGCCACGAACACGCGCCGCCAAGGCGTGGTGGCCACCTTGGGCAGCAAGGTGAGCAAGGCGCCCAGGGCGGTCGGCAAAGCCAGCACCGCCCACAGGGGCGCACCCGCAAAGCGCAAGGCAAAGCACAGGCCCCAGGCCAGTGCCCAGCTCAGCAAGGCGGGCAGTGGCCAGGGCCCCATGCCGGTCGTGTCTTGGCGTGCGTGCTGACGCGTCAGGCCTGCGGGCCGCCGCGCAGCTTGTCGATCAAACCGTTGAGCTCTTCCAGGCTGCCGAACTGGATGGCCAGCTCGCCCTGCTCACCCCGCTTGGTGCGCTTCTTCACGCGGATCTCCAGTTGCGCGGTCAGCAGGTCGGACAGCTCCTCTTCCAGGCGCAGCACGTCGCGCGACTTGTCGCCCTTGATGCGCATCAGCGGCGTCTGCCGCCCTGCCCCAATCTGCTTGTTGACCAGTTTTTCCGCATCGCGCACGCTGAGCTTCTTGCCCGCGATCTCGTGCGCGGTGGTGACCTGCTGGGCCTTGTCGAGCGACAGCAGGGCGCGGGCGTGGCCCATGTCGATGTCACCGGCCATCAGCATGCCTTGCACCGCGTCGGCCAGATTCAGCAGGCGCAGCAGGTTGCTGGCGGCGCTGCGTGAGCGGCCCACCGATTGGGCGGCCTGTTCGTGGGTCATGCCGAATTCTTGCGTCAGGCGTTGCAGGCCTTGGGCTTCTTCCAGCGGGTTCAGGTCTTCGCGCTGGATGTTCTCGATCAGCGCCATCACGGCGGCCGATTCGTCGGGCACATCTTTGACCAGCACCGGCACTTCGGTCAGGCCGGCCAGCTTGGCGGCGCGCGAGCGGCGTTCACCCGCGATGATCTCGTAGCGCCCCTCGCCGATGGGCCGCACCAGGATCGGCTGCATGATGCCCTGGGTGCGGATGCTCTCGGCCAGCTCGTACAGCGAGCCCTCGTCCATGCGCGTGCGCGGCTGGTACTTGCCGGCCTGCATCAGTGACAGCTTCAAGGTCGTGGGGGGGCCTTCGGCGGCCGGAGCTGCGGGAGTGTCGCTGACTTTGGGGCCCAGCAAGGCCTCCAGGCCCAGCCCCAGGCCTTTGGATTTTTTGGTCGCCATAGCGGGGGATTGTCCGTCAGTTTCCGAGTGAACCGCGTCAGCCACTTCAACTCACCAGCCGGACACCGTCGCTTGCAGATCGCGCCAGCCGTCGGGCCAGTCGCCATGGCCGGAGGCTTCGTTGACATGGCCTGCGTCGCCCAGGTCCTGCAGCTCTGCGCCCCAATCCTGAGCGAGCACCTGGCTGCGCTCAAACGCGGCGTAGGGATCGGTGCGCGATGCCAGGACGATGGCTGGAAAAGGCAGCTGCCGCCGCACCACACTGCGCCAGCTCTGCAATTGCGGCGCGGCGGTCGCGGCATTGGGCGGCCCATCCAGGTCGGGTGGAGCCACCAGCCAAGCCCCTTTGACGCGGTGCGTGTGTTGGGAATGGGCCGCCCACGCCGCCACCAGGTGGCAGCCCAGACTGTGGGCCACCAGGATGGCAGGTCTTTGCGCCAAGCCCGGGCCGGCCAGCAAAACCTCGTCCAGGTTCATCATCCAGTCGCCTCGTTTGGGCCACACCCAGTCGTCTTGGTCCACCTTCAAGAATGGGACTTGCTGCCCGTGAAGCTGTGGCCAGCGGCTTTGCCAGTGCTTCGCCCCCGAGTCGTGCCAGCCTGGGAGGATGAAGAATGACGTCGTCATGCCCGGATTCTGGCTTGTTCAGACCAACGACTTGTTCGCCACCCGCTCGACCACTTCCTGGGCAAAGGCCACGAAGGCCTGGGCGCCCTTGGAGCTGGGGTCGAACACCACGCCCGGCACACCATAGCTGGGCGCCTCGGCCAGGCGAACATTGCGCGGGATCACGGTGTTGAACACCTTGTCGCCAAAGTGGGCCTTGAGTTGATCGCTCACTTGCTGCTGCAGCGTGATGCGCGGGTCGTACATCACCCGCAACAGGCCGATCAGTTGCAGATCACGGTTCAAGTTGGCGTGCACTTGCTTGACGGTGTTGACCAGGTCGGTCAGGCCTTCCAGTGCGAAGTATTCACACTGCATGGGCACGATCACGCCATGGGCGCAGGTCAGGCCATTGAGGGTCAACAGGCTGAGTGACGGGGGGCAGTCGATCAGCACGAAGTCATACTCTGCGGCCACGGCCTCAAGCGCGGTTTTTAGGCGCCGATCGCGCCGCTCCAGGGGCACGAGTTCGATCTCGGCACCGGCCAAATCGCGGTTGGCGCCCAACACGTCATAGCCGCCCTTGGGACTGCGCTGGCGCGCCTCGGCGATGGTCACGTCTTCCAGCAGCACGTCGTAGACGGTGTTCGCCAAGGTGCGCTTGTCCACGCCTGAGCCCATGGTGGCGTTGCCTTGCGGGTCAAGATCGACGATGAGGACGCGCTGGCCGACTTGGGCCAAGCCGGCCGCCAGGTTGACGGTGGTGGTGGTCTTGCCGACCCCGCCCTTTTGGTTGGCAATGCAGAAGATGTGCGGCATGCCGCCATTATCCCTTGCTACTGGCGCATCCAGACCAAGCACCGCTCGGCATCCAGCCCAGGAACCTGCAGTTGTTCCACGTGAAACACACTCACGCCATCAGGCAAGGCGGTGATTTCATCCACGGGATGCTTGCCTTTCATGGCCATCCACACGCCCTGTGGTGCCAGCAAATGCTGGGTCAAGGCCACGAAGTCATGCAACGAGGCGAAGGCCCGCGAAGTGATCACCTGCCAGGGTTTTGCCTTGAGGTCTTCCACGCGCGAATGCTCGGCCTTGAGGTTGGGCAGGCGCAACTCGGCCGCCACCTGTCGGACAAAGGCGGCTTTTTTGGCCACGGAGTCCACGCAGACCACCTCCAGTTGCGGCATGGTGATGGCCAGGACCACCCCAGGCAAACCGCCACCACTGCCCACGTCCAGCACGGCAGCCGACTGCCCTTGCAGGTGCCGCCAAAGCGGCGCGCGCACCACCAAGCTGTCCAGCAAATGCAGGCTCAGCACTTCGGCCGGGTTGCGCACCGCCGTCAGGTTGTAGGTCTTGCCCCATTGGCCCAGCATGCCCACATAGGCCAGCAACTGCTCAATCTGGTGGTCGGTGAGTGCCGGGGCGGCGCCCAGGTCCAGCCCCACCAAGGCACGGCGAAGTTCTGCGGCCAAGTCTGGCCCCGATCCGGGGGCGGGTGAAGGTCTGATGTGGTTATTCATGTGCACGCGGGGTCAGGTCAGGCTGGCTTCTTCGGGCACACGGCCGAAGCCTTTGAAGCGCCCTTTTTTCAGGTGAATCAGCAACAGCGAGATCGCCGCAGGCGTCACGCCGGAGATGCGCGAGGCCTGGCCCAGCGTCTCAGGCCGATGCTTGCTCAGCTTGTGGCGCACCTCGAAACTCAAGGCTGGCACCAGCTGGTAATCCAACTCGGCAGGCAATTGCAAGCTCTCAAAGTGGGCCGATCGCTCCACCTCGTCGTTCTGCTTGTTGATGTACCCAGCGTACTTGATGCTGATTTCGACCTGCTCGATCACGGCATCGGCCAGGGTCTTGCCAAGTTCGGCCTGCAGTGTGGCGCGCGATACCGGCACTGTTTCACGTGAAACAGTGCCCTGCCCTGCCGCCACCTTGTCGGCATTCAACATGGCTTGCGCTTGGTGCGCGATGGCACTCACCTCGGCCACCACATCAAAATGCACTGCCGGGCGGCGCAACAAATCGGCCAAGCTGTACTCGCGCTCCAAAGCCTTGCCCACCAGGCGCTCTGCGTCGGCGGCCAGCAAGGTGGCCGGGCGAACCCACTGGGCGCGCAGGCGCTCTGTTTCACGTGAAACAGCGTCGCGTTTGCGGTTGAAGGCCGCCCAGCGCACATCGTCCACCAGGCCCAACTCGCGGCCTGCTTCGGTCAGGCGCATGTCGGCATTGTCTTCACGCAGTTGCAGGCGGAACTCAGCCCGGCTGGTGAACATGCGGTAAGGCTCGGTCACGCCCTTGGTGATCAGGTCATCGACCAACACGCCCAGGTAGGCCTGGTCGCGGCGGGGTAACCATGGGTCTTGATCCTTAGCCTGCAAAGCCGCATTCAGGCCTGCGAACAAACCTTGCGCGCCAGCTTCTTCATAGCCGGTGGTGCCATTGATCTGGCCGGCGAAGTACAGCCCACGGATGGATTTGGTCTCAAAGCTGGACTTGAGCTCGCGCGGATCAAAATAGTCGTACTCGATGGCGTAGCCGGGGCGCAGGATGTGCGCGTTCTGCAAACCGGGCATGGACTGGAGCGCGGCCAACTGGATGTCGAAAGGCAGAGAGGTGCTGATGCCGTTCGGGTAGAACTCGTGCGTGGTCAGACCTTCGGGCTCCAGGAAAATCTGGTGCGTGTCCTTGTCGGCAAAACGATTGATCTTGTCTTCGATGCTGGGGCAATAACGCGGGCCCACCCCCTCGATCACGCCGGTGAACATGGGGCTGCGGTCAAAGCCGGAGCGGATGATGTCGTGCGTTTGCTGGTTGGTGTGCGTGATCCAGCAGGGCAACTGCGCGGGGTGCTGGTCGGCCGAGCCCAAAAAACTGAACACGGGCACGGGGCTGTGGCCGTCCATGCCATCACCGGGCTGCTCGGTCAGCTGGCTGAAGTCGATGCTGCGGCCATCGATGCGCGGCGGCGTGCCGGTCTTCAAGCGGCCTTGAGGCAGCTTCAACTCCTTCAAGCGCGCCGACAGCGACACCGCTGGCGGATCACCTGCCCGCCCAGCGCTGTAGTTTTGCAGCCCGACGTGGATCTTGCCGTCCAGGAAGGTGCCGGCCGTCAGCACCACCGTCTTGGCCCGAAAGCGGATGCCCACCTGGGTGACGGCGCCCACCACACGCTCATTCACCCCGTCCGACTCCACCATCAAGTCGTCCACCGCCTGCTGGAACAGCCAAAGGTTGGCTTGGTTCTCCAGGCGCGTGCGGATGGCGGCCTTGTACAGGATGCGGTCGGCCTGAGCGCGGGTTGCCCTCACCGCGGGCCCCTTGGAAGAGTTCAGGATGCGAAACTGAATGCCGGCCTCGTCAGTAGCAGCCGCCATGGCGCCGCCCAGCGCGTCGATCTCCTTGACCAGGTGCCCTTTGCCAATGCCGCCAATGGACGGGTTGCAACTCATCTGGCCCAGCGTCTCGATGTTGTGGCTCAGCAGCAAGGTGGCGCAGCCCATGCGGGCGGCGGCCAAGGCGGCTTCGGTGCCAGCATGGCCACCACCCACCACGATGACGTCGAATTCTTTGGGGTACAGCATGGGCCACCTCGCGCAAGTCAGGACAGTTGCCTCATTTTTGGGCAACCTGGGATTGTACTGAAATAGCCACTGACGCGGGGCATTTGCATCCCCTTGGCCAGTAGTCCGGAAATTGGGTAATCCCGAATGCCAAAGATCGGTCCCGCCCATACCATCGCATTCAACATCCCATGTTCATGGGGTGTTTTCCACAATTCAGGAGGACTCATGAAAGCATCACCCATCAAACAAGCCGTGGGCATCGTGGCCCTGGCCCTGTGCGCACAGGCGCACGCCCTGGTCGAAGCCGGTCATTGGCAGCTCTCTCCCTTCACTGGTTCGGTGGGCGACAATTTTTCCGTCAGCGTGGACCAGACGCCCGAAGGCGACTTCACGGGCGTGTTCATGAGCTACGCTGCGGGCAAGCTCAACGGCGTCACGGTGAATCTCGACGAAGGGGCGGTCATGTACGTGGTGAAAGCCGGCGACGTGTTCACTCAGGCCTCCAGCGCATTGGCCGCCAATGTGTTCAGCAACCCACCCCTCACGGTGGGCAGCGACTTCTACCTGGCCGCCAAAACCCGCAGTTACACCGACCCCGGCTTCAGCTACGACGATTCGTTCTACACCTCTTTCGGCTGGGCGCACTTCAAGGTCGATGCCTCGGGCCTGCCCAAACTGCTGGACAGCGCCATGGCTTTCCGTGAGGGCGGCATCATCGTCGGCACCTTGCAAGCCGTTCCTGAACCCGGCACCTGGGCCTTGATGGGCGTCGGCTTGGCCGCGCTGGCCTGGCGCACGCGGTCAGCCCGTCGTCAAACCAGAGCGTGAAACTAGGGGGTTTGCAAATCTAGCCCGCGTCGCTAGGATTCCCATCCAACAAGCGCTGTCATCGCGAAGAACATTAAAACAGGGCTTTTTTTCCAAAACCAGCGCGGTGACCGACAGACAATGCAGGCCATGAACTGCCGCCCAGGCTGCGCCGCGTGTTGCATTGCCCCCTCCATTTCATCGCCCATGCCGGGCTTGCCACAAGGCAAGCCCGCAGGCATGCCCTGTCCGCACCTGGCGGCTGATTGGCGTTGTCAGTTGTTTGGCCGGCCTGAGCGGCCCGCCGTGTGCGGATCGCTTCAGCCCTCAGCCGAGATGTGCGGCACCGATCGGCAGCACGCCATGCGGTGGCTCACCCGGCTGGAAGCGGACACCACCGCCTGCTGACCGGCCGTAAAACGCCAAATAAAGCTCAGCGGACGGATTTGAATGCCAGCTCGGCATCGTCATCAGCCGCCAGGGCGCCCCGGGCCATGGGCCGGCGGTCCAGCAACTCGTCAGGGGGCACGCCCGTGGGTGAGCCGGTCAGGGCCTTCATCTCGCGGCGCAGGTCTTCGGTGGTCAGGCCCCGGCCGTCAGGCGCCCAACCTGGCGGCATGAACATGTAGCCCAGCGCATCACGCACGCGCCGCGCGCGGAACACATCCTTGAAAATGCCGATCCATTCAGCGAACAAGATCTTGATCGCGCTGTTGGTCGTCACCTGCTTGACCAGGCCATAGCGGATCGGCACGCCTTCTTTTTCGGGCACGTAGGTGCCAAAGAGCCGGTCGAAGACCATGATGGTGCCGCCGTAGTTGGCGTCCAGGTATTCAACGTTGGCGGCGTGGTGCACGCGGTGGGCCGACGGCGTGTTCAGCCAGCCCTCCATCCAGCCCATCTTGTTGATCAGGTCGGTGTGGATCCAGAACTGGTAGGCCAGGTTCACGCCATACGAGATCAGCACGGCCTCCGGCGAGAAACCCAGGAAGCACTGAGGCGCGAAGAACACGAAGCCGCCCGAAATCTTGCCGGTGACCGACTGCCGGAAAGCCGCCGACAGGTTGTACTGGTTGCCCGAATGGTGGATGGCATGCGAAGCCCAGTACCAGCGCACCCGGTGGCCGGTGCGGTGCAACCAGTAATAGAAGAACTCGGTGCACAAGAACATGGCCACCCAGCCCCACCAGGTGTCCATCGGCACGGTGAACAGGCGGTGCTCATAGGCCCAGGCGCCGAAGGGCAAGGCCACGCCAATCACGACGCCCATGGGGATGGATTCCACGATGGCCCGGCACAGGTTGATGCGGATCGTGGTCCAGAACGCCTTCCAGTCGTAGGCCTCAGGCCCCCGGTTGTGCGCGATCAGCACCCCCTCAAGGGCAGTGATCGCCACGGCTGATCCGCCAAGGATCAGCATCATGGTTTTGACTGGGTCGAGGTCGAATGAGGGCAACATGTGATGCGCTTCGTCTAATGCGTGGACTACAAGTTCGGACCATACGGATTTGCCCAGAACTTGTCTTGCGGGGAAGCCCTTTTAGTCTGGCATTAACCCCGCATTTGGGGGGGCATCGACGTAGTACCAGCGCCCCCCTTCCCGGACAAAGGCGCTGATCTCGTGCAAACGGTGCGCGCGGCCACCCAGCTTGCTGCGCGCCACGAAGTCCACCGTGCCCCGGTCTTGCCCCGCCATCCCGGCCTGGCGCACCGTCAGACCCAGCCATTTCAGGCCGGGTTCGGGCGCCTCGATCCTTGGCGGGCGGGTGGAGGGATGCCAGGTGCTCAGCAAGTAATCGCGCAGGTCTTTGACAAAGGCGCTGTACCGCGAACGCATCAAAGCCTCGGGCGTGGGCGCTTGTCCGGCCAACGGACCCGCGTGGTAGCGCCCGCAGCATGCCAGGTACGTGGCGGGCAATCCGCAAGGGCAAGGCTCGGGCATCATGGTCATGGCAAAAAAGCCCTATCGTATCGGCCATGCCCCTCGCCCACACCCCGCCCCACCCCTTTCGCCTGGATGGTCGCCTGGCCCTGGTCAGCGGTTCAGCCCGCGGCCTGGGCCTGAACATGGCCCAAGCCCTGGCCCAGGCCGGCGCGCAGGTGCTGGTCAATGGCCGCCACGAAGAGTCTGTCAATGCGGCCGTCCAGGGCATCCAGGCCTTGGGCGGCCAGGCCCACCCCGCCGTGTTCGACATCAGCAACGCCGACGCGGTGGCGCGCGCGATGGACCAATTGCACCAGCGCCACGGCGCCTTGCACATCCTGGTCAACAACGTGGGCCAGCGCGACCGCCGGCCCCTGGACGATTTCGCCCTGGCCGATGTGCGCCGCCTGCTGGAGGTCAACCTGGTCGCCCCGCTGGAATTGGCCCGGCGGGCAGCCCACCTCATGCCCACGGGCCAGGGCAGCGCTGCGGGGGGTCGCATCATCAACATCACCTCGATCGCTGGCCCGATTTCGCGCGCGGGCGACGTGATTTACACCACGGCCAAAGGCGGGCTGGACGCCCTCACCCGCGCCTTGGCCGCCGAGTTGGGACCACGCGGGATCACGGTCAATGCCGTGGCACCGGGCTACTTCGCCACCGAAGCCAACCAGGCCATGGTGGACGACGCCACGGTGGCGGGCTGGCTGGGCCAACGCACCTCGCTCGGCCGCTGGGGCCGCCCGGATGAAATCGCCGGGGCGGTGGTGTTTTTGGCCTCAGGCGCCGCCAGCTACATCACCGGCCAGACCTTGGCGGTCGATGGCGGTTACCTGGCTCATTTTTAAGCGGGCCAGGTGCGCGTCGGTGTCGAACATCCGCTCGCGCAAAGTCACGTAGATTTCGCACACCCCCCGCAGGTAGACCAGGGTGGGCAGCACCAGGCCCAGTGCGAACACCACGCCCCCGCCCACAGAGGCCGCTGAGATGTACGGCACCGCATCGGCGGGCACACTGGCCACCGGCACGCCGCGCAGGCTGTGGCCGAACAGGCCGGCCATGAACAACTCGGGCGCCACATCCACATCCAGCAGCCAGATCGACAGCAAGGCCATGACGCGCCCGCCGGCAATCACCACGAAGCTGGCGCCCGCGCCCACCAGGGCTGTGACCACGCTCAAGGACGCCATCAGCACCGCCGCCTGCAGCAATTGCTCGCGGATCAGTCGCCACAAGATGCGCGGGCTTTCGAGCGACGAGGCCCCGGCCCAGACCGAGGGCCCTGCCAGCGGACCCACGATGGACGCCCCCGCCACCAAGGCCAGCCCCAGCACCACCACGGTCAGGGGCACGACCACCACGAACAGCCAGGGCCCGACCTTGGGCAAGGAACACAGCCAGAACAGCCCGAGCACCGCGCCCGCCAGCACAGCAGCCGCCAGCAAGATCACCACCAGGGACACCAGCAGACGGTGCGCAATGCCCAGCGCATCTTCCAGCGCCTGGGCCACGTCACGGTCAGGCCGACCCATGGCCCGATCCATCAGCATCAGGCCCGCGGCATTGCTGCCGTAAAACGCGATGAACAAGGCGGCGGCACCTTGTCCGATGGCCCAGGGCAACTCGCTGCGGGCCATCGAGGCTTGGGCACTGGCCACCGCCAACCCGGTCGCCGCGAAGCTGGCCAACAACACGTACATGGCGCGACCATCGCGGATCGCCTCGACACTGGCCAGGACCCGGACCAGGGCGCGCCACCAGTCAAATCGCTGGGCAAAGGACGACCCTTGCGGGTGATGAAAAGAGGTGGTGGGCATAAGTCAAATCATAGGGGCAAGCCCTTAGCCAGGATTGAGGGAGAAGCACAACAGCCGGGTCAGTGGGTTGACATATGCGCACAAATAAGGGTTGAAAACGCTTGAAAATATTGGCCAGACAATAAAGTCTCACCCATAATGTGCGAGTCTGTGTCTGGAAGCGGCACCTTCGATGGAATGGGTCCTGATGGGTTGAAGCTCCACATGGTTACTTTGAAAGGAGCTCTCTCGTGGGCAACAAACTTTACGTGGGCAATCTGGCCTACAGCGTGCGCGATCAGGATCTGCAAGATGCTTTCTCGCAATTTGGAGCAGTCAGCTCCGCCAAGGTCATGATGGACCGCGACACCGGTCGCTCCAAGGGCTTTGGTTTCGTTGAAATGGGCACCGACCCAGAAGCACAAGCTGCTGTCAATGGCATGAATGGCCAATCCCTGGCTGGCCGCGCCATCGTGGTGAACGAGGCCCGTCCTCGTGAAGAGCGTCCCAGCGGTTTCCGCAGCCCCTACGGTGGCGGCGGTAGCGGTGGTGGCGCCGGCGGCGGTGGTGGTGGCGGCGGCTACGGTGGTGGCGGCGGCGGTGGCCGTCGTGAAGGTGGTGGCGGCGGCTACGGCGGCGGCGGCGGCGGTGGTGGTGGCCGTTCCGGTGGTGGCGGCGGCGGCTACGGTGGTGGCGGCGGTGGCCGCTCCGGTGGCGGCGGCGGCTACGGCGGCGGCGGTTACTAAAAATCGCTTCGTGGCCTGAAAGGGTCACGGCGATCTGCAAAAAGGCGGTGCTTCAAGGCGTCGCCTTTTTTCATGCCCGCGCCCAATCAGCGGCGGCGCTTCTTGCGGTGTTTTTGCGCGCCCACCACGGCGTCGAACAGCCAACGCGGCATGAAGCGCAACACCGCCGCCACGACGCCCATGGGCCAGGGAATGACGCGAAAGCGCACGCCTGCTTCAATGGCCTTGAAGGCGCGGTCGGCAAAAGCGTCGGGCGTCATGAGGAAGGGCATGGGGTAGTCGTTGCCCTGGGTCAGCGGTGTGTCGATATAGCCGGGCGCGATGGTGACCACTTTCAGGCCAAAAGGCCTGAGCTCGCCCCGCAGGGTTTCGCACAGGTGGACCACGGCGGCCTTGGCCCCGCAGTAACCGGCATGGCCCGGCAAACCGCGCATGGCAGCCACGCTCGCCACCCCCACCAAGGTGCCCGAACCACGCTCGCGCATGGGCGCGATGAAGGGCTGGAATGTCGAGGCCACGCCCATCACATTGGTCTCCAGCAGGTCGCGCAGCACCGGCAGGTCTTCGGCCAGGGACAGGTCCACCCCCACACTGATGCCGGCGTTGGCAATCACGACGTCGGGCAAACCTTGCGTGCGCAGACAGTCGCTGGCGGCAGCCAGCACCTGGGCTTCATCGCGCACATCGGCGCCATGCACGGCCCAGCGGTCGGCGGGCCAGCCTTGCTGCGCAGCCCAGTCGTTCATCTGCTGGGCGCGCCGCGCCACCAGGGCCACACGCCAACCTGCTTGCACATAGCGCGCGGCGAGGGCTTGGCCGATGCCGCTGGAGGCCCCCGTGATGAAGGCCAGAGGCCGCTGCGACGCCGGGTGATCGGTCACCGGCGAGGGGGCGCGTCGTACCGCCCATGAACACGGTTGCCCAGCTCGCCCACTCGGGTGCCTTCTTCATACCGCAGGTTGCCGCCCAGGATCTGCCCCTGGGCGTGCGTGATCTTGACCGGCAACTCCGAGCTCACCACGCGCTCTCGCGTGTTGAAGCGCAGCATTTCACCTTCAATGACCACGGGCGACTGATCGACGCGCTGGCCCTTGACGGCCGCCCCGGATGCAGGCGTGGCCACCACGCGCGCGCCGCCTTGCAGCAACACGGTGTCCTGGCTGCCATTGGCCTGGCCTTGGCGGGCCACGCCCTGCACGTGCTGGCCCTGCAGGTCGCGGGCCGACAACTGCACGGCATCGATTTCAAGGCGATCGCCGTCGGCGTAGTGGCGCATGGTCTGACCGTCCAGGATGGCAATCAGGCGGCCATCCGGGTTGTAACGTTCGATCCGGGCTTTCTGCAATTCGTAGTCGGGGCTGGAGGAGGCCTTGGCCGCCGGGCGGGCACCGTCCAGCGAGGGGGCCGACTGCACCAACCACCAGGTGAAGGCAGCCAGGCCGGACAACACCACCATGGGCATGGCAGCACGGGCATGGTCCAGCGCTGTGAGCCATGGCTTGGTGCTCATGGTGCCGCACCGTCGGACGTGGTGTCCAGGGTTTCCAGGTGGCCGCGCAGCAAGGCCTCGTAGCGGCCGGTGGCCCACAACAGCAGATCACAGCACTCGCGCGCCGCGCCTTCGCCGCCCCGCAAGGTGGTCACGTGGCGGGCCACAGCTTTCACCTCGGCATGGGCATTGAGCGGTGCACAGGCAAAGCCGGCGCGCACCATCAAGGGCAGGTCGGGCCAGTCGTCGCCCATCACGGCCACATCGCGCCAGGGCAGGCCAAGCGAGGCCAGCAGCGGTTCGGCGGCGGCCAGTTTGTCGTGCGCGCCAAACACGGCATGGACCAGTCCCAGGTCCTTCAAACGGCGGCGCACGGCGGGCGAATCGCGCCCGGTGATGACGATGGGCGTGATGCCGCCTTGGGCCAGCAACTTGAGGCCATGGCCGTCCAGCGCATTGAAAGCCTTGAGCGTTTCGCCCGACTCGCTGATGAACAAAGTGCCATCGGTCAGCACGCCATCGACGTCGAAGATGGCGGCGCGGATGCCCCGGGCGAAGGGCCGCAGGTCGGCCGAGAAAGACAAGGTGGGGTTGAGAGCTCGCATGTCAGATCACCTTCGCGCGCATCAGGTCGTTGGTGGTGATGGCGCCGGTCAGCACGCCATCGGCATCGACCACCAGCAGGGTGTTGACGCGGTGGGTTTCCATCAGCGCCACGGCCTCGGCGGCCAGCACATCGTCACGGATGGTGCGCGGACCGGGCGTCATCAGTTGCTCGGCGGTGGCGCTGCGCAACTCCACGCCCGCTTCGATCTTGCGGCGCAGGTCGCCGTCGGTGAACACGCCCAGCACCTTGCCTGCGGCATCGACCACGATGGCGGCGCCCAGGCCCTTGGCGCTCATCTCTCGCATCACATCGCTGAACGCGGCTTGCGGCAGAACGCGGGGCAAGGCATCGCCTGAACGCATGACATCGCGCAAGTGCGTCAGCAACTTGCGGCCCAGGGAGCCGCCCGGGTGTGAGCGGGCAAAGTCTTCGGCCTTGAAGCCGCGCGCATCCAGCAGGGTCACGGCCAGGGCATCGCCCAGGGCCATCTGCGCGGTGGTGCTGGCGGTGGGGGCCAGGTTCAGGGGGCAGGCCTCGACCGCCACGGCGCAGTCCAGCACGATGTCGGCGTGGCGGGCCAGCGACGATTGCGGGCGCCCGGTCATGGCCAGCAGCACCACGCCTTGTCGTTTGAGCAAGGGCAACAGGGCCGTCAGCTCTTCGCTTTCGCCGGAGTTGGAGATGGCCAGCACCACATCGCCGGGCGTGACCATGCCCAGGTCGCCATGGTGGGCCTCGGCCGGGTGCACGAACATGGCCGGGGTGCCGGTGGAGGCCAGGGTGGCCACGATCTTGCGTCCCACATGGCCACTCTTGCCCATGCCCATCACCACGACCCGCCCCCGGCACGCCAACACGGCCTGCACGGCACGCGCGAAGGCCTCACCGGCTTCGCCGTTCAAACGCTCGCGCAGGCCCAGCAAGGCCTGGGACTCGATGTCGAGCGCCTGCTGGGCCATCGCGACAAAGGCTGCAGCATCAACGACCGCAGAGGGGGAGGAAAGGGACAATTGCGTCATGAATGCACCGGGTAGGATCAGAGGATTCTAGGGACAAGATGGCCTCCACGCTCGACCTCACCTTGCTGTACCTGTTTGCCGCCGTGCTGGGTGTGGTGCTGTGCCGGCTGATGAAGCTGCCACCGATGCTGGGCTACCTGGCGGTGGGCGTGGTGATCGGGCCCAATGCCCTGGCGCTGGCCAAGGATTCAGCCGGCGTGCGCCAACTGGCCGAGTTCGGCGTGGTGTTCCTGATGTTCGTGATCGGGCTGGAGTTCAACCTGCCCAAACTCAAGAGCATGCGCTCGCTGGTGTTTGGCCTGGGGTTCAGCCAGGTGGGCGTGACCATGCTGGCCACCCTGGTCGGCTATTTCGCGCTCGATGCCGTGCTGCCTTATTTCAACATCGAGCATGGGCTGCTGGGCTGGTCACTGAATTGGCAAAGCGCCGTGGCCCTGGGCGGCGCGCTGGCCATGAGCAGCACCGCCATCGTGGTCAAGATGATGGCCGAGCGGCTGGAACTGGACAGCCAGCATGGCCGTCGCGTCATGGGCATCTTGTTGTTTCAGGATCTGGCCGTGGTGCCCTTGCTGGTGCTGATCCCGGCCCTGGGTGACAGCGGTGGCGACCTGCTCAAGACCCTCGCCATCGCCGCCGCCAAGGCCACCGTGGTGCTGACCCTGCTGCTGGTGGGCGGGCAAAAAGTAATGCACTGGTGGCTGACCCTGGTGGCGCGCCGCAAGAGCGAAGAGCTGTTCATGCTCAACCTGCTGCTCGTCACCCTGGGCCTGTCGTGGCTGACCGAACACGCCGGCCTGTCGATGGCGCTGGGCGCTTTTCTGGCAGGCATGCTGATCGCTGAAACCGAATACAAACACCAGGTCGAGACCGACATCCGCCCTTTTCACGACGTGTTGCTGGGCTTGTTCTTCATCACCATCGGCATGAAGCTGGACTGGCACATCGTGGTCGACAGCTGGGCCCTGGTCATCGTGCTGACGACCTTGCCCGTGCTGTTCAAGTTCGGCCTGATCGCCGCGCTGGCGCGCCAGGTGTTTGGCGCCGACACCGGCGTGGCCCTGCGCACCGGCCTGTACCTGGCGCAAGCGGGTGAGTTTGGCTTTGTGCTGCTGTCTCTGGCCACCGACAACCACCTGCTGCCCGAGCGCGCGCAAAGCCCGGTGCTGGCCGCGATGGTGCTGTCCATGCTGGCCACGCCCTTCATGATCCTGGGCAGCAACCGACTGGTGATGAAACTGTCGTCCAGCGACTGGCTGCTGCAATCGCTGGCGATGACCAAGATTGCGTCCAAGGCCATCGGCACCGAAAAGCACGTGCTGATCTGCGGTTATGGCCGCAGTGGTCAAAACCTGGCACGCCTGCTGGACCTGGAAAAAATCCCCTACATGGCGCTGGACCTGGACCCTGACCGCGTGCAGCAGGCGGCCGCCGCAGGTCAAAGCGTGGTCTTTGGCGATGCCACCCGGCCGCAAAGCCTGGTGGCCGCTGGCCTGGCGCGGGCCAGCGTCGTGGTCATCACCTACCACAACACCCCTTCCGCCAAGAAGATCCTGCACCTGGTCAGCCAACACGCGCCCGAGGTGCCGGTGCTCGTGCGCACCTTGGACGACAGTGCGCTGGACGAACTCCAGGCTGCCGGGGCCACCGTGGTCGTGCCCGAAGCCATCGAAGGCTCGCTGATGCTGGCCTCGCAAGCCCTGGCCTTGGTGGGCGTGCCCATGCGCCGCGTGCTCCGCATGGTGCAAGAGCAGCGTCAGGCGCGCTATGGCCTGATGCGCGACTACTTCCACGGTGACGACGACGACAGCGTGGACGAACTGGAGTTGCAGCGCCTGCAATCGGTCAACCTGGGCGCCAACGCGGCCTGCGTGGGCCACACCCTGGCCCAGTCCCTGGCCGCCGAGGAGATGCGCGTGGCTGTGGTCTCGGTGCGGCGCGCCAATGGCGCGGTGGTGGCGCCCGACCATGGGCTGGTCCTGGAGGCGGGCGACACCCTGGTGCTGTCCGGTCGGCCACAAAACCTGGCGCGGGCCGAAAGTATGTTGCTCAAAGGATGAAAGCGCGGGCCAATTCCCTGGCAGCTTGGCATCAAGAGAAGGCACACTGACCGAACTAATAATCCGGAGAGCATGCCCATGGAGGCTTCGGCAACACCCCTGCAGGGCAGATCCGCCAACGCCCACCAGCGGTGGGGTGCTGTGGCCTTGCTCTGGACCGCGCTGGTGGGAGGTGGGGCCTTCTGGCTGATCCAGCAAGACATTGACGACCACCGTGTCGAACAGTTGCAAAGCTCGCGGCACCGTTTGGACAGCCTGAGCGACTCGCTCACCTTCACCTTCCAACAACTGCAGGCCCTGCCCCGAGCCCTTGGGCGACAGATCGCCGTGCACCAATTCCTGAAGGACTCGGTGGTCGAGAATTCGGCCACCTTGACCGAGGACGACCGCCCGGGGCTGCAGGCCGCGCTGTCCAAACGCAACGATGTGCGCGAGATCTCGCAACTCATGCGCCAGACCGCCGACGATTTCAACATTCACGACATCTACCTGATCGACCGCTTTGGCACCGTGGTGGCCAATGCGCGCCTGAAAGAGGCTGTCAATGTGTTGGGCGCCAACTTCAAAACAAGGCGCTACTTCAACGACACCCTCGAAAGCGGCAACGGCACGCAATTCGCCGTGGGCCGCATCACCCGCATCCCGGGCTTCTTCTTCGCCACTCGCGTGGACCAGAACGACGCGACCGCCGGCGTCATCGCCATCAAGCAGCCCCCCGAAGCCCTGCAACGCCTGTTCGACGACCCACATCGCCTGCTGTTCATCACCGACACGCAGGGCGTGGTGCTGGTGGGCAGCCACGGCATCGAAACACTCAAGCGCGCGCCCATGCAAGGGCCGATGACCATGGATCCCGTGCAGGCCGAGCGCCTGTACATGCGCAAGCTCCAGGACTTGCCATGGGCCTCGGCCCCACTGAAGGTCAGGGACCACGCCGTCACCCAGGTCACCATCGAAGGGCAACGCTACCTGGCCCAGCAACAAGCCCTGTCTTACGGCGGACTGACCGCCTGGACCTTGAGCCCGCTGGAGAATGAAAGCACCACCGTGCTGAGCTGGTTGGCCGCCGCTGCGCTGGTGCTGGTGTCCGGCTACTGGGCCATGGCCCACCTGCGCCAGCGTTCGCACCGCCTGCACGAGCTGACGCAGGCCCAGACCGCCCTGAGCAGCATGGCGCACGCCCTGCCACTGGTGGTGTTTCGCTACGAACAACCGGCCCAGGGCCGGGGACACTTCACCTTCATTGGACAAGGCCTCAAGGCAGTGCTGGGGGTGGACGCCGCCGCACTGTCAGAGGATCCCGAACTGCCCTGGCGCCTGGCCGGGCAGGCCGCCCTGCTCCCGCCCACCGACTGCATCGAGTTCCCTGTCACCCTGTCAGGCAAGAGCGGCTGGGTGCGCTGCGAAGGCACCCCCACCCGCCACGACAACGGCGACATCACCTACAACGGCTACTGGCAGGATGCCACTGAGCAAAAACAGGCCCAGGCCCGCTCGGAGGCCGTGTTCAACCACGCGCCGCTGGGCTTCCTCTTCTTTGATGAGCAGAACCAGATCACCCGGGCCAACGCCGCCGCCATCGCCATGTTCGGTGCCAGCAGCGAGCAGGCCCTGCTGGGCTTGCAGCCCTCGGCCCCACCGCTGAGCCCGCCCATTGCCAAGGACGACCTCGCCCTGCAGCAAAGCACCAGCGCCATCTTGCAGAAGATCGGCCAGCGCGAGATCTTTCGCTTTGAGTGGAAACACAACCGGCTGGACGGCGAACAGTTCGACGCCGAGATGGTCGCCATCCCCTTTGAAGACCGTGGCCAGCGCCAACTCTGCATCATCATGCAGGACATCACCCCGCGCAAACAGGCCGAGACCGCCATGCGCCAAGCCAAGTTGGCCGCCGAGGCCGCCATGCACGCCAAGTCGCGCTTCCTGGCCAACATGTCGCACGAGATCCGCACCCCCATGAACGCCGTGATGGGCATGACCCACCTGGCCTTGATGGAAGACCTGTCCGGCCGCGCCCGCAACTACGTCGAAAAGGCCCACCGTGCTGCGGGCAACCTGCTGCAAGTGCTGAACGACATCCTCGATGTGTCCAAGATCGAATCCGGCAAGCTCACCCTGGAGTCGGCCGACTTCCAGCTCGAACAGGTCATCAACAACATGGCCGACGTGCTGGGTGTGCGGGCCGAAGAAAAAGGCCTGGAGCTGCTCTTCACGGCCGACCCCGACATCCCCACCTCGCTGGTGGGTGACCCCATGCGCCTGGGCCAGATCCTCATCAACCTGGGCACCAACGCCATCAAGTTCACCGAGCGCGGCGACGTCCTGATCGGGGTCGAAGTGCGCCGCCTGGAGGCCGACCGAGTCGAGCTGCACTTCTGGGTGCGCGACAGCGGCATCGGCATGTCCTCCGAGCTGCTGGAGCGCCTGTTCCAACCCTTCACGCAAGGCGACAGCTCCACCACGCGGCAATACGGCGGCACCGGCCTGGGCCTGACCATCTCGCGCCAACTGGTCGAGATGATGGGCGGCAAAATCTGGGTCGACAGCCAGGTGGGCAAGGGCTCCACCTTCCACTTCACCACGCGCTTCGGCCTGCAATCGCAGCCCCTGCCGCGCCGCGCCCTGCTGGCCAGCGAGTTGCATGGCCGACGCGTGCTGCTGGTGGACGACAACCCCACCGCGCGTGAAGTGCTCGGCGACATGATGCGCCGCCTGGGTTTGAACGTTGAAGTGGCCAGTGATGGCGAGCAAGCGCTGATGAGCATGCGCCAAGCGCAGCAGACCGGCCTGCCCCATCACCTGCTGCTGACCGACTGGAAGATGCCAGGCATGGACGGCATCGCCTTCGCCCGCCAAGCCCTGAGCCTGCCGCCCGAGCACCGCCCCTGCGTGCTGCTGGTCACCGCCTTCGCCCGCGACGAAGCCCTGCGCGCCGCCGAAGGCGTGGGCCTGGCCGGTGTGCTGAACAAACCCGTCACGCCCTCCACCCTGCACGACAGCATCTCGCGCGCCCTGGGCCAGCACGTGGAGGTGCCCACCACCGCTCACCACACCAGCAAAGTGCTGGAAGTGGCGCAACGCCAGTTGGCGGGCGCCCGCCTGCTGCTGGTGGAAGACCAGCCCTTGAACCAGGAGCTGGCCTGCGACCTGCTGGAGCGTGCCGGCATCCAGGTCGTCACCGCGATGAACGGCCGCGAAGCACTGGACAAGCTGGAAAGTGGCGCCCAGTTCGACGGCATCCTCATGGACTGCCAGATGCCCGTGATGGACGGCTACACCGCCACCGAACGCATCCGCGCCCGGCCTGAATGGCAGAACCTGCCCATCATTGCCATGACCGCCAGCGCGATGGCCTCCGACCGCGACCGCGTGCTGCAAAGCGGCATGAACGACCACATCACCAAGCCCCTCGACCTGGGCCAGATGTTCAACATCATGGCCCGCTGGATCATCCCCGCGCACCCCGCGTCCAATCCCAAGGCCAGCCACCAGCTGCACCTTGAAAAAGCCCATGGCCTGAACCCCGAAGCCGCGCTCACCACGCTGGACACCGGCGACGGCATCGCCCGCTGCATGGGCAACCTCGACCTGTACCGCCGCCTGCTCAAAGGCTTCGACAAAACCCAGCAAGACTTTGGTCCGCTGTTCTTGCAAGCCCTGCGCGAGCAAGACCTTGAGCTCGCCTTGCGGCAGGCCCACACCCTCAAGGGCCTGGCCGGCAACATCGGTGCCATGGCCTTGCAGCACGCGGCCGGTGAACTGGAAGGCGTCTGCCAGCCTGATGCAACAGCGTCTGAGGTGGAGGTCGCCCTGGCCCAGACCCTGTCCGCCCTGAGCGCGGTGCGCATCGACATCCGTTCACTGGTCCAACCCGGCCAGACCGACACGGTGGACGCCCGCCAGACGCTGCGCGACCCGGCCATCCAGGGCCAGTGGCTGAAGCTATCCCAATTGATCAACGACAACGATGCCCAGGCGCAAGACCTGATACAGGACCTGGTCGATGGCTGGCCTCGCCTGGTGCAACTGGCCACCGTCCGCGAGTTGTGCGAGGCCCTCGGCCGCTATGACTTTGATGCGGCCGGCACGGCGCTCAGGGCCTTGCGGCAAGGGGCCTGATCCGCCGCGGGGCCACTCACTGGTCCGTCATCGCCCCACGGTCATCGGAATACAGCTCCATGACCTTGAGGATCTCAAACTGCTGCTGGAAGAAGCAGTCCAGGAGCGTGGGGTCGAAGTGCGAGCCCTTCTGGTCGGCCATGATGGCCAGGGACTCGGCGGCGGGCAGAGGCGGCTTGTAAGGCCGACGCATCATCAAGGCATCGAACACATCGGCAATCGCCACGATGCGGCCATACAGCGGGATTTGTTCGCCCTTCAAGCCCTGCGGGTAACCGGTGCCGTCCCACTTTTCATGGTGGGTGAGCGCGATGGCGCGGGCCGTGGCCAGCAACTCATTGTCGTGTCGCCCGATGATGTCAGCGCCGATCTGCGCATGCTGGCGCATCAGCACCCACTCGTCCTCGGTCAGCGGGCCGGGCTTGAGCAGGATGCGATCGGGCACGCCAATCTTGCCCAGGTCGTGCATGGCCGCAGTCTGGAACACCAGTTGAACGGCCTCCGGGCCCAACCCCGCCTGCTGCGCCACCAGGCGAGCAATGTGGCTCATGCGCACCACGTGGTTGCCCGTTTCGTTGTCCTTGAACTCGGCGGCACGGCCCAGACGGCGAATGATCTGCTGGCGCGTGGCCACCAGCTCAGCCGTGCGCTGCGCCACCATGCGCTCCAGCTCTCGTGACTGGTCGTACAGCGCCAGATGCGTGCGCACCCGCGCCTGCACCAGCGGCGGGCTGATCGGCTTGGAGATGTAATCGACCGCGCCCATGGCCAGGCCCAGGCTCTCGTCCTCGATCGTGGTCATGGCCGTCACGAAGATGATCGGGATGCGGCGGCGGTCCGGGTTGGCCTTGATGCGCTGGCACACCTCCAGACCACTCAGGTCCGGCATCATGATGTCCAGCAGGATCAGGTCTGGCGGCTCGTCTGAATAGGCGATCTTCAGGGCCTTCTCACCCGAGGTGGCCACCTTGATCCGGTACTCTTGTCCCAACACCCGCGACAGCAACTCGATGTTCTGGGGTGAATCGTCAGCCACTAAAATCGTGGGGCGGCGTAACTCTTGACTGATCAACATCCTGACCCACCTCCCTCATTTTTTTGAGGCGCTTCAGGCAGACGGCACCTGGCGCTGTAGATTGGCCCGCATGCGCATGGCCATGACACCACCGGCCGCGCGCATCACTTCCACGGCCACGCCCGGCACCCGGGCAATCAACTCTTCAAAACGCTGCAGGCGCAAGGCAAAAATCACACACCCGGTCATGGCCTCGATGTTGGCCATGCGCGGTGTGTCGGCAAACAAACCCGGCTCGCCACACATCGATCCTGGCCGCAAGATGGCAATGCGCGCCGCCCCCGGCACCCCACCGGTGACAAACACCTGCAAGGAGCCCTGCCCGAGGAAGTACACAGTGCGGTCATGGTCACCTTGCTTGACCAGCAAATCGCCCGAGCGCAATTCGTGGCGGGTCAGGTATTGGCAAAACGTCCGCCATTGCTGAGCGTCCAGACGCGGCCGAAAGACGTCTTCGGTGTTCAGTGTCTGGATGGCCTGAACCAGTTCAGTGACTTCCATCTTTTCCTCAAATTGCGCTGCAGCGCACAATCGCCCAAATTTATACGATCCGGCCGGGCTCGTGGTGGCTATTTAGCAGCAGCCCGCCATGGCCCACGCCACACAGTTCATTTACCGATGCAGAAGCGGGTGAAGATCTCACCCAGCAGGTCGTCCGCCGAAAACGCCCCGGTGATCGTGCCCAGGGCGTTATGCGCTAGGCGCAGTTCCTCGGCCAGCAAGTCCAGCGCGCCATCGGCCAGGGCCGCGTGACCTTGCGCGCCGTCCAGGTGCTCACTGGCCAAGCGCAGGGCCTGCACATGCCGCTGTCGGGCGATGAACACGCCCTCGGGCGCGGCCGTCCACCCGGCCTGCTCCAGCAACAAGCGGCGCAGGGCTTCCAAGCCATCCCCCGTCTTGGCCGACAAGGCCAGCATCCGCCCCTCAGGTTCGTGCGCCAGGGACTGCAGGTCGGCCACCCCCACGCTGTCGGCCTTGTTGAACACGTGGATCACCGGCACGCCAATCGGCAGCTTGCCCGCGATCTGCACATCGGCCGCCACATAGGCCGCGTCCTCGCTGCGGGTCAGGTCGTGCAGAAACAGCACCGCGTCGGCCTGGGCGATGGCCTCCCAGCTGCGCGCCATGCCGATGCGCTCGACCTCGTCGCTGGCCTCGTGTTCGGCGCGCAGCCCGGCGGTGTCCACCACGTGCAGCGGCACGCCTTCGATCTGGATGGTCTGGCTGACCTTGTCGCGCGTGGTGCCCGCGATCGGGGTGACGATGGCCAGCTCAGCCCCCGCCAGTGCGTTGAGCAGCGAGCTTTTGCCCGCGTTGGGTTGGCCGGCCAGCACCACCTGCAGGCCTTCGCGCAGCAAGGCGCCCTGTTTGGCCTGCTGCAACACCTGGTCCAGGGTGGCCGCCACGCGGTTCAAGCGGCCGCGCGCATCGGCTTTTTCCAAAAAGTCGATTTCTTCTTCCGGAAAATCCAGCGTCGCCTCGACCAGCATGCGCAGGTTGATTAACTGGTCGCGCAACAGCTCGATCTGTTTGGAAAACGCGCCGCCCAGGGATCGGGTGGCCGAACGCGCGGCCGCCTCGGTGCTGGCGTCGATCAGGTCGGCGATGGCCTCGGCCTGGGCTAGGTCGATCTTGTCGTTCAAAAAGGCGCGCTGGGTGAACTCGCCGGGCTCGGCCACGCGCAGGCCGGGCAGGCGTTCGCGGCCCGTCGCGCCATCCAACTCCCGGGATGCTTCCAGGCAGCGCGCCAGCAGCAACTGCAGCACCACCGGGCCGCCGTGGGCCTGCAATTCCAGCACGTCCTCACCGGTGAAGCTGTGCGGCCCCGGGAAGTAAATCGTCAGGCCGTGGTCGATGGCCTCGCCTTTCGCATCGCGGATGGGCCCGTAAGTGGCCAGCCTGGGCGTCAGTGCGCGACCGCACAAGGCTTGGGCCAAGGGCGCCAAACCCTGGCCCGACACCCGCACGATCCCCACGGCGCCCCGGCCAGGCGCGGTGGCCACCGCCACGATCGGACTGCTGCGATCCATCAACGACATGCTGCTGTTCACTTTCTTTCACCCGGGAAGAGACCGATTGTCCCCCCTGGGGAAGCCCCTCTGCGCATGAAACGCGCCGCGTCATAAACTCGGTGGGTCTATCACGAGCAGTTCATGGAGTCGTCGTGTTCAAACTCCTCGCCAGTTGGGGCTTTCTTGTCGGTTCAGTGCTCGGAGGCATCGCCGCCGTGCTGCACTTCGGCTTCGACCCCGGCCGGGTCTTCATGTACTACCTCGGGCCCTATTACCTGGTCTGCACCCTGATGCAGTACGTTTGGCCCGAGCAGCCCAACCGGTTCGAGAAGGGCGAGGTCCTGACCGACACCATCAGCAACGGTGCCATGGTGGCGGTGGGCAGCATCCAGAATTTCCTGACCCACGCCCTGATCGCCGCCACGGGTTCGGGCTTGCTGTTTCACTTCGGCGTGCTTGATGACAGCCTTGCCGCGCGCCACCTTCCCCTGGCCGTGCAGGTGCTGATCTCGTTTCTGACCTTCGACTTCATGTTCTACGTCACGCACCGCCTGGCGCACGAGGTCGACTTTTTCTGGCGCATGCACAGCGTGCACCACTGCGCGCACCGGCTGAGCGTGCTCAACGCCAGCCGAGCCCACCCGATCGACCTGATCTGGCGCCGCATCGTGCCCGCCTTCGTGGTGTTCCAGACCGGCGTCAGCCAGGAGGCCTTCATCATGAGCGGCGTGATCGGCAGCGTGCTGGCCACCATCACCCACATGAACGTGAACTTCAAGTTCGGCATCCTGAACTACGTCATCGGCACGAACGAAGTGCACCGCTGGCACCACTCCAACAACATCGACGAGGCCAAGAACTTCAGCGTCTTCATGCTGTGGGACCACCTCTTCGGCACCTTCGTGTTGCCCAAAGGCAAGAGCCGACCTGCCCACTTGGGCCTGTTCAACGAGAACTTCTACCCCCTCCACAATTTCTGGGGCCAGTTGTTCGTGCCCTGGAACTGGAAGCGCATGAAGGCCCGGCAATTGGCGGCCGAAACGGCCCAGGCCTCCCCCGCCAATCCTCGTCCGGCCAGCCCGCCATCGTCCACGACGACATCAAACACGCCGGACGGTGAAGGTGTGATCGCCTGAAATGGCCCTGGGGCGCGTCATGCGCCTGTCATGCTCAAACATGACCATGCTGGTTCACGCCCATGGGCGACAAACCAGGAGCTTGGTCATGATCCACACCCTCAACGACTGGCTGATGTTCAACAGCCAGTCGCTGTCCGACCCACCACTGTGGCCGCTGGCCCTGGCCGCCCTCTGCGCCGCCGCCATGATCCTCAGCCGCCGCATTGGCGACTGACTCGCTCACTGACTGACTGAAAACGCCCGCGCACAAAAAAGCCGCCTGGTCGCAAGACCAAGGCGGCTTTTTCAAACTCAGGGCCTTTCAGCCCCGTGCCTGCTCACTTGGCAGCCGTGGCCGCCTCGATCTTGCGGTTGATCGTCCATTGCTGGGCGATCGACAAGATGTTGTTGGTCAGCCAGTACAGCACCAGCCCTGAGGGGAAGAAGAAGAACATCACCGAGAACAGCATCGGCATGATCCACATCATCTTGGCCTGAATCGGATCCGGTGGCGTTGGGTTCAACCAAGTCTGCAGCAGGGTCGAGGCCGTCATCAGCGCAGGCAGCACGAAGAACGGATCTTTCACCGACAGGTCATGGATCCAGCCAATCCAGGGCGCGTTGCGCATCTCCACGCTGGACAGCAGCACCGAGTACAGCGAGATGAACACCGGGATCTGGATCACGATGGGCAGGCAGCCGCCAATCGGGTTGACCTTCTCTTCGCGGTAGATCTTCAGCATTTCCTGCTGCATCTGCTGCGGGTTGTCCTTCAGGCTTTCGCGCATGGCCTGAATGCGCGGGTTCAACGCCTTCATCTTGGCCATCGATTGGTAAGCCTTGGCGTTCAGCCAGTAGAAGGCCGCCTTGAGCAGCACCACCAGCGCCACGATCGCCCAGCCCCAGTTGCCGATCAGTTTGTGCAGTTGGTCCAGCAGCCAGAACAAAGGCTCGGCCAGCACGCGTTGCCAACCGTAGTCCTTCACCAGTTCCAGACCGGGCGCCAGCGCCGACAGTTTGTTTTCTTCCTGCGGGCCCACAAACAGGATCGCGTCAAAGGATTTGCTCTGGCCAGCGGCCAGGTCGCCCAGCGGGAACAACATGCCGGTGCGGTACAGATTGGGGCCGGTCTTGTCGACAAAGAAGGTGCGGGGCGCGGCATCGTTGTGCAACCAGGCCGAGGCAAAGTAATGCTGCACCATGGCCACCCAGCCGTGGGTGTCGCTCTTCTCGAACTCCGCGGTGTTCTCATTCAAGTGGGTGAAGTCCACCTTCTGGTACTTGGCCTTGGCCGAGTAAATGGCCGGGCCGGTGTAAGCCGTCGGGCCCATCAGGAAGGCGGGGCCGGCCTGCACAGGCTGCGTGCCGTCACGCGTCAACTGCAGGTAGAGCTGCGGGTGCACCGTGGCGGCCGAGCCATTCACCACCTCTTGCCTGACGCCAATGGCGTAGTCGCCGCGCTTGAAGGTGTAGGTCTTGAGCAGCTTCACCCCATCGACCGGGGCCGATTCCAGCTTGACCACCAGCGTGTCGGCGCCATTGGCCAGCGCGCGCTCGGGCGTCACGATCGTCATCGGCGTCAGGTGGTTGGGCAGGCGCTCGGCGCTGCCGGCACCGATCAGGCCGGTTTGCGCCACATAGGTGTGGTTCGCGGTCTGGTTGAGCACCACCATGTTCTTGCTGGCGTCATCCTGGTCCAGGTGCTTGAGCAGCTCAACCTTGACCACATCGCCGCCCTGCGTGTTCAAGGTGATCTTGGCCACGTCGGTGGTGAAGGTCACCAGCTCATGCGCGGCAGGTGCCGAAGCCGCGGCAGCAGCAGGGGCGGTGGCGGAGCCGCCTGTGGCGACAGCGGTGGGCAGGCTGGCCGCACCACTGCCCGCGCCCTGAGGCTCTGCGGCGGCCGTGGCTTGAGGCGCCGGTGGCGCGAACAGGGAAGGTTGGCCGGTGTGGCGCAACCAACCATCCCACATCATCAACAGTGAGACGGCAAACACCGACCACAACAGGGTGCGACGCAAATCATTCATGGGTGAGCTTGGTCTGACGGAGTGTTGGAAGAAGAAGCGAAAGAGAACAGCCCCACGCGCCGGTCAGGCACGGGGTCATGCCCGCCCGGACACCCCGGGTGACAGCGCACAAGGCGCCGCGCCGCCAGGTAAGTGCCCGCCGCCGGGCCATGGCGCTCAAGCGCCTGCACGGCGTACAGGGAACAGGTGGGGGTGAAGCGGCAAGCCGAGCCCAACCAGGGACTCAGGAAAAACCGATAGCCCTTGACCAGGGCCAGGAGCACCGCGAGTATCCCAGACCTGAGCCACCGAATTGGGCTCATGGCCGGGATTTGGCGCACAGCGCCGTCCACAGGGTGTCCAGTTCCAGGCGCACCACACGACTCAAAGCGTCGGAGGCGGCGCTGGGGAACTGCTGTCGGTCAAAAGGCGCACGCAGGCGCAGCACCCAGGCATCGGCCGGGTGCTGTTGGGCCCAGCCGCTCAGGGCCACGCCGGGGGCATGGCGGACGACGGACGCACGCGCCTGGTGGCGCAGCAAAGAGCGCGTCACTGAACGGCGCGCCAGTTTTTTGGGCAGCACCAAGCCGAGTCGCCAGCCTGGCAACTCGGTCAATGTGGAAGACTCATCCACACACACGGCATCCTCCAAGGCCAGGGCTGTTGACAACTCTGGTTCAAAGGACGTGGAAGGTGCGGCAGTGGCCGCCAACTTTGCGTCGGTGTGTGGCAAGTGGTGCAGCACAAAATGGGTTGTGCGCGCCACCGGACGGGTGCCCAGAGCCTTTTGGAAGTCGGCCGCTTTCAGGCTGGCGCTGCGCACGGCGGTCTAACAGACAAGCCAACGGGCCTGCATGCACGCATGCCGCCCAGGTGTCGGATCAGTTGCCTGGATCAGACCAGCGAACTCAGACGGCCAGACGAGCGCGGCCCTTGGCGCGGCGTGAGTTGATGACCTTGCGGCCACCCTTGGTCTTCATGCGGACCAGGAAACCGTGGGTGCGGGCGCGGCGGGTCTTGGAGGGTTGGTAAGTGCGTTTCATGATTAATCCTTCTTCTGCGATTGCTTATTTGCAGTTTTGCAATTTTTTGCCTTGGCGATGCAATTGCCGCGCAAGGATTTCCAGCCCGTGGCCGGTCGAACCCGCGATTACACCAAAACTTCAGGGATTGGTCAACGCCTCAAGCCAAGGGCCTTGGCCACTCCCTTGGACAACCCTGGGTAAAAATCTGTGGATAACCTGTGTGGTCAGGCTCTGGCCGCCCTTAGAATTGTCGGCCCACTTCAGGACTTGTCCACACCCATGAGTGCGTTTGAATCCAGCGCCGCCAGCCAACCCTCCGCCGACCTGGCCAGCCTGTGGCAACGCAGTTGCGAGCGCCTGGCCACCGAGCTGCCCGAACAGCAGTTCAACACCTGGATCCGCCCCCTGCCGCCCGCCGAAGTCAGCCTTCAAGACGGCCACACCGTGGTCAGCGTTCGCGTGGCCAACCGTTTCATGCTGGACTGGATCCGCACGCAGTACAGCGCCCGCCTCGAAAACATCGTCGGCGAGCTCACGGGTGGCCCGGTCAAAATCGACCTGGCCCTGGCAGTGCGCGCCGCGGCGCCGCGCCCCACCATGGCCATGCCCGGTCAGGGCAACCCCCATGGATTGAGCCTGCCGGCCAATGCGCAGCCCGGCGGCTACCAGGCTTACAACGGCCCTTCGGTCAACATCCCGCAGGGCCCCGCCAGCTACAGCCCCGGCCAAGGTTATCAACAGCCTCACCGCCCTCAGGAACACCAGCAGGGCCATGGCCACCGTGCCCACCCGCAGGTCATGGGCCTGAACCCCGCCCTCACCTTCGACACCCTGGTGCCCGGCCGCGCCAACCAGATGGCCCGCACAGCCGCCCTGCATGTGGCCGGCGCCCCCGGCCACATGTACAACCCGCTGTTCATCTATGGCGGCGTCGGCCTGGGCAAAACGCACTTGATGAACGCCGTGGGCAATGCCCTGCTGGCCGACAAGCCCGATGCGCGCATCCTCTACCTGCACGCAGAGCAGTTCATCTCCGACGTGGTCAAAAACTACCAGCGCAAAACCTTTGACGAACTCAAGGCCAAGTACCACAGCCTTGATCTGCTGCTGATCGATGACGTGCAGTTCTTCGCGGGCAAGGACCGCACGCAAGAAGAATTCTTCAACGCGTTCGAGGCCCTGCTAGCCAAGAAGGCGCACATCATCATGACCAGCGACACCTACCCCAAGGGCCTGGTCAACATCGACGAGCGCCTGACCTCCCGCTTCGACGCCGGCCTCACCGTGGCCATCGAGCCGCCAGAGCTGGAAATGCGCGTGGCCATCCTGATCAAGAAGGCCGAAGTCGAGGCCATCACCATGCCGGAAGACGTGGCCTTCTTCATCGCCAAAAACGTGCGCGCCAACGTGCGCGAGCTGGAGGGGGCCCTGCGCAAGGTGCTGGCCTTCTCCAAGTTCAACCACAAAGAAATCACCATCGCCCTGGCGCGCGAGGCCCTGAAAGACCTGCTGTCCATCCAGAACCGCCAGATCAGCGTCGAGAACATCCAGAAAACGGTGGCCGATTTCTACAAGATCAAGGTGGCCGACATGTACAGCAAGAAGCGCCCGGCCAGCATCGCCCGCCCGCGCCAGATCGCCATGTACCTGGCCAAGGAACTGACGCAGAAAAGCCTGCCCGAGATCGGTGAACTCTTCGGTGGCCGCGACCACACCACGGTGCTGCACGCGGTGCGCAAGATCGGTGGCGAACGCGGCAAAGACTCCGAGTTGAACCAGCAATTGCACGTGCTTGAACAGACACTCAAAGGCTGATTTAAAACGCATGCCGAAGCAGGCGAGAATGTCAAGCCAACAAGGTTGTGGATAAATAAAGGACAAACACCTGCTTATCCACAGGCCCGGGGCTTTTTCCAAAGTTGTTGTCGGTTGTCCCCAAAACGTTGCCGATGCCATCCACAGGCTTGTCATTGGTCTAAACCATTGATGGAACAAGACAAAATAGCGTTGTGCACAAAAAATGCGGCCCTCTACTACGACGACCAATTTGAAAGACTGAAATGATTGTGTTGAAAGCAGCTCAAGAAAAAGTTCTCTCAGCCCTGCAGGTGGTTGCCGGTATCGTCGAACGTCGCCATACTCTGCCCATCTTGGCCAATGTGCTGATTCGCAAAACGGGCGCATCGGTCGAATTCACCACCAGCGATCTCGAAATCCAAGTCCGCACCGCGGCCCAGCTAGACGGAGACGATGGCAACTACGCCGTCACCGTTGGGGCCAAAAAACTGATCGACATCCTCAAGAGCCTGCCCAGCGACCAACTCGTTTCCCTCACCGCCAACCAGGCCAAGCTCACCCTGCAAGCTGGCAAAAGCCGCTTCACCCTGCAGACCCTGCCCGCCGAAGACTTCCCCCTCGTGCAAGAGGCCGTTGATTTCGGACCGGCCTTCAGCGTGCCGCAAAAGACGCTCAAGAGCCTGATCGGCCAGGTCCACTTCTCGATGGCGGTGCACGACATCCGCTATTACCTCAACGGCATCCTGTTCGTCGCCGAAGGCAAGACCTTGACCCTGGTCGCCACCGACGGCCACCGACTGGCCCTGGCGCAAGCCACGCTGGAAGTCGAGATGCCCAAGCAGGAAGTCATCCTGCCGCGCAAGACGGTGCTCGAGTTGCAACGCCTGCTGAAAGACGACCCCAAGGGTGCCGAAGAAGAACAGCAGATCGAAATGCGCTTTGCCGGCAACCAGGCCAAGTTCAATTTCGGCGGTCTTGAGTTCGTGACCAAGCTGGTCGAGGGCAAGTTCCCCGACTACAACCGCGTCATCCCCAAGAACCACAAGAACCACATCACCTTGGGCCGCGCCACCTTGCTGTCCAGCCTGCAACGTGCGGCCATCCTGACGAGTGAGAAGTTCAAGGGTGTGCGCATCAACATCTCGCCCGGCACCCTGGGCATCGCCTCCAGCAATGCCGAGCAGGAAGAGGCCAAGGAAGAGCTCGAAATCGACTACGGCGGCGATGCCTTCGAGATCGGCTTCAATGTGGGCTACCTGATGGATGTGCTGGCCAACATGAGCCAGGACATGGTGACGGTGTCGCTGCACGACAGCAACAGTTCGGCTTTGATCACCAATCCGGAGATCGAAGGCTTCAAGTACGTCGTGATGCCCATGCGCATTTAAGACATTCAACGAATACCATTCAAACAGGTGATGGCAAGCCAAGGCGTTTGAAGTAGGCTTCACCCCAATCAATTGGGGAGTACCTTGTCATGAAACGCTCATTCGCCTTGTGCGCTGTATTTTTGGCTTGCTGCGGGGCCGCTTCAGCAGACGTCACCGATGTGGCGAATGCATCGACCTCGTTCTCGGGTTTGAACTACACGCTGGTGGACTTGGACCTGAGCGATGGCATCACGCCCTGGATCCAGTTCAACAACAACCATGTGTTGCAGGGCTTCAATCTCAACTATTCGAACATCCAGTTCAACAGCCAAGCCGGGAGCATTTTCAGTGCACCTGCAGGCATGATCACTGCTGACGGCCTGCAGGCTTCGAGCACGCCAGGCGCCAACACCACCAGCAGTCAGCTCAAAGCCGAGAACATCCAGAATCTGCAGTACTTGGGTTCGCCCGATCCGCAGATGGCCTACCAGGGTGCCGTGGTCATGACCACGCATGGCACGGGTGTGGATGGAGAAATGAACGTCCCGGTTCCCTTGCCCGGTGAGTTTGCGTGGACCTTGTCGCCCCATACCTTGTTGATCATTCAAGGCACCGCTCAGGCAAACGTCAGCGTCGATCTCAGCAAGCTGACTCAGGGGGCCTTGCTTCAAGACATCAGCAACAACCTGTATGGGGCAAGACTGGTGTCGTCTGCCGTGCTAACAGCCCAGTTGATGACCAACGCTTTCCTCTCGCCAGACACGGGTGATTTCATCCCTGATCAGCTTGATCAAATGGAAGTGGTGCTTGATGTTGAACAAAGCGTGAGCAGAGATGGCTTGTCCATCCCCGAAGGTGGACTTTTGTCGGACAGCGCCGAGCAGGCTTTCACCATTCAGATGTCCAACGACACCAGCCAATCCTTGGATGGCAACCTGTTCTTCGGGGCCCGCAGTGAGGCGTCCCTCTTTGCCACGGCACCCCTGGTCACCGAAGTGCCCCAGGTGCCCGGCATCCCCGAGCCTGGCACTTATGCCCTGATGGGCCTGGGACTGGGTTTGATTGCTTGGCGCGTGCCGACGCATCGCTACTGCTGATCAAAATAGGAAATTCTCCATGAAAAGCTTCTTCAACCGTGGCCTGGTGGCCGTCTTGTCGGTGTCGGTGTGCTCGGTGGCCTTGGCCTTCGACGGGGTCGCTGTCCAGGCGTCGTCCAATCTCAGCAACCTGAGCTACCAGTTGCAGGATCTGAATGCGCTCGATGGCCTCATCCCGTCGTTCACGCCATCGACCAATCCCGCAGACACCAAGACCAGGTTGTATTCGGGGGCCTACCTCGCCCCTGACTATCCGCCGTCGGTCACCTTCCCGTCCTTGCCCTTCGACAGCAGCAACGAGATCATCACCGGGCCTGATTTCACGGCCTCATCGAAATCAGGCAATGACCTGGCGGTGAAAACCAACCTGATGCTGCCGACCGTGGCAAACGCCGTGCAGACCGCGACGCAGGGCCAGAACCTGGCCGTGGCCGGGGCATCCTCAACCTCCATTTGGACACTCGGGGCCTACAGCCAGGTGACCATCCAAGGAACCATCAACTCGTCCGTCAGTTTCGACATGTCGCAGCTGCTGACCACGAATGCCCCCGCCACGGGGCGCTTGTTGGGTGAAACGAGTTACGCCTATTTTTTCAATTCGCGAGATTCAAACGGCGATTGGGCCTACCTGAGCGGCAGCAGTGGCAACCTGTACATCTACTGGGACGTTGACGATGGCACCCATTCTGGTGGGCGCGATCTCGCCGATTCCAACGCGGCGTCTGCCGACTTCGGCAAATCCTTCAGCTTCACAGCGACCAATGACAGCGCAACCGCCAAACAGGTCTTCCTGGTGTTTTCTGCGGGATCGAATGTGACCTGGTCGCCAGCGAGGGACAACCTGGGCGTGCCAGAGCCTTCTACCTACGCGCTGATGGCCTTGGACCTGGGCCTGATGGCCTGGCGCGTGCGGGCCATCCGCCAAGGCTGATTTCCCAGGGGATGACCCCTGACGACGCCCCGCAAATCAGGGGTGAAAGACGTTAAAATAGGGAGCTCGGACAACCTTGTCCGGGCTCTTTCCTTTTCTGGGCCTCCCATGAGCGACACCCCTCTGAATCCCGAGCAACAACCTGACGTCACGCCCGACCCCATCGTCGTGCCGCAAACCGAGGCGCAAATCTCGGCCGGTTATGGCGAAGGCAGCATCCAGATCCTGGAAGGCCTGGAAGCGGTGCGCAAGCGGCCCGGCATGTACATCGGCGACACGTCCGATGGCACCGGCTTGCACCACTTGGTGTTCGAGGTGGTCGACAACTCCATCGACGAGGCCCTGGCCGGTCATTGCGACGACATCGTCGTGACCATCCACACCGACAACTCCATCAGCGTGACCGACAACGGCCGCGGCATCCCCACCGGGGTGAAGATGGACGACAAGCACGAGCCCAAGCGCTCGGCCGCAGAGATCGCCCTGACCGAGCTGCACGCTGGTGGCAAATTCAACCAGAACAGCTACAAGGTGTCTGGCGGCTTGCACGGCGTGGGCGTGAGCTGCGTGAACGCCTTGAGCAAGTGGTTGCGCCTGACGGTGCGCCGCGATGGCAAGGCCCACCTGATCGAGTTCAAGCAAGGCTTCCCGCAAGACCGCCTGCTTGAAATGCGCGACGACGGCAAAGGCGGCAAGGTTGAAGTCAGCCCCTTGCGCATCACCGGCGACACCGAAAAGCGCGGCACCGAAGTGCACTTCCTACCCGACGACGAAATCTTCAACAACATCGATTTTCACTACGAGATCCTGGCCAAGCGCCTGCGCGAACTCTCGTTTTTGAACAACGGCGTGAAGATCCGCCTGGTCGACGAGCGCAACAACAAGGAAGACAACTTCGCCTACGTTGGCGGGGTCAAGGGCTTTGTTGAATACATCAACACGGGCAAGAAGATCCTCAACCCCACGGTGTTCCACGCGCAGGGCGACAAGCTGTCCGAGTTCGGCACCAATGTGGGCGTGGAAGTGGCCATGCAGTGGAACGAGAGCTACAACGAGAACGTGCTCTGCTTCACCAACAACATCCCCCAGCGGGATGGCGGCACCCACCTGACCGGCCTGCGCGCCGCGATGACCCGCGTCATCAACAAGTACATCGAAGACAACGACCTGGCCAAAAAGGCCAAGGTGGAAGTGGCTGGCGACGATATGCGCGAAGGCTTGGCTTGCGTGGTGTCGGTGAAGGTGCCCGAGCCCAAGTTCAGCAGCCAGACCAAAGACAAGCTGGTGAGCAGCGAAGTGCGCGCCCCGGTGGAAGACATCGTGAGCCGCCTGCTGACCGACTTCCTGCTTGAGAACCCGATCGACGCCAAGATCATTTGCGGCAAGATCGTGGAAGCGGCGCGTGCGCGTGAAGCGGCCCGCAAGGCCCGTGAAATGACGCGCCGCAAGGGCGTGCTCGACGGCATGGGCCTGCCCGGCAAGCTGGCCGACTGCCAAGAAAAAGACCCGGCGATGTGCGAAATCTACATCGTCGAGGGTGACTCCGCCGGAGGCTCTGCCAAGCAGGGCCGCGACCGCAAGTTCCAGGCGATCTTGCCCCTGCGCGGCAAGATCCTGAACGTCGAAAAAGCCCGCTACGAAAAGCTGTTGACCAGCAATGAAATCATCACGCTGATCACGGCCCTGGGCACCGGCATTGGCAAGGGTGGCGGCACGGACGACTTCAACCCGGACAAGCTGCGCTACCACCGCATCATCATCATGACCGACGCCGACGTGGACGGCGCCCACATCCGCACCCTGCTGCTGACCTTCTTCTTCCGGCAGATGCCTGAGCTGGTGGAGCGTGGCCACATCTACATCGCGCAACCGCCGCTGTACAAGGTCAAGCATGGCAAGCACGAGCAGTACCTGAAAGACGCGCACGACCTGGACACCTACCTGATGAAGGTGGCGCTGGACACGGCCTTGATCGAACCCGGCGCGGGCAAGCCCGCCATCAGTGGTGAGCCGCTGGTGGAACTGGCCAAGGCCTATGTGCTGGCCAACGACGTGGTCAAGCGCCTGAGCAAGTGGATGGACGTGGACGCCCTGCGCGCCATGGCCAACGGCCTGACCTTGAACCTCGACACCCTGGAGCAAGCCGAGGCCAGCGCCGTGGCTTTGAAAGCCGGGCTGCATGATGCCGAAGTGACCGCCGAGTTCGACGAGCGCACCGACAAGCACGTGCTGCGCATCAGCCGCATTTACCACGGCAACGTGAAGAGCAGCATCATCACGGCCGACTTCATGCATGGCGCGGATTACGCGGCCCTGAGCACGGCGGGCACGACCTTCAATGGTCTGCTGGGCGCCGATTCGGTGGTGAAGCGCGGTGAAGGCGAGCGCCAGAAGGAAGCGCGCGTGAAGGACTTCCGCGAAGCGATGGCCTGGTTGATCACGCAAGCCGAGAACACCGTGGGCCGCCAGCGCTACAAGGGGCTGGGCGAGATGAACCCATCGCAGTTGTGGGAGACCACGATGGACCCCACCGTACGGCGTTTGCTGCGCGTGCAGATTGAAGACGCGATTGAGGCTGATCGGGTGTTTGTGATGCTGATGGGCGATGAGGTTGAGCCGCGCAGGGAGTTCATTGAGAGCAATGCGCTGCGGGCGGCGAATATTGATGTGTGACGTGTCGGGTGACACGGAAAGTGAAAACTGTGCCAAGTTAGTGAAAAACTACTGACGCAGTTGGTGAAAAGACCCAACAGACCTTGAAAGTTGAAACGCCCGGCATATCCGGGCGTTTTGTTTCGTGGGTATATAGCAGAGACCCTGAGCTGAGAGTCATCTGCCTGTTGCGAATGGCCGGTTTGCAGCGGAGGGAGACAGTTGCCTCCGGGCAGTGAACTCACGGTGACCGCCAGCAAGCCGACCTTTGGTCCGGCAGCTAGCACTAGCATCAGTGTCAGCAATGCGCGGGACAGTTGCCGTCCGTCGAGCCTTGAACGGTAGGGCGGAGTCGATTGGGCGTTTCAGCATTGCAAGTGGGTTACTACCAGCTCATACGCCGTGCGTACAGCTTAAAGTTTTCGGCGAAGAGTTGAAGAAAACGACGGCTTCCCTTAGCGAAGCCTGCCTTCAAAAGGTCAGAAGTCAGCGACTCATCCTCAAGCTCCTGGAACAGCGTTCGTGCCCCTGTGCTGTGCCAGCCTACTCGGCCAACCGGCATCCAGGCAAGCGAGCCTGTCAGAAATTTTGTGTGTGAGGCATAGCATGTCGATAAGGAGCATGAA
>NZ_JAQSDR010000037.1 GCF_029946005.1 Aquabacterium sp.
TAGCAGGAGCTGCCTTCTTGACAGCGGCCTTCTTGGCCGGTGCTGCCTTCTTCACAGCGACTTTCTTGGCCGGAACGGCCTTCTTCACGGCGGCCTTTTTGGCCGGGGCTGCCTTCTTAGGTGCCACTTTTTTCGCAGTTGCCATACGGATCTCCTTGATCAAGTTGCAAAGAGCACTGCACCGCTGAATGCGGTACAGCGATTCATCACCCAACGCCCCCTAGGATCTGAGCGCGGTGTGATGAATGGGGTACGCCGGTGCGGTGCTCTGTGCAAGGGATCAATCCCAGCTCAGGGCGCCGCCCGACTGATATTCAATGACTCGGGTTTCGAAAAAGTTGCGTTCTTTCTTCAGGTCGATCATTTCGCTCATCCACGGGAAGGGGTTTTCTTCGTTGGCGAAGAGTTCTTCCAGCCCAATCTGTGCGGCACGGCGGTTGGCGATGTAGCGCAGATAACCCTTGAACATCGATGCGTTCATGCCCAGCACGCCACGTGGCATGGTGTCTTCTGCATATCGGTATTCAAGTTCGACCGCTTTAAGGAACAGTGCTTTGATTTCGGCCTTGAAGTCCGCGGTCCACAGGTGCGGGTTCTCCAGCTTGAGCTGATTGATCAGGTCAATGCCAAAGTTGCAGTGCATGGACTCGTCGCGCAGGATGTATTGATACTGCTCGGCAGCACCGGTCATCTTGTTCTGGCGCCCCAAGGCCAGGATCTGCGTGAAGCCGACGTAGAAGAACAGACCCTCCATCAGGCAGGCGAACACGATCAGCGACTTGAGCAAGGTCTGGTCGGTTTCGTGCGTGCCGGTGTGGAAGTGAGGATCGCTGATCGCTTCGATGAAGGGGATCAGGAACTCGTCCTTGTCGCGGATGGATTGGACTTCGTTGTAGGCGTTGAAGATTTCGCTTTCATCCAGGCCCAGCGATTCAACGATGTATTGATACGCGTGGGTGTGGATGGCTTCTTCAAAAGCCTGGCGCAACAGGAACTGGCGGCACTCGGGCGCCGTGATGTGGCGGTAGGTGCCCAGCACGATGTTGTTGGCGGCCAGCGAATCGGCGGTCACGAAGAAGCCGAGGTTGCGCTTGATGATGCGGCGCTCGTCGTCGGTCAGACCATTGGGGTCCTTCCACAAGGCGATGTCGCGCGACATGTTCACTTCTTGCGGCATCCAGTGGTTGGCGCAAGTGGCGAGGTACTTTTCCCAAGCCCATTTGTACTTGAAGGGCACCAACTGGTTGACGTCGGTCTGACCATTGATGATGCGCTTGTCAGCGGCATTGACGCGACGCCGAACGGGCTCGCCAATGTGGGCGACTGCGGCCATCGTGGTGGTCGGAACGGGGTGGTTGAAGGATGCAGCTGTCACAGTTTGAAGGACCGACGCATTCACTTCCCGTGCATCGCGTTGCGATGAAGGAGCTGAAGCGCCAGATACTGAAGAGCTTGATGGTGCGTCGTCTTCCCAGACCAACATGGTGTATACATCCTATGGGTTCGAATTATGAAAGGGTGTTGTGAAAAACACCAAGCACTTCTTGACAGTACAAGGCCCTGTTTGTTGCGGCCTTGCGTCGAAGTGCACTCATTGAATCAACAAAGTTAAGTCGACAGATGAACAAGGCCTCTTTCGAGGCCTTGTTCAATGCATCACTGACAGGCTTCGCAATCGGGGTCGTCGATCGCGCAGAACTTGATGTCGGTGGCCGGCTCGCTCATTTGAGGCTCTGCTGTTTGCGGTGCAGCATTGGTGCTTGATGTGCCGCTCATGTTGGACACCGAGTTGAGTTGACCGCGCGACACGGTCGACTTCTCGGCATGCGTGGCGCCAACGGTGCGGAGGTAGTACGTGGTCTTCAAGCCGCGCAACCAGGCGAGCTTGTAAGTCTCGTCCAACTTCTTGCCCGATGCGCCGGCCATGTAGATGTTGAGCGACTGTGCCTGGTCGATCCATTTCTGGCGACGCGATGCCGCTTCAACCAACCACATGGGCTCGACTTCAAAGGCCGTGGCGTACAGGCTCTTGAGTTCTTCAGGCACGCGGTCGATGCGGCGCAGCGAACCATCGAAGTGCTTGAGGTCCATGACCATGACGTCGTCCCACAGGCCCAATTTTTTCAGATCGCGGACCAGGTACTGGTTGACCACGGTGAACTCGCCCGACAGGTTGGACTTGACCGAGAGGTTGCCGAAGCAGGGTTCGATCGAAGCGTCCACGCCAACGATGTTGGAGATGGTGGCGGTGGGCGCAATGGCGACGCAGTTGGAGTTGCGCATGCCATGCGTGTCGATGCGGTGGCGCAGAGCATCCCAGGCCATGGTGTGCGAGGTATCGACTTCGAGGTAGCCGCCGCGCTGTTCGGCCAGCAGCTTGATCGAGTCGATCGGCAGGATGCCGCGGTCCCACAGCGAGCCCTTGTAGCTGGAGTAGCGGCCGCGTTCTTCGGCGAGTACGGTCGAGGCCCAGTAGGCGTAGTAGCAGACGGCTTCCATCGAGCGGTCGGCGAAATCGACCGCGGCCTGGCTGGCGTAAGGAATGCGCATCTGGTAGAGGCTGTCCTGGAAGGCCATGATGCCCAGACCAACGGGGCGGTGGCGCAGGTTCGAGTCACGCGCCTTCTTGACAGCGTAGTAATTGATGTCGATCACGTTGTCCAGCATGCGCATGGCAGTCGTGATGGTCTTCTTGAGCTTGTCGTGGTCAAGGTCTTTACCATTCGCGCCGTTGATGATGTGTTGCGACAGGTTGACCGAGCCCAAGTTGCAGACCGCGATTTCGCCGCTGTTGGTGTTCAGCGTGATCTCGGTACACAGGTTGGACGAGTGAACCACGCCGACGTGTTGCTGCGGTGAGCGCACATTGCAGGCGTCCTTGAAGGTGATCCAGGGGTGCCCGGTTTCGAACAGCATCGACAGCATCTTGCGCCACAGATCGTTGGCGGGCAGTTGTTTGAAGAGCTTGATTTCGCCCCTAGCGACTTTTTCTTCGTAGCGCGTGTAGGCCTCTTCGAAGTCTTTGCCGAACTTGTCGTGCAGGTCGGGGCAGGTGGCGGGCGAGAACAGGGTCCACTGGCCACCTTCCATCACGCGGCGCATGAACAGGTCGGGGATCCAGTTGGCCGTGTTCATGTCGTGGGTGCGGCGGCGGTCGTCGCCGGTGTTCTTGCGCAGCTCCAGGAATTCTTCGACGTCCAGGTGCCATGACTCAAGGTAGGCGCAGACAGCGCCCTTGCGCTTGCCACCTTGATTGACGGCGACGGCGGTGTCGTTAACCACTTTCAGGAAGGGGACGACGCCTTGCGATTTGCCGTTGGTGCCCTTGATGTGTGAGCCCAAAGCGCGCACTGGCGTCCAGTCATTGCCCAGGCCGCCTGCGAATTTGGACAGCAGGGCGTTTTCCTTGATGGCTTCGTAGATGCCGTCGAGGTCGTCAGGGACGGTGGTCAGGTAGCAGCTGGACAACTGCGAGCGGCGGGTGCCGGCGTTGAACAGCGTGGGGGTCGACGACATGAAGTCGAAGCTTGAGAGCACTTCATAGAACTCGATGGCGCGCGCTTCGCGGTCGATTTCGTTCAGCGACAGGCCCATGGCCACGCGCATGAAGAAGGCTTGCGGCATTTCGATGCGCTGGCCTTCGGTGTGCAGGAAGTAGCGGTCGTACAGGGTCTGCAGGCCGAGGTAGTCGAAGTCGAGGTCGCGTTCGTGCTTGAGTGCGGCGCCGAGTCGGGCCAGGTCGAACTGCTGCATCTTCTCGTCGAGCAGTTCAACTTGCACACCCTTCTTGATGTAGGTGGGGAAGTAGTCGGCGTAACGCGTGGCCATTTCGCCGTGCGTGACTTCGTCGCCCAGGATTTCGCGGCGGATGGTGTGCATCAGCAAGCGGGCGGTGGCGTGCGTGTAGCCGGGATCGTGCTCAATGCGGGTGCGGGCGGCCAGGATGGCGGCCTTGTAGACCTCGTCGAGGGCGACGCCGTCGTACAGATTGCGGTGCGTCTCGGCCAGGATGGGGGCCGCCTTGACATCAGCGCCCAGGCCTTCGCAAGCGGCTTCGATCAGGCCTTCCAGGCGGGCCAGGTCCAGCGGGATGCGTTGGCCACGGTCGATGACCGTCAGCAGGGGTTGGGCGACGGCGGGAGCTGTGGCCTTTTGTTGAGCGCGTTCTTGTGAACGGCGTTCGCGGTACAGCACATAGGCGCGGGCGATCTCGTGGTGACCACCGCGCATCAGGCCCAGTTCAACCTGGTCTTGCACGTCTTCGATGTGAAAGGTGCCGCCGCCGGGGCGTGAGCGCATCAGGGCGCGCACCACATTTTCGGTCAGGCCATCAACGGTTTCGCGCACGCTGGCCGAGGCCGCGCCTTGCGTGCCGTGAACGGCCAGGAAGGCCTTCATCAAGGCGACGGCAATCTTGTTGGGTGCGAAGGACACGACCGCACCATTGCGGCGGATGATCTGGTAGCCGGCGTAGGCCGATTGGCGAGGCTCGTTGGTGGCGTCGCTAGGGCTGGTGGGGAAGACGTTGGCCGTGGTTTGGCCAGTGCTGGACGGGGTCGTTTGCATGTGATTCCCTTCGGAGTTAAGGCCTCCCGGAAACGGCGGGGAGGCCTTAGTTTTGCGCTTGATTTGAGCTGTTACGCTGGTCACTGAAACGCTATATCTGGTGTTTTTTGGTGCCTTGGGCACTACAGGTAGCGTCTGGGTGCGACTATAACGCTATTTTCGCCCGCCCCCGCAATCGGGGGGTTAATTCAGGGAAATTGCCGATCGGGGCAGCCCTGTCTGGGCATGTTCAAAGGGATGTGGTACCCGGGGGAAAGCTGCGTTGATCCCAGCCCAGCAAGGCGTGCAGTGCGGGCCAGTCAAAGGCTTGGCCAGGGTCGCGTTTGCGGCCAGGGGCCACGTGCTCGTGCCCGGCGATCTGGCTGATCGGGTAGACCTTGACGGCTTGTTGCAACAGGTCGGCCAAGGCCTGGTATTGAGCCCATTCAAAGGGGTGATCTTCCAGGCCTTCGAGTTCGATGCCAATCGAATGGTCGTTGCAATTGTCGCGGCCCTGCCACGACGATGGTCCCGCGTGCCAGGCTCGGTCATTGGCGGACACGAACTGCAGGAGTTCGCCATCGCGCCGGATGACGAAATGGGCCGAGACTTCGGCGCCCCGGATCTGCCCGAAATAGGGATGGGCGTCCCAATCCAGCTGGTTGGTGAACAGGCGCTCAATCTCGTCGCCCCCATAAATGCCTGGGGGCAGGCTGATTGAATGAATCAAGGCCAGGTTGATGGGGATGCCGGGAGGACGGGGGCCAAAGTTGGGTGAATCGATGCGGCGGGCTTGTGGGCACCAGCCTTGCGGCCAGGGGTCGTGCGCCATCGGCATGCTCACTCAGCGTCGGCTTCGGGGTCGAAGCGCTCGCCCAGGACGATGCCCTGGTCCGTGACCTTCACGCCCAGGCGGGCCATGCGGTAGCGCATCTGGCGCAGGCTCAGGCTCAGGCTGGCGCCAGCGGCGGTGCGATTCAATCTGTATTTTTCGAGAGCCAGGACCAGGATGTCGCGTTCGACCTGGTCAAGGTGGGTGACGAGGTCTGAGGGCAGAGTGGGGGGCGAAGGCGCTGCCGTGGCCAGTGCCGTAGGGGGCGCTGGTGGGCTGATGCCAATGGCAGCTTGCTCGAAAGCGCCAGAGCCGGGCGTGAGGATGTCTTCGGTGGTGTGCGGTGAGGCGTTGGGAAACCCCAAGTCCTCCGCTTCGATCAATTGGTGTCCGCTCAGGGTGACCGCGCGGTGCAGGATGTTTTCCAGCTCGCGAACGTTGCCGGGGAAGGGGTGGTTGAGCAAGGCCATCAGGCCGGTCCGGCCCAGCTGCGGCACGGCGTTCAAACCCGATTCCGAGGCGATGCGCTCCAGGATGCGCAGGCACAGGCTGGGCAGGTCTTCAAGCCTTTCGCGCAAGGCGGGCAGCGGGATCTGGATGACGTTGAGCCGGTAGAACAAGTCCTGGCGAAAGCGTTTGGCGGCCACTTCGGCGGCCAGGTCTTTGTGGGTGGCGCTGATGATGCGCACATCCACGGGCACTTCGGCCACGGCCCCGACCGGACGCACGGCGCGCTCTTGGATCACGCGCAGCAACTTGGTTTGCATGGACAAGGGCAGGTCGCCGATCTCGTCCAGGAACAGGGAGCCGCCATGCGCGGCCTGGAAAAAACCTTCTCGGTCTTCGTTGGCGCCGGTGAAGGCGCCTTTTCGGTAGCCGAAGAACTCGGCTTCGAGCAGTTGTTCGGGGATGGCGCCGCAATTGACGGCGATGAAGGGCTGATGGTGGCGGCTGCTGACGTCGTGGATGGCGCGGGCGACCAATTCCTTGCCAGTGCCCGATTCACCCCAGACCAACACGGGTGCCATGCTGCGCGCGACCTTGTCGATCAGGCCTCGCACATGCTGGAGTGCATCAGAGTGGCCGACCATCCTGGACAGCGCGGTGACCTCGGGCTTGCGGGCGCCACGGTGCAGTGCCAAAGGGGGCGCGGCCAGGGGTGTGTTGGTGGGGCGCTCTTGAACCGAGACCGCCGCAGGCAAGGCCGATGTTGGCGTGCGCCCCAAGGCCGAGGACACCACGGCGCGGAACTGGCGCAGATCAACCGGCTTGGTCAGGTAGTCGTAGGCACCGGCCTTCAGGGCCTCCACGGCGTTTTCGGCTGAACCGTAGGCGGTGATGACGATGGCTTTTTCGCGGCGGCCTTCAGCGTCGATGCGGCGCAGCAGGTCCAGGCCGGTGCCATCGGGCAAGCGCATGTCCGTGATGATCGCGCTGTAGCTGCGGTCCTGCAGGTGTTGCCAGGCCTCGGCCACGTTGCCCGCCGTTTCCACGTCGTAGCCCTCGCGCAGCAGCGTGAGTTCGTACAAAGTGCGCAGGTCGGGTTCGTCGTCAACGACCAGCAGGCTATAGAGGGTCGGAGCGGTCATGCGGTGATGGGGGGTTCAAGGGGCATCGTCACGAAGAACTCGTTGCGGTGGCGCACGGCGCCGGGATGCTGGCGGTAGTCGATGCTGGCGCCATGGCGTTCACACAACTCTCGGCAAATATACAGGCCCAAGCCGGTGCCCCGGCTGCGCGTGGAAAAGAAGGGTTCGAACAGCGATTGTTCGGTGCCTGGGCTGATGAGTTCGCCATCGCTGCGCACAGACAGGACCAACGGTCCGGTGCCTTCCTGGGCCTTTTGCCACCGCAGGTTCACCAGGATCGCACCGGCTTGGCCGCTGTTGTGCCGCAAGGCGTTGTCCAGCAGATTGACCAGCACGCGGTGCAGGTGATCAGGCTCGAAGCGGACCTTGGGCGCGGGGCGGCCAATCTGGGGTTTGCAGGCGGACAAATCAACTTCGCACAGGCTGTCAGGTCCGCCAGCGAGGCCTTCGGTTTGGCGCCATTCGTTGCAGATGGCGGCCACGGTTTCCCGCAGGTCGATCGCGGGGCCCGGTGGGCGCAAACCGGGGGCCACGGCCAGCACGTCATCAATGATGTTCTTGAGCCGGGCCACGTTGTCGGCCACCATCTGGGTCAGGCGTTTTTGCGTGGGCGTGGTAGCGTCTTCGCCGAGCAGCGCATTGGCCTGGGCAATGGCGGACAGGGGGTTGCGGATCTCATGCGCGATGCCGGCCGACATGCGGCCCATGGCGGCGAGTTTGTCCTGGCGTTGGCGGGCCATCACGGTTCGCAGATCTTCGATGAACATCACGCAAACGTCTTCGATGGCCTGGCCATCGCGGCCCTTGGTGAAGCGCACGCGCAGGCGCAAGGCTCGGCTGGATTGATCATCAAAGCGCAGGCTCAGTTCCTGGCCCACATCGGCATACAGTGGGTTGGCGAAAGCCTGCTCGACCGCCTGCACCAGAGGGTGCCAGGCGGGCACGCCTCTCAATTGAAAGGGGGGCGCTTGAGTGCTGCCTTGGGCGGCGAGCAGCCGTCGTGCGGCCGGGTTGGCGGTGCGCACGCGGCCCTGGCGGTCGGTCACCATCACACCCTCGGCCATCTCTTCAATGACCAGCCGGTTGAGCTGGGCTTGCTGGCGGGCCAACTCCAGGCTGCCTTTGGCGGTGCGCTCTTCTCGGGCCAGTCGGCCAGCCAGTTCACTGCCCATCACGGCCACAGCAAACAGGCCGAACCCGGTCAGCCCCGCTTGGGTCATCAAGGATGACAGGTTGCCCCCTTCGGCCGATTGCAGCCAGGCGGCAGCCAGCAGGTTCAAGGTGGCTGCGGCGGCCACGCCCAAGGACATGATGCGGGGCATCAAGATGGCGGCCATCAACACCGGCAAGGCCAGCAAGGCCTGCGAGTTCAGGTTGCTGCTGGTCAGGAAATTCAACCAGGCAAAGGCCGCCAGGTCGATGCCAATGGTGGCCAAAGCCTGCCGGTGTTTGAGGCTGCGCTGGTCGGGGTCTTTGGGGGGGTGCCGAGATGCCCAGGACCAAACCATCAAAGTCAAAACGCTGTAAGACAAGGTGAGGCCCAGGACCCAGGGGGAGGGTCGGTTGCCCAGCAACCAAGCCCCTGCGGTGATCCCGATCAGCAGGATCGCGAGCACGGCGCGCGCGGTCAGGAAGGCGCGGTAAATGCGAAAGAACGACGGGGGCCTGCGCTCTTTGCTGGTTCTGCTGGCCACCGAGGGGGGGGCTTTGTCCAGGGGTTGAGCCTCGGCGCCAATGGTGGGGGCATCGTGATCGTCCCCGTGGCCCCCGAACCAGGATCCTTGAGTTTCAGCGCCCAAGGGTCCGGCAGCATCTCGCAGCGCCTGGTCGGAGGGTGTGGTTGGCCGAGGCATCAGTCAGTGAGCGCGAGGACCGGCGCGGCGATGATCCTCGCTGCAAAAGTAGTCGGCCCCTGTGGGCCGTTGGCCAAGCAAGGCTTCGTTGGTCGGCATGTGCACACCACAGTGCGCGCACTCCACCATGGATTGAGGCTTGGGCGGTGGCGCTGGTTTGCCGGGCGCCTGGGTGCCGACGGAGCGTGGGCGGCGCCACACGTAAAACAGCCAGGCGGCCAACAAACCCAGCAACAGGTATTTGATCATGGTGTGGACTTCAGGTGCTCTTTAGACGATGGCAGGACGGTGCAGCACCACTTCCATCACGAAGCGAGAACCTACGTACGCCAGCAGCAGCAAGGTCGATCCAGCGTACAGCCAGCGCACGGCTTGGCGGCCCCGCCATCCAAACTGGTAGCGACCTGTGAGCAGGATGGCAAAAACCAGCCAGGACAGCACCGAGAACACGGATTTGTGATCCCAGTGCCAGGGATTGGACGACCAGATGCCCAGCACCAAGGTCAGTGTCAGCATGGCGAAGCCTGCCGCCACGAAGCGCAAGGTCAGCGATTCCAGCCTCAGCAGAGGCATGCCCAAAGCCTGGGGCGTGGCCAGTGAGAGGGTTTTGGCCGAAGGCGAGCCCGGGCGAGCACGCAACTGTTTTTCAGCCAGCCGCATCAAGGCGGCATGCATCAGTGCCGCGCCAATCAGGCCATAAGAAGCAAACCCCGAAATCCAGTGCAGCGGCGCCCAGGGCGAGCCGCTGCCAGGGTGTTCCTGGCCAGGGAATGCCCAAGACAGCGCCACCGTGATGGCGGCCAGCCAGGCCAATGCGCGGCGCACCGCAGGCAAGCCCAGACGGTGACTTTCAACGGCGTAAACCGCCAGCACCAACCAAGTAGTGACCGACAGGGCGGGCGCGAACCCAAAGCGCGCGGCGGGTTGGGCGCTGTTGAAGGAGAACGTGTCCAGGACAATGGAGATGGCATGGGCGAGCCACGCCAGTGCCAGGGCGGCCCAGACGCGCCGATTCCTGGCGGCGACGGTGTCGCCTTCACCTTCAGGCAGCACGCTGGCCAGGCCATAGGCCACCACGGCGATGGCACTGGGCCAAAAGGTCAAAGAGGCGGGCGATAGAATCATCCACACAGTTTAAGGTCGCCCGGGCATGTTTGCCCGGTCCCCAGTTTCGCGCATCACGGCATTCACCGCACCTCCATGGCATCCAACCTTACCGAACGACTGAGCCGCTTGGTCAAAACCATGCGCGGCCAGTCTCGCATCACCGAGACCAATGTGCAGGACATGCTGCGCGAGGTGCGCATGGCCCTGCTGGAGGCCGACGTGGCCCTGCCCGTGGTGCGCGATTTCATTGCGCGCGTCAAGGACAAGGCCCTGGGCCAGGAGGTGGTGGCCTCGCTCACGCCCGGCCAAGTGTTGGTCAGCCTGGTGCAAAAAGAGCTGTCCGCCACGATGGGCGATGGCGTGGCCGACCTCAATCTGGCCACGCAGCCCCCGGCGATCATCCTGATGGCGGGTTTGCAAGGCGCGGGTAAAACCACGACCACCGCCAAGCTGGCCAAGCACCTGATTGAAAAGCGCAAGAAGAAAGTGCTGACGGTCTCCGCCGACGTGTACCGTCCAGCCGCCATCGAGCAGCTCAAGATGGTGACCGGCCAGGCCGGCGCCGAATGGTTCCCGTCCACCCCCGATCAAAAGCCGCGCGACATTGTGTTGGCGGCCATCGACCACGCGCGCAAGCATTTCTTCGACGTGCTGCTGGTGGACACGGCAGGCCGCTTGGCCATCGACGAAGTGCTGATGGCCGAGATCAAGGAGCTGCACGCCCTGCTCAACCCGGTTGAAACCCTGTTCGTGGTCGATGCCATGCAGGGCCAGGATGCGATCAACACCGCCAAAGCCTTCAAGGACGCCTTGCCCTTGACCGGCGTGGTGTTGACCAAGCTGGACGGCGACTCACGCGGGGGCGCGGCCCTGTCGGTGCGTCAAATCACGGGCGTGCCCATCAAGTTTGCGGGCATTTCTGAAAAGATCGACGGCCTGGAAGTGTTCGATGCCGATCGCCATGCTGGCCGGGTGCTGGGCATGGGCGACATCGTCGCGCTGGTGGAAGAAGTCACCAAAGGTGTCGACGTGGCGGCGGCGCAGAAGTTGGCCGACAAGGTCAAATCTGGCGTTGATTTTGACCTGGACGACTTCCTGGCCCAGCTCAGCCAGATGAAGAAAATGGGCGGCCTGTCGGGCCTGATGGACAAGTTGCCGTCCGAGCTGGCCAGCAAGGCCGGTGGCGCTGACATGGACAAGGCAGAGCGTGACATGCGCCGCATGGAAGGCATGATCAATTCGATGACCAAGCTGGAGCGCCGCAAGCCCGCGCTGCTGATGGATGGAAAGAGCAAGGCCAGTCGCAAGCGCCGCATCGCCACGGGTGCTGGCGTGCAGATCCAAGACGTCAACCGCATGCTCAACCAGTTTGAGCAAATGCGCCTGATGATGAAGAAGATGAAGGGCGGCGGCCTGATGAAGATGATGAAGCGCATGGGCGGCATGAAAGGCATGCCGGGGATGGGGGGGCGTTGACGGGCGCAAACCCCCGCCTACATTTGAAACGCTTTGTCACCGCATTGGCCGCAAGCCCGCATTGACCCTGGGTGCCTGCGCTGGTACTTTTCGCTTGAGTAATACCGGCCATGTGCCGATGTTGTCGATGGGGCCCGGGGATTGGGCCGGTGTCGATGGGTCTTTCGGGCGTGGATGGTTTCAATGGCAGTTTTGAATGCATGGTGGCCAGCAGTTCTGGCCAGTTTGATTTTGATCGGCTTGTGCGGTGTGGGGCTGGCGTTGAGGGCACGCCGGGGGGGGGGCAACTCGCCGCGGCGAGTTGGCGGCACCTCGTCCGCAGAAGCGGGTGACACCCTGGCAGCCTGGAGTCCAACCGCGACGCGGGTCCTGACCCGATCAGAGCGTGAGGCTTATCACGTTTTGCGCAAGGCTCTGCCCGAGCACATGGTGTTGGCGCAAGTGCCTCTGGCCAGATTCCTGCGCGTGCCCACCCGCAACTCCTACAGCGAGTGGTTGCGCCGTGTGGGCTCCATCTGTGCCGACTTGGTGGTGTGCGACGACTCGTCCCAAGTGATCGCCGTGATCGAGTTGCGCCAGCCGGTCAAGCAGGAAAAACCACGCACCGTGCGTCGCCATGCCCGCATGGACCGCGTGTTGGCCGCTGCCGGCATCCCGGTGTATGTGTGGCTGGAGGGCGCCTTGCCCGGACCGGCTGTGGCCCGTGAGGCCGTGTTGGGTGCCGCCCTGACCATGCCCAAGCGGCCCGTCGGTACCAACAGCCAGACTCGTCGCAGTGTGGAAGCCGCAGCGGTGGTGGCCTCCATGCAATCGGCGGGCGCCATGCATGGCATGTCGGTCAATGAAGACGACAACGACTTCAACCCGGATGATTTTGCCGACGAAGAAGCCGAGCGCAAAGAGCCGCCGCCGTCAACCTGGTTTGATGACCTGGAGTCCGGCCCCGTCCCGTTGGAAGAGGCTGCCACTTCTCGGCATTGATGAGGCGCGCTCAGGTCAACAGGGCCTGAGCGAATTCTCGTGCGTTGAAGGTCTGCAGGTCTTCCAGCTTTTCACCCACACCCACGAAGTACACCGGCACCGCCCCGCCTGGGCGACCGCGTGACCACAGCGCAATGGCGGCCAGCACACCGCCCTTTGCCGTGCCGTCGAGCTTGGTCACCACCAGCCCGGTCAGTCCCAGCGCCTCGTCAAACGCTTTGACCTGAGAGAGCGCGTTTTGTCCGGTGTTGCCATCGACGACGAGCAAGACCTCGTGCGGCGCGCCGTCCATGGCCTTGCCGATCACACGCTTGACCTTGCGCAACTCGTCCATCAAATGCAGCTGGGTGGCCAAGCGGCCAGCCGTGTCGGCAATGACCACGTCGCATCCGCGTGCGCGGCCGGCCTGCACGGCATCGAAGGTCACGGCAGCCGGGTCGCCATTCTCTTGGCTGACGATGTCCACGCGATTGCGGTCGGCCCACACCAGCAATTGTTCGCGCGCGGCGGCGCGGAAGGTGTCGGCGGCAGCCAGCAGCACGCGCTGGTTGGAGTCGCTGAGGTGGCGGGTGAGCTTGCCAATGGTGGTGGTCTTGCCTGCCCCGTTCACACCGGCCACCATGATCACGGTGGGGGTGTGTTGGCCAACCGCGAGCGATTTTTCAAGTGGCTTGAGCAGATCGGTGATGGCCTCGATCAGCAAGACCTTCACAGCGGCAGGATCGCTGGCCTTGGACTCTTTGACTCGGCGCTTGAGGTCGGCCAGCAAGTACTCGGTGGCGGCCACACCAGCGTCGGCCATCAGCAAGGCGGCTTCCAATTCTTCGTACAGCGCATCGTCGATCTGCGTGCCCGTGAAGACCTGCGAAATGCTGGAACTGGTTTTGCGCAAACCCGCCTTGAGCTTGTCCATCCACGAGCGTCGCTCCACCACGGGTTCCGGGGCGGGAGTAGCGGCAGGCGCAGGCGTGGGGGGGGTGACGAGCGCCGATGGGCGCGCATCGACCACAGGTGCGCTGGCGGGCTCGGCAGCGACCGCAGCGCGTGTCTCGGAGGGCGGGGGGGCTGGTGGGTCTGCTGGCGCGGGGCTGCCGCCCAGGCCCAGCTTTTTCTTGATGAAACTGAACATGCTGGGATTGTAGGGTGGGGGTTTCTACAATCGAGGCTTTCCCACGGACCTCTTTTTAATGAAGCCACCCCATTCCGCCCGCACAGCCAGGTCCAGCCAGCCCTCCACCAGCCAGTTCGGCGCGGCGCAAAAGGCGGCTCAAAAGGTGGCGGCCCATGCTGCCCAAGAGGTGCGCCTGATTGGCGGACGCTGGAAGCGCACGCCTTTGACCGTGCCCGTGGTGGCCGGCTTGCGCCCCACGCCCAGCCGCGTGCGCGAGACCTTGTTCAATTGGTTGGGTCAGGACCTGTCGGGCTGGCGTGTGTTGGATGCCTTTGCTGGCACCGGCGCCTTGGGTTTCGAGGCGGCCTCCCGGGGCGCTGAATCGGTTTGCCTGCTGGAGCGTGAACCGGTGCTGATCAAATCGCTGCGCGCCACACAGGCCAAGCTGGCCGCGACCCAGGTTCAGATCGTGCAGGCGGATGCCTTGACCTGGATGGGACGGCTTTCCGGCGGAGCGTCCGGTTTTGACCTGGTCTTGCTGGATCCGCCTTTTGATGCGGGCTTGTTCGAACAAGCGCTGCTGGCCGCCAGTCGGTGCGTGCCCGAAGGTGGCTGGATCTACCTGGAGGCACCTCAGGCTTTCTCGGACGCCGCTGACCCAGTGGGGGCGGTGCCCGGCCTGCGGGTTCACCGGCAAGGCCGTGCTGGTGCGGTGCACTATCACCTTTTTCAGCGTGTGGAAGGTGGTTCGGGCGTGTCGCGGCCAGCGGCGGGCGACTAAACTGGTGACCTTTGGTTCTGATTTGACCGCGCCGATGCCTTCAACTTCGCCCTTGACCGCTGTTTACCCAGGCACCTTCGACCCCATGACGCTGGGACATGCCGATTTGATGCGCCGTGCGGCCCGCCTGTTTGACAGACTCATCGTGGCGGTCGCGGCGGGGCACCACAAGCGCACCATGTTCAGCGTCGAAGAGCGCCTGTCCATGGCACAAGAACTGGCGTCCAAACACCCCAACGTCGAGGTGATCGCCTTTGCCGGCTTGCTGCGCGACTTCGTGGTCGGCCACGATGGCAAGGTGGTGGTGCGTGGCCTGCGCGCGGTCAGCGACTTTGAATACGAATTCCAGATGGCGGGCATGAACCGCCAGTTGATGCCTGATGTGGAGACGGTGTTCCTGACCCCGTCCGATCAATATCAGTTCGTGTCAGGCACCTTTGTGCGCGAGATTGCCATGCTGGGCGGTGACGTGTCCAAGTTCGTCGCTCCGAGTGTGCTGGAGCGGCTAAAGGCGCGTGTGGTCGCCGCGCAGACTGGTGCCTGAGTCATGGCCCTGAAGATCACCGACGAATGCATCAACTGCGATGTCTGTGAACCAGAATGCCCAAATCAGGCCATTTCAATGGGCGAATCCATCTATGTGATCGACCCGGCTCGTTGCACTGAATGTGTTGGCCACTTTGGCGAACCGCAATGCGTGCAAGTCTGCCCGGTGGAGTGCATTCCGGTGGATCCGGTCTACACCGAATCAGCCGAACAGTTGATGGCGAAGTACAAGCTCCTGCAGGGGTTGGCCGCTCAGGCCAAGGCGTTGGCCCATCCTTCAGCTTGACTTGACCGAACTGCCCTTGTCTTTGGGCACTTTGGCGGTGAAGGGGCGTTCACGCTTCAAAGTCTGACCTTGGGTTGAGGGGCTGCTCCACTTGGGTTGCCGATCGGGGGAATCCATGGCAATGGGCCCTTGGCCCTTGGACGCCTTTTCCTGGTGGCGCCGCTCGCGCTCCAGCTGTTTGCCCAGCTTGGCGGCAGTCGCGGTAGCTTGGAGCGTGTGTTGTTGTTGCGCCTTGGTGCGCTCGTCGGGGGCCTCCACGGCGCGCCCACCTTCGCACGCTTGTTGTTGATAACGCACTTCGCCTCGCAAGTCACAGCGGTAAGCAGGCGTGGCTTTTGCGCATGGCCCAGCCAGCCACAGCATGCTGGCCAGCAAGGCGGGCCAATGGCGCCCGAGTGAGGATGTGCTGATGTCGTTGAGCATGTGTTTCTCCCTGTTTTGATGATGTTTTGAATGCATTATTCGGGCTGGGGGTCGCTTGCCGGGGGCGCGATTGGCGGCCTGGGCGGCTTGGGTCTGGGCGGCTGGGCATGCACCAGCAAGGTGGCCTTGGCCATGTCTCCCGCGATGAAGGCTTCGGTGGCATCCAGGGCCTGCGCAATGCATTTGTCGATGGCCTGGCGTTCGGCTTGCGGCGGTTTGCGCAGCACGTAGGCGGCCACCTCGGTTTTAATGCCCGGGTGGCCAATGCCCAGGCGCAGGCGCCAGTATTCGGGTGACCCCAGTTGTGCATGGATGTCGCGCAGGCCGTTGTGACCGGCGTGTCCACCACTGTGCTTGAGTTTGACCTGGCCCGGCAGCAAGTCGAGTTCGTCGTGCGCGACTAGGATCTCGCTGGGCAAAATTTTGAAGAACTTGGCCAGAGCTGCCACGGACTTGCCGGAGATGTTCATGTAGGTTTGCGGCTGCAACAACCACACCGGCCCGCCAGGCAGGTTGGCGCGGCCGACGAAGCCGTGGTAGCTGCGGTCGGCCACCAGGTTGACGTTCAAGCGGCGCGCCAACGAGTCGATCCACCAGAAGCCGGCGTTGTGGCGGGTGTCTTCGTATTCAGGGCCGGGGTTGCCCAGGCCAACAAACAGTCGAATCATGATGGGTGGCGATGATGAATGGGGCTTGTCCAAAAGAAAAGCCCCGCCAAAGCGGGGCTTGACGGGGCTTTTTGCTCAATCAAGAAGCGAAGAAAATTACTTCTTGCCCTTCTTGCCCTTGGCGGGTTCAGCCGTGACCACGGGGGCCACGATGACTTCTTCCGCAACGGGTTCGACCACGGTGGCGATCGCAGGGTTCTTGCGGCCATGCGTCAGCACCTTGATGCCAGCGCCGAAGTCGACGTCGTCCAGGTGCAGCGTTTGGCCCTTGACCATGGCGCCCAGGTCGATGGTCAGGTGCTCAGGCAATTGCTCGGCCAGGCATTCCACTTCCAGCTCGCTCACCACGTGCGTGATGGTGCATTTGTCGATCTTGACTGCAGGTGCTTCAGCTTCATTGATGAAGTGCAGGGGGATTTTCTTGTGGATGCGCGTGGTGGCATCAACACGTTGGAAGTCCACGTGCAGCACTTGTTGCTTGTAAGGGTGCAACTGGTAGTCACGCAGCAGAACCTTTTGCACATTGCCAGCCAGTTCCATCTCGAGGATGGACGAGTGGAAGGCTTCCTTGCGCATGGCGTGGTACAGCGCGTTGTGATCGACTTCGATCGTGGTGGCTTCGCCAGCACCGTAAACGATGCCAGGAACTTTGCCGACGAGACGCAGGCGGCGGCTCGCTCCGGTCCCCTGCAGACTACGCTCAAAAGCGGTGAATTTCATGGATAACTCCAGTATGGATAAAGCGCCCGCGACCAGGCGCTTGGGGAAAAGACCGCCTTCAGGCTTGCGCCCTCAGCGGTCAGAAAAATCGGATCAGAAGTTGTTGTTCTGCTCCGAGAAGAGGGAGGTGACCGAGTCACCATCGGAGATGCGGCGGATCGTTTCGGCGAACAGGAAGGCGGCCGACAGTTGGCGGATCTTCTTGCACTCCTTGCCGGCATCACTCAAGGGAATGGTGTTGGCAATGACGACTTCGTCGAGCTGCGAGTTCTTGATGCGTTCAATGGCCTGGCCGGAAAACACGGGGTGCGTGCAATAAGCGTACACGTTCTTGGCGCCGCGTTCTTTCAGCACTTCAGCCGCCTTGACCAGCGTGCCAGCGGTGTCGATCATGTCGTCCATGATCACGCAGTTGCGGCCATCGATCTCGCCGATGACGTGCATCACTTCCGAGACATTGGCCTTGGGGCGGCGCTTGTCGATGATGGCCAGGTCGCAACCCAGCTGCTTGGCCAGCGCGCGGGCGCGGACCACGCCGCCCACGTCGGGCGACACCACGACCAGGTCTTCGTAACCCTTGGACTGCAGGTCGGACAGCAATACTGGCGAAGCGTAGATGTTGTCGACCGGGATGTTGAAGAAGCCCTGGATCTGGTCAGCGTGCAGGTCCATGGTCAACAGGCGGTTGACGCCCACGGCTTCAAGCATGTTGGCCACGACGCGGGCCGAGATGGCTACGCGGGTTGAACGCGGGCGGCGGTCTTGACGGGCGTAGCCGTAGTAAGGAATGACGGCAGTGATGCGCTGGGCCGAGGCGCGCTTGAGCGCGTCGACCATGATGCACAGCTCCATCAGGTGGTCGTTGGTCGGGGCACAGGTGGACTGCACCACGAAGACTTCGCGGCCACGCACGTTTTGCTGGATCTCAACCGTGGTTTCACCATCCGAGAAGCTGCCAACGGCGGCCTTGCCCAGCTCGGCACCCAGGTGCGAGGCGATTTCTTGGGCAAGCGCCGGGTTGGAGTTGCCAGTGAACAGTACGGTGTCGGATAGCATGGGCGGCAGATGGCGGTGAAATTGCATCTTGCCCATGCGCCTTGCCCTGGATCGGTGCGGCTGAACGGTCAGCCGCAGGCGGAGGTGACGGGCAATGTGCGTGCGTTACTTGAGAACGTACTAGAGAAATTTTGGCAGGGGAAGAAGGATTCGAACCTTCGCATGTCGGAATCAAAATCCGATGCCTTAACCAACTTGGCGACTCCCCTACACGGGATTCGGTGGCCTTCGCTTTTCAGGGAAGATCACCGAAACCGGTAGCTTGTTCTCTCATGCGAGAAGCCTCACATTATAGCCTGTTTTTTGCGACTGCCGCAAGTTCTTGGGTTCTTTTTCGCTGTTTGTGCATGACGCTGAAAAAAATCAGCTCAAAACATCAAACAGCGGGTGGCGACCCAGAACGCGGCAGAGGCGTCCGGCCCATGTGGGATCATCCAAGGACACATCAGCGGGCGTGAATGACTGGTGTGCGGCGGGTGCCTCCAACCAGGAAAACACCGCGCTGCCGGAACCCGTCATGCGACTGTTGCCGAAGCGTCTTTGCATGATCTCAAGTGCCTGGCTGATCTGACTGCTGTAGTGCTCTGCGGGAGCTTGCAAGTCATTGCGGCCAAAGCACTTGGGCGCTGCAAGAAAGAGCGAAATTGTAGCAGCTTCCGTGTCGCGGGAAAGATGAGGGCTGGCAAAAATGGCCTGTGTCGGCACGGCCACAGGGGGTTTTAAAACAGCCAATGGCGTGTCGATCACCTCAATGGGCAGGGCGATGGGCATGATCTGCTCGCCGATGCCTTCGACCCAGGCGTTGTGGCCATGGATGAAAAAAGGTACGTCGGCGCCGAGTTGAATGGCCAGTTCGGCCAGGCGATCGCGATGCCAGTGCAGGCCCCAGAGTTGGTTCAATGCCAGCAGCACGGTGGCCGCGTCGGAGCTGCCGCCGCCCATGCCGGCGCCCCAGGGCACTTGCTTGTCGATGTGGATGTCAGCGCCTTGCGGGGTGCCGCTTTCTTGCTGGAGCAAGCGTGCCGCGCGCAGGCAGAGGTCATCGGCGGGCAGGGCCGGGCCCAGATCGTGCCGATGCACTCGGCCATCATCGCGGGTGTCGATGTGCAGGGTGTCGGCCCAGTCGATCAACACGAATACGGATTGCAGCAAGTGGTAGCCATCATCACGTCGGCCCGTGATGTGCAGGAAGAGATTGAGTTTGGCCGGGGCCGCTAAGTTGTGCAGGCTGGGCATGGGGGGTCAGCGGTCGAGCCTGATGCGAACAGTGACGCCGCGCAGCTCGGTGCTGGCGGGGCGTTGCGCGATGAGCCGCCCGATGCCGATGTCGGTGGTATCGATTTGCCAGCCGCTTTGCTCGAATGATTTGGCTTGGGTGTTGGTGGGGGCTGGCAGGTCGGGGGCGGGCTGTCCTTGCACCCAGTGCATCAAGGCGGCCAAGGGCAGGGGTTCGCCCAAGACCTCCTGGCTGAGATCACCCAGGGTGTTGAAGCGGCGGTTACCCTGGTCGGTCTGTAGCCAGGCCTCGGTGTCGGTCCAATGCACCCGGGCCACTTGGCTGCCCATGGGGGTCATCAGGTCCAACTGGCCGCCTTGCGCTCCACCATTGAAGAAGAAGCCCATGCTCACGCCCTTGGCCTCTCGTCCTTGAAAAGCTTGCAGCTTGACGCTGAGCTGGCCTTGCAACGCCAATTGATCCGCCGACGTCGCCTGAAGCGCAGTGGCAGTCGGCCGCGCAGGGAACTGCGAGCAAGCGCTCAGGCAGGTCAGCAGCGCAACTGCGATCCAGGCACGTTTTGGGGTCACAGCTGAACTTGCAGGCGCTTGATGGTGTCAAGCAAGGACTCGTTCTTGGCATCGCGTGCCTGGGCCTTGCGCCAGATCTTGATGGCCTCGTCGCGCTCGCCTTGAGACCACATCACCTCGCCCAGGTGGGCGGCGATTTCTGGGTCGGGGCGTGCTTGATAGGCTTGGCGCAGCAGGGCCAGGGCTTCATTGATCCGACCGCTGCGGAACTCCAGCCAGCCCAGGCTGTCGGTGATGAAGGGGTCACCAGGGCGAAGGTCCAGGGCTTTGCGGATCAGAGTGCGGGCTTCATCCAGGCGCAGATTGCGGTCGGCCAGGCTGTAGCCCAGGGCGTTGTACGCGTTGGCGTTGTCGGGTTTGAGCTCGATGGCCCGCCGCAACATTTTTTCCATCTCGTCGTACTTGTGCAGGTGCTCGGCCAGCATGGCTTGCTCGTAGAGCAGGTCGCCGTCGTCCGGGAAGCGCTGATTGGCCTCGGCCATCACGCCGTAGGCAGCATCCCATTCATTGAGGTCGCGCAGCAGCTGCGTTTCCGCCTGCAGCTTGGCCAGGGCATCGCGCGGTTCGCTTTCCGGCATGGCGCGGATCAGCGCGCGGCCCTCCGCCAGTTTGCCTTGGCGTGCCATCAGCTTGGCGCGCTGGCTTTGGATGAGCAGGCTGGTGTCGGATTTTTCAACGCGTTGCAGCCATTCCAGGGCGGACTGCCAGTTGCCGCGTTGCTCCTCGACCTGGGCCAGCAGGGTGTAGGCCTGCTCTTCGCTGGTGTCGGCATCCAGGGCCATCTGCGCCTGGTCAAGCGTACCGGCTTTGGTCGCCACACCGGCTTGTTTGCCGGGAGCTTGTTTTTTCAGAGCGAGGAAATGCTGCAAGGCCACCTCGGCCTGGTCGGGCTGGCGCAGCTCCAGACGCACCGCAGCCAGGGTCAACCAGGCGCTGATCTGGTCAGGTTGGGCCTTGACCACCATGTCCAGTTGCTCGGCAGCTTCGTTCATGCGCTGCAAGCCGGCCAGCTTGCGAGCGTAGGCCAGGCGCAGCAGCTTGGGGGCATCGCTGCGATCCAGTTGTTGCCGGATCAGGTCTTCGGCGCCAGGGGCCTCTTCCATCAAGTTGATGGCCAGCAAGCCGACGCCCAAACTTGCTGGTTGCAGTGCTTTGGCCTTCTTGGCGGCTTCAAGTGCCTTGGTGGCGTCCTTGGCGGCCAGCCAACCTTCACCACTGGCCACCCAGGCTTCTGCCAAGGCGGGCTGGCGTTGGCGCCATGGTTGGGTGACCTCGTCAATGACTTGCGCGGCGGCCTGGCGGTCGGCCAACCGGGCCAGGGATCGGGGCAGCGAGGCAATCATCAAAGGCTGCTGTGGTGTGGGGCTAAGCTGGATCAGTGACTTGAGTGGGTCGACCAGGTCCTTGCTTCGGCCCAGCGCCAGCAAAATCTGCACGTTGAACTCGGCCGCCTCTTTGGATTGTGGTGAGGCTTGACGCCAGGCTTTGGCCGCGGTCAGGGCCTCTTCACCAGCCCGGGCTTGAAGGGCGATCTCAACCGCACGCTTGAAGAGTTCCGGGTTGCGGTGTTTGCGCGCCAGTTCCAGGTAGATCTGATAGGCCGCGCCGACGTTGCCGCTGCGCGCCTGGACCTCGCTCACCAGTGTTTGGTAGAACAAGGCGCCGTCCATGCGGGAGTTTTGAAATGCCGGTTTGGACTCGGCCTCTGCAGTGGGCGCGGCCTCCGCCGCCAGTACCAGATCATGTCCGGCGAGCAACAGCCCGGTCAAGGCCAGGGCCTGGCTGAGGGCTTTCAAAGAATGGGGGCGCTTGGTGGCGGTCAGGGCAGGCATGAACTCTCCGTGTTTGTGGCCATTCTATTGATACGGCATCGATAATGCGGCCCATGCCTGAATTGCCCGAGGTCGAAGTCACCCGCCTTAGTTTTGCGTCCCGGATTCTGGGTGCCCAGGTTTTGTCGTTGCGCATGGGCAAACCCCTGCGGTGGCCCCTGGGCTGCGATCCTGGTCGATTGGAAGGGGCCAGGGTGGGCCCTGTGTTGCGCCGAGGTAAATATTTGTGGGTGCCGCTGAGTCTGCTCGGCACGGCTGCTGAAAACCCGCCCGAAGGCTTGCTGGTGCACTTGGGCATGTCGGGGGCCTTGACCTTTGCCAAGTCGCTGCCTCCCCGCGGGCCCCACGATCATTTTGAGTTGGACACGACGGCGGGTTTGCTTCGGCTGACCGATCCGCGTCGTTTTGGGGCAGTGGTGTGGGGCGCTTCCATGGGCTCTGGCTTGCCCGCGCGCCTGCTGGCGGGCTTGGGTTTGGAGCCCTTTGACGAGGCCATGACGGGTGCCTACCTGCACCAGCGCCTGAAGGGGCGCAAGGTGTCCATCAAGCAGGCTTTGCTGGCCGGAGATATCGTGGTGGGGGCGGGCAACATTTACGCCTGCGAAGCGCTGTTCATGGCGGGCATTGATCCCCGACTGGCGGCGGGACGGGTGAGCCGACCGCGTTGCGATCGGTTGGTGCTGGTCGTGCAGGAGGTATTGCGCCAGGCTCTGGCGATGGGCGGCTCCAGCCTGCGTGACTTCAAAGACGCTTACGGCAGCCAAGGGCACTTTCAACTGAGTACGCGCGTGTATGGCAGGGAAGGCGAGCCGTGTCGAACCTGTGCAACCCCCGTGCGGCGCCTGGTTCAAGGTCAACGCTCCACGTTCTTTTGCCCGGTTTGCCAGAAAAAATAGTAAGGCGTGGTTACAGGCGGCCTTTTCACGTCTTTACATTGCAGGCTTGCGCTAGGATGAGCTCCCATGATGCCTACCTTCGCCAGTAACCTGGACGCCCTGGGACAGTGGCGCGTTGCCACTGATGCCAAGCTTGCTGACTTGGCGCGCTTTGCGCGTGAGCAGGATTTGCTCAATGAGGCGTCGGCAGAATGGTTTGAAGCCATGCGGCATCGCTTGTCTGGCGAGAAGCTCATGGTGGCCTTCGTGGCCGAGTTCTCGCGCGGCAAATCCGAGCTGATCAACGCCATCTTCTTCTCTGACAAGGGGCGGCGCATGATGCCTGCCTCGGCCGGCCGCACCACCATGTGTCCGGTCGAGTTGGGTTACGACGCGCAAGACCCGGTCGGATTGTCCCTGCTGTCCATCGACACCCGCCTGCAGGCAGCTTCCCTGGCCGAGTTCCGCCTTCAGCCTCAAGCGTGGACCCATATCGCGCTTGACCTGAGCAACCCCGACGGCATGGCTCATGCGCTGGGTGAGGTGGTCCGCACCCGCCTGGTGAGCAAGGAAGAAGCCAAGTTGCTGGGTTTTTGGGACGACGAGCGCGTTGAAGACAATCCGCCTTTGCAAGACGGCGACAAGGTTGAAGTGCCGGTGTGGCGCCATGCCCGCATCAACTTGCCGCACCCTCTGCTCAAGCGCGGGTTGGTGGTGCTGGACACGCCTGGCCTGAATGCCATCGGCACCGAACCCGAGTTGACGCTGGGGCTGCTGCCTCAGGCGCATGCCACGGTGTTCATCCTGGGGGCCGACACCGGGGTCACCAAGTCTGACTTGAGCATCTGGCGCGACCACTTGTGTGGTCCGGCGCTGGCCCGTTTCGTCGCGCTGAACAAGATCGATTCTCTGTCTGATCCGCTGAGCACGCCTCAGCAGGTGGAGGACGTGATCGTGCGCCAATGCGAAAGCGTGGCTCAGACGCTGGAAATCCCGCCAGAGCACGTGTTCCCGATCTCGGCCCGTCAAGCCTTGGCGGCCCGCCTGGGTGGTGATGCCGTCGGCCTGCGCGCCAGCCGCCTGGAGTCTTTCGAGACCGCGCTGTCAGAAGGATTGCTGCCCAAGCGCCGTCAGATGCTGGCCGATTCGGCCATCGATGGTGCGCGTCAGTTCCAGTCGCAATTGGGGCGCCGGTTTGGCGAGTTGCGCCGCCAGCATGCCGAGCAATTGCTGGAGCTGCGCGGCTTGCGCGGCAAGAGCACCGGCAAGGTCCAGCTGATGCTCCAGCGGGTGCAGGCCGAGGCCACCGAATTTGAACAATGCACGGCCCGTTTGTCGGCCATGCGCAGCGTGCATTCGCGCATGCTGAAGGCCGCCTTGCACGATTTGTCGTCCGACCGTTTGCGCCAGGAAGTCGATGTGCTGGGGCAGGTGCTGGGCGGTTCATGGCTGCCCCTGGGGGCCAAGAAGGCTTTTGTGGATTTGTGCGGGCGTTTGCGTTTGCTGATCGAGCAAGCCCAGCAGCGCAATGACGAAACCCATTCGATGCTGGTGGCTTCGTTCGCCAAGCTCAATGCCGAATTCGGCTTCAGCTTGCTGGCCGAGCAACAGCTGGACGTGCGCAAGTACACCGACGACCTGACCCTGATCGAGCGCAATTACGTGCAGTACCTGGGTTTGAGCCAGGCTTTCCGCCTGGCGCAGCCAGGTTTCCAGGAGCAGTTCCGCCGCATGCTGATCTCGCGCTTGCGGGTGGTGTTCGAAACGGTCAGCAACGACATCGAGTTGTGGAACAAGACAGCCTCTGCCCAGGTCGATAGCCAACTGCGTGAGCGCCGCCGCAATTTCAAGCGCCGCTATGAATCGCTCGACCGCATCCAGTCGGCGTCCAATGAACTGGACACTCGCCTGCAAGAGGTCCAGGCGCAAGACGAGCGCGTGCTGCAGTTGCAGACGCGCTTGAACACGCTGGTCGAAGAGCTGGTGTCCCAGGCACAGGCGGAAGTTGTGCTGGCTGGCCACGAAGGCCATGCTTCGGTGTCCGATTATCTGAAGGCCGCGCACATCGAACCCATTTCGCTGAACTTGTCAGGTGCTGACGAGGTGTCGCAAGGCGCATGACCCGACCGGCTACCCAAGCCGCCGCTTTGTTGATGGCCGATTCTTCACACGAGTTGCAGCAACGGGCCCAAGCGCTCACGCCTGATCTGGCAGATCGCCTCGTCGCTTGGCAACGCCAGGAGGGGCGGCACCATCTGCCATGGCAGGGCGTGCGCGATCCCTACTTGGTCTGGCTGTCTGAGATCATGCTGCAGCAGACTCAGGTCAGCACCGTGCTGGTGTACTTCGACCGGTTTCTGACGCGCTTTCCGGATGTGGCCTCGCTGGCCGCAGCGCCGCTTGATGACGTGCTGACCTTGTGGGCTGGGCTGGGTTATTACACCCGCGCCCGCAACCTGCACAAATGCGCGCAGACCGTGATGAGCGAGCATGGCGGGCAGTTCCCTGCCACGGCTGAATTGCTGGAAACCTTGCCGGGTATTGGCCGGTCAACAGCGGCGGCCATCGCGTCTTTCTGTTTTGACGAGCGCGCCACCATCCTGGATGGCAATGTGAAGCGTGTGCTGACGCGGGTCATGGCTTGGGGGCAGGACCTGGCCATGTCGGCCAACGAAAAAGCGTTGTGGCAAGCCGCTGCAGTGGTCTTGCCGCGGCAGGGCAAGGACATGCCGTCTTACACGCAGGGGCTGATGGATCTGGGCGCGACGGTGTGCACACAGCGCAAGCCATCCTGCCTGATGTGCCCTTGGGTCGATCTGTGCCGGGCCCGCGTGTTGGGCGAGCCGGAGACCTACCCGGTCAAGACGCGCAAGCTCAAGCGCAGCAAGCGTGAGAGCTGGTGCTTGTGGGTGGAGCACGGTGGCGCGGTGTGGTTGGTGCAGCGCCCGGGCAAAGGCATTTGGGCCAGTTTGTGGACCTTGCCATTGTTCGACAGCGAGGTCGATCTGTTGGCGGCTGCCCAGGCCTTGGGCCTGCCCGCACCCGAGGCTCAGCCCATCGTCAACCATGTTTTGACGCACCTGGATTGGCGCCTGCATCCGATGCGCTCAGTCAGCGCCCAGGCCTTGGAAGACACGGCGATGCCGCATGGGCATGGTTCGGACACCGGCATCATGGGCCGCTGGGTGCCTTTGGCCGAGTTGGCCTCGATCGGCTTGCCCGCGCCTTTCAGGCGATTGCTGCAAGACTGATTGGCGGCGCAGCTGCGTGCATCCAGTTGGAGAAGCCTTGCGTAAGAGCACCTGAAGGTTTTGTTTTCAATCCAATCCGACAGGAGCTACCCCATGAAGAACTTCACCAAGACGTTGATCGTTGCGCTGACCATGACCTCGGGCATCGCCGCAGTGCACGCCGCTGACAGCGTCAGCGTGGGCGGTCAGGCCATGTATGCCAGCAAGGACATCATCGACAACGCCGTGAATTCGGCCGACCACACCACGCTGGTGGCGGCGGTCAAGGCGGCAGGCCTCGTCGAGACTTTGAAGGGCAAGGGGCCATTCACGGTGTTCGCGCCCACCAATGCCGCGTTCGCAGCCTTGCCCGCGGGCACGGTGGACACTTTGCTCAAGCCTGAAAACAAGGCCACGCTGACCAAGGTGCTGACCTACCACGTGGTGCCCGGCAAGTACGACATGAAGGCTTTGAACATGGCCATCAAGCAGGGCGGTGGATCGGCCGAGTTGAAGACGGCCAGCGGCGGCAAGCTCTGGTTCATGCACAACGGCCCCAGCAACATCCAGGTCAAGGATGAGGCTGGTCACGTCGCCAACATCAGCACCTATGACGTCTACCAGAGCAATGGCGTCATCAACGTGGTTGACATGGTGCTGATGCCCAAGTGATCGTTCACGCGTGGTTGCTTTGACTAGAATGCATGACAACTCATTGAGGCATAGGATCCATGGCGACCACGTTTCCTGCAGGCCAAGTTCCCATGGCCGATGGCGCGGCCCAGCGTCGTCAAGGCTGGGCGGATCTGCTGTCTCGGGTGGCGCTGGGTGACCGCAATGCCTTCGAGGCGCTTTACCGCCAATCCAGCCCGCATCTGCTGGCGGTGATCCTGCGCATACAAAGCAACCGTGCTCATGCCGAGGACGTTTTGCAAGAGGTCTACGTGAACGTGTGGCGAGCCGCTCAAAGCTTCAACCCGGCCCTGAGTCAGGCCAGCACCTGGCTGGGCAGTGTGGCCCGCAACCGCGCCATTGACAGTTTGCGCCGACGCCAGAGTGAGCCCAACACGGTCAGCAGCAGCCAGGCCGGGCACGATGGCGAGGAGGATTTCGACCTGCTGGGTGAGGTGGCGTCTGAGTTGCCCGGGCCGCAGGCCCTGCTGGAGCAAGCCGGAGAAGCGCGCCAGGTTCAGCATTGCCTGAAGGCGCTCAGTGGTGAGCAACAGCACAGCCTGGCGTTGGCTTTCTACCAGGGCTTGTCGCATGCGGAGGTGGCAGAGCACTTGGGGCAGCCCCTGGGCACCGTCAAGAGCTGGCTGCGCCGTGGCCTCTTGTCCCTCAAAACATGCCTGGAGCGGGCCGCCACGCTGGCCCGGAATTGACATGGATTACAGCCGAACTGAACGCGCTGACCGCTTGGCCGCCGAGTACGTGCTGGGCACCATGAGTGGCCGGGCGCGGCGGCGCTTTGAAACCTTGCTGCCCGCCCATCCTCAATTGCGTCGGTCGGTGAACGAGTGGCAGGAGCGCCTGGTGCCGTTGGCAGACGTCATGCCGGAGGTGCTGCCTTCGCCGCAGGTGTGGCAGGCTTTGCAGCGGCGCTTGTTCGCGGCTTCTGCCGATGCGGCATTGGCCGCACAAGGCTTGTCCGGCTGGTGGCAGCGTTTGGCGGTGTGGCGTGGCCTCACGGCGTTTGCCACGGTGGCGGCGTTGTCGCTGGGCATCTGGTTGGCGCAACCCCTGCCGGTCAATCCCCCCATCGTGATCGTGATGGCGGCGCAGCCTGGCACGCCGCAGGGTTTGCAGAATGCCTCGTTCGTGGTCAGTGTGGCGGGCGATGGGCGCAGCCTGGTGTTCAAGCCGTTGGCTCAGTTGCCAGTGGGCCTGGACAAGGCGCTGGAGCTGTGGGCCTTGCCTGGTCAAGGCGCACCGCGTTCTTTGGGGCTGGTATCGGCCGATGGTGCGACCACCGTGCTGCGCCAGCAGTTGCTCAAGGGCACGGCGGCCTTTGCCGTCAGCGTTGAGCCGCCTGGTGGTTCGCCCACTGGGGCGCCCACGGGGCCGGTCATCTCGGTGGGCAAGCTGCAGACCTGATCAGGCTGCTTTGATGAGGTCAGAGGCTTTCTCTGCAATCATGATGGTGGGGGCGTTGGTGTTGCCGCCCACCAGCGTGGGCATGATCGACGCATCGACCACGCGCAGCCCCCGGACACCGCGCACCCGCAGTTGATCGTCCACCACGGCCATCGGGTCGAGCGCGAACGAGCCCATCTTGCAGGTGCCGACCGGGTGGTAGATGGTTTCCGCGTGCTGGCGAACATGCTCGGCCAGTTGCTCGTCGGTGGTTGCCTGAGGGCCGGGCGCCAGTTCGATGCCCCGGTCGGCGTTGAAAGCCGGGGCGGCAAAGATGCGGCGCACTTGCTTGATGCCCAGCACCATCTTGGCCAGGTCGTCGGGGTGTGAGAGGTAGTTGGCCTGGATGCTGGGATAGCTGGCCGGGTTCTTGTCTTTCAAGGTGATCTGGCCTCGGCTCTTGGGGTGCAGGTCGCAGACGTGCATCGAGAAGCCCTGGCCCATCATGAAGCGCAGATCGCGGCCGTGGTCTCGAATGCGGGCTGGCATGAAGTGAAGTTGCAGATCAGGGATGGGCTCGCTGGGCGAGCTTTTGAGGAAGCCGCAGCCTTCGGCGCCGTTGTTGGTGAGCATGCCCTGGCCACGGGCCAGCAACTGGTAAAGCCCCCAGGGGCCGCCCAGGATGTTTTGCGGTGTGAACCCTCGCGACAGCGCACGTTTGCCTTGGTGGACCACCATCACGTCCAGGTGGTCCTGCAAGTTCTGGCCAACGCCTGGCAGGTCGACCTGCGGGGTGATGCCGTGTGACTGCAGGTGCTGGCCGGGGCCGATGCCCGACAGCATCAGCAACTGCGGACTTTGCAGGGCGCCTGCCGACAGGATGACTTCATGCCGAGCGCGCAGGGTGTGAATCTGGCCTTGGCGCTGGTACACGACTCCGGCAGCGCGTGGGCCGCCTGCTTGGCCTGTCCCTTCCAGCAGCACTTGGTGCGCCATGGCCCCGGTCACGATGTGCAGGTTGGCACGCCCGCGAGCGGCGCCGAGGTAGCCTTTGGCGGCGCTCCAGCGCAAGCCGTTCTTTTGCGTGACCTGGAAGAAGCCCACGCCTTCCTGGTTGGGGCCGTTGAAATCGTCGTTTTCAGGGAAGCCGGCCTGCACACCGGCCTCGATGTAGGTGCGGGTCAGGGGAGAGGGCGCGCGAAAGTCGGACACGTGCAGGGGCCCGCCGACCCCATGGTAGGCCGAGGGGCCACGGACCTGGTCTTCGGCCCGCTTGAAGTAGGGCAGCACGTCGGCAAAGGACCAGCCTGCATTGCCTTGCGCGGCCCAGGCATCGTAGTCGCTGGGGTGGCCACGGGTGTAGCACATGGCGTTCATGGAACTGCTGCCGCCCAGCATGCGTCCGCGAGGCCAAAAAAGTTGTCGACCGCCCAAATGCTTTTCCTGGTCGGTGTTGAACTGCCAATTCAGCAACTTGCTTCTCATCAGCCAGAGCATCCCGGCGGGAACGTGGATGGTGGGATGGGTGTCAGCCGGGCCCGCTTCCAACAGGCAAACCGTCACGGTGGGGTCTTCGCTCAAGCGATTGGCCAGCACGCAACCCGCTGACCCGCCACCCACCACGATGTAATCCACCACGTCGGGTACGGTTTGCTTTACCATTTTGCATACCAATGAGATTTAAGATACCGTGAGTATGTCAACTCAAAAGCAGGCTGTCAAACGACTGCGGGATGTCCATGCCGAGGCCACGCGCACGGCCTTGGTGGCGGCGGCGCGTCTGAGATTTTCCGAGGCGGGATTTGCGGCTACCAGCCTGGACGATGTGGCCAGCGATGCTGGCACGACCAAGGGCGCGGTTTACCACCACTTCAAGGACAAGAAGGCCTTGTTCAAAGAAGTGTACGAGGCGCTCTCAAAGGCGCTGATCGCGGACGTGTCTGCCAGCCGCGGCGGACGGGGCACGCCAGCCGAGGTGGCCTTGCATGCCTTCCTGGTGCACGCGGGCCAGTCGGCCTACCAGCGGGTCTTGTTCAGGGACGGCCCGGTGGTACTGGGCACGGCGGAGTGCCGCGCGATGGACATGCAGTATTCATTGGGATTGCTGACGCGCCTGATCGAGGCAGAGGTGTCGCCTGAGCTCTTGTCCAGGGTGGGCAGTGAGGCCATGGCCAAGATGCTGCTGGCGCTGTTCGTTGAGTCGGCTCAGGTCATTGCCATGGCGCCCAAACCCAAGGCCATGCTGGGCGGCATCAAGGTGATGCTCAACCGCATGATCCTGGCGCTGGCCGAGCCTGCGGAGGATGACGCGGGGGTGTGAGCCGACCACCGGCCTCGCCCAGGGTGCGCGGATCAGCCGAGGGTGACGATGACGGGAGCGTGGTCGCTGGGGCGCTCGTTCTTGCGCGGCAGCTTGTCGATCACGCAGGCCGTGACATGCGGCTTGAGCGCCTCGCTGACCAGGATGTGGTCGATGCGCAGGCCTTGGTTTTTGCGGAAGGCCAGGTTGCGGTAGTCCCACCAGCTCCAGGGTTTGGGCGGTTGATCGAACAGCCGGAAAGTGTCGACCAGGCCCAGGCCCACCAGTCTTTGGAAATGCTCGCGCTCTTGCGGCGTGCAATGGATCTGGCCCGCCCACAGCACCGGGTCGTGCACATCGGCGTCGGTGGGAGCGATGTTGAAATCGCCCATCAAGACCAGCTTTGGGTGAGCGACCAATTCTTGCGCCAGCCATTGGTTCAAGGCTTCCAGCCAGCGCATCTTGTAGGCGAACTTGTCACTGTCCGGGGCCTGACCATTGGGGAAATAAGCGCCGACCACGCGGATGCGGCCCAGGCTTGGATGCGCCACCGAACCGGTGATGACGCGGGCTTGCTCGTCGTCCAGGCCCGGGATGTTCTTGAGCACGGTACTGGCGTCGACACCTTCGCGGGTCAGCAGCGCCACGCCGTTGTAGGTCTTCTGGCCAAAGCAGTGCGATTGGTAGCCAGCCTGGGCCAATTCAGCCGCGGGAAACTTGTCGTCGGTTTGCTTGGTTTCTTGCAGAACGATCACGTCCACCGGGTTGGCCACCAGCCAGTCGAGCAATTGGGGCAGGCGCACGGTCAGCGAATTGATGTTCCAGGTGGCGAATTTCATGGTGCTTCTAATGCCTTGAATGCATTGATTGTTCTGGCGTTACTTGAATCTTCGGTTTGCTCAGCATCGCCAAACCGCTTGCATTATCCCGTTTCAGCAGCGGTCAAGAACGCCACGACATGCTCATCCATAGAGGAAGGCCACCACGCGCGCAGGTGCGGCTGACGCGTTCCTCAAGCGCAGAGGGAACACGGCCACGTCGAAGCCATGAGATGGCAACTGTTCCAGGCCACACAGTTGCTCCATCTGCCAGTAGGGCCGTTTGCGCCCTACGAGGTGACCTTGCCAGAACAGGGAGCCGTCTTTGTTTCGACGGGCTTTGGTGATCTGCGCATGGAAGGGAAGATCCCATCCCCATTGGTCAATGCCCATCACCAGCACACCGCGCTCGATGAGCCAATCCGTGGCGGGGCCGCTCATGCCCGTCCCCAGTTTCCAGTACTGCCTGGTTCCCAGGTAGCGATCGCGCCCCGTCTTGATCAATGCAATGCTGCCGGGCCCAAGCTGGGCGCCACTTTTGGCGAGGGCTTGTTCCATGTCGACCACGTGGATCTCTTCGCCTTGCGCTTTGTGGGTCATGTCGAACACGACGCCGGGGCCGAAGCACAGGTCGAGCGGCATCTCATGAACAGCAGGCAGGCGCTGGCCCTGCGCATCGGTGGGGCCATAGTGCCAGGGCGCGTCCACGTGCGTGGTTGAATGCACGCCCATTTTGGTGATGGTGTCGTCAGCCCAGCCTGCGAAATCTGAAGGAAAGAGCTTGAAAGGCAAGCCCAGCAAGCGGACCAGCCAGCGCGCTTTGGCATGCGCGTGGTGCTTGATGCGCACCCGCATGAAGAAGGGATCTTGGCGGTTGTAGAAGATCTCTTTCGAGAGATCCACGATGCGGCTCGGTTTGATGTGCGACATGATCCCGGCGTCCTCAGGCAATGCGGTGCTGAATTTCGCCAATGCCGTCGATTCGAAGTTGCAGCAGGTCGCCTGACTTCAGCCAGTGGCCGTTTTCCATGCCGCAGCCCCCTGGCAAGGTGCCTGTGCCGAATAGCTCACCAGGGTACAGCCGCTCGTCCATGGAGGCCTGCGCCAGCGCTTCGCCAATCGAGTAGTGCATGCCGGCGGTGGAGGTGGCACAGATTTCCCGGCCGTTGATGCACACGCTGGCCTGGAGTGCGTTCACATCGTCCAGCAACTCATCGGCCGTGACCATGACCTCCGACATTGAGCTGAGGAAGTGCTTTGATTTTTGAGGGCCGAAGCCACTGGCCATCTCGGCTCTTTGTACATCCCGCGCGCTGAAGTCGTTCAGCACCACGAACGCGCCGATGGCGTCGAGCGCTTGAGTTGGCGTGGCGTTGAACAAGGGCTTGCCCAGCACCACGCCCAACTCAAGTTCGTAGTCCAAGGCCTTGCTGTATGACGGGCATGCCACGGTTGCGCCGCTGGGCACAAACGAGAGGTGGTTGCCAAAGTAGTAAATCGGCTGGCGATACCAGAGCGCGCTGGGCTTGAAGGCGGGGAAGGGCCGACGGGTTAATCCTTCGAACAGCGTTGTGAATCGATGGGCCGCGGGCATGAAACGGCGTGCGTAGCCGCGTGAGGCATTGATGCAGTGCTGCTCGTAGAGCATGAAGTCCCGGAAGGAGAGGGGATGGAATGGCAGGACCGCGCCTCCCGCGTTGGCGTGCGCATCCAGCGCCGCTGAGGCAGGCGATGTCGCGCCCAGTGGGTGGGGTTGGTCGTTCAGCGTTTCCCAGCGCTGGCTCTTGAGGACTTGCGTCACTGGCAGCTCGGAGCCTGCGGGATAGGTGCGGCGCAACTTCATCATTCACTCCGTTTCGGAACATTTGTTCCAAATTAGAATAGCACAATCGGAACATGTGTTCCAAACTGCAGGGGGCGTGATGGCACGCGCAAAGTCAATCGAGAAACCGCAGGCACTGCCCAATGTTCGCGAGCGCTTGTTGGATGCGGCGGAAGCGCTGTTCGCCGAGCATGGCTTTCATGGCGCCCCCATGCGGGAGATCACCGCCCTGGCCGAGACGCGGCTTGCCAACATCAACGATCAGTTCGGCAGCAAGGAGGTCTTCTTCCAGGAGGTGATCGCACGAAGGGCTCCGCTCATCAATGCGGACCGGCTGGCCATGTTGGAAGCGGTGCGCGCGTCAAGAAGCAAAGCAGCGCAGATTCGGTCGGTGGTGGAGGCCTTTTCCCAGCCTTTGCTGGTGCGCAGTCTGGAGAGCGAAGGCTGGCGCAATTACCTTCGGCTGCTGGCCCAACTCACCAACAGCCGATCGGTGGTGCTGCTGCTGATCGCGGAGCACTTCAGCCCGATGGCCACGATGTTCAGCGAAAAAATAGGCCAGATCCTGCCGCACCTGTCGCCGCGGCAGCAGATGAACGCCTACCAGTTGATGGTGTCATCAGCCATGGCTGTTTTTTCTGACAACCGCCGCATTGACCTGATGTCAGGTGGTGCCGAGTCTTCGTCCGACTTTGCATCCCATCACGAAGACATGGTGAAGTTCGTGACGGGGGGCATTCTCAAGCTTGCGGAGCCGTGCGCGGCGGCTCAGCTTGAGCATTGCAAAGTGTAAAAATAAATGTTGCGCAGTCCTCATTCCCAAGTCTTTCATGCCGATAACTCATGCGAGGTCTATTCAATGTTGAAGGGACCCGACCAGCATTACCTTCGAGCAAAGCATGAACAGTTTCACTGTAAGAGCTCGGTTGGCCCTGACCATCGGACTTCTCGCGGTCCTGATGGCAATCATGGCGGTCATTTCCGTTGTTTCGCTGAGCCAAGCCAATCAGCGGTTGGAGGCGTTCGTCGATGGCATACACCAGCGTGCCCAACTGGCATCAGATCTGCTGGGCGCTGTGGATCGGCGCGCCATTGCGGCTCGAAACCTTGTCTTGGTCACCCAACCTGAAGAAGTTGCCGAAGAGACGGCTGCCGTCACCAAAGCCCAAGAAGATGTGGCTACCTTCATGGGTCAGCTCAAAGAGGACGTTTCCCGCCCCGACATTCCCGAGGCAGTGAAAACGAAAGTGGCGGCCATTGATGCCGTTGAAGCGAAATATGGCCCCATTGCCACCGACATTGTTCACCTGGCTTTGACCGATAAACGTGAAGAAGCCATTGCCAAGATGAACAAGGACTGCCGCCCTGCGCTCAAGGCCGTGCTGGCGGCTGTCGGAGACTTCCTGGTGGTGACCAAGGAGCGTTCGAAAGAGATGCTTGCACAAGCAGAGGCTGAATACGCCCGCCAACGCAACATCCTTCTCTCTGTCTGTTTGGTCGCGTTCGCCGCTGCGGCGGGGTTGGGTTGGGCCATCATTCGCAGCCTGATGCAAGCCCTGGGCGCCGAACCCAAGGATCTCAATGCAGCTGTACTGCAGGTCGCTTCCGGAGATTTGAGCAACGTGACCGGAGCTGATCGCGCCCCCGCCAGCAGCGTCCTCGCTGCGGTTGGCCGGATGCAACAAGACCTCTCGAAAATCGTGGCGCAGGTGCGTGCCAGCAGTGACAGCATTGCGACCGGGTCAGCGCAGATTGCCATGGGCAATGCTGATCTGAGTCAGCGCACCGAGGAGCAAGCCAGCAACCTGGAGCAAACTGCGGCATCGATGGAGCAGCTGTCGGGCACCGTCAAGAACAGCGCGGCAACCGCCAGTCAGGCCAATCACTTGGCTGAGGGTGCGTCTGCAGCTGCATTAAAGGGTGGGAAGGCAGTCAGCACGGTGGTCGACACCATGCACGACATCACTGCCTCGTCCAAGAAAATCACCGACATCATTGGCGTGATTGACGGCATCGCCTTTCAGACGAACATACTGGCTTTGAACGCTGCGGTAGAAGCCGCCAGGGCTGGCGAGCAGGGCCGCGGTTTTGCCGTGGTCGCCAGCGAGGTGCGAAGCCTGGCTAGCCGTTCGGCGGATGCGGCCAAGGAAATCAAAGCGCTGATTGGCGCCAGCGTTGAGAAGGTCGAAATCGGCTCACGCCAGGTCAATGAAGCCGGCGAATCGATGACGGAGATCGTCTCGCAGATTCGCCACGTCAGCCAACTGATCAGCGAACTCTCTACAGCCAGCGTGGAGCAGGCAACCGGGATCAGCCAAGTTGGTGATGCTGTAACGCAGCTCGACCAAGTGACTCAACAAAATGCTGCCCTGGTGGAGGAGAGTGCAGCTGCGGCAGAAAGTCTGAAACATCAAGCTGCCGCGTTGGCCGAAGTGGTCAGCGTGTTCAGACTCGGTGGTAATGAAGATACAGGCTTTCGTTCGAACGCTGCCTAGCAGCAGCCCGCATTGTTGAGTTCACTGCGGCGCTGGAACCTGCGCTGAGGAAGGTTGGCAGTGCGCGTCGCGGGGGCAGCGGGGCGGTTGCCAGGCTGCCCAGCGTGGGTGTCAAGAGCTGCTGGGCGTGGGGGGTTTGATCCACACCAAATACAGCGCCGGCACAAACACCAGGGTCAGCACCGTGGCCGCGATCAGGCCGCCCATGATGGCCATCGCCATCGGGCCCCAGAACACGCTGCTGGTCAGCGGCACCATGGCCAGCACCGCGGCGGCGGCCGTCAGCACCACGGGGCGCGAGCGGCGCACGGTGGCCTCCACCACGGCTTGTGCCTGCGGCATGCCCGACGCGATGTCGCTGTCGATCTGGTCCACCAGGATCACGGCATTGCGCATGATCATGCCGCCCAGCGCGATCACACCCAGCAAGGCCACAAAGCCAAATGGTGCATTGAAGACCAGCAAGGCGGGCACCACGCCAATGAGCCCCAGTGGTGCGGTGAGGAACACCATCCACATGCGCGAGAAGCTCTGCAACTGAACCATCAGGATCAGCAGCATCACCACGAACATGAGCGGGAAGACCGCGAACAGCGCCTGGTTGGATTTGTCGCTTTCTTCAATGGCGCCACCTTGCTCGATGCGGTACCCCGGCGGCAGCTTGTCGATGATGGGTTTCAAAGTGGGCCAGATCTTTGTCGTGGCCGAAGGCCCTTGCACGCCGTCATGCACATCGCTGCGCACGGTGAGCACCATGTCGCGGTTGCGCCGCCACAGCACTGGCTCTTCAAAAGCGGGCACCAGCGTGGCCACTTGCGACAGGGGCACCACCGCGCCGCTGCGCGTGAACAGGCTCACGTCGCCCAGTTGCTCCAGCGCCAGGCGCTCTTTGGGTGCGGCGCGCACGGTGACGTCGATCAGGTCCTCACCGCGACGGATCTGCGTGGCAGGCGCTCCGCTCAGCACGGTCTGCATCATGGCCGACACATCCGCGCTGGTGATGCCCAGGAGCCGGGCCTTGTCCTGGTCGAGCTGAACGCGCAGGGTGCGCACCTGTTCGTTCCAGTCGAGCTGGGTGTCGCGCACGAGGGGGCTTTGCCGCACGGCATCACGCACTTGGTAGGCGATCTCGCGGACCTTGGCCGTGTCGGGGCCGACCACGCGGAACTGCACCGGGAAGCCGATGGGCGGACCGAACTCAAAACGCGTGACGCGCCCCCGCAGGTCGGGGAACTCGCGTTCGGCGGCGAACAGGTCGAGCAAACGGCGGCGCACGGCCTCGCGGTCGGCCACATTGGCCGTTTTGACGACGATCTGGGCGTAGCTCGGGTTGGGCAGCTCAATGGGCAAAGACAGGAAGAAGCGCGGTGCGCCAGCGCCGGTGTAAGAGCTGACGTGCTGAACCTGGGCATCGCGTTTCAGCACCTGCTCGAAACGCTTCACTTGCGCCTCGGTGGCCGTGAACGAGGCGCCTTCGCGCATGCGCAGGTCAACGATCAGCTCCAGCCGCGAGGCGGTCGGGAAGAATTGCTGCTGCACCAGCCCCATGCCCGCGATCGCACCGACGAAGAGAACGCCAGTGGCCACCAGCACCAAGAAGCGGTGCGCCATGCACCACTGCAAAACGCGGCGCAGACGCTGGTAGAGGGCGCCCGCGTAAGGGTCATGTTCCGCACCGCCATGAGCCTTCATGGTCTTGGGCAGCAGCACGATCCCCAGGTAGGGCGTGAACACCACGGCCACGAACCAGGATGTGATCAAGGCCACGCCCACCACCCAGAAGATGCCGCCCGCGTACTCGCCGCTGATGGACTTGGCAAAGCCCACCGGCATGAACCCCGCCACCGTCACCAGCGTGCCGGTCAACATGGGGAAGGCCGTGGACGAGTAGGCAAAGGTCGCCGCGCTCACGCGGTCCCAGCCTTGCTCCATCTTCACGACCATCATCTCAACCGCGATGATGGCGTCGTCCACCAACAGGCCCAGCGCAATGATCAGGGCGCCCAGCGAAATGCGATCCAGGCTCCAGCCTGCGGCCAGCATCACGATGGCCACGATCGCCAGCACCAGTGGCACGGAAGCGGCCACGACGATGCCGGTGCGCCAGCCCAGGAACAAGAAGCACACCGCCAGCACAATGGCCAGCGCTTCCAGGAAAGACCGCTCGAATTCCCACACCGATTCTTCAACGATGTTGGGTTGGTCCGCCACCTTCTCGACCACCACGCCCAAGGGCAGGCTGGCCTTCAGGGCTGTCATGCGCGCCTCCAGGTCGCGCCCCAGCGTCAGGATGTTGCCGTGCTGCGCGAAGGTGATGGCGAGCATCAGCACGGGCTTGCCATCGTGGCGCACGGTGAAGGAGGGCGGGTCTTCCAGCCCTGCGCTGACCTTGGCCACGTCCCCCAGCCTCAGCAACTTGCCGCCTGCCGCGATGGAGACGTTGGCCACATCGCGTGCATCGCGCAGGTTGCCCCCCACCCGCACGAACACTTGATCACCACGGCCCTCGGTCGCGCCCGAGGGGCTGACCATGTTTTGACGCGCCAAGGCTTCGATCACGGTCTGCGGGCTGATGCCGAGCGAGGCCAGGCGTTGGCTTGAGAACTCGACATGCACCTTCTCGGCCTGGCGCCCGAACACATCAACCTTGGTCACGCCGGACACGGACTGAACCTGGCGTTTGATGTCTTCTGTCAGCACCTGCAGTTCGGGCCAGCTCAGGTCGGCGGCGCTGATGGCGTACATCACGCTGTAGACATCGCTGAACTCGTCATTGAAGATGGGGCCGAGCACACCCTGCGGGAGCTGGTGGCGCACATCGCCGATCTTCTTGCGAGCTTGATACCAGGCGCGCTCCATCTCGGCCTTGGGCGTGCCGCCTTTCATCCAGAGGTTGACACCCCCAAAGCCCTGGCGCGAAAAGCTGCGGATGAAATCAACACCTTCGATCTTCTGCAGTTCACGCTCCATGCGGTTGAGCACCTGATCCTGCACCTCCTGCGCCGAGGCGCCAGGCCAGGCCACCACCGCGGTCATGGATGGCACCATGAACTGCGGGTCTTCCAGGCGGCCCAGGCGCGTGAACGCAAAGATGCCGACCAGCAGGCTGCCGATGATCATGAACAGCACCATCGCGCGGTGCGTGACGGCCCACTCTGAGAGATTGAACGACTTCATCACAAGCTCCCTGGGCGCATGACCGTCTGCACCTTCATGCCCGCATCGAGTTTTTGGGCGCCCGCCGACACGACCAGCACACCGTCGGGCAGGCCTGTGACACGCACACGGTCCGTGGACTGCGACAACAAGGTCACGGGTTGGCGCGTCAAGGCCCCGGTTTTGTCATTGGCCAGCCAGACCGACGGGGACTGGTGGGTGGTGAGCAGCGCGCCAGATGGCAGCTCGGCAGAGGCGATGCTGCCTTTTCGTGCCAGTTGAACATCGGCCGTCACGCCCATGCGCAACGACGGGGGCGGTGACACGAAGGCGTAGCGCGCGCGGAAGGTGCGCGTCTGCGCCGACGCGCTGGGCGCCAACTCGCGCAAGCTGAGCTTGACCAGATCGGGCGCCCCCTCCATGCGCGCATGCGCCACTTGATTGCGCAAACCCGCCGCGAGTGCTTCGGGCACGTCCACCACCACTTCCAGCTCGCCCGGCTTGGCCAGCTCGATCACGGTTTGACCTTCGTTCACCATCTGCCCCACCTCAAGCTGCAGGCCGGTGATGACCCCGTCAAAGGGCGCGCTCAGCACCGCGTACCCGGTGCGGTTGCGCAGCAGATCGAGTTGCCTCTGGGCCTGGACCAGGCGTGCCGCCGCCGCGTCCGAGCGGGCCTGCTGGCGTTCATGGTCCGCCGCGCCCACCGAGCCATCTTCCAGCAGGCGCTTGAAGCGAGCCGCATCGCTGGCCGCTTGGGTGGCGTCCACCTGGGCCGCGCGCAATTGCTCGGCGGCTGCGTCTGCAGCCAGTTGGTAATCGGCCGCATCAATGCGGGCCAAAGGCTGACCGGCACGCACTGCTTGGCCGATGTCCACCAGACGGGCCATGACCTTGCCCCCTGCGCGAAAGGCGAGGGCACTCTCGATGCGTGGGCGGACGGCGCCGCTCAGGATCAGCAGGTCCTCGCCCTGGTCGTTGTGCACGGGGGTGACATACACCGCGGGTGTGGGTGGTGCTTGCTCGGCGGGCGGCGAACAAGCGGTCAGCACCGCCAGCGCACTGAGGGCCAGACTGAACCAGACCAGGGCGTGGGCATACTTCATGAGGCGGAAGTCAGAGGCTTTGATCATGGCAAGCTTTCGGGGGCAAGGCTGGTCGGCGGCTTGGTGTTGGCTGAGGGGGTGTCCTGCCATCCACCACCCAGGGCCTGGGCGAGCTGGACGGTGTTCAGCGCCAGTTGCGCCTGGCCATCGATGGCCGACAGCTCTGCGGCGAGCACACCGCGTTGTGCGTCAATCAGTTGCAGTAGGTCGATCTGGCCTTCCCGGTGCAGGGACTCAGCGTGATGCAAACCCGTGCGCCGCGCACGGGTGGTGGCGTCCAGGGCGGTTGAGCGATCACGCTCCTGGGCCAAGGCCACGAGGCTGTCGTCAACGTCCTTGACGGCGCCGAGGACGGCCTTCTCGTACTGCAAGGTGGCCATGCGCTCTTTGGCCGATTGGCGCTCGACTGCGGCGCGCAAGCGGCCCGCATCGAACAGCGGCATGGTGAAGGCGAGGGCGGCCGTGCTGTAGCGAACCGGCGAGAGGTCCAGCGCATTCAGGCGCAGGTCTTGGCGACCAAACGCCGCGGCCAGGAAGAACTTGGGCCACCGGTCGGCCTGGCTTTCGCGCAAGCGCGCAGCCTCGGCCATGAACTGCTTTTGTGCCACGCGCAGATCCGGGCGGCGCAACAATAGTTCGACAGGCTGCTTGGCAGACAAGCGCGGCGGCGTCGGCAGCCCAGGTGCGCCTGATGAGGCCAACTCGGGCAAGGGCTGGTTGGGATTGGTCCCCACCAGCACCGCCAACTGGGTTTCGCTCACGGCGACCAGAGTCCGCAATGGGGGCAGTTGTGCGGCGAGCGATTGCACTTCACCTGCGGCTCGGGCCACGTCAAATCGGCTGGCCTGGCCCGCGGATTCTCTGCTGCGGGTCAGCCGTTCGGTGTCGGCCTGGGCTTTGAGCAGGGCTTCCAGTTTCACCAAGCGCAGCCGTGCGCTTTGCCAGACGATGTAGTGGCGAGCCACTTCACTGCTGACCAGCCAAAGCGCTGTGTCGACACCATCTTCGGCGGTGAGCGCATCGAGTTCAGCGGCATCGGCGCTGGCACGCGCCGCGCCGAACACATCGAGCTCCCAGCCCAAGTCCAGGGCCCCTCGGTAGGCCCTGGTGTCTGGCTTGCCCTGCTTGACCTGGTCCGGCAAGCCACTGCGCTCGCTCGATGCGGATCCGGTGAGCGCCACCGTCGGCCACAGCCGCGACGCCATGGCCGTGTGACCGGCCCGGGCCTGCCACACACGCTGCACGGCGATGCGGACGTCGTGGTTGGCCGATTGCGCCCGTCGTATCAGGGCCTCGAGCGCCGCGTCGTTGAAGCTTCTCCACCACGTTGCATCGGGCTCTGGTGTCGTCGCTTCGGCGTGGCGGAAGCGAGCATCCTGCGTGGCAGATACAACGGGTGGTTCAGGGGGAGGCGTGGCGCAAGCCGACAGCAAGGTGGCCAGGCACAAGGCCAGCGCTGGCGGAAGTTGCTGAAGCCGCAGTGGCGGAAAAGACATGATTCCCGATCAGTGGTTGACGGTGTCTACCAGTGTGCTGCAAGATGTAGACGCTGTCAACCAGGCGCGTGATTCATCGCGGGGATGTCTTGTCGGCAGCGCATTCCTGGGGAAAAAAACCAGGGCTGAACCCCAAGCGCACCTTGAACTTGTTGAAGAAAGCGCGCTGCGCCGCCAGCCCCGCGAGTGCCGAATGTGCCACGGCGATGGAGGTGGATTGAGCCCCTGTTGCGTCAGCGTAGACGCCGTCTACCTTGATGGGTGAAGGACTACACTAGCGCGTTGATCCACCTCGAAACCCCACCGTATGCCCAAGAAGACTCCCCCGCCTGCGGTCCCACTTGAACTGCGGGAAGCGTGCGTCATTGCCGCTCGGGAAGTCATTGCAGAAAAGGGCGTAGAGAACTTGAGCCTCAGGGACGTGGCCCGCAAGCTGGGGGTTTCACACCAAGCGCCGTACAAGCACTATCCCAGCCGCGACCACCTCTTGGCCGAGGTGATGCGGCGCTGCTTTCAGCGGTTTGCCCAGCACCTGGACGCGCGTGGCCAGTTTGATGACCCCAAGGAGGACCTTGCCGCATTGGGGCGCCAGTACCTCAGCTACGCACGCGAACATCCGCTGGAATACCGCTTGATGCTTGAGATCCCGTGGCCTGAGTCAGCGGAGCATCCCGACTTGATTCGGGATGCGGTTCACACCTTCGACATCCTGCGCAAGGTGCTGCGTCGCCTGCATGGCGACTCGGCCGCCTCGCAGGACCGCGTGGACCTGGACGCGCTTTACATCTGGTCCACCGTGCATGGTTTGGCGGGTGTGATGAATGGCGACTGCATCGATAAATTGAAGCTGAAGCCCAAGGTGCTGACGCAAGCCATCGAACACCTCATCAAGATGGTGGAGCTGGGGTTGGCCGCGAAGCAATGACAAGGCTTGGCTTCGCATTAAGGCGGGCCTTCGGTTCGATGCAAGCTCAACGTGAACACGGTGACGCAGCTGTCCGACGAGACCGAAATCTCACCCCCGTGCGCATCGACAATTGACTTGACAATGGCGAGGCCAAGCCCTGCGCCGTCTCCATTGTGTTGTCGCGATGGGTCTACCCGGTAGAACCGATCAAACAGATGCGGCAAATGCGTTGCGGGAATGGTGTCGCCTGGGTTGGCGACCTGGACGACAAATGCCTGATCGTCCTGAGCCAGATGCACGGTGATCACCTTGTGCTCCGCGGTGTGGCGGATGGCGTTCGACAGCAGGTTGCTGAGAGCGCGCCTGAGCATCAAGCGGTCGCCCCGCATCAATGGAATCTGCCCCTGTCGTTTGAGCCCAATGTGTCGTTCATCAGCCAAGGGTTCGAAGTACTCGAACAACGCGTCCACCTCGGCGGTCATGTCCACATCCACCAAGTCGGGTTTGATCAACTTGTTGTCTGTTTGAGCCAGATAGAGCATGTCACCAATCATCTTGGCCATGCGCTCGTACTCTTCGAGGTTGGAGTAAAGCACTTCGCGATAGGCGTCAACGCTGCGCCCTTTGGTGAGCAGCACCTGCGTTTGGGTGACCAGGTTGGTCACGGGTGTGCGTAACTCATGGGCGATGTCCGCCGAGAAGTCGCTCAAGCGTTTGAAGTCCCGCTCGATGTGTTCCAGCATCGCGTTGAACGAGGTGGCCAGCCCGGACAACTCAATGGGCACTTTGTCGGGGGCCAGCCTCAGATGCAGTTGCTCTGCCGAGATGCCCCTGATCCGTGTGCTGATGTCACGCAGCGGCGCATGGCCCCTGTACACGGCCAGCCAAGTGGCCAGGATGGCAAACAGACCTGCCGCGGTGGTGGCGGCCCAGATCGTGCGGTGAAAGGTCACCAGGAAGTGATCATGAAAGCCCGTGGCTGTGGCCAGCACCGCCGTGAAATGTTGGGAGGGGTCTTGTGCTGATGGGATGTGAATCACCGCCCCCCGATACGGTGTGGCGTTGTCTTGCCATGAGTGGAGGCTGTCAACATCAATGCGAGAGGTCGCAGGCTGCGTGTGGGCAATGGCTTTCAAGTCGGGGCCAGGCGTTGCAAAGAGTGTTTGACCGGCGGCATCGGCCACCAGGTAGTACATGCCATGGTGACCATTCACCGCCCCAGCCAGTCGGCGTGTGATGCCCTCTGGCGGCAGGGCTGGTGTCAAAGATGTCAGCACTTGGCGCACTGAGCGGGCGACGACCTCCAGCTCTTCGGCATCTTGTTCGACAAAGTGGCGTTCTATCGACGTCTCGATCACCCAGCCGAATGCCAGAAGCACGATGGTGATCGTCAGACCGATGGACACGGTCAGGCGAAGCGCCAGCGAAATCGGGCGGCGCCCAGAGGCTGGGTCAAACCCCATCGGGTGCTTCCAAGCTGTAGCCCATGCCGCGCACGGTGTGAATCAGCTTGGGCTCGTATGCGTCGTCGATCTTGGCGCGCAAACGCCGGATGGCCACATCGATCACGTTCGTGTCGCTGTCGAAATTCATGTCCCAGACTTGCGATGCAATCAGTGATCGGGGCAAGACTTCCCCTTGACGGCGCACCAGCAATTCCAACAGCGCAAATTCCTTGCTGGTCAGGTTGATGCGCACACCTGCCCGCGTGGCCCGGCGCTTGGGCAGGTCCAGCATCAGGTCGGCCACCTGCAGCCTGTCGGCTTGCATGGGCACATTGCCTCTTCTGAGCAAAGTGCGGACTCGGGCGAGCAGCTCGGCAAAAGCAAAAGGCTTGACCAGATAGTCGTCGGCGCCCAACTCGAGCCCCTTGACACGGTCTTCGACACTGTCGCGCGCCGTGAGGAAGAGCACCGGGGTGCGCTTGCCCGCCTCGCGCAGGGATTGGATGATGCGCCAGCCATCGACATCGGGCAGCATCACGTCGAGCATGATCAGATCGTAGGGCTCGGTCATGGCCAGGTGGTGCCCGTCCAGCCCGGTGCGGGCCAGGTCCACCACAAAGCCAGCTTCCATGAGGCCTTGCCGGAGGTAGTTTGCTGTTTTTCTTTCATCCTCGACGACCAGTAATTTCACTCGACTTCCTCCATCGGCGTCAACGAGACGAAAGCCACCGTGGCGACCGTCCATCTGACTGTAGTGAACGGTGACTGGCAGAGAGATGACCTGAACATTACAACATTGTCATCTGTTGGTCAGCAGTCTGTTCGACAAGCCTCGGCAAGATCACGGCATTCCCCTTGGGGCGCAATGGAAGGCCGAGACATGCCGAGGATGAACAAATCAAGCCGAACCGCTTGGTGGCTGGGGCCGTTGTTGGGATGGGCTTGTGCGGCAAGCTTGCAAGCCCAAACCGTGGCACCAGGGATGACGCAGGCGCTTGACGCCGCATGGGCGCGCTTTCCGCAGGCCGCAGCCTTGAGCGCCAGGCAAGCCCAGGCACGGGCCGGGGTAGACCTGTCCAGGGGATTGACCCCAGGGGCGGCGTCTGTGTCGCTCAACCACCTGAATGACCGGCTGAACCAGAACACGGGCCGCCGAGAGTGGGAAATCGAGATGGCCACGCCTTTGTGGCTACCGGGGCAGCGGCGCGCGCGAGAGGTGGTGGCCGATCTGGTCTCGGCTGAAGTCGAAGCGAGAGGTGCTGCCTTGCGGCTGGAACTGGCTTCCGAAGTTCGCGAGGCGTGGTGGGCGGTGGCCGTGGCGCGTGAATCCACGACCCTGGCGCGTCAAAAGTTGGCAACGGCGCAGGCGTTGGAGAGCACGGTGCAGCGACGCTTTAAAACGGGAGACCTGGCTCGTCTGGATGCCAATCTGGCTAAAACAGAGCGTCTGGCGGCACAGGCGGAGGTGCTGGATGCCGACAGCGCTTCGCAACTGGCGCAACAAGCTTACCGTGTGCTGGTGGGCCTTGAGGCGCCGACGGTCCTGGCGCCCGAGGGTGAGGCCCCCCAGGAAGTCGATGCGCCCCATCCTCAGTTGCGCGCCTTGCAGCTTGCCGCCGAGGTGGCGCGCAGCCGCCTGGCGCTGGTGGACGCCAGTCAGCGCGACGCACCTGAATTGGCCGTGCGCTGGAGCAACCAGCGCAGCGACGCGTTGGCGCCTCATGACCAGGCGGTGGGCGTGAAGTTGACCATCCCACTGTCTTCAGGCGGGCAGGTTCGCCAAGAAGAGGCTGCTGCACGCGCGGAGTTGGCACAAGCTGAAGCCGAACTGGCTCAGATGCAAACCCGCACGCAACAGAACGTGTTGAAAGCGCAGGCCGAGTGGAGTGCAGCACAGCGTCAAATGGGCATGGCTGAGGAACGCAAGGCCTTGACTGCGGACAGCTTGCAACTGGCCCAGCGTGCTTTTGAGGTGGGTGAGTCTGATCTGCCCGCATTGATGCGGGCACGTGCTGCGTCGCAGGAGGCTCTAGCCTGGTCCCAACGTCAAGAGGTGGCCCGCCATCTGGCGCTGTCCCGTCTTCATCAAGCCCGAGGGGTGATGCCTTGAAAAATATCGTTGTGGCCACGGTGATGGCTTGTTTCACGCTGTCCGTCTGGGCGCACGGTGGCGAAGACCACGATGAGCCTGCTTCTGCGCCAGTTCAAGTGGGCCAAGCGCCCCGTGCTGTCGCGCAGACCGAAGACTTTGAGTTGGTCGCCGTGCTGACGGGCAACGCGGATGGGCATGCGGGCGGGGCGGGTGCCACGACCGCGCCAGTGTTGACCTTGTACCTGGACCGCTTCGCCACCAATGTGCCTGTGGCAGGCGCGACGGTGGAGTTGGAAAGCGGCGCGTTCAAAGCCGTGGCCAAACAGACCGCGCCGGGCGTGTACACGGTTTCGGGCCAAGCCTTTGCCAGGCCGGGCCGCTATCCGCTGACGGTCTCCGTTGACTCCATCGATGGCGCAGACCTGTTGGACACGACCTTGCAGTACGACGCTCCGGTGGCCAAAGCCGATGCAAGCGCTCATCCAGTTTGGCGCGCTCCGTGGGCCTGGGGCCTGGGCGGCGCGTTGCTGCTGTCTGCGGCGGGCGTGACCTGGGGCCGACGCCGTGCCCGTAACGCATCGATTCGAGGCTGATTGAGCATGAAAAAAATGAACCCCTTCAAGGTCAACCGGTTTCTTTGCAGCAGCGTGGCGTGTGCGGCGGTCATCGCCTTGGGCAGTCCTTTGGCACAGGCGCACGGTGACGAAGATCATGGTGATGCCAAGCCCCCAGCAGTAGCAACAGCTCCGGCGCCCGGGCAATCCTCATCGACCTTTGATGGCGGCGCGCCACAACGCAAGCCCGACGGTAGCCTGTGGGTGTCTAAATCGGTTCAGCGTCGCCTGGGCCTGCAAACACTGCTGGCACTGGTCCAAGCTCACGCTGTGGCGGTTGAACTCAATGGCCGCGTGCTTGCAGATCCCAACGCTGGTGGGCGCGTGCAGGCCACACAGGCCGGTCGAATCGAGGCGGGTCCTCAAGGCTTGCCTGTCTTGGGGCAGAACGTGGTCAAAGGGCAGGTATTGGCCTATCTGCGTCCCGCCACCACCAGCCTTGACCGGGGCAACCAACAGTCGATGTTGGCTGAGCTGGATGCCCAATACGCCGTGGCCGAACGCAAGTTGAGCCGCTATGAACAGTTGGAAGGCGCCGTGCCGCAAAAGGACATCGAGGCCGCTCGTTATGAGCGCGATGCCCTCAAGAAGCGCCGCGCAGCCATTAGCGCAAGCGTGGCAACGCCTGAGGCCTTGCTGGCGCCGGTGTCGGGCACCGTGGTGGCCTCCGGGGTGGTCATCGGCCAAGTCGTCGATGCCAAGGATGTGTTGTTTGAGGTGGTGAACCCGAAACGGTTGATGGTGGAGGCTTTGGCCTATGACGCTGGGCTGACAACGGGCTTGAGCAAAGCGAGTGCAGCGATCCCGGGCGGCACCTTGGCCTTGCAGTTCGTCGGCGGTGGTCGCCAACTGCGTGATCAGGCCATGCCCTTGTTGTTCAAGGTGAGCCAGGCAGACGCGCCCGTGGCCATCGGCCAATCACTCAAGGTGACGGCTCAAACCGCCCAGACCGTCCAGGGGGTTGCCGTGCCTCGATCCGCACTGGGGCGCAATGCCTCGGGTGACGCGGTGGTCTGGCTGCACAAGGCGCCTGAACGCTTTGCCCAGCAGGTGGTGCGTAGCCAGCCACTTGATGCGCAAACGGTGGTGGTGACCGCCGGCCTGCATGAACGGGATCGCGTGGTGACCCAGGGCGCCAGCTTGCTGGCCCAGGTGCGCTGAACAGTCAAACCGCAAAGGCACCTACTGTGTTTGATTACCTGATCCACACCAGCCTGAAGCAGCGTTTGATCGTTCTGGTTGTGTCCGTGCTGCTGGTTCTCTACGGGGTACTGACGGTGCGTCAGATGCCCGTTGACGTCTTCCCCGATTTGAACAAACCCACGGTCACCTTGATGACCGAGGCCGGTGGCATGGCCCCCGAAGAAGTCGAACAACTGGTGACGCTGCCCGTCGAGTCCAGCATGAACGGCATGCCGGGGGTGACCAGGGTGCGCTCGGTCTCGGGCATCGGCTTGTCGGTCATCAACGTCGAGTTCGAATGGGGCACCGACATCTACCGCAACCGCCAGCAGATCAGTGAGCGGCTGAATCTGGTGCGCGAGCAGTTGCCGCCAGGCGTGGTGCCGCAGTTGGGTCCCATCTCCTCGATCATGGGCGAGATCATGCTGATTGCGCTGCCTGCTGATCCGGCATTGGTCAGCCCCATGCAAGTTCGCGAGTACGCCGACTGGGTGATGCGGCCCAGGCTGTTGACCATTCCCGGTGTGGCCCAGGTCATCCCCATTGGAGGCGAAGTGCGCCAGTACCGGGTCGAGATCCAGCCTGGGCAATTGCAAACACTGGGCGTGGAGCGCGAGAAGGTGGCCGCGGCCTTGCAGGATTTTGGCGCCAACACCAGCGGGGGCTTTCTGGAGGCCAACGGGCGTGAATACCTGATCCGCCAGATCGGCCGCACCAGCCGCATCGAAGACCTGCAAAACCTCGTGGTGATGGTTCGCCATGGCCAACCCATCTTGCTCAAGCAAGTGGCCGATGTGAAGATCGCACCAGCCACCAAACGCGGCGATGCCAGCTACAACGGCAAGCCTGCGGTGATCCTGTCGGTGCAGAAGCAGCCCAGCGCCGACAGCGTGACCGTCACCCGCAAGGTGGAAAAGGCCATGGGTGATTTGGCCAAGTCTCGGCCACATGGCATCGCTGCACCGCGGTTCTTGTTCAAGCAAGCTGATTTCATCGAGCATTCGGTGAGCAATGTCGAAGAAGCCTTGCGTGATGGCGCAGTGCTGGTGGCCGTCGTGTTGTTCCTCTTCTTGCTGAATGTGCGCACCACGGTGATCTCGCTGATGGCCATCCCGCTGTCATTGCTGGCGACCGCGTTGGTGTTCCATTACATGGGGCTGTCCATCAACACCATGACGCTGGGCGGCCTGGCCATTGCCATTGGCGAGTTAGTGGATGATGCCGTGGTCGGCGTCGAGAACGTGCTGCGCCGCATGAGGCTCAACCGCGCCTTGCCTGATCCCAAGCCTGTGATCGAGGTCATCGCGCAGGCCACACTGGAAGTGCGCTCGGCCATCGTTTATGCCACGGTGATCATCGTGCTGGTGTTCGTGCCGCTGTTCGTGCTGCCGGGTATCGAGGGGCGCTTGTTCACGCCTTTGGGTGTGGCCTATATCGTGTCAATCCTGGCCAGTATGGTGGTGTCTGTCACGCTCACGCCCGTGATGGCCTACTACCTGCTGCCCAAGCTCAAGCTGGAGGGCCATCAAGACAGCCCCTTGGTTCGATGGCTCAAGCGCGGCGACACACGCTTGTTGAACTGGTCGTTTCAGCACAGCCGAATCTTGCTGTTGTTCGCGAGTTTGGCCGTTGTGGCAGCTGCGGTGTCGGTGGCCTGGATGCCGCGCGCCTTCCTGCCGCCCTTCAACGAAGGCACGCTCACCGTCAGCCTGTTGCTCAACCCGGGCACGTCGCTGGCCGAGTCCAACCGCATTGGCACCATGGCTGAACAGATCATGGCGGGTGTGCCGGAGGTGACCCAGGTGGGTCGTCGCACAGGCCGTGCGGAACTGGATGAGCACGCTGAGGGTGTGCACTCATCTGAAATGGATGTAGACCTCAAGCCCTCTGATCGATCACGTGAAGAAATCATCGCGGATTTACGGGCTCGCCTGGCGGTGCTGCCTGCGGTCAGCAATGTGGGGCAGCCCATCTCGCATCGGCTGGATCACCTGTTGTCCGGGGTGCGCGCCCAGATTGCCCTGAAGGTCTATGGCGATGATCTGGACACCCTGCGGGTCCTGGCGGGCGACCTGCAAGCCCGTCTGAGTCGCCTCCCTGGTGTCACTGATTTGCAAATTGAGAAGCAGGTCTTGATCCCGCAGATCAAGATCCGCATTGACTACGAACAAGCTGCGCGCCTGGGGGTGGCGCCCGGCAGCCTGCTGCGCTCCTTGCAGGAGATGATTGAGGGCGAGCGCATCACGCAGGTTGTCGAGGGCAACAGGCGCTTTGACTTGCTGGTGCGTTTGCCTGACAACCAGCGTGGCGCGAGCGATCTGGCCAACCTGCTGATTGAAACACCTGGCGGTCGGGTGCCTTTGTCGCAGTTGGCCGTGATTGAAGACAGCGACGGACCCAACCAGATCAGCCGAGAGAACGCCCGTCGCCGCATTGTCATCTCGGCCAACACAGATGGCCGTGATCTGGCCGGAGTCGTGAACGCCATCCGCGCAGAAGTGGCATCCCAGGCTTTGCCTGAAGGCTACTTCACGGCGCTAGAAGGGCAATTCCAGGCGCAGGAGCAAGCGGCGCAACTCATGGCCTTGCTGGCCACCATCTCTTTGGTGTTGATCTTCATGGTGCTCTACAGCCGCTACAGCTCAGTGGTGCTGGCCGCGATCATCATGGGCAACATTCCACTGGCACTGGTGGGCAGCGTGGTGGCCTTGTGGTTGTCCGGTCAGCCCTTGTCGGTGGCGGCGCTGGTGGGCTTCATCACACTCACTGGCATTGCCACACGCAACGGCATCCTCAAAATCAGCCACTACATCAATTTGTGCGCGCTGGAGGGCGAGCAGTTCGGCCTGCCCATGATTGTGCGTGGCTCGCTGGAGCGACTCACGCCCGTGCTGATGACGGCCTTGGTTGCCGCCTTTGCCCTGGTGCCTTTGCTGCTGTCGGCCAGTGCGCCAGGCAAAGAGGTGCTGCACCCCGTGGCCGTGGTGATCTTTGGCGGCCTGATCAGCTCCACTGTGCTCGACACCTTGCTCACGCCCTTGATGTTCTGGCTCTGGGGGCGCAAGCCCTTGGAGCGTTTGCTGCAAGCCCATTCTGGCGAAAGCTATTGATTGAAAGAGAGTCCCCCATGAAGGCCTTCAAATCCCTCTCCATCGCTGCAGGCGTGGCCCTCAGCTTTGCCCTGGTACCCATGGCGAATGCCCATGACGATGCCACCCTCGACGCGGTGAAAGCCCCGCATGGCGGTCAGTTGCGCATGGCTGGCGCCAGCCACTACGAACTCGTGGTGGTCAAGGGCAGCAAAACGGCCACAGACAATGCCATCGTGGTCTATGTGACCGACCATGCGGGCACCAAGATTCCCACGGCTGGCGCATCCGGGTCGGTCACCCTGCTGGCAGGCAAGACCAAGGTCAGCAGCGTTCTGACCCCCGATGGCGACAACAAGCTGGCTGGCCACGCCGTCTATGCGTCGACGCCGGACATGAAAGCGGTGGTGAAGATCAAGCTGGCTGGACAAGGCGAACAACAGGCGCGCTTCACGCCATTGGCCGCGCGCATCGCTGAAAACGACCTTCACCAACGTTGATGTGGATCAATCTTTGTGGCTTAAGAGACCATGAAGGGTGCCCACATTACGCGTTCGTCATGAACCGGTCATTTGTCGGTCAGTGCGCCGTTCTAAGCTGGCGTCAACCACCAGCCTTGCGTGGCAGACATCCTGGATCGAATGCGGTCCAGGCTTCACAAACCGACTGACCAGGAGCATGACATGCACACCCCCACCAAACTGATTCCCACCATTATGTTGGCCTTGGCTGCCGTTGGCAGCGCCTGGGCTCAAACCAAGGAAGAGGACCACCAAGCGCATCACCCTCAAGCTGCCGCTTCCGTGGCTGCGCCCGCTGCTGTCCAAGCATCCAAGCCCATGGGCATGATGGGGTCCGGCGACATGCACGGGATGCATGAAAAGCACCAAAAGGAGATGAAGAAGATTCACGGTACCAAGAACCCGGTCACGCGCCAGAAGCTCATGGACAAGCACATGAAAGAGATGCATGAGCACATGGACAAGAACGGCGGCATGGACAAAAACGGGAACATGGGAATGATGGGCAAGGGCATGGGTGCCTCCGCGCCTGGTGGTGACATGAGGCCCGGCATGGGCATGGGCACACCGATGGGTGCCAAGCCGATGCCGGGCGCCGCCAGCAAGTAAGGCCATTGGGGTGTTGTGGCGAGCACATCCCCCTCTGAAATTCAGGAGCCGATATGGACCATCAGCATGACCATGGCAACGGGACCACTGGCCCGAAGCGATCCTTCTTCAAGAGCCCTGTCGGGGTTGCCGCGGCGATGCTGGCCTTGATAGCCGTGTTCTATGTCCTGCGTGAGCACTGGCAACACGTGGCGGGGGGCTGGCCCTACCTCTTGCTTCTCGCATGCCCCTTGATGCACGTCTTCCATGGTCATGGTGGGCACGGTGGGCGCCACCATGGGCCAAGCGCGTCCAAGCCGGGAGATCAGCCATGAGGCCTGACAGCATGCCTGCTTATGGTCTGTGCTTGGCGCCTGCCCTATTACGCGCAACGCTGTGGTGCGATGGCCAGCACAGGGCCTTGTGCACGCATCCGTCACGCCCCGCTTTTTTCCGCGCTTGCGCCTACACCTAAGCTCTGCGAGCTGACGCCCAGCAGACGGAACAGGAGCCACCATGACGTCTGATCCCCACGTGCATCATCACCACGCTGCTGTCGAATCCACTTCGGTGGTCAAGGCCATCACGCCAGGGGCGATTTACACCTGCCCAATGCATCCCCAGATCCGCCAGGATCATCCCGGCAGTTGCCCGATCTGTGGCATGAACCTGGAACCCTTGCTGCCCGCCGTGGGTGAAGAAGACAACCCCGAGTTGCGCTCAATGACGCAGCGCTTTTGGTTCTCGGCGGTGTTGACCGTGCCTTTGCTGATGATGGCGATGCACGAGTTCTTCCCATTCAACCTCGCTGCCTGGGTTGATGAGGTGGGCGAGGGCTTGGCGGGGCAGTTTGGCTGGCCCCATTTACTCAAGGTCAGTTGGTCGCAATGCGTGCAAGCCCTGCTGGCCACCCCTGTGGTGCTGTGGGCCGCCTGGCCCTTCTTTGCACGTGGATGGCGCTCGTTCGTGACCTGGCAGCTCAATATGTTCAGCCTGATCGCGCTTGGCGTCGGGGCGGCCTACCTGTTCAGCGTCTACGCGATCTTGCTGCCCGAGTCGCTGCCCCAAGCGTTTTTGACCGAGCATGGCCTGCCGCTGTACTTCGAGGCCGCGGCCGTGATCGTGACGCTGGTCCTGCTGGGGCAGGTGCTGGAGTTGCGCGCGCGCTCACGCACCAACTCTGCCATCAAGGACTTGTTGGGTCTGGCGGCCAACACCGCCATTCGCATCGCGTCCGATGGCACGGAAGCCGAAGTGCCGCTGGAACAAGTGGTGGTGGGCGACACCCTGCGGGTCAAGCCCGGCAGCAAGGTGCCGGTGGACGGGGTGGTGATGGATGGCAGGTCCAGCATCGACGAAGCCATGATCACAGGTGAGCCGATTCCCGCCGAGAAGGTGCCGGGCAGCAAAGTCACGGGGGCCACGGTCAACCAGACGGGCTCCTTCACCATGCGTGCCGAGCGTGTCGGGTCTGAGACGCTGTTGGCCCGCATTGTTCAGATGGTGGCCGAAGCTGGGCGCTCGCGGGCGCCTATTCAGAAGCTGGCCGATCAGGTCTCTGGCTGGTTCGTGTTGTCGGTGCTGGGCATCGCCTTGGTGGCCGCCCTCGTCTGGGCGGCATTTGGGCCCGCCCCTGCGCTGGCCAATGCCTTGTTGGTGGCCGTGTCGGTCTTGATCATTGCCTGCCCGTGTGCACTGGGCCTGGCCACGCCCGTGTCCATCATCGTGGGCGTGGGGCGTGGTGCCAAAGAGGGCGTGCTCATCAAGGATGCCGAGGCCCTGGAACTGATGGAGAAGGTCGACACCCTGGTGGTGGACAAAACCGGCACCTTGACGGAGGGCAAGCCCACCGTTCAGGTCGTGGTGGCGGCCAGCGGGTTTGACAAACAACAGGTGCTGGCCTGGGCCGCGAGCCTGGAAAAACTCAGCGAGCACCCACTGGCCGCAGCCATCGTGGGCCGCGCGCAAGCCGATGGGGTCACGTTGGCCGCCGTGTCTGGCTTTGATGCCGTGACCGGGCAAGGCGTCCGCGGTGTCATCGATGGTCAGACCGTGTTGCTGGGCAATGCCCGCTTGTTGGCCTCCGCGCAGGTAGACACCTCGTCGGTTGACCTGGACGTGGAAGCCTTGCGCGTGCAGGGACAGACCGTGATGTACCTTGCCTCTGGCTCGAAGCTGGCGGGCTATGTGGGTGTGGCCGACGCCATCAAGGCATCCACCGCTGAAGCGATTGCCATGCTCAAGGCCTCAGGCGTCCGCATCGTGATGCTCACGGGTGACAACCCGGTGACCGCCGCTGCGGTGGGCAAGCTCCTGGGCCTGGACGACATCAAGGCGGGCGTGATGCCCGAAGACAAGTACAAGCACGTCAAGGCCCTGCAGGACCAAGGGCGCATCGTGGCCATGGCGGGTGATGGCGTGAACGACGCCCCCGCCCTCGCCCAGGCCAACGTCGGCATCGCCATGGGCACCGGCACCGATGTGGCCATGAGCAGCGCGCGCATCGTGCTGGTCAAGGGCGACTTGCGCGGCATCGCCAAGGCACGTGAGTTGAGCCAGGCCACGATGCGCAACATCCGTCAGAACCTGTTCTTCGCCTTCATCTACAACTTCCTGGGCGTGCCGCTTGCGGCGGGCGTGTTGTACCCCTTTTTGGGGATATTGCTCAGCCCCATCGTGGCCAGTGCGGCCATGGCGCTGAGTTCGGTTTCGGTGATCGGCAACGCGCTGCGCTTGCGTTCGGCCAAGGTGTGAGGTCAGGAGCTGGGCTCGCCATCGTGCTGCCATGCTGGCAGCTTTGCCCCGCAGTCCCGGCAAAAGCGCGAGTTGGGCGCGTGGCCTTCGCTGAGGCACTCATGGCAGGTGCGTGTCGTGGGGGCGCGCGACATTTTCTGCGCGGTGAACTCGGCGCTGACGATCCCGGTCGGGACCGCCAGCGTGCCCCAGCCCAGCAGCATCATCGCCGAAGCGATCACGCGGCCCAGGTCTGTCTTTGGGGTGATGTCGCCAAAACCCACCGTCGTCATCGTCGTGATGGCCCAATAAACGCCCACGGGGATGCTGGTGAAGCCGTTGGTCGGCCCTTCGACAACGTACATCAGCGTGCCCATGATCGTGACGACCATCATCACGAAGACCATGAACACGAAAATCTTGCGCCGCGAGGCGGCAAGCGCCCGGCCCAGCGAGCCGAACTCCGCCACGTATGCGCCAAGCTTCAGGATGCGGAACAGGCGCAGCAGGCGCAACACCCTGACGTCGATCAGCGCGTGCAGGCCGGGAACCAGCACCGCCAGGTAGGTGGGCAACAGGGCCAGCAGGTCGATGATGCCGAGGGCGCTGCGGGCATAGCGCGTGGGGTGCCGCACACACGACAGTCGGGCGATGTACTCGGCAGTGAACAGCAGCGTGAAAGTCCACTCCAGATTGTTCAGAAGTTCGCTGTGCTCAGCGTGCACGGCGGCCATGCTGTCGAGCACCACGACGGTGACGCTGATCAGGATCATGGCGATCAGCATCAGGTCGAAAGCGCGCCCGGCTCGCGTGTCGGCCTCGAAGATCACGGTGTACATCCGCAGGCGCCAACCCGCCGCCGGTCCTCCGTGCAGCGCTGTACCGGTGTCAGGTTTCTGGTGCTGACTCATGGGGACTTTCCGACCCTGTTGGTGCGGGTATCCAAACTCGGTGAATTGCTGGTCACGGCCTTCTGAAATCCCGGTTTGAAATGAAGCAAAGAAGCCTGACACTCGTCGAGGCCGATGTGCCCTGCGGAGGGAGTTTCACCATGGTATGCGATGCGTACTCATCGCGCCCTATACGCCTTGTATGGGCGCACATTATCGGTGCGCATCAGTTTCCAGCACCCTGATCTGGTGCGTTGACTGCCTCACGATGGGCCCGTTCTGCCTGTTCTGACAGCTTTCAGGCCAGGCATGCATATTGCGTATTGATGGACGTGCCCGCAGGTATCGTCGCCTCAGCGCACATGCACCGTTCTCCGCTAACGACGGCGGAAATCAGCTGCATGCCATCGATTCATGTTGGCATCGCACGCTGCTCATTCCCTATTGATTCTGGCAATCCGACCGGATTCGAGCGACCTTGCTCGTCCGCTGCGGCTTGCCCATTCTGACCGTCGCAGGAGTACGCAAACATGAAGATCGTCGTCGTTGGCCATGGCATGGTGGGTCACAAATTTCTGGAGAGCCTGGTCGAAGCCGGCGTGCAACACGCCGAAGTGACCGTGCTGTGCGAAGAGCCCCGCGCCGCCTATGACCGGGTGCACTTGTCCGAGTTTTTCGCAGGCAAGTCCGCCGACGACCTGACGGTGGTTGAGCCTGGCTTCTTTGAGCGCACCGGCTTCACACTGCGCCTGGCCGCCAAAGCAGCATCCATCGAGCGCCGCAACAACACCGTCACCACGCAGGATGGTGAAGTGCTCTCTTACGACAAGCTGGTGCTGGCCACGGGGTCAAGTCCCTTCGTGCCCCCAGTGCCGGGCCGTGACCGCCCGAACTGCTTCGTCTACCGCACGATTGAAGACCTGGAGGCCATGACGGCGGCGGGGGCCAAGTCCAAGAAGGGTGTCGTCATTGGTGGCGGGCTGTTGGGCCTGGAGTGCGCCAAGGCCCTGCGCGACCTGGGCTTGGAAACCCACGTGGTGGAGTTCGCCCCACGCCTGATGGCCGTGCAAGTGGACGAAGGCGGCGGCCGGGTGCTGCGCGCCAAGATCGAAGAGTTGGGCGTGCACGTTCACACCAACCGCAACACGGTCGAGATCACCGACGGCGCCACGGCCCGTCACCGCATGGTGTTCACCGATGGCACCTGGCTGGAAACCGACATGATCGTGTTCTCGGCCGGCATCCGCCCACGCGACGAACTGGCCCGCCAATGCGTGCTGGCCATCGGCCCCCGCGGTGGCGTGGCCATCGACAGTGAGTGCCGCACCAGCGACCACGACATTTACGCCATTGGTGAGTGCGCTTCCTGGAACGAGCAGACCTTTGGCCTGGTGGCCCCCGGTTACGAAATGGCCCGCGTGGCCGCCAAGCAAATCGCTGGCGACACGGACGCGGCTTTCGTGGGCGCCGACATGAGCACCAAGCTCAAGCTGATGGGCGTGGACGTGGCCAGCATTGGCGATGCCCATGGCAAGACCCCGCACAGCCGCACCTACCAGTACGTCGATGAGGTGAAGCAGATCTACAAGAAGATTGTGGTGAGCCCGGACGGCAAGCAACTGCTGGGCGCCGTGCTGGTGGGCAATGCCGATGAATACGGCACGCTGCTGCAGATGGCGCTCAATGGCATCACGCTGCCCGACTCGCCCGAGTTCCTGATCCTGCCTTCCAGCGATGGCCAGGCCAAACCCGGCCTGGGCGTGGATGCCTTGCCGGACAGCGCCCAGATCTGCTCGTGCAACAACGTCACCAAGGGCCAGATCTGCGCCGCCGTGTGCGATGGCGCCACCGACATCGGCAAGCTCAAGGCCTGCACCAAGGCCGGTGCCACCTGTGGTGGTTGCGTGCCCCTGGTCACACAGGTCATGAAGTTCGAGATGAAGAAGCAGGGCATGGAGGTCAACAACCACCTGTGCGAACACTTTGCTTATTCGCGCCAGGAGATGTACCACCTGATCCGTGTCGGCCAGATCAAGACTTTTGACGAACTGCTGGCCAAGCATGGCAAGGGCCTGGGCTGCGACATCTGCAAGCCCACCGCCGCGTCGATCTTGGCCTCGGTGTGGAACGACTTTGTCCTCAAGAAGGAGCTGGCCAGCCTGCAGGACAGCAACGACTACTACCTGGGCAACATCCAGAAAGACGGCAGCTACTCGGTCGTGCCCCGCATGCCCGGTGGCGAGGTCACGCCTGACGGCTTGATCGCCGTGGGCACGGTGGCCAAGAAGTACGGCCTGTACACCAAGGTGACGGGCGGCGCCCGGGTCGACATGTTCGGCGCGCGTGTTGAGCAACTGCCCTTCATCTGGGAAGAGCTGATTGCCGCCGGCTTCGAGTCCGGCCACGCTTATGGCAAGTCGCTGCGCACCGTCAAGAGCTGCGTGGGTTCCACCTGGTGTCGCTATGGTGTGGACGACAGCGTCGGCCTGGCCGTGGAGCTGGAGAACCGCTACAAGGGCCTGCGCGCCCCGCACAAGATCAAGTTCGGTGTGTCGGGCTGCACGCGTGAATGCGCCGAGGCCCAGGGCAAGGACATCGGCATCATCGCCACTGAAAAGGGCTGGAACCTGTACGTGTGCGGCAACGGCGGCATGAAGCCCCGCCACGCTGAGTTGTTTGCCTCCGACCTGAGCAAGGCCGACTTGATCAAGCTGATCGACCGTGTGCTGATGTTCTACGTGCGCACCGCCGACCGCCTGCAACGCACCAGCACCTGGCGCGACAACATGGAAGGCGGGCTGGATTACCTCAAGAACGTGATCCTGAACGACAGCCTGGGCCTGAACGCCGAGCTGGAAGCCCAGATGCAGCACGTGGCCGACACCTATCAGTGCGAGTGGAAGACGGCCGTCACCACCCCAGAGGTGCGCCAGCGCTTCCGCTCTTTCGTCAACAGCGATAAGAAGGACGAGCACATCGTCTTCGTGGAAGAGCGTGGCCAGATCCGCCCCGCCCGCCCTGAAGAACGCACCACCGCCTCTTCCGATTCATTGGCCTGACCCTGCATTAGGAGCCATTCAGCATGAACACCGATACCCTGAGCTGGACCGCCGTGTGCGCGGCCGATGACATCTTGCCAAACACGGGCGTGTGCGCCCTGGTTGACGGCCGGCACGTGGCGGTTTTCCGCGTCGGCGAGAGCCAGTATTTCGCCATCGACAATGTTGATCCCAAAGCCAATGCCAGCGTGCTGTCGCGCGGCCTGGTGGGCAACCTGGGCGACAAGACCGTGGTGGCCTCGCCGCTGTACAAGCACCACTTTGACTTGAAGACCGGCGAGTGCCTTGAATTGCCAGAGTTCTCAGTGCGCGCCCATGAAGTGCGTATCGAGGCCGGCCAAGTGATGGTGGTCGGGTAAACCGCCTGAGCCCGTTTTAAACGAATGGCATAGAGTGTCGCCTAGACGACTTTAAACATCCCCTGGTTCAAGGGGGTGTGGAAATCCCGCGTGGGTTATCCCGGAATATTGAACGGTACTCGCCACACAAAATCTCCTCGACGCCAGTGATGGCGACATCAAAACGAGTCGGGTCCACATCGGCATTGGCACATGTGGTCGGCTTTCCGTTCGATTTGAGGAGACCCGTAAAATGACACGAGATTCATCCATGCACGCTTTTCGGCGTGCGTGCCGATGGGCCAGCGGTAGCTTGCTTTGGGTGGTGGCCAGCACCGCCATCGCGCAAACAAACGCCACCATTTTTCAGCAGAGTTTTACCGGCGGCCTGGGTGCGTTCACGGCGGCGGGCACGGTGACAACCAGTGGCGCGGGTGCCGTCATGCTGGGGTCGACCCTCAAGGCCGATGGCGCCATCACCTCCAAATCGCTCAGCACGCAAGGCTACACCGGCATCACCGTGTCGTTCGACCGCGTGACCGCGAACATGGAAAGTGGCATGCTGGCCTTCGATGAAGGTGTTTGCGAATACGCCATCAACGGTGGCTCGTTCACACGCCTGGAAGCCACTCGCGTGACCACCCCTGGCCGGGCCAGCTTCGTGCTGCCAACCACGGTCAACAACAGCAACATCACGCTCCGCTTCCGCGTCAGCGCCGATGTGGCCGATGAAACCTACACGGTCAACAACGTGGTGGTGACTGGGGCCCTTGCCGGCACGGGCGGCACGGCCACGCCACCACCACTGGGCCAGTTCAGTACCTTCGAATCCGGCCACGTGCGGCCCATGGTCCTGTCTGCCGATGGCGCAAGCCTGTACGTGGTCAACACGCCGGATGCGCGGGTGGAGGTCTTCGATGTGACCGGCACGACGCCCGTGCTGCGCCAGTCCATCCCCGTTGGCCTGGAGCCGGTGGCAGTGGCCCTGGCGCCCAATGGCCGTCTGTGGGTGGTCAACCACCTGTCCGACAGCATCAGCATCGTCGACGTTTCCGTCGCACCGGCGCGCGTGGTGAACACATTGCTGGTGGGTGATGAGCCCCGCGACATTGTCTTTGCTGGCCCTGGCAACCGCTGGGCCTTCATCACCGCCGCCCACCGTGGACAGAACACGAAGTTCGACGCCAAGCTGACGACGGCTGGTCAAGGTCGTGCCGACGTCTGGGTCTTTGACGCGACTTCGCAGGGCACGGCCTTGGGAGGCACGCCGACCACGGTGCTCAACATGTTCGGCGACACGCTGCGAGGCCTGGCCCGCAGCGCGGACGGCTCACGCGTTTACACCGCCGTGTTCAATTCGGGCAATCGAACCACGGTGGTTCGCGGCCACAAGCAGCTTGTGCTCGACAAGGGCGGTCCCACTGCGGCCGCCGACGGTACCGCGGCACCTGCCACCAGCCTGATCGTGCAGAAGAATGCCAATGGCGACTGGGTTGACGCTGGAGATCCCAAGAGCGGCGCGGCCCCCAAGGCCTGGAATCAGAACGTCAAGCTGGACCTGCCGGACTACGACGTCTTCACGATCGACACCACCACGGCCACCCCCATGGTGATCAACCGCCTGTCCGGCGTGGGCACCACCTTGTTCAACCTGGCGGTGAACCCGGCCAACGGCAAGGTCTACGTCAGCAATCAGGAGGCGCGCAACGTGGTGCGCTTTGAAGGTCCGGGCAAGAACAGTTCTACCGTGAACGGTAACTTTGTGCAGAGCCGCATCACGGTGATCGACGGCGCCTCCGTGCTGCCGCGGCACCTGAACAAGCACATCACCAGCTACGGCAAGCCGCTGGGCACCGCCGCCGAGAACGCCGCGGCCGTGTCAATGCCCCTTGAAATGGCGGTCACGCCTGATGGCGGCATGCTGTACCTGGTGTCCATGGGCACCAACAAGCTGGCCCGCTATGCCACATCTCAACTGGAGGCCGACAGCTTCACGCCTTCTGCGGCCCAACAGCTGGTCATGAGTGGTGGGTTGCCCACCGGTGTGGTGCTGGACGCTCCCCGGGGTCGCGCCTTTGTCACCACCCGTCAGGACAATGGCGTGTCGGTGGTGAACACGTCGATGTTCCGTGAAGTGGCCCATGTGACCATGGCCAACCCCGAGTCGGCCGATGTGGTCAAGGGTCGCCGCTTCATGTACGACGCGGCCTACACCTCCAGCCGGGGCGATTCGGCGTGCGCGTCGTGCCACATCTTTGGCGACATGGACCAGTTGGCGTGGGATCTGGGCAACCCGGATGACGTGCCGGCCAAGAACAACAACGCCTACAACCGTTTCGTGTTTTCGTTCCTGCGCACCACCAAGAGTTTTCACCCCATGAAGGGACCGATGACGACGCAGAGCTTCCGCGGCATGGCCGGCAACGGTCCGCTGCACTGGCGTGGCGACCGCCAGGGTGTTTCCACCGGGGCGACTCTGGAGGAGCGGTCGTTCAAGGATTTCAGTGTGGCCTTCCCTGGCTTGTTGGGTCGTGAGCAGGCCTTGAATGACGAGGAGATGACCTCCTTCGCGCGTTATGCGCTCAAGCTGGTGTACCCCCCCAGCCCGGTGGCCAACCTGGATACCAGCCTGACGGCCATTCAGAAGGCAGGCCAGGAGTTCTACATGAACAAGACCGCCGACACCTTGACCACCTGCAATGGCTGTCACGCGCTGGACCCCAGCAAGGGCCAGTACGGCACCGATGGCACCATGGCCTTCGAGGGTTTCGCGATTGCCGAGAACTTCAAGATCCCGCAGCTGCGCAACATGTACCAGAAGGTCGGCATGTTCGCGGAGAACGAGCCTGAGAAGTCGGCGACCGGCGCTCAGATCAAGGGCTTCGGCTACGCCTTCGACGGCGCGCTGGGCACGGTCGATCAGTTCCTGTCCGCCGCCGTGTTCGTCTCGGTGAACGCGACCGAGCGCAAGCAGCTGGAAGAGTTCGTGCTGGCGTTCCCGTCCGACCTGCAGCCGGTGGTCGGTCAGCAAGTGACCGTGACACCAACCAACGGATCGCAAAGTGACGTCAGTGCTCGCCTGAACCTGCTGGTGCAGCGCGCCATGGTCACCTCGCCACGCCCCGAGTGCGAGTTGGTTGCCAAGGGCGTGCTGGGTGGGGTCTCTCGTGGGTGGGTGCTGTCCCGCGCCTCTGGCACCTTTGTGCCGGACCGCCGTGGCGAAAGCGGTGTGAACCTCTCCACACTGGTGAGCACGGCCCGCACCGCCAGCACGCCGCTGACCTTCACATGCGCGCCTCCCGGCAACGGCACGCGCCTGGGCATTGACCGCAATGCCGACGGACGCTTTGACCGCGATTGACCCCAATCCGCGGTTAAATTGAGGACAATCGGCTGACTTCCCAGTTAGCCAGATTGTCCCTTTCATTTTTATGCCCCTCTCAGTATCCCAGCTCGTCCTGCGCGCCAAACAACTGGAAATCGACGCCGTGCGGCACCTCGCCGGCCGCGTCGAGTTCGCGGACGTCATCGGCCAGTTGATCCACGCCCTGCAGCGCGAGCGAGGCGCCACCAGCATTTACCTGGCCTCCAGCGGTCAGCGCTTTCTGGCCGAGCGCCAGTCGGCCCTTGAAGAGGCCCTCCCCATTGAGGCAGCATTGCGGGCGCTGTTCGCCGAGCAATTGGAGCCCGCGCAAGGCGCCACGGCCAGCATGCTGTCGCTGATGGCCTGGGTGCTGCTCGACCTGGACACCCTGGCCGATTTTCGGGTTCAGATCGACCAACGCACGCCGACCGCCCATGAGTCGGTGGCGGCCTTCAGCCGCTTGATCGCCGGCCTGGTCGAGCTGATCTTCCATGTGGCCGATGCGGCCCTGCACCCGGGCATTTCGCGCCTGCTGGTGGCCCTGGTCCACCTGGTGCAGGGCAAGGAGGCTGCGGGCCAGGAGCGTGCCGTGGGCGCGCAACTTTTCGCCTCGGGAGCTAGCGTCGACGCGGAACAGCAGCGCATCATTCACCTGATCGATGCCCAGGAGCGCAGCCTGCGCGTGTTCGAGGAGTTTGCCGAGCCCGCCCTGCGTGAGCGCTGGCAGCAGCATCAACTGACCCCCAATGTGGCGTTGCTGGAGCGCTTGCGCCGCACCTTGTGCACGGCCCGGCCCGGCGCGGCCCTGGACACGGGCCTGAGCGACAGCTGGTTCAAAGTGTCCAGCGAGCGCATCACCGAGATGTGGCAGGTGCAGGTCGAGCTGGTGCAGTGCTTGCGCCAGGTCTGCGAGGCGCAGCGCCACGCCACGCAGCAAGACCTGCAGGATTCGGAAGGCCTGCTTCAGCAGCTGCGCGACAACCCGCCGCCCCACACCCACGCGGTGGGCCGCTTCTTCAACAACAACGCTGCCGAGCAGCCCGAGGCAGCTCCGGTCCTGCCCGCCATGTCGGATGGCCCCACCAGTGCCCGTGCGAACTCTCCCGAGCTGGTCGACCTGTTGAAGACACAGTCTGCGCGGCTCGCGAGCATGGAGCTCGAGTTGGACACGGCGCGCAGAACCCTGCACGAGCGCAAGGTGATCGAGCGGGCCAAGGGTGCCTTGATGTCCCGCCTGGGGATCACGGAGGAGGCGGCCTTCCGTGCCTTGCAAAAGGCGTCCATGGACCACAACCGCAAGCTGCTGGACGTGGCCGAAGCCACGCTGACCTTGCCCGACCTGGCCTTTGCCGCCAAGCCCTGAATGCACCACAAGAGAGCCTGACGCACCAGATCGGGCTGCGCGGCGTGCCTAAACAGCGCAAATTTCGGGCATGAATAATGCATGTTTTCAAGGGTCAAGCTAATGGCGGTTTGACACATGAACACGTGGATGACGGCGTCCCCGTTCTGGCTCAGCTCAGGCTGCAGTCCAGACGGGGACGCCGTTTTTTGTTTTTCGCTCTTATTTTCAAAGGAAGTCAGATGGCTTACCTCGCTCCCGCCGAGTTCGTGACCAAGATGGTTGACGCCGGTGAATCCAAACTCCTGATGTCCACCCGAGACACCCTCATCCGCTCATTCATGGCCGGGGCCATCCTGGCACTGGGCGCGGCCTTCGCGGTCACCATCACTGTGAACACTGGCAACGCCCTGCTGGGCGCACTGCTGTTCCCGGTCGGTTTCATCATGCTGTACCTGCTGGGCTTTGACCTGCTGACCGGCGTGTTCACCCTGGCCCCCTTGGCCGTGTTTGACAAGCGTCCTGGCGCCACCTGGGGTGGCGTCATGCGCAACTGGAGCCTCGTGTTCGTGGGCAACTTTGGCGGCGCCTTCATGGTGGCCGTGTTCATGGCCATCATCTTCACCTTCGGTTTCAGCGAGGCCCCCAATGCGGTCGGCCAGAAGATTGGTCACATTGGTGAGGGCCGCACGGTGGGCTACGCCGCGCACGGCGCTGCCGGCATGCTGACCCTGTTCATCCGTGGCGTGATGTGCAACTGGATGGTCTCCACTGGCGTGGTCGCGGCCATGATGTCCACCACGGTGTCGGGCAAGGCCATTGGCATGTGGATGCCGATTGCCTTGTTCTTCTACATGGGCTTTGAGCACAGCATCGTCAACATGTTCCTGTTCCCCTCGGGCCTGCTGCTGGGGGGTAACTTCACGATCATGGACTACCTGATCTGGAACGAGATCCCCACGGTGATCGGCAACCTGGTGGGCGGCCTGACCTTCGTGGGGGCCACGCTGTATTCCACGCACTACAAGACCGCCCCCAAGCGCGTCAAGGCTTGATCACGACATCATTGCGCATCACGCTCGGTCAGCATTCGCTGGCCGGGCGCAAGCCTGTCAACCAGGACTTCCATGGCGCAGCCGTCCCCGCTGAGCCGCACCTGAGCACCAAGGGCATCGTCATTGCCCTGGCCGATGGCATCAGCAGCAGCGCCGTCAGCCAGGTGGCCAGTGCCGCCGCGGTGCGCGGGTTCCTGGATGACTACTACTGCACCTCCGAGGCCTGGTCGGTCTCGCGGGCGGCGCAACGTGTGCTGGACGCCACCAATTCGTGGTTGCATGCCCAGACGCAAAGAAGCGATGCCCGCTTTGACAAAGACCGGGGTTATGTCTGCACCTTCAGCGCTCTGATTTTCAAGGGGTGCGAGGCCCACCTGCTGCACGTGGGCGACACCCGCGTCTACCGCTTGCATGCGCAAGCGCTGGAGCAGCTCAGCGATGATCACCGCGTGCGTGTGTCCTCGGTTGAGACTTACCTGGGGCGCGCGCTCGGTGCTGGGCCCACCGTGGACATCGACTACCGGAGCTGGCTCACCGAAGTGGGCGAGGTGTATGTGCTGGCCACCGATGGGGCTTACGAGCACCTTGACGCGGCTGCCGTGCACACTGCCCTGGCCGACCACCCCGACGATCTGGACACCGCGGCCGCCGCGCTCACGGCCTTGGCTTTGGCGCGGGGCAGCGCCGACAACCTGACCGTGCAACTGGTGCGCATCGATGCTCTGCCGGATGCCCAAGCCTCGCAATTGCACGCCCAACGCGAGGGCCTTCGCTTGCCGCCACCTTTGCGGCCCCGGATGGATTTCGAGGGCTACACCATCGTGCGCGAACTGCACTCGAGTTCGCGGAGCCACGTGCACCTGGCCATCGACCAGCACAGCGGCCAGCACGTGGTGCTGAAAACCCCCTCGGTCGATTTGCGGGACGACCCCGTGTACCTGGACCGCTTCATCCTGGAGGAATGGATCGCGCGCCGGATCGACAGTGCCCATGTGCTCAAAACCAGCGCCGCCGAGCGGCCGCGTGAGCACCTGTTCGTGGCCATGGAGTACGTCGATGGGCAATCATTGACACAGTGGATGGTCGATCATCCCGTGCCCGACCTGGGCAGCGTGCGCAGCATCATCGAACAGGTGGCCAAGGGGCTGCGGGCCTTTCACCGCAAGGAGATGCTGCACCAGGATCTGCGCCCTGAAAATCTCATGATCGACCGGACCGGAACGGTCAAGATCATCGACTTTGCCTCCACGCACGTGGCGGGCCTGACCGAAGGCACTTTGGAGGCTCGCCCACAGGCCATCGCCGGTTCATTGCAGTACACCGCGCCCGAGTACTTCGTGGGGGGCGAGGGCAGCCCAAGGTCGGAGTTGTTCTCACTGGCCGTGATCGCTTACCAGATGCTCACCGGCCATTTGCCCTATGGCCTGCAGGTGACCCAACTGCGAACGCCTGGGGATCTTCAGCGATTGCGCTACATCCCCGCCCGCGAGCGGCGACCCGACCTGCCGCCTTGGGTGGACGCCGTGCTGCGCCGTGCATTGCACCCTCAGCTCAGCAAGAGACAGGAAGCGCTCTCCGAGTTCGTGCATGACCTGTCGACACCGGGCGCTCAGTACCGAGGCCACCGTTCGCCACCGCTGATTGACCGCCACCCCGTGGTGTTCTGGCAGACCTTGACGGTGCTGCTGGCCTTGGCGGTGCTGGTGTTGTTGGGCCTGAGGCTCAGCGGCCACTGAGTTCAGGCTCACCCCAGGATTTTTTTGAACGCGGCTTTTTGCTGCGTGGGCGTGGTCACCGGGCCATTGGCGCGGACCTGGTCCAGCAGCATGCCATCCACCAGCACCACCAGTATCGGGGCCATCTGGCGCGGCTTGGGCACCCCGGCGTGCACCAGGGCGGCCTCGGTGGCTTCCAGGAAGAACTCGCGCTGTTGGGTGATGATCTCGGCCAGATCAGGCTCCCGCGACGCCATCAGGAACAGCTCGAAGCGGGCCACCAGGCGAGGGCGCTTGGGCGCCGACAGCCAATCCGCCACCCGCGCGACCAGCAGATCGACGAGGCCATCCACCGACAGCGAGGTTTTGGAGGCCATGCGCTGCGCGTCGACCTGCAGATCGGCCAGGTCCAGCGCGGCATGCCGCTTCAAGGTCAGGGCCAGCAGGTCGAGCCGGGTGCGGCAGTAAAACGAGGTGGAGCCCACGGGCAGGTCGGCCTGCGTGTCCACCGCGCGGTGGGTCAAGCCACGCGCGCCGACCGTGCCCAGCAGTTCGATGGCGGCATCGGCGATCAAGGTTTTGCGGTCTTCTTTTTCCATCGGGGCAATGACAAACGGGGCTGAGGGTTGACGGCATGGCGGCATCAACTCTACACCAGTAGAGTTTTGAGGTATTCTCTACAGCTGTAGATAAACCTTTGGAGGTCGAATCGTGTCACAACCCCTGCGTTCTTTCATCTTAGCGGGCGCCATCAGCCTGATTCAGCCCGCGTACTTTGGGCAGGACTTGCCCGGTGCGGCCCAAGCCCAGGTGGTCAGCGCCTCGGCGCAGTTCGTGGTGCCCGGCACCCGCCCGGAGGCCTTCAGTTGGTACTGGGACAACGTGGACCAGGGCCTGTTCACCGCCGCCAACGGCGACAACACCGCCTTCCGCTGGACGCAGGCGCCGACCAGCCCACAGCACCTGGGCTACTCGGCCGGTGCCCGCTACCAGGCCACCAGCACCTTTGGTGGTGCCAGGCACACCATGGACGTCAGCTACCTGGACCCGGCCACCCTGCATGGCCGCGTGGCCTCCGACAACTTCCTGGGCAGCAAGCCCTACAGCTTTGTGGCGCAGAGCGTGTCGGTGGATGGCAAGCCACCCTTCACCGTGCTGATCCAGTACACGCCCACGGGCAGCACCTTCAGTGACAGCCAGTTCCGCATCCAGGCCACGCTGGCGGCCGATCCACGCCTGGCCCAGGCGTATGTGGATCACCTGCGCAAGACCTTGTGCGGGCTCAAGCCCACCTTGATGGACGCCCTCAATCAGCGTTACTTCAACGCGGTGCTCAAGGCGCGTGGCCACTACGCTTTTGGCCCGGTGGACAAGAACTGGAACGTGACACTGACCATCGTGCAGGAGATCAAAGGCATCACGCCCGAGATGCTGGCCTGGTGGTGGGACCACATCGGCTCGACTGAGCGCTATCGCTTGTGGCAGCCGATTGACCACGTCGCCTTTGAGTGGACGGTACCGCCCAACAGCCCTGATTTGCAGTACGACGTGGGCGCCGTGCAAAAGGCCAAGGAGTACATCGGCAAGACGGTCTTGACGCTCAACATCACCGGTGCTGACCCGCACGCGGTGCCCCCGCCCGTGCCCTTGACCGATCCCGGCTTCTTCTACGCCAAGACCGACCTGACTTTGTTGGCCGGCCTGCTGCCCAGCAATTCACTGACGCACCAGTGGCGCCCCAATGCCACTGGCGATGGCGTGATCCTGACCAGCACCTTCGTGAACACCGTGCTGGCGCGCATCCTCAACAAGGACTTCTTTGACGACCTGGGCTCGCACGCGCTGCGAGAGTTCCAGATGCTGCCGTACTTCCTGCCTCGCCTTTACAAGCGCGAGTACCTGAATCAGTGACGGCGCCGGTAGGTGACGTAGGCAAAGGCGAGGGGGCTTGGCTCACTCACCAAGCGAGCCTCGCGCGCGGTCTCTTCAAAGTCCGCGCGCGGCCAGTCGGGGAAGAAGGTGTCGGCGTCCGGCACGTCCTGGTCCACCTCGGTCAACACCAATTCGTCGGCGTGTGGCAGCGCTTGCGTGTAGATTTGGCCACCGCCCATCACGAAAGCCTGGGGCGCGTTGGCCACCAGGGCCAGGGCTTCGTCCAGTGAGCGCGCCACCTCCACACCGGGTACCGACCAATCGGCATTGCGGGTGATCACGATGTTGCGCCGACCCGGCAGGGGCCGACCAATCGAGTCGTAAGTCTTGCGACCCATGATCAGCGGTGAGCCCATGGTGAGCTGCTTGAAACGTGGCAGGTCGCCAGGCAGGTGCCACAGCAGTGCGTTGTCTCGGCCAATGGCGCCATTGCGGGCCACGGCGGCGATCAATGAAAGCTTCATGCGCAGGGCCCTGGTCAAACGGCCACGGGGGCTTTGATGGCCGGGTGATGCTGGTACTCCAGCACTTCAAAATCCTCAAACGCGTAGTCAAAAATCGACTCGGGCTTGCGCTTGAGGTTGAGCAGCGGATAGGGGTGGGGCAGGCGGCTGAGTTGCAGTTCGACCTGTTCGGTGTGGTTGCTGTAAATGTGGCAATCGCCACCGGTCCACACAAAATCGCCCACGTCCAGGTCGCATTGCTGCGCCAGCATGTGCGTCAGCAGCGCGTAGCTGGCGATGTTGAAGGGCACACCCAAAAAGATGTCGGCGCTGCGCTGGTACAGCTGGCAACTGAGTTTGCCTTTGCCGCCCGGCTCGGTGGCCGGTGCCACGTAAAACTGAAAGAAAGCGTGGCAAGGCGGCAGGGCCATCTGCTCGATCAGGCCCACGTTCCAGGCGCTGACGATGATGCGGCGCGAATCGGGGCTGGTCTTGAGTTGCTTGACCACTTCACTGATCTGGTCAACGTGGCCGCCATCAGGCTTGGGCCAGTTGCGCCACTGCACGCCATAGACCGGGCCCAGTGAGCCATCTTCGCGCGCCCACTCGTCCCAGATGGTGACGCCGCGGTCCTTCAGGTACTTGACGTTGTCGTCGCCCCGCAAAAACCACAGCAACTCGACGATGATGGACTTGAGGTGCACCTTCTTGGTGGTGACCAGGGGGAAGCCTTCGCTCAGGTCAAATCGCATCTGGTGGCCGAACACGCTGCGCGTGCCGGTGCCGGTGCGGTCGGTCTTGCTCACGCCATGCTCGTGCACGTGGCGCATGAAATCTTCGTACTGGCTGCGGATGGGGCGGCTGTGGGGCATGTGCGTGCTCATGGCGGGGATTTTATTTCAGGCGGCCTGGTCGTCGAATTGCGCCGAGGCCAAGCGGGCGTAGAGGTCACAGCGTGCCATCAACTGGGCGTGGGTGCCCACGTCGACCAAATGGCCCTTGTCCATGACGGCGATGCGATCGGCGTTGATGACGGTGCTCAGCCGATGGGCGATGACCAGGGTGGTGCGGTGCTGCATGGCGGCCTCCAGGGCGGCCTGCACGGCGCGCTCGCTCTCGGTGTCCAGGGCGCTGGTGGCTTCGTCCAGCAGCAGCAATGGCGCATCTTTCAGGATGGCGCGGGCAATGCTGATGCGCTGGCGTTGACCGCCAGACAGGCGCACGCCGCGCTCACCCAGGAAGGTTTGGTAACCCTCGGGCAACTGGCTGATGAAATCGTGGGCGTGGGCGGCCTTGGCGGCAGCGATCACCTCGTCGTCTGTGGCCTCAGGGCGGCCATAGCGGATGTTGTCCATGGCGCTGGACGAGAACACGGTGCTGTCTTGCGGGACGATGCCGATGCGGTCACGCAAACTGTCGAGGCTCAGGTCCTGGATGGCGACGCCGTCCAGTTCGATGCGGCCTGATTGCACGTCGTAAAAGCGCAGCAGCAGTTGGAAGACGGTGGTTTTGCCGGCACCGCTGGGGCCGACCAGGGCCACGGTTTCGCCCGGGTTGACGGTCAGGCTGACATCGCGCAACGCGGCCTGGTGGGGGCGGGATGGGTAGTTGAAGCCAATGTGCTCCAGCTTGACGCTGGCGCCGCCTTGGCGGGCGGGCAGGGTGCGGGCAACGGCAGGCGCCTGGATGACCGAACGGGTGGACAGCAACTCCATCAGGCGCTCGGTGGCTCCGGCGGCGCGCAGCACCTCCCCATAGACCTCGGACAAGGCCGCCACCGAGCTGATCAGCAGGATCACGTAGATCACGGTTTGGCTCATGTGGCCTGCGGTGATGCGGCCCTCAATGACCGACTGGGTGCCTTGGTACAGACCAAACAGCAACGCGCCCGCGGTGGCACTGATGATGAAGGCCACCAGCACGGCGCGGGCGCGGATGCGGCGCACGCCAGTGCTGAACGCCTCTTCGGCCGAGGTGCCAAAGCGCGTGGCTTCGCGGCCTTCGGCGGTGTGGCTTTGCACCACGGGGATGGCGTTGAGCACTTCGGCGGCGATGGCGCTGGCGTCGGCCAGGCGGTCCTGGCTGCTGCGCGACAGCTTGCGCACCCGGCGGCCATAAATAATCGCGGGCAGCACCACCAGCACCAGGATGCCCAGCACCTGCGCCATCACATACGGGTTGGTGATGACCAGCATGGTCAGGGCGCCCAAGCCCATGATCACGTTGCGCAGGCCGATCGACAGGCTGGAGCCCACCACGGTCTGGATCAGGGTGGTGTCACCGGTCAGGCGTGAAAGCACCTCGCCGGTTTGCGTGCGCTCAAAAAATTCAGGACTTTGGCGCAGCACGTGGCTGTAGACCGCGCGCTTGAGGTCGGTGGTGATGCGCTCACCCAGCCAGGTCACTGAGTAATAGCGCAAAGCAGAAAACACCCCCAGGGCCAGGCCCACGCCAAACAGGGCCAGGAAGTGCCCACGCAGTGCCATCACGCGCTGATCGGGGTCGCCGGGCATGAAGCCCTTGTCGATCAGCGTTCGCAAGGCGATGGGCAGCACCAGGGTGGTGATGGCGGCCATGGTCAGGAACAGCATCGCCAGCAAAATGCGGCCACGGTGTGGACGCAGAAATGGCACCAGACCTTTCAAGGACTGTGCCGATGCGGTGGGGGCGGCCTGGGGTGATGCTGATTCGGGCATGGCGTGCAATGCGTGGACGGTAAGGTCGGATTATGGTGCCTTGACAATATTTGTATAGGCAATTAAATTCCCACCATGACGAACAAGAAACCGGACCCGGTGCCAGCCGCCATCCAGGGCGCTGACTTCTACCAGCCGGAGGGGTTTTCCAGCCACGACAGCGTGGGCTTCCTGATGAAGCGCGTGATGTTGGCCTTGGTGACCGATGTGGACCGCCAGTTGGAAGCCCATGGCCTGACGCATGCACAGTGGACGCCTTTGTTCTTGCTCAGGCAGGGGCGCATCAACACCCTGGCCGAATTGTCGCGCGAGTTGCAATTAGACGCGGGCGCCCTGACGCGCACCTTGGACCGGCTGGAGGCCAAAGGCCTGTGCACGCGGATGCGCTCAACGCAAGACCGTCGGGTGGTGCACCTGGCCTTGACCAAAGAAGGCCTGGCCGCTTCGGCCCACGTGCCCAAGGTGTTGTGTGAAACGCTCAATGCATTCCTCGGTGGCTTCAGCCATGATGAGTGGCAGACCTTGCTTGATTTTCTGCGCCGCATGGCGCACAACGCCGAACTGGTCCGCGGGGCCAGTGGTGGCCCGCATGACGTTCACCAGCCCAAGGCGTGAATCATCGGCAATGGGGCAGGAGCAAGCCTTGGGCTTGTTCCATGGCATCGGGTGCATCGGCGGCAACGACCCGCCGCCATGGCATGCCGCGCAGCCAGGTCAGTTGACGCTTGGCCAATTGCCGGGTGGCGGCGATGCCGCGTTCGGTCACCAAGGACAGGTGTTTCGCATCACTCAGGTCCAGGCCTTGGTCCAGGGCCTCCCACACCTGCCGATAGCCCACGCAGCGCATGGAGGGCAGGTCCAGGTGCAGATCGCTGCGCGCGCGCAGGGCCTTCACTTCATCGATGAAACCGGCGTGCATCATCTGCTCAAAGCGCAAGGCAATGCGCTTGTGCAGCCAAGGGCGCTCGGCAGGCTCCAGCGAGACCATCACCGTGTTGGCCGGGCCATGCTCACCATGCATTGGTGCGCGCAGGTGAAAGCTGGACAGCGGCTTGCCCGTGCTGTGCCAGACCTCCAGTGCCCGCTGGATGCGTTGGGTGTCGCCAGGTGGCAGGCGGGCTGCGGTCACCGGATCGACCTGGGCCAGCTCGGCGTGCAGCGCAGCCCATCCTTCGGCCTGAGCCCGGGCATCGAGCATGGCGCGCACGGCGGGGTCGGCCGGTGGCATCTCGTCGAGGCCATCCATCAGGGACTTGATGTAAAGCATGGTGCCGCCCACCAGCACCGGGTGGCGGCCGCGCGCTCGAATCTCGGCCATCAGGCGCTCGGTGTCACGCACGAAGCGCGCGGCGCTGTAGTTTTCGAGTGGATCAATGATGTCGATCAGATGGTGGGGCACGGCGGCCAACTCGGCTGGCGTGGGCTTGGCGGTGCCGATGTCCATGCCTCGGTAAACCAGGGCAGAGTCCACGCTGATGATTTCGATGGGGGCTTGTGCGGCCAGGCTGAGCGCGATGGCGGTTTTGCCGCTGGCGGTGGGGCCAGCCAGGATCAGGGTGGTGGGGGTGGGCTGGGTGCTCATGACAATTCAGGCAGGCACAGGGGTGAGACCGTCGCGCTGCACCAGGTGCAAGGCCACCCAGGCCGTGCAGGCCGCGCCCACGGACACGCCCAGCGTCATGGGGTAAATGGTGTCCACCCACAAGGGCAGTTTCATGGCGGCGGCCAGCACCGCGCCCACGCCAAAGGCGACCGAGGCCAGCACGAAGCCGGACAGGGCTGAGGCGGCACCGGCATGGCGCGGAAAGCTGGCCACCACGCCGGTCTGGCCGCAAGGCTGGTGGATGCCATGGGCGCAGCCATAGATCCACAGGCCCGGCATGATCCAGGCGAGGCCAGGTGTGGTGCCCGTGATGGCGGCGTAGGCTGACACACCTGCCATGCAAAGGCCCGCCGTCAGCGTCAGCAGGCCTGCCACTCGCACGCTGCCGATCAAGCCCCGGCTGACCAGCAGGCGGCGGCACAGGGCCACGCCAATCAGGTAAGACACGGACCACGAGGCCATCACGAAGCCGAAGGCCTGCTTGCTGCAGCCCAGGAGGTCAATGAAGACAAAGGGCCCGCCCGCCAGGCAGACGTACAGGCCGCCAAAGGTGGCCGAGGTCAAGAGAGCGTGGGCGCGGAAGGTGGGGTGTTGCGCGATGGTCCACCAGTCGCGCAGCAAGGTCATCGGGCGCATGGAAGGCGTGCGGCGGTCAACCGGCAGGGTCTCAGGCAGACGCCAGACCACGAACAGCAGCGCGATGGCGCCGAACACGCCGACCGCCGCCAGGGCGTAACGCCAGCCCCATTGCGTGGACAGGAAGCCGCCGGTGACCGGGCCGATCAGGGCGATGACACCCAACCCGCCCATGCCGTGCGCCATCATGCGGGCACCGTCCACGGGCGCGTACAGGTCGCGGATCATGGCGCGTCCGCAGACCACGGCGGCCGACAGGCAGGCCCCTTGCGCGGCGCGGGCGGCGATCATCAGGCTCAGGCTGTCAGCGATGAAGGTCAGGCCGCTGGCGACCACGAACAAGCTCAGGCCCCAGCGCAGCACGGGGCGGCGCCCGAAGCGGTCGGCCACCGGGCCCCACACCAGTTGGCCGATGCCGAAGGCCAGCACCAGCATCGACAGCGTGAGCTGCGCGGCCGACGGGCTCACACCCAAGGCGCGCTGCATCTGCGGCAGCGCGGGCAGGTACAGGTCGGTGGTGATGGGCTGGAGGCCCAGCAGCAAAGACAGCGCCACCACGACCACCCAGGTCGCGGGTGGGCGCGTGGCCTCAGAAGCGTTCATCAGGCTGCAGGAAGCGCCATTGGCCCAGTGGCAGGTTGCCCAGCACGATGCGACCCATGCGCACGCGCTTGAGGCCCACCACCTTCAAACCGACCTGCTCGCACATGCGGCGGATCTGGCGCTTGCGGCCTTCGCGCAGCACGAAGCGCAGTTGCTGCTCGTTCTGCCACGACACCTTGGCGGGCTTGAGTGCAATGCCGTCCAGCATCAGGCCGTGGCGCAGCTTGTCCATCAGCTCGCCTGGGAACAGGCCCGAGATGTTTTTCTCTTCGGGCTGGTCGGGCAGCTCGACGCGCACCAGGTATTCCTTCTCGATGTTCGAGTCTTCGCCGATGAGTTCGCGCGCGATGCGGCCATCCTGCGTGAGCACCAAAAGGCCGGTGGAATCGATGTCCAGGCGACCGGCGGGCGCCAGGTGCTTGAGGTGGCCGCGCGTCAGCAGCATCTTGTTGCGCTCGCCTTCCTTCCAGTGGTTCTCCGGGCGGATCAGCACGAAGGCGGGCTCGTAGCCATCTTCGGCCTGGCCACTCACGTAGCCAATGGGCTTGTTGATCAGGATGGTGACGCGCTGGGCCTGTTGGGTCTTGGCCGCCGCGTCGATGGTGACGTCTTGATGAGGGTAGACGCGCGAGCCCAGTTCGCTGACGACTTCGCCATCGACCAACACCCAACCATGTTCGATCCACTCGTCGGCTTCGCGGCGCGAAGACAGGCCGCGCTCGCTCATCAGCTTGGATAGGCGGATGCGGCCATCGTGCTCGACGCTGCCTTCAGTGGGTGCGGGCGCTTGAACAGGGCGGGGGCCTTGAGCGCGGCGGCCGTCTTTGCGGAAGTCCTGCTGCGAGGGGTGAGGCGTGTCTTGGCGCGAGTCCTGGCGTGGGCCGCGCGGTGCCGCTTGGCCACGTGGGTCCGGACGCGCGCCACGCGGCGCTGGGCCACGGGGATCTTGCCGTGGATCCTGGCGACGAGGTGGCTGATCGCGGGGGCCTTGGCGCGGATCAGGTCGTCGATCATCGACGCGCTGTGGTGCCGACTGGCGAGGGCGGTCGTCGCGTTGCTGCCTGGGTGCTGATGGGCGCTCATCGCGGCGCGGGGCCTGCGCTGGCTGGCGTTCACCTGGCCAGCGCGACTCATCCCTCGGTGCGGCGGCGGGCGCTTGCGCGGCCTGCTGCGCGGCTTCGGCGCGGGCCTTGGCAGCTTGTTCCGCTTCCTCGACCGTCAATCGCTTGCGGGGGGCCGAGCCTGCGCCGCGCACGGGCGGGCGCCGCGGCGCGAGGGGATCGCGCTCGGCATCGGGTGCAGCTGGCGGGGACAGGATGATTTTCTTGCGTTCAGTCATGGAAGGCTTCGTGAGGGCAGGCGGTCAGCGGCCACGCATGAACAGGGCATCGAGTTCACGCAGGGTCAGTTGCCGCCAGGTGGGGCGGCCGTGGTTGCATTGGTCCGCGCGGTCGGTGGCTTCCATGTCGCGCAGTAGGGCGTTCATCTCGGTCAGGGTCAATTGACGGTTGGCGCGCACGGCACCGTGGCAGGCCATGGTCGCCAGCAGTTCGTGTTGCGCGCGGCGGATCACGTCACTGGCATCCAACTGGGCCAGTTCGGCCAGCACCGAACGGGCCAGGTCAACACCGTCGGCCTGGGTCAAGGCCAATGGCACCGAACGCAGGGCCAGCGTGGTGGGGCCGAGCGCGTCGATGTCCAGGCCCAGGCTGATCAGGGCCTCACGCTGCGCTTCGGCGGTGGCGATCTCTTGTGGGGTCGCGGCAAAGCTTTGCGGGATCAGCAGGGGCTGGCTTTCCAGGCGTTCGTGCGCGAGCTGGGCTTTCAATCGTTCGTAGACGATGCGCTCGTGGGCGGCGTGCATGTCCACGATGACCAGGCCCTGGGCGTTCTCGGCCAGCACGAACACGCCGCCAACCTGGGCCAGGGCGCGGCCCAGGGGCCATTCGTGCGAGGGCTCGGGCTGAGGCGCTACGGCTGGCCCGCCAACGAGTGGCGCGGCCGGTCTGAGCGAGTCAGGCGCGAAACCAAAGGAGGTGGGCTGGTCCTGCTCTGCATCCACGCGGCCGAAGTTGGAGGCGGGCATGCGTTCCGACGCCTGGAAGGATGGCGATCCACCCACATCGGCCTGTGGCCAGCCCGCCCAGCGTCGCTCAGGCCCGCCATCGGCGGGGCGTTGCCAGGCCAGTGGGCTTTGCTGGTTCACCGACAAGGGCGCTTGCACGGACGAGAGTGCGGCACCACCTTCTGATGTCAACGCTGGCCATGCGCCGCCAGCGGGGTCGGGCGACGCCGCATCGCCTGCCGCAGCCGACATGGTCGCTCGGGACAAGGCCAAGGCTGCTTCCACCGATTTGCGAACCGCCTGGTGCACCTCGCGCGAATCGCGGAAGCGCACTTCAATCTTGGTCGGGTGCACATTGACATCGACCCGGTCGGGCGCGATCTCGATGAACAGGATGTAGGTGGGCTGGCGCGAGCCATGCAGCACGTCTTCATAAGCCGCGCGCACGCCGTGGCTCAGCAGCTTGTCGCGCACATGGCGGCCGTTGACGTAGAAGTACTGCTGGTCGGTGCGCGAACGGGCCGCGTCAGGCAGGCCGGTGTAGCCGTACACCCGCATCGGGCCCATGCTCAGTTCGACCGCGCGCGAGCTGCTCATGAATTCGTCACCCAGCACATCGACCACGCGTTGATCGGGCGAACCAGCGCGCCATTGCGCCACCAGCTTGCCTTCGTGCCACACGGCAAAACCCACATCAGGTCGGGCCAGGGCATGGCGCCGCACAGCTTCCAGGCAATGGGCCAGCTCGGTGCCTTCGGTCTTCAAAAACTTGCGGCGGGCTGGGGTGCTGAAGAACAGCTCGCGCACCTCGACGCTGGTGCCCACGCCGCGCGCGGCTGGGCTCAGCTCGCCAGAGCGGGCGTCCAGCCGGTGGGCATGGGCGTCGTTCACCGTGCGGCTGGCAATCGCCATGTCAGACACCGAGGCAATGGCCGCCAGCGCCTCGCCCCGAAACCCCATGGTCGCCACGCTTTCCAGATCGTGCAATGAGCCGATCTTGCTGGTGGCGTGTCTTTTCAAAGCCAGCGGCAACTCATCAAGGGGGATGCCGCTGCCGTCGTCCTCGACCAGGATCTGGCGGATGCCCCCCGCCAGCAGCTTGACGGTGATCTGGCGCGCACCCGCGTCCAGGGCGTTGTCCACCAGTTCGCGCACCACGGAAGCCGGGCGCTCGACCACTTCGCCAGCCGCGATCTGGCTGATGAGTTCGTCGGGCAATTCGCGGATGTTTCGGCGGGCGGAAGAGGTCGTCATCAAAGGATTGTACGAAGCCCCCCGATAATGGGTGCATGGACATCGCTCATTTCCTCCTGGATTTCATCCTCCACGTCGACCAGCACCTGGAGAATTTCGTTCAAACCTACGGCGCCTGGGTCTATGCCCTGCTGTTCCTGATCGTGTTCGTCGAGACTGGTCTGGTGGTGATGCCTTTCCTGCCCGGTGACTCGCTGTTGTTCATCGTGGGCACCCTGGCCGGCGCTGGCGCCATGAGCCTGCCCTTGGCCATCGCCGTGCTGCTGGTGGCGGCCATCCTGGGGGACCAGGTCAACTACACCATTGGCCGTGCCATCGGCCCCAAAGTCTTCCAGTGGGAGAACTCCCGCTGGTTCAACCGCCGGGCCTTCGAAGCGGCCCACAGCTTTTACGAGAAGCACGGTGGCATCACCATCATCATCGCGCGCTTCATGCCCTTCATCCGCACCTTCGCCCCCTTCGTGGCCGGCGTGGCGGAGATGAACCGCGCCACCTTCACCGCCTACAACGTGGTCGGCGCCGTGATCTGGGTGGTCGGCCTGACCGTGGTGGGCTACTTCTTTGGCAACATCCCGGTCGTGCAGCAGCACCTGAGCAAGATCATCTGGGCGATGATCCTGATCCCCGGCGTGCTGGCGCTGTATGGTGGCTGGCGCGCGAGCCGCAAGGGCAAAGCCCTGGCTTGAGCGTCCGGTCGATACAATGGCAGCCCCTTTCCAAAGCTTTGGTGGCCGCCTTGTCCGACCGTCTCTTTGTGCTGATGCAGCACGTTCTGCCCAAACAGGCCCTGACCGCTTTCGCGGGCAAGATGGCCTCCATCAAGGGCGGGGGCCTGACCACCTCATTCATTCGCTGGTTCGTGGGTCGCTACGGCGTGAACATGGCCGAGGCCGCCAACCCGGACCTGGCCAGCTACCCCACCTTCAATGAGTTTTTCACCCGGCCTTTGAAACCGGGCGCCCGCCCCTTGGCGGATGCGGACCTGATCTGCCCGGTCGATGGTGCCGTCAGCCAGATCGGCCCGATCCAGCGTGACCAGATCTTCCAGGCCAAGGGCCACCACTATTCGACCCAGGCGCTGGTGGGCGGCGATGCCCTGCTGGCCGCGCAGTTCCAGAATGGCCACTTCGCCACCATCTACCTCAGCCCCAAGGATTACCACCGCATCCACATGCCCTGCGATGGTCGGCTGACCCGCATGATCTATGTGCCAGGGGATCTGTTTTCGGTCAACCCGGCCACGGCGCGCGGCGTGCCCGGCCTGTTTGCGCGCAATGAGCGCGTGGTCTGCGTGTTCGAGACCGACCACGGCCCCTTCGTGCTGACCCTGGTGGGCGCCACCATCGTGGGCAGCATGGCCACCGTGTGGCACGGCGTGGTCAACCCGCCGCGCAGCAAGGATGTGCGCGAGTGGCGCTACACCGATCAGCCCATCCTGCTGAAGAAGGGCGACGAAATGGGCCGCTTCCTGCTGGGCTCTACCGTGGTGATGCTTTTCCCCAAAGGCCCCCTGCAATTCAACCCTGCCTGGGCAGCTGCCAGCGCGGTTCGCCTGGGCGACGTGATGGCCAATCGCCTGTGAGCACCGGCATGCTGGACATCGTCCATGAGTCCTTCTACAAATTCGTGCACATCGCGGACCCCGAGGCGTGCACCATCGCCCTGCGCGACATCACGCAGGGCCTGACGGGCAGCATTTTGGTGGCCACCGAAGGCATCAATGGCATGGTGGCGGCCGAGCCCGCCGCGCTGGAAGCGTTTCACGCGCGCCTGCTTGAAGATCCGCGTTTGACCGGCCTGTTTGCTGGCATGACCTTCAAGCGCAGCCCCTGCAAGACCAAGCCTTTCTTCAAGATGAAGGTGCACCACAAGCCCGAGATATTGCCCTTGGGCGTTGAATGGGTGGACGCCATTCACCAGACTGGCATCAATGTCAGCCCACAAGAATGGCGTGAGTTGATCAAGCAGGATGACGTGGTCCTGATCGACAACCGCAACAGCTTCGAGTTCAAGCTGGGCCGCTTCAAAAATGCGGTGGATCCGCAGGTGCACACCTTCCGCGACCTGCCTCGCTACATCGAAGCGCACGTTGATGAATGGAAGGCCGAAGGCAAGCGTGTGGCCATGTACTGCACCGGTGGCATCCGCTGCGAAAAAACCAGCGCCTGGATGCTGGACATGGACATCCCCGTGTACCAACTCGAAGGCGGCATCCTGAGCTACTTCGCCGAGATGCCCGATGCCGACAAGGACTGGGAAGGCGAGTGCTTCGTCTTCGACAACCGCATCGCGCTCGACACGCACTTGCAGCAAACCGACACCACGGCCGAGGACGTGTACGCGGGTGATCCGGATGAGCAGTGGCGCCTGCAGCGTGCCAAGCGCCTGGCCAAGGGCAGCAAGTAGCGTGTCCTCCAAGCCGCGCCCCCTGCCCACCAAGGATGGCGTCGGCCCCAGTTGTGTGGCCTTGCCAGCGGGCCCTTGGCGCACCATGGCCGAGTTCCTGGTGCAGCAGTTTCCTGCAGTCTCCGCCGCGACCTGGCTGGCCCGCATGCAGTCGGGCGAAGTGGTCGATGAGCACGCCGTGCCGGTCACGCCTGAGCGAAGCTACCAGTCCCACCTCCGCCTGTACTACTACCGAGCCATCGAGTCCGAACCGCGCCTGCCGTTCGACGAAGTCGTGCTGTTTCAGGACGAGCACATTGTGGTCGCCGACAAGCCGCATTTCATGCCCGTGACCCCCGGTGGCCGCTACCTGCAAGAGACCCTGCTGGTGCGCCTGAAGCGCCGCTTGGGCATCGACACGCTGGCCCCCATCCACCGCCTGGACCGCGAGACGGCGGGCATCGTGCTGTTCTCGATCCAGCCGTCCACGCGGGGCCCTTACCAAAGCGTCTTTTCACAAAGGACCGCCACCAAGCACTACCAGGCCGTGGCCCCCTGGCGCCCTGGCCTGGCCTGGCCTCTGACCCGCCAAAGCCGCCTGGAAGAAGACGAGCACTTCATGCAGATGCGCGAGGTGCGTGGCGAGCCCAACACCGAGACGCACATTGACGTGTTGAAGGTGCAGGGCGACCTGGCCCTGTACGCCCTGAGCCCCATCACTGGCCGCAAGCATCAACTGCGTGTGCATTGCGCGGCCTTGGGGCTGCCCATCGTCAACGACCTGATCTATCCGAAGCTGTTCGAGGCCGACAGCGATGACCATGCCAAGCCACTGCAACTGCTGGCCAAGGCCATCGAGTTCACCGACCCCATCACCGGGCAGGCCCGGCAGTTCACCAGCCAGCAAGCCCTGATGCTGCGGGCATGAGTGGCCTTTTTTAACGCGTTCATTCGCTCTTCGGGCGCCAAATTGGTGGCGACTCGCGCCACAGAGTTACGACTGGCCTACGTGGGGCGTTTTGTTTTTAGATCAGTCAGTTAACGGCCAGGAGCTGCCGGGTAACGTATTCACCCGACTGACAGGTTAAGGCTGGTCAGAGTCATTCGCTGCCGACAGCCTGGCGGCAGCTTCGATCACCGCCGACCAATCGACTGGCTGCCACGTGCATGGCCGCTGCGCCTCCAAACCTGCCACTCGACAGTCGGCGGCTGCGATGCAACCCAAGCGAGACGACAGAGACGCTGGATGCCTGCAAGTCGTTGCCGCGTGGACATGCTACATCCCGGCGACACGGACAGTGCTAGAGGTGATACAGGATGCCAAGTACCAGCACGGCTTTCTCGACGGCCCGGAACCCTTGATGCGGCTGCCCGACCGACAGAATGTCAGCGACTCCCAAACCGCCAATCGTCTCAAACCTGCGCAGGTGGGAAAGCGGGGGCGGAAGTTTCTCGCCCACCCTCTTGAAAATGCTGGAGCCATCATCAAGATGGAGCGCGACGTATGCATCGGAGTGTTTGTCGAACTCGTCCAGTTTGATCTGCTCCCCGCCCAGCGCGATCTGCCCAGGAAGAGCAAGGGGGATGGCACTGTCCTCCTTGATCTTGTACGCACTTTGGACATTGGCCAAACAGCCCTTGCCATCAACCTGAACCGCTTCTGACTTGGATGCTGGCGACGTGACGTTTGGGTTGAGCAGCATTCCGACAACGCGGTGCAAAGCCACCTCGTCTTCCCGAAGCAAAAGGGTCGGCGGGCTCTTGCGCGGATCAGGCGTTTCCGCTGCCAGCGCCAGCATCGGCGTGTCGGTGGGACATAGCGCGCGCCTCGCATAGGTTTCTTTGCCATGACGGGCGATCACAAGGCGTCTGTCTTCCACCCGCGACGGCTCGGCTTCGATAATGGCGATGCTCGTTGCTGGACCCGCAAAGCCAAGATTGCTCGACCGCAGCAAGAAGAACGCTTTTCCGTCGAACCACGATGAACTCAGCTCCTCGAGATCGGTCTCCTGCGAATCACCGACATTCGCGCCCCGCACAAAGGCAGCCAGGCTGGGCTGAATGAGAACTTTGAAGGTCGGTACCGCCACTGTCTGGATTGCCACGGGTTTCGCCAAAGGCGGGCTCAGAGGCTCTCTTCGGCAGAAAAGCCGGAATTCCTGGTGGAGGCCTTCTACCAACCGGCGGACACGTTCAAGATCGGCGACAACAAGCATTATCTCGGCGGGCCGAATGGTTTCCTTAAGGCTGTGATGCGCCTTGTTCAGTAGCTCTAGCGCAGGGGCTTTGTCTTTCAGCGCCGGGTCGTTGCAGAACGCCGTGAAAACGGAACTCTTGAACAGCTCGTTCGATCCGCCTTTCATCAACCCTCGAAGGCGGTTCAGGTGATCTGCAAATGTGGGGGCGAATGTGTGTGTCGAGGCGGTGGGGAATGCAGCATCATCGAAGATGTCGCCCATTCTGCCTTCAATAAAGATGCGGCATTCGGAGGCATAGTGGCTCTTCAACCTGTTGTTCCGCCAGTTCCCCGACCTTCATGCAATCAGCCAGCGCTTCGCTTGTCACGACATAGGCCGCCAGCCGCTTCTCCTTCTCTCTCCGCCTCTTGATATCGTCGCTCATCCTCTTGATGAGCGTTATGGCCTGACTGATGGGCTCGATGCCATCAACCATGGCTTTCAGGCTTTGCAGCTGCGCCAGCAAGGATCTGGGGGCCGTTGTTTTGTCGGACGTGGCCGCCTGTCCGACAACGGATTGCATAAAGGCAGCGATCCCCTTCTTGTTGGCGTTTCGCCATTCTGCGAACGCGATGGCTTTGTTGATGCGTGTGAGCGCCGCATTCAGCGCAGCAAGATCTTTGTGTCCATTGCCCAGCTCGGGCGGCGCGGCAATCTCCATCGCCGGGAAGGCGGAAACGGCCTCATCACAAGCCTTCTTGAATCCTGGCTTCAAAAGACCCAACGAACTCTTGAACGGGTCGGTATTGAACAGCTCTTCAACCAGCGCCTCTTGAATGAGACTTCCCGGATGCTCCGGGAGATCGGACCGTATCTCCTGCCCCAGGACTTCCGGCAGGCTATGGCTTAGCTGACCGAGTTCGTGCTTCGCCCACGCCGAAAATGTCTGCCCCAAAAAATCGCTGTCGGAGGCTGCGGCTGCCTGCAGATGATCTTTGATGGGCGCGCCTGTCACCGGATCAACGGCCTCTTTCAGGTCGTGCCGACAGACAATGCAGGTATCTTCGTCTCCGGCGAGATGCGTGTGCTCTTTCTGCCATGCCGCGATCCGGGAGTACAGCCGCAACCGGCCAGCCTTGTTGGGGTCGGCGGCCAGCTTTGCGAGTTCTTCGGATTCCCTCTGAAGAGACGCAATCCGATTCTTGGCCTCTTCAATTTCTTCGGCCGTAAGCTTTGCTAGCGCCCCCAGACGGGCGGCGGAAGGAAGGCTGGAAATGCCTTTTGAAACCTGCGAAAGGGCTGGCTGAATGTTGTCTTCCAGATCGGAACGTTGCCTTGCTTCGTCTGGATCGAACGATTCCCCCAAAACCGTCTTTGCATCCGCAAGGCCTTTTGCCTTTAATCCTTCTAGATGCGCCAACGCCTCCGTGAGGAGGGTTTCGATTGACGTGTCTGCAGACGGCTCCGGAATCGCCTTTCCAAAAGTGATTGCCGGGTTCTTTGCGAAGATGTCGAGCAAGTCCGCGCGGCTCCACTTGAATGCTTCATCAAAGGCCTGAATCTCCTTTTCGCGATCCTTTTTGAAGTCACCGTCGATTTTTTTCTTTACCCGCTCCGCGTGAGACGCGAGATTGACCAAAGGGGCCATGCCTGTCAGCTCGGCGACGGCCCGTCCCAGCTTTGAATCGGATCCAACCTGGACAAAGGGCAGCAGTCCCGGCATCGCCGTCCCAACCCTCGCGCCAATAGGGTCGAGCCCAAGAGCGGCGAGACCGGACTCCTCTTCCTGCAGCTTATCTCTGGCCGTGCGTTTTTGCGAACGCCTTACCGAGTAGCGCGTCTTGCTTTCGTCCTCGAAGACAAGCTCGACCCAAGTGTCAACAGGGATGGCGGCGGATGCCGGTTTTTCCACGGATGGATCGGGCAGCGGCATCACAGGCGAAAGCGTGTGCTCCGATGTTCCATCGATCTCACAGGTAAATTCCTTGTTCGCCGGTTCCGGCGCGCGCTGGGGGCGAAGCACTTCGCCCGTAAGCGTCCAGATAATCGCGTTTAGGAGTGATGTCTTCCCGCAGCCGTTGAATCCCTCAAACATCGTGACACCAGGCCCGAAGGAAAAGGTGAAGTCTTCCGGTTTGACCTTGGAACTTCCTCCGCGATGAAGGCCGCCGAACTGATGGGCGCGGATCGAAACAAGGGTGTAGCGCTTCTTCTCCTGCGGGGACGGAAGAATCGCTTCAGGGATGCTGTCCGGCGGCTTTGCTATGCAATCCACAATGGCCTCAACGTCCGTGGATTGCACGTTGCCAGCCCATTTGTTCTTGTGACCGTGATACCAGTTCAGAACCGATCGCGCGGCATCGGAAGCGAGCTGAAACGGCGCGTCATCCTTTCCCACGCCGACAGGCCGTACGCTGATCAGATCGGCGCATAGGCTATCGATCGTGTGCAGGTGAAGCGCCCTGAGCGGCTTCTTTTCCATCGTCTACCCCCTGGTTTATGCCTTGTCGAAACGCAACATACTACCTATGAGAGTGGTGAATGGAAAAGGGTGATGACGCGATTGATCCACATTCAAATCTGAGGGTGTAGCGAGCGAAATCGAATTGACGAGTACGCGCATCGGCTTCGTGGCGCACAGTTAAGTGAAGCCGATGACGGCTTTGGGGCAGCACTGTGAGTAAGCACAGCGGGGAAGCCAACACAGGCAGTGGGACCGAATGTCAGCTTGCCGATGCCTGCGGTCAGCAGGCTTGCGGGCCACGACCGGCTCCTGCCGCTGCACACCTGCTGTCCGGCGATGAAGGCTGCTTGCGGCCATCCATTCGCCGCTGTTGAGCCGCATCTGAGACCAAAAGCGATCACACGAGATCGGCAAAGCCGATGTCCGCTGCACGGCTCTGACCGGTCACGCGTGGCACCCATTTGGGTGGGTCCATCGTGTCGAAGGCGGGCTATTCGACTTGCGGCGAAGCTGGTGCGGCGCTAAGAGCCGGGCCGCTGCGCAGTTGATCCAGTACCGCTTGAAGCCGCGCCAGCAGGTCATCGTAGGTGATGATGTCGGCGACACCTTTGGAATCGCGACGCAGCACTTCGAACTCGCGACGCTGAGCCTCGGACAGCGCGTGACTGCGCCCCATGATCACAATGCCGGAGGGGTTGATGATGCGAATCTTGAAACCTGCTGGCAGCTTCGCGCTTAACAATCGTGTCAAGTAGTCCTCGCCAGCTAACGACCACCGATTCAGATGCCTCAGGTAGTGAGTGACCTGACCCATTGCTCCGACTAAGTCGCGCATCGGCAGGTGGTGGTCGCGGTAACGCGCCGGCAGCATGATCGGCTTGCCCATGGGCTTCTTGATCTCGATAACGTCGACGTTGCCAGATGCGTCTACCAAGAGGATGTCGATGCGCCGCCAAGTGGAGGCATCAGCGTCCCATAGCCTGACCTCGGTGAAGGCCTTGATGTACCTGGGATTCAGGAGCAGGATGATCTCCACGATCTCCAATTGCCACTGCGCCTCCGAAGTCCCGGCCTCGTTGGTCAGCATGGCCTGTAGCCTGTCCAGAGCGAAAGCGTACTTGGCAACGTCGAAATCGATAAAGGGGGCCTCTAGATTTGGAGCGGTCGCTGTAGTGCGCTGATCGACATAGGCATTTAACAACGCTTCGGCATCGATTTTCGGTTCGGTGTACTGGCGAATCACAGTGCCGACGCGCGCCTGGACATAGCGTCGCAGTTCGTGCGGCGTCGGGAACTGGCCCAGCAGCCGCTCGTATTCCGGGATCGGGATAGCGTCCGAATCGGGGCCGCCGATGACGATACGCTCAAGTCCGAGGCTTTGAATGACGCCGAGGATGGACACCTTGCGCTCAGCGCTGAACCATTTCCAGTCTGGCCGCGCATCCCGATGCAGGAGGACCGGCGTCTCAAAGCCAAGGATCTCTGGCTTGAAGCGGAAGTACTCGCCTTCTGCCCTCGCGATGGCAAACACCAATCGATCGTCGTCTAGCCGCGTGATGTCATCGTCATCGTCGGTGGCATCGGCGGCCGCTTCCTCGACTAGGTCCTGCGACGTGAGGTGAAACGTGCCTTTCACCAGCAGTTCATCGCCGCGTCCGAACATTTCGCGAACCCAACTGGTGTTGTCGCGCGGGCGGTAGACGAGGTGGAGTTCGTTATCGGAGATGTCGAATTCAACAGCAGGCTTAGTCATGGTCGATCTTGGAAGGGGGCGCTTCATTGCGTCCAAAATGTCGATGTCGCTGCGGTCACCAGGGAGGGCCGCAGACAAAGGACAGATGCGCTGAACGGTGTTCGGCTAGTCCGTGTAACGAATCAACAGTCGTCGGCGCGCGGTACAAGTGCCAAGCGTCGAGGTGGCCGGCGGTCTGCCAGATGGTCGGCCGCTCAAGTCCTAGCAGCCGCGTTGGCCCTAGCGACAACTTTTATGCAGACCTGCATGAAATCTTCGAAGTGTAGGGCCTCACCCATCAAGATTTGATTCTCGAGCATGTCCGCATGGCAGCACCTACCGTTCGCTGGCGCGCAGCCAACGACGGACAGCAACCGCTGCACAGCGGTCTGTGCCCGCAGGTTGCCTCGTGACAGCAATTAGTCGCTTCCGACCAGTCACCCCTCCCCAGCGCTGTCATCTGCCCAAAGCAGGATAAGTAAAGAAAATGAAGTGCGTCGCATTGACCGCAAAGTGCGTCACCACCGCAGCCTCCACGCGACGGGTCTTGGCGTACACCCCCGCATAACCCAGCCCGGCGAGTGTGGCAAACGCCATGTAAAGCGGCCCGCCCCCCAGATGCGCCAGTCCGAACAAGGTGGCAGACACGAGGATGGGCAAGAAAATCAGCCCCGGTCTGTGCGCGAGGGCGCGCGTCAGCCGCTCCTGAATCAGCCCACGAAAGAACGCCTCTTCAGCCACGCAGGTAAAGAACAAGTTGACGAACAGGAAGGTCGGCGCAAACGGCGGCAGTGCGGCGCCCAGCTTGGGTTCGAAGCGCACCTGGCCGGCCAGCCAAGCCGCCCCAATCGCCGCGGCCGCGGTGGCCACAGCGGCGACCAGCGTCGGCGCCACGGCAGCGCGCGCATCTTGCCAGGAGGCGAGGCGGGGCGCCAAACAGGCCAGTAGCAACAGGCCGACGCTGCCCTTGTCGAAATTGGCGTACAGCGTGAATGGCACCGCATCTGGGGTCGTGCGCACGGCGTTGACCAGCAAGGGGTTGTGAAAGCCGGGCAGCACATGCACTGCCAAGGCCAAGCCCAGCCCTCCTGCGGCCCGGTCCATGCCCCGGCTTGCTGCTGGCGCGTTTCCAGGCTCGCGGCCTTCAAGCAAATGCCCGTCATCACAAAGAGTGCCACGACTGCAGTGGCGGTCAACACCCCAGCGACGCAACCCGCCACCATCGCGGCCGAGAACAAGATCATCCAGGGCGCAAGCAGCAGTCCCTTGTTGCCAGGAAATGCCTTGGTGGGCCACCATGCCGAAGCGATGGCGCACGCGAGCAATGCAAAAGTGATGAACATGGGCCATTGTCGGGGATCAGGTTTCGTGTGCATCTTTGCTGCTGAATCGCAGATGCAACAACGGTGGCGCGGATGCACGCGCACGAACTGAGGGACACTGCCTGCCTGGCGACCTGGAGCACGGTACGACATGAACACGGCGGACAGCGAACTGGACGACCCCGACAAAACGGTGGTGGCGCCAGCCTGCCCGCAGGACGACGACCAGACTCGCATCGATCCGCATTGGCCCAAGGGCACCAGCGTGCCCGTCGCGCAAGCGCCCGCCCCACCACGCCCCGCGCAGACCGGGAGCACCGCCCTGGCCTTGCCAGCAGGCTTTCGCCTGCACGAATACCGCATCGACCGCGTGCTGGGCCAAGGCGGCTTCGGCATCACCTACCTGGCCACCGACGTCAACCTGAACTCGCGCGTGGCCATCAAGGAGTACCTGCCCGAAGAGATCGCCTTCCGTGCCTCAGGCAAGACGGTGTCGGCCCATTCCACGCGCCACCGAGAGCGCTACCAGAACGGGCTGGACAGCTTCCTGATCGAGGGCCGCACGCTGGCCACCTTCCGCCACCCCAACATCGTGCGCGTGGCCCGCTTTTTTGAAGCCCACCAGACCGCCTACATGGTGCTGGAATACGAGCGCGGCAGCCCGCTCAAGGCATGGTGGCCCAAGCACGCCAACAAAGGCGAGAAGGCGCTGTCCCTCCTGCTACAACCCTTGCTGGACGGCCTGTCGGTGGTGCACGCGGCGGGTTTCCTGCACCGCGACATCAAGCCCGACAACATCCAGGTTCGGCGCGGGGATGGCTCACTGGTCCTGCTGGATTTCGGGTCGGCCCGGCAGGCGGTGGGTGCCTCCGACCAGGCCGATATCGCAGTGACACCCGGCTACGCGCCCATCGAGCAATACGAGGACGGTCACCAGGGCGCCTGGACCGACATCTACGCTTTCGGGGCCACGCTGTATTGGCTGGTCACGGGCAAGAAACCGCCCGATGCGCTGGACCGCCAGATGGCCCCGCAAGACCCGCTGGTGCCTGCCCTGCAAGCCGGTGAGGGTCGTTTCAGCCCGCAATTCCTGGGCGCCATTGATTGGGCACTGCAGATGGACCCGACGCAGCGGCCGCAGGACATCCAGTCCTGGCGCCGTGCCCTGTTCGCAGCCCACGCCTCCAGCATGGGCCTGCAAGAGGCCTTGCGCGCCGGTGATGCCGCGCATCACCTGGACCTGCCCGGCTGGGCCCTGATCAAGAAATCACCCCATCTTTTGAAAGCGCGCCTGGGTGTGTACCTGCGTGGGGCGACCTCGCCTTCGTCTTGGCCCCTGGCGCTCAAGATGACGCTGGCCATGGTGCTGACCGCGCTCATGCCGATGATGATCACGGCCTACTACAACCACCACGCCAGCCTGGCCACGGTGTCTGCCAGTGAACTGCAGAACCTGGAGCACCTGGCCCGAAGCACGGCCGGGCGCTTGTCGCAGTTGATCACCGACAGCCAGAACCAGGCGCGTGCCATGGGCAACGACGCCGACTTTGTCGAGTTCCTGGCCCAGCCGCTGGCGGCCCGCCAACCCGCCATCAAGGCCAAGGTGGACGCGCTGGTCCGCTCCAACCCCGACATCCACCTGATCATGGTGATGGACACGGCGGGCACGGCCGTGGTGTCCAGCGATGCCGCGGTCATGGGCAAGAACTTCAAGTTCCGCGAATACTTCAAGGCGGCCATGGCGGGGCGTCCACACGTCACCGGCATCGTGGTGGGCGCGGTGACGGGCACGGCGGGCATGTTCTTCGCCTACCCGGTGTTCGACGAAAGCCGCCAGGTGATCGGCGCGGTGGTGTTGCGCCTGAAAGCGACCTCGGTGGTGTCCATCCTCAACGAGGCCCAGGAGGATTCGGTGCGCGAACCCTTCCTGGTCGATGGCGATGGCATCTTGCTGTACCACCCCAACGCGACTTTGCTCTACAGCAGCCTGGACACCCTGCCCGCCGCCAAGGCGGCCGAGATTCGCGCTGATCAGCGCTTTGCGCGCGACCACATTGACAGTCTGAACATGCCAGCCTTGGCCAAGGTGATGGTGGGTGCTCAGGACGTGGGCCACGTTGACTATCGCTCTACCGTGTCGAACAGCCAGGAGATCGCGGGCTACGCGCCCGTCAAGGGACACAACTGGGTGGTGGGCGTGGGCGAATCACAAGCACTGTTCGAAGCGCCACTCAAGCGCCTGTTCACGCAATTGCTGTGGAGTGTGGGCCTGGTGGGCTTGCTGTTCACGGCCTTGGCCTTGATGTTCGCCCGCACCATCGTGCAGCCCATCCGCGCCCTGACGCGCGCTGCCCATGCCTTGAAGAATGGCGACTACGAGGCCGCCAACCTCACGGTCAAGACCCAGGACGAGATTGGCCACCTGGCGCGCACTTTCAATGTGCTGATCGACGTGCTGCGGCAGCGCGAACGCGAGCGCAAACACGATTGAAGCGCCCTCACAGAGCCCGGTTGCGCGCCATGGGCGGGTTCTTGGCGAAGTAGCGCTGAATGCCGGCCAGCAGGGCATCGGCCATCTTGGCCTGGTAGTCCTCGTCGCGCAGCTTGTTTTCTTCTTCCGGGTTGGAGATGAAGCCGGTTTCCACCAGCACCGAGGGGATGTCCGGCGCCTTCAACACGGCAAACCCTGCCTGCTCAACCTTGCCTTTGTGCAGCCGACCAATCTTGCCCAGGTTGCCCAGGAGGGCGCTGCCCAGCTTCAGGCTGTCCTTGATCTGCGCGGTGGTGGACATGTCCAGCAGCGCGCGCATCACCGTGGCGTCCTTGGCCTTGATGTTGACCCCGCCGACCAGGTCGGACGAGTTCTCTTTCTTGGCCATCCAGCGCGCGGCGGCGCTCGATGCGCCGTTCTCGGACAAGGCGAACACCGAGGCGCCCCGGGCCTGCGGGTTCAAAAACGCATCGGCATGGATCGACATGAACAGGTCGGCCTGCACGCGCCGGGCCTTGGTCACGCGCTCGTTCAAGGGCACGAAGTAGTCGGACTCGCGGGTGAGCATGGCCCGCATGCCGGGCTGGGCGTTGATGCGCGCACGCAGCAGCTTGGCGATCGACAGCACCACGTCTTTTTCATAGAGGCCACTGGGACCGACGGCACCGGGGTCTTCGCCGCCATGGCCCGCGTCCAGCGCGATGATGACCAGCCGCTGGGTGGATTGGCGAGCGTCTAGGCTGGCCAACTCGGGCGTGGATGCCTGGCGGTCGGCCTCGGCCAGGGCCTTGTCAGCGTTCTTGTCGGTGCCTTTGGACGGTGGTGTGGCGCGCGCCACCGCCTTGTCCGTGCTGCGTTGCCGCAAGTCGCCGATGAAGTCTCCCAGCGCGTCGTTGACGGCGTTGGCGGCCTGGTCAGACGCGCTGCTTTTGCCCAGGCCCGACAGGTTGATGGGCGCTGTGCTGTCCGGCGCTGAAGCACCGGCCTGGCTGGCGGCCGCTGGTGCGCTGGCCGCGTTCTGCGTGGCGGCAGATTGCAGGGCCAGCCGCGGGTCGGCCTCCACCGCTGCGTACAAATCGAACACCAGTCGGTGCTGGTAGGCGGCCACCGGCTGCAGGCTGAACACTTGTGGCTTGGCCGCTTGCTTGAGGTCGAACACCAAACGCACGATGTTGGGCTTGAACTGGCCGGCGCGCACCTTGGCGATGTAAGGGTCGTCGGCGCGCACCTTGCTGACCAGCTCGCGCAGCTGCATGTTCAGCTCCAGGCCTTCGATGTCCACCACCAGGCGCATGGGGTTGACCACCAGGAAGTGCTTGGCTTGCAAGGGCGTGTCGGATTCCAGCGTGACGCGGGTGTAGTCGGAGGCGGGCCACACGCGCACGGCCATCAGCTGCGCGCCATGGGCCAGCTCCATCGGGCCGAGCAGCAACACCAGGGCGCCTTGCGCACCCCGTGTCAGCAGTTGACGTCGGTTCAGGTCATCCATGGGGCACGCCCTCCTGAATCAATCGTGACAGCCACAGGGCGCCTTGCGCCGTGCCCGCTTCAACGCGCACCTGGCGCCGGTCTTCATCAACGGGTGTCAAATTCATCAGCAGATCGGCCTTGGGCAGCAGGCCAGCCGCCTTGTCGGGCCATTCCACCAGTTTCAGGCCCGCGCTGGCGAACAGGTCGCGAAAGCCAGCGTCTTCCCATTCCTGCGGGTCGTTGAAGCGGTAAAAATCAAAATGCCAGATGGCCATGCCGGGCGCTTCGTGCGGTTCCACCACCGCGTAGCTGGGGCTTTTGATGCGGCCTTCCACGCCCAGCGCGCGCAGCAGGTGGCGTGTGAAGGTGGTTTTGCCCGCGCCCAGGGTACCTCGCAACTCGATGATCGCGGACTCTCCGTTTTGCAGCGTCGGCTTCAAGATGTCTGCGCACTGACCGGCCATGGCGCTGCAAGCGTCTTCGTCAAGCCAGACAAAGTCGCCGCGCGTCGCCGATGGACTCGTGGGGTGGGGCGGGGGGCTTGTTAGGATCGTCACATGCGTCAGGAACTGCGGCCAAGCTTGTCAGAAGGCACTTCATCATTGGGTTTGGACCTGGATGAGGTGCTGACACGCTTGCGGGGTTGGGCCTCGGAGTTGGGATTTTCGCAGATTGGGGTCGCGGACGTGGACTTGTCAAGTGCCGAGGCCGGTTTATTGGCCTGGTTGGCGCGTGGTTTCCACGGTGACATGCACTACATGGCCGCCCATGGCCTCAAAAGGGCCCGTCCTGCGGAGCTTGTGCCGGGCACCGTGCGGGTGATCACGGCGCGCATGGACTACCTGCCGCAGACCACCCCCGAGGGTTGGCAGGCCATTGAATGGGCGCGCATGGGCCGCTCTTTGGACGCCACCGTGTCGGTCTATGCCCGGGGCCGCGATTATCACAAGGTGCTGCGCGCCCGGCTGCAAAGCCTGTCCGACCAACTGGCCGCGCACCTGGGGCCCTTTGGCCACCGCGTGTTCACTGATTCGGCGCCGGTGATGGAGGTCGAGCTGGCCAGCCGAAGTGGGCTGGGCTGGCGGGGCAAGCACACGCTTCTCTTGTCGCGCGAGGCAGGCTCCACGTTTTTCCTGGGCGAGATCTACGTGGACCTGGCCTTGCCCTTGACGGCACCCGAGACCGCGCACTGCGGTTCCTGTCAATCCTGCATGGACGTGTGCCCGACCCAGGCCATCGTGGGTGAACGCCAGGTGGATGCGCGCCGCTGCATCTCCTACCTGACCATCGAACACGGTGGTCCGATCCCGCTGGAGTTGCGCGCGCTGATGGGTAACCGCATCTACGGCTGCGACGACTGCCAGTTGATCTGCCCGTGGAACAAGTTTGCCCAGCGAGCCCAGGTGCCTGATTTTGATGCGCGCGCAGTGTTCGATGCGCCCACCTTGTTGCAGCTGTGGGCTTGGGACGAGGCGACGTTTCTGCGCACGATGGAAGGCAGCCCCATCCGCCGCATCGGGTTTTCAAAATGGCAGCGCAACATCGCCGTGGCCTTGGGCAATGCACTGCGGGCCACGGGCGACGAGGCGGTTCGCGCGGCATTGCAGCAGTGGTTGTCCAAGCCTCCGACAGGGGTAGACGCCGAGTTGGTGGGCGAGCACGTGCAATGGGCCTTGCAGGTGCCCGCTTGCCCGGATCATTCGTTCACCAGCACCACCTTGCCGCGCACCTGACGCGCGCCCATGAGCGCAAACGCTTCCTTGAGTTTCGACATGGGCAGCTTGTGCTCGATCAAGGGCTTGATCTTGCCCTCCTTGTACCAGGCCGCCAGCTGCATCAGGCAAGCCGCGTTGTTCTGCGGTTCGCGCTTGGCGAACTCGCCCCAGAACACGCCCATGATCGAGGCGCCCTTCAGCAAGGCCAGGTTCAAGGGCAGGGCCGGGATCGTGCCGTTGGCAAAGCCGATGACCAGGTAGCGGCCGCGCCAGCCGATCGATCGGAAGGCGGCCTCGGTCAGGTCGCCGCCCACCGGGTCATAGACCACATCGGGGCCTTTGCCACCGGTCAGCGTCTTCAACTCGTCGCGCAAATTGCCGGTGCTGTAGTTGATGGTCTCGTCGGCGCCCAATTGCTTGCACAGCGCGCACTTTTCATCGCTTGATGCGGCGGCGATCACCTTGGCGCCTGCGGCCTTGGCGATCTGGATGGCCGCGGTCCCCACGCCCCCTGCGGCACCCAGCACCAGCACGGTTTCCCCAGCCTTCAAGGCGGCGCGGTCCATCAGTGCGTGGTACGAGGTGCCATAGGTGCACAGGAACGCTGCCGCATCTTCAAATGAAAACGCGGGCGGCAGCGGCATCAGCATGGCGGCCGGTGCCACCGTGTGGGTGCCAAACCCGCCCGTGCCGGCAAAGCCTGCCACCGAGGTGCCCACCGCCAGGTGCTTGACGCCTTCTCCCACCGCTTCGACCACGCCCGCGAACTCGGCGCCGGGCACAAACGGTGGATTGGGCTTCATCTGGTACTTGCCCTGCACGATCAGCAGGTCGGGAAAGTTCAGGCTGGCGGCCTTGATGGCCACGCGCACTTCGCCCTTGCCAGGCTCAGGCGTCGGGGCTTCTTTCCAGGTCAGGGCATCGACGCCGGTGGGGTTGTCGCAAATCCAGGCTTGCATGGGTGGTGTCTCCTCGGTCTATGCCTTGTCGTCAAACAGGCTGTTTGGTGAAGGTGTTGCATTGGTTGATCTCGCCGCTTTCAAAGCCCCGCTTGAACCAGCTCACGCGCTGTTGGCTGCTGCCATGGGTGAAGCTCTCCGGCACCACCTGGCCTTGTGATTTGCGCTGCAGCGTGTCGTCGCCAATCTGCGATGCGGCATTCAGCGCTTCTTCGATGTCGCCCGCCTCAATGATCTGGCGCGAGCGCTGAGCATGGTTGGCCCACACGCCCGCAAAGCAATCGGCTTGCAATTCAAGGCGCACGCTCATGGCGTTGTACTGGGCTGTGCTCAGGCGACCGCGCGCCTCGTCCAGCTTGGCCGAGGTGCCCAACAGGTTCTGAACGTGGTGGCCCACCTCATGGGCGATGACGTAGGCTTGGGCAAAGTCGCCGGGCGCGCCCAGGCGCTCGCGCAGGGTGTCGTAAAAGGCCAGATCGACGTAGACCTTGTGGTCGGCCGGGCAGTAGAACGGGCCCATGGCCGATTCGCCCCGGCCGCAAGCGGTGGTGGTCGCGCCGCGAAAAATCTTCAGCTTCGGGTTCTCGTAGGTGCCGCCGGCTTGTTTGAAGATTTCGCCCCAAACGTCTTCGGTGTCGGCCAGCACCGTGGCCACAAACTGCACCTGCGGGTCCTGGCTTGGCCCTTGCGGCGTGGTCGGGGCCGTGGGGTCGCTCACTTGTGACGGGGGTGGGTTGGTCAGCGCGCCACTACCGCCACTCAGCATGCTGAGCACCGTCATGGGGTTGATGCCCAGAAAATAGCTCGCCACCAAGGCAATGGCCACGGTGCCCAAACTCAAGCCGCCGCCGCCGATGGAGAAGCCCTGTCGGCCTCCACCACCATCCGAGGCCTCGTCTCGTGCGTCTTCGACGTTGTCGCTTTGGCGGTTGCCTTTCCAGCGCATGGTTTAACTCCGAAAGTGAGGCCGCCAAAAAGGGCGGTGCGTGGGAATGGTAGCAGTGACTAAAATGGGCGATTGACCGCCTTTGCGACCTCGTCGCCCATTTGCATGCCAGACCAACTTTCGGCCTCACAACTCCCCGTCGTCATCATCGGCGCGGGCCTGGCCGGTCTCACCGTGGCGCTGCACCTGGCCGAGACGCAACCCGTCATCGTCCTGGCCAAGCGCCAGCTGGAAGAAGCCGCCACCGCCTGGGCGCAGGGCGGCATCGTCGGCGTGCTGGGCAACGATGACAGCATCGGCTCCCACGTTCGGGATACCCAGGAGGCTGGCGCGGGTTTGGTCGATGAACACACGGCCGAGTTCATCGCCCGCCACAGTGCCCGCGCGGTGCAATGGCTGGTCGAACGCGGTGTGCCGTTTTCAGCCGACCCAGAAGGCCCCCTTGGCTTGCACCTGACCCGCGAAGGTGGCCACGCCGTGCGCCGCATCGCCCACGCGGCCGATGCCACCGGCAAAGCCATCCACGATGTCCTCCTGGAAGAGGTTAAGCGCCATCCCAACATCAGCATGCGCGAACGCTGGATGGCGGTGGACCTGATCACCGACCGGCACCTGCGCAAGGGCGGCGCCACCTCCGCCAACACGCAACGCTGCCACGGCATTTACGCGCTCGACATCGAAACCCAACGCGTTGAAACACTGGCGGCCTCGGCCGTTGTGCTGGCCACTGGCGGCGTGGGCAAGGTCTACCGCTACACCAGCAACCCCGACACCGCCACCGGAGACGGCATCGCCATGGCCTGGCGGGCGGGCTGCCGGGTCGGCAACATGGAATTCATCCAGTTCCATCCGACTTGCCTGTACCACCCACAAGAGCGCAGCTTCCTGATCACCGAGGCAATGCGCGGCGAGGGCGCCATCCTGCGCCTGCCCGATGGCACCCGCTTCATGCCTTCGCATGACGAGCGCGGCGAACTGGCCCCGCGCGACATCGTCGCCCGCGCCATCGACTTCGAGATGAAAAAGCACGGCCTGGACCACGTCTGGCTTGACGCCACGCACTTGGGCGAGGCCTTCCTCAAAGAGCACTTTCCGACCATCCACGCGCGCTGCCTGACCTTGGGCATCGACATCGCCAAGCAGTTCATCCCGGTGGTGCCTGCTGCGCACTACACCTGTGGTGGCGTGGTCACTGACCTGCAAGGTCGCACGGATTTACCGGGCCTGTATGCCGTGGGCGAGACCACTTACACCGGCCTGCATGGTGCCAATCGCCTGGCCAGCAATTCCTTGCTGGAGTGCGTGGTGCTGGGCCGCACTTGCGCGGACGACATCCAGGCTCAGCAGCCTCCAGAAGGTCCGGCTTTGCCCGGGTGGGACGAAAGCCAGGTGTCCGATGCCGATGAAGAGGTCGTGATCTCGCACAACTGGGACGAGCTGCGCCTGGTGATGTGGAACTACGTGGGCATCGTGCGCACCACGCGCCGCCTGGAGCGCGCGTTGCACCGCATCAAGCTGCTGCGCAGCGAGATCGACGACTATTACGCGGCCTTCCGTGTCAGCCGCGATTTGCTGGAGCTGCGCAACCTCGTTGACTGTGCCGAGCTGATCGTGCGATCGGCCCTGTCGCGCCAGGAAAGCCGCGGCCTGCATTACAGCCGCGACTACCCGCGCACCTTGCCAGTCAGTTTCCCCACCATCCTGAGCAAGAAGCCCAAGAAGCGCGACGCCTGGTTGCCGTGACTTTTCGGGTTTGAGCCTTCAGCGTCGCGCCCGCATCGCGAATCGCGCCTGCACGAACTCGCAGGCATAGCGCACAGCGTCGGCAATGGCGATCTCGTTGTCGGCCCGCTCTTTCTCGGTCAGGTAGAAAGCCAGGTCGACCTCGTGGCGGATGTAGCGCGTGGGCAAATGATTGAGCGCCACGCAGGCCACGTCCGGCAATTGCTCTTCGGTCAGCAGGGGGTATTGGTGGGCGATGTCCACCACGGCCTCGAAGACCTGGCGTTCAAAATAGTTGCGAAGCGATGAGAAATCGGCAGGCATGGGCGGCCTCGTGCTTGAAGATCCGCCCAGTTTGTCTCATGCGGCTGGTTTGAAAACGCCTTGGCGGCCCTCGCAAGCCCGGGCTTTGTGCACTATGCCCGCCGCCGGGCCCTCAGCTCAGGTGCCCAGGCGCTCCAGCACGCGCAATGAGAAGTCCACGGCCTTGACGTCCTTGGTCAGCTTGCCGATCGAGATGCGGTCCACGCCGGTGCTGGCGATGCCGCGCAGCTGGTCCATCGTCACCCCGCCCGAAGCCTCCAGCAGAGCCTGCCCTTGAGTCAGCTCCTGATTGACGGCGACGGCTTGGCGCATCAGGGCCAGGTCGAAGTTGTCCAACAGGATGCTGACGGCGCCAGCACTCAAGGCTTCGCGCAGCTGGGCCAAGGTCTCAACTTCGATCTGGATGCTGATCTGCTCACGCAAAGGCTGGGCTTGCGCAGCCACCAGCGCCTGTGCATTGCGCAGCGCGTTCGTCACGCTGCCAGCGGCCGCGATGTGGTTTTCCTTGATCAGGATGCCGTCGTACAAGGCCAGGCGCTGGTTGGCACCGCCCCCCACACGCACAGCGTACTTCTGCGCCAGGCGCAGGCCGGGCAGGGTCTTGCGCGTGTCCAGCACCACGCAGCCGCGTGGGTTGGGCGAGGCACCTTCGATGGCCTGCATGTGAACGTGCGTCAAGGTGGCCACGGCCGACAAGGTCTGCACGAAGTTGATGCCAGGGCGCTCGGCAGTCAGCAGCGCGCGCGCGTCGGCCTCGATCAGGCAGACCTCTGTGTCGGGGGCCATCAAGGCGCCTTCTTCATAAGCCCAGGTGATCAAGGCCTTGGGATCGAGCTTGAACAGGCAACCTTCGAACCAGTCGCGACCGCACAGCACCGCTTGTTCGCGCACCAGCAGGCGGGCCTTCACGCGCTGGCCAGCGGGGACCAGTTGCGCGGTCCAGTCGCACACGCCCACGTCTTCGAACAGCGCGTCGCGGATGTTGCGCTCACGCGCCTCGGTCAGGGTTTCGTTGTGGTCGAACATGGTGATGCAAGCAGGGCGCGGCTTATCAAGCTGCGCCAATGTTGGGGACAAAGCCTTGTGCGGGTTTTTGAATGGCGGCAGGATGGCGAGCCACGAAATCGAGCATGCGGTCGATGCAACCATGCGCCTTGACGCGGATGGCCTCGTCGACCATCACCTCGCCGCTGCCTTTTTCCAGGCAGTCGAGCACGCCTTGCAGGGCGTTCATGGCCATCCAGGGGCAATGCGCGCAACTCTTGCAGGTGGCACTGTTGCCCGCGGTGGGCGCCTCGATCAGGCTTTTGGTCGGCGCCAGCTGGCGCATGCGGTGCAGGATGCCGTTGTCCGTGGCCACGATGAAGGTTTGCGCACTGGATTCGACCACGGCTTTGAGCAATTGCGAGGTCGAACCCACCACGTCGGCCAGGGCCACCACGCTCTCGGGCGATTCGGGGTGCACCAGGATAAGGGCCTCGGGGTATTGCTCGCGCATCAGTTGCAGTTCGACGCCTTTGAACTCGTCGTGCACGATGCACTCGCCGTTCCACATCAGCATGTCGGCGCCAGTCTGGTTCTGGATGTAACGGCCCAGGTGGCGGTCAGGCGCCCACAGCACTTTTTCGCCTTGCGCCTTGAGGTGGCTGACGATGGCCAGCGCGCACGAACTCGTCACCATCCAGTCGGCCCGTGCCTTCACGGCGGCGCTGGTGTTGGCGTAGACCACGACCTTGCGGTCCGGGTGAGCATCGCAGAACTGGGCGAAATCGTCGGCCGGGCAGCCCAGGTCGAGTGAGCAAGTGGCGTCCAGGTCGGGCATCAGCACGCGCTTTTCAGGACTCAGAATCTTGGCCGATTCACCCATGAACTTCACACCGGCCACGATCAGGGTCTTGGCTGCATGGTCGCGCCCGAAGCGCGCCATCTCCAGCGAGTCGGACACGCAGCCACCGGTTTCCAGGGCCAGGTCTTGCAGGTCGCCATCGACGTAATAGTGGGCCACCAGCACGGCCTCGCGTTCCACCAGCAATTGCTTGATGCGCGCCTTGGTGGCTTCGCGCTGCAGGGGGCCCAGGGTCGCGGGCACCTTGGCCCAGGCGTGCGCTGTGCAACTGGCGCCAGTGGCGTCTTGGCGGGTGTAGTCGTAGACGACGGACTCGGGAGAACTCATGGTCGGCAATCTATCGTGCGCGGAAAAAGGGAATCACGGAGCGAACCGGCATGCTAGCCCAGATGGCGCTGGGCGCGGGCGGTTGAGGTCATTGAGGGCGGCGCCTTCGGCGTTCCAGCGCCGCGACAATCTCGCAGGGTATCCAGACCGCGTAAAACGAAAAAATGATGTCGCTCAGGAAGTGTCCGCCCTGCATCATGCGGCCAAGGCCGATCAGGCTACCCATGAACAGCCCAATGAGCAGCCAGCGGCGGCGCCACACAGGGCCCGCTGTCAGCCCCAGGCTCAGCAGCCAGAATCCGGTGGCGGCATGGCTGCTGACAAAACTGCGGTGAGTCGTGGCATCGGCCCCTTGCTGAAACACACCGTGAAAAGGCTGATCGCCCCCAAATTCGGCCACTTGCACAGGGCGAGGTCGCCCCACTGTGTTCTTGAACCAGACCTCCACCACCAATCCGGGCCCCAGCACGCCGCAAAGCACCGCCACCGCTGCCATGCGTCGCCACGGACCCCGGCATTGCACTGCGAGTTGTTCCCGGCCCTGCCAGCGCAGCAGGCGGGCCAGCAGTGGGCCCAGCAAGGCCAGGATCAACATCCCCGCGAGGATGGCTCGGCCGATCAGCGGCGTCCAGTGGTAGGACGCCTGCACCAGGGCATTTTGCGCATGGATGAAACCCAGGCCGGGCGTGTAGAGGTGCCCGGTCACCATCACGTCAATGCTGGGCACCTTGGCGAAGGCTACCGCGCAGAAGAAGAGCGCCCCCCACAGCCAGCGAACTTCTTTGCCCGCACGGTCACGTTCAATCGCCACGTTACTCATCACTGCTGGGGGTGGCGGCGCCGCTTTGCTCCAGGTATGACTTCTCGTCATAGCCCAGAAAACCGCGCAGGAAGAACACATGCAGCGCCAAATTGCGGTCAATGCCCGTGGGCACCACGACACTCTTCATTTCGCGAACGATGGCAAAACGTTGAAGGATGGCCTTGGGGTTGGCCTCGTCGGTCACCAGCACCATGTCCTGCCCCACCTTGTTGCCCAGGCTTTGAGTGAGCTCGTAATGGTTCGTCTGCAGGTTTTTAGGGTTCCACGCCACCAACTTCGGATTGAACCGGCGCCAGTGGTAAGCCGTCTGGCTCAGCAGCAGGCGTTTGTCGGCCAGCACGGGCAGGCCGGCGATGGTGGGTTCCTCCATGACGGGGGCCAGTTGGTCAAACGCTTCCTGCCAGCCGCGCATGCGCACCAGGATGTCGTACTTCGAAGACAGGCTGTCGCCCCCGATGTCTTTGGCGTGCAGCACCAGGCTGGTCAAGACCAGGTTGCTGATCAGAACCACCGCCAGCCACTTGTTGGGGCGCGGCGCCGCCAAGGGGACCAGCGGCTGACTCAAACGCGAGGCCGCCAACATGGTCAGGCCGATCATGGCCGGGGCGGCCCAGTTGACATGGGCGTCGGCGTAGAAAGCCTGCGCCAGCGCCACCAGCAGCAAAGGAATGCTCAGCGCCCACAAGAAGCGGTAGGACGACATGGACGCCAGGTAATAAGCCGAAGTGCGGATGGCCTGAGGGCGGCCATCACCAGTGGCCGCATCGCGCGCACCCGGCATGTTCAACTGGCTGGGTGGCAATACGGGGCTGGATGAGCGCCATTGGCTTGGGGGCATCATCTGGCTGGACGCAGCCCATTGGCTGGGTGGAATCGAGGCATTGCCCAAATTGGTGGCCTGCTGCTTGAGCAGCCACAAGGCAGCCAGCACCGTGACCGGGCCCAGCATCAGAATCTGTCCCAGTGCGAACGTGATCATCGGGAGCAAGCCACCATGGCGGCCGGACTGCGCGGTCAACTCGGCGGTGTGGTGAAGAGTCGGGAAGCCGTGTTGGGCATTCCACCAGAGATTGGGCGACACGATGATCATCGCGACCACCAAAGCGGCCCAGGGGCCGACGCGCAGCAAGCCGCGCTTGGGGCCATGCACGCCCCAAAGTGCCCACACGGCGGTCAGACCAAAGGCGGCCATGGTGTATTTGTCCATGATGCCCACGCCGACGACGGCGCCGCACAGCACCCACAGGCCCAGCCGGTTGGTCACCTGTGCTCGCCAAAGGGCCCAGGCTGCCAGCGTCCAGCACAACATCAACGGGCCGTCCGTGCTGGCCACCAGGCCCAGCAAGCCCACCACGGGGGTAGTCAGGAACAAGGCGCCTGCGACCATGCCAGTGCGCACACCGCTGCTGGTGGGCCAAAGGGCACGCGCCAGGCCCACCATGGCCACTGCGGTCAGTGGGTAGACCAGGATGGACAGGGCCTTGACACCCAGCACGCCAGACCCAAACAAGCTGGTGCTCAGTCCGACCAGGCCAGCGATCAGTGGAGGCTTTGAAAAATAACCCCAACTCAAATGCCGCGACCAATCCCAGTACTGAGACTCGTCAAAGAACAAGGAGATGCCACTGTGAGTGATCACCCAGAAGCGGTAGAGCGTCAAGACCACGGCCAGCGCCAACAATTTCCACATGCGCGGTCCCCACAGCCGAGGCCAGCGCTGACCCGATGGTCGGACGGGTGGGGCCATGGCGGCGGGCTTGTCCTGCGCGTCGGTCGCTTGATCAGACGTCTCTGTGTTCATGGTCGATGAGGCAAATGTGATTTGGACAGGCCTTAGGCCTGACGATGCCAGCCCTGATCGGGGGCCTGGGCCGGCGCTTCAGTCGTGTGATACGGGGCCACTTCGCCCCGATCGTAATAGATTCGGATCAGCAGTTCGGCCAGCACGCCTGTGGTCAGAAACTGTAGTCCACCCAACACGCAGAAAAATCCGAGCCAGAGTAACGGTCGCCCACCGATGTTGTTACCCAACATCTTGAGCACGCCCAGGTAGCCCAGGATCAAACTGCCAATCAAGCCCACGCCGAGCCCGACCCCGCCAAAGAAATGTCCGGGGCGACCGGCAAAGCGCAGGAAAAAATTCACCGCCAGCAGATCCAGCACGACGCGCAGGGTGCGCGAAATACCGTACTTGGATTCACCTTGCGTTCGGGGATGGTGGCTGACCACCAGCTCGGACATGCGGGCTGGCGAAGTCACTGTGGCCATCCAGGCGGGAATGAAACGGTGCATTTCACCGTACAGGCGCACACGTTTGAGCACGCTGGCTCGGTAAGCCTTCAAACTGCAGCCCAGGTCCTGGAACTCCAGCCCGGTGATCTTGCGGATCAGGCGATTGGCAATTCGTGAAGGCACCTTGCGCAAGAAAAAGCCATCCTGGCGGTTCTGGCGCCAACCCGCGACCAAGTCCAGATCCTCCGTCACCAGCTTGGCAACAATGGCTGGGATGTCCTTGGGGTCGTTTTGCAGGTCACCGTCCAGGGTCACGATCACATCGCCTCGGGACGTGTCAATGCCCGCCTGCATCGCGGCGGTCTGGCGGAAGTTTCGCCACAAATGGACGGGGCGAACGTGAGGGCCGCGAAGCTTGGCCTGGGCATCCAGGGCTTGCTGGGTGCCATCGCGGCTGCCATCGTTGACGATGATGAGCTCCCAGGGCCAGGCGTAGGTAGCCAAGGCCTCGTGGACAGCATTCACAAAAGGCACGACGTTGTCCACCTCGTTGTACATGGGTACGACGATGGACAAGTGATGGTCTGGCACAACAGGCAGGGGGGCGACGAAGGGTGTCGACACTGAACTCATGAACACGCTTTCTAACAAACTAAAACGATCTTGCTCAGCCGGGATGACGCGGGGGCAAATCCCCTTGTATCTTGGTTTTTCCAAAGGATCTGGGTAACAAAGCCGCCACGCACGCCGCGCAGACCGCGCAAATTAAAAAGCAAACATGCAGCGCCAGGGCGGCGCCAACGACATGCGCCAACAGGGGTGACTCGCGTTCCAGCAGTGCTGCCACGCCGGCCCATACCCCTGCTTCATAAGTGCCAAAGCCGGCGGGTCCTTGAATAGGAAAGATGGCTGCCAATTCGCCCCCCAGTGCGCCACCCCAGGCCACAGGCCAGCTGATCTGGCTGATGGCGCTGAGCAACGTGGCGCCGGCTGCCAGCTTGAGCATCCAGTTGGCCAGGGTCAGCCCCCAGGCGGCAGGCCGATGGTGAGAGGGTTCCAGCATGGCGGCTTTGAGTTTGAGGGCCAAGTTGTGCCATCCGGCTGTCGCAGCCTGGTCTCCTGGGGATGCCAGGTTCAACAGCCGCTTCAACAACCACCACGCGCCGTGCCAGCAAAGGACCAGTCCCAGCAGGCCCGCGATCCTGGCAACCAAGGTCAGACCGGGCCACAAGGCCAATCCCAGGCCCGCCAGCACCGCCACGTCCTGAAGGCGCATCCACATCAGGCAAACCAAGGCGCGCGACATTGGCAGCCTCAACTCGCGGGCGGCCAACCAGGGGAAACTCAATTCGCCGGCGCGCATGGGTAACAGGTTCACCGCGGCGTTGTGCAGCAGGATCACTCGCAGGGCGTCGGTCCTCAAACCCAGCCACCGCTGGGGGGGCGCATGGTGGGTGTCCAGGCCGAGGACCACCTGCAGTCGGGCGCCCCGCAAACCATAGCTGAGCAGCAGGCCGCACAAGGTGAGCAACCAGATGGTGATCGAGGGTCTGTGAATGGCCTCAATGACCGGCGCGATGGGTGTGTTTGACAAAAGCCAGCCCAACAAGGCCATTCCAAACGCCCAGGCCAATGCCAGCTTCATTCGCGAACGGGGCTTGGCGGGGGTGATGGGCGCTTCTTGAAAATCTGTCACAAGAGGTTGGAGGTTACTGCCCAGTGCAGGCCGGGCAGCCTTCTATTGTCCCGCATCTCGGGAGTTCGCTGCCGATCAAGCGGCGGCAAAAACGGCAATGGCGCACCCGAGGGTGCGCCATTGCTCAACTGAACATGTCGGTTCAGTGAGCGTTCACTGCGAACCTTCGCGGAAAATCACCACGCTGACCGTTTCGAACAGGATCAGCAAGTCCAGGAACAAGGAGTTGTTCTTCACGTAGTACAGGTCGTACTGATGCTTGTGCAGCGCATCTTCAAGGGATGCACCGTAGCTGTACTTGACCTGGGCCCAACCTGTCACGCCCGGCTTGACGCTGTGGCGGATGTCGTAAAATGGGATCTGTTGCTTGAGCTGCTCGACAAAAGTGGGGCGCTCGGGGCGCGGCCCCACCATGCTCATCTCGCCCTTGAGCACACTGAGGATCTGAGGCAGTTCGTCGATGCGGGTTTTGCGGATGAAAGCGCCAACGCGGGTCACTCGCGAATCGTTCTTCTTGGCCCACACGGCCACGCCGTCTTTTTCAGCGTCGGTGCTCATGCTGCGGAACTTCAGGCACATGAAGATCTTGCCGCCCAGGCCTACGCGCTCCTGGCGGTAAATGATCGGGCCTTCGCTTTCCAGCTTGATGGCCAACATCGTGATCAGCATGATCGGCGAGGCCAACAACAGCAGCACAGACGAACTGACGATGTCGAACAAGCGTTTGATGGCGATGCGGGTGCGATTCTGGGCAAAGCCCTGGCCGTAAACGAGCCAGCTGGCCTTCAAGCTGTCAACCGGCACTTCGCCGGTTGTTTGCTCGTAAAAAGCGGCCAGGTCCAGGACTGGAATGCCCTGAATGCGGGCAGACAGCAGTTGATCCATCGGCACGCTGCCGCCACGTTGCTCTTTCACGGCCACAATGATCTGGTTGATCTCATGGCTTTGAATGATGTCTTTGATCGACAAGGCTGTGGAGAAGATGTTGAAGCGCTTGTCGGTGACGCCATGGTCGGCTTCTCCGGCGGGATAAAAACCGATCACCGAATGGCCTTGGACGCGGCGTGCCTTCAAGTCGGAGGCGACGGAGTGCGCTTCCTTGCCTGTGCCGACAATCAAGATGCGTTGCTGCACGAAGGCGCTGCGCCACGAGGTCATCAGGTAACCGCGCACCACCACCAAGCCAAAAACCAGATAGGCCGTGGCGAACCCCATGAGTTGGTACGCCTGAGTGCCATCCAGCATGGTTTTGATGGCCAACTGATAGGCAATGGGGGCGCCCAGCAGGCAACCCAGCAAAGCGCGGCCCAATTTGGCACGCGGGGTCTTGCGCTCAGAGCCTTCTCGGTAAACGCCCAGCAAACCGCAGTGCAGGGGCATCACGAAAGCAAAGCCCAAACCTGCCCACAGGGCAGTGGACATGCTAACCAGATCGGGGGATGTCCCCGTCATGTGCATGAAGGTCATGACCCCCAACACGATTGCCAAAAAACTGGTCAGGCTGTCCGCCAATAACTCGGACAGCGTCGCGATGGAAATGTGATGCTGGAAGACCCGGAACATTTGGTGCGCCTCTCAAGACCGAGCAAATCGTGCAGCTATGCAACAACTTGCCTAACCCGTAATTATTTGTAATGCGCGATTATGGTCATACCGGCGGCTTGAAATAATCCTCCAAACGAGGGGGGGGCCCTAACTCAAGGGGGTTAGTGGGCAATACCGTGAAAAATTGATAAATGCACTGATCTGAGTCAAGGCGAGGTAGCCGGGCGTCAGTCCAAATTGGGCGCGGTCAGGGGATGTTGACCTGTCATGGCATTTTTAAGCAGGCGCATGACCAAGCGCTTTGGGTTATCGTCCCAAGGCGAAAATCGCGGCAATTGGTAGCGGTCGCAGGATTTCGTGGCGACACCCCAGGCGGTTGATACGGCAGAGTGGTATCCCAGCTCCCGGACAAGCTTTACGTGCTCAGGGCCGTAGTCACGAACGGGGCGGCCATTGGGGTAGGCAAAAATCAGGGGCTCCTGGCCAATCACGTCGCCCAGCAGGCGCCGATTTTGGGCGATGTCTTGCCGCGCGCTGTCCAGGTCAATTCGATTCAGGATCGGGTGTGTGTGGGTGTGGCCACCAACGGTCATCCCCTGCGCCGCGAGGTGGCGAATTTCCTCGTCGGTCATCATGAGGCGCGGACGCAGTTTGCCAGGTGCCGCGGTTTCCCACACGCGCAGACAGGCTTGTTCTCTTTCCTGAAACGGTAGATATTTGACGGCGCTCAATATTTTCTCGGCGCAGCCTCGCCTGGAGGTCATGTCTTGCACGGGAAGTTGACCCAATCCGAGCCAATTCAACTCAAGTGCCGAGGATTGGCAGGCCCTCAGTGCTTCAATGATGATGTCATTGAACATGAGTCCGTCATTGATGTAGCCGCTGCAGATGAAAAAGGTGGCCTTCAATCCATGGCGCTGCAGTATTGGCAGGGCAATGGTGTAGTTGTCTTGGTAGCCATCGTCAAAAGTGATGCTGAGCGCACGAGCGGGCAGGGTGTCGCGCTCCAGGCGTTCAAGTGCTTCTGGCAGAGGCAGTACATTGAAACACTCGGCCAAAACCGCCATGTGCCTGGCAAATTTTCGAGCATCAACCTGGTCGCTGGACAGCAATGGGTCGATGTCCGGAGGCACGCGGTGGTAGGTCAGGATGGTGAGATTGCCATTGCTTCCTCCCGGCGACACAAGTCTTCCTGCAGCGCGGAACAATGGCGTGACAGCGGTCATTTCCTGGAGATCCTTCGCTCAGTGGCGGTGCCTGCCATTGACAGTTGCATTCATCATATCGATACGTACACCTAAAGTGGTATTAGAACCCGGCTTGTTGTTCAAGTGGCAAAGGTGTTGTCTCGTCTGTTCGATCCAAATTGCAAATACCCTTGGTCTTGATCCAGGTCAACAGGTGTTCGGCCATTCTGGTGGAAGTCTGCCCATCCCAAAACTTGGGCAGCCGTCCCTTCTTTCCTCCCCCACGCAAGATTTCAGCCACCGCTCGGCTGATCACGCTGCTGTTGTGACCCACTGCGATGTTGGTGCCCTGTTCGACCGTAATGCGCCGCTCCGTGAAGTTGTGCAGCGTCAGGCAGGGAATGCCCAGGATGGTGGCTTCTTCCTGAACCGTGGATGAATTGGTCAGGATGCAGGCCGAATGGCCCAGCAAGCCAATCATCTTATGGTATGGGATCAGGGGCAGCGCCATGATGTGCCCTTCGTGGGCGATTTGCAGCAAACCCAGGTGGTCCAAGCAAGCGCGCGTGCTGTCGTGCATTGGCCAGATCAACGGGATGTCCTTGCTGACCATGCGCAAGATGCCCACCAGGCTGGCCAACTCTTCCGGGTTGGTGACTTTGTCCAGTTGCTGGAGGTAGACCACCCCCACGCCACTTTTGCTTTTCAGGATGTCGGTGGGCTGATTGAGCTGACGCAGGGTGTACTTGGGTTGGGATGCTTGCGGCAGCATGGCGCGGATGGCGTCCATCAGCAGGTTGCCCACGAACACCACGCGGTCAGCCGGGATGCCTTCTCTGGCCAGGTTGTCGTGCGCCACCCACTCCGAGGTGAACAGCAACTCGCCCATGTGATCGCACATCATCCCGTTGACTTCTTGGGGACGAGAGCGGTCGAAGCTTCGCAGTCCGGCTTCCAGGTGGATGATGGGGATCCCATGCCGCTGCGCGGCCAGACTGCCTGCCAGCGCCGTGTCGTCTCCGGCCTGAACGATGATCGCCGCTGGACGATGTTGCTCGAACAACTGATCGAGTTGTTGCAAGGTGGCCGCCAGGTGGGTCAGGCCATTGCCCGCCGGGAGGCGCAACCGGTAGTCCGGGTTGCGCAATCCCAGGTGTTCCGACCAGTCTTGAGTCAACTCGAAGTGGCCTGGCGTGTCGATGTGCAAGAGCCTTGCGGGCGGCAAGTCAGCGCGGCAACTCAATGCTTTGAGCAAAGGTGATGCACGCAGGCAACCCGTGCGCGAGCCCGTGAGGCACAGCAGAAACGGCGTGTTCGGCTTGGCCTCGGGGTTGATGGAGGGTGCCACCCAACTTTGACTGGGAACTGGTCCGTCCAGCCCCTGGGTCAGCGTTGGAATGGCTGATTCCTTCAACGCAAGGCTGGTGTTGGCCGAGGCGGACGCGCCGGTGTTGCTGAGCACAGGCTCACCAATTTCTGAGCGTATTTCCTGGGCGATTCGAGACACACTGGCGGCCGAGATGTCGTGTTCGCCTGCCAGAAATGCAGCGAGCAGCACCCGGTTGCACAGTAAGTTGATGCGTCGGGGAATGCCCGAGGTCCATTCATAGAACTCGTCAAAGGCTTCGGCGCTGATTTGCGGATTGTCGGTCCAGCCGACTTTGTGCAAACGATGCTCAATGTAGCGGCGCGTCTCGTCACGGTCCATGGGACCAAGGTGGTAAGACGCGATCACCCGTTGCCGCAGTTGCTCCAGCGAGCGTGACAGCAACATGGTGCGCAACTCAGGCTGCCCGATCAGAAAGCTTTGCAGCAGAGCCTGGTTGCCAAACTGGAAGTTCGACAGCATGCGCAGTTCTTCAATCGCATCTCGGCTGAGGTTTTGGGCTTCGTCCACAATCAGCACTGCCCGCTTCTGCTGTGTCGCCAGCAGCGTCAGGTAGGCCTCCAGTGTGGAGATCAGATCGGCTTTGGTGTTGCCTTTGCACGGGATGCCAAAAGCGGCGATCGATGCTCTCAACAGATCACCGGCCTCCAGTTGGGTACTCACCAGCTGGGCCGCCACGACCTTTTCGGTGTCGATGTCGTTGAGCAGGGTGCGTACCAGGGTGGTCTTGCCGGCGCCGATGTCGCCCGTGATGACGATGAAACCTTCGGCTTGGTACAGGCCAAATTTCAGATAGGACAGCGCGCTGCTGTGACCTTTGCTGTCGAAGTAAAAGCTGGGATCCGGGTTGAGCAGGAACGGCGCGCCGGTGAATCCGAAGTGTTTTTCGTACATGGGTTGGCTTTAATAGCGGTAACCCAGGCCGACGTACATGGCTGATTCGTCGTTGGTGTTGATGTTCAACTGAGTGCCGCTGCTGGTTTGGTGGCGCAAACCAAATGTCGCTGTGGCTTGAGGAGACAAGCGCGTGCTGATATCGCTGTTCCAGGTAAGGCTGCGGAGACGGCCGATACTGTTGGGGTTGACGTTCGAGGTCAGGGTAGATTGCCCCCAGCGAACTCCTGCATTCAGGGAGGTGATCGGAGTCAGCCGACGGTTGAAGTTGAAGTCGACGTAGCGTTCCAGGCTTTGATCACCGATCGGAGGCAGGTTGTTCAGGGCCAGTGCTTTGGTCTTGTTCATGCCTCCGGCCAAGCTGACGGTATTTCGCCGACCCATCAGCACCAGTCGGCCTTGAAGTGTCTGCCGTAGTGTAGGGGTCAAGGAATAAGGATCCAGCAGCGCAGACATCTGGTCATTCAATCCGCGCTGGGCGATGGTCTTGTCGACCAGCTCCGAACGGCTTCGTTCGTCCGGATTGTTGGTGGTGAACATTCGGTCCAGCAGTCCCCGCAAGGTTTGATTGCCGGGGTTGCTCAGGGAGGAGGCATAGGTGCTAGCCTCTCGCTCCGAGAAGATATTCCAAGCGAAGAAGGGGGTGCGGTGGTTCCAATCGACCTTCCAGCCGGTGCCGAAGACGCGGCGCTCCAGTCGGGATTCCAGGGTTGCGCGTTCATTGGGCCTCCAAGCCAGCGTGATTCCGCGGATGGTTCCGCTTTGCTGGTCTTGCGTGCCCGGCTGACCTGGCCGAGGCGCGTGGATGGAATCGCGCCCCAGAGTCAGCCCCGGGTAAAGGCCCTCTGTCAGGGCATAGCTCGCGCCCGCTCGCACGGTGTTTTCCCGCAAGGCCGATGCCCGCAGGCCCGTCCATTCAAGCGACGTGCCCACCGGCACGGGTCGGCGCTCTAACCGAACGGCATGCCGCGTGAATTGAAGATCTTCTCTTGGCGAGCCAGCACTCGAGGTGTTTCGGCTGGATTGGACGAAGGATCGCTCAAGTTGGGCGTTGAGCTGAATGTCGGCGTCAAACGAATGGCGAATGTAAGGGATGAACCGCGTGAGGGTTGTGGTGTAGCCATCGGTTGCGCCTGCCACAGTGCTTTGGCGGGTCAGCACCGTGGCCGGTGTCTGGCTGGCTTGGACCGAGGCATTGAGGCCTCCCCATTGGTCCACGAGCACGGATTCAAGTGCCAGCTCGCCCTCAGGCAAGGTCTGATCGGGCTGGCTGTTACGCACATAGTGAATGTTGTTAACCCGGAGCCTGCCATCAACGCGAGAGCGGGCGCCCTCGTAGGAGCCACTCAACTCGGGTGAAGTGCTGATCACCAAGTCTTTTCTGGACGAATCACCTGCTGTTTGGGCATTGGTGGTCGCGGTGGCCGTGACGTTGATGCCAGGTTTAAGGTCCAGCTTCTGGCCTTGGGCATGAGGCAACCATGCGCACAGCATCAAGGCCAGGATGGAGCCAGACTCACGGCGCATAGTAGCCATATGCACGGTTGCCTTTAGGGCCGGTGTACTTGTTCAACATGGACATGACCACGGGGCATTCTTCCACGGTGGCGAAGGCTTGTTTGACGGTGTTGAGCGCGGTCTTGCCTGCTTCAACCACCATCAGCACTTGGCCCATGGAGGTGGCCAGCACACGTGATTCGGTGCTGGGCAACAGTGGTGGCGTGTCAAAGATGATGACCCGGTCTGGATAAGTGGTGGCCAGTTCTTCCAGCAATTTGTCCATCGCTGCGCTGGCCAGTAACTCAGTCGACCTGGAGCTTGAAGTTCCTGCTGGCAGTAGCGTCAGCTTGGGAATGTTGGTCTTGAGCAGAACCTCGGACAGGTCGGTTTCAGGGTGTATCAGCATGTCCAGCAATCCCTTGGAGGCTGAAACACCCATGCGTTCCAGGGCGGATGGGCGCACCACGTCCGCCTCCACCAGCAGCACGGTGTGGTCAAGTTCCATGGCAATGCTGACGGCCAGATTGATCGCTGTTTGTGTTTTGCCTTCCCCTGGCAAGGCACTGGTCACCATGATGATGTTCGCCCGCTTGGGGCGCGACGCCGTCTGGCCCCGCACGTTTTCCAGCAGCGGCCTCTTGATGATGCGGAATTCTTCTTCCAGTTGCGAGCGTGGATGACCCGGCACCAGCAGGCCGCAGCGGGTCATTTTCATCAAATCCAGCTCGATCATGCGCGACCTGCGCTCATCACCAGACGCTGTCACGTCAGCCTTGTGAGAGACAGGGCGGGGTGACGCAGAGGCTATTGAAACCGGTGGAGCCTTGTCGACCTTGGTTTCCGCCACGGTTGGCGCCGCCACTTGAACTTGAGGCGAAGCCTGGCCCACATCCACGCCAGCGCGGCGCAACTCTTCCAGTCGTTTGGCTGCTTGTTCAATGGTGTTCATGGTCGTATCAAGGCAGAAGTTGACGAGCCACGACCACGAGCCATGCCGCATGCAAGACAAAGAAGATGCCGACGTTCCAGTTGAACAAGCGATTACTCCGCTGCATGGCTTCGCTGATCGCTGGACTGACAACCAGCGAAACACTGCCAAGCACGGGGCGTCCAGAGATTTCTTTAAGCTGGCGACTGTCTTGCACCGTTGGAAAAAGCTGAGTCAAACCAAAGGCTGTGGCTGCGCCAGCGGCCAGCGCGGCGACGACGGCCAACAATGCGATGACCAAGCGACTCGGTTTAACGGGGCTTGGCTTGACCCGGGGGGGCTCGACCACGCGGAAATCTGCCACTTTGGTGGTCTGATCAATTTTCTCACCCAAGGAAGCTGATTCACGGCGTCCAACCAATTGCTCGTAGTTTTTGCGCACCACTTCGTAGTCACGGTTCAACTGAGCCAACTCGGCTTCAACTTGGGGCATTTGTCCGGCGAGTGCACGGGTGCGCGCTAACTGGGCGTTTTGCTCTCCAAGCTGTCCGCGCAAGGAGGCCGCCTTGGCTTCGGCTTCTGCCAATGCGACGCGGATGCGCTGGAATACTGGGCTGGTGGGGGCTGCGCGCAATCGGGTCCCCCCCTGCGCGCGCAGCCGAGCATCCAGCTCCGCTTTGCGCTGTTGTTCAAGTTGGCCAATGGTTCGCTTGGCGCTCACCACGTCGGGGTGCTCGTCGGTGTAGCGACGCATTAACTCATCCAGTTGGCGCTTTTGAACATCCAGGCGCACTTCGAGGTCTGTGCTTGGCGCGGTGGATGAGCCTCCATTGCCCAACAGCTCTGGCGGAATGGAGGGCTCTTCGGTGGACAATTCTCGGCGCAGTGCGTCTCGGGCTTGTTCGGCGGCACTGAGTTCCACGCGCAGCCTGCCTGTCTCGTCGGACAGGTTGGACATGCGAGCGAAGTAGTCTTGGTTGGACGTACCAGTCAAACCAAAATTACGCAGTTTGAAATCCTTGAGCTTGTTTTCAGACTCGCTGAGCTTGCTTTCGTAAGCGCGAATTTGCTCGTCCAAGAATTGACGCGCTTGCTCTGAATCCCGCCGCTTGTCGCCAACCCCGGCGCTCATGAACAGTGACACCAACTCCTCCACGAGGCGTTGAGCACGTTGGGGATTGATGTCCCGGTAGATGATCTCGTACAGGTTGTTGTTGCCGCTGGGGTTGACTTTGATGTCCTTCATCAAGCGATCAATCACTTTTTCCTGATCGCGCTCATTCAGGTTGTCCAGCCCAATTCGTGGCGAGCTCATCAGGCGTTCAATATTGGGGCGGCTGATGAGCGTGCGGGCCAGCATGCGCACTTGCTGATCCACATCGGGCTGAAACGCCAGGCCGGTCATCAATGGCTTGAGCACGGTTTCTGTGTCAACGTAAATGCGGGCGGACGCTTCGTAGCGATCTCGGATGATCAACACGCCCAACATCCCGGCGATCGCGATCAGCCATGCCATGGCTGCGCCGAGCCAGCGCCGCTGCCACATCGCATTCAATATCCCGGCGACTTGTCTAAGAAGGTCATCCATGCAAAAAGGGGTTTGACGCCAAGTCAGATGTCAAGGAGTACAAGTCTGCTCAGAACCAGCTTTGCGGGACGATGATGATGTCACCGGGTTTGATTTCCACGTTGGCAGAAATATCGCCACGTTTGATCAGATCCTTGAGTCGCAGGCTGTACTGTTTGCCCTGCTCTGATCCCCGCACGAGGACTGCACCATTGCCATCAGCAAAATCGGTCAGCCCACCGGCCTGGATCATGACGTCAAGCATGGTCATGTTTTGACGGAAGGGCACAGCCTGTGGGCGAGTGGCTTCGCCAACGATGCGAATCTGCTCAGTGGACACACCTTGAAAATTGCTAACGATGACCGTGACAACCGGCTCGCGGATGAACTTGGCCAGCGCCTTTTCGATGTCCCGAGACAAATCAGCAGGATTGCGGCCGGCGGCCTCAAGGTTTTCGACCAGGGGAAGCGAGATGCGACCGTCTGGGCGCACCGTGACCGAGGATGACAGGTCGGGATTGCGCCAAACCACGATGTTGAGCGTGTCGAGCGCGCCAATCTTGTAGAAGTGATCAGACTTGCTGGCCACCGCAGGCGCTGGTGGATAGCTGCTGAACGATGTGCATGCCGTCCCCGCCAGAACAAGGGCACTCATCAACGCGATGCGACAAAAAGAAGAAATTGCATTGTGACGAAAGACCATTGTCGTTACCCCGGAGAAGTCTGCTGTGGCGCAAGCATAGAGCCAAATTACATTCGGAAACGCAGCAATTGCATCACGATCCTCAGCTTAGGGGGATATGTGTCACGCAGGCGCGTCAAGTTGGTTTTATCACACCATCGCATGCTGAGCGCCTGTTCCCCCTAAATAAGGTGGTTCGGTCAGTTCAGTGATCCGGCCCAGCGTGTGAGCCAAGGGGTGATAGGACCGAATAACCGCGGTTTTTTGGCGGCAAGCATGAGTGCCATATCAGCATCCTTCGCTTTCCATGCTTTAAGAACAATGGTGCCACCCAGCAGGATGAATATATAGACGAATCCTATGCCGATTTGTGTCAGCACCGCAGGATGGTGGGGCATGAGGAGCCAGCAGGCCGTGCCTGCAATCATTGCGGCCAGGCACAAGCGCACGATGTGACTGATGGGGAAGGTGACATTCAGCGATTTCCTGATCCAAATGGCCGTGACTAAAAAAATAATCACCCGGGTGCTCGCGTGAGATACCAATGCGCCGGTTAATCCGAATTTTGGGACCAGTACAAAAGCTGCGATGGCGCTGATCAATACCGACAACGTGGCAATACCTGCTCGCAATTTTTGGTTGTCGGTGGTGGACATCAATGCGCCAAATGCCCCTTCCGGTAAAGTCAGTCCGCCCACAACGACCATGACCTGCAGCACTGGGGTCACAGCCTGGTATTGGCTGCCGTAAAGAATGGCAATGCCAGGCTCTGACCAAATCAAACCCGCCCCGCCTATGATCAAGCCAAAGAATAAGAAATATCGGATTGAATCGCTCAAAATGGTGTTGACCTTTTCGCTGCCGCCTGCACCATAGGCGTGTGCCATGATGGGCATCAGCATGGCCGTCAGTGATGAGGACAGCAGGTCGATGCCGCCTCGGGTCAGGGTGGTTGCGATGGTGAAGTAGCCCACCTCTTTGGCGCCCACCTGGGTGCCCAGTAAAAAGGTCTCGATGGTTTTGTTGCTGAGGGTGGCGACTGCCACCAAAACAACGGTCCAGGCGATGTGGGGTTTGATGTGTTGGATCAGGTCGGGAGGGCATGGTGTGTAGTCGGGGCTGATGCCGTTTTTTCGCATCAACCACCAAACCATGCATATATGCAGGAAGCTGACCGCGCCAAAGAAAATGGCGTAGTCGTTCAGGTCGGCCTTGCCCAGTGCGAGCAGGCCCACGCCTGCGGCATAAACCAAACTCATGACCGTGTTGGTCAGGGCCTCAACGGAAAACTTCTTATGGCCTTTGGCGATAGAGACATCAAACAGATAGGCGGCCTTGGATGCCACGCCAATGATCAAAATGGACAGCAACAATGTTCGATGGTGTTCCCATCCCGCCATTGGAAGCCACCATGATGCAATCGTGAATACCAACAATATCAGCAAAGTGCTGATTTGCTGCCATTTATTCAACCAGCCGTGTATTTGGCGGGCGATTTGCTGCTGACCACGTCCGAGGTATTCAGAGACGAATCGAATCCCGGAAATGCCCAAGCCGTGATTGCAAAATACCACGAGTAAACCTGACATCCAGATGAGGTAGGAGTACCTTCCGTAGTCTTCGGGGCCCAGGCTGCGGGCGATGATTGTGCTGACAACTAAGCCCATCACCGTTGTCACATAAGTGGCAGCCGTTATGAGCAATGCATCACGGAGAGATGCTAGGCGTCCTGATGCGGGGGCGGTCACAGGCGGTGTACGATGGTCTCGTTGCATCGCCTGGGCGACATGCCCGAGGCTTTTACTCGAAGGGGTAGTGTAACATCATGAACTGTTGTTCACCTTGCTACATACTGTCAGTTTGGTCTGTTGGCGATGTGTGTCGGATGTTCAAATATTTTTCGCACCCATGACGTCTTTCCTACTTTTGATTTTGATGGTCGGCGTTGCGGCGGTCGCTTTCCTGGCCTGGGAAGTCCGAAAAAAAAATACGCTTGTTTGGTTGCCCAGCTACTTTAAGCAAGATTGGAAAGCGCCAGTTGAGCCGGGTGTGACCAGGCATCTGATGTTCTGCTTTGTTGATCACTACGAGCCAATGTGGCTCAAACCAACTTACGAGGTGGAGTGTGCTCGGGTCGCACGCTGGAGGCAAGACTACCCAAAACTGTGTGCCGACCACAGAGACGCGGACGGTCGAGCCCCCGTGCACAGCTTCTTTTATCCCGAAGAAGAGTATCGGCCTGAGCACATGCGTGCCTTGGTTGAGTTGTGCCAGTTGGGCTTGGGTGAGATTGAAATCCACCTTCACCATGACCAGGACACGGAAGCCGCTTTGCGAGAAAAGCTGTCGCGCTTCACCGAGTTGCTGGCTCGCGACCATGGCGCCTTGCCCAGAAACACGGTGACCGGGCAGCCGATGTGGTCCTTCATCCACGGCAATTGGGCGCTGGACAACAGCCATCCCCAGGGCCACCACTGCGGGGTCAACAACGAGTTGCTCATCTTGCGCGAAGAAGGATGTTACGCAGACTTCACCTTGCCTTCGGCGCCAGACCCCTGCCAGACCAGCACCATCAACAAAATCTACTACGCCATTGATGACCCGCACCGCCCGAAGTCGCACGACAAGGGCCCTCGCGTGCGTGTGGGGGGGCAGCCGGTTGGAGACCTGATGATCATTCAGGGACCATTGGGTTTCATGGCGGGGAATCGTAAATTCGGGATCATTCCCAGGATCGAGAGTTCGGATGTGCGCACAAGCTGCCCACCGAAACTGGACCGAATCGATGATTGGGTGAGCACTGGCATCCACGTGGAGGGGCGTCCCGAATGGATTTTCGTCAAGGTTCACACCCACGGCACACAAGAGCGTGACATGGACACCTTGCTGGGTGAACCCATGGACAAGGCCTTCACCCACCTTGAAACGCGTTACAACGATGGCAAGGCCTGGAAGCTCCATTACGTCAGCGCGCGTGAGATGTACAACATTGTCAAAGCGGCAGAAGGGGGGTTGGTTGGTGATCCCGGCCTGTACCGAGATTACATCGTGCCCCGACCAAGTTACGTGCCCGAGGCGGTATGAGCGTACTTGAGTGGGTGGTGGCTGCCAGTCTGGGGCTGGTCTTCTATTCGTATGCGCTTTATCCTTTGATTTTGGCCTTGGTGGCCATGGTGGTGCAGTTGCGAAGGGATGCGCGGTATGTGTCCTCCAAACAAGATCGTCGTGTGCCCGCCCAAGCTCGCATGCTTCCTGCCGTGGCGGTGATCATCTCGGCTTACAACGAACAAATGCATTTGCGGCAGCGCATCGACAATCTGCTCACGATGAACTACCCGCCAGAGTTGCTGAGGTGTTACATCGGGTCCGATGGCAGCAGTGATGCCACCGCCAGCATTCTGGCGGCGTGCACCGATCGGCGCATTCAGGCTTGTGTGTACGACGTCAATCGGGGCAAAGCCAGTGTTCTGAATGACCTGGTCGCGCAAGCGTCAGCCCCCATTCTGGTTTTCTCTGACGCCAACACGTTCTTTCATCCTGACGCGATCACAGTCCTGGTCAAGCATTTCGATCAAGCCGATGTGGGTGGGGTGAGCGGTGAGCTTCGCTTGAAAGGCAGTGGGGGCGACAACCAGGACAGCGTGTACTGGCGCCTCGAGCAATTTCTGAAATTTTTCGAAGGGCGCATCAATGGGCTGTTGGGCGCGAATGGTGCCATTTATGCCATTCGGCGCAACCTTTGGCAGCCTTTGCCGCCAGACACCATTTGCGATGACTTTTGTGTGGCCATGAATGTGTCGGCATCAGGGCATCGCCTGGTGTACGAGCCTGCGGCCTGGGCAGAGGAAGACACCCCACAAGCCATTGCTGAAGAGTACAACCGGCGTTTGCGCATAGGCATTGGCAACTTCCAAGCCTTGGTCCGGCATCCCGAGTACATCACCCGCACTTCTCTGGGCACATCCTTCGCCTATTTGTCGCACAAGGTGCTTCGCTGGACGGCGCCGCACTTGCTGTTGCTGGGATTGGTGGCATCGGCCATCCTGGCGACGCAATCCATCGGCTGGTTGAGCCTCACGTTGCTGCAGCTGGCTGCTTATGGAGCGGCCATGTGTTTGTATCAGCTGACGCAGCGCCAGGTGGTGCTGCCTTCATTGCTCCGGATGGCGGCGTTTCTGTATGCGCTCAATTGGGCGTTCATGGTTGCTTCTTGGCGCTTTGCCCGAGGCAATTACCGCGGCTCATGGCGCCGAACCGAGCGCTGAGCGGTAAAACCGGTCGTACGCTAGATGCAGGGCTTTGGCCGAGGCGTGTTCGAGCACCCAACGACGTGCGGTTTCACCCAGGCGGGCTCTGAGCGACGAGTCCTCCAGCAGCCGCAGTAGGGCGGCTTGCGTGGCAGGCGCATCGTCGCTGGCAACCAGAAGGCCGCTGTGGTCGTTTTTGATGATTTCGGGATTGCCTCCGACAGATGAGGCCAAGACGGCCAAGCCTGTGGCGCAGGCTTCCAGCAGCGCGATGGACAGGCCCTCCGTCAACGATGGCAAGGCAAAAACATCAAACGCCGGCAGCAAGTCGGCAACGTCGGAGCGTTGGCCGGTGATCAGCAGGTGCTTGGACACGCCCAGTTGAGCCGCCTGTTCATTCAACGCTTCGTGCAGTTCACCGTACCCCACGATGACCAGCTTCAGGTTGGGGTGGGCCTGGATCAAGGCGGGCAAAAGCCCGATCAGCAGCCGGTGATTCTTCAAGCCCACCAGCCGCCCGACACAGCCCAGCACCAGGTCGCTGGATGCTAGTCCAAGCAGGGTGCGGGCTTTCGCCCGGCGGTCGGGGGTGGGTGTGAACCGCTCAACAGGGATGCCATTGAGCACCATGTCGGCGCGCGTTTTAGGCACCATGCCTGACTGAATATAGCGGTCATAAACTTGCTGACCCACCATGGCCACCCGTGCGGTGCGTTTGAGTGAGCATTCGAACAGGAACTTCAATCGCTTGTGGCTCAGGCGTGTGCCCATGTCGTGGCACGTGTTCACCAGTTTGGGGGCACGCCGCCAGGCCAGTAGTGACAATGCCGAGTAGTAATTCGGAACGAAATTGTGCGCGTGCACGATGTCGGCTTTCATGTTGAAAGCTTCTTGGCGCAATGCCTTGAGCACGGACCAATCCAGGGTGCCGCTTTTGTTGCCGATGTGAACAGGGATGCCGACCGCCTGCAGTTCACTGGCAAAACCAGTGGTGTGATTGATGCTGAAAACCGCGACCTGGTGGCCATGTTGCTGTTGGGTGATGGCCAGATCGGTGACAACGCGCTCAAGACCGCCGAATTCGAGTGAATCGACGACATGCATGATGCGCAGGGGCGGAGTTGATGCGTTGGCGCTGCTCATGCGATGCGTTCTTTGAGCTTCAGAAAGGGGCGCTCCACCAAACGATGCGACAAAATGGCAGCCCCAAAAGCCAATGCGATGTTTTGGGGGAATGACGCAACCCAGTGCGTCGACTGGAAATTCAGGAATGGTTGCTGCCAAAGGTAGAGCGAATAACTCAACACCCCAATTTTGACCAGGAAGCGGGTATTGAGGATTTGACTCACCGCGCTGGTGGGATGCCTGACCAAGTGCTGCAGGATCAAGGCAATGCCAATGTTGGCGATGGTTTGACCAATCAAATAAGCGGCAGGTCGCGATGCATAGGCCAGCCCGTACCCTAACGCAACACACATCAGGCCAATTGGAATGGCTGGCCAGCGTGTCAGGCTGATAAACCAGCGCCATTCTCCCAGTTTGTTATGCAGCATGGCGGCCAAGCAGCCTGTGGCCAATGCGTCTGCGACGGCCTGGAACTCCCGACTTAAACGGATTTCAGGGCCATCGCTGTAAAGAATCATCAAAAGCCGGAAGCATGGCGCAAGGGCCAGCATCAGGAGGCCCGCCCACACGGCCCGCCGGGTTCCCAGCAAGAACATCGTGAACGGCCATATCAGGTAAAACTGCTCTTCGACGGACAGTGACCACAGGTGATTGAAATACCAGTTGTAGTCGTGCTGGTAGTTGGCGGTAAAGGTCAGGGCATGGGCCAGGTCAGGGAGCGCCGATGCTGCATTGGTGCGCGACGTGAGGTGGAAGGTCAGGTCGATGATCCCTGACATGTACAACAACCACATGATGGCGATGTAGCAAAAAGCCGCGGGCAGGATGCGCAGACTGCGTCGGATGTAAAAAAGCTTGAGGCGGATCTGCCCATGCTTTTCAATGTCACGCAACATCAAGGTCGTGATCAGGAAGCCGGACACAATGAAGAAAAACCGCACGCCGACGTTGCCCAACGAGGTAAACGAGGGGCGATCAAGCCAGAGTGGGGCGCCGTTGGTGGCGGCCATGTGCCCAAACAGCACCAGGCAGATCGACAGGGCTCTGAGGCCATCCAGGGATGGAATGTGCGCGGGCAGTCTGGGTGCTTTGATGGGATCCATTGAAATGAACGTGTACTTCGCGCTGGAGGTATGGCGGCGTGGCGTCGCTATTGGTAGCCTGAGTGCAGGCAATTGCCCGGATGTTAGACTGGCTTGGGCATAAATCGGCGATGCTGATCGGGAATTTGTCTGAACACTTTGGTTTCTGTCATTTGAATTCATGCCCTCCAATCAATCCGTTTGTCGTGGTCGAGAATGAAACTGATTGATGATTTGCGGGCCAAGCAGCGCCTTTATTCACAATACGGGCCATCATGCTCGATGGTGAAAGTTGTTCTGGCTGATGGAACGTTGGCCAATGCCTTGTTTCGTTTACAGGAGTGGCTGACCGGCTTGGGGTTGGCCCCATTGGCGCTGGTGCCGCATTGCTTGAATAAATGGATCAATGGTTGTGTGATCGGAACCAAGGCCAGTTTCGGGCCAGGATTCGTGCTGATTCACCCTATCGGGGTGGTCATCAATTCCAGCGTCCGCGGTGGTCGCGATGTATGGCTGGAAAGCGGCGTGGTCATTGGCGACAACCGTGGGCAGTCACCCCGGTTGGGCAATGGCGTCTTCGTTGGCTCGGGCGCCAAGATCATCGGGGGCCTGACGATCGGCGACGATGTCCGCATTGGGGCGAACGCTGTGGTGACCAAGGACGTGGATGCCGGAGTCACCGCCGTTGGTATCCCGGCCCGGGCGCTCAGCAAGCGCCCCTCATGACGCCCGGCTAAATGCTCTTGCCGACGGTCGCAGTCTTGACAATGACGATCACGTAAATAAGCACAATACTCAGGACCTCGATGCTGAGCGTCGCCTTGACCCAGGTGATGGGGCCTGGCAACGGTTGTTTTGCGTGAGAGCCCCCTGGTGATTTTTCGGCGCAGTAGGCGACGCAGATGCAGAAGCCCAGCAACAGGTAGAGCAGCGAGTCAAAGGCCTTGGATAAGAAAAATGCGCAGGTCAAAAAGCCCATCAAGCCTGCTCGCAGCATCATGGCTAGCGTTCGCTCATCGGAGCCAATAGCCGAGATTTCAATGGCGCGCGCTAAGCCCTTGTAGACCACGACAATCAGTCCCAGCCAAATGAAATACCCAATGAGGCCGGTTTCGGCAAAACACAATACAAACGAGTTGTGCGCCGTGTAGTAATGATGGTCTGTGAAGGCGCCATGCCCCACGCCAAACAGGGGGTGACTGGACAGCATGCGCATGCCTTCACTCCACGCATCGATGCGGCCACCGGCGGATTCTTCATTGGCGGTATAGGCGCGGCCACCCGTCAAGTTGACCGCCATGGCCCCAGCGCCCCCGATGACCATCAAGGTCGCGGTTTTCATGGTCCCCAATAGGCTTCTGACGCCGAAGAACATCAGGGAGGCGACGCCGAGCAATGCGCCGCGAGAATGGGTCAGGTAGATCGTGTAGAAGCACATGCCCATGGGGATGGCGACCGTGAACAGGTTCTTGATCCTGCTGCCTTTGGTGTACAGCCCGAACAAAAGCGGCACGGCCACCACCAGCGCTTGGCCAAAATCATTCGGGTCGCCGAGCAAACCCACGCTTCGAACTCGCCACAAATACTGCGGGGAGGTTTCATCGGCAGGAATGGCATTTTCAATCACCTCGGCGGGCGCCATGTCGTCGAGTTCGATGTTTTGTCGAAGCACCAGCTTGTCGACCATGAAGCCTGTGTGATACGAATAGGCCCCTGCTGCGGCCAAAATGGTCATGCTGTAGGCAAATACCTTGCAGCTTGTTTTCAACCGGTCAATGTTCTGCACATTGGCGACGGTGGAAAAAATCATGAACAAGGACAAGGAGAAGTCACTGAGGGACTCCAGAGCGCCTCCCATCCAGCCATTGGCGATGCGAGACAGCGGCAGTGCCAGCATGATCGCGAAGAACAGTTTGATGTGAATGGGGCGCGAAGCAATCGTTTTCGATTGCATCACGCTGACGGTCGACGTGAGGAGCGTCAACGCGCTCAGGATCACCATCGGACGGAGCACGGCCAGTTCAGGTGCAAACAGCTCGAATGGTCGAAGGAAGCTCAGCGCAAAAAAGAGCAAGTACAGGCGAAAGCTCATTTTGGTGATCCGATGTTCATGGCGCTGGGCAAAGCGTGGCTATCACGACTCTATGGCCGCGCCACTTTGTGAGATGTGCCATGTGGCATGGGTGTTCCGGAATGAAGTTTTCGTTCGGCCAGTCGGGCGGCTCGATGACGAGCAAGTGCGCTCTGTGTAGTCGCCCATTTTTGGACGGAGTGCACCAATGCCGTGGTGAGGATTCGGGTTCGTGGGAACGAGGTGGGGCGGGCGGCAAGCTGGGCACGATGGCTGGGCGGACCGCTTCAGGTTGCCGGTGTCAGTCGAAGTGACTGTCGTGGTAGGACGGGCGTGCCCCGATTCAAGCGTTGGCGCAATGTAGCATAGGCTTTTGCGCTGTCTGGCCATGCTTTGGCAGGCGCCAGAGGCGCCCGCTTTGGGCCTCCTACCAGGAGGCCGCCATGGAGTCCTTGTTGAACTTGGCGTTCTGGGTGATGGCGTTCAGGCTCACGAATTCCAGCTTGTCCAGGGTGATTCCCTGCTGCAGTTGTGAATAGGTGTTGGAGCTCCACTTCACGCTGGGCTCCCCTTGTACGTAGAAGCTGGAGCCGTTGTCGGCAATGTACAGTCCGTACCGCTTCATGGCTGTCGCCACCGCTTTGGCCTGTGTGTTCCAGGTCGAGGGAATCACAAAATCAGAGCGCAGCCGAAGCAGGGCCCCAAAAGGGATGCCGCCAGTTGCCAGTTGCCCCGCGGCATGCCGACCTGGCCACACGTAGCCATTGGTGGCGCGAATGCTGGCCATGACGCTTCCGGGCAGTGTGACGCGAAGTGCATGCTTGATCTCGCCAGCGCTGGCTTCATCGGCACGCACCAGGAGCGGGAGGATGGGCAGCCCGGCGGCATCGCCGGATCCCCATGTTTCTGGGCGCATTTCAAGCGAGTTCAGGTTCCATGCTGCTGAAGCGTAGCTGTGCCACTGCCCGTTGAATTTGTAGGTGTAGTAGCTTTCCCACAAGCGACAGGAGCCGGTTTCCAGAACCACGGCATGGCTGTCGGTGGTGAACTGATTGGCAGCGTTGCTCCCGCCTTCGATCTTGATGGTGGCGTCGGGTGGGAAGGGGAAACGGCGCTGAGTCGCTGCCACGCTGCCGCAATTGCGTTGCAGCTTGAAGGAGGCCCCGTTGGGCACGGCGCAATCACTTTCGTCGGGAACGCCCGCGCCGTTGCCATCCCGAGGGTCCGTGATGTCGTACGAGATCAATGGCCAACTCGTGCTGCTGAACGAGCCGTCTACGGTGTTGTAGGGGATGCCGTAGTAGTCGGAGGCGGTGGGGTCTTCATTCATGCCCCAATCCAGGTGCATGCGTGGGTTGCCGAGTTTGCTCTGCATGGAGGCCTTCCACGCCGTATTTTGGGGGTGGGCAGGGAACTTGGCAGTGTCATCAACGCGGGTGTTGAAAATCGCATTGGCCGGAAAGATGGTGCAACCAGCGATCACTGGGCTGCTGGCGGTCGTTGTGGCCGTCGTGCCCGTTGTGGCGGTGCCAGTGGTGGTGGTGCCAGTGGTGGTGGTGCCAGTGGTGGCGGTACCAGTGGTGGCGGTACCAGTGGTGGCGGTACCAGTGGTGGCGGTACCGCTGCTGGTGGCAGGCGGTGTCACCGTTGTGGCGGGCGGCACGGTGGTGGTGGTTGTCCCACCGCCGCCGCAGGCGGTCAGAGTGGCCATCAGTGACAGGCTGATCAGGTGGCTGTGGGGATATTTACTGGAGGAGTTCACGTTTAATTCAATCCACGCATTTGCACTACAAAATTGCCTTCTGCCGACGTCGACGACAACCGTTGAAAGCAGCATGGTTGGAAGGTTAGCGGCAAGGTCTTTCAGTCACTGGGCAAGTTGTAAGTGAATACAAAAAAAAGCTTTTTAAAGAAACATCTAAAAGTGTGAAATAAGTCAACCCCTGATATGGGGGGTTGTCCGGTTTAGCGGGGGAGGCTGTGTCGTTTGTGCCGATCTCTGGTGTTTCCGTGTGCCTGACGTTGTTACAAATTGGCGCATTATCCGCAACATGGGGCTGCCGAGGCTAAGCATGATGCATTCGTTGTTTGGGAAAAATCGCTTTCATCAAGCGGTTAGGGTTCTTGCAAACGGTCGGTTGGTTACATGAGCAGATGGTCGCATTCGATGTAGCGGCTACAGTGCTGGCCAAGTCGGTCGAAGAATTTGGAAGAGCTGGGCCGTGTTGGGTCATCCCAAGTTTGGACATGTTGCTCGCAATGCGAGTCTGGCTTGGCGCATCCAGTTATGTGCAGTAGAGGTATCAATGCTTATTTCTCGTCAATTTCTTTTCGCCGCAGTGACCTCCGCCATGTTGGCCGCCTGCGGCGGCGGTGGTACTTCAGGCACTGAAACCCCGACCACCAGTGGTTCGGGGACCGTGGTTCCCCCATCGGGCACGAGTTCCACCGGCTCTTCCACAGGCGGAACGACAACGACGCCGACCAGCCCCACGGCGCCTGTGCCCGCGGCCACTGTCACAATCACGGTTCAACCTGCCAATGTCAGCACTTCTGCTGGTGGCGATGCGTCGTTCAGCGTCACTGCATCTTCTACCGACACCCTGAGCTACCAGTGGCTGCGCAATGGGGTCGCCATTGCGGGGGCAACAGCTTCCTCTTTCGTGGCCAAGGCTGTGCAGTCCGCTGACAGCGGCGCCAAGTTCTCGGTGGTTGTCAAAGGCTCTGTGACCAATGTCACCAGCTCGCAAGCAATTTTGAGCGTGACGATGGCATCGGCCACGTCATATCCCGTCATGTTTGTGACCAGCGTGCCTGCATTTGGCTTTGCCAACCAGTTGAACACGTTTGGCAACCATGGCAGTGGTGTCACTGATGCCATTGCCGGTGGCGATTTGTATGTTCGCTATACCGATGGCACTTTGCGCAACCTGACCAAGGAAGCTGGCTGGGGCGTTGACTCTGGCGGTATCCAAGGTGGTGCCAAGGCCATTTCCGTGCGCCAGCCTTCGATGCACTGGGATGGCAAGAAAGCTCTTTTCTCCATGATGGTGGGCGGAGCTACTGCTCGCTACCAGGCGCCTGCCAGAAATTGGCAAATGTACGAAGTGACCGGCTTGGGCAAGGGCGAGAAGGTGGTCATCACCAAGGTGGCCAACCAGCCCGCCACATACAACAACATCTCGCCGATCTATGGCAGCGACGACAGCGTCCTGTTTATTTCCGATGCCCCATTGTTTGGCATGACCGCGACTTACCCGCAATTGGACGAGTACGAGGCCATTGCCACCAACACTGGTGTCTGGAAGCTGAATGTATCAAGCGGCAAAATTACGCAACTTGAGCACTCCCCCAGTGGCGTCTTTGACCTGTTCTTGGACAGCTATGGTCGTGTCTTGTTCACCAAGTGGGACCACTTGAAGCGTGACCAGGAAGCGGACATCGATCGCTACCTCGGTGGCGTGTACGGCACCATTGACTACGAGTCGGAAACCTCCACGAAGACCAAGACCTATCCCCGCAGGGACGCCAGTGGCAAGCTCATCGCCGACACGAAGGGCGTTCTCTACGACGTGTTCCCCGAGGCCCGCCATGCCCAGGATCCGACGCGCGACCCCAATGAGCCGCTGCATGACTACAACCAGTTCTTCCTCTGGCAGGTCAATGAGGACGGCTCTGAAGAAGAAACCATCAACCACGTAGGTCGTCATGAGTTTGGGGGCACTTACAACACCGGGGTGTTTCTCAATGACCCGAATTTGAGCGATGCCTTCCCGAGTTTTGGTGCCAACGTCAGCATGCGCGGCACGTTCAGGCCTGATGCCGGTATGTTCCAGATGCGTGAAGACATCAACCGCCCTGGTACTTATCTTGGCACCTATTCGATGGAATTTGCCCGTCAAACCTCTGGCCGCATTGTCGAATTCTCGATGCCGCCCGGCAAGAGTCCTGAGGAGGTGGCGGTCACTGACTACACCAATGCCACACTTGACGCGGACCCCTACGGTTCTGCCGCGCCCTTGGCCACCATGACCGGTCACTACCGCAACCCCCTGCGCCTCACGGATGACAGCATTCTGGTCACCCATACGGCTGAATACCGTTTGAACAACACCAGCAATCCATATCGGTTCCAGTTGAAGAAGTTGGTGCCCAATCCTTTTGGCAAGGACATGATTGCAGGTCCCTCCCTGACTGGTGGCATTGTCAAGAACATCCTCTACTGGACCGACGAGGCCACACCCCGCCAGTACCTGGGACCCCTGAACGAGCACGATGCCATCGAAGTTCGCTCGCGTCCTCGCCCTGTGTCTCGCACCATGACCGTGGCTGACGTCGAAAAGAAAGTGCTCACGGAAGAAGGTGTGAGTGAGACTGAATTGCGCGCTTGGCTGCAGAGCAAGAATCTGGCGCTGATCGTGACTCGCAATGTGACCCTGCGTGACCGCGCTGATGTGAGCCAGCCTTATAACTTGCGTGTGCCTGGTGGTGTTCAGAATGTGCCGAAGTCCGGCACGGTCTATGACATCGCTGGTTTGCAGATCTTCCAAGGCGATTTGACGCGTGGGTATGGCAATGGCGCCGGCAAGGGGCGCCGTGTTTATGCCAGACCCGTTCACAACAGCACGGTTCACACGGATGTGGAGTCTTGGTACCCCACGGGCACCCAAGCTGCCACCGTGCAGATTGGCAAGGATGGATCCACGGCGGCTTTCGTGCCTGCTGGCCGTGCACTGAGCTGGCAGCTGACCAGTCCCACGGGCAAGCCGGTGGTGCGTGAGCGGGTTTGGGTGAGTTTTGCGCCCGGTGAAATCCGCACCTGCGCCAGCTGCCACGGTATCAACAAGCAGACGCTCAATGGATTGACCGAGCCGAAGAATCCACCGGAAGCGTTGCGTGATCTGATGCGCACCTGGAAAACGCGCAAATAATCCGAGTTCCCTGGATGCAATGGCGGCCCGAAGGGCCGCCATTTTTACTTCTGAGTGCTGAAATCAGTATCGCAATGACACCAGCGTCAAGTTGACCACCGTCCAGGCGATCAATGATTTGGTCATGTTGACCAGCTTCGCAGGTTGGTCCAACGCGAATGCGAAGATGGACAGGGCGAGCGGCCAAATGTAAAAGTCCACATACTTGATGTAGAAAACGTTGCTGATGGCCAGGGTGGCGGACAAGCCCAACAATGTCAGCGTTGTCATGGGATCTTCGCGGAGGGAGGGCACGCACAAAGTCAATGTCAAGGACAGGATGAGGGGGCTGCTGAGGCACCAGCCCCATTGCTTGGCATCCATTTTGTCCAGGATTGAAAAGATGAATCCACCACGGTCGAAGTGGATGGATCCGTTGTAAACAATCAGGCAGATTGGGAGCAGGATCAGCCAGTACCGCAGAAGGGTTCCCCAGCTGGCCCGGGCAGGCCGCATGTTCCAGTTGAACAGTGCCAAGCCCATCATGGCGAAGGAGGCCAGGAAAGTTCGGCCACTGATGGCCATGTGGTCCTGGAATTTTGGCGGGGTGAGGCCATGCCAATGGTGGATCAGTGCCACCAGCATCACCCCAGCCACGGCCATTTTCAAGGCCAGGTTCTTGAATCGACCTTGTTGCAGATCCCAGAGCCCCAGGCCCCCGAGAATGGCAATGGCGGTTTGGCGGCTGGATACCGACAGCGCTGACAGCACCGATGCCGTGGCGACAAAACCTTGGGTGTGCAGCCACAGCGCCAGGAAGATCAAAAGCGTGGCCAAGGTTTCGGGGTGACCCCACAGCGCGGGGCCCAATTGAAATGGCGAAAAGTAAAACGCGCTGGCCAATAGCCATGGCCATGCCGTGGCGCCCAGTCGGCGATACCCCAACCACCAGACCAATCCGGTGGACATGACGTGCAACAACAAGGTGCTGATTCGGACTGAGTCAGGCCCCATGGGCGTGGTGCCCATGAGCGCGTAATAAAGTGGGCCGGAGGCCGTGTTCATCTCGCGCAGGAACACAAAGAAATCCAGCGTGCGGAACTGTTCGATGGTGGGGTAGTGATACCTGGTGAAATCGATCCGCGCCCCGAACGAGGGGTTGTACTCAAGCTTGCAGAACAGCACCCCCAGTGCCAGGCAGCCGATCAGGAACAGGGCGGCCATGATCCGTTGGCGGCCAGGCAGTGCGGGTGTGTTCATGCTGAGTTTGAATGATGTCAGGGACGGTTCGCGAGCACTTGCTCGCACACGGCCAGTGTTTCGGTGGCAACGTCGTCCCAGGTGCGGGTCATGGCTTTTGAGATGGCCGATCGGTTCCAGGTGTGGTGCAGGGCTTGCTCGAGCCCTTGCTCCAGGGCGGCTGTGTTCTTGGCGGGCACCAGCACGCCATTGCTGTCGTTGATGATTTCGGGGATGCCGCCAACCCGTGTGGCCACGACCGGGCAGCCGCAAGCCAGGGCCTCGACCAGCACATTGGGGTAGCCCTCTGACCAACTGGGCAGCACCACGAGTTCTGCGTTGCTCATCCATTCGGCGACTTGTTGCGGCAGCAATCCCCCGGTGAGGGTGACTTTGTCGCTCAAGCCGCGCTGCTGAGCCGTGGCCTGGAGTTCTTCCCGCAGTGCGCCTTCGCCGATCAGGGTGAGTCGAACACCGGGATCGCGTTGAGCCAGGCGTTCGAAGGCGTCGATCAATTCACGCAAGCCCTTGGCTTCGATCAGGCGGCCGACGTAAACCATGAGGCGGTGTTGATCATTCAAGCCGTGCAGCGCACGCAAGGGGCCGCGAGGTCTGGGATAGAACACCGTGGTGTTGAAGCCGTTGACAATGGTGTGGACTTTTTGCCCAGGCACCTGGTAGTGCTGAACGGTGAATCGGGTCATGGCATCACTGACGGTGATGACCGCGTCGGCTTCACGCAGGGTGTTGCCTGTCAGGCGTGCACTCAGGCCGGAGCGGACATGGATGTCGGTGCCCAGTGCTCCGATCACGATCGGACAATGGAGCTGTCGAGCTGCTTGGAGGGCGCCGGCTCCTTCGGGGTAGACCCAGTAGCCGATGACGATGTCGGGCGCGAATGCGCGTAGCTTGGGCAACAGGCTGCGGCCACAGGCCCAGCCATTGGTCAGGCGTGACAGCACAGGCAGGGCCGGGTAGGTGCCCGCTTGCACGTCGATGCCCGGCAAGGTGAAGTCGGGCCCCACGGGTGGAGGCGCCGGGCTTCTGGGCCGCAGGCCTGGAATCGATGGGTATTGGGTCTGTTGCAAGAAGACCCGAACCGTGGCGTGTCGGGACAGCGCCTGCGCCGTTTCGTAGATGAAGCGCCCCCGGGTCTTGTCATCTGGCACAGGCAAGATCGGCGTGACCACCGCAATTCGTGTCATGTGTGTTGTTCAGTGATTGAGCAGCCCGACGCAGGCGCCATTCCGTGCCAATTGTCTCAGCTTGTGGGGGCTGGGTGCGCTTTAAGCGCAGCGCCGCTCAATCAACCGCGTAGGCGCAACAGCAAATCGTCGGTTTCCTGGCTGGCTTCGCGCTGGGCGTTTTCGTCGGTGAGGAAGGACAGCTCCTGCAGCGACAGGCTCAGGTTCACCAGGCCATCGCGCAGATTGAACAGGGCCGCCTGCATGTCGAGGAGCTTTAACCTCATTTGTTCAGAGCGTTCTTCGTCATGCATTGCCGTACTCCTGCCCCCGAGACCATCACAACTTCAAGCGGGCCACGGGGCGGCCTGTGTGCTTGACGGCCTCACTTTACCCGCTGGTATTTCAGCGGGCTAGTGCCTATTCGCGGGGGGAGGGGCGTTGGTCAGCGGTTGCTTTCGTTGACGATCACCCATTGACCATCGATCAGCTTCCAGGTCAGCGCTTTGAAGCTGCTGTCTTTGAAGTTTTGCGATGTGTAGTTCTGGGTGAAGCTGGTGACCACGGCATCACCTCGGGCTTCGGCCTTGACTTGGGTCAGTTGGACCTCGATGGGGCCGGGCTTGCTGAGCAGGCGGCGGCGCTCATTGATCCATTTGGCAGAGGTGGAGCGCGCGGGAGCGAAGTCCTTGGCGTAGACGCCCATGTAGCGGTCGATGTCCTTGGTGGCCCAGGCGGAAGCCCAGCCGCGCAGGCGTTCGGTCACCGTGGGGACGGCCGCGATGGCGGGCGAGGATGCCGTGCTGGCTGCCACGGGGGCGGCATTGGCCACGGCCGGGCCGCTCAACTTTCGGGCACGGTTGTTCAGTTCTTCGCGGTTGATGGTGGGGGCATCAATGCTGATGGCCGGGCAGCGCTGGGCAGCGTCTTCCGCCGCCTGCCAGTTCTGACCGCGCTCGTTGGCGGTGTCCGCGCTGGGGTTCAGGCCCAGGTTAGCCGTCAGCGAGTTCTTGGCTGCGTGCGTGCGGGCAAAAGCAAGGTGCAGGTCGGCTTCGGCATTCACATAAGCGCGCTTGGCGGTGTAGAGCTCGTTCTCAGAGTTCAGCAAGTCCAGCAGGCTGCGTTGGCCAATGTCGAATTGTTGGCGGTAGGCGTCGCGGGCCTTCTCGATGGCCAGCACATTGCGGTCCAGGGCGGTCAGCTGATCCTTCAGCTTCTGGATGTCGTTGTGGGCGATGGAGGCGGTCTGGCGCACGTCGCGGCAAGCCTTGTCGCGTTGGTCGGCGGCCTGGTTGACCAGGTTGGCCAACTGGCGGGCACGGGCCTGGTCTGAGCCTCCGTTGTAGAGGTTCCAGGACATCAGGATCTCGGCGGAGGTGTCGCGCTTTTGGGTTTCGATGCCATCGAAGTTCTTGCCGACACCGCTGCGCACGCGGGCTTCCACCTTGGGCTGGTAGTTGCTTTTCTGGCCGGAGGCCTGGGCTTTGGCGGCGCGCAGGTTTTCAACGGCAGCTTCCACCGTGGCGCTGCCCATCACGGCCTGGTTGGTGGTGTCGTCGCTGCTGCTTGAAATGCCTTTGTCCAGGCCTTGGGCAGCAGCCTGGTTGCTGGCGGGGGCTTCACCCACGACGCGCAGATAGCGGGCGCTGACATCGTGCAGGTTGGCGGCTTCGGTGGTGAGGTTGGAGTCGGCCAGGGCCAGGCGGGCGTTGGCTTGCTCCGAGTCCACGCCTCGGCCCACGCCAGCCTTGACCTTGGACTGCAGTTGGTCTTGCACGTAGCGGTGCTGCACGTAGTTGTCCTGGGCCAGTTCCACCAGCTTGCGGTAGCGCTGCACGTCGATGTAGGCGCGGGAGGCTTCCAGGGCGGCCTCTTCGGTGGCGGACAGGAACTCGAAGTAGCGGGTGAGCTTGGCATGCCCCAGCCGTTCGACTTCACGGCGGGTTTGCAAGCCGTCCCACAGCACCTGGTTGGCACTCAAGGCCACGCCATTGCGGTTGAGGCTTTGTGATTCGGGGTTGCGGTTGGTGAGGCGGTCGCTGTCGCGGCCCACGCTGGCCGATAGATCCACGCGGGGCAGGTAGCCGCCTCGGGCAACGCTGATCTCGTCGGTGGCGGCGCGCAGGGCATTCAAGCGTGCGGTGACCTCAGGGTTGCTGTCGATGGCTTTCTGGGCCGCCGCGCTCAAGCCCGCATTGGGCGCGGTCTGCGCCTGGGCGGCCAGCGCGAACGCGGCCAAAGCAATGGCGGTCATGCCATGTTGAAAAGTCGCAATTTTCAAATCTGACCTCGTTCCTGGGTTGTGGCTGCGAAAGCTATGCGCAAAGCGGATTGATTTTGTCATCAATTGTTACATCACCGTTCGACGATTTCGGTGATTTCGCGCCCGAATTGGCCCTGCGAGGGTCCAAGCATCAAGTTTAGGCGGGGTCGGTCGATTCAGTGAGGTGACTGTTTGCGACCTTGACCCCCGACTGAGCCCCATGGAATGAGCCTGGCCCGTGCCACATTGAGATTGCCCTTGAAGGGAGGCCGGCCAGGGCAAGGCTTCGGAAACCCGTTCGGGATTTGGCTGGCGCGCTTGATGATCTTGGGCAGCTTGCTGCTTGGGCATGTCGGCAGCGCATTTGAGTCTCAGAGGATCATGGCTGCGGCGCAACGCTTGGGTCCGTCCACCGCCGTCCAGGCGCAGGCCTTGATCCAGGAGGTTGCCGAAGCAACTTCCAGCGACGAGGCCAGCCGCCTCAGCCGCCTCAATTCATTTTTCAACCGGCGTGTGGCGTACCGGGACGACCGCGACGTTTGGGGGCAGGTTGACTACTGGGCCACGCCGCTTGAAATGTTGAGCAGGGGCGCTGGCGATTGCGAGGACTACGCCATTGGCAAGTACTTGTCCCTGATCGCGGCGGGCGTGTCTCCGGCGAAGATGCGGCTGGTGTATGTGCGGGCCGAGGTGGGCGGGGCGATCCTGGCCCACATGGTGCTGGCTTATTATCCTGAGCCCCTGGCCGAGCCTTTGATCCTGGACAACCTGATCACGGACATCCGGCCCGCGTCCAGGAGGCCAGATTTGGCACCTGTTTTCAGCTTCAACGCCGAAGGTTTGTGGCAAGGTGTGGGCAGTACCACGGCTGGGGATCCGGTGGCACGTCTTTCGCGCTGGCGGGAGGTGTTGACCAAGACACGGTCGGAGGGTTGGTGGTGATGTCTATGACAAGGGACGCTGCATGTCGCTGATTCGTCAGATCTGGCTGCTGTTGATGGTGACGCTGCTCATGGCTTTTCTGGGCAGCTTTGCGGTCTGGATGGTTTCGTCGCGGAACTATCTGGAAACACAGTTGCGGTTGAAGAATGCAGACAACGCGCAGTCGTTGGCCTTGGGCCTGTCCCAGCAAAAAGGCGACATGGCCTTGATGGACCTGGTCGTGGCAGCCCAGTTTGACACCGGCTTCTACAAGCGCATTTCCCTGCGTGATCCGCGCGGTCAGGTGGTGTCCAACCATGAGGCTGACGTTAAACGCACCGATTCACTGGCGCCGACCTGGTTTGTGAACATGCTTTCGATCGATTCGACCCCGGGCGTGGCTCAGGTGTCTGATGGCTGGCGCGCGCTGGGTTCGGTGGAGGTGGTCAGCCATTCCTCGTTTGCCGATGACCAGTTGTGGCAAGGCAGCATCACCACGGCCATGTGGTTGGCGGCCATGGGCGCCCTGGCAAGCGTGGTGGCCAGTTTTGGGGTGCGCGCCATTCGCCGCCCGCTGGATGCCACAGTGGGACAGGCGCAGGCCTTGATGGAGCGGCGTTTCATCACAGTCGAGGAACCCCGGGTGCCTGAACTGGCGAGGCTGAGCCAGGCCATGAACGCGGTGGTCGAGCGGCTCAAATCTCAATTTGACGATCAGGCTTTTCAGGTGGAGCAGTTGCGCAAGCAGGCGCATTGCGACCCATTGACGGGTTTGTCCAACCGGACCCATTTCGTGGCTCAGTTGGGCGCTGCCCTGAACAACGATGAAGGCTCGGGTCGTGGCTTGCTCTGCATGATCCGTGTGGCGGACCTGGCCATGGTGAACCGGGTGATGGGGCACCGGCAGACCGACGTGCTGCTGCAGAAGCTGGCCGCGGTGCTCAATGAGGTTTCCGTGGGTGTGGTGGGTGTGGCCATCGGGCGCCTGAATGGCGGTGATTTCGCGGTGTGCCTGGCGCATGACGAGGTGCCCTTGCCACAGCCCGAGCATTACGCCGATGCGATCAAACGCGCCTTTGCCGAGTTGGGAACGACTGCCAGCGTGGTGGTGGGCGCCACGCACTGGGAACGTGGTGTGGCCATGCAGCAAGTGCTGGCTGCCGCCGATTCGGCCCTGGCCCGCGCTGAAAGCCGTGGTGGCTTCGCGGTGGAGTTGACCCATTTGAGTTCTGCGTCTGAATCCGCCATGGGCGAGGACGAATGGCGTCGCCGCATGAGCTCGGCCTTGCTGGAAGATCGCTTGCTGCTGGTGCGCTTTCCGGTGCTGGACCGCGAGCTGAAACTGGTGCACCACGAATCGCCCATGCGCATGCAACTGGAGCCGGGCGGGCCTTTCGAGTCTGCGGCGCATTGGTTGCCCATGGCCTTGCGTTGCAACCTGATTTCGCAGATTGATGAAGCCGCGGTGGCGTTGGCGCTGTCGCAAATCGCCGCTGACCAACAGCCGCGTGGGGTGAATCTGTCTCCCGCTTCTTTGGTGGACAGCGGCTTCGTGCCGCGTCTGCGAGCGCGTTTGGCCGAGGCGCCCATTGAGGCGCAGCTTCTTTGGCTTGAGGTCTCTGAAGTGGCGGCGGTCGAGCGTTTCGAGCTGGTGCGCGAACTGTGCAAGCAGTTGCGGCCTTTGGGAGCCCGCATCGGTCTGGAGCATGCCGGTGAGCGCTTGACGCGCATCGAGTTCCTGTTCGAGGCAGGGCTGGACTACGTCAAGCTGGACGCTTCCGTGGTGCAGGGCGTGTCGAAGGATCTGGCTCGGGCGGCCTTTGTGGCGGCAACGGCGTCCATGCTGCATGGCTTGGGTTTGCAGGTTTACGCCGAAGGCGTGGCCGAGCCTGAAGACATTCCCGCCCTGATCGATTGCGGCATCGACGGCGTGACCGGCCCTGCAGTGAGGGCATGACGCCGGTTCAGCGCTCTCGCAGTGCGTAGGCCCGGGCTTTGAGCACCGGCTTGAGCAAGTAAGACAACACCGTCTTTTTGCCGGTGAGGATGTCCACTTCGGCCGTCATGCCGGGAATGATGGGCATCTTGGCGCTGAAGTTGGCGGCCTTGGTGCGCACCCGCACGACGTAATAGGTGTTGACGCCACGCTCGTCGGTGATGGTGTCGGGGCTGATGTTTTCCACGACGGCGTCCATGCCACCGTAGATGGAGAAGTCATACGCCGTGAGCTTGACGGTGGCGGCCTGGCCAGGATGGATGAAGGCGATGTCGCGCGGTTGGACGCGGGCCTCCAGCACCAGGGCATCGTCCAGCGGCACGATCTCGAGGATGTCTTTGCCCGGCTGCACCACACCGCCCACGGTGTTGGCCAGCAGGCGCTGGATGCGACCGCGAACCGGCGACTTGACCTGGGCTTTGTCAACCTTGTCAGCCAGGGCCACGGCGCCTTCGTTCAGGGCGTTCAGCTTGCCCAGCACATCCGACAGATCTTTGCGGACGTCGTTGCGGAAGGTGAGTTCGGTTTCTTGAATCTTGCGCTGCGCTTCATTGATGGCGGCCATCACGCGGGCGCTTTGCGCACCAGCTTGCTCCATGTCGCCGCGGGCCTTGCTGACGTCGCGCTCCAGTCGCAGCACTTCTACTTCGGAGACGGCGCCGGTGGCCAACAAGGGGCGGGTCTTGGCCAGTTCCTGTTGTGACAAATCCAGGGTGCGCACGGCTGATTCGCGGCGTGAGCGCATTTCGCTCAGCTCCTGTTGCCGTTGCGCCAGCTGTTGCTGGTTGATGCCAATCATGGAGGCCAGTTCGGCTCGCTTGGCATCGTAGAGCTGGCGTTCTTCATCAACGATTCGAAGCTCGTCGAGGTTGTCGACGGTGGGGGTGGGGGGGGCAAAAGCCACACCTTCGGCCAGTGCTTTCAAGCGGGCAAGCTTGGTCCGCAGGGCAAAGGCATTGGCGTTGCTCTCGCGCATGCCGGAGGTGGCGCGGGTCTCGTCGATTTTCAGCAGCAGTTGGCCTTGCTCGACCAACTGGCCTTCCTTGACCAGGATCTCGGACACCACGCCGCCGTCGTAAGACTGGATGACCTGCAGTTGCCGCGATGGGATGACCTTGGCTTCGCCCTTGGTGACCTCATCGATCTCGGCCACGGCCGCCCAGACCAGCAAGCCCAGCACCACGAACACGGCTGAACGCACCAACGTTTGGGCGCGGTAGGTGCCGTGGGTGGACATGACCGCATCGGCATCCAGCTCGAAGCTGTGCATGCCGGCGGCCTGGGCGGATTCGGCCGTGACGCGCGGCCCGGCGACACGGTCCAGCAACCAGTCGGTGGCGGGGGCGGTGAAGCGGCGGATCGACTCCAGCACGGCGATCATCACCTGGCCCAGTTTCATGAGTTTTTTCATGGTCGCTGCCTTGGTGCTGGTTCAGACAGCGCGGGCGATTCGCCCAGACGCCAAGGCCTGCAGGATCTGCTCGCGCGGACCATCGGCCATGACCTTGCCCTGGTCCACCACGATGACGCGATCGACGAAAGACAGCATGGAAGTGCGGTGCGTGACGAGCACCACGGTCTTGCCGGCCGAGAATTCTTTCATGCGCTGGGTAACGAAGGCCTCGGTCGAGAAGTCCATGGCGCTGGTGGGTTCGTCCAGCAGCAGGATGGGGGCGTTGTGCAGCACCGCACGGGCGATGCCCACGCCTTGCCGCTGTCCGCCAGAGAGCAACTCGCCACGCTCGCCCACAGGCATGTCGAAGCCTTGCGGATGGCGGTGGATCATGTCGCTGATCCCGGCCAATTCGGAGGCCGCCACGATGGCGTCGTCTTGCGCATGCGGCATGCCAAAAATGATGTTCTCGCGCAGGGTGCCGAAGAACAAGGTCACGTCTTGCGAGACATAGCCCAGGTTGCGGCGAACGTCGGCGGGGTCGAGCTGGCGCATGTCGATGCCATCGAGCAGGACGGCGCCCTGGGCTGGGTGGTACAGGCCCAGGATCAACTTTTGAAGCGTGGTCTTGCCGGAGCCCACCTTGCCGATCAGGGCGACTTTTTCACCAGGTTTGATCTTGAAACTGATGTTGTCCAGCGCCGAGTCCTGGCGCCCGGGGTAGGCAAAGGACACGTGTCGGAACTCGATCTCGCCCTTGATTTCGCGGCGCTCCAGGAAGTTGGTGCCCAAGGGGCGCTCCACCGGCTGGTCCATGATTTTGTTGAGGGATTCCATCGCGGTGACGGCGCCCTGGTACTGCATCAGCAGTCCCACGATCTGCCCGGCGGGCGCCAAGGCGCGGCCCGCCAGCATGGTTGATGCGATCAATCCGCCCATGGTCAGGCTCTTGTCGGTGATCAGGTACACGCCAATCAAAATGATGGCGACCGAGACCAGTTGCTGCAAGGTGGCCGTGGTGTACATGGCGCTGGACGACAGCCCGCGCATGCGCACGTTCAGCTTGGCCAGATACTGGTTGGCCCGCTCCCACCGAGCCTGGATCAGGCCTTCGGCGCCTTGCGACTTGATGGTCTCAATGCCGGTCAGGCTTTCCACCAGGGTGGCGTTGCGCTGGGCGGATGCCTGATAGGTGCTTTGCGACAACTCGTGCAGGCGGTGTTGAAGCACATAGCCGGCCACCAAAATGATGGCGAACACCAGCAGCACGGGGATCACCAACCACAGCGAGATCCAGCCGATGACCACGACGAACAGCAGTGCGAAGGGCAGGTCGATCAGGGCGGTGACGGTGCTGGAGGCGATGAAGTCGCGCACCTGCTCGAAGCCGCGCAGGTTGGCCGCGAACGAGCCCACCGACTGCGGGCGATTTTCCAGCTTCATGCCCAGCACGCGTTCCATCAGCGTTGCCGAAATCTGCACATCGATGCGTGCGCTGGCCTCGTCCACGAAGTGGCTGCGCAACAGGCGGATGGCCAAGTCCGAGGCCTGCACCAGCATCACGCCGATGGCCAGGGCCCACAAGGTTTCGACCGCGTGGTTGGGCACCACCCGGTCGTACACGTTCATGGAAAAGATCGGAAAGGCCAGGGCGAACAGGTTGATCAGCAAGGCGGCCGACAACACGTCGCGGTAGACAAAGCGCTGCGCCAGCACCGCGCCCCAGAACCAGTGTCCTGTTTTGGTGTCACGCACTTCAGGTGTGCGTTCGTCGAATCTGAAATGAGGGCGGGCGAACAGCACCACCCCGCTGTACCTTGCGGCCAGGTCCTGCGCAGACAGCTCAATGCGGCCTTGGCCGGTTTCTGGCAGCAGCACTTGGGCGTTGCCCTGTGCATCCTGGCTGAGCAGCACGCAAGCCTGGTTCTCCTTGAGGACCAGGATCGCGGGCAGGGTTTGGTCGTCGATGTCTTTCAAGCTCAGGCGCTGCAGCTTGGCGGCCAGGCCAGCACGTGCAGCGGCTCGTTCGGCCAGTGCCAAGGGCAGGGGGCCTTTGTCCATCGGCAGCCCGGCGGACAGGGAAGCGCGCGTGGCCGCATGGCCATGCAGCCGTGCCACTTCAATCAGGCAATCCAGCAGCGGATCGGGCGCGATCAGGTCTTCGCGCAGGCGCGCCGTGGCATCAACTGACGATGTGGCGGACGGCGGTGCGAGCGCCGCAATGGGTTCCTGAGGTTTGTTCACTCAACGGATATCGGCACAGTGGACGCCAAATTGACCACTCATGCGGTCGGCGTAGTACTTTTCAAGCGTCATGCGGACGGTGCGAAAGGCCAACTCGCTCCAGGGGATGTCTTTCTCGCTGAACAACTGAGCCTCGATGGTTTCTGGGCCCGGGGCGAAATCCGTGTCCAGCAAGCGGGCGCGGTAGAAGAAATGCACCTGGCCAGCCGTCAGCACATTGATCATGCAATACAGGCCTTGCATCTCGAAGCGTGCGCCGGCTTCCTCATCGGTTTCGCGGGCGGCGCCTTCTTCGGTGCTTTCGCCCAGCTCCATGAAACCAGCGGGCAAGGTCCAGAAACCCTTGCGTGGCTCGATGTTGCGGCGACACAGCAGCACCTTGTCTTCCCAAACGGGAAGGGTGCCCACAACGTTGAGGGGGTTCACATAGTGGACATGGTGGCAGGCGGGGCAGACCGCGCGCTCCCGGTTGTCGTCCTCGGGCACGCGATACTCGACTCGGGTGCCACAGACTTGACAGTGCTCGATGCGGCGTGAAAAAAGCATGGGCATCAGTGTAAGGGCATCAGGGACGCCTCAGCCGACTTGGCGGGTCAGTCGGTGGGCATCCAGTTGCCCGATCGTGGGGGCAAAGGACTCCATCACCCGCAGGGCCTGGCCATGCTGCCAGAACACTGAGCTGCGTGCCCAACGGGGATGCGCGCCAGTCCATGCGGCGCGCAGTCGCGATTCGGCGAGTCCATGTGGGGCCAAGTGCTGAAGGCGCAGGGGTTCGCGGCAAACATGACTTCGCTGGAACAGCAGCTCGGCCAGCGGCCGCGTGCCCAAGCCGGTCAGTGCTTTCCAGGTGCCTTGCAGCGCGCGGTGCGAGGTGGCGCTGCGCGCCCATACGACGGGCACACCATCGAGCAGCAGCACCACTTCGCGGACGTGGCCACTGCGGCAGCCCAGGTCGCGGCGCTCTTGCGGCCAGAGGCGTTGGCTGCCCTGGCGTTGCACCCGGACCTCGACCGCGCCATGTGCCCGCAACCGCGCGGTGAGCGAGCCCGGAGCGGTCAGCCAGGCTTGAAGCGAGGCGCTGGGGGGATGTGGCTCGCGACGTCGGCCAGGGTGGCGGGCGCTGCGGTGGCGGGGCAAACTGGAGGCGGTGGAACGAGGTAGCATCGGGCCGCGATGATAGCCTCGACACCCCAACTTTGGCCTGCGGGCTGGATTGCTCCGCAGTTTGGGCCGGGCGCGCGCGCGCTCATGACGGCGCGTGCAAGCTTGCACAACGTCACTTCCAGCCAGCCGCCCTGGGATGGTTTCAACCTGGGCAACCATGTGGGCGATGACCTGGCCGATGTTCGCCAGCATCGCCTGGAGTTGGCGGCCGCCATGCAGGCCCAGCCCGTTTGGCTGCAGCAGGTGCACGGACACCGCGTGGTGCGCCTGAGCAGCCCAACGCAAACGACATTGGCCGAGGCGCAGGCCGATGGGGTGTTCACCACCGAGCCTGGTCTGGTTTGCGCTGTCATGGTGGCCGACTGTCTGCCCATCCTGCTGGCCGCGCCGGAAGGTCGGGGTGTGGCGGCATTGCACGCAGGCTGGCGGGGCTTGGCGGGGGCAGGTGATTTGAACGGCCTGGGCATTGTCGACACCGGGGTGACCGCGCTGTGCGAAGCAAGCTCAGCGGATCCGAAAGATTTGCAGGCATGGCTGGGCCCGTGCATTGGCCCGACCGCCTTCCAGGTGGGCGTTGATGTCCTGTCAGGATTTGGCGTTGATCCCAGTCAACACTCGCCGCGTTTCATTCGACAATCGCGGGACCGCTGGCTGGCAGATTTGGCGGGGTTGGCAACGGACCGGCTGCAGTCGCTGGGACTCCATCGCATTGAAGGAGGTCGCTGGTGCACCGTGTCTGAGCCTTTACGCTTCTTTTCGTTCCGGCGGGACCGTGTCACTGGGCGGCAGGCCGCCTGCATCTGGCTTGACGGCGCCTGAGCTTGCAGCTTCATCGGCGGCGTCCTCCCTGGCGCGGCGTGCCTTGCGGCGCATGGGGGTGCCTAGCAGGTACATCACCAAGGACAGCGGGCCCACCCCGTACAAAAAGAAGGTGACGATCGCCCCCAGCACACTGCCGATGGGGCTGACGGCTTCGGCAATCGACATCAACAACACCACGAACATCCAGGCTATCGCGACGATCCACATTTCAGGTCAGGGCCTTTGTCAAGCCAGGGGCGGCCCGAAGTTTGCTTTGAGTGAGGCGAAAACACATCAAACCGAAGACAGATGTTGATCCACCGTAAAAAAACTGTGCTCAGAATACGGCAACATTGAAGCATCCACCCGGATGTTCGCAATCTCGCAGGTCCTGCCAAGGAGACATATGGCTGTCATTCAACGGTCTCGCTCAAAAAAATCGACGAATGCTTCCTCCGCGACTGCGCCGCCACCCCTCGAATCCACGCAGGTTCTGACTGACAGCGTGGGCACCAGCCTGCAATCCATCGCAGGCTTGACCGTGCCTTGGGACCAGATGTCCCGCATTCAGCAAGAGTATGTCGAGCAGGCCACGGCCTTGTGGAACCAGTCGCTGGCGCAACAAGGCCAACCCAAGCCCGATGACCGCCGATTTGCCGCGCCCGAGTGGAGCAGCACGCCGGCCAATGCTTTCATGGCATCGATGTACCTGCTCAATGCGCGCACTTTGCAGCGCCTGGCCGACAGCCTGAGTGGTGATGAGAAAGCCCGTGACCGTGTGCGCTTCGCCGTGCAGCAATGGGTGGACGCGGCCGCGCCCTCCAACTTCCTGGCGTTGAACCCCGAGGCGCAGAAAAAAGCCATCGAGACGAAGGGTGAAAGCATCACCCAGGGCCTGCAGATGCTGCTGAGTGACATCCGCCAAGGGCACATGTCGCAGACCGACGAAAGCGTGTTCGAAGTGGGCCGCAACGTGGCCACGTCCGAAGGCTCGGTCGTGTTCGAGAACGAATACCTGCAACTGATCGAGTACAAACCGCTGACCGACAAGGTCCATGCCTTGCCCTTGCTGATCGTGCCCCCCTGCATCAACAAGTTCTACATCCTGGACCTGCAGCCAGACAACTCGTTGGTGCGGTTCGCTGTCTCGCAAGGGCACCGGGTGTTCGTGATCAGTTGGGTCAATGCCGATGACGACCTCGCCCAGTCGACCTGGGACGACTACATCGAAAAGGCCACCATTGAGGCCATCAATGTGGTGCGCGAGATCACCGCCACCAAGCAGATCAACGCCTTGGGCTTTTGCGTAGGAGGGACTTTGCTGGCGACAGCCCTGGCGGTGATGGCCGCGCGTGGCGAAAAGCCCGTGGCCAGCATGACCTTGCTGACCACCTTTCTGGACTTTACCAACACTGGCACTTTGGATTTGTTCGTGGACGAGGCCATGGTGCAGATGCGCGAAACCAGCATTGGCGAACGCAGCCCGCAAGGCGGTGGCCTGATGCGTGGCGGCGAGTTGGCTGCCACGTTCTCATTCCTGCGCGCCAACGACCTGGTCTGGAACTACGTGGTGGGCAACTACCTCAAGGGTGAAAAGCCTCCGGCGTTCGACCTGCTGTACTGGAACGGCGACAGCACCAACCTGCCCGGGCCGATGTATTGCTGGTATTTGCGCAACACCTACCTGGAAAACAAGCTGTCCCAGCCCAATGCCGTGACGGTGTGCGGTGAACCTTTGGATTTGCGCCGCCTGGACATGCCCACTTTTGTCTACGGCTCGCGCGAGGACCACATCGTCCCCTGGGACGGTGCCTATGCGTCTACTCAATTGATGCAAGGCCCCGCCACCTTCGTGCTGGGCGCCTCCGGGCACATTGCGGGGGTCATCAATCCGCCACAGAAACACAAGCGCAGCTACTGGACCAGTGGCACGGCTGGTACACATCCCCCCACGGCCAAGGCGTGGATGGCCACGGCGCAAGAGCACCCTGGCAGCTGGTGGATGACCTGGGCCGAATGGTTGGGCACGCACGCCGGCAAGCAGGTAGCCTCACCCAAGCAGCTGGGCAGCAAAAAACACCGACCGATTGAAGCTGCTCCGGGCCGTTACGTCTTGCGCAAGGCGTGAACCGCGCTCATCATTTCACTGCAATTGACACTTCTGAAAAAAGGAACTTGTCATGACTGACATCGTGATCGTTGCCGCTTCTCGCACCGCCGTGGGCAAGTTTGGCGGCACCTTGGCCAAGACGCCAGCGTCGGATTTGGGTGCCGTGGTGATTCAGGACCTGCTCAAACGCACCAAATTGGCGGGCGACCAGATCAGCGAAGTGATCCTGGGGCAGGTTCTGGCGGCCGGTTGTGGTCAGAACCCGGCCCGTCAGGCGGTGATCAAGGCGGGCCTGCCGCAGGGCGTGCCTGCGTTCACCATCAACAAGGTGTGTGGATCGGGCTTGAAAGCTGTGATGCTGGCGGCCCAGTCCATCCGCGATGGCGATTCCGAGATTGTCATTGCGGGCGGCCAGGAAAGCATGAGCCTGGCCCCGCACGTGCTGCCTGGTTCGCGCGACGGGCAACGCATGGGCGACTGGAAACTGATCGACACCATGATCACCGACGGCCTGTGGGACGTCTACAACCAGTACCACATGGGCATCACCGCCGAGAACGTGGCCAAGAAGTACGAGATCAGCCGCGAGCAGCAAGATGCGCTGGCCCTGGCCTCGCAACAAAAGGCCGCTGCGGCGATTGATTCAGGTCGATTCAAGGACGAGATCGCGTCGGTGTGGATTCCCCAGCGCAAGGGCGATCCCTTGGTGTTTGACACCGATGAATTCGTCAATCGCAAATCAACCGCCGATGTGTTGGCGGGCCTGCGCCCGGCTTTTGACAAGGTCGGCACGGTGACCGCCGGCAATGCCTCAGGCTTGAACGATGGTGCAGCGGCCGTGATGGTGATGAGCGCCAAGAAGGCTCAGCAACTCGGTTTGACGCCATTGGCCCGCATTGCCTCGTACGCCAGCGCGGCGCTTGATCCGGCCTACATGGGCATGGGGCCGGTGCCCGCATCGCGCCGTGCCTTGGAACGCGCGGGCTGGAAAGCGGCCGACCTGGACTTGCTTGAAATCAATGAAGCCTTTGCCGCGCAAGCCTGCGCTGTGCACAAGGAAATGGGCTGGGACACCAGCAAGGTCAATGTCAATGGCGGCGCCATTGCCATCGGTCACCCCATCGGCGCTTCGGGCTGCCGCGTGCTGGTCACGCTGCTGCACGAAATGCAAAAACGTGATGCCCACAAAGGCATTGCTTCACTGTGCATTGGCGGCGGCATGGGCGTGGCCCTGACGGTCGAACGCTGATCACCCGATTTGTTCTTTATCTCTCGCAACGATTAGATTTTTTCCCAAAAAGAGGAGCATTCCATGAGTCAAAAAGTGGCCTACGTGACCGGCGGTATGGGCGGCATCGGCACCTCGATCTGCCAACGTCTGCACAAAGACGGTTTCAAGGTGATCGCAGGCTGCGGGCCGAGTCGTGACTTCAAGAAGTGGCTCGATGAGCAAACGGCGCTCGGCTATCACTTTTACGCTTCTGTGGGCAATGTGGCTGACTGGGATTCCACCGTGGAAGCCTTCAAGAAAACGCGCGCCGAGCATGGCCCGGTGGATGTGCTGGTCAACAACGCCGGCATCACGCGTGACGGCATGTTCCGCAAAATGACTAAGTCCGATTGGGACGCGGTGATGGATACCAACCTGAACAGCCTGTTCAACGTGACCAAGCAGGTCATTGACGACATGGTGGACCGGGGCTGGGGCCGCGTGGTCAACATCAGCTCGGTCAATGGTGAGAAGGGCCAGTTTGGCCAGACCAACTACTCGGCCGCCAAGGCTGGCATGCACGGTTTCACCATGGCCTTGGCCCAGGAAGTGGCCAACAAAGGCGTGACGGTGAACACCGTGTCGCCTGGCTACATTGGCACCGACATGGTGCGTGCCATTCGCCAAGACGTGCTGGACAAGATTGTGGCCACCATCCCGGTGAAGCGCCTGGGCACGCCTGAAGACATCGCGTCGATGGTGTCGTGGGTGTCCAGCGACGAGTCGGGCTTTGCCACAGGCGCAGACTTCTCGATCAACGGTGGTCTGCACATGGGCTGAGCGCACGCCTTCGGCATGGGCTTGACCAGAAAGCCCCGCAGGTCTTCGGATCGCGGGGCTTTTTCACGCCGGGCCAAGGGAGCTCAGACGGCTGCTTCTTGTTCAAGCACCAGGCGGTCAAGCGCGGCGCAAACATCGGCGAAACGGCCGGCGATGACGGTGCGGCGGGCATCGGCTGGGTCGCTGCTGATGCGCAGTCGGCGCGGGGCGATGACGGTGGGGCTCAAAAGCCGTTCAGGGGCAAAGCTGGGCTCGGTGCGAGTGGCCCCCGCACGCGCGGCGCTGGAGGAGCGAACAAAGAAAGCACGGGCAAAGTGATGAATCATGGAGAACTCCGGCAACAACGATTGAAGTTCGGCAGGATTCCAAAATGACGTCAACGCGCGGGACTGCACACTCAAGCGAGGTGCAAATGCCCGCCACCCGCGCGATGACGTTGCCAACATGGCAAGTTAGATCACATCAAGAGCTGATTTCGGATCAGGCCCACGGCCAACCCTTCGAGTTCGAATTCAGGGTGGTCGGGCGGCACGATGATGGGTTGGAAGTCGGCGTTTTCAGGCAACAACTCGATGCCTTTGGACGTGCGCATGAAGCGCTTGACGGTGACTTCGTCGCCCAGGCGTGCCACCACGATCTGGCCATTGCGGGCATCTTTGGCACGGGCCACGGCCAGCAGGTCGCCGTCGAGGATGCCGATGTCTTTCATGCTCATGCCGCGCACGCGCAAGAGGTAGTCGGGGCGTTTGGTGAACAGGCTGGGTTCAAGCGAATAACTTTGCTCGACGTGTTCTTGCGCCAGGATGGGGCTGCCTGCGGCGACTCGGCCGATCAGTGGCAGCACCAGTTGTTCAAGACCCGGCAGGCTCATATTGAACGGAGCACCACCAGCCGAGCCAGACTTTTTGCGGGTTTCGTTCACGGTGCGCAGGGTGCCCGCCTTGAGCCGGATGCCGCGTGATGTGCCGCCCAGCAACTCGATCACGCCTTTGCGAGCCAATGCTTGCAGGTGTTCTTCAGCGGCATTGGCCGAGCGGAAACCCAACTCGGTGGCGATTTCTGCGCGGGTGGGTGGGGCACCTGTGCGCGCGATAGCCCGCTGGATCAGCTCGAAGATCTCTTGCTGGCGGGGGGTGAGTTTGGGTTTATCGTTCATCTGCTATCCACTGGATGGCTTGGTTAACTGTCATTCTATACAGGCCTGTTCGTTTGTCCAGTGTTTTTAAAGAGGTTGCGTTGCATGGATGTGAAGTCGCGATTGGTGGTGGTGCTGGGCACCGGGGGCACGATCGCCGGCACGGGCGCTGGGCCGGATGACGTGGGCTACCAGGCCGCGCAGTTGAGCGTGGAGCAATTGCTGCGCGCGGTGCCCGCGTTGGCGGGCGTGCCAATGGAGGCACAGCAAGTCGCACAGATCGACAGCAAGGACATGGACTGGTCTGTTTGGCAGGCGCTCGCGCAACACATTCGGGAGGCTTTGGCGCGCGATGACGTGGCCGCGGTGGTCATCACCCATGGCACGGACACGCTGGAAGAAACGGCGTACCTGTTGCACCGTCTGCTGGATGTCCACAAGCCTGTGGTTTTGACGGCGGCCATGCGCGCCGCGACGTCGGCTCAGGCCGATGGCCCCCGCAATCTGCACGACGCGGTGCGGGTGGCCGAACACGCGGCGTCTCAGGGGTGGGCTGGCGTCGTGGCCGTGATGGCGGGGGTGATCTGGCCTGGGCACGCCGTGCGCAAATCTCACACCTGGCACATTGATGATGCCTTTGATGGTGGTGGTGAGGCGCCGCTCGGGCACATCACCGACAGTGGCGCCATTGTGGGCGCCGTTTCATGGCCGCCCCCAGGTCGTGCTGGTTGGTTTTGCCTGGAGGCCGCGGGACCACCGCCTCGGGTCGAGATCTTGACCAGCCATGCCGGGGCCGACGGACTTCTGGTGGAGGCGCTTTTGACGCAAAGTCAGCTGGCAGGTCATGCCCTTGGGGGCTTGGTGGTGGCCTGCACCGGTCATGGCACCATTCACCAGGGATTGACGCGCGCTCTGGAAAAGGCCGAGCAACAAGGCATCAAGATTTGGCGAAGCAGCCGTGTCGCGCGGGGCGGGGTGCTAACGCGGGCCGGAGACCATTGGCCTGCGGCGGGGGCGCTGACAGCAGCCCAGGCCCGTGTGGCCTTGATGCTGGATTTGTGGGGTGTCCCGTGTGGCGAGATGAAGGACTGAACCGTGCTGCGGTGACCGACTAGCCAGGTACTGCCTTCATCCCTGAGGCACGCATTTGCCCCGAGACAAGCGTGACTTTAGTGGCGGGTCATGACGGGCTGATGACAGCCCCAGCACGCCGACGGATCAGGATTTGACGCGCAGCATGACGGCCTGGCCGCCAGCCTTGAGCACCTGCTCGACGCCGGGGTTGCTTTCACCCAGGGCGGGCCACCAGATCTGGACGCGGTGTTCACCAGCCGGCAGGTCCAGGTTTAATTGGCCGTCGCTGCCAGTCACGCTGAAAAAAGGCGTGTCAACGACGTGGATGTAGCCCAGCATCTGGTCATGGATGTTGCAGCCCAGCGTGGCGGTGCCCGCTTTGTCGAACACCACGGGTGCGGCGGGGGTGCCCGCATACAGCTTGATCTCGAACTTCCTGGTGGGCGAGAACGAGTAGACGTGGTGGCGAACCGTGTCGAAATTGGGGAACAGCACGGGCGTGCCCGTTTGCACGACCAGCAGGGTGGGCTGGAAGGCGCGGCCCTTCTGGGCCATGTTGGCGGTAGCGTTGGCTGGGGCCGTGGCGCGCAGGCCCTTGACGTACACGGACACTGCCGCTTGCGCCACAGGTTGACCGGCCTCGTTGGTGACCAGGATGGCTTGCGGTGCGGCGTGGGGGCCCAGGCTGACCGCGCTCAGGGCGCTCAAGAGGGCGATTCGGGCAAGGGGCGTCATATCGGCAGGGCTCAGGAGTTTTTGACGATTTCGCGGCGCGTGGGGGCCAGGCGCTTGAGCAGCTCATTTTTGGCGCCAGTGGGGGCATTGGCACGGTTGATTTCCTCGCGCAGGATTTCAACCATGAGGTCGAACTCTGCGCCAGTGATGCCCAGGTCCGCGTGCGAGTTGCGCATGGTTTCGCCCTCATAGGCGCAGGGGCCATCGGCTACCTTGCACACGTAGGCGGCCACGCTCTCCTTGAGCGCTTTCATTTTGATGTTGGCAAACGTGCGGTGGGTGCGTGGGTCGCTGGACACCCGGTCCAGCGTGCGGTCGGAGATCTGCGTGATGGCCGTGACACCGCCCAGTTGCTGGTACAGCGGGGTGGTGCCGCTGGTTTTCGTGGAGGTTGCGCAGGCCATCAGGCTGGCCAGGGTCCAACTGATGGCCAAGCCCACCGCCAGGGTGATGAGGTTGCGCTTGCGCTCTGGCGTGAGTTGAATGCGCAGGTCTGGAAATTTCATGAATGCCACCTTTGTGATCCTTCTTTCGGCGTTTGCTGCTCAATGTTGAGGCGTTTTGACCGATACCGATCTGTTGAACAAAGGCGTTTTGGCCCCCACGGGCCCTGAAAAGGCAGATTCACATGCAGCGATTCCCGGCCAGTAAGAATTCGAAAAATGCGTGGCTCACCCTGGCAGTGGCCGCCGCCTGTGCGGTGTTGGTGCCCAATTCGGCCCGCGCGGGCGACCGCTTGCTGGCCACCTGGGGCGTGACCCAGGTGGAAGGCGCAGCGGGCGGCGGGCTCACGCCCTGGGCCACCATCGCGGGCAGTGGCAGCAGCAACCAGATCGGGGGCTCGGCGTTTGTCACGCACAGCAGAACCAACGATGGCTATGACTTGAAAGTGGCCGGCGCGGCAGTGGGCATCCACGACCGGGTGGAATTGAGCATGGCGCGCTGGAGTTTCAAGCTCGGCGATGTCGTGCCAGACAAGTCCATCGAGATGACTGCCCTGGGCGTAAAGGTCAAGGTGCTGGGCGATGCGGTGTATGCGCAGGACAGCTGGATGCCGCAGATCAGCGTGGGCGCGCAGTTCAAATCCAATGAGGACAAGGTGCTGGTGAACTCGTTTGGCGCTGACAGCAGCGACGTGGACGTGTACGCCTCGGCGACCAAGCTGTGGCTGGGTGCGGCAGGCGGCTACAACGTGCTGGCCAACCTGACCTTGCGCCTGACGCGGGCCAACCAGTTTGGCCTGGTGGGCTTTGGCGGGGCCGGTCATGACAAACGCCAGTTGATGGCAGAGGGCAGCGTGGGTGTGATGCTGCGCGATGACCTGGTCGTGGGCACCGAATACCGCCAAAAGCCCAACAACTTGGAAGACACCGCGGCCATCTTGAAAGAACAAGCGGCCTGGGACGTTTTCGTGGCCTGGTTCCCGACCCGGCAAGTCAGTTTGACGGTGGCCTGGTTGAACCTGGGCAACATCGTCAGCAAGCCGGATCAGCAGGGCTTGTACTTGTCTGGACAAGTGACCTTTTAAGCTGGGGATCGAAGGACCAGTTTTTCTCCTTTACAGTCGGTTCACAAGCGGGACACCGTTGGTAAACCTGAGTGGGCAAGACTGGTCTTCATGAAAAAAATCAAATCCGCCTGGTTCACGCCGACGCGCGTGGTGCTGGGCGCCCTGGTTGTGGCGGCCGCCGCCTGGGGTGTCAAAAAAGTCTTCTTCGCCGAGCCGACCAAGCCGGATGTGATCACCGCCACCGTGACGGTGGGCGATATGGAAGACACCGTGTTGGCCAGCGGCACCATCAAGTCCTTCAAGGACGTGAGCGTGGGAGCGCAGGTGTCAGGGCAGATCAAGCGGCTGCATGTGGCCTTGGGTGACCGAGTTCAAAAAGGCCAGTTGGTCGCCGAGATTGACTCCACCACGCAGCAAAACGCCTACCAGAATGCCCAGGCGCAGATCGCCTTGCTGCAAGCCCAGTTGCTGGCCAAGCAGGCCACCCTGACGCAAGCCGAACTGTCGTTCAAGCGCAAGAAGAGCCTGCTGGCCCAGGACGCCGGCTCGGCCGTTGATTTTGAAGACGCGCAAGCCGGCCTGGCCACGGCCAAGGCCGACATCGCGGTGCTCCATGCCCAGATCCAGCAGGCCAAAACGTCCTTGGACACGGCGCGCGTGAACCTGGACTACACCCGCATCACGGCGCCGATTGATGGGGTGGTGGTGGCGGTGCTGGCCGAGCAAGGCCGCACCGTGAATGCCAACCAGTCGGCACCGACCATCATCAAGTTGTCCAAGCTGGACACGGTGCAAATCAAGGCGCAGATCTCGGAGGCCGACGTGGTGCGGGTCAAGCCCGGTCTGCCCGTTTACTTCACGATCCTGGGCGAGCCCAACAAGCGCTATGAAGCGCAACTCAAATCCATCGAGCCGGTGCCTGATTCGTCGCAGACCGACACCAACACCTCGGCAACGAGCACGTCCACCAGCGCCACCGCCATCTACTACAACGGCCTGTTTGAGGTGCCGAACCCGGATGGCAAGTTGCGCGTGGCCATGACGGCCCAGGTTTTCATCGTGCTGGCCAAGGCCAAGGATGCCTTGCTGATTCCCGCCACGGCCTTGTCGGACAAGGCAGTGAAGGGCGAGTACACCGTGCGCGTGCTGGAAGGCGAAGAGGGGGACCAGAAGGTGGTGCCGCGCAAGGTGAAGGTCGGCCTGAACAACCGCGTGCAGGCCCAGGTGCTGTCGGGCCTGAAGGCGGGCGACAAGGTGGTGGTGGGTGAGGGTGGTCCGGCAGGCAGTGGCAGCAGCGGCGGTGGCCGTCGCAGCGGCGCGCTGTTCTGATCGCGAAAGGCCTGCCATGACACAAACCCTGTTGGAGGTGAAAGACCTCTGGCGCGAGTTCCCGTCCGGTGAGGACAAGGTGGCCGTGCTCAAGGGAGTGAACCTGAGCATACAGGCTGGCGAGATGGTCGCCATCATGGGCGCCTCAGGCTCGGGCAAGTCCACCTTGATGAACATCCTGGGTTGCCTGGATCGACCTAGTCGGGGTTCGTATTTTGTGGCTGGCCAAGAGACCAGCGAACTGGCGCCTGACGGTCTGGCCCGTTTGCGCCGCGAGCACTTTGGCTTCATCTTCCAGCGCTACCACCTGCTGGGCGACTTGACCGCCTTGGGCAACACCGAGATACCGGCCATCTACGCCGGCCACGGCAGCGAAGAGCGCCAGCAGCGCGCCCGGGCGTTGCTGACGCGCCTGGGTTTGGCCGACCGCGTGATGCACCGGCCCGGACAGCTGTCGGGCGGGCAGCAACAGCGGGTCAGCATTGCGCGGGCCTTGATGAACGGCGGCGATGTCATCCTGGCCGACGAGCCCACGGGCGCACTCGACAGCGTCAGCGGCGCCGAGGTGATGATCATCTTGCGCGAGTTGCATGCCGAAGGGCACACGGTCATCATCGTGACCCACGATCAAAAGGTGGCGGACCACGCGCAGCGCATCATCGAGATCGCCGATGGCGTGATCGTGGCCGATCGCATCAAGCCTGGCGATCCCATGCCGAGCACCATCCTGCATGGTGGTGGCCCCGCCAATCCGCACCCGTGGGCCGCGCACTGGGACCGCTTCACCGAGGCCTTCACCATGGCCCTGCGCGCCATGGCCGGCCACCGCCTGCGCACCTTGCTGACCATGCTGGGCATCATCATCGGCATCGCCTCGGTGGTGTCGATGGTGGCACTGGGGCAGGGCACGCGAGAGCGGGTGCTGAAGGACATCAGCGCGATGGGCACCAACACCATCGACATTTTCCCGGGCAAGAACTTTGGTGATCGGCAAGCGGGGCGCATTCGCACTTTGGTGCCCAGCGATGCCGATGCCTTGGCGCAGCTGAGCTATGTGGACAGCGTGACGCCGACCGTCAGCACGAGCGTGACCCTGCGGCGCGGCAACGTCGAAGCCTCGGCCAGCATCACCGGCGTGGGCGACCAGTTCTTCCGCGTCAAGGGCTACACCTTGGCGAAAGGGCAAACCTTTGACGCCGACAGCATTCGTCGCCAGACCCAGGAGGCGGTCATTGATCCCACCACCGCCAAGACCATGTTCGGGCCCAATGAAGACCCGGTGGGGCAGGTGATTTTTCTGGGCAATGTGCCAGTGCGCGTGGTGGGCGTGACCGCCCCCCAAGAAAGCGCCTTCATGGCCAGCGACAGTTTGAACGTTTGGGTGCCCTACACGACGGCCTTGCGCCGTTTGCTGGGTCAGTCCAACCTGCGCAACATCACGGTGCGGGTCAGCGACACGGTGTCTTCCTCAGCGGCCGAGCAGGGCATCGTCAAGCTGCTCAAGCAGCGCCACGGCCGCGAGGATTTCTTCGTGCGCAACAGCGACAGCATCCGCCAGACGATCGAGACCACCACGGCCACCTTGACCTTGCTGATCTCGTCGATCGCGGTGATCTCGCTGATCGTGGGCGGCATCGGGGTGATGAACATCATGCTGGTGTCAGTGACCGAGCGCACGCAAGAGATTGGCGTGCGCATGGCCGTGGGTGCGCGCCAGAGCGACATCCTGCGGCAGTTTTTGATCGAGGCCGTGCTGGTCTGCCTGATCGGCGGGCTGCTGGGTATTGCGCTGGCGCTGGCCATTGGCGCCATTTTTGACGCGGTGAGTGGCGGCAATTTCCGCCTGGTGTATTCGGCCTCCACCATCGTGCTGGCCTTCGCGGTGTCTTCGCTGATTGGGGTGCTGTTCGGTTTCTTGCCGGCGCGCAACGCGGCCCGGCTGGACCCGGTGGATGCGCTGTCGCGCTGATGGTGAAACGGATGGAAACCTTGCTCATGACGGATCGTTTGCCCCTTCGATGCCAGGCCTCAGCCCAGCGCCTCGTGATGCTGGCCGTGGTGGCCATGCTGGCGGCGTGCGCCAGCCCCAGTGTGTACCGCTCGCCCGAGGTGGCCGTGCCCACGCAATGGCAGCAGCAAACCGCAGCGCCAGCTCCCAGCCAAGCTGCGCAGGTGCCGGAAGTTGACCGCTGGTGGGCGCGCTTTGGCGACCCGCGGCTCACGCAGCTGGTGGACGAAGCCCTGCAGCGCAACAATAACCTGGCCGTGGCTGCCATCAAGGTGCGTCGTGCGCAATTGCAGGCCGGTTTAGCCGCCAGCGCTCAATGGCCCTCCGTCAGCGCGGGTGCCAACACCTCGGCCAGCCGATTGCTGGATGGCGGTCCGACCACGCGCACCAACAGCTTGAGCGCCGGTGTGAGTTGGGAAGCCGACTTGTGGGGGCGCCTGGCGGCGTTGCGCAACACCGCCGAGTGGGAGGCGCAAGCCACCGACCAGGACCGCGCAGCCGCTGCTCTGTCCCTGGTGGGCACGACCGCGTCCTTGTACTGGCAGGTGGCTTACCTGAACCAACGCATCGAATCCAGCCAGCAAAGCATTGACTACGCCCGCAAGACCTTGGACCTGGTCAAGGCGCAACACGAGGCGGGCAGCGTGACCGGCCTGGAAGAGGCCCAGGCTTTGCAAACGCTGGCCAGCCAGGAAGCCAGCCAATCGCAACTGGTGCAGCAGCGGGTGGAAGCCCGCAACGCCTTGTCCATCTTGTTCGATGGCCCGCCCAGCCAAAGCCTGGCGGAAGCCCGGCGCTTGCCCGAGGCTGCCTTGCCGACGGTGGAGGCCGGCTTGCCTGCTTCGGTGTTGGCACGCCGGCCTGATCTGCGCGCGGCCGAACTCCGCTTGCGCGGCGGCTTGGCCACGGTCGATGCCACACGCACCAGCTACTACCCCACCTTGAGCTTGACGGGCAGCTTGGGGGGCACCAGCAATGTCTTGTCCAATGTGTTGAGCAACCCGGTAGCCACCTTGGGTGCCGGGCTGGCACTGCCCTTTATCCAGTGGCGCGACATGCAGCGCAATGTCGCGGTGTCGCAAGCCGACTATGAACAGGCCGTGCTGGGCTTCAGACAGGCCTGGTACCAGGCCTTGACCGACGTGGAGAACGCGCTGTCGGCGCGCACGCAGTACGAGGTGCAAGCGCAGCAATTACAGCGGTCTTTGACGGCGGCCTTGCAATCAGAACGCTTGAGCGAGATTCAGTACCGCGCCGGCGCCGTGTCTTTGAAGACCTGGCTGGACGCGCAGGAAACCCGGCGCGTGGCGACCAACAACCTGGCGCAGAACCGCTTGAATCGTTTGACCAACCTGGTGACGCTGTACCAAGCCTTGGGTGGCTGAGACCCGTCAACGGTCCACGTCGTAGAAGAAGTGATCCGCCGCCGCGCGGTCCCCCTCGAAGATGCGTCGCACCAGACCCGGGTTCTTGAAAAAATACCAGTCACCAAAGGTGTCGAATTTGCGGCAAGAGGTGGTGATGCCATGGCGCCAAACAGTGCCGTATTTCTGGCCCCGCTGCCGGCCGAGGGCCCTCAGGCGCAGCGCAAAGTCCACGTCCTCGACGCTGACCATCTTCTCGTCAAAGCCGTTCAGTTCGTCAAAGGTTTCTTTCCGGAACCAGAACATGCCGTACGACAGCCGATGTTTGACCACGTAGGGCAGCACGGTCAGGGCACTGAAGAATAGGCCGACCGACATGCGTTCAGGCTTGATCATCGAGCCGCCACCCACGTACACGGGGTCTTGCACGCGATGCATGACGGCCGCCACGGTGTTCTCTGACATCCAGCTGTCAGCATCGATGGTGGCAATGGCGGGCGCATTGCTGGCGCGGATGGCCGCATTGCGCACGGCCGAAATGCATTTTTTGTCTTCGACCACGCAACGCGCGCCCAAGGACTCTGCAATCGCCTGGGTTTGGTCGGTGCAGCGGTTCAGCGCCACCACCACTTCCACGGACTGGTCGGCCCTCTGAGCCGATTGGAAGACGCTTTCGATGCACCGGCCGATGAAGCGTGCTTCATTGTGGGCGGGGATGGTGACCGAAAGGGCCAGCGGCTTGGCGCTCATGGATTGAACTGCTTACCAGCAAATGCCCTGGTAGCGACCGGCCTCGGACCGACCGCTGGTGATTCTCACGAAATCAACCACCATTTGATGAGGCTGTATCTTGCTCAAAATGTCTTTGAACTCAGGCGCGTCATTGCCAATGAGAATGACTTCTGCATGAGCAAGGATGTCGTCAATGTTATCCACCATCAGGCGAGATATGTGCGGGATGTGGTTCAAAATATAATCACGGTTTGACCCGGTGATGCTGGCGATCGACACATTCTTATCGTAAAGGCGCAAGTCGTAGCCCTTGCCGATCAATGTTTCAATGACTTCGACAACGGGGCTTTCACGCAAATCATCGGTGCCCGCCTTGAAGCTGAAGCCTAAAACGCCGATCTTCCTTTTGCCATGCTCCGTCAGCATCTTGATGCCGCGCTGAACCTGCAAATGGTTTCCCGGCAATATTGAATTCAGGATGGGTGTCTCAACATCCAGGGTTTTGGCCTTGTAGGTCAGCGCCCGGACATCCTTGGGCAAGCAAGATCCCCCGAAGGCAAAACCGGGCTTCAGGTAATAAGAAGACAGATTCAGCTTGTGATCGTGGCAGAAAATGTCCATCACCTTGTGGCCGTCAATATCCAGAGATTTGCAGATATTGCCAATTTCATTGGCAAAACCCACTTTCAAGGCATGCCACACATTGTCGGTGTATTTAACCATTTCCGCCGATGCGACATCGGTTCGGATCAATGGAGCGTCCATGTTCGCGTAGATTTCCGCCAAAAGGGCGCCACTTCGGCTGTCCGTTTCACCAATCACGGTTTTTGGGGGTTGGTAATAATCGTGAACCGCTGTGCCTTCGCGCAGGAATTCAGGGTTGTTGCAAACGCCAAAGTCCACGCCTGCAGTTTTGCCGGAACTGGCTTCCAGCGTTGGAATCACGATGTCCTTCATCGTTCCCGGCAGCATGGTTGAGCGCGCCACGACGATGTGAAAGCTTGTTTTCTGGGCAATCGCGGCACCGATTTCCTCGCAGACCCGGCGCACATAGGTCAGGTCAAGGCTCCCGTTGAGCTGGCTGGGCGTGCCCACGCAGATCAGCGAAATATCGGAATTGTTCACGGCCTCGGCCACGTTGGTGGTGGCGCTGAGTCGCCCATCGCGAACACAGGTCGCGATGATGTCGCCGATGTCCTTCTCGACGATTGGAGAGACCCCTTCGTTGATCAACTTGACCTTGGCCGCGTTGGAGTCAACACCGATGACGCGGTGGCCGTCATTGGCCAAACAGCCCGCTGATACTGCACCGACATATCCAAGGCCGAAAATACTGATGTTCATTTTCAAATCACTCAAGGGTTGAAGGCGGTTAAATTTAGTGGCGTGACGATGGGTTCATGGCCTTGTCGCAAAGTTGGTCGAATTGATCAACCGCGGTGCGCCAAGAGAATTTTTCACTCACCATGTGCTTCCCAGCATCGCCCATTGCGCGAGCCGTTGGTGGATTCTGAAGTAAAGCAAGCACTCGTTGCGAGAAAATGTTGGCATCGTCGGCGACATGGATGTTGACGCCGTCTTGAACGGGCAGGCCTTCGGCGCCGATGGTGGATGAAACCACGGGGATTCCCATGGCCATCGCTTCAAAAATCTTGATGCGGGTGCCACCCCCCACGCGCAGTGGGACCACGGACACCGTGGCTTTGCTCATGTAAGGCCGAACATCATCCACCGTTCCGGTGACTTTAATGCTGGGATCCAGTGCGGACAGTGCCACGATGGCGGGGGTGGGATTGCGACCAATGATGGTCAGGCGCACATCCGGACATTGATTTTTAATGAGGGGGTAGACATTTTTGGTGAATTCTAGGATGCCATCTATATTGGGCATCCAATCCATCGAGCCCAGAAAAACAATGTGCTTGGGCTCAGGGGCGTATTCAATTTCTGAGAAAAATTCGGTGTTGACCCCGGTGGGGACGTGGCCGAGCACATTGCGAAGCTTGAATTCATCCTGAAAGCGGAGGGCGTCGTCTTCGCTGACGGCAATGACCCCCTTGAACTTGGCGCATGTCTCCTGCTCGAAGCGATGGTAACGCTTCCATTGGATACGCATGTAGGTTTTCAAAAGGATGTTCTTGGCGGATTCAAAGTGGCGTTTCCATATCTGACTTTCAACATTGTGTTGAAAGACGATGATTTTGGAAGGGCTGATTCCGGAATCCAGAATATTGGGGGTCATTGACAGAAAATCTGCGATGACGATGTCGTAGTTGTTTTTCTTTTCAAGGGCCGCAATCTCTTGGGTTGCTTTGGCGCTTCGGTATTTGTCAATGACGTAAGGGTCTTTTGAAAAAAAGAGATTCTTAAGCGCGCTGATTTTGAATTTTAAACTGCTTTTTGGTTGGTCCTGCCATGGAACCCAGGTCTGCTTGCTGGAATAGGTCAAGGCATGTTCTTTGGCGGCTTGCGGCATGCCTTGTGGAAACAAGGCCAAATAGGTGATGTCGTGTCGAGTGTGCCACTCCTTCAGCATCTGGAAGGTGCGGATTTTTCCGCCTGAATCCAATGGGTATAAAGGATCTGCTTTAATCCAAAGTATTTTTTTGGGGGAATGTTTGTTATTCGACATATAAAAGCCGCATGCCTATGACAGTTGGTGTGGCAGGCTCGTATTCTAGCGATAATGTGGACGCAAGGCGATTGCAAGAATGGGGGTTGACACACCTGCATCATTCATTCTTCTTCAGCGCCCTTGCCTGTATTTTCACCAAGTTAGTTGTCGCGTCCCGTGTGATCATGTACCCATTCGTAGCTGGGCACTATTCCGGGCA
>NZ_JAQSDR010000038.1 GCF_029946005.1 Aquabacterium sp.
AACGAAGTAAATGATTCATTACCCCGCCTCACACACAGAAATCCTGACACTCCCCGAAGAAAACCAACGGCTTGAACATTTCCCATTGATGCTTGCGTTGGTGGTGACAAGTCTACCCAGCGGCGAGTTCGTCAGCCTGCAACATGACCTGTGGGTCAACTGGCAATGCCAGTGGCATGCCTGAGACCGATCAACCTCTACTTACGAATTCGTCACGATAGGAGGCGCGTTCTTCTATTGAAGGCAAGACAATGCCGAACTAAAGGGAGTCAGTATGAAAAAACCATATGAATGGATTTCAATCGCATCGATCTGCGTGGCCTTGGCCGCTTGCGGGGGCGGCGGTGATGCACCTGCGGACGCTCCGTCGGTCACGCCGCAGAGCAGTCCGCAAGGGAAGGTCGCGTATGACGCGTATGCCTCACCCTCAGGCACGTTTTGCACGCAAACGGACCTTGATGTCAAACTGGGCGAGTATTGTGTGGAGCCGACTTCATCCAATGCCCGGCTTGCCGAGCTCAGCACGTACTTGTTGAATCCGGTTGAGGGAAAGCTGGTGCATTTCCAAACGATAGGGTTTGGGCTTTACATCGACAAGGACGGGCGCAAAACATACAAGGGCATGGAGTCCCGAGACCTGTATGTGGGCAAGCACAAGTTCACGCTGGAAGGCAACACCTACGGCCCGGAAGATGCTGATTTTTCCGGTGCCCAGTTGGGCGGGGCAGAGCGCAATATGCACGACATGGTCACGGGTGGCGACTTAAGTCGGCAACTGATTTTTCAAACCGGGTATGCCGAAGATTTTGCAGACTTGCGGCGTCAAAACCTGACCTTCGACCCCCAGCATGAGCGGCCCCAACCGATCCCCAATTTTGACTTTTGGTCCACCAAGATAGGTCTCCGCACAGACTGGCTTGATGCGCCTGATGAAACGATGCTGACCTACAAGGGGTCTGTCAACATGCAGGGTGACATGGGCGGCGCCAGCGTCATTGATCCTGCGACAGGGCGCACCTTGATCATTGACTCCAGTGTCAATTGCGACGTCGTTGCCACCTTGGATGTGAAGAGGGGGAAAATCATGGTTGAAGTCAGTGCTTGCACCAGCGCTGACGTTCAGATGGGCGCAACCACGGCCGGTTTTGCCACGGCTGAATGGCACTTCGATGTTCGTAAGTCAGTGGTCAAGAAAGGCGCCTTTCCCACTCAAGTGCAACTCAGTAATCTGGACATGAATCTCCACGTTGATCAAGCCATCGCGGACGTCACTGGGGGCATTTACGGGTCTCAAGCACGCACGCTCTACATTGAGGGGCATGGCCCGAACTCTGCCATCGTGATCATTGCCATGCGAACAGATGCGCGGGTGCCGACAAACCACTGAGCAAGCCGTTCATTAAAACGCCCCAGGGCACCTGAACTGCTGGATCTCGCGCAACCTGAAGGGGTTGAACGCGCTGCTCGACGTCACTTCCAGCCTGGCCCGTTTGCCATCCACATTCACCACCACGGTGAAGCGCTCAGGCTGTCCTGAGGGCTGCACTTCAAACCGGTCAAACATCCGGAACAGTGCCCAGGGCCCGTCGAAGGTTACGCCCGCGCCACCCGCTGACAATTTGATCTGCGAAGCCACGCGCTGGCTGGGCCAATTCACAGTGACCGGCGTGGTGTTGCCCGCTGTGAACTTGGTGACCTGGCCATCGATGTCCAGACTCAACTCCTTGGCGCCATCGAGGAACTCCAGCGCCCGGATGTCAACGCGGAAGGAGGGCGCCTTGCCGCCACTGCGGAAGAACACGTCCTTGATGCGCGCGGCGCGTTGGAAGTCGGCCAGGGATGACGGCGAAGGTGGCTTGGTGCCATCGGTCAGCGGCTTGAGCGACCAGGGGTTGGTGCCGGTGTCGACCAGGTTGACCAGCTTGCGTTGGTAGAAGTCGTCGATCAAACCGCCTTGCCCAAAGAACTGGCCGAAGTCGTCCGGCATCACGTTGGCTTGCGAGCTGGCGCTGAAAGGGTAGCGACCGGCAATGGCCCGCGCGCAGAAATCGGCGATGGGCTTGACCTCGTCGCTCAGGCTGGCGCGTTCGGCCACGCGGCTTTGCGAAGCGCCCGCGTCTGACAGGGCCATCAGCATCGACTTGATGGGCTCGGGCTGCTGGCCAGCGGCGGCCTTGATGCGGTCGGCGCCACCAGCGGGTGGCGGGGGCGACTTGCTCTTGGCGGCGGCGTCCACGGCCGACAGTTGCACGTAGACCTCGTTGAACATCTTCATCGTTTCGTCGATGGGCGCGGGCTGGCCCGTGACCTGGCGGCGGATGTCGGCGAAGTGGTCGTCCACGATGCGCTCGATCGGGCCTGCGGCCGCTTCGGCGGGCGTGGGTTGCGCGCCACTCAAAGCGGCCAACTCCTTGCGGGCGGCTTCGGCCTTGTTGGCCGCGTCGGTCAGGGGATTGCCACCCGCTGCGGCGGCAGCAGGAGCGGGCACCAATGTGGTCTCGCGGGCCACGGCGCGCAGGAAAGCGGCCAGCGGCGAGTCGACCGCCGACACCGCGCGCGCCACCTGGATGCTGCGGTCCAGCCCGGTCAGCTTGACCAGGTGCACATCGGCCAGGTAGGCGTCCCAGGTCTTCACATAGTCTTCCAGGTACAGGCGGCGCACGCGCTTGGGCAGCTCGCCGGTCAGGGCAATGTCGCGCAGCTTGGCCGGGTCCGTCTTGGTGCCCAGGATCCAGCCTTCTTCGGTGGCCAGTTGCAGCGTGGCTTTCTCGACCGACTTCTGGAAGGCCTTTTGATAACCATCGCGCGTGTACAGGCCTGGGATGCCCTTGGTCAGCGGCTGGCCACTGGTGCGCTCGAACACTTGCGCGGCGTTCGGGCCCGCGGCGCCGGCCACGGTGAACTCGGGGATGTCGGCACCGGTCTGCGCGCGCTTGAGGCGGCTGTAGACGCGGTATTCCAACGGGTAGGACACCAGCATGTCGCGCACGCTGGCGACCAGGGTGCCGTCCATCGCCACCGTGGGTTGCGGTGCACCTTGCGCCAGGGCGGCTTCCAGTTGCGAATTCAAGGCCCCGCGCTGCTCAGGCGTCAAGCTGTTGGCCAGGTTCACTTCCCAGTCGATGCTGATCCAGGCCTTGAGCGTGTCCGGGTCGAACTTGTCCGGCGTGTACAGCATCAGGTAGGCCTTGAGCGCTTCGTACGCGAACTCCAGGTTGTCCTTGTTGGCGCCACGCAGGCGCTCTTCCAGGCGCTTGGCCACGCGCGGCATCAGCGCGTGCTGCAGCAGGTGGTTGAAGCCTTGCTGTGCGCCCGCGTCCAGCTTGTCGCCCTGGTACAGGCCCAGGGTGTGCAGCAAGGGCGGGTGCGCGATGTCGAACTCGGCGGGGTGGGCGGCGTTGCGCACCAGGTCGAGGATGGCGGGCAGCGGCGTCACGTCGCCCGTGTTGGCGGGCGGGATCGCGTTCACGGCCTGCTGCAGCTCGGGCAGCTTGGCCTGGATCTGCGCGATGTAGGCTTTGTTGCGGCTGTAGCTCACCGCCCAGCCCACCAGCAGCGCGGTGGCCACCACGCCGATGCCGGCCAGGGCCGCGATGCGCAGCACCGTGCGGCGTTGCTCTTCTTTCTTGTTGGTGCCGACCAAGCCTTGCTCGGCAAAGATCACGTCGCGCAGCAGGCGGTGCAGGAAGAAGCTCTTGCCCTTGCCGCTGGACAGCGAGGCCACCTTGCGCTCCACACCAAAGGCTCTCGCCAGCGTGCCCATGACGCGGTCGATGGGCGTGCCTTCTTGCGTGCCGCTGGTGAAGTAGATGCCGCGCAGCAGCGGCCGTTGCTCAAACTGGCCGCCGCCGGTGAAGACCTGCGTCAGGAAATCCGACAGCACAGGCTTCAGGCTGGCGAACTCTTGCGGGAAGGCGAACACGGCGGCGCGCTTGAGCACCTCGCGCTCGGCGTCCATGCGGTCGATCAGGCGGTCGCGCAGGCGCTGTTCCAGCGCGCCAAACTCGCCCATGAAATCGCCCAGCGGCGTGTCCTTGTCCTGCAAGGGCGCATCCGCGTTGTAGGGCAGGCTGAAGCCCCACACCTGGTCGCGCTCTTCCTTGCCCAGCTCGCCAAAGCTTTCGTTGAAACCGGCGATCAAATCGGCCTTGGTGACCAGCACGTACACCGGCACGCTCAGGCCCAGCTTGTCGTGAAGCTCTTGCAAGCGGGCGCGCAACTTGGCCGCGTGCTCTTGCCGCTCATGAACGCCTTGCTGCAGCAGATCCTGGATGTTGACGGTCAGGATCACGCCGTTCAAGGGGCGGCGCGGGCGCGTCTTCTTCAGCAAAGCCAAAAAGCCATCCCAAGCGGCGGCGTCAACCTTGCTGTCGGATTCTTGCGTGGTGTAGCGGCCGGCGGTGTCGATCAGCACGGCCTCGTCGGTGAACCACCAGTCGCAATTGCGCGTGCCGCCCACGCCCTTCACCGAAGCCTGGCCCAGCTTCTCGGCCAGCGGAAAGTTCAAGCCCGCGTTCATCAACGCCGTGGTTTTGCCCGAGCCCGGTGCGCCGATGAAGATGTACCAGGGCAGCTCGTACAGGTGCTGGCTGCGCTTGAACAGCGAAGGCTTGCGAGAAGTCTGTAGCACGCCCATCGCTTGCGTGAAGCGCTCATTCAGCGTGGCCACTTCCCGGTCAGAGGCGGAAGGCCCACCCGTCATGCCCTGCACCAACGCCGCATTCGTGCGCTTGCGTTGCCAGGCGCCATAGGCCACCTTGGCCGCCAGCAGCAAGAACAGCACGGCGATGATTGCCAGCCGCACCCACATCGATTCAAGCGGACGCGACTCGCCAATGGCGATCAGCGGCCCGACCCACCAGATGATGGCCGACAAGGCGAGCAGTCCCAGCACAGCCAGGAACACGGGGTGCAAGAGCACTTGCAACAGCTTTTTCATGCGGCGATCCTGAAAATCATTGAGCGGCGGCGGGTTGCACGAAGAGCGTGACTTCTACGCGGCGGTTCTTGGCGCGGCCTGCGGTTGTGCTGTTGTCCTCGACGGCTTCGGCGTCGGCGCGGCCTTCGGCGCGCATGCGCTCGGGCTTGACCTTGTTCGATTCCAGCATGGCCTTGACCGAGGTGGCGCGCTCTTGCGACAAGTGCCAGTTCGATGGATAGCGCACAGAGCGGATCGGCTGGTTGTCGGTGTGGCCGGTGATCAGCACTTGGCCCGGCACGCCGTTCAAACCATCGGCGATGCGCACCAGCAGGGGCTTGACGCGGTCGGCGATGTCGGCGCTGCCGGGCTCGAAAAAGCCATCGCCCTTGATGGTGACGATGGACCGGTCGGCCAAGTCGCTCACGGCCACCAGGCCAGCCTCGATCTCGGGTTTGAGGAAGCCCGCCAAGCGCGGTGCCGGTGCGGCCACGGGCGGTGGCGGCGGTGCCGCGGTCGGCGCCGCCTTCACGTCCAGCCCTTGCAGCGCCGAGAAGGTGGCATCCGACTGGCTGTTGATGCCAAAGCGCATGCCGATGAAGGCGAACATCAACAGCACGCCCACGATCGCGCCGATCACCCACATGGGCAGGCCATCGCTCAAGCGCGCGGTTTGCGCGGGCACGCCCTGCCAGCGCGGGGACAAGGTTTTGTCGTAACCGCCCCGGCTCTTGCGCAGCAAGTCGGCCAGGCGCACGCGCACGCTGTCGAGCTGCGCGCGGCCATCGGTCTGCACCTTGTAGCGGCCCTCAAAGCCAAAGGCCAAGGCCACGTACAACAACTCCAGCAGGTCGCGGTTGGTCTCGATGTTCTCGGCCAGCTTGGACATCAGCTGGAAGACCTTCTCGCCGCCCCAGGCCTCGTTGTGAAACTGCACCAGCAGGCTTTGCGCCGACCACGCGCCCGAGCTGCCCCAGGGCGTGCTCGCGGCGGATTCGTCCAGCAACGTGCACAGCACGTAGCGCGCGGCAATCACCTGTTCATTGGGCAGGCCGCGCTGGCGCGACTGCGCTTCGAACTTGCGGATGCCATCGGCCAGCGCGTCTTTCAGGCCAGCAGGGTTGGGGTGCTGCGCCATGGCGCGGATGCGCGGCGCGGCGTTCAACAAAGGCGCGGCGGCCGACACCAGCGGGTTCAGGCTGGCGCTCATCAGCGCATCCAAAGTGACCGAGCCAGCGCCAGGCGGCAACCCGCCAATCGGCGCGGACGATGGCGCGGCGGCGGCACCTGCTGGCGGCTGACCGGCGGCAGTCGCCCCCGGCTTGCGCCCCGCGCTGGGCTTGATGATGGTGCGGTCGGATTCGAACGCGGCGAAAGGATCTTCTTCGCTCATGGCAACCTCAAGAACTCAAGGGACCGCTTGATGATTTGGCTTGGGGCCCGCGTCACGCGCGGATGGCCCAGAACTGCAACTCCAGGCCCGGGAACTCGCCAGCGATGTGCATGGCCAGGCCGCCCGAGGTTTCCAGCTGCTTCCACATGTCGTTACCACGCGTGTCCAGCTCAAAGTAGTTGAACCCGGCGTGGTAAGGGATCTGGCGCGGCGCCACCGGCAGCGGCCGCAAGGTGACGCCCGGCAGTTGCAGGTTCACCAGATCGCGGATGCGCTCGACCGTGCCAATCTTGACCTGCGTAGGGAAGCGCACGCGCAGTGCATCGGCAGGCATCTGCGCGCCCACGGCCAGCACGAAGCTCGCGTTGCGCTGCAGTTCGACGTCGGGAATCGTGGCCACGCGGATGCCGTACTTGCGGTCCTGCAGCTCGATCGGGATGGCGGTCTGCTCCAGCACCATCGACAGCGATTGGCGCAGGTCCTGCATCACCGCGCGGAAGCACGGAGCCAGGTCGTCGTGCTTGTATTCGGGCAACTGCGCGGGGCGGCGCTTGTCGCGGAAGGTGGACAGATCACCGGCCAGGCTCAGGCAGGTGGCGTACAGGCGCTCGGGGTGCAGCACCGACAGCTTTTGCAGGTGCACGAACACCGGTTCGTTGCGGTTCACCGTCTCCAGCAGCAGGAAGTCGGCGATCTCGCCCACGCCGCCTCGGCCGCCTTGGCCCATGCGGGCCGCCAGTGCCTCGCCGCGCTGGTGCAGCATGCCATGGATCTCGCGCACATAGCCGTCGAGGATGGCGTTGTTGGGCGCGTGCAGGGTGGGCGCCACATAAGTGGTGTCCAGGATCAGGCGGTTGTCGGCCCGGCGTTCGGTGATGCGGGCGGCGCCCAGGTGCGTGTAGCCCTCGCTGGCATCGCGGGCCAGGATCAGGCGCAGGTTCAGGCGGCCGATCTGCAGGGGCGCGTCGCGCTCGGCGGCGGCGTTGGTGTCGGCCACGTCGACCTCGGCCACACGAAAGCGCGGCGGCATGGAGCCGCCCGAGTCTTCGGCGTCGGATTCGGCCACGCCGGGGCGGGCCAGCGAGACGGCCAGCACGACCAGTTCGTTGCGGGCATCCAGCGGCACGTCGAGCGCGGCGGGGGCGGCGTCATGGCCGGGGATGTGGAAAGCGGTGCCATCGGGCAGCACGCCGCTGGCCGAGGCCAGGGCGATCTTGCCCTGCGCCATGGCCGCTTCGTCGAGCACCAATGAATAGAAACCCCAGCCATAGCCCAGGCTGGAGGCCAATCGGGCATCCAGCTGATGCGCCAGATAACGATCGTGCTGCTGGAAATGCTGCGGCTGGAGGAACATGCCCTCCGTCCAAACCACCTTGTTGTGCCAGGTCATATCCGAATCGTGTGTAGGGCTGATCTTCAACTGTACGTTACAGAAGGGGTCGGCCAGCGTGGGGAGACCCCCCTAGCAGGTCAAAAATCGCGTGCAGTTTCGAATCAGTCGGCGCAAAATTGCCACAGGTTGACTCATGGCCTGCGGGCTGGCTTTTCATGGAGGGACCCCATGGACATCAAGCTTCACCGATTGGAATCGTTTTCCGCCCAGGACACCCAGGGCAGGGCCTACCAGGTCTACGGGTACGAACTGATGGCGCGCGCCTACCCCTGGCTGGACGCGGCCGTGCAGTGGGAGCCCACTGGAGTGGTCGAGTACAAACTGGCGACGGGCGAGCACCTTGACCTGGGCCGTGACGGCACCTTGCACGGGGCCCAGAGCGGCTTGCACCTGCACCGTGCGCCTTCAGGCGCCGCCCACTGACCCATTTCCCCTCGATTCAGGGCGGACATCGCCGCCTGAAGTCTCTATGATGTCAGCTTGAGCCCCCGGCGTGTCCGGGGTGCCCCCATTGTTTGACCTCGGGAGATTGCCCATGAAATTCGCTCAATTCGCAGTCCCCGCTGTGGCCGCCCTGATCGTGCTGGCCGGCGGCGTGGCTTCCCCAGCCCGGGCCGACAGCGCCCTGGACATTGGCACCAAGGTGCCCGATGCCAAGGCCATCAAGGAAGGCCTGTTCCCTGAAGATGCGTGCAAGGAACTCGAAGCCAATGGCTTCAAGTGCATGGGTTTCAAGCCCGCCATCCGCTACTCGCTGCCCGCTTCGTCGTTTCAGCTGGGGTCGGCCGATGTGCCGCCCTCGCTGAAAAAGCAGCTGGACGTGTTCGCCGAGGTGCTCAAGTCCAAAAAGGGCTCGGGCAGCGTGGTGAAGATCGAAGGCCATGCCGACGCCTCGGGCTCGGCGGATGCTAACCTGGTGCTGTCACAGCGGCGTGCCGATGCCGTCAAGTCTTACCTGGTCGAGCAGGGCGTGGACGCGTCGCTGCTGGCCTCGGTCGGTGTGGGCACCAAGGATTTGAAGAACGCGAGCAATCCGTTCTCGGGAGAGAACCGCCGCGTCGAGATCGGCCGCCAACAGTAAGTGGTGCTGGGCCGTCGTTTGACGGCCCGCTGGGCGTGCACTCACGGAATCATGTGCGTGGTCTGCCCCGCATTGCTGAAGGTGATCACGCCACCCCAGATGCAGGTGAGCATTGAGATGTTGTCCAGCGCTGGGAAGTTCTGGAGCATCACCGTGGCGGCGCCGGGCGACCAGGGCGCTGGTGTGTTGGGGATGCAGGGCATGGGCGTCAGCACCCCCAGCGCGGCGGCGGTGGCGGCGGCGACCATGGGGTTGCCCGGGCAGTTGCACATCCCGAAGGGCGGGATGTTCATGATGGGGATGTGGTCCATGATGTTGGCCGCGATCATGTGGCTGGTCATGATGGGCTTGGGCGTGGGCACCAGCGTGCTGGGCGCCAGGCCGAAGGTGCACTTCATCATGGCGCCCATGCAGGTTTGTTGGGGCATGTGGGGGCTCCTTTAGGCGGACTGGCGGTTCAGGCGGGCGTGGCGCTGGTCCACACCGTGAGCGCGCTGAAGTTGTCATGGCTGGGCTTGTGGGCGGCGTTGGTCAGCACGGTGGCTTCCAGCACATCCAGCCAGGCTTGCGGCGTGGGGGCGTTGGTCAGCGTTTGCGCCAGCACCTCGTCGTCCACATACTCCCACAGGCCATCGGTGCACAGCAGGAAGACATCGCCATCCTCGATGGCCACAGCGTGCTCGGGCACGCCCACTTCCAGGTACTCGGCCGGGGTGCCCAGGGCCGATTGCAGCTCGCTGCGCTTGGGGTGGGTGCGCATGTCCTCGGGCTTGATCAGGCCGCCGTCGGCCAGGGCCTGCACCAGGCTGTGGTCGCGCGTGCGGGTCTGGAGGCGGCCTTGGCGGAACCAGTACACGCGCGAGTCGCCCACGTGGGCCCACAGAGCGGTTTGGTCGATGAAGTCGATGGCCAGCAGGGCCACGGTGGTGTGCATGTTCGCTTGCACGGTGCCATCGATGCGGTGGTCGAGGATGACGTGGTTGGTGCCGACCACCAGCTCGCGCAGTTGCGGCGGCGTGATGGCGGGCTGGGTGACAAAGCTGTTGAGCACGTTCTGCACGGCCAGCTTGGAGGCGATGTCGCCGCCGCCGTGGCCGCCAGCGCCATCGGCCATCACGCAGCACAGGTGGCGGTCGGAGTTCCAGTGGCCGCAGGCGTCTTCGTTGTAGCTGCGTCCGCCTTGCTTGGAGATGATGGCGATTTCAAGTTCCACGGGCGGGGCTTCTTTCAGTGCTGGCCGTCTTTGAGCTGGTCGATGTGGGCCTCGTAGGCACGCAGGAATTCGCGGCCGAACAGGTCGTGGAAGTCTTCGGCCGCTTCTTCCGAAATCTGGCCGTACAACTCTTGGAAGACCTCCCAGAGCTTGGCCTTGCGCGTACCGGGCAACAGGCTGTTGATCACGGATTTTTGCGTGAGCTTGCTTTCCAGGATGGCCGGGTCGAAGCGCTTGAGCACGCCTTCCAGCGCGGCTTTCATCCCGGCGACGAAGCCGAATTGGTGGGCTCGCAGGTCATCATAGGCATCGCGCATGGCGGGGGCGGGTTGCATGAAGCCGCGCGCGGGCGGGGTCAGCAAATGCGTCAGCGCGACATCGACCGAGGGCGAGAACTTCAGCGGGTTGTTTTCACGCGCGACGATCATGGTGACCTCGGCGCGGATCTCACGCTTGAGGGCGGCGCGGGCCACCAGCAGGTCCACCGTGCCCTTGGCCGATTCGTGCAGCAACTGGCCGATGAGTTTCATCATCTCGGGCGTGAGCGCATCAATCTGCAGGCTGGGCACGCCCAGGCCTTCGCGGAAGGCGGCCAGCAGGGCCTGGACATCGGCGTTGCCTGCGGTACTGGAGGTGGGGCGCGCGGCGGCCACTGGCGGCGGCACGTAGGCGGGTGCGGGGGCAGCGGCAAAGGCGGCCGAGGGGGGCGTGGCCACAGGTGGCGTCGGCTTGGCGGCTGGTGCGGTGGGCTTGCTGGCCGGCCGGATGATGGTGCGGCCTTCGGCGCCACCGGCCTGGTCGCCCCAGGACAGGACCGCGCCTTGTGGGGCGGGGCCACTGGCGGGCGCGATCGGGGCTGCAGGTGCGGGGGTCACTGGCTTGGGCGCCGCCACCTTGGGCGCGATGAAAGGCGTGTTCAGCTCGGACACGTTGTCGGCCATGGCATCGCTGCCAGCCGAAGCGGGCCCGCTCATGAAGGAGCGCAAGGGGTCGGTGTTCTGCGCGGTGTTGGGCTTGGACAGCGGGTCCTGGAAGGCCGAGCCCGCCAGCGGGTCGCCGCTGCGGTTGCTGGCTGGGCCCAGTCCGAACAGGTTGTCGAGCGAATCTTCAGCGGCGGTGGCGCGGATGCCCACATCGGGCACCAAAGGCGAGGCGGATGGGCCGCCCAGGCCCAGGCCGAAGTCGTCGGGGATGGCAGAGGGTGCGGCGCCCAGGCTGCGGCCCAGGTCATGGGCGGGCACCGGGTCGGGCGCGAACGGGTCCCAGTCCAGGGGGATGCCTCCGGCGGATGCGCTGGAGGAGGATGGGCTGGCCGCCACCGGGCTTGGGCTGCTTGGGCTGCCGAAAGGCGACGGAGCCGGGCTGCCCCAGGCCGAAGCACCGCCGCCACCGGCGGATCCCAGCGAGGCAAACGGGTCCATGGGCGCGGTGGCCGCAAACGCGGGCGGTGCGCCAGCCAGGCCACCACCAAAGCCCATCAGGTCCGCGAAAGGATCGGCGGGCGCGGCGGCGCCAGCGCTGGCCTCAACCGACAGCACATAGCCGCCAATCTGCACCTGGTCGCCCGCCTTCAACGGGGATTCGGCGCCATTGCCCAGCGCTCGGCCATTGACCAGCACCGGGTTGCTGCCGCGATCGACCAGGGCGAAGCCACCGTTGCGGAACGCAACCTGCGCGTGCACGCGCGAGATGGTTCGCTCCGGGTCGGGCAGGATCAACTGGTTGGTGTCGGCCCGGCCGATGGTGCCGCCCAGTTCGTCGAAGGACGCGGACAGGCGCTCGGTGGGGCCGCCGTTGAAGGTGAGGATGGTCAGGGTGATCACGTTGGCAGCTTATCTCAACACGTAGAACTGTCCATCCACCACCGCCAACCGAATCGGCCAGGCGTGGCTGCTGCCCGACTCGGTGGGCACGGTGCGCAAGATGGGTTGGCCGGTGGGGCCCAGGCATTCCAGCAGTCGGCCATCGGCCACGGGGCGCAGGACCAGGTCGGCGGCGGTGGGTGGGGCGATGCGCAAGGTTTTGCTGGCGCTGAGTTGCTGCACGTGCGCCCGAAAGCGGCCGACATCGACGGCGGCCTCGCGCTGGTAGGCCAGGGCCAGCTCTTCAAAGCGCAGGCGCGCGGCGGCGATGAAGCCTTCCGGGTCGCCCCGCGTCAGGTCGATGGCCAGGCGCTGCAGGAAGGCCAGGGCTTGCATCTTCAAGGCGGGCGTGATGTCGACCACGGGCGCGTCGAGCCAGCGCCAGCGCGGAAAGGTCACGGGCAGGTCCACGGTTTGCGGCAGCAGCAGCGGGGTCTCGTAAACCTCGTTTTCGGGCAGGGCCCAGTCCAGCTGGGCGAGGGTGCGCGCCGAGTTCTCGCTGGCGGGTTGGCCTTGGCGCGGTAGCAGCAGGCGCAGCTTGACCCAGGTTCGCCCATCAGCCACGTTGGGCGTGTGCGGTGGTGCGGGCTGGCCGGGCGGCAGATTCAAAGGGTGGGAGTTGATCACCAGGCTCAGGCGGTTGCCACCGGCCAGGGTGTACTCGTGCACCGGGACGCAGGCCACATGGGTGCCGAGCGCGGTGCGAGCGTCGACGCTGGCCACGGGCACGCCGTTGAGCACGGCCTCGGCCTGGCAGCCCGCCGCTTCGATTCGCAATAACAGCAAGCGCTCCATCAGCCCAGGCTCCAATCCAGCAAGGTCATGGCGGGCAGCAGCGGGCGCGCTTGCCGCGAGGTGCCCAGCACCGGGTCGTGGATGGCCAGGGTGGTGGCCACGGGCTCGATCCGCAGGTTCAGGAAGAGCTGAGCGCCGCCATGGCCAGGCTTGGCGCGCAAGCCGGCCTCACCGACGATGGCGCCGGTGGCGGGCAGGGTGGGGTGCAGAGCGACATGGTCGGGGGTGACGATGGGGTCCATCTCGAGTTCGAAGGGATAGCGCAGCTTGACCACGGTGGGGGCCAGCACCTCGGGCAACAGGGGCAGCTTGCTGTTGCGCAGGATGCGGGTGCGCAGGGGTGTGCTGCCTTGCGCACGCAGGCGCAAACGGGCGCGGGCGCCAAGCAGGCTGAGTTCGCCGCTGAGCTGCAGTTGCAGGGCGCAGGCGACCATGTCGAGCCAGCCTTCCAGCCGCATGATGGGGTCGTCGACCAGGCCTTGGGGGCCTTCGCGCCAGCCCCAGCTCAGGCCGGCCTGGCCCGCCATCAGGGATGGCTCGATGTCCAGTTGCGCAGCGGTGGCGCCGCTGGTGCGCTCAAAGGCCAACAACAGTTGGTCGGTGCTGGCCTTGAAGTCATCGTGCAGGCGGGCAAAGCCGCGTTGCCAGGCGCTGCCATCTTGCGCGATGCCGTCGCGCTCCAGCCGACAGGTGGCGGGCTTGGTGGTGTGGCGCAACTCCAGCAGCCATTGGTCGGCAGGGTAGCTCAGCACCTGGGTGGACAACTCGCCCAATGGGGCGCCATGGTCGCGCAGGCCGCAACTGGCGATCTGCAGGGTGTGCCATTGCGGCGCGCCCTCGTGGGCAATGCCTGCGACCAAGCCATCAAGCACGGGCAAGGTGGGGGCGGCGTGCACGGGCCAGCTCACGGCGGTGGCTTCGTGGCCGCGCCACTCCCACAGGCCATGCCCGCCGGTGAAGGCGACGCGGGGATGGGTGTGGTCGCCACAGCCGCCCAAAGCGCGCACCTTCACTTGCAGGCGCGCGGGCGGGCCTTCGCCGGGGGCATGGGTCAGCACGTTCAGGTGTTGGGGCGGCAAGGGCTGGGCGGTGTCGATGCGCAAGCGGGGCGGGGCGGCCGGGCCGGGCACGCGTTGCCAGTCCTTGTCGGTCAGGCGGTATTCGTGGCGCCAGGCGGTGTCGATGGTGCCGATGTCGACGGCGTCCAGGTCGCAGCTGATGCGGGCCACTTGCACGTGGCTGGGCACGACGTCGCCCAGGCGGCCCAGGTCGGCCAGATCGGCCACCACGCGCGCGTCGGCGGCTTCGAAATCGGCGGGCGGCAGGCCGGTGTGGGGGCGGCCTGCGCTGGCGGCGTGCAGGCGTTGCAACTCATCGAGCGTGCGGCGCACCAGTTGGTGGGGCTTGATGAACTCGCTGCGGCGGGCATCGCCCAGGATGTCCTTGGCCCATTCAAAGCCGGGCTTGTCTTCAAAGGCCGGGCCCCACACGAACCACAGGTTGACGTAGCGGGCCACGCAGGGCCCCTCGGCCAGTTGGTGCTTTTGCGCGTGCTGCACGGCCAGGTCGATGAAGGCGCCGTAGCGATCGCCCAGGCGTTCCAGCATGGCGGGCCATTGCAGCGCGAAGTAGGCGGCCACGCGGTGCACGAAGCGTTCGCGGGCCACCTGCGCGAGCAGGTCCATTTGTTGGGGGCTCAATGACAGCATGGGGTGTTCATCCTGCCAGGGTTCGGGTGTCGGTCATCAACTGGCCGACGCTTTCACGCCACCACGTCCACGCTTTTGGGGTGGGTTGGGCGATGGCAGTGATGGGGCCGAAGAACTGCAGCAACTGCGGGGCCGACAAGCTGGGCAGCAGCACGCGCAGGATGCGGCGGTCGTACCAGCGCAGGGTGAAGCGCTGGCCTTGTGGCGTTTGCGCTTCGTTCAGGTCGCGCAGGTGTTCGCGCAATGGGCGCAGGCCCAGGGCGCTGACCACCAGCACGCCCCAGTTCTCCATGGTGGCGCTGGCCTCGGTCAGCAGCCAATCGGTGAAGGGCGAGTTGGGTTTCAGCTCGACCAGGTAGGGGGCCTTGGCGGCTTCATCGGGCGGCAAGGCGCCACGGTGCAGGCAGTCCCAGCCCAGGATGTCGGCTTTGAGCAGCGCCTCGGGCAGGCCGGGCACCTGCGAGGCATCGATCACCGCGTAGACGTGCGCGTCGGACTGGGTCCACAGGGTGGCTTTTTGCTGGGGCAAAGAAGACGGTGCGGACAAGGGGACACTCCAAATGACAGTGCCCCCGAGGGTATCGAAAAAATCGCGCCTTTTGAGGGGTGTTTGCGCCGGAGTCAGTTTTGGCGTGCGCGGTGATAGGCCACCAGGTCTTTGGGGTAATAACGCATATCTTGGAAGGAGACGTCATCCATGCCGAAGGCTGCCACCACTCCGGCGGCCTCGATCATTTCAAGACAGTCTGTGTGGGGGTGGCGCCGCTGCGGGCGAAGTCTTTGCCCGCCAGTCGGATCTGCGTGCGAGGCTGTGGCGAGTTCGGGGCATCCCAGGAGCGGCGCACGGCCAGCTCCAGCAAGGCCGTGAGTTCGCCCAGGCTGTGCCCGATGGAATAGGCCAGGAAGCCCACCCCCCACCGCACCAGGAATGGCGCCAGCACCACCAAAGAAGGCGCCGACCACCGCACCGATCGCACCGCCCAGCGCCGTGCTGGCCGCCAGTGCGATCAAGGCCTGAATCAAGCCCGGGATCCCACGATGGCCACGCCGACCTTGAAGAATTCTCGCAGATTTGATAATCCGCAACGCCTGTGAGAAAACCTCATGGCCCTGCCTTGAATTCACGAAGAGCGTTTGAAATGATGGCTGCAGCCTCTACCAATGCTCCATCGGTAACGCCCCAGGAATCGAGTCCCCGCGATAGGCTTAGTTTTGGGAGGGGCTCATTGTTTTCAATTTTCCTTATCAGCTCGTTGGTGAGTTGAGTGAATGCTTGCTGAGCGGCGGATGTCCATCCGTTCTTCAGTTCACCTTGAGTCAGGGGGTGCTCCAGTTCGTGAGCGAAGGCGCGCAATGCTTCTAGTAGTTCAAGTTTGGTTTTCATGGATGTAAAACTCCCCCGCCGATTAAAAATCCAGTCCTATCCATGATCAATGTCTGGGTCGTGCCGGGTGGGACTCCATTGGCAATTGCCCCCTCCAGCACCGTAGAAGTTTTTGTGGCGAACACCTCTTGAACCAAGCTGGCATTATTTCCATATGGCTCAAGATATAAACCTCTCGCCGCTTGTTGAGGCGACCCAAAAATCTTGGTCGTGAGGAAACTGCCTTTGCTGTCAGGAATGTCGGTATACCTGAGGAATTTCTCCCCTACTTTTACTTCTCTTGCGGTAATTTGGCCCTCGAAAGACGCAACGTAGTCTTTTGCCCTTCCTGGGCTGAGGCCATGCTCAATGAGCATTTGCTCTGCTTCTGCAGAAGATACGACTCGTCGCAAAGGCGGCTTCGGGGCCTCCACCACGGCTTCCTTTGGCCGATTCGCCAGCTTGCTCGGCGACTGCGCCTCCGACACCACCTCCTTGGCCGCCGAGCCCCGCCCCCGGTGCGGCTTCAAGCGCGGATCGCTCATCAGCCGCTCGATGTTGGCTTCGATCCAGCCGGTGAACTGCGGCCCCAGCTTGCTCTGGCGCAACTCCGCCGTCAGCCGCGCCATCGATGCTTCACTGCGTGTGAGCGTGCTGGTGGCCGCGCCCTTGCTCAGCCAGGCGACGATGCCTTGCAATATCAAGCGCATCAGGATCGCGCCGCAGCGGGCCAGATCCTGTCCGGCCAGCCTGATCTGCTGGCGCGATTGCGGCGTGTTGGGCGCGTCCCATGCACGCCGAACGGCCTGCGTCAACAATGATGTCAGCTCGACCATGCCATGCCCAATGGCCTCGATCAGAAAGGCCAAGCCCAGCCAGGTGATGACGAGCACCCCCAGGTCAAAGCCCGCCTGGGCGCCAAAGGCCGCACCAGGAATGGCCCCGGCCCCGCCAAAGAACACGCCCACCGCCGCGCCAATGGCCCCGCCCAGTGCGGTGGAGGCGCTCAAGGCGATGAGCACCTGCATCAGCATGGGGATCAGGCCTTGCATGAAGGCGGCCACCTGGTAGCCCGTCTCCTTGTAAACCTCACCAGGCATCTCCATCACCCCGATCTCATAGGCCTCTTTCAACGCCTTGAGGTTGTCGGTGCAATCCAGTGGCCCCAGCCAGTTGGTCCAGCGGCTCATGGCGGATCAGGACGCCAGCGGGTCCGCGAAATCCTTGGGCGCGGCCGGGTCGGCCGGGGCTGCCGGTGCCACGGGTTGCGCGCCGCTGCCACCACCGCCAGAGTTGATGTTGACCAGGGGCGCGCCCACGATAGACACCCCGGCCGGGCCCAGCACGATGGAGCTGCCACCGGCCTTGAGCGTGAGCATCACGCCGGCCTCCAGGGTGACGTTCATGCCAGCCTTGATGTGCACATCGGTGCCGGCCTTGAAAGACACGCCGGTGCCTGCTTCACCCGCCAGGTCCTTGGCCGACTTGAGGCTGTACTGGCCGCCCGATTTGATCATCAGGTCGGTGGCTGTTTGCAAGTGCATGTCGCCGCCCACCTTGTGCTTGAAATCCTTGCCCACCTCCAGCTGGTGGTCGTTGCCGACCTTCTCGGTCAGGTCGTTCTTGATGGTCACGAACTCGTCGTGGCCCACCGAGTGGGACGAGTCGTTCTTGACGTTGCGCAGGAAGTCCTTCTCGGCCTGCAGCCAGACGTGCTCGGAGCCCATCTTGTCTTCGAAGCGCAACTCGTTCGAGGTTGAGGTGCTGCCGCCCTTGCTGGACTGGCTCTTGAGCGTGCTGACCGTGGCGTGGTCGGGCAGCTTGTAGGGCACCGTCTGTTCGGCGTTGTAGACGCGGCCGGTGATCAGCGGCTGGTCCGGGTCGCCTTCCAGGAAGTCAACCACGACCTCCTGCCCGATGCGGGGGATGTTGATCATTCCCCAGTTCTTGCCCGCCCAGGGCGATGACACGCGCACCCAGCAGGAGCTGTTCTCGTTCTTGCTGCCTTCGCGGTCCCAGTAGAACTGGATCTTCACGCGGCCGTACTCGTCGGTGTGGATCTCGTCGCCACTGGGGCCGACCACAATGGCGGTTTGCGGGCCCGCCACGCGCACGCGGATGGCGCGATCGGGCGAGCGGAACACCTCGCGGCTGTCCAGTGCGGTGAACTGGCAATTGAAGTAAGGCGCCGCGCCGCTTTGCCCTTCGTACTCGCCATAGCCCATCTGGATGCGGGTGGAGGTGACGATGTGCTCGCGGTTCTGATCCTCGCGCGGGAACTCTTTCAGCGTGAAGCGCGAGCCGGTGACCAAGCCGCGCACATTGCCTTCGCCATACACCTGGGCGTGCAGTGACTGAAAGCCTTCCAGCCGCAAGTTGGCATAGCGCTCGCCATCGGCCTTGACCAGGTGCCTGCCGGGGTAGTCGTAAACCTCGCCGCTGGCGTGCGAGTGCGAGCGCGCCAGCTCGGCGCTGGCCAGCAGGTTGGTCGAGGGTGTGGTGAAGTTGTAGTCGGTCAGCGAGACCTTGCCGGTGCGGATCTCGTGGTTGAACTGCCAGCGCGTGATCGCCTCCAGGTCGATGCCCCCGGACAGCGTCTCGCGGTAAACCATGTCGGCATGGCCGGCGTAGGGCGTGTGAGCGCTGTCCTTGTTGGCCAGCACCAGCGTGTGCTTGCTGTCCTTGTGCTCGAAGTAATAGTAGATGCCTTCTTCTTCCATCAGGCGGCTGATGAAGTTGAAATCGCTTTCGCGGTACTGCACGCAATAATCGCGCACCGGGTGGCTGCCGCTCAGCTTGTCCGAGAAGTCGGAGGAGTACTTCTCGAAGATCTGCTTGATGATGTCGGGCACCGACTTGTTCTGGAAAACGCGGCAGTCGTGGGTGCGCGTGAGCAGCCACAACCAGGGGCACACCACCAGTTGGTACTCGAACAAGCGGCCCACAAAGCCCACCTGGCCAAAGCGCGTGACGATGCCGCTGAACTCGCGCTGGCCGCCATCGGCCAGCTCCAGCTTGACGGTGATGGGCTTGCCCAGCAGGTCGTTGACCGCGATGCCTTTGTCGTCAGACAGCGCGCTGATGTTGAACTCGTAAAGCTGGCCCAGCGACTCGGTGGCCGACATGGATCGCATCAGCAGCACGTCGTTGCCCAGCGGCGTGCTGATCTCCATCAGGCGAGGGGGTACGGGCATGGTGGGGTCCTGAGGTTAGGGGTGTTGTGCGGTGAAGAGCCAGCCTGGCACGGGCACGCCGCCTTCGTTGCGAAGGTGGATGGCTTCGGCGCCAAGGTGCTCGAAGCCCGCCTGGCCAAGCACTTGCTCGACGTACTCGCGGCGGTGGCTGTAGCGGCCGTGGGGATTGAGGTGGTACTGCTCTGCAGCATCGCCGCCTTCCAGGCTCTCCACGGTGAAGATCAACCAGCCGCCGGGGGCCAGGGCGCGCCGAGCGGCTTGGCACACCGCTTCCAGTTTGCCAAAGTAGCACAGGGTGTCGGCCGACACAATCAGGTCATGGGCTTGGTGCTGTGACTGCAGGAATGCCGTCAGCTCGGCCTGGATCAACTCGTCGTACACCTGCCTGGGTTGGGCCTTGGCCAGCATCTGGCCCGACAGGTCGATGCCGACCAGGCGCTGCGCATAGGGCGCGATCAGCGGGCCACACAGGCCGGTGCCGCAACCGGCGTCCAGCACCCGCCATTGTTTGGCCGGGGTGCCGCCCAGGCGCTTGACCACGTCGGCGACATGTTGGGGCGCGCGGTAGGTGAGCATTTCCAGGTTGGCGTCGAAGCTGTCGGCGAACTCGTCGAAGGTGTTGGCCACATAGGCATCGTCGGCGCGCTCGGGCACGTCCTGCCCGGTGCAGGCGGCCAGGTAGTGCTTGGGCACGGGGTTGTCGGGCTCCTCGGCCAGCCATTCGCGGTAGACCTTGGCGGCTTCTTCGAAGCGCCTGAGCGTGTAGTACGCGATGCCCAGCATCTTGCGGGCGTGGTGCTGCTTGGGGTTGAGGATCAGGGCTTCGCAGAAGTGCTGCAAGGATTCTTGCGTGCGGCCCTGCAGCCGCAGCAGGTTGCCCAGGTTGTTGTGGGCCTCGGGGCGCGCGGGGTCCAGGGCCAGGGCCTTGGTGTAGGCCACCTCCGCTTCGTCAAAGCGCTCTTGCGCACGACGCAGGGCGCCCAGATTGTTCAGGATGGTGGCGTTGCTGGGCGACATCTCGGCCGCTTGTTCGTAAGCATCGGCGGCCTCGGCCAGGCGTTTTGATTCGAGCAGCACATTGCCCAGGTTGTTATACCAATCGGGCACCTTGGGGTCGAGCTCGATGGAGCGGCGGATGTGTTTGACGGCCTGATCGCTGCGGCCCATCTGGTGGTGCAGCACGCCCAGGAAGTGCACCGCGTTGGCTTGCCGTGGGGTGAGCCGCAAAATGCGTTCATACATTTGCTGGGCCGCCGCCATGTGGCCGTTTTGATGCAATTGCATTGCGATGGGCAAGGCGTCTTTCAAGCTGACGTGCTGAAGCGCTTTTCCAGGCAAACTTGAGTGTCTTTTGGCGGGCATGTCCCATTATGTCGGCAATTATTTGGGGGTGGGGTCATGACAGGACGATTGGATTTTGGATTACACGACGGGCCCTTTCGGATCGTGGTGCTGGGTGACTTCAGCGGGCATGGCCTGCGGGGGCTGGTCCAGGCCAAGCCACTGGCGCAGCGCGCGCCTCAGCGCGTGGACATCGACAACTTCGAGGCCGTGTTCAAGCGCCTGGCGCCGGCCTTGTCCTTGCCTTGGCCGGGCGCGGTGAATGACCGGCTTGAGCTGGCATTCAGCGCGTTGGACGATTTCCACCCCGATCAACTGGCGGGACGCTTGCCGACTGTGAGCCTGACCGCGCCGGTCGCTGTGGCCTCGGCACCCTCGGCCGCACCGGCTTCGGCCCCGCGCGAGAACGATGCCTCGACCCTGGAGCGCCTGCTGGGCCGCAAGCCCGAGCCTGCGGTCAGCACCGGCCTCGATGCCTTGATTCAGCGCATCGTGGCGCCGTCCCTGGTGCCCGAAGTGTCGGCGGGCCACGCCCAGTCCGTGGCGGCGCAACAAGCCGCCCAGGCCGATCTGTGGCGCGCGGTGTTGCACCACCCGGCCTTTCAAGCGCTTGAAGCCGCCTGGCTGGGCGTGCAGCAACTGGTGCGCAGCCTGGACCTGGACGGCGACTTGCAGTTGTACCTGCTGGACGTGGGCCAGGCCGAGTTGCAGGCCGATGTGGACGCCTCCCAGGGCGACGCCAGCAAGACCAGCCTGGCGCAAGCGCTTCAGCGTTTGGCCGAGGCCGACGAAGCGGGCGCGCCCGCCGTGGCGCTGGTCGTGGGCTTGCAAGCGTTCGGCCCTTCGGCCGCCGACCTGAGCCTGCTGGCCGCGCTGGGCGCCTTGGCCCGCCAAGTGGGTAGCACCTTCATGGCCGCGGCGCAACCGGCCGTGGTCGGCCTGGCCTCTTTGGCGGATGGCGCAGACCCTGCACAGTGGCCCGGCATGGCCCTGGACGAGCAAGCGCGCTGGGACGCTTTCCGACGCACCCCCGAAGCGGCCAGCGTGCACCTGGCCTGGCCGCGCATCCTGTTGCGCCTGCCCTATGGCCAGGCCACCGATCCCATCGCGGCCGGGCCTTTTGAAGAGATGGTGCCCGCTTTCGCGCACGAGCACGCCCTGTGGGGCAATGGCGCGCTGGCCTGCGCGCAACTCATTGGCCAATCCTTCATGGACCGAGGCTGGATCATGCGCGTGGGCGACCTGCGTGATGTGGAAGACCTGCCCGCCTACGTGCTGGAGCGCGATGGCGAAAAGCACTTGCTGCCGTGCGCCGAGGCCAACCTGAGCGAGACCGTGGGCGACCGCCTGCTGGCTTTGGGCCTCATGCCCTTGCTGAGCTACAAGCACCGCAACGCGGTGCGCGTCATGAGTTTCCAGGCCATGGGCTGATGCCCGATTCGGTGATGGTGGCCGAGCCGACGATGCCGTTGTCGAGTTCCGGCCGGTGGCGGCTCCAGTGGTCCTGGCGGCGCTGAACCACCACCACGCCCCGCAGCGCGGGGGCTTCATCCAGGCGCTCCAGCAGCGCCTTCTGCGATTCGCACAGGTAGCGATTGCAGACGTCCGAGCGCATCTCGCGCGGCAAGGCGCAACCACCGGCCGTGTGGTTGATGCAGGAGCCCACCAGGGTTTTGGGGGCCAGGCGGTCCAGGTAAGCCGACAGCACCTGCGCGGGCTGCCAATGCGGCTGTTGCGCCATGAAGCGGCGCACCGTGTCGGCCGAGAGGTAGGCGGTGTCCCCGCCCCTTGTGCAGCAGCCACCACGGCACAGGGCGCACACCTGGCCGGGCAGTGTTGATCGGGCATCAACGGCCACGGTGTCTGCAGGCGGCACTTCATCGCCGGGCAAGAAGGCCTGCGCGATGACCGCTGTCAAGTGATCAAGGTAATGTTGACGGCGGCGCTGTGCCAGTTTGCGCGGGCGCGCGGGCCCGCTGGGCAGTGCCAGCCGAATGAACTGATCCGGCCGATGCCCGGGCAACACGGCCTCGACCGCAGCCCAATGGCCAGCGTTCTCCGCGGACTCGGCCTCGGTCCACGCCTGCAGGCGCTCGTCCTCGGCACGGGCGCGGGCGCGTTGCTCACGCGTGTTCTTGGCCCGCCAATGCAGGTGCCTCTGAAACGCCGCCTCGCCCATCGTGGCGCGCTGGTCCAGCACCATGCGGCAGGGCACCGCGTGGCAGATGGGGTAAGGCCCCGTCGCGCCAGGTGATCGCGTGGTGAGCACGACGGTGCCGCACACCACGCATTCCAGGCGCATGGCGTGGCTCACACCAGTTTGGCGGCCTTGCGCTTGATCGATGCAAAGAAGCCCTTGCTCTGGTGCGTGGCCTTGTTCTGCGACAGCCCTTCCAGCTGGATGCGCGAGGACGCGATGTTCTTGCGCGCGATCTTGAGCATCGGGTCCATCTGCGTCTTCTTGATCTTCTCGACCTTGTCCATCCAGCCGGGCAGGCCAATGTCGGCCACGAAGAAGTTGGCCACCGACGAGGTGTCGGCGCAGGTCAGCAGGTAGCAGCCCAGGATGGGGCAATCTTCGAACACCGTGAGGTCCAGCGTTTCAGGCGTGGCCAGGCGGCGGTTGCCCGCGCGCATGTCCTTGATGGACAGGCCCAGCGAGAACAACTCCAGGCCCAGGCTGGCCAGGGCATTGGCCAGACCGATGGCGGCCGTGGTGCCGGTGCCCATGTCGGCGAACAGCCCGGCGATCTTGGCGCCGGTGGCCGTGGCCTGCTGGGCCAACTGGATCGAGTGCCTGGCCAGGTCGCGCTGGATGAGGATCTGCACCGCCTCGGCCGCGGCCACCGGGTCGCCCCGCAGGAAGCCCTTCTTGTAGTTGCGGCACTGGTACAGGTTGTAGCCGTCTTCGACCACGGCCTTGCCCGCTTTGGCGAGCTTGCCCCCGCTGACGAGCACGCCGACCACGGGCACGATCTCGGCAATGATGTCGGCCAGCACGGCCGAGGTGATGGCCTCGATCACGTCCTCGATGCCGTCCAGGTCGGCGCACTGCACGATGAATTCCTTCACCGCTTTTTCAACACCCGGGATGGCCGAGACGCTGCTGGCCGTGGTCTTGGCCGGGCCTGTGAGCTTGTTGGTCGAGGAGCGCGCTTTCTTGGCCGAAGTCAGCAGCTTCTTGGCCACGGCCACCTTGTCGGTGGAGCCGAACTTGAGCTTGGTGCCTTTGAAGGTTTGCGACAGGAGATCGCGGCGGGCATTGGCGATCGCGCCCATGCCGATGTAGTCAGCGCGGGTCAGGGTGGTGGTGGCCATGGAGTGTTACTGCCTTGAAGAGGTGGGGTCAGGGTTGAACGGTGACGGCGCGGTCGGCCAGCTTGACCAGGTAGGTCTTCTTGTTCTCGCTTTTGACCAGCAGGCTTTGGCGGTCGGTGCTCAGGCTCATCTCGGTGATGAAGCGGTCTTGCACGTCTTTCTCTTCCTGGGCGTCGTAGGCGGTTTCGTAAAGCATCAGCGTCCAAAGCTCTTTGCCGCTGGCCACGTCGATGGCCGCGATGACGCCACCGTTCTGTGCAAAGCCGCGTGAGCGGGCGCCGCGCACGACTTCATAGCGGGTGTTGCCCGCCACCACGGGGGCAACATTGGGGACTCGGCGTTTGGGGCTTTCCATGGTCTTCTCCTGGGGGGCGGCTGCTTGTGTGGTGGGGCATGAACAGGCCGACAGGCTCAGCAGCAAGAGCATGCTTGAGAGCGCGGTCGGCCTCGCGGTCATGTCAGCACCTTGGTGATCGTGCCTGGGGTCAAGGCCCCCACCATGTCGGCGGCAAAGTAGGCCCAGCTGTCGGCATTCTTGAGGGCCTGTTCGGCCGTGAAGCTGTCACCCGGCTTGAGGCCGTCATCGTCATAGCGGATGTCGTCGGTCTTGAGCAGCTTGTGCGACAACTCGTGCACCACGGTCAGCGCGCACAGCCACAGCTTGGGAATGCTGCCCAGCGCATTGCGCTTGCCCGTGGTCAGGAACACCTGGAAGATGTAGATGACGGGCATGGCGTCGGCCTCATTGACCGAGGCGTACACGTTGTCCCATTCGCCGCTGGCCCGCAGGTGCGGCCGATCCGAGAAAATCACGCGCGAAGAATTGCAGCTGGCGTGGATCTTCTTGAAGCCATCGGCCAGGGTTTTGGCCGTGGCCGCGATCTCATCGGCCGACGCGCCATCGGCATGGAACCAGCGCTTGATCTTCTCCAGCGTCTTGGCGTTGGGCGCGCCCAATTTGATCTGGACGTCGGCCGACCACTTGCGGGCCAGTTGCAACGAGTCCGACATCATCTTGCGGTTGCCCTTGCCAAACACCTCGGTGTCGGACTGCAACTCGGCCTTCAGGTCGGCTTCGCTCTTGCCCGCCAACTGGTCGTAAGGCCAGGTGACGAAGGCTTTGGGCGGATCGACCACCCAGATGCTTTGGCCGCCTTTTTTCTCGACCATGTGGAAGTGCTGCATGGTCTTGATGAGGGCCGCGCGGTCCTGGTAGCCGACGGTGCCCGCCTTGCTGGCCTTGGCGATCTCTTCGGCCATGGCGGTTTTGGCCACGGCCTTGCCCTTGCTGGCTTTCTTGAGCTGGTCGCGCAAGTCATCCAGCACCTTGGCCTTGCCGGCGTTGGGGCCGTCGGCTTCCAGCAAGGTCTTGAGGTTGGCCTCGATGGTTTTCCAGCTGTCGTCCAGGGTGGGCGCTTTCAGCAGATCAACCGACTTGTTGTAGACCTCGGTGAAGACGTTCATGGGGCCTCCTGGTGTCAGGGGTTGGCGATGACGTAGGTGTCCAGTGCCTGGGCGAGCGCCGTCAACAGCTTGTTGAACTTTGGGTAGTCGGTGCCGCAAACGCTGGCCAAGCGCTTCATGTTCTCTTTGCTGGTGGGGTAGCCCGAGCCCGTGTCCAGGAACTTGATGACATTGCTGCCTCCCGCGTCCGAGCTGGACTTCTTGTAGCGAAGCACATTGACCTTGCGGCCATCCTTGCCGCCATTCAGGTGGGCGTGCCACTGTTGGCCTTCCGCGCCAACGATGGTGAAGCACCAGTTGGTGCCCCCGTAACCATCCGCACCCGCCTCGCTGATCATGCCCGCGCACTTCACGGAGGCCATCGCATCGGTGACGTCGGCGTCACCCCAGTTGTACACGTATCCAGCCATGGTCACTCTCCTGTTTTCGTCGGGTTGAAGTTCAATTGAAATCGTAAGAAAACTCGCCGTTGCTCACGCCAACGTTCACGCCCTTGATCTCCTGGCCTTCCATCATCCGCGTGAGGAACTCGCGCGAGACATCGGGCAGCATGGTGTTGGTCAGGATCGCGTCGATCATGCGGCCGCCCGATTCGCCTTCGGTGCAGCGCGACACGACCAGCTTGACCACGTCCTCGCTGTAGTTGAAGGGGATCTTGTAGCGGGCTTCCACGCGCTTTTTGATGCGGTTCAGCTGCAGCTTGACGATCTGGCCCAGCATCACATCCGACAGTGGGTAGTAGGGGATCGCGACCAGTCGGCCCAGCAGCGCGGGCGGGAAGATCTTGAGCAGCGGCTCGCGCAGGGCCTTGGCCATGCCTTCGGGATCGGGCATCAGGTCGGGGTCTTTGCACAGGCCCGCGATCAGGTCGGTGCCAGCATTGGTCGTCAACAAAATCAAGGTGTTCTTGAAGTCGATGAAGCGGCCTTCGCCGTCTTCCATGAAGCCCTTGTCAAACACCTGGAAGAACATCTCGTGCACATCGGGGTGGGCCTTCTCGACCTCATCGAGCAGCACCACGCTGTAGGGCTTGCGGCGCACGGCTTCGGTCAGCACGCCGCCTTCGCCATAGCCCACGTAGCCGGGAGGCGCGCCCTTCAGCGTGCTCACGGTGTGGGCCTCTTGGTACTCACTCATGTTGATGGTGATGAGGTTCTGCTCACCGCCATACAAAGCTTCCGCCAAGGCCAGTGCGGTCTCGGTTTTGCCAACGCCCGAGGTGCCCGCCAGCATGAACACGCCAATGGGCTTGCTGGGGTTGTCCAGGCCAGCTCGGGAGGTTTGAATGCGCTTGGCAATCATGTCCATCGCGTGGTCTTGACCGATCACGCGTTGGGCCAGCAAGGACGACACCTTCAAGATGGTTTCGACTTCGTTGCGTGCCATGCGACCCACGGGGATGCCGGTCCAGTCGCCCACCACAGCGGCCACGGCCTGGTAATCCACCGTGGGCAGGATCAGCGGCGTCTCGCCTTGCAGGGCGGTCAGCTTGTCTTGCACGATGTTGAGTTGGGCCAGCAGCGCAACGCGTTCGGCTTCCAGGGCTTCGTCGTTGGGTGCCACGGCATCGGGGGCGACGGCTTCGGCGGCGGCCTCCAGCGTGCTGCCCGTGCCTTCAACGGGGCGGATGCCGGCGCGCAGCTTGGCGCGAAGGGCCAGCAATTCGTCAACCAGGGTGCGCTCGGCGTTCCAGCGCTCATCCAATGCGGCCAGGCGCACGCGCTCACTCGCCAGCAGTTCGGTGGCATCGGTCTCGCGTTTGCCGATGTCGATGCCAATGGCTTTTTCGCGAGCGATGATGCCCAGTTCGGTTTCCAGCGCTTCAATGCGCTTGCGGCAATCGTCCACCTCGGCGGGGGTGGCGTGCAGGCTGACGGCCACGCGGGCACAGGCCGTGTCCAACAGGCTGACGGACTTGTCGGGCAACTGGCGTGCGGGGATGTAGCGGTGCGACAGCTTCACTGCGGCTTCCAGTGCCTCGTCCAGAATCTGCACCTTGTGGTGTTTTTCCATCGTGCTGGCCACGCCACGCATCATCAAGATGGCCTTGGCTTCATCCGGCTCGTCGACCTGTATGGTCTGAAAGCGACGGGTCAGGGCCGGGTCTTTCTCGATGTGTTTTTTGTACTCGGCGAAGGTGGTGGCCCCGATGGTGCGCAGCGTACCGCGCGCCAGGGCAGGCTTCAGCAGATTGGCAGCGTCGCCCGTGCCAGCGGCACCGCCCGCGCCGACCAGCGTGTGAGTCTCGTCCACGAACAAGATGATGGGTTTGGGGCTGGCTTGCACTTCGTCGATCACGGCGCGCAGGCGTTGCTCGAACTCGCCCTTCATGCTGGCACCGGCTTGCAGCAGGCCCACGTCCAGCGAGCGCAGCTCCACGTCTTTCAGCGAAGGTGGCACGTCGCCGCGCGCGATGCGCTGCGCGAAGCCTTCGACCACGGCAGTCTTGCCGACACCGGCCTCGCCCACCAGGATGGGGTTGTTCTGACGGCGGCGCATCAGGATGTCGACCACCTGACGGATCTCGTCGTCGCGGCCCACGATGGGGTCCATCTTGCCGCTGCGCGCTTGTTCGGTCAGGTCCACCGTGAACTTCTTCAGGGCCTCTTGCTTGCCCATCTGCGCGGGCGCCAAAGCGCCACTGGCCTCACCAGGCGCACCGCCCACGCCGGAGCCATCGCTGGCGCTCAGCCCGTCTTCGGGCGAACCTTCGATGATCTTGGCCAGGTTCTCGCTCAGGTCATCGGGCTTGACCTTCTCGAACTGGCGCGAGATGGCGAACAGGGCGTTGCGCAGGAAGCTGGTCTTGAGCATGCCCAGCAGCAAATAGCCGGTGCGCACGGCGCTGTCGCCGAACATCAGCGAGCCATACACCCAGCCGCGTTCAACGGCCTGGCTGATGTTGTCCGACAGGTCGGAGATGGACGTGGCACCGCGCGGCAGGCGGTCAAGTGCCGTGGTGATGTCCTTGGCCAGCACCGAGGTGTCCAGGCCGTAGTGCTTGATGATGCGGTGCCAGTCGCTGTCGGGGTTCTGCACGATCTGCGCGACCCAGTGCTCCAGCTCGACATAAGGATTGCCCCGCAACTTGCAGAACACGGTGGCGCCCTCGACGGCCTTGTAGCCGGTGCTGTTGAGTTTGCCGAACAGGGTGACGCGGTTGATTTCTCCCATGGGGGATCCTTTCAGTCTGATCGTTTGTGTTTAAGCGGCGTTGGCGCGGGGGCCTTTGGCAGGCCTTCGCCAGGATTCGGGGTGCAGGGTGAGCGAGTCGGCGTGGCCAGCCTGGCGGCGCTTGCCGACCCAGCTGGTCCAGCCCAGGCGGCCATTCAGGCCGGGGCGCGTGGCGGGCACGTCGGTGCTGCGCAAGTGCAGGCGCACGTCCCAGTCCAGCTCCATGCTGAAGTACTGGCGCACCAGCGCGGTCACGCCGGCCATGGCGGGGCCATCGGGCAAGAAGGCTTCGTACTGGGCCAGGCTGAGCGGGCCGATGTGGATGCGGAACTTGTGCTGCCGGTCCCAGACCTTGCCGCCCAGCACGGCACCCGAACCGAGCTGCGAGCTGATGCCGCCGCCGCGCTCCATTCGCGTGCGTTCGCTGACTGGCAGCGTCATCCAGTGGCCAACGAAGGTCTCAATGCGCACGCGTTGGCGCAGGTAGCCGCTGAGCAGCGATTCCAGCCCTTCGGCATTGCGCACCTGGCGCGACAGTTGGCCCGCGAAGTACAGCTTGATGTGATCCGGGGCGGCATCGCGCTGGCGCCAGGTGGGGCCACCGATGCCCACCAGCGAGCCCACGTAGTCGGCGAAGCGGTCTTGGTTGGGCCGGTCCAGGCTGACGGTGGGTTGGGCCTGCGCCCAGGCGCGGTAGAACAGCAGCAACAGCCGGTGGTGGAACAGGTCAGCGAAGCGCGAGAAAGTGTGGTCGCCCTTGTGCAGGATGCGTTCGCGCGCGTGCTCGGTCAGGTGCAGCGGCAAGGGGCCGTTGGGGCCAAACAGGCCAAAGAAGCGCACCTCCAGGCGGGGCGCCGCACCATTCACACCGTACTTGAACGACGACAAGGTGCTGGGCGCAAAGCCCAGGTCGGCCGTCTGGCCCAGGCGCAAGGGCTCATCGGCCGGCTTGCGGGCCGTGCCCAGGCGCGGCTTGCCGGGGTGCGCCGCTTCGATCCAGCGCAAGGCCTGGAAGAAGTCGTAGCGGTACGGTTCGGCGGCCAGGGCCGCGAACGGGTCGCTGGGGCGCACGTCGTCTGTCATCAGATGATCGCCCGGGTGCCGACGCGCGGCACCCAGCGTTTGATGTCACCGCGCGACTGTGAGCGCAGCGTGGTTTCGGTGAAGGCATTGATCGACACGTGCCGCGCGAAGAAGTTCTCCAGCACGGAGCCGAAGAGGAAGGCGCTCAGGCCCTGGAAGGCCATTTCATCAACCTCCAGGTTGATGGCCAGGCCGCGCCCAAAGGTGATGGGCCCCGGCATGGGTAGGCGCCGCACGATGGGCTGCGTGCTGACCGAGCGCAGGCCTTCGATCTGCTTGAGCATGCCGCCATCGCCGTTGTCGGCGTACAAGGTCAGCAGCTCGCGCAAGGCGGCGGCGCCTTGATGCGCGTCGGTGTCCAGCAGCGACAGGTAGTTGAGCGACAACTGGTTGACGAACTTCCAGGCGATGCCGCCATCGCGCAAGGCCGACAAAGGCTTGGACGGCCCCTTGATGACGCGGATGGCCTTGACGGGTGCGGAGTCGTCCAGCGTGAGGTCGCTCTGACCCAGGCCCACCGGCATCAGCAAGGGCAGGTCGCGGTTGGTGCACAGGGCGCTCAGGCCGAGTTGGCGAAGGTCGCCGGGGTAGGGCGCCTCGCGCGGGTCGACCAGCGAGATGTACATCTCGGTGCCCACGTAGGACGAGCGCGCGCCGTTGCGCTTTTGCGTGGTGGACAGCAGGCGCGGTTCGCGCTGGATGGCGTAGTAGGCGTTGTGCTGGCGGTCTTCGGTGTGGAAGGCCGCGTAAAACGGCAAAAAGCGCCGCTCGCTGTCGATGCCCACACCATAGCCGTTCACCTCCAGCAGGTCGTAGATTTCGAAGTCCATCGGCCGGGTGCGATCCACCAGCACGTGGTAGTCGTTCTGCGTGGGCGTGACGTGGATGCGGTCGCAGCGGCGCTCGAACAGGTTGATGGCCGGGGTGCAGTTCAGGGCCAGGTTGCTGGCATCGACCACGCTCTCCAGCGAGGCATCGGCGCGGTCGAACAGCAGCACGATCTCGGCCTCGGTGCCGCCTTGTGCGCGCAGCGCGTCGCCCACGCCCTTCAGGTCGAAGAACAAAAAGCGCTGCGGAAAAGCGAAGTATTCCTGCAGCAAGCGGTAGCCTGAAAAGCCGCGCAGGCTCAAGGGCAGCAGCGCGTGCTCGTCGTCAAAGCCCACGGGCTGCACGGTGGTGGGGGGCATGAAGGTGTGCTGCGTGCTGCCTTTGCCGCCGGGCATGACCAGCGCGCCGATGGTGCTGCCCAGCACGCGCTCGTGCAGCTTGTAGGCGATGTCGTCGCTGCCGCTGAAGTGCAGGCGCAGGTCGTTCAAGGCCAGCTGGCTGAAGTTGACGCCCGCCGTGGTGCGCAGCTTCAGGCGCAGGCCGCCTTTGACCTTGCGGCCCACCGACAGGGTGGACAAGGGCAGGTCGGCCGCGTAGCTGAAGTACTCGACCCCGGTGATCTCCAGCGGCCACAGGGTCACATCGTGCGCGGTGCGGAACTGGCAGGCGGTTTCGTCCTTGGCGACCTGGCTGCCGCGCATGGGGCTGCCACGCGGCACGGTCACGCCGCGCGCCAGGTTGCTGTCGCCCAGGTCGGGCTGCAGTTGCGCGATCAGCATGGCCGGTGTGGGCGCCAGGAAGTGCGGGTGCACGATCTCCAGCAAGCGCTGGGTGAAGCGCGGGAACTCGGCATCCAGCTTGAGCTGCACGCGCGCGGTCAGGAAGGCAAAGCCCTCCAGCAGGCGCTCCACATACGGGTCGTTGACCTCGATGCCATCGATGCCCAGGCGCCCGGCGATCTTCGGAAACTGCTGGGCGAACTCGGCCCCCATCTCGCGCAGATGCTGCAATTCCTGGTTGTAGTAGCGCAGCAGTCGCGGGTCCATGGGGCTCTTCTTACCTCGTCAGTTCTTTGATTTCAACCTGGCCAGATTCCAGGTCCACCTCGGTGCGCAGCATCAGCTCGAAAGGCACGGGCTGCGCCCACAGGTTGCAGGTGATGCGAAAGCTGATGACGTTGTGGTGGTCCATCGTCATCTCGTCCATCAGGGCGCTGACCTGCAGGGTGGAGGCCATGATGCGTGGCTCGAAATCCAGCAGGGCCTGGCGAACTTGGGTTTCCAGGTCGATCACGTCCAGGGTGGACGCCGTCTCGCCCGACAAGGTCGGCAGGCCGAAGTTGAGCACCGAGCGCTGCACATGCGGGTGCGCGGGCCAGTTGAAGTCGCCCGACATCTGCGTGCAGTTGAACAGCCAGGCCAGGTCGCGCAGCACGGCCTCGCGCATGCGGTTGCGGGACATGACCCGCATCTCGCGCGACTCGGCCTGAACGTCCGGGTTGTCGTCCATCAGGCGGTCCAGCAGCGCGGGCTGCAAGCGTTCTTGTGGCGTCTGCTCGGCCATGGCGGCGTGCTTACTCGGCCGCGTCGGCCGTGTCCGTGGCGTCGGACGGCGTCGCGTTGAAGGTGACGCTGCGCAAGTCCATCAAGGGGAAATCACCCTCGTTGGTGGTGAACAGGCGCTGGCCCAGGCCGGTGTAAAAGCCGGGGGTCGATTCGACCCAGTCGGTCTTGCGCGACAGGGCGATGAGCCCCTCGGTGCTGGCCTCGGAGCCGGCATAGCGCGTGGGGATCAGGCCCACCGATTCGCCACCGTTCTCGAACACGAAGTGCGCGGGCATCCACACGGCGTCGCGCAGGTCTTCGGGCGGGTCGATGGTGAGTGCGCTCAGGCGCGCGAAAGGCACCCAGTAGTACTTGCCATTGATGACGGCTTCGATGACCGGGCCCAAGCGCATGTCGGCGTCGGCGATCCACTCGAAGGCCTGGGCAGCATCACCCTCGCCCACGGTGCCGCTCACGGCCGGGGCTTGCTCAAACGCCTGGTCGCGCAGCGAATTGGCATCGGCGTGCTCGCCCTTGCCTTCGCGCAGCAGGGCTTCGATCAGCAGCGCCAGCCAGGGTTCAGGCTGGCCAAAGATCATCGGCACCTTCAGGCCCTTGAAGACCTCGGCGCGCAGCAACTCGCACTTGATGCCTTCACGGTAGGTTTGCGCCATGGCCAGGGTGGAGGCGTCCAGCTCGGTGGCCACATTCAACTGGTTGAGCGCACGCTCCCACTGGCCCAGCACGCACAGCAACTGGAACAGGAAGACGCGCAGCTTGGCATCGCCCGGCTTGCTGCGGATCAGGTCTTGCAGTTGCTTGAGCGCCTGTTGCGGGTCGCCCGCGCGCAGGCTGTCTTCGGGGGTGGAGGTGGCAGAAGGTGCGTTCATGTCGGAGTCGCTCAGGTGGGGCCCACGTCGGTCGAGAAATTGGAGCCGCCTTTGCGCGAACCCGTGCCGTCCTGTGGGTAGTAATCGATCGAGATTTTTTGAAAACTCAGGCTGAGCTTCTCCACCATCTGGTGGGCGGCGCCTTCCACGGTGGCCACGTCGTACGACGTGATGCGCGCGTTCTCGATCGTCACGATGAAGTATTCAACAGGCTTGCTGCCGGACTTTCGAACGGTGAGCACGCCTTTCTTGATCAATTCGTTGTTGCGCATGACGGACATCAGGGCCGTCGAGGCACTGTCCACGCGCTTGGTGATGTTCAAGGCATCGAGTGCGGTCCTGCCAGCGGCGCCACCGCCGCCCATGGCCGAGGGCGAGCGCATGCCCCATGACCAGTCCAGGATGTCGATCTCGCCAGCGTGGGCGGTGTCGTTGGCTTCGCCCTTGACCGCGCCGGAGCGGCTGCCATCGACTTTGAAAAACATGTCACCCAGGGACATAAGGAACCTCTGCCAATGGCGTGCGATGGATTCAAACCATTGAAGGGCAAGGGGCTGACCCCTTGCCCTTCAAAAAAACGGCGAGCTGATCGAGGATCAGGCGTCGACGTTTTCGGCGATGTTGTAGACGGCAAGAACTTCGCCGCCTTCCTTGGCGCCGGTCTTGTCTTGCGGCTGGTAGGCCACCTTGAACTTGGCGAAGTTCAGCGTGACGTTTTCAGTCAGGCGGTCTTCACCACCGCTGCCACCGGTGCTCACCGAGGTGACCAGCACTTCGGTCAGGGTGATCTTGAGGTACTCAAGGGGCTTGTCGCCAGCCTTGCGCACAGTCAGGGTCACTTCAGGGTAGTGGGTTCCCTTGCAGCAAGCCAGGATCAGGTTGGTCGACGATTTGTCGATGTACTTGGTGAACGACAGGTCTTGCACGTTGACCTTGCCCGAACCAGCGCCGCCGCCCGTGTGGGCCGAGCCTGAGTTGCTCATGCCCCAGCTCCAGGCCAGAACGTCGATGAGGCCCGCGTGGGTCTTGTCGCGCGATTCGCCCTTGACGTCGCCGATCTTGATGAACATGTCTACAGCCATGGTGTGCTCCTAAATTGAAAGTGGTGTTGAATGGATGAACGTCTGGAAAATGGCCTCAGGCCCGATCAGCCCGCTTTGGCGGAGGGCAGCTTCGAGACCAGGCGCAGGGAAACCGTCAGCCCTTCGAGCTGATAGTGAGGGCGCAGGAAGAACTTGGACGAGTAGTAGCCGGGGTTGCCCTCGACTTCCTCGACGACCACTTCCGCGGCGGCCAGAGGCTTGCTGGCCTTGGTCGACTCGGACGAGTGCGCAGGATCCCCGTCCACGTACTGCAGGATCCAGTCTTGCAACCAGCGCTGCATGTCGTCGCGTTCCTTGAACGAACCGACCTTGTCGCGCACGATGCACTTCAGGTAGTGAGCGAAGCGGCAGGTGGCGAACAGGTAGGGCAGGCGGGCCGCCAGGTTGGCGTTGGCCGAGGCGTCCGGGTCGTCGTACTCGGCGGGCTTTTGCAGCGATTGCGCACCGATGAAGGCGGCGAAGTCACTGTTCTTCTTGTGCACCAAAGGCATGAAGCCGGCCTTGGCCAGTTCCGCTTCGCGGCGGTCGGCGATGGCGATTTCGGTGGGGCACTTCATGTCCACGCCGCCGTCGTCGGTCGGGAAGGTGTGCGAAGGCAGGTTCTGCACCGCACCACCCGATTCAATGCCACGGATGCGCGAACACCAGCCGAACTCCTTGAAGGAGCGGTTGATGTTGGTGGCCATCGCGTAAGCGGCATTGGCCCAGGTGTACTTGTTGTGGTCGGCCGCGCCGGTGTCTTCCTCGAAGTCGAACTCTTCGACCGGGTTGGTGCGCGAGCCATAAGGCAGGCGCGACAGGAAGCGGGGCATGGCCAGGCCGATGTACTTGGCATCGTCCGACTCGCGCAGCGAGCGCCAGGCGGCGTACTCGGGCGTCGAGAAGATCTTGGTCAGGTCACGCGGGTTGGCCAGCTCTTGCCACGATTCCATCTGCATGGTCGTGGGCGAGGCGCCCGAGATGAAGGGCATGTGCGAGGCCGCGCACACCTTGGCCATCTCGCTCAGCAGCTCCACATCGGGGGGGCTGTGGTCGAAGTGGTAGTCGCCGACCATGCAGCCGAAGGGCTCGCCGCCGAACTGGCCGTACTCTTCTTCGTACACGCGCTTGAAGATGGGGCTTTGGTCCCAGGCCGTGCCCTTGAAGCGCTTGAGCGTCTTGCCCAGGTCCGCCTTCGAGATGTTCATCACCCGGATCTTGAGCTGCTCGTCGGTCTCGGTGTTGCTGACCATGTAGTGCAGGCCGCGCCAGGCGCCTTCCAGCTTCTGGAAGTCTTCGTGGTGCATGATCAGGTTGATCTGGTCGGACAGCTTCTTGTCGATCGCGGCGATCATGGCCTCAATGGACTTGATGACGTCGTTGCCGATCAGCTTGGTCTGCGACAGCGCTTGCTGGGCCAGGGTCTGGATGGCCATCTCGACGGCGCTCTTGGCCTCGTCGGTCTTGGGCTTGAATTCCTTTTGCAGCAGCGACGCGAGGTCACTGCCTTCCAGCGTGGCGCTGGCCAGGGCGGTGTTGAGTTGGGTTTCTGCCATGAGGTTCTCCAGTTACTCCGCGGGCTTTTCAGCGCTGCCCAAAGTGGCCAGCAGGGCGGGATCGGCCAAGACCTTGGCGATCAGTTCTTCAGCGCCGGTCTTGCCGTCCATGTAGGTGACCAGGTTGGCCAGCTGTTGGCGGGCGTCCAGCAGCTTGCTCAGCGCATCGACCTTCTTGGCCACGGCGGCAGGCGAGAAGTCGTCCATGTTGTCAAACGTCAGGTCAACGCTGATGTTGCCTTCGCCGGTCAGGCCGTTGGGCACCTGGAACGCCACGCGGGGTTTCATGGACTTCATGCGCGAGTCGAAGTTGTCGACGTCGATTTCCAGGAACTTGCGGTCGGCCACGGGGGCCAGCGGATCCGCGGGCTTGCCCGACAGGTCGGCCAGCACACCCATCACGAAGGGCAGTTGCACCTTCTTCTGGGCGCCGTAAAGCTCCACGTCGTATTCGATCTGGACGCGCGGTGCGCGGTTGCGCGCAATGAATTTCTGGCTACTCATGGTCACCTCCGGTCAATCTGGGTGGGGAAGGGTTGATATCGTCCGAAGCGCGTCATTCGACGTCTTCGGATTGGATGCTTTCAGGATCGACGCCCATGATGCGGGCCACCTCGTTGAGGGCGTCGGGGGCCAATTCCCGCATCAGCTGCAGGAAGTTCTTGTTGATCAGGCGGCGGGCACGGCGCAGCAACAACTGGGCCGGGTTGGTGGGTTCGGTGCGCTCCAGGTAGTCGCAGACCATGTCGATGGCCTTGAGGGCGTCGGCGCGGGACTCCACCACCCCGGTCAGGCCTTTGCCCGCAGCGCGGGGTGCCGGGCTGCCATTGCTGGACGAAGAAGCGTCGGCGCCAGCTTCGGCCTCGGCACCGGCGTCGGCGTCGGCGTCATTGCCCGCACCAGCGGTGGGCATGACCTGCTTCACCAGGCTGATCAGATTGTGCAAGGCGCGCACATCGGGCGCGCGCTCAATGCCCACGTGGTCGTTCAGCAGGCTGCTCAGGGCCTTGAGGTTGGCCAGGGCGGCGGTGACCTGGCCGGGCAGCTCGGCGTTTTGGGCGGTGGCGGCGACCAGCATCTGCTCGACCTGGTGGCGGGTCATGGGCGTTTCGCCATCGCGTGGCGGGTACTTGCCCATCATCACTTCGATGTCGCGCACACGCAGTTCGCCGATGGAGCGGTTCTGGATGACCAGCGCGCTGCGCACGTCGCCCACCATGCCTTCGACCTCGCCCAGCAAGGCCAGCACGTTCAGGCGCGCATACGCGTCGCCATCGTCGGGGTCGGGTCGGGGGTGCAGGGTGTCCCAGAAACGGTCGAGCAGGCCGAGTTGCAGGCGCAGCGCGTCGGGCACCGCTGAGAAACCGTGGATCTGGATGTGGGCTCGGGCCCAGAGCATGGCCACGCGCAGGTCACGGGTGCGCTCGAAGAGCGATTGGCTGATGTCGTGCACGGCGCGCCAGTCGGGCGGCTCGGCGGGGGCGAACTGGGTTTCGGGCTTGCCTTGGGCGGCCTGGGCCAGTTCAAGGAAGCTGTTGTCGTATTCCAGGTCCTCGCCGCACGGGCTGGCCAGATCGGGCAGCGGCTCGAACCAATCATCCACGATGGTTCGTTCGCCGGTGCTGGATGGGTGGAACTCTCCCGATTCACTCATCTCGTCAACCTATTGAATTCACTGCTGAGGAGCATGAGTGTCTACGAATTGAAGGCCCTGCTGTGACAACTTTGCAAAAGCTGTGGCGATTTGTCGCTTTGCCGCGTTGTCCGCGATTGAACGTTGATTCTGGTGGGATGTTTTGGGCCGCGTCAATATGCAAGCTAGGGGGGTGCGATCAGAGGTAACACCTAGATGACAACGCCCCGCCACCGGCTAAGCGGTGGCGGGGCGTGATGGGAATCGAAGGGCGGTGAGGCGCGCTTAGAAGGTTTCCCAATCGTTGTCAGAAGGGGGCGCGGCGGATTTGCTGGCGCTGGCCGTGACCACGGGCGCGCTGATGGGCGCGACAGGTTTGGGCAAGGCGGCCTTCACCGGCGCGGGTTTGGCCGGGGCGGTTGCCGCCGGAGCGGGCGTGTGCCTCGCCGTGGTCTGGGCTTTGGCGATCACGGTGCTGGCTTCAACCTTGGCGCTCACTGGCGTGGCCACCGAGGGCTTGGCGGTTTGGTGGCTGCCCAGCTTGAAGGCCGACACGGCTTGCGCCAGGCGGCCGGCCTGGTCCTTCAGGCTTTCGGCGGCGGCGGCGGATTCTTCCACCAAGGCGGCGTTTTGCTGGGTCATCTGGTCCAGTTCGGTGATGGACTGGTTGACCTGGCCGATGCCGGTGCTTTGCTCGGTCGAGGCCGCGCTGATCTCGCCGATGATGTCCGACACGCGGTTCACGCTGGTCATGATCTCGGTCATCGAGTTGCCAGCGTCTTGCACCAGCTTGGAGCCGGAATCGACCTTCTCGGACGAGGCGTTGATGAGTGTCTTGATTTCTTTGGCGGCCTGGGCGCTGCGTTGGGCCAGCGAGCGCACTTCGCCCGCCACCACCGCGAATCCGCGGCCTTGTTCGCCAGCGCGGGCGGCTTCCACCGCGGCATTCAGCGCCAGGATGTTGGTCTGGAAGGCGATGCCATCGATCACGGTGATGATCTCGGTGATCTTGCGGCTGGCCACGTTGATCTCGGACATGTTGGACACGACCTGCGAGACGATCTGCTCGCCACGCACTGCGGCGGTGGCCGCGCCCGAGGCCAGCTGGTTGGCCTGGCGGGCCGAGTCGGCGCTTTGGCGCACGGTGCCGGTCAACTCGCCCATCGAGCTGGCAGTCTTTTCCAGGTTCGAAGCGGTGTTCTCGGTGCGGTTGGACAAGTCCAGATTGCCGCTGGCGATTTGTTGCGAAGCCGTGGCGATCGAGTCGGTGGCGTTGCGGATCAGGGTGATGGTGTCGCGAAGCCGGGTCGTCATGTTGACCACCGAGGCGCGCAGCGAGGTGCTGTCGCCTGCTTTGGGTTCAATGGCCAGGTCCAGGTCGCCTTCGGCGATGCGGCTGACCAGGTCGCGCAGTTTGGTGGGCTCGTCACCCAGGTCGCGCCAGACTGATTTCACGATGGCCGCCGAGGCGGTGCCCAGCACCGCCAGCACGATGGCGCCGGTGATGACCGACACCCACAAGCTGGTGTTGACCCCGTTCTTGGCGTCGGTCTGGGCTGACAGGATGGCGGCTTTGGCTTGCGTCTTGCGCGTGTCCAGCAGCTTGCTCAACACGGTTTGCGACGACTGCATTTGCGCAACCAGGTCACCCGGGGGCGCCTTGGTCAGCAGGGCCCGTGTGGCGCCAATGGCGGAGGTCTGGTAGGCGTTGAAGGCGGCGCCCAACTCCTTGGCCACGGCGTCCTTGCCTGCCAGTTTTTGCATGGACGCCAGGGCGGCTTGAGCGCTGGCCACCATGGGATCGGTGTCCTTGATGCGGTCGGGATCGCCCTCGGCGGCGGCCGTTTGCAAGGTCAGCCGGAGTTGCTCGGTGCTGCGGTCCACGGCCAGCACGTAGTCGATGTGCGGGCTGTCGACGGCCTCAAGTTGCTGCAGGCCGCGCGAGGTTTGCTCCCCCACGAAGAAGCTCAGCGCCACGCCGACGACGAACACGGCCCCTGCGCTGAGGGGCAACATCCAGATCTTGGTGCGAAAATTCATTACTTTTGCCTCCGGGCATGCGCCCCTAACAGGCGCTATTCATGGGTGATCCATGACGCTATCGGCATCTTGCAGACAGATCTGAAGTGGCAAAAGCCGAAAATATGGGTGCTGCCCCGTGCTTTCTGTGCATTCAGGCCTCCCTAGAATCCCCGGATGAGTTTTCCCGCCCCTGTTGCCAAGCCCCCCACCACCCGCCGCCTGATGTTTTGGGTGGGCCTGCTGTATTTCTCGGAGGGGCTGCCCCTGGGGCTGTTCTTCGACCTGTTCCCGGTGCATTTGCGCCAGGCAGGGGTGGGTCCAGCCGAAATCGGCTTGCTGAGCCTGCTGGGCCTGGCCTGGACCGTGAAGTTTCTGTGGGCACCGCTGGTGGACGCCTGGCGGCACCACCGGCTGTGGATGTCGGCCGCCAACCTCGGCATGGCCGCCGTGCTGGGCGCCTTGGCCATGAACCCGCAAGCCCTGGGGCAGGGCGAGACCTGGCCTTGGGTGCTGTTGGCGGTGTTCACCTTTTTGTCGGCCACCAACGACATCGCCACCGACGGCTACACGATCGAGCAACTGGCGCAAGGGCAATACGGCGTGGCCAATGGCCTGCGCATTGGCTTTTACCGCGTGGGCATGCTGGCGGCGGGTGGGCTGTTGGTGGCGGCGGGCTGGATGGGCACGCCCGGGCAGCCCAACTGGGCGGCGGCCTATGGCCTTGGAGCGGTGTTGATGCTGATGAACGGCATGGCGGTGCTGCTGGCGCCCCCACAACCGCCCCGGGCTGCTCGCCCAGAAGGGGCTTCAGCGCGTGAGTGGCTGGTGCTGCGCCAGCAACCGCTGTGGCTGCTGGCTTTGGGCCTGGTGATGGCAGGCCTGCTTTGGCCCGCCTTGTCGCCCTTGGCCAAAACCTTTGAATGGGCTGCGGTGCAGGCGGTGTCCGGCACCTGGTGGTTCAAAGGGGCCGTGCCGGTGGGGCTGATGTTCGCAGGGGCGGGTCTGATGGTCACGGCCGCGCGGGGCCCACAAGCGCAGGCCCTGGCCGATGGGCCGGTGTTTGGGGCCTGGGTCAGCTTGTTGGCGCGGCCGGGCATGCTGGCCGTGCTGCTGTTCATCCTGCTGTTCAAGCTGGGGGACGCGGCCATGGGCTTCATGGTCAAGCCCTTCTGGGTGGATGTGGGGTTCACGCCGGCCCAGATCGGCCTGGTCAGCGTCAACGTGGGCCTGGGGCTGTCGATCGCCGGGGGGCTGGCGGGCGGCTGGTACGTGGACCGCGCGGGCATCTTCAAGGGGCTGTGGGTGCTGGGTCTGGCCCAGGCCATGTCCAACCTGGGCTACGCGGCGGCGGCCTGGTACGTGCCACACGCCTTGCCGGGCATGGTCGATCCGCAGTACCAATTGGTGGTGTATGCGGCCAGCGGCCTGGAGAGTTTCACGGGCGGTTTGGGCACGGGCGCGTTCCTGGCCTTCCTGATGGGGATCACCCACAAGACACGGGCCACCACGGAATATGCCATCCTGTCGTCCATCTTCGCGTTCTCGCGGGCGGTGGCCGGTTGGGCAGGCGGCCTGGGGGTGGAACAAATGGGCTATGCCGCCTTCTTCTTTTTGACGTTCTGGCTGTCTTTCCCAGCTTATTTGATACTACCGGCGGTGCGCCGTATGCTGGATCGCTCGGACGAACGTTGATGTAATCATGGACAAACGAATGAATGCAGGTCAGTGGGTTCGCGGGGCAGTGTTGCTGTCCCTGTTGATGTGTGGTGCCGGGGCGCAGGCGCGCGACGGCGTGGAAGTGGGCAAGCAGTCAGGCCTGTCGCGACTGGTGCCGGCGGACCAGGTGGAGCAGATGGCGGCCCAGCAGTATGTGAAGCTGGCCACGCAGGCGCGGGCGCAGAACGCTTTGCTGCCCGATAACCACCCGCAGGTGATCCGTGTGCGGGCCATTGCCCGGCGTTTGATTCCCCATGCCTTGGAGTGGAACAAGCGCGCGGCCCAGTGGCGCTGGGAAGTCAACGTGCTGCAGTCCAAAGAGATCAATGCCTTCTGCATGCCGGGCGGCAAGATCGCGTTCTACACCGGCATCCTGGAGCAGTTGAAGCTGAACGATGACGAGGTGGCGATGATCATGGGCCACGAGATGGCCCACGCCCTGCGCGAACATGCGCGCGAGCAAATGGGCAAATCGGCGGCCACGGGCCTGGGCGCCAGTTTGCTGTCCAGCCTGTTGGGCCTGGGCAGCACGGGCGACATGGTGCTCAATGCAGGCCGCAGCCTGTTGAGCTTGAGTTTTGGCCGCAAGGATGAAACCGAAGGCGACCTGGTGGGCATGGAACTGGCCGCGCGCGCGGGCTACGACCCGCGGGCAGGCCTGACCTTGTGGAAGAAGATGGGCGAGGCCAGCAAGGGCGCGCCGCCGCAGTTCTTGTCCACCCACCCGGCCAGTGCGACCCGCATCCAGGACATCCAGGCCAGCTTGCCCCAGGTGATGCCGCTGTACCAGCGGGCCGAAAAGCCCGCGCAGCGCTTTGACCAGGCCCGGTGATCAGACCAGGTAAGGGTTGTACTGGCGCTCTTCGCCCAAGGTGCTTTCAGGGCCGTGGCCGGGCGTGAAGGTCACGTCATCGCCCAATGGCAGCAGCTTGTGCTTGATGGCGTGGATCAGGTGGGCGTGGTTGCCCTGGGGGAAATCAGTGCGGCCAATGCCGCCCGCGAACAGCACGTCGCCCACGAAGGCGTGGCGCGTGCTGGGCTCGAACAGGATGACGTGGCCGGGGGTGTGGCCAGGGCAGTGCACCACTTGCAACTGGCAGTGGCCGATCTGAACCGTGTCGCCATCGGTGAGCCAGCGTGTGGGGGCGAAATGTTCGGCCTGCGGAAAGCCAAACATTTGTGATTGCTGGGGCAGGGCGTCGATCCAGAACTGGTCGGCTGGGTGCGGGCCCTCGATGGGCAGCGTGTGCTCGCGCGCCAAGGTGCCGGTGGCGCCCGCGTGGTCGATGTGGGCGTGGGTGAGCCACAGGGCCTTGAGGTTCAGGCCCAGGGACTGGATGGGGGCCATGAGCGCGGGGATGTCACCGCCGGGGTCGATCAGGGCAGCATCATTGGTTTCATCGCACCAGACCAGGGAGCAGTTCTGTTGGAAGGCGGTGACGGGGATGGTGCGGCGGTGGAACATGGTTTCAGAAAATTCGTGCAAACGAGGTCTCAAAATTCATGGCGCATTTTCAAGTGCGCTTGATTTGAGGTGGCTTTCTGAAGCCTAGCATTGCTTGGGTAAGGCCGTGGCGGTCGTCCCGTTCAGTCCACCCCGGTGATCCGCTCGACAAGGCGGCGCGTCCACGGTGCGACCAACAGCACCGCCGGAAAGGCCAACGCCCAGGCCGTCACCCATGCTTGCATCCAGGTGGCCAAGAAGGTGGCGTTCAGGCCTGCCGCACGCAGGGTCGCGACGCCTGAAACGAGGAGCGACATCACGCCCGATAGCAGCAAGCCAAACAACAGCGGGGCGTGTTTTTTGGCGATCATGCGGCCTCCACCGCCAAGCGGTTCACGACCGAGGCGAAGTGCTGGCCGAACAGGCGAGCCGTCTTGGTGTCGCCTGGCACGAACGCGTCGGCGGGTGAGCCATGCCCGGCTTGCGCCATCAGGCCGGACCAAGAGCCCAGGCGGTTGACGGCCTCGTCGTAGGGCACGCCTTGGTGTTGCTCTGGCAGGAAGGGGTTGCCCACCCAAACCATCCCGTGCTGCATGCTGAAGACGAACATCGACATCAAGGTGGATTGCTTGTCCCCGGCGGGCAGCGACGACACCGTGAACCCAGCGGCCACCTTGCCTTTCAGGCCCTGCGTGCGCCACAAGCGGCCGGTGGCATCCATGAAGGATTTGAAAGGGGCCGACACGCCGCCCAGGTAGGTGGGCGAGCCCAGGATCAAACCATCGTAGGCGGTCAAGGCGTCGGGCGACCCTGCCAGGTCTTCGGCGCGCAACAGCGCCACGTCGGCACCCGGGACGCCGCGCGCGCCCTCGGCGATGTGCTGCGCGATGTGCGCGGTGTGCCCATGGGCGCTGTGATAGATGACGGCGAGCTTTTTCATGTGGATGCCTTTCAGAATTGAACGAGCGCGATCAGCGAGGCCGCCAGGTAGAGGCCCACCCCGAAGATGCTGTGGTTGAGAAGGCTGCGAATGCAACTCTTCAAGGGGGCGGGGGTCTTGCTCGCGAAAAACCCGGCCCCCATGGCGGGTTGCATCACCAGCAGGGGCGCGGCCACGGTGAGCACGCCCACGGCGAGCGCGGGGGGCAGTGTTGGGCTCAGCATCCAGGCGGGGCCCACGGCCATGACGAGCAAGGCCGCAAAGGCCGCGCCGACCGCGTAGTGGGTGAGCCAGCCCCAAGCCAGCTCGCCAGGAATGGGCTCAGCCTTCGAGATGGCCTGGTGGGCCACCTGCCCGCGCAGCAGGTGGCCCACCCATCGCCCGATCAGGCCGAAGCTTTGCGTGGCAACGCCCATGCGTTTGAGCAGCTTGAGCCACACGTCCATGACGGCGGTGGCGCCGAAGCCGATGAAGGCGATCCGAAAGATGTCTGGCAGGTTGTCCATTGGCGGGCCTCTTTGGGTTGACTGATTGACCGTTGAAAGTCACTATAGAAGTTGAAGTCAACTTCAAGTCAAGAGGCTTTTGATGGACATTTCCGAGGTGGCCAAGCGGTCTGGCGTTCCGGCATCGACGCTGCGGTATTACGAGAAGGTCGGGTTGATCAGTTCCACCGCGCCACAAGGGGCGCGGCGGCAATTCGCACCGGCCGTGCTGGATCACCTGGCTTTGATTGCGCTGGGACAGGCGGCGAGCCTGTCTCTGGAAGAGATCCATTCGATGCTGTCGCCAGCGGGCCAAGTGGACGTTGACCGGCAGCTGCTGGCGGCCAAGGCCGACGACATCGACGCCACGATCAAGCAACTCAGGGCCGTGAGCCGCGGGCTGCGGCACGCCGCCGCGTGCCCCGCGCCCAGTCATGCGGAATGCCCCACCTTTCAAGGGCTGCTCAAGGCTGCGGCTTCAGGGGCTTTGGATCGGCAGCGTGTTGGGCGCAAGGTGGCGCCGAAAAAGCGGTGACTGGCGTTGGGTGGTTTGGCCAAGCGCGGAGGAGGAGCCTTGATCGACCGCGCCATGTAACATTCGCGTCCCCGTCCTCCTCCCAAGCCAAACATGAGAACCACCAGTCCCCGCGCGGACATCCTGGCGGGCATCACCACGTCTTTCGCCCTGGTGCCCGAGTGCATCGCCTTCGCCTTGGTGGCTCACCTGCACCCGCTGATGGGCCTGTATGGCGCTTTCATCATCTGCACCTTGACGGCCTTGTTCGGCGGGCGCCCGGGCATGGTCTCGGGCGCGGCGGGCTCGATGGCGGTGGTCATCGTGGCGCTGGTGGTGCAGCATGGTGTGCAGTACCTGCTGGCCACCGTGCTGATGGGCGGCGCCTTGATGATCGCCTTTGGGGCACTGCGGCTGGGCAAGCTGGTGCGCATGGTGCCGCACCCGGTCATGCTGGGTTTCGTCAATGGCCTGGCCATCGTCATTGCCATGGCGCAGCTGGAGCATTTCAAGCAGGGCGATGCCTGGCTGAGTGGCCAGCCGCTGTACCTGATGGCGGGCCTGGTGGCGCTGACCATGGCCACCGTGTACCTGCTGCCGCGCCTGACGCGCAGTGTGCCGCCCGCGCTCGTCGCCATCCTGGGCGTGGGCCTGGCGGTGTACGGGCTCGACCTGCCCACCCGCACGCTGGGTGACATGGCCCACATTGCCGGTGGCCTGCCCGCCTTCGCATTGCCCGACATCCCGTGGAGCCTGGACACCTTGCGCATCGTGGCGCCTTACGCGGTGTTGATGGCGCTGGTGGGCATCCTGGAAACGCTGCTCACCCTGAACCTGACCGACGAGATCACCGCAAGCCGTGGCTACCCGGACCGGGAGTGCGTGGCGCTGGGAGCGGCCAACATGGTGTCGGGCGTGTTTGGCGGCATGGGCGGCTGCGCGATGATTGGTCAGACGGTGATCAACCTCAGCTCCGGCGGGCGTGGGCGCCTGTCGGGCGTGGTGGCGGGCGTGATGATCTTGTTGTTTGTGCTGTTCCTCTCGCCGCTGATCGAGCGCATACCGTTGGCCGCGCTGGTGGGCGTGATGTTCGTGGTGGCGCAGCAAACCTTCGCGTGGGCCTCTTTGCGGGTGCTGGGCAAGGTGCCGCTGAACGATGTGGTGATGATCTTCACGGTGACGCTCATCACCGTGTTCACCGACCTGGCCACGGCCGTGCTGTGCGGCATTGTCATTGCCGCGCTCAACTTCGCCTGGCAGCATGCGCGCGCCCTGTATGCCGACACCCACGTGGAGGCCGATGGCAGCAAGCTCTACCTGATGCACGGCACCTTGTTCTTCGCCTCGGTGGCGTCCTTTCTGAACCAGTTTGACCCGGCCAATGACCCGCCGGAGGTGACGCTCGATTGCAAGCACCTCAGCTTTGTCGACTATTCCGCCATCGCGGCGCTGAAGACGCTGCGGGAGCGCTACGCCAAAGGCGGCAAGCACCTGCGCGTGGTGCATTTGTCAACGCGCTGCAAGCAGCTGCTCAAGCGGGCCGATGTGCCTCATTGACGGGGCAGGCTCGTTGTGAGCCCCACGGGGAGGGGCGCATGGGCTACCATGACCTTCCCGCTGACCCACGAGTTGCGCGCCCTCATGCCTCACCCCGTCAGCAAGACGCGACCGCCCCCCGCACCCTGCTCGCCGCAGGAGGAGGCCCGTCGTCATTTTGTGACCACCCTGTTGGGTTTGTTGGCCCTCCCTGAGGGGGCCCTGGCAGCCACTGCGCCCAAGGCCCGCCCGCGCATCGCGTTTTTCACGCCCAACAGTGAAGGCAACACCTACTGGCCCCAGGTCTTTCGCATCATGGGGTTCGTGGCGCAATCGCTGGGCTTTGAGTTCGTGCCGTACAGCTTTGGCGTCCAGAACCGATTTGCGCGCTTGCGTGATGCGGTGCAGAGCTTGAGCGCGCAGCCGCGCCCGGATGCCGTGATCGCCTCGGTGGTCATCGGACAAAGCCATGGCATCCTGGAGGCGGCGCGCGCGATGGACATCCCGGTGTTCATCCTGGGCCCGCTGTTCCCGGCCGAGCTGCCCACGTTGGGTGGAGCGCCCCGGGTTCAATACCAGAACTGGCCGGCGCTGTTCAACTGGGCCGAAGCGCAAAAAGGCCATGCCCTGGCCAAAGTGCTGTTGCAGGCGGCGCAACGGCAAAACGCCGTGGCCGATGACGGCCGCCTTCACGTGGTGGGCCTGGGAGGCGACCCCAGCTGGTTTGGCTCGGGCTTGCGCGAGGCCGGTCTGAGGCGCGCGGTGGCCGAACACCCCAATGCGGTGTTGAAGCAGGTGGTCCCCACGCACTGGCGTCAGTCAGAAGGCCAGCAACTCACCGCCCGCTTGCTGGCGCGCTTTCCGCAAGCGAGTGTGTTCTGGGCCGCCAGCGATCAGCTGGGCTCGGGCGCCGTGCAGGCCCTCACCGCGGCGGGCAAAGTGCCAGGCAAGACGGCCTTCACCGGCGGCCTGGACTTGTCCGAACTTGGCCTTGACATGGTGTCGCAAGGCCAGTTCGTGGCCACCGCCGCCAGCCCCTTGATGTCGTATGCCCAGGTGGCCATCCTGGTGTACGACTACTTGCAGGGCCGGGACTTCGAGGCAGAGCTGGGCCGCGAGATCGAGTTTCCAACCTTGGTGGCCACGCGGGACAACGCGGCGCAGCACCAGCGTTTGGGCCGGTGTGTGCACGGCATCGACTTCAAGGCCTTCTCCAAGGCGCACAACCCCAGGCTGAGCCGCTACGACTTTTCGTTCGAGGCGTTCCTAACCGCCGCTGGCGTTTGCGCCCGAGCCTGACATGCAGCGCGGCCCCCGTACCCTTTCACGGCAGTTGCTCATCCTGGTGATGGGCTACACCTTGCTGCTGTCGATCCCGATTGGGGTGGTCAATGTGTGGATCACCCACCGCCAGGAGGCAGCCCGCCAGCAGGAGCAGGTCGAGGCGGTCAGGTCCTTGTTCGGCCTGCAGTTGGCCAAAGCCGTGTGGGATTTTGACCAGGCTGGGGCTCAGCAGATTTTGTTGAACCTGGACCGGTTTCCGGCGCTGCAGCGCGTCGAGGTGAGCGCGCCCGATTTGCGCGCCAGCTATGTCAAGAAAGGGGCGCCGACCGCGCCGCCCGACCAGGCGCAGAGCTACCCACTCATGGCGCCCGAGGGGGACCTGGAAATCGGCCGATTGCGGCTCACGCTGGACGCCTCTGCATTGCGTGATCAGGTGTGGGCTGGGGTCGTGCAGACCGTCGTGGTGGTGGGCGTGGAGATGGTGCTGTTGGCCATCCTCCTCTTCGCGCTCATGCGGCGCAGTGTCACCTTGCCGGTGCTGGCCTTGTCTCGTCATGTGCGCCACATGACGCCGGATCGGCTCCATGAGCCAGCCCCCTTGCCGCGCGCCAAGGTGCCCAACGAGTTGCATGAACTCGCCGATGGCGTCACGCGGCTGCAGCGTGATCTGCATGAGCAGTTGGCGCAGCGCGATGCGATTTCACGCACGCTGGAGGTGAGCGAGGCGCGCTTGAAGCTGATCGCGGATGGCACGCCCAATCAGTTGTGGACCGCGCATGCCGATGGCGAGCTGGACTACGTCAGCAAGAGCGCCCTCAGCTATTCGGGCGCCGAGGCCGATCGGTTCATGGGCAGGGGCTGGACGGCCATGGTCCACCCCGATGACGTGCCCCTGTGCAAGGCACATTGGGCCGAGTGTTTGCTGACAGGGGCCACGTACCAGATTGATTGCCGACTGCGGCGCTTCGATGGCGTATTTCGCTGGCATGCCCTGATGGCCGTGCCTCAGCGTGACGAGTCGGGCGCCACCGTGAAATGGTTTGGCTCCAGCACCGATGTGCACGACCGCAAGGAGGCCGAACATGCGCTGGAGCAGCAGCGCGTTCACCTTGAGCGACTGGTGTCGGAGCGCACCGCAGCCCTGTTCACGGCCAAGGAAGCGGCCGAAGCGGCCAGCCGCGCGAAGAGCACCTTCCTGGCCAACATGAGCCACGAGATTCGCACGCCCTTGAATGCCATCGTGGGGCTGGCGCAGCTGATGCGGGGCGAGGGCGTGACCGAGCCGCAGGCCCAGCGCCTGGACTCGATCCATGGTGCCAGCCATCACCTGCTGTCGGTCATCAACGACATCCTCGACCTGTCCAAGATCGAGGCGGGCCGGATGGAGTTGGAGCAACTCGATTTCTCGGTGGAGCACCTGTTCAATGGGGTGGTCTCCATCGTGGCCGAGTCGGCCCGCGACAAGGGCTTGACCTTGTCGGTGGACACGGCAGGGGTTCCCCTGTGGCTTCGGGGCGACGCGACTCGCTTGCGGCAGGCCCTGCTCAACTATGCGGGCAACGGCGTCAAGTTCACGGAGCGGGGCAGCATGGCCCTGCGTGCCAGGGTGCAGCACCGCGACGGCGATGAGCTGGTGCTGCGTTTTGAAGTTCAGGACACCGGCATTGGCGTGGCGCCCGACAAGCTGCCGCTGCTGTTCCAGGCTTTCGAGCAGGCCGATGCCTCCACGACGCGACAGTACGGCGGCACGGGGCTGGGCCTGGCCGTGGCCAGAGGCATTGCCCACTTGATGGGGGGTGAAGCGGGGGTGGACAGCACGGTGGGCGTGGGCAGCACCTTCTGGTTCACCGCCCGGCTGCGGCTGGGCCAGGCGGCGTCCTCGCCCGCAGAACCCGTGAGCGCGGCCAGCGAGGGTGAGCAAGGGCTGCTGCGGCGCGCAGGCGCCACGATCCTGGTGGCGGAAGACAATGCCTTGAACCGCGCGGTGGCAGAAGGGATGCTGCAGGCGGCCGGCATGAACGTCGAGCTGGCCGAGGATGGCCTGGCGGCCTTGACCAAGGCGAAGCTGCACCCCTATGACCTCGTCTTCATGGACATGCAGATGCCCGTGATGAACGGCCTGGAAGCCACCCGCGCCATTCGGGCTTTGCCGGGCTGGGCCAACACGCCCATCGTGGCGATGACGGCCAACGCGTTTGGCGAGGACCGGACCGCTTGCCTGGCCTCAGGCATGAACGACTTCCTCACCAAGCCGGTGGACATGCGGGCCTTGAACGAGGTGTTGGTGAGGTGGTTGCCTCAGAGGTAAGGCAGCAGCGCCTTGGCGGCCTCGATGCGCAAGCTCAACTCGATGGTGTCGTCGTTCATGACTTCCAGCAAAAAGCTTTTGGGTGAGCGCGTGCCGCGCACCAGCCCGGCCTCGGTGTGCGTCGCTTTGGCGGGCGCAGGGCTCAGCCGCGCCAGTGCCCTCTGGAAATCAGCGCGGTTGATGCTGTGCAGGCGGCACAGCAAATCGGCCTGGCCGTCCGGGCTGGGCGGGATGTCGAGCCACGGGGTGTCGGCAAACACGGGGGCCAGGTCGGGCGCCACGAACGCCGACCAGTGGCCGGTGGGTGTTTGCAAGGCGGGCACCACGGGCGCCGCGGTCATCATGTCAATGCGGTCTGCCGCGATGCCGGGCAAATAGCGCACGCGCAGCGATTCAAGGAAGGCCAAGGCTTGCGCCGCGGGCCGGGGTTCGGCGAGTGAAAACCAGACCTGGTAGCCGTCCACGCCGGAGACCGCGATGGCGGGGGCGGGCAGCCCCAGGTCGGCCTGAACCCCTTGCCACACCACCGACAGTGCCGCCCACTCGGCGGGCCGCCCCAGCGCCAGGACCACGGCCCGCACCTGATCACCCGCGCCGCCATCGTCAAGGCGGTAAAGGCGGTGCAATTCGGCTTGCAGTCTGTTCATGGCGGGCTCAAGAGAAGGGGGCGGGTCGAGCATACTGGATGACCATGATCACACTTCACCACTGCGTCAGTGCCCGTTCGTTCCGCCCCTTGTGGGTGCTGGAGGAATTGGGTGTGCCTTACGAACTGAAGATGCTGCCGTTTCCGCCGCGCGTGCACGACGCGGCTTACCTGGAGATCAACCCACTGGGCACGGTGCCAACGCTGCTGGACGACGGCGTGCGCATGACCGAATCGGCAGCCATCTGCCAGTACCTCGCGGCGCGCCACCCGGCCGCCCGCATGGACGTGACCCCGGATGAGCCTGGCTTCGCGGCTTACCTCAACTTCCTGCACTTTGGCGAGGCCACGCTGACCTTCCCTCAGACCTTGATCTTGCGGTACGCGCACTTCGAATCACCCGAGCGGCGGCAGCCCCAAGTGGCCGAGGACTACGCCAAGTGGTTCCTGGCCCGCTTGCGCACGCTGGAGCCCTTGCTGGCGCAGGAGGCGTTTGTGTGCGCGGGCCGCTTCACGGCGGCCGATGTGTCGGTGGGCTATGCCCTGTTGCTGGCCAGCCACCTGGGCCTGGCCGAGCGGTTCAAGCCTGCGGTTCAAGCTTACTGGCAGCGCTTGCAACAGCGCCCGGCGTACTTGCGTGCCTTGGCCGTGCAGCATGCAGCGGCGCAGGCGCAAGGCGTGTCCACGGTGCCCGCGCCCGACATCCGCTGAGCCTTGACGGCGCCTCAGCCTACTGGCGCCATTCTTCTTCCGACTTGGTGCTGCATTCCGGGTCGCCCGGGTTCACATTGCAGCGCACCCGCTTGATGACCTTGAGGCCGCGCTTGTCGTAGACGCCTTGCTGCGCGATGTCGATCCGCGACTCGCGCAACATCAGCGAGTACTTGTAGGCGTTCTCGGCGGACAGCTCCGACCAGGTGGTGGGCGGAACGCTGTTGTCGGCCTGCTTGATGAACTGCAGCGCGCGGTCGAACTGGCTCAGCCAGTACGTGCGGGACACTTCGCCCATGCCTTCAGGGAAACGGGTCTTGTTGAAGATCATCTGATAGGTCAGGATCATGAGCGGGAAGCGCACGATCGCCCCGCTCTCACCCAGGCCCCGGTACAACTCCAGCGGCTTGTAGGCGATGGTGGGCGAGGCCACCATGTCGAGCAGGCCGCTGTTGAACTTGTTGGCAAAGGTGGTGATGTCGGCCGACACGGGCACCGCGCCGATGCGCTTGATCATGATGGCCTGGGCCTTGTCGTGGTCAAACGACGCGATGCGCTTGCCGACCAGGGCTTCGACGGTGTTGATGCGCCGGTCATGGACCATCGGGTAAGCCGCGCCCAGCGGCAGGATGCCGCCGACTTCGTGCTCACCTTCCACCATCAGGGCTCTGGCCGCCGGTGAGGCGTAGGTTTGAATCAGCTTGCGAACCACTTCGTAACTGCCGGGCATGTCGATCTTGCCATCGCGAACGATGGTGGTGGCCCCCAGCGTGTCGATGGCCCCGGAGGTGCGGTTGAACTGACGGGCTCGAAAGGCCGTGGTGATGACCCCATCGCACTGGCCCGCGCGGTAATCCTCTGCGGCCTGCCGTTCGTCGGTGTAACCCTTGAGCGTGATGTTGGCCCCGAACTTTTGCATGGCCAGCACGTAGTCCTTGGTCATGCTGAACAGGTCGCCTGCGGCGCCGAGCATGTCGTAGACGCAGACCTTCTGCGCGGTGGCGGCCTGGGCGCTCAGGCTGGACAGGGTCAACATCAAGGCGGTCAAACTGCTTCGGATCAAGGCGTTCACGCGGGGGTCTCCTGTTTTTTGGGTAGCCTTGGATACTCGCCAAATCGGTGCGTGCGCACAAGCAGGAGCACCCGAGGGATGGGTGGTGAATGGTGCAGATGCTCGTGAATTCGCCCCTTGTTGCCTTTGGTTTCGAGGCTCAAACGCGCTGTGAGCCCCCGTTGAGGCCGGTCGCTGCGGATCGTGTCTAATCCCCCCTTGGCCGCGGGCATTGAGCAGCGCGGCCGACAGAAGAATGCATTTGCGCCGGAATTTCAGCAGTTCAAGACTCGTTCGCTTGCTCAGTGATGCCGCCTCGGTGGACGTCGACGCGTCCCGCCAGGACGTGGCCGAAAAACTGGGTTTGTGGCTGGGCACGCTCGACACCCTCCAACTTCATGCCGCTCACCAGTCGATCAAAGCGTTTGCCGAAGAGGCGCCTGCGGGCCCGCGGGCCCCAACCCATCACCCCTTGGAAGAGGATGTCCAACGGGTGCGCACGGCCATGGTGCAGGCCATCACGGCGAACGGTTCAACCCAGGCCATCGAGACGGACGCCGGTTACGCGCCCTATCGCCAGCGTTACCTTCAACAGCAACGCCACATTGAATCCAAGATTGCTTCATTGAGATCCCACGTCCGGCAAGTCCTGTCCCGGGCCTCGCCCCGACTCAAGCAACTGGCCTACCTGGACACCGTGATGGACCAGGTGATCGGCGGCCGCGAGCAACGGTTGATGTCCACCGTGCCCGTGCTGCTTGAAAAGCGCTTCGAGCAACTGCGCCGGGCCCAGGAAGACGGTTGGCACGACACCTTCCGCCAGGAATGGCAAGAGGTCTTGCTGGCCGAGATGAGCGTGCGCCTGCAGCCGGTGTTGGGATTGATGGAAGCATTCAGCAACGAGGTCAAAAAGTCACCATGAACAGGATTGTGTTTGCCTTCGCCTTTGCCATCGGCCTGATGGTGGTGGGCTGGGTTGGCGTGGGCTTCATCGGCACCAGCCCCTTGGCCTTGGGGATGACGGTGCTGATCGCGGCGGTCTATGGGCTGGGCGCGTTTGAGTTGCGGCAGTTTCGGGCGGCCACCTCGTCGTTGGCGAACGCCTTGTCCCACATCCCGCAACCCTTGTCCGACCTGCGGGCCTGGCTGTCGGGTTTGCACCCCTCCTTGCAGAACGCGGTGCGCTTGCGGATCGAGGGCGAACGCGTGGCCTTGCCTGGGCCTGCCTTGACGCCCTACCTGGTGGGCTTGTTGGTGATGCTGGGCATGCTGGGCACCTTTCTGGGCATGGTGCTGACCTTCAAGGGCGCCGTGTTCGCGCTCGAAGGTTCGGCCGACCTGCAGGCCATCCGCTCGGCGCTGGCCGCGCCCATCAAGGGCTTGGGCTTGTCGTTCGGCACCTCGGTGGCCGGGGTGGCGGCGTCCAGCATGTTGGGCCTGATCTCGGCCCTCAGCCGCCGCGAGCGGCTGGACGTGGCGCGGCAGCTCGACGCGCGCATCGCGACCGAGTTGCGGCCCTTCTCACGCGCGCACCAACGCGATGAAAGCTTCAAAGCCTTGCAGGTGCAGGCGCATGCCTTGCCGGAGGTGGTCAGGCAGTTGCAGGCCATGATGGACGGCCTGGAGCGCCGCAACCAGCAGCTGAGCGAGCAGTTGCTGGGCCAGCAGGCGCAGTTCCACCGCGATGTCACCACCGCCTACACGGGCTTGGCGGTCGAGGTGGGGGCCTCCCTGAAAGACAGCTTGGTCAGCAGCGCGAAGATGGCGGGCGAGACCATCAAGCCGGTGGTTGAGGCCGCGATGGCCGAGATCGCGCTGGAGTCGACCCGCGCGCACCAGCGCCAAGTCGAGGCGGCGCAAACGCAGTTGGATGGGCTGTCTGCGCAGTTCAGCGCCACCGCCCGCACCGTGTCCGATGGTTGGGCCACGGCCCTCCAAACCCATGCGCGCACCAGCGAAGGCCTGGTCGATGGCCTGGACCGTTCGCTGACGGCCTTCACCCAGACCTTCGAGCAACGCTCTGCCGCCTTGCTGGCCACGGTCAACGAGGTCGCGACGCAGTCGCAGGCTGAGCAGGCTTCGGCCGATGGTGAGCGCCTGAATGCCTGGACGGGCGCCTTGGAATCCATGGCCGCCAAGCTGCAGGGCGAGTGGCAGCAAGCGGGCGCGCAAACGCTGGCCCAGCAGAACGCGGTCTGCTTGACGCTGGAAACCACCGCCCGCGAGATCACCGAGCGCACGAGTGCGCAAGCAGGCCAGACCCTGGACGATGTGGCGCGTTTGCTGAACCAGTCCGAAGAATTGATCCGCTCGCGCATCGAGTCTGAAGCCCAATGGATGCAGCACCACCGTGAGCGCATGGACCAGTTGGCCAGCGTGTGGCGCACGGAATTGGGCGCCTTGCGGGATGACGAGGCCTTGCGCGGCCACGCGGCAGTTGAGCGTTTGGGTGACTTGCAAACCGCGATGGCCAGCCACCTGGCCACCTTGGGCACCGCGCTGGAGGCCCCGATGACACGCCTGATGCAAACGGCCTCGGACGTGCCGCAAGCGGCGGCCCAGGTGATTGCGCAGTTGCGCCAAGAGATGGTGCAGCTGGCCGAGCAGGGCAACCTGGCCTTGCAAGAGCGCCATGGCCTGGTCGAGAAAATCACCACCTTGCTGCAAGGCCTGAACCAAGCCTCGGGCGAACAACGCGAAGCCATTGAAGCCTTGGTGAACTCGGCCACCCAGGTGCTGGATCAGGCGGGCAGCCAGTTTGCGCAAGCGCTGCAGGCGCAGGCGGGCCAGTCCCAAGATGTGGCCGCGCACCTCACGGGCAGTGCGGTCGAGCTGTCCAGCCTGGGCGAGTCCTTCGGGCATGGCGTGCAGTTGTTCAGTGCCAGCAACGACAAGCTGCTGGACAGCTTGGCGCGCATCGAAGGCTCGATCAAACAGTCCACCGCGCGCAGCGATGAACAATTGGCCTACTACGTGGCGCAGGCGCGCGAGGTCATCGACCTGAGCATCGCCTCGCAACAAGGCATCGTGGAAGATCTGCGCCGACTGCACCGTGAGGCCGCCGATGTCCGAGCTTGACGACGCGGGCAACGGCCTCGAAGACACCGCGCCCGTCTGGGCCGTGTTCGGCGACTTGATGGCGGGCTTGCTGGGCGCCTTCGTGCTGATCCTGGTGGGCGTGCTGGTGGTGCAGATGGACCTGGTGGCCAACCTGCAATCGGAAGTGCACAAGCGCCAGGTGGAAGAAAAGCGCCGCATCGCGCTGGAGAAGGCCCTGGCCATTCCCCTGGCCACGGGCCGGGTCACCTTGAACAACGGGCGCATCGGCATCAGCGGCAGCGTGCTGTTTCCGGTCAACTCCGACCAGTTGCGGCCCGAGGGGCGCCAGTTGTTGAAGGGCTTGGTGCAGCCTTTGCTGGTCTACCTGGGGGAGCGCGACGAGATGCTGATGGTGAGTGGCTTCACCGATGACAAGGGCATCCGCGACAGCGCTGGCAAGCGTTTCGCGGACAACCTGGAACTGTCGGCGCAACGCGCTTTGACGGTGACCCGCGCCTTGATGGAGGAAGGCATGCCCTCGTCCCGGGTGTTTGCAGCGGCCTTCGGGCCCGAGCAACCGGTGGCCTCGAACGCGGACGAAAAAGGCCGCGCTTTGAATCGGCGCGTGGAGATGGCGCCCGTGCCCAAGTCATCCAACGTGAAGGCCGCGGCCACGCCATGACCGAGTTGCCCACGCCTTCGCTGGAAGCCTTGCGCCGCGAAGGCGCTGCGCGCTTTGACCCGGTGCGCTTTCATTACCTCGAGGTGCTGTCACGGCGCGTGGAGGGCGCGGCTGCTGAGGTGCGGCACATCTTGCAAGGCAAGCTGGACGCGGCCCTGGCCGACTATGGGCAACGCTGCGCGCCAGCACCCCAGGGGGGCCGTGATGACGGCGTCAAGCCCTGGTCGGCAGGCCGGGCGCCCGTGAGCCCATTGACCCAACTCAACCAGTACATCCAGCTCCGCACCCAGAGCGTCAGCGGGGCGGACTCCTTGGGGCACGACGAGGGCGGCTCAGACATCAAGAGCGCCCGCCGCTTCCGGGAAACCTGGTCCCGCATCGCGGCCGAAAAGCAGGTGAATGAAGCCTTTGGGCGCGGCCCTGAAAACGCGGGGCCGCTCAATGCCCACATGCTGGTGCTGCACTCCCTGCGTTTGATGCGTGACCTGTCGCCGCACTATTTGCAGCAGTTCATGGCGCAGGTGGATACCTTGCTGTGGCTGGATCAGGTGAACCAGAAGTACACGCTGACGGATTCGAAGCCCGCGCGTCAAAGCCGGTCTAAAAAATGAAGCAACCTCCCCCCACTTTTCAAGAAAGCGAGCCCCCCATGGAAGAGCTGAACTTCAACGGCCGAGTGGCCATCGTGACGGGGGCGGGTGGCGGGCTGGGGCGCCAGCACGCGCTGGCCCTGGCCGCGCGCGGCGCCAAAGTGCTGGTCAACGACCTGGGCGACGGCGCCGGGCACTCTGCGGCGGCGCAGAAGGTGGTGGAAGAGATCCAGGCCGCGGGCGGCGAGGCCATGGCCAATGGCTGCTCGGTCACTGATTTTGTGGCGGTGCAGGCCATGGTGCAGCAGGTGCAGGATGCCTGGGGCCGGGTGGACGTGTTGATCAACAACGCGGGCATCTTGCGCGACAAGTCGTTTGCCAAGCTCGAGATGGATGACTTCCGGCTGGTGCTGGAGGTTCACCTGATGGGCGCGGTGCACTGCACCAAGGCCGTCTGGCCACTGATGACGGCGCAGAAGTACGGCCGCGTGGTGATGACCACCTCGTCCTCCGGCCTGTATGGCAACTTTGGGCAGGCCAACTACGGCGCCGCCAAGATGGCCTTGGTGGGCCTGATGCAGACCTTGTCCATCGAGGGCGCCAAGAACGACATCCGCGTGAACTGCCTGGCGCCAACGGCTGCCACGGCCATGACGGAAGGCCTGTTCCCCCCATCGATGCTGGGCCTGCTCAAGCCCGAGGCCGTGGTGCCTGCGATGCTGGTGTTGGCCCACGAGCGGGCACCAAACCGCACCATCCTGGAAGCTGGTGCAGGCACCTTCGCGGCGGCGCACATCGCGATGACGCCAGGCGTGTACCTGGGCATGGGCGGCGATGTGCCTGAGCAGTTGGCGCAACACCTCGCTGCCCTGGGGACCTTAGTCGGTGCCACGGTGCCGGGCAGTGGTGCCGACCAGGGGCGGCAGGAACTCACGCTGGCCATGGAGAAGGCCGCAGGGCTGGGCTGAAGCAAGCGCCGATCCTGCGATGATGGGCGCCGCATTCAACAGCAGGTCTCAACGAACTGGCTGCCCGTGATGTCAACCGGTCAATCAGGCCGACCTTGGATTACTCGGTGTGGGCCTTGATGTTGGCCTTGTCTTCCTTGTAGATTTCCTTGGCTTCTTGTTTGACGGCTTTGGCGTTGTTCTTGGCTTCGCGCTTGCAATCGCGGACGTCCTTGCTTTCAAGGCCCGAGGTCTTGCAATCGGCGACATCCAGGTCCTTGTTGACTTCGGCAATTTCCTTGCGGGCCTTGTACTCGGCTTTGCTCTCTGTCTTGAGGGCGCGCTTTTCTTGTTGCTGTGGTGTCAGTTCGGTCTGGCTGTTGGTGGGATGCACGGTGGGGTCTGCGGCCATGGCCGACAGGCTCAAAACGGCGGCGGCACTGGCGATGATGGCTTTGAGATTGGATGAACGCATGGATGTCTCTCCTTTGATGTCAGCCGACGACGTCGGTCTGCCCCCAAGTAGCAATCGGTGTTCCCGCAGCGGCCTTGCACCCATGTTTGACCGTGGTCAACCGCGTGGGGCCCAATTGGGCTACCGTGTGCTTTCAACAGGCAATGCGGGAACGGGACATGGAGTTCAAGGACTATTACGCCACGCTCGGCCTGGAGAGCACCGCCACCCAGGATGAGATCAAGCGCGCCTACCGCAAGCTGGCGCGCAAGTACCACCCGGATGTCAGCAAAGAGTCCGATGCCGAGGCGCGTTTCAAGGACCTGGCTGAAGCCTATGAGGCCTTGAACGACCCCCAGCGGCGCGCGGCCTACGACGAAGCCCGGGCTCGTCCCCAACGGGTCCCGATGCCTGATTTCGGCAGTGATCGCGGCTTTGATCCGAACGAGGGCATGAACCACAGTGATTTTTTTGAATCGCTGTTTGGCAAGGCAGCCCGCGGAGCGTCTTCCCCGCGCAGAAGGCGCGCCACCGCCGAGGACCACCACGCCAGGATCCTGATCGACCTGGAGGACGCCTACCACGGCGCACGCCGCACCATCTCGCTGCGCGTGCCGGTGGTGGATGCGCACGGCCAGGTCACGCTGCAGGAGCGCCAGCTGGAGGTCAACATCCCCAAGGGCGTGCGCGAGGGGCAGCATCTGCGCCTGGCAGGGCAGGGGTTGGCGGGTGAGCCAGGCGGTCCCGCCGGGGACCTGTACCTGGAAGTGGGTTTCAAGCCCCACGCGCATTACCGCGTCGATGGCCGAGACCTCTACCTGGACCTGCCCATCGCGCCCTGGGAGGCGGCCCTGGGGGCGACCGCGACCGTGCCCACGCCAGGTGGCCCGGTGCAACTGACCGTGCCAGCGGGTTCCTCATCGGGCCGCAAGCTGCGGCTCAAAGGGCGTGGCCTGCCCGGTGATCCGCCCGGCCACCTCTACGCCGTCGTCGGCATCACGGTGCCCCCTGCGGACACCCCGGCGTCCACTCAGGCGTATGAGGCACTGGCCCGGACCTTTCCGCACTTCAACCCACGCAGCGCTCTGGAGGCCTGATGATGACAAGCAGCAGCAACCCCATCCCCGTGGTCACCGGCGTCATTGTGGAAGAGGACATCCGCTTCACGCTGGAAGACTTGAGCCGCGCCTGCGGTGCCGACCATGCTCAGCTGATCGTGCTGGTGGACGAGGGCGTGTTGGAGCCCGGCGGCAGCGGACCGCAAGACTGGATGTTCAGCGGCGCGTCCCTGCGGCGCGCCCGTGCGGCATTGCGCATGAGCCGTGACTTGCAGTTGGGCGTGGAGGGCACGGCCTTGGTGCTGGACCTGTTGGACCAGATTGAAGATTTGCGCGCCCAGTTGCGGCGGCTGGGGTCTCAGAACCGGTGACTGGCGCTCAGCCAGGCGGTGGGGTTGCGCTGAGAGGTGTCAGACTCGGCGTGGCCGCCTTGGCTGCGCCAGGCCACTGACGCATCGAAGCGCCAGGCGGCTTGCTGAAAACGAAGGCCCACGCCGTGGCCCGCGATGTGCCGTTCGTTGGGTCCGGTCAGCCAAGGGCGCGCGTTCTTGGCCACCGAGCCGGCATCGTGGAACACGTAAGGCCCCCAGGCTCCCGCCGCGTAGCGCAACTCCACTTGGCCCACCCAGCCTCGATCGCCGTAGCCTTCGCCCACGGGGTAGGCCCGCACGCCAGCGGGGCCGCCCAGGCCGAAGCCTTCGGAAGAATCGAGGTTGTGGGTGGTCCATTGGGTGGACATGCGCACGAAAAGGCCCAGGTGCTTGGGCAGGGCTTGCAGGCGGGCCAGGTCGAGGTTGGCCTTGTCAAAGCGACCTTGCCGACGGGCTGTGCTGGCATCAGCGGCCCGCTGGGATCCGTCCAGGCGCAATTGGCCGGGGGTCCAGCTCAATGAGCCTCGGGTGATGCCGCCGCCACCGATGCTGTCGCGCCGGTCAAAGTCGAGGGCCACCGGCAAGGTCTGGCTGAACTTGTCGCTGCGCGTGCTCGCGGCATTCTGCTTGTCGGTCAGGGTCTTGTGCTGGTAGGTGGCGCTCACCGTCACGTTAGCGCCTTGTGATCGCAGCCAGGGGTAGCTCAGCCCCAGGCTGCTGACATCGGCCGTGCCATTGGCGCGCAAGGCCGCAAACTCCTGCCCCAGCTCATAGGCGGTGTGGGCATGGCCCACCTGCCCGCGCAGGCCGGAGGCCCCCAAGGGCAGGCTGTAGCCCAGCTGGCCGAACCACAGGCCTTGCGCCGTGACGATGCTGCGCAAGGTGGCCTGATCGCCCAGGCGGAAGGGGCTGTTGAGGTCCAGGTTCAAGCGCGCGCGGGTCTGGCCCGTGTAGCGGTTGCCGTGGTTGTCCAGGCCCAGTTCGACGTTGTAGGGCTGGGTGCGTTGAATGGACACGTCCAGGTCGCCGCTGCCCATCGTTTGGCCGGGGCGCAGGGTGGGGCTGGCCGTGATGCCGGGCTGGTCATTCAGGAGCAGGCTGGCACGTTCCAAGGGGGCGCTTTCGATCAAGGCGCCAGGACGAAGCGGGGCCAGGAAGGCTTGCGCCTGCGCGGTCAGCCTGGCGTCATCGCCCATGGCTCGCACCTCACCGTAGCGGCCCTCCACCACCTCAATGCGCAGCGTGCCATCGGTCAAGGCCTGGGGTGGCAGGAAGGCCCTGGCGAAGGGGTGGCCGTGGCGGCGGTAGTGCTGATTGACGGCCTCGACCAAAGCCCGCAGCTGTGCCATGTCGAAGGGCTTGCCGCTCACATCGCCCACCACGGCTTGCAGCGCCGAGTCAGAGAACACGGTGTTGCCCGAGAAGCGCACGGTCTGCAGCGAGACTTGCATCCCGCCCGGCAAGGTGGGCGCCAAGGCGGGCCCCTGGATGTCGATCGCGCGTGCCGGCTTGGGCGCGGAGGGGGCGGTGGGTTGCAGTTGCTGCAGCGTTTGCCCGGCATCGGGGGCCTGCTGGGCCAGGGCGGGCAGTGCTGCCAGAGCCCACAGTGTGTGCAGGAGTTTGAGCCTGCGCTTCATCATCATTTGCGCTCCTTGGTCTTGCGGTCACCCAGGGCCCCATCGGCCTGTGGCGGCAACTTGATGCCCCCGGCAATGACCGCCAGATTGGACAGGCTGGGCGTGCTCGAGCTGATGAAGTTCATGGGGATGGTGGCCGGGGTGCCCGGCGTGGTGATGGATGGGCCGACAGACACCGCCTGGACCGTGGTGACGGCCGCCTGCTGTTCGGGCGTTTGTGTGAACAGGCGTTGCAGGATGGTGAACATGCCGTCTTGGGCCGTGATCAGGTAGTTGCCGTTGCTCAGGTCGCCAGCGCTGATGGCGTAGTCCCCCACATCTTCGCCTGTGGTGCGGCTCAGGCTACCGCTGAGCGCATCGCTGCCCACCAGGCTGCCGGTGGTGATTTGGTAAGTCAAGGTGGGGTCGGTGTTGCCATAGGTCTTGCTTTGGGCATCTGCCGTGACCGTGATGGGGCGAGCAGCAATCGTCACTGTGCCCGCTTCGAGGCTGATGAGGTAGCCCTGTTGGCCAGAGTACAAGCCATCGGGGGTGACGGTGTAGCTGCCAACCTGCGTGGCGCCTTGGTAGTCGCCGTCATACACCACGGTGCCCAGCACTTGGCTCATGTCAGGCGCCTGCGAATAGCTCACGCCAGGAGCGCCGCTGTAGGCGGTGCCATCGTAGGTCTTGCTGGCGTTGTTCGCCGTCACGGTCAAGGCCGTCATGAAGGTCCGCAACAGGGGCGTGGTGTGCCCCTCGTACATCACCCAGCTGCTGTTGAAATCCCAGCCAGCGCTGGTGAAGTTGGCTCGCTGCTTCATCTCAGCGGTCGTCAGCCCCACGCTGCCATCGGCGCTGGTGCTTTGGCCCGACGTGCTCACATCCCAGAAGTTGTTGTTGGGCGCGCTGCTGTCGGCGAAGCCGGCCAGGCCGCCCACCGCCACGCCCGGGCTGCTCACCGCCCCGGTCGAGTAGCTGTTGACGAGCGTGCCCCCCAGGTGGCCCACCAGGCCGCCCACCTCCTCGCCGGTCGAGGTCACCGAGCCCGTGGCGTAGGTGTTGGCGATGAAGCTGTTGCTGTAGCCGGTGAGGCCGCCCACATAGCCCGGACCCGACACCGCACCCGTGGCGTAGCTGTTGAGCAGGTGGCCATTGTTCTGCCCGGTCAATCCACCCACCAGGATGCCGGTGCCCGTCACCGTGCCGGTGGCGTAGCTGTTGGTGACGATGTATTCGTTGATGCCAGCCAAGCCGCCCTGGTTGGCGTTGCCCGACACATTGCCCGTGGCGTGGCTGCCGTCGATCGTGCCGCGGTTCAGGCCCACCAGGCCGCCCGCCTGGTTGCCGGTGGAGGTGACCGTGCCGGAGGCGAAACTGTCGCGGATGTCGCCGTTGGTGTTGTAGCCCACCAGGCCACCCACGGCTTCTGCGCCCGTGACATTGCCCGACGCATGGCTGGAGTGGAGGCTGTAGGCAAAGTCGTTGTGGCCGACGAGGCCGCCCACGTAGAGGCCCGTGCCGGTCACATTGCCCAAGGCGTGATTGCGGAAGGAGTTGGTGCCGCCATTGGTCCAGCCCATCAAGCCGCCCACCATGCTGTGGCCGTTCACGGTGTTGGCGGCATGGCTGTCGTTCACGCGCATGGTGTTGTTCGCACCCACCAGCCCGCCGACCTGGTCATGCCCACTCACCTGGCCGCCAGTGGCGTAGCTGTTGTGCAACAGGCCCAACACGGCCTCGCCCATCAGGGGGCCCACCTGGTCGTTGCCAGTCACCTGCGCGTTGGTCAGGCCCACATTGCGAATCACCGCACCAAAGGCTTTGCCGATCAGGCCCAGGTTGTTGGACGCGGGGTTGTTGAAGGTGAGGTGGTCGATGGTGTGGCCCAGGCCGTCAAACTGCCCGGTGAAGGCGGTCGAGGCGTTGCCCACGGGCGTGAAGCCTTGCCCGCCGTTCCAGGCGGCGGTGGCGCTGGCATCGATGTCGCTGCCGAGCGCGTAGAAGCCGCTCAGGTTGCCCCCCATGCCTTGCAGGTCGGTGGCGGTGCTGCTGCCAGCATTGCCCAGGCTGTTGATGACCGTGTAGGCGTTGCCATTGATGGTGAGGAGGCCGCTGCCAGCGCGCCCCGCGAAATCCACCCGGCCCGCGAAGCCATTGGCCTCGCCCGGCGCGAAGCCCACTTTGACCGCGCCGTCGCCGTTGCCGCCATCGTTGCCATTGGTGGTGCCTGTGTTCATGACCAGGCTGGACGTGCCGCTGGCGGTCAACACCGCATTCAGGTTGATGTCGCGGGCGGCGGTCAGCGTCAATTCATGAGCCGACCAGCTCGCCGCGTCATTCACGTGGATGTCACCATGGCCAGCAGCGCCACCGCTGCTGCTTTCGATGGTGACGTTGGTGCTGGCCAGAAAGCCCGTCAGTTGCGCCCCGGTGATGTCCCCACCACTGGCCGCGATGGTGAAATCCTGCGGGTCGATCAGCCAGGTGCCGGTGTGGCCGTTGGCGGCCAGTGTGCTGACCTGCAGGTCAGCCGCCAAGGCCACGTGGGCGGCGCTGGTTTCCACAAAGCCGCCATCACCGCCATGCGGGGCGCTGGCATCCAGCGTGCCGCCGACCACCATGCGATCGGTGTCCATGCCGCCCATCAGGTAGATCTGGCCGGTCTCGCCACTGGCCAAGGTTTGCGCCTCGGTCACGCCGGTGTGGTTGATCACAGTGGTGGCCAGGTCACCGGCCGCTTTGGCGGTGAGATACACCAGCCCACCATCGGCCTTGATGGCCCCGCCCTGGGTGATCAGGGCATCCAGGGCCCCTTGCGACACCTGGATCTTCACGGGCCCACCCAGGTCCAGCGTGACCCGGCTGCCCGCGCCCATCAAGACCTGGCCTTGCCGGGCCACCAGGCTGCCGGTGTTGGTGATCCGGGCCGCGATCAAGGCGATGGTGCCCCCGTTGGCGGTGGTGATGCGCCCCTGGTTGACGATGGCGTTGCTGCTGGTGCCCGCAAACTGGTAGCGGCCCGCCATGAAGTCGGCGGTGCTCAGGCTCAGGGTCGACGCCACCAGGCCGCCCACATTCACCTGCGCGGTGGGCGTGAACAGCACGCCGTTGGGGTTGATGAGGAACACCAGGCCATTGGCGATCAGGGCCCCCTGGATCACCGACACGTCGGTGCCCAACACCCGGTTCAGGGCCACCGCGTTGGCGGACGGCTGGATGAAGTGAACCGTGTGCCCCAAGCCAATCGAAAAGCCCTGCCAGTCGGCGGCCATCGTGGCGCTGGTCTGGGTGATAGTCAGGGTGGTGCCATCGGTGGTCAGGCTGCCCGATCCGGTGATGATCTGCCCGCCCGTGGGCAAATCGGTGGCCGAGGCCGCAGCACAGGTCAACAGCGCGGCAGACGCGACCAAGGGTGTCAGTTTTTTCATCCCGCCATCCTCCGGCCGCGGGCGGGTGTCGGGTCTTCGGATAACGGCCCTTCAACGGGGTCACCTCTGCGCAGCCCTCCCGCCGTAGGGACATTGGGCGGCAGTTGGTTGACTGTCTGTGCGCTAGCGCACACAGTGTGCTGAAGGGCACAGGGCGACGAACGGCCGTGTGCGACCCTATACTGGTTTGGTCAGGATTCAACGCCTCAGCGAACCTTCCATCGACCATGGTTTGGCTGGCGCATGCCGTGCCGTCAAGGTCGCCATGCAAAGGCGCACCCTCAGGCCGATATTTCCTGGAGGACCGGATGACCCTGGCCGCCGATCCCCGACAGAACCGCTTGCTGGCAGCCTTGCCCGAGGCGGAATGGGTGCGTTGGCTTCCGCAGTTGGAGCTGGTCGACATGCCGCTGGGCAAGGTGCTTTACGAGCCAGGCACGCGGCTGAGCCACGTCTACTTTCCCACCGACTCGATCGTGTCCCTGCTGTATGTGATGGAAGACGGCGGGTCGGCCGAAATTGCCATGGTCGGGTTTGAGGGCATTGTGGGCATCTCGCTGTTCATGGGCGGAGAGTCCACGCCAAGTCGGGCCGTGGTGCAAAGCGCGGGGAAGGCGTTCAGGCTCCAGGCGGGGATGATGCTGCGCGAGTTCAACCGTGCGGGGCCGGTGTTGCACCTGCTGCTGCGGTACACGCAGGCGCTGATCACCCAGATGTCTCAAACGGCGGTGTGCAACCGCCACCATTCACTGGACCAGCAGTTGTGCCGCTGGTTGCTGCTGAGCCTGGACCGCCTGCCTTCGAATAAAATCTTCATGACGCAAGAGCTCATCGCCAACATGCTGGGCGTGCGGCGCGAGGGCGTGACCGAAGCGGCGGGCCGGCTGCAAAAAGCCGGCCTGATCAGCTATCAGCGGGGGCGGATTGCCGTGCTGGACCGACCGCGCCTGGAAGAGCGCACCTGTGAATGCTATGCCGTGGTCAAGACAGAGTACGACCGCTTGCTGCCCACCACCGTGGCCAACTGACAACCCCTCAATGTGCGGTGGCAGACAGACGCCACGCGAGGGCTTCCCTAGGCTTGTTCAACACGGCACCTCATGCCGATGATTCAACCCGGGAAGATCCACATGACCAGATCCATTTCACTTCGCCATCCCCATGCCATCTTGACCATGGCCGTGCTGGGGCCGTGTGCTCTGTTTTTGGCAGGATGCGCCAGCAAGCCCGGGCCCAAAGCCGAAATGGCGGTGGCCAACGCGGCGGTGCAACGTGCCAGCACCAGCGGCACCAATGAAGATGCCGCCGCGCAATTGCAGGTGGCCACGGGCAAGCTGGCCAGCGCACGGCAAGCCATGGCCGCCAAAGATTTCGAGCGGGCCAAGCAACTGGCCGAGCAGGCCCAGGTGGATGCGCAAGTGGCCGAACTGCACGCGCAGTCGGAGCGCTCGCGCAAGGCGGCCCAGGAGTCGCAAGACGCGGCCCGCGTGCTGCGCGACGAGATCAACCGAAACACGGTCCGTTGATCCACCCCATTCAAAAAATACAGGAGATTTCCATGAACATCCGATTGATTGCCTTGGCCGCCATCGCCGCCACCTTGACCGCCTGCGGCACCGCCCGTGAACCCAACAGCGCGCTGGAGCAGGCCCGCCAGAACTTCAACCTGGCGCAGCGCGATGCCCAGGTCATGGCGCTGGCCCCCGATGAACTCAAGCTGGCGCAAGACGCGCTGGCCGCTGCAGACCGAAGCTGGGCCGCAGGCGGCACGCTCTCGGCCGTGGACCACCTGGCCTACATGACCGCCCAGCGCGTGGTCATCGCGCAAGAAACCGCGTCGCACAAAGCCTCTGATGCCGTGGTGGCGGGCGCCGCCAGCGAGCGCGACAAAACACGCCTGGCCTTGCGCACCCAGGAGGCCGACATGGCCCAGCAAAAGCTGGCCTTGGCTCAGCAAAGCAATGCCCAGAAGAACATGGACCTGGCGCGTGGTCAGGCCAAGGTCAACAGCCTGGAGATGCAGCTCAAAGACCTCAATGCCAAACAGACCGACCGGGGCCTGGTGGTGACCTTGGGTGACGTGCTGTTCGACACCGGCGCCTCCAGGCTTCGCCCGGAAAGTGCGGGCCACATGGCCAAGCTGGCGGCCGTGTTCAAGACACCTCCGGCACGCCGGGCCTCGATCGAGGGCTACACCGACAGCACGGGCTCAAGCACGGCCAACCTGGCCTTGTCGCAGCGGCGTGCCGACGCGGTCTTGTCGGCCTTGCTGGAGCTGGGTGTTTCACCGGGCCTGCTGACCACGCGGGCGCATGGCCAAGAGCAACCTGCGGCCAGCAACAGCAACGCGGCAGGTCGGCAGATGAACCGGCGTGTGGAGATCGTGTTTGCCCAGCAGGCGGCTGACGCCCCTGTCAACTAGCCTGAACACGCGATGAACGCGCCTCGCACCAACTCGAACGTGGCGAGTGCACTGAGCCTGGTGGCGCAACTGCACCGCCAGACCGACCACATGCGTGCGGAACTGCGGCACCTGCGGCAGGACATGGCGCAGGTCAAGAACGAGTTCAACGAGACCCACGGCGCGCACATGCTGGAAGCCAATGAGAACTTGGTGATGGCCGTGTTGCACGCCGAAACGGTGGCCGAGACCGCGGTGAGCGACCTGGGCGAGCTGGCGTGTTCCAGCCAACGCGATGCCCTGCTGAGGTTGGCCATTGAATCGGCCAACATTGGTGAATGGGAGATGGACCTGAGCAGTGGCGCCATGATTCATTCGCTGCGGCATGACATGTGTTTTGGGCACCACGAGCGGCAACTCGAATGGAGTGTCGATGCCTTCCTGAAGCAGGTGCACCCGGATGACCGGGACGAAGTGGCGCAGGGGCTGGCCCAAGCCACCCGACAGTTGAGCGATTGGCAGGCGGTGTGCCGCGTGGTGTGGCCCGATGCCAGCACCCATTGGATCAGCATCCGTGGCGGGATCTTCCACGACAGCGGGCATCCCGCGCGCCTTCTGGGCATCATCACGGACGTGACCGAGGTCAGGCAGGCCGAAGCATCGCGCCATCAACTGGAAGGGCTGGCGCTTGAAAATCGCCAGATGCTGGAAGCCAGCAGGTTGAAGAGCCAGTTCATCTCCAACATGTCGCACGAGCTGCGAACGCCACTCAATGCCATCATCGGATTCAGCGACTTGCTGGTCATGGGCCTGGTGCCGGAGGGCTCGCCCAAACAGAAAGAGTACCTGGGCCACATTGGTGGCAGCGCCCGCCACCTCTTGCACCTCATCAACGATGTGCTGGACATGTCCAAGGTCGAATCCGGCAAGTTCGAGTTCTTCCCTGAGCCGGTGGACCTCCGGCAGCTGGTGTCCGAGCTGGGCGATGTCTTGCACACCGCCTTGCAGCGCAAATCCATCCAGTTCAACATGAAGATCGACGAGGCCGTGAAGGGTTTGGTCATTGATCCTGCCCGGCTCAAGCAAGTGCTCTACAACTACCTCTCCAACGCCATCAAGTTCACGCCTTCGGGCGGCCAAGTGACGGTGAGTGCCCACTCGGAAGGGCCTGATCAGTTCCGGCTTGAAATCGAGGACACCGGCATCGGCATTGCTCAAGACGACCTGCCCCGCTTGTTCGTGGATTTTCAACAGCTGGACGCTGGCTACAGCAAGCTGCACCAGGGAACGGGCCTGGGCTTGGCCTTGACGCGCCGCCTGGTGGAGGCCCAGGGCGGCAGCGTGGGCGCACGCAGCACCCTGGGTTTGGGCAGTGTGTTCCACGTGGTGCTCGACCGAGTGCACCCGGTCCATTCAGGGGGCGCCGCATGAGCTCGCCGCGTGTGCTGATCGTGGACGACAACGTGCTGAACATGGAGCTGGCGCGGGTGGTTCTGCAGGCCTCTGAGATCACTGTGGACTGTGCGGCCGATGCCAACCAGGCCGTGGACCAGATCACCGCGTTTGAACCTGATCTGATCCTGATGGACATCCAGATGCCCGGGATGGACGGCCTGGAGTTGATGCGCCGACTGAAGGCCTCGCCCCAAACCCAGGGCATCGTCGTGGTGGCCTTCACCGCCTACGCCATGAATGGCGACCAGGCCAAGATGCGCGAGGCCGGTTGCGATGGCTACATCGCCAAGCCCATTGACGTGGCGACCTTCACGGCCACGGTGCTGTCCTTCCTTGGGGCCCCGCAGAGGATTCGACATGCCTGAACGCAGTAACGACCATGGTCCCGTGACCGAAGCGGCCACCCCCACTCGACAGCGCCTTGCTTTAGCAGCGCAGGAACAAGGCGTACCATCGACCATCCCGCGTGGGCGGATCGTCACCGGACCCAACATGCCAAACGAGGCGCCAAGCACGAAAGCAATACTTGCGCAGTTGGCGGCCAACGGTGCCCATGCAGCGCAAGCGGCCAGCATTGCCGTGACCACCTGGACCGCCATGGATGTTGCCTTGTCGCCCATCATCGGGCAGCGCGGGTTTGCCGCGCTTTACAAGCGCAGCCTGCAGCTCACCCGGGTCGAGTTTCCGTGTTTGGCCACCGTGCAAGATAGCGTGCTGCAGCTGGCCGAGTTCTCGGTGCTGCATGCGGTGTTGGCCCAGCAATCCAGCGCCACCGCCGCGGCCGCGAGTGCGGCCTTGCTGGAAAACTTCTACGACATCCTGACCACGCTCATTGGCCGATCCCTCACGGACCGGCTGCTCAGACCCGTCTGCGAAACAACTTCAAGCGGTCAACCCGCACAGGACACCTCGCCATGAACACCCCCGGTAAAGCCATCATCACGCGCCTGCGCACCGGCGTGCCAGGATTGGACGAGGTGCTGGGCGGCGGGCTGCCCGAGTATTCGTTCAACGTGATTGCCGGCACCCCCGGCTGTGGCAAGACGACCCTGGCGCACCAGATGATGTTCGCCATGGCCACGCCTGAGCGGCCCGCGCTGTACTTCACCGTGCTGGGCGAGCCCCCCTTGAAGATGCTGCGCTACCAGCAGCAGTTTGATTTCTTTGACCTGGACAAGCTCAACCGCTCCATCCGTTTCGTCAACCTGGCGGATGACACCGCCACGGGCGATCTGGACAAGGTCCTGAACCGCATCGTGGCCGAAGTCGAGTCCCGCCAGCCCGGCCTGGTCTTCATCGACTCGTTCCGCTCGGTGGTCCTGGCCAGCCAGAGCCAAGGGCATTCCTTCATCAGCCTGCAGCACTTCATCCAGAACCTGGGTGTGCTGATGACGAGCTGGCAGGCGACCACCTTCCTGATTGGCGAGTACTTCACCGACAACGACCCCAACCCCATCTTCACCGTGGCCGATGGCCTGATCTGGTTGCGCCAAAGCGTGCAGCGCAACTCGGTGGTCCGCAAGATGGAGATCATGAAGATGCGTGGTCAGCCCACCGAACCGGGCCTGCACACCTTCCGCATCAACATGGCGGGCGTCCATGTTTTTGCGCCCCCGCCACTGGCCCAGGACCCACACCCGGAGCCTGTGGCTGGCGACAGCCCGCGCTTGCAAACCGGGTTGCCCGCGCTCGACGAGATGATGGGTGGGGGCCTGCCCAAAGGCTACTCCCTGCTGGTGGCCGGGCCTTCCGGCTCCGGCAAGAGCATCCTCGCGATGGCCTTCCTGGCCGAAGGTGCCCGCCAGGGCGAGACGGGTGTCATCGCGGCCTTCGAGCAGCGGCCCCACAACTCGCGTGGCGGCATCATGGCCGAGTTGATTGAAAGCGGCCGCGTGGGGGTGATCGACACCCGGGTGGGCGCCTTGTCGGTGGATGAGATCGCCTCCTTGCTCATCATCGAGATCCGCCGACTCAAGGCCACGCGGGTGGTCATCGATTCGCTGTCGGGGTTTGAGCTGGCCCTGGCCCCCACCTTCCGCGAAGACTTCCGGGAATCGCTGTCGCGCATGGTGGCCGCCTTGGCCAGCACGGGCGTCACCGTCTTGATGACCTCGGAGCTGGAAGATCGCTACGCCGACTTGCGCTTCAGCCCCTATGGCACGGCCTTCCTGACCGATGCCATCGTGTTGCAGCGCTATGTGGAGGTTGACAGCCGCCTGCAGCGCGTGATGGCGGTGGTCAAGGTGCGCGGCAGTGCGCACTCCAATGAGCTGCGCTCGTTCACGATCAACGACCAGGGCATCCAGGTCGGTGACATGCTGCTGGGCCAGGAAGGATTGCTGGGCGGCGCGCCAAGTCGCGGCTCCTTGTTTCCTGAGGCCCCCACCAGCCTGGGCCATGGTTGATTTTCCGGAAGCAGCCGGCCTGGCGGTCGATCCGCGTTTGCGCGATCTTCGCGAAGCCAATGCCCAATTGGTGATCGCGGCTTTGACCGCCCAGGAGTTGGAGGCCAAGGCCGAGCATGCCCACGCCCAGCAGATCCGTTTTTTGGCCATGGTGGCCCATGAGTTGCGCAACCCCTTGACGCCGATCCGCACCGTGGCCTTGCTGCTCAACCACGCGGGGCTGGACAAGTCTCAGCTCACGCGCCTGCAAGGCATCATCGAGCGGCAGGTGACCCACATCTCGCGGCTCATCGACGACTTGCTGGACGGCTCCAGGGTCAGCGCGGGCAAGTTTCAGCTCATGCGACAAGTCATGGGGTTGGCCGATGTGCTGGACGCCGCGGTGCAGATGTGCAAGCCGACCATGGACCAAAGGCGCCAGCGCCTGGTGGTGAGCCTGCCTGAGGGACCCGTCAGTGTCGATGGGGATGCCGTGCGCCTGACGCAAGTGTTCAGTAACCTGCTGGAGAACGCCTCCAAGTACACGCCCGACGAGGGTGAGATCCAGCTGACCATGGCGCAGCAGGGGGCCATGGTGGTGGTCAAGGTGTCCGACAACGGCATGGGCATCAGTGCCTCGGCCCTGCCTTACATCTTTGACCTGTTTGTGCAGGACACCACGGCGTCCGCCTTCGCCCAGACCAACCAGGGCTTGGGCATTGGTCTGGCGGTGGTGCGCGACCTGGTGGAGGCGCATGGCGGCACGGTCGCGGCCACCAGCCCGGGCCGCCACCTGGGAAGCGAGTTTGTCGTGATACTGCCGACCATTTGATTTCGCCCTGTGTGCGCTGGCGAACAGACAGTTTGAAAATAGGCTGGCGCGCATTAACTTCATATTCTGAAACTTGCCGCATCAGGCATCCAAGATGCGCCTTTGAACTGCGAATAGGTGCCCCCTCCGCTGGGCGCCAGATATACTCGCCGCGGCGGATCAATGTGATTCGTGCCTGTTTCGGATTGCGCATTTTTTGGCGACCGCCCCCCCATTGCTCATGCCACCGAGCAGTCATATACCCATGCCGTCCCGGCATGATGTTCTGCTGTGTGGTGCCCACCAGGAAATCCGATGAAACCCGTCAATGTGGCCTTTGACAATGTGCTCAAGGCGTCGCCCGATGCCTTCCTGAAATCCTGGATCGAGGAAGTGGCGCATTCCGGGGAAGGCCCCTCCGGGGCCAACCCCCGCGTCGCCCAAAACGAAGCCCGGGAACTGCTGACCGCACTGCAAGATGCGGTGCGCAACGATGCAGACCTGACCCAGTTTGGCAGTGATGCCTGGAGCAAGACGCGGGCCGTGCTGACCGAGTTGTCGCAATCCCGCGCTGCGCAGGGCGCCAGCGCTGGCGAAACCAGCTACTTCGTGATGGCCATCAAGAAGCCGCTCTTCGCCGGGCTGCAGCAATTGATTTCCACCGATCCGCAGCAGGTGTTCGACACCGTGTGGGCCGCCTCCACCCTGGTCGACAAAATGGCCCAGTGGACGGCCACCACCTACCAGCGCAGCCGCGAGCAAGTCATCAAGCGCCAGCAGCAGGAGCTGCTGGAGCTCTCCACCCCGGTGGTGAAATTGTGGGAAGGGGTGTTGGCGGCCCCCATGATTGGCACGCTCGATTCCAGCCGCACCCAGCTGGTGATGGAGTCCCTGCTACAGCGCATTGTCGAGACCGGGGCTGAGTTGGCGATCATCGACATCACCGGCGTGCCCACGGTTGACACGCTCGTGGCGCAGCACTTGCTCAAAACCGTCACCGCGATCCGCCTGATGGGCGCGGACTGCATCATCAGCGGTATCCGCCCGCAGATCGCCCAAACCATTGTCCATCTGGGCATCGACCTGCAAGGCATCACCACCAAGGCCACGCTGGCCGATGCCCTGTCGCTGGCGATGAAGCGGTCGGGCTGGATCGTTTCGCGCGCCCAAGGCTAGGTCGGCCATGGAACGCATACCCGTTTTGAAGATGGGCAAATGTTTGCTCGTCACGATCCAGGTGGATTTGCAAGATCAGATGGCGGTTCAACTCCAGGACGACCTGGCCGTGAAGATCTCGGCCAGCGGTGCCACCGGGGTGCTGATCGACATCTCCTCCTTGGAGATCGTGGACTCGTTCATCGGCCGAATGCTGATCAGCATCTCCGGCATTGCCGGGGTGTTGGGTGCCACGACGGTGGTGGTCGGCATGCAACCGGCCGTGGCCATCACACTGGTCGAGCTGGGCTTGTCGCTGGAGGGCGTGCGCACGGCCTTGAACGTCGAACGAGGCATGACACTGCTGCATCGCGCAGACGGGGGTGACCTTGAATGCTGAACCGGAAGATCTCACAGGCACCATCCCCATTGGGATAGACAGCGACATCGTCACGAGCCGGCAAATGGTGCGCAAACTGACGCGGCAGTTGATGTTCTCGCTGGTCGATCAGACAAAAATGATCACGGCGGCGAGCGAGCTGTCGCGCAATACCCTGGTGTACGGCGGGGGGGGCGAAATGCGCTGGGAGATCATCGAGCGAGACTCGATGTTGGGCCTGCGCTTGAGCTTCGAAGACCATGGTCCCGGGATTGCCGATGTGGCGCTGGCCCTCACCGATGGGTGGACCTCGGGCAAGGGCATGGGCATGGGCCTGTCCGGCAGCCGCAGGCTGGTCAACGAATTTGACTTGCGCACCGCCGTGGGCAAGGGAACCTGCGTCACCATCACGCGGTGGAAGACCTGACATGACGCCGCATCTCGATCTTCGTGTTGACGAGGCATCGCAGGTTGGCGAGGCTCGCCGAATGGCCTTGCGCTTGGCGGCAAGCCATGAGCTGGGCGAAGACATTGGTGGTCGCATCGCCCTGGTGGTGACCGAGTTGGGCACGAACCTGGTGCGCCATGCCAAGGCCGGGCGACTGCTGATCGCCTGTACCGCTGTTGAGGGCGGTGCCCATTTCGAGGTGATCTCGATCGACAGTGGCCCCGGCATGCACGACGTCAACCAATGCCTGCGTGACGGCTATTCAACTGGCGGCACGCCCGGCACGGGTCTGGGGGCGGTGCAGCGGCTCTCGACCGACTTCTCCGTGTTCTCCAAGCTGGATCAAGGCACGGTGATCCTGTCGCGCATCCGCATTCCCACCGGTGGCGCGGCGGCAAATCGTGCAGCGCTGCTCAACAGGCGGTTCTTGCACGCGGGCATCTGCCTGGCTGCGCCCGGCGAAGTGATCAGCGGCGACGCGTGGGACATCCGCTTCGAAGGTGACCATGCCTGCGTCATCGTCGCGGATGGGCTGGGGCATGGGCCCGAAGCTGCCGCTGCCGCGCAGGTGGCCATGGACGCGTTTCGTGCGGCCGATTTGGGCGATGGGTTCGGTTCCCCGAGCACCGTCCTGGAGCAGGCCCACCCCCTGATGCGCCAGACACGCGGTGCCGCCGTGTCGATCTGTGCGCTGGACTTGGCGGCCAACAAGGTGGTGGCCGCCGGGGCCGGCAATGTCTCGGGCCGAGTCATCTGCGGCCTGTCTGACCGATCGCTGCTCTCGCAGCATGGCACGCTGGGGCTGAGGATCAGAACCCTGCAAGACGCCAGCTACGCGTGGCCCGAGCACGCCTTGCTGGTGATGCACTCGGACGGCCTGAAGACGCGCTGGAGTTTGGACCAGGTGAGCGGCTTGCTCCGGTGCGATCCCGCCGTCATTGCCGCTTGGTTGGTGCGCGACCACACTCGGGGTTTGGATGACGTTTTGGTCGTCGTGGTCAAGCGAGCCTGACCATGGGCGACACCCTCAATGATTCACGCGAGGATGCCCTGGCAGCCTTGGCGGCAATGACGGTAGAGCTGGCGGAGCTTCGAGAGGAGCTGAACGAGACGAACACCGGGGTCGTGGCGCTGTATGCCGAACTGGACCATCAGGCCGAACAACTGCGGCTGGCATCCGAGCGCAGCGAATCCAAGTTCCACACGATTTACGCCCAGTCGCCCAGCGGCATCGTGCTGCTCGGTGACGATGGCACTGTGGTCGGGGCCAACCCCGCCATGCTCAAGCTCCTGCGGCGAGGCATGGCCGAGGTCGTTGGTCAAAAGTTGAGCAGCTTCAGTTTTCCAGAGTGGGTCGCACAGCTCGATGGTTTGTCGCCGCAAGGTGGAGCCGAGTGGCAAAACCAGGGGGTGCCGATGCGACTGCCTGGGGGCGGGCTGGTGCACCTGGAGTGGAGCGTGCTGTCTCAAATCGAGCCGGGCATCGCCATGGTGTTGGCCACCGACATCTCTGAACGGGTGGCGCTGGAGCATCAGCGTTTGCAGTTGCTCGACAGCGAACGTGTGGCGCGCGGCGAAGCCGAACAGGTCAGCCGGATGAAAGATGATTTCATCGCGGTGCTCTCACACGAGTTGCGAACACCGCTCAACGCGATCATGGGATGGACGCACGTGCTGATGAAGCGCGGTGGCACCGACGAGACCATGCGTGGCCTGGCGGTGATCAAGCGCAATGGCACCACGCAAGCGCGCATGATTTCCGACCTGCTCGACATGTCGCGCCTGAACATGGGCAAGTTGCCACTGTCGCTGTCGATGCTGGACCCCGCACAAGAGATCGATGCCGCCATCAGCGCGATGATGCCCGCGCTGGAAGACAAAGAGATCCGCCTGGATGTCATCGTGGCGCCGCCTTACCGTCCGATCCAGGCGGACGCGTCCAGGCTGCAGCAAGTGGTCTGGAACCTGCTCAGCAACGCCATCAAGTTTTCGCCTCGCGGCAGCACCGTGAGCGTCTCCTTGTTGGAGGTGGGCACGGGTTTGCGGATCCTGGTCACCGATTCGGGGCAAGGTATCTCGGCTGATTTTCTGCCCTTCGTGTTCGACCGATTTGCCCAAAGCGATGCGGCCAGCAACCGGCACCGAGGCGGCCTGGGCTTGGGTCTGTCGATCGCCAAGCAGTTGGTGGAAGCGCACGGCGGCGTGCTGTCCGTGCGCAGCGAAGGGCTTGGCCACGGCGCCACGTTCGAGGTGTGGCTGCCCACCGATCCGTGGTCGCTTGCCTCGTCTGGCTTGAATGCGGGCGACGACGAGCTGGACGTGTCGGCGGGCAGTGATGACTTGCCTTTGCGGCAGCTCAAAATCTTGATCGTTGACGATGACCCGGATGCCGTGGCCATGCTCCACATCATCCTGGGCGATCGGGGCGCCACTTTGCGTGCGGCCAGTCACGTGGATCAGGCGTTGGAGATGGTGGAGAGCTTCCGGCCTGACGTGTTGATCAGCGACATCGGCATGGTGGGCAAGGACGGGCACGACCTGATCCGGGAATTGCGCAGGCGCGAGTCACTGGGGCTGGCTTCAGCCGCCAACCCGCGCTTGCCCGCCATCGCCTTGACCTCGTTCGCGCGCGACAGCGATCGCCTTCAGGCGCTGGAGGCGGGTTTCGATGCCCATTGCCCCAAGCCCCTGCGCCCCTTGAATTTGATCCAGCAGATTGTGAGCTTGCTGCGCTGAGGTGGACAATGCGGCACCCGAAACCCAGCAATGCAAAGGACGATCGAAATGGGCGCGCAGTGGAAAGCAAAACACAAGGACCTGGCCTCCAACGCCAAAGGCAGGCTGTTTGGCAAGCTGTCCAAGGACATCATGATTGCCGCGCGCCATGGGGCTGACCCGGCGGCCAACTCGCGTTTGCGCCTGGTGGTGGAGCAGGCGCGCAAGGTTTCCATGCCCAAAGACACCCTGGACCGGGCCATCAAGAAGGGCGCCGGGCTCACGGGCGAGGCCGTTCACTTTGAACACGTCGTGTACGAAGGCTTTGCGCCGCACCGCGTGCCGGTCATGGTCGAGTGCCTGACCGACAACGTGAACCGCGCGGCCTCTGAAATGCGCGTGCTGTTCCGCAAGGGGCAGTTGGGCACCTCAGGTTCGGTGGCTTGGGATTTTGACCACGTTGGCATGATCGAGGCCGAGCCGACCAAGCCGGGGGCCGATCCCGAAGTGGCCGCCATCGAAGCCGGGGCGCAGGATGTGGAGCCTGGTGAAGATGACGGCGCCACCGTCTTCCTGACCGACCCGACGGACCTGGATCTGGTCAGCCGCGCCTTGCCCGCGCAGGGCTTCACGGTGCTTTCGGCCAAGCTGGGCTACAAGCCCAAGAACCCCGTCGATCCTGCCAGCCTGAGCGCGGCCGACCTGGAAGAGGTAGAGGCCTTCCTGGCCGCGCTGGACGCCAACGAAGACGTGCAGAACGTGTTCGCGGGTCTGGCGGGCTGAGCCCTGTTGTCAGCGCCGGATCAAGGTCAACCCGATCAGGCGTGACACCACGGCGGCCAGGTACATCACGCCGGTGAACATCTCGATGCTGGCCAGCGCCCGCGCGGGTGGCCTGACCGGGATCACATCCCCGATGCCTGTGCTGGACAGCAGCGCGAAGCTCAGGAACATCAGCTCGGTCCAACTGCGGGGTTGCTCGGGGTTGACCGCGGCCAGGAAGCTGCCCGGCTGCAAAACCTGCAGCATCACCAACAAGTAGGTGAAGCCCCAGACCAACAGGGTGAAGGTGGCGCCCGCCGCGAACAGCTCGTCGGTCGTGGCGTGCATGTCCTCCATCATGTAGGCGATCAGACTGCCGGCCGCGTAGAAATAGAACATGGCCTCCAGCCCGGCTGACCAGGGCAGCAGCCAGGCCATGTCGTCGCGCAGGGCCTGCAAGGCCAGCATGGCGATGGCCGGCAGGGCGATGCAGACGCTGATCCAGGTCAGGCCTGGCGTGCGGCGCACCATGCGCGTGGTGATGATCAGCACGCAGATGCCGAAGGCGCCCAGGGCGATGGGTGCGCCCGGGGTCTCCTCCAGGAAGGGGTAGAGCAACAGGCCCGCCAGTTGCACCACCAGCAAGATGGCTGAGGGGTGGCGGCGTGTCAGTCTGAGCAAGTTGGCGTAGTGCATGCGCGCATTCTGCATGGCAGCGCAGTGCACCCGGGCTTCAAACGCCTCAGGTGCGCAATTTGCCCACGGACACGATCGGGCCTGTGGGCGCGCCGGTGGGCGAGCCGCCGAGGGGCTCCACGCTCACCGCCAAGGCTTCGGTGTTGTTCAAGAGCCGAGCCTGCAACACGGTGGTGGTGCGGTCGGCGGCCACGACGCCCAGTGAGCGCGGCGCGCCCTTGGCGGGCACGGACCACAACTCCAGCGCGCGCTGAGGCTGCAGTGCCACGCCGTTCACGGGCTTGAGCACCAGGCTGGCACCATCGGCGCTCACGCTGGCCACGAAGCTGGCCGGGCCGGCCTCACCACCCATCACCACGAGCAAGGGCGGTGCTTGTGTTGAAGGCGTGGCCAGCAGCAGTGACAAGGTCAGGATGGCGGCACCCAATGCGCCGGTGAGGCCTTGCCACAGGCCCAGGCGTTGCCACCAAGGTTGGGCGGCCGATGCTGGGAACAGCCGCGTTTCAATGGACCGCCACACGCGCGGCGGGGGCGCTTGCTCGGTGATGGGCTCTTCCAGCATCGCGAGTCGGCGCTGCCAGTCGGCCACCGAGGCGCGCATGCGCGGGTGGGCCAGCAGCAGGGTCTCGAAGCGCCTTCGGGCCGGGCCCCGCAGGGTGCCCAGAACATACTCGGCGGCCAGGCGGTCAGACAGGGAGGGGCGGGCGTAGTCCATGTCAGCGCAGGGCCGCGGAGGCCCGCTCCAGGCAGTCTTTCAGGGCAGACAGGCCACGGCGCACCCAGCTCTTGACCGTGCCCAGCGGTTGCACCAGGTGCTGCGACACTTCCGCGTGCGACATGCCTTGGTAGTAGGCCAGGGCCAGGCTTTGACGTTGCTCGTGCGACAAACCCTGCATGCAGTGCGCCAGCTGGCGCTGTTCGGCGGCTTGTTCCAGCAAGGCCAGGGGGCCCAGTTGCTCCGAGGGCAGTTTGTCCAGGGGGCTGACTTCCTCCCCATCGACCCCCACATGGGCCGTCACGGTTTGCGGCGAGGTCTGGGTGCGGCGCAGGCTGTCGATCGCCCGGTTGCGCGCGATGCTGCGCAGCCAGGTCAAAGGCTGGCTCAGCGTGGGGTTGAAAGATTGCGCGGCGCGCCAGACATTCACGTAGACCTCCTGAAGCACATCTTCTGCAGCGCTTCTGTCAGCCTGTATACGCAGCACGACGCCAAACAGACGCGATGAGGTGAGGCGGTAAAGCGTGGCAAATGCCGCACGATCGCCCAGTGCGACGTGGCTGAGCAGCCGCGCCAGTTCCTGGGTGGCGGCCTCTGTCTCTGGAGAGGAGGGGGAGATCATGTGTGCACGATAGCGCTAAAAACCCGGGATCCCAACGGGCAGTGTGGTGTCGAACACGCGTTCAATCAGCCAGACGGTGGCCATGAAGGCGATCAGCAGGGAGCCGCCGCCCACGAACACCCAGCGGTACAGCGGCGTGCGGCGCAGCAGGCCGATGATGGGCAAGGTCACCGCCACCAGCGCCAGCTGCCCCAGTTCGACCCCGAGGTTGAAGCCGAGCAGTGGCACGGCCAGGTCACCGCCCGACAAGCCCAGATCCTGCATGGCCCCCGCGAAACCGAAACCGTGCACCAGGCCGAAGCCGAACACCACGGTCCAGCGGGGCGCGCGCAGCAGGGGCAGCATGTTGTCGAGCGCGGCCAGCAGCACGCTGAGCGCGATCAGGGATTCAACCCAGCGCGAGGGCGGCGACAAGACCCCGAAAGCAGCCAGCCCCAAGGTGATGGAGTGGGCCACCGTGAAGGCGGTGACCAGGCGCAGCACTTCCGTGGCCGAGCCGCCCCAGCTTGGGCGAGGCTGCCAGCCGGCCATCGGCGGGTACCAGCGCGCGGGCCCCGGGCGTTGCCACACCGAGACCAGCAGCAGCGACATCAGGAACAGGATGTGGTCGGTGCCGATCGCGATGTGGTGCATGCCGTCCAGGATGAAGCGCCACAGGCTGGGCCAGAACGATGGCGGCGAGCTGCCGTGAAAAGTCAATGTTTGCGTGGGCCGGGGCGTGCCCAGCACCACGGCGCGGGTGTCGCCCAGTGAGGCGGTCAAGCGCACGATGCCCCGGTGCGTCGGGTCGGTCAGGGCGAAGAGGCGGTAATCGATGTCCAGGCTCTGCCAGGCGTGCCCGGTGGCCAAAGGGCATTGGGCGGTCCAGCGCAAGACCGCGTAGCGGCCGTCGGTGTGGGTGTCGATCTGTGGTTCGGCCGGTGGTTCGGCCATGGGCGTGCAATCCTGGCCGTCATGGCGCAAACGCAAGGTCGGTCGGGCAAAGTTCATCAGCTCTGACCAGCGGGGCCGCACTTCGCCCCAGGTGAGCAGGCCATCGTCGTCGCGGTCCAACCCCAACTCGGTGTCCAGGTCACGCAGGGCAATGTGCCAGCTCACGTCCACGCGGCCAGCGTCCTGCGGGGTCAGGGTGAGGTAGCTGTCGCTGGGCTTGTGGGCTTGAGCCAGGCCTCCCAAGAGCAGCAAGGCCAAAGCCAGCAGCAAGAGTTTGAGCTTGAAGTTTTTCATCGCAGCCAGGGTTTCAAGCGCTGGTCGGACCAGCCTGCCTGGGCGATGAAATCGCGCACGGGCTGGGCGGCGGCGTCTTGCCGGGCAGCGCGGGCGGCTTCCAGCAAGATGCGCGCATCGGCGGGTTCTTTCTGCACGGCCCAGTTGGCCTGGGCCAGCTGCAAGGCGGTGTCGGGGCGCTGGAGCAGGTGCAAGGCAAAGCGCGCTTCTTCGCGGCGGTGCACCTCGTCGCCCCGTTCGTGCGCGGCGTGGAAGCGGGCGCGCAGGGCTTGCACGGTGGCGTCCAGGCGCGGCGCGTCCTTGGTCTGGGCATAGGCCAGGGCCAGGCGCAGCAGCAGGCCGTCGTTGCGTTGCAGTTTTTCAAGGCGCTTGATCACCTCGCTGGCCTGGCCCTGGTCCAGCAGGAAGTCGGCGTAAGCCCCTTCGGTGTAGGCGTCTGGCGCGGTGACGAGCAAGCGCTGGTACAAAGTTTGGGCTTCATCGCGGCGGCCCAGGCGTTCGGCCAGCTCGGCCTGGATCAGGTTCAACCAGGGATGCAGGTCGGGTGGGGCCTGGCGGGTCAAGGCCTGCAGGGAGAGCCTGGCGGGTGCGCCTTGTCCTTGCAGGCTGGACAGCTCCAGCAGGCAAGCCTGGCCGTGCCAAGCGGCGCCGATGCCGATCAGGGCTTCGCACGAGGTCTTGGCCTCTTTGTAGCGGCCGGTCACTTGCAGTATGGAAGCGCGCGTCAGCCAGGCTTGGGCATTCGAGCGGTCTTGCCTCAGCACCGCCTCCAGATCGCGCAAGGCGGGTTCGAAATCATGCTGGTTCTGCAAGATGGTGGCGCGAAGCAGGCGGATGGGCAGGGGCGGCGCGGGCAGGCTCCACCAGGCTTGCAGGGCGCCTTGGGCCTGGCCCATCCAGCGGGGATCGCCATCGCGGCGGGATATCTCGATGGCTTGGTGCGCCAGCCGTGCGGCCAGCGCAGCGTCGTTGGGGTTCTGTCGGGCCTGGGTGCGCAGGCTGCGCCAGGTGCGTTCTTCGTCCGGCAAGGGGCGGTCGCGCAGGGTTTCGATCACCTCGCTGTCGGCCTGGGGTGTGAAAGGGGCGCCATGGGCCCTGCCCGCCACCAAGGTGACGAGCAAGAACGCCATGAGCAACCCCCTTCTCATGCGCGGCCGATCAGTTCACCACGGTGGGCTCGGCCGAGTCGTCGGATGCCAGCATCTCTGGCACGACGACCGGCTCCAGCACGTCCGAGGTGGCCGTGGGCACAGCGGACAGATCGCTGACGTACAGGGTGGCCACATCGGGCGAGTTGGCCGCCGCCGGCGGCACTTGCGCGGTGACGTCGGCAGGCGTGGTGGAGGGGATGTTGGGATCATCACCACCCCCGCACGCCACCAGCACGGTGGACAGTACGGCGGCCAGTAGCAGGTTGGGCAGGCGTGTCATGTCAGGCTCCTCACAGGTTCTTCGCGCCAGGCAGCGGCGCATTCAGGTAAGGGAAGGCGTTCTTGAAGTGCAGCGGGTTCGCGCGCACCGCATCGTTGAAGCCCAGGCCGCCCACGGGTGCATCGCTGGGGGCGCATCCCACCTTCAAGGCATCGTTTGACCCGGTGAGGGTGCACAGCGCACCCATGGCCACGCGCAGCGACACGTCGACCACATCATCGCCCAGACGTCGCCCATTGGGGAAGCCCGCGCTGTCGCCAGCCGCCACGCCCAGAGGATTCTGCGAAGCCAGCTGCCTTGGGGCGATGGCCGTGTTCAGCCGCAGCATCTCGGCCAGCGGGCCGCGGCGGTTGGCGTCCGCACCGGTCAGGTCGGTGATGTTGGCGGGGCGGTTCACCGTGGGCAAGCCGGTCAGGAAGGCCGTCATCAAATCCTTGCGCGGGAAGTTGGTGGGTGCCACGGCGGTGGGAAACAGCACCTGGATCAGCGCGGGCAAGGTCGGGTGGGTCACGTAGTCCGCGAAGTTGGCCGCGTCGTCCTTGGGCTTGGACGCGTTGAACTTGTCCTTGTCCTTCAGGCCGATGACGACTTCATTGACCAGGGGCATGCCCAGGCGCGAGACCTGCGTCCAGGCGCCACCGGTTTTTTCGCTGGCCTGCAGGCCCGACTTGGGCTTGCCATCGAGCAAACGGGCCTGGCGCAAGCTGGCCGTGGTCCAGGCACCGACGACCTTGTCGGTGGTGGAGGCGGTCAGGCAACTGGCGGGCATCTCGACTGCGAGCGAGGTCACGTTCTTGTCAGACAACTCGCCGAACTCGTTGGCGTCATTGGTGCCGTTCAGGGCCTTGGCATTGGCCTCGTTGGTGATGACGCTGGCGGGCGCGTTGACCAGGTCAAAAATGCGGCCGAGGTTGACCGAGAAGGCCTCCTTGCGCTGGCCCACGAAGACACGGCCAGGCGCGCTGCAGCCAGGGATGGTGATGTTGTAGATGTACTTGTTGGCGTAGGCCTCGTAAGCGGTGGCATCCCCCAGGGTCTTCTCGCCGATGTAGTCGATCGGCTTGGTGAAGGTGGTGCCTGACTGACCCGTGGGACTGCCGCTGGCGATGCTGATCTGGTGGCGTGCGCCAGTGCGTCGATCGCCCCGCACGATGAACATTTCATAGGTCTCGGCGAAGCTCAGCGGGTCACCCGCCACGCCGGAGATGCCGCCTGCCTGGCGCAGCGGGATGGACACGTTCTTCTTCGCACCCGTCGGGCCGATGGGCAGCGTGATGCCCGCCCCTGCGGCGTTCAAGGTGTTCTTGAAGCGGAACTGGAGGGTGATGTCTTCGACCGCGTCACCGTTGTTGTCCACGTGGATTTCGTACAGCGCGTTCGGGTCCAGCGAGAAGTAGTTGGGGCCGCCATAGGCGTCCTGCAAGGGCAGGTAGTTGGCGATCAAGGTCACGAAGGCGCTTTTGCCGCCGGAGCCGTCGCTGGCCACGCCTTCGTAGCTGTTGAACAGGTAGAAGTCGGTGGCGTCGATCTTGGGCGCGGTGGTGATGAAGGGCGCTTCACGGTGGCTGGACGCCATCGCTGTGGTGGCCAGCAGCGACAAGGCGCAGGCAAATAGGGTGGGCCGCAAGGGCGGCAAAACGCGTGAGTTGGTAGGCATGACAGGCTCCTGGAAAGGGTTGGACGAACGACTGCTGAATCCCTTACGCCGCGAAGCGGTGAATGGATGCACGGGTTGCAAAAAACCTTCGCGTCGAAAGCCTTTTTCTTTGGAGGGGTTAATTCGAGCCGCGCCCCGTTTCAAGACGACCGGTCATATAGTTTGTCCATGCCCCGCACCGCCGACCCCACCGACATCCCCCGCCGCTTGAGCGACGCGGGTTACGCCTTGTTCCAGCTCCAGGGCTACAACGCCACCGGCATCCAGCAGATCACCGACAAGGCCGGGGTGCCCAAGGGCTCGTTCTACAACCACTTCAACAGCAAAGAGGCCTTTGCAGCGCAGATCCTGCGCAACTACGCGAAGTGGGTGGGCGATGCCTGGATCGCGGCCTTGAAGGACGCTCCGCCGGCCCCTTTGGCCGCCATCCACCACGTGTTTGGCCAGTTCATCGCGCACCACGACCAAACCGGTTGCCAGGGCTGCCTGGTGGGCAACTTCGCCGCCGAAGTGGTGGAGGCCAGTGAGACCTGCCGCGCCGTGCTGTCCGATGTGTTGCGCGATTGGCGCGACCGCCTGGCCGACCTGATTCTGCAAGCCCAGCAAGCCGGCGAAATCCGCGACGACGTGGACGCCAAGGTGCTGGCCAACTTCTTCTGGGACGCGTGGGAGGGCGCCGTGCTGCGCAGCAAGGTTGAGCACAGCGTGCGGCCCTTGAACGAAGTGCGGCATCTTTTGCTCGACAAATTCTTCCTGCCCTGACCACACGGGCTTCATCCACGCATCGCCGCCTGTGCGGCACCCCCCGTTTCCCAACCAGGAGTCCATTGCATGACTGCCCCCGATCACACGACCCAAGACGCCGCGCTGTTCCAGCCTTTCCAACTGGGGGGCATCACCCTGGCCAACCGCCTGGTGATGGCGCCCTTGACGCGCAACCGTGCCGAAGCGGGCAACGTGCCCGGCCCCCTGACCATCGAGTACTACGCCCAGCGCGCCTCGGTCGGCTTGATCATTGCCGAAGCCACCCAGGTGTCGGCGCAAGCCCAGGGTTACAACGCCACGCCCGGCGTGCACAGCCCCGAGCAGATCGCCGGTTGGAAGAAGGTGACCGATGAGGTGCACGCCCGTGGCGGCCGCATCTTCGTGCAGCTGTGGCACACCGGCCGCATGTCGCACACCGCTTTCCAGCCGGGCGAGCAAGCGCCCGTGGCCCCCTCGGCCATCGCGGCCAAGGCCAAGACCTTCATCCCCGGCGCTGGCTACGTCGACACCTCCACGCCGCGCGCGCTGGAGACGGAAGAGATCGCGGGCATCGTCAACGATTTCCGCACCGCGGCCCGCCATTCGATTGAAGCCGGTTTTGACGGCATTGAAGTCCACGGCGCCCACGGCTACCTGCTGGACGCCTTCCTGCGCGATGGCTCCAACAAGCGCACCGACCGCTATGGTGGCAGCATCGAGAACCGCGCCCGCTTCCTGGTCGAGGTGATGGCCGCCGTGATCGACGAGATCGGGGCGGACAAAGTGGGCGTGCGCCTGTCGCCCGTCTCGCCCGTCAACGATTCCAGCGAGAGCCACCCGCAGCCCTTGTTTGAGCACGTGGTGCGCGAGCTGAACAAGCTCAAGCCCGTCTACATCCACGTGGTGGAAGGCGCCACCGGCGGCCCGCGCGACATCGCCCCGTTTGACTACGAAGCGCTGCGCAAGCTGTACGACGGCGTCTGGATGCTGAACAACGGCTACGACAAGGCCATGGCCGTGGACGTGGTCGCTTCCGGCAAGGCTGACCTGGTGTCCTTTGGCCGCCTGATGTTGACCAACCCCGACCTGCCGCGCCGCTTCAAGGAAAACGCGCCGCTGAACGAGTTGTTCAAGGACGCGCCTTTGTATGGCGGCGTGGGTGCGCACGGCTACACCGACTACCCCGCCTTGCCCGCTTGACGCGTTGAACGGGTATCCTGACCGGATGCCCGCTGCTGATTTGATGACCCCTGCGCCCGACATCGCGACCCTGCTCGCCTTGTTGGGCGCTGGTCCTTGGGCCGTCCTCACTGGCGCGGGCCTGAGCACCGGCAGCGGCATCCCCGCCTACCGCGATCGCCACGGGCAATGGCAGCACTCCAAGCCCATTCAGCACCAGGAGTTCCTGGGCTCTGAGGCCATGCGGCGCCGCTACTGGGCCCGCAGTTTCGTGGGTTGGCAAACCATGTCGCGGGCCCAGCCCAATGCCGGACACCGGGCCATCGCCCAGCTGGAAGCGCGGGGCTTGGTCAGCACGGTGATCACCCAGAACGTGGACAGCCTGCACCACCACGCCGGCAGCCAGTCGGTGATCGAACTGCACGGCAGCATCGCCCGCGTGCGGTGCCTGTCGTGCCAGCAGCGCTACTCACGTGCGCAGGTGCAGGTGCTGCTGCAAGACCGCAACCCGGAGTTTGACCCGATGCTGCGGTTGGACTTCCATGCTGCGCCCGATGGCGATGCCCACCTCGAAGACCAGCACCACGCCTCCTTCCAGGTGCCGGCCTGCCCCGCCTGCCAGGGCGTGATGAAACCCGACGTGGTGTTCTTTGGCGACAACGTGCCGCGCGACCGTGTCGCGGCCGCCAGCCAGGCCGTGGAGAACGCCTCGGCGCTGCTGGTGGTGGGCTCCTCCCTGTCGGTGTACTCGGGCTTTCGCTTTGCCGAACAGGCTCACCGCCTGGGCAAGCCTGTGCTGGCCATCAACCAGGGCGCGACGCGCGCCGATGCCCTGCTGTCGGCCAAGCTGGAGCTTGATTGCAGCGAGGCGCTGGCCCAGCTTTTGAGCGCCAGCCTTGATGCTGGTCAAGCCACCGGGCCTTAAGTCTGGACGATCGGGCGGGGGCTGCCTAGACTGGGGTTCCCATATAGACCCAGCAGGAGCAGACCATGGCCCAGATGATGAAAGCAGCGATCTTTGTGGAGCCCGGTCGCATCGTGCTGGATGACAAACCCATGCCCGATGTGGGGCCGCTGGATGCGCTGATCAAGGTCACCACCACGACCATCTGCGGCACCGATGTGCACATCCTCAAGGGCGAATATCCCGTCGCCCGTGGCCTGACCATTGGCCATGAACCCGTGGGCATCATCCACAAACTGGGGTCGGCGGTGAGCGGCTTTCAGGAAGGCCAGCGCGTGATCGCCGGGGCCATCACCCCCAGCGGCTGGAGCAGCGCCTGCCAGTGCGGTGTGAGCTCGCAAGATGGCGCTGGCACGCCCCATGGCTTCAAGCTGATGGGGGGCTGGAAGTTCGGCAACACCATCGACGGCTGCCAGGCCGAATACGTGCTGGTGCCCGATGCCATGGCCAACCTGGCGCCCGTGCCCGATGGCCTGAGCGATGAACAGGTGCTGATGTGCCCGGACATCATGTCCACCGGCTTCAGCGGCGCCGAGCGCGCTGGCATCCGCATTGGCGACACCGTGGCGGTGTTCGCGCAAGGCCCCATCGGCTTGTGCGCCACCGCCGGGGCCAAGTTGAGCGGGGCCACCACCATCATTGGCGTGGACCGTTTGGCGCAAAGGCTGACGGTGTCCAGCCGCATGGGCGCTGACCACGTGATCGACGCCAGCCGCCTGGACCCGGTCGATGAAATCATGCGCCTGACCGGTGGGCGTGGCGTGGATGTGGCCATTGAGGCCTTGGGCACGCAAGCCACCTTCGAGGCCTGCTTGAAAGTGCTGCGCCCGGGCGGTACCTTGTCCAGCCTGGGCGTTTACTCCACCGACCTCACCATTCCGCTGGGCGCTTTCGCCGCCGGCCTGGGCGACCACAAGATCATCACCTCCTTGTGTCCGGGTGGTTCAGAGCGCATGCGTCGGCTGATGTCGGTGATCGAATCCGGTCGGGTGGATTTGAGCGCCATGGTCACGCACCGCTTCAAGCTGGACGACATCGAACAGGCCTATGAGCTGTTCGGTCATCAACGAGATGGTGTGCTCAAAGTGGCGATCACGCCCTGAACAGAAGCAATCACGGATGAACATGCACGACAAGCCCACCCCACCGCCGGTGTTGGACCTGGACCGGGCGGCCCACGCGGCTTTGGGCCGGATGACCCAAGGCCTGTCCCCGGCGGCTTTTTTGCTGGCCTACCTGGACTGGGTCGTGCACCTCGCCATCGCGCCGGGCAAGCAGCAGGCGCTGGTCCAACGGGCCCGCCAGCAATGGCTGCGGTTGGCCGAGGTGTCGCTGCCCTCCGCGAGCCCTGCCACCCCGTGCATCGAGCCCTTGCCCCAGGACCACCGTTTCGACGATCCTGCCTGGGGCCAGTGGCCCTTCAACGTGATGGCGCAGGGCTTCTTGTTGACGCAGCAGTGGTGGCACTGTGCCACCACGGGCGTGCGCGGCGTGACCCCGCACCACGAAGACGTGATGACCTTCAACGCGCGGCAGGCACTGGACATGCTGTCGCCTTCCAATTTCCTGGCCTCCAATCCGGAGGCTTTGGCCGCCACGTTCAGCGAGCAGGGGCTCAATCTGCTGCGCGGGGCCTTCAACGCGGCGGAGGATCTGACGCATTCGCTCAAGCATGAGCACCACGCCGATCCGGCCCCCTTCGTCGTGGGTGAGCACGTGGCCGTGACGCCGGGACAGGTGGTGTTCCGCAACCACTTGATCGAGCTGATCCAGTACGCGCCCACCACCGCCAAGGTCCACCCGGAGCCGATCCTGATCGTGCCGTCGTGGATCATGAAGTACTACATCCTGGACTTGTCGCCGCACAACTCCCTGGTGCGTTACCTGGTCGGGCAGGGGCACACGGTGTTCATCCTGTCATGGCGCAACCCCACGCCCGCCGACCGGGCGCTGGGCATGGACGACTACCTCGAGCTTGGGCCGGTGGCCGCGATGAAGGCCGTTAACCAGCTGATGCCGAGCCGCCCCGTGCACGGCGTGGGTTATTGCCTGGGCGGCACCCTGCTGTCCATCGCGGCGGCGGCCTGGGCGCGCGATGGGCAGGACGGCCTGGCCACCCTGAGCCTGCTGGCCACGCAAACCGATTTTGAAGAACCAGGCGAGTTGTCCCTGTTCATCGACGACAGCCAGCTCACCTACCTGGACGACCTGATGTGGGAGCAGGGTGTGCTGGAAGGGCCCCAGATGGGCGGCAGCTTCACCTACCTGAACACGCGCGATCTGCTGTGGTCGCGCCTGGTGCGGGACTACCTGTTGGGCCATCGCCAGCCGCTCAACGATCTGATGTCGTGGAACCAGGACGTCACGCGCATGCCCTACCGCATGCACTCGGAGTACCTGCGCAGCCTGTACCTGCACAACGACCTGTCGCACGGCAGCTACGAGGTGGGTGGCCGGCCGGTGGCCTTGTCCGACATCAGCGTGCCGATCTTCGCGGTGGGCACGGTGAAGGACCACATCTCGCCCTGGCGCTCGGTTTACAAGCTGCATTTGCTGACCCAGGCCCCTTTGACCTTCGCGCTGGCCAGTGGGGGCCACAATGCCGGCATCGTCAGCGAACCTGGTCACGCCGGGCGCACCTACCAGTTGCGAGCTCGTCCCGAGGGTGACAAGTACATGGACCCCGACACTTGGCTTGACGCGGCAGAGCAGCATGAAGGGTCCTGGTGGTCTGCCTGGCAGGGCTGGTTGGCCGCGCACTCCGGCAAGGTGGGCAAGCCGCCTTCATTGGGGAATGCCTCGCGGGGATTGCCGCCGTTGGACGATGCGCCGGGGCAATACGTGTTGTCGCGCTAGGCCATGCCCACCGCGCCCGAACCGGGCCATCCCAGCCCCATGGTCGGCTTGACCACCGAGCAGGCCCTGGCCCTGCGCCAGATCCACGGCCCCAATGCCCTGGCCACCCAGGAGGCCCGGCCGCTGTGGCGGTCGGCGCTGGAGGTGGCGCGCGAGCCCATGTTCCTGTTGCTCATGGCCTGCCTGGTGCTGTACTTCCTGATCGGAGACTGGCAAGAGGGCCTGGCTTTGATGGTCTCGGTCATGGCCGTGATGGGCATCACCCTGGTGCAAGAGCGGCGCACCGAGCGGGCCCTGGACGCCCTCAAGGACCTGGCCAGCCCCCGTGCCTTGGTCATCCGCGATGGCCAGCGGCAACGCATCGATGCCCAGGCGCTGGTGCCGGGTGACCTCATGGTGCTGCTGGAAGGAGACCGCGTGCCCGCTGACGGCGTGCTGGTTCAGGCCAACAACCTGCAGACCGACGAATCACTGCTCACTGGCGAATCCCTCCCGGTGGACAAGCAGGCCACCCACCGGCCGGCCCCCTGGACCATGACGCCACCGGGCGATGACAGCGCCAGCTGCGTGTTCTCGGGCGCCCTGGTCGTGCAAGGGCAGGGCTTTGCCCAGGTGCTGGCAACCGGCGCCCACAGCGAAATCGGCCGCATCGGCGGCGCGCTCAGCCTGATCGAGACGGGGCGCACGCCCCTGCAGGAAGCCACCCGCCACATGGTTCGGCGCGTGGCGGTCGGCGTGCTGGTGCTGGGGGTGGTGGTCTTGCTGGTCATGGGCTTGACCCGTGGCGACTGGGTTCAGGCCATGCTGGCCGCCATCGCCTGGTCCATGGCCTTGCTGCCCGAAGAGTTCCCCGTCGTGCTGACCATCTTCCTGGCCCTGGGCGCCTGGCGCATGTCACGCCGCCATGTCCTGACGCGGCGCATGCCCGCGCTGGAAACCCTGGGGGCGGCCACGGTCTTGTGCGTGGACAAGACGGGCACCCTCACCGAGAACCGCATGCGCGTGGCGCGGCTGGCCCTGGCGGGCGCGCTGGACCAGGAGTGGACCCTTGACGACTCAGGCCAATGGCCAGCGCAGTTTGGCGCGCTGGTGGACCTGGCCTTGCTGGCCAGCCGCCGCGAGCCTTTCGACCCCATGGAGGTGGCGATCCACGCGGTCAAACCCGCGGGATCGCCGCACGAAGCCTGGACCTTGGCGCGCGAGTACCCGCTGAGCCCGGAGTTGCTGGCCGTTTCTCGCGTTTGGTGCACCCCCGATGCTGATCACCAGTTGATCGCCACCAAGGGCGCGCCCGAAGCCATTGCCAGCCTGTGCCACCTGCCCCCCGACGAGGTTCAGGCATTGTTGGCCCATGTGCAGCGCATGGCAGGACAAGGACTGCGCGTGCTCGGGGTGGCCCGAGGCCGGACGCCACTGGGCTCGCTCGCCGAGCTGGTGCACGATTTCGATTTCGAGTTCATGGGCCTGATCGCCCTGGCCGACCCCGTGCGGGCCGAGGTGCCGCAGGCCATGGCGCAATGCCGCCAGGCGGGCATCCGCATCATCATGATCACCGGCGACTACCCGGCCACGGCCTGCAGCATTGCACGGCAGGCGGGCATTGGGTCGGCGGATGGCACGTTGGGTTGCCTGACCGGCGCCGAGGTGGCCCAGATGGACGACGCCTTGTTGCGCGAGAAAGTGCAGACCACGCACGTCTTCGCGCGCGCCACGCCCCAGCTCAAGTTGCGCATCGTTCGGGCGCTGCAGGGCCACGGCGAAGTGGTGGCCATGACCGGTGACGGGGTCAACGACGCACCAGCTTTGCGCGCGGCAGACATCGGCATCGCCATGGGGGGCCGGGGAACCGACGTGGCCCGCGAAGCCGCGGACCTGGTCGTGACCGACGATCGCTTTTCATCGATCGTCGAGTCGATTCGGCTGGGGCGCCGGATTTACGCCAACCTGACCAAGGCCAGTGGCTACATCGTGGCCGTTCACATTCCCATCGCGGGGCTGGCCATGTGGCCGGTGCTGATGGGCGGGCCGTTGATGTTGCTGCCCATCCATGTCGCCTTCCTGGAGTTGATGATCGATCCGGCTTGCTCGATCGCCTTCGAGGCTGAGCCCGAGGAGGCCCGGGCCATGCGCGAGCCACCTCGGCGCGGGCCCACCTCCTTGTTTGGTGCGTCGGGCATCTGGCCCTGGGTCTTCCAGGGTTTGCTGTTGTTGGCGGCCGTGCTGCTGGTCCATGGGTGGGCCCATCAACAGACCGATGATGTGGCACAGGTCCGGGCCTTGAGCTTTGGCACCTTGGTGCTGGGCAACATGGCGCTGATCCTGAGCCGCCGGGCGGGCGGGCAGGCCAACTTGGCCATGTGGGCCGTGATCGCCGGCACCGGGCTGGTGTTGACCCTGATCCTGACGTGGCCCCTGTTGCGGGGTTTGTTCAGCCTGGCCTGGCCCAGCCCCCAGGCGGCTGCGGTGTGCGCCGTGGTCGGCGCGCTGCTGTGGCCTGCGCTGATGTTGGTTCGGTACCTGGGTTCGGGTGGGCGGACGGTTGACCCACGTCAAGCAACGCCAGCGCCTGGGCCTTAACATCCCCCCATCATCCTCAACGCCTTGGAGCCCTGCATGAAGATCCTGATGCCCGTCGATGGGAGTGAGTACACCAAGCGCATGCTGGGCTACATCGCCGCGCATGACGAATTGCTCGGGGCTCAACACGAGTACACCATCCTGACCGTCGTGCCGCTGTTGCCCGCCGGGGTGACCAGTTTCCTGGACCGTGCCATGGCCGACACCTACTACGAAGATTGCGCCCAGGAAGTGCTGCGGCCCATCAAGGCCTTCACCGACCAGAAGGGCTGGAATGTCCAGTTGATCAGCCGCAAGGGCCATGCCGCAGATGTGGTCGCTGAGTTCGCTGAAAAACACCCGATGGATCTGATCGTGATGGGCACCCACGGCCGTTCGGCCTTCGGCAACGTGGTGCTGGGATCGGTGACCACTGGTGTGCTGGCGCGCACCAAGGTGCCCATGCTGCTGGTGCGCTGACCCTGAAATAGCCGCTGAATCGGCAACCAATCCGCCCCTGGCGGTCATGATCGCGATGCGGCCCGGAATCAGTCGGGCTTGAACACCTGGCGCACGTGAGCGACGATGTCGGTCTGCGCTGGCACCGCCTCGGAGCCGGGCACGGTCAGCTTCATCCAGCGCCGCAGGCCGCCCCACGCGGACAGGTTGTGCTTGACCACCGAGTCGATGTCGGCCTTGAAGCCCGTGTCGGACCATGCGATGGCGGTGTGGATGGCGGTGCCGAGCAGGCCGCTGGCGGCCAGTTTCAAGTCGATTTCTGTGCTCACCCGTGGGTGCAAGCCCTGAGTCAGCGTTTCGATGACCTGTTGATAGGCCAATAACTCCGATTGGCCTTCCCGAAGCTTGGATTGCTCGCGCCAGACGCCGTCAATCAGGATGATCTGGACCCGGCGGGGGTCGTCGCGGATGAAATGCAAAAAGGCGCCCAGGCCGGCTTCCAGCAGCGTTTTTTCAGTCAAGGGCGCCTGCATGATCGCGCCACTGACGGCGGCCATCAGGTCGCGCACGAGGTGCTTGTACACGGTGTCAAACACCTCGGGTGTGCTCTTGAAGGACTCGTAGAAATAGCGCTCGCTCAGGCGCGATTGCGCGCAGATGTCGCGCATGGTGGTCCGCGCAAATCCCTGGCGCCCAAAAACCTCGATGCCCGCGTCAATCAGGCGCCGACGCCGCAAACGCGTGCGCTCCTCCAGCGGGACGCCGGAGTACATGCGTGGTTTCATGTCGGCGGGAAGGGGAGGCAAGGGCATTGGAAATGGGACAACGACAATTGCTGTTTGGATTGACCCTTTGAGTATGGGGTCTTCTCCCGGCTCAAGGGTGTTTGCATGTCTGTGGAAAGCCCTTGGATTGTCGCGTTCAACCCCCAAAAATCCTGCGAGCCCCGCATTTGCGGGGAAAGTCGTTCTGCTTTGGCGCAAACCCTGTGATGAACTGCTTATTCAGTTTGTCAAACTGCTCCCACGCGGTTAATCAATCGCTGGTAATCGATCACCGATAGGTTGCCGAAACCAAAATGGAGAGAGAACATGATCACCACCATCCTGCGCAAGCCCGCCTTGGCCATGGCCGCCATCGCGTTCGCCGTGACGTCGGCCTACGCCGCCCCCACGACCGGCCCTTCGGGCATCGCTTTCTACACGGCGCCCGCCAGCCTCACCGGCACGCACGGTGATCTGATTTCTTACCGCACGGCCACTGTCAACCTGGGCGCCAATGCCCCCGCCGTCAAGGCCTGGAATGTGCTGTACCAGTCCACCGACTCGGTGGGTGCTGCCAATGCCGTCACCGGCACGGTGATCGTCCCCACGACCGCCTGGGCGGGCACGGGCGAGCGCCCGATCATTTCTTACGCCGTGGGAACCCATGGTCTGGCCCAGCCTTGCGCGCCTTCGCTGCAACTGGCCGGCGGCACCGACTATGAAACCGCCAACATCGCCGCCGCCCTGAAGGCCGGTTACGCCGTGCTGGTCACCGACTACGCGGGTTACACCACCGGCAGCACGCCCACCTACCTGGCCGGGGCTTCGCAGGGCAATGCCGTGCTGGACATCGTCCGCGCCGCCAGCCAGGTCCCATCGGTGGGCCTGAGCGCCACCGCCAAGACCGCCATCTGGGGTTACTCGCAAGGTGGCCAAAGCGCTTCCTTTGCTGCTGAGCGCAAGGCCACTTACGCCCCCAGCCTGAACCTCGTGGGCGTGGCCGCTGGCGGCACACCCGCTGACTTCATCACCACGGCCAAATACCTGGACGGCTCCAACGGCGCCTCCTTCCTGTTCGGTGGCGTGGTCGGTTTGGCCGAGCAGTACCCCGCCGCGATCCCGCTGAACACCTTGGCCAATGCCACGGGCCAGGCCGCCATCGCGCGTGCCAAGAACCAGTGCGTGTTCGAGGCGCTGTTCGACCTGATGAACCACAGCCTGTCCGAGTACACGGTGGGCAACCAGACGCTGGACCAGCTGGTCGCGGTGCCGGCCATCAATGCCACTTTGAAGGCGCAAGACCTGGGCTCGACCAAGGTGACCGTGCCGCTGTACCAGTACCACGGCCAGGCCGATGAGTTCATCCCCATCGAACAGCACGTGGAACTGAAGCGCAAGTACTGCGCCAAGTTCAGCAATGTGTACTTCGACGTGTACCCCAGCGAGCACATCGTGACCCAATTCCAGGCCGCGCCCACCGTGCTGACCTGGTTCGGTGACCGGTTCAATGGCAAGGGCGCGACCAGCAGCTGCCTGACCCTCTCGGCCTTCCCCAAGTCGACCGCCAATCCCAACAAGGGCAACTTCGTGGTTTCCCTCAAGAGCTGGCCTTTGGTCGCCAATGTGGGCCTGAAGACCTTGGGTCAGACCGTGAACCTGCCGACCACCTCGACCTTCACGGCCGAGACCGACATCACGGCCCAACGCCTGACCGGCACCCTCTCGGTCCCGAACTTCAGCCAGTCGATCAAGATCCTGGGCATTGGCTCGCAGGTCGGCATGAAGATCACGCCAGTGGGCGATGCCACCGGCACGGTGTCGCTGGACAACGATGGCCAGTTGCACGTTCATGGCCTGGTCAAGGCCGACATCACGATCACGTCCCTGTCGGGTCTGCCGATCGGTTCGTGCAAGACGGTGACGCCAGTCGAGTTCCCCATCAACTTCGATGGCCCGATCTCTTCGCTGGGCAATGGCAACCTGAACTTCTCGGGCACGACGACCTTCCCGCAACTGAAGGGATGCGGCGTCTCGGCGATCCTGACCGCGGTCATGTCCGGCCCTGGCCAGACCTACTCGTTCACCGTGAAGCCCCCGGCTCCTCGCAAGTTCTGATCCTCGCCTGAGGTGATCTGACAGGGAGGCCGACCCACCTGCAAAGCGGGCGGGTCGGCCTCTTGCTTTTGTACGGGTTTTCACGTTCGGGTTTCATCGGGCTGGGCATTTTTCTCCACCCTGTGCAAACTGCCGGTTGGCACCGACATGGCGCAATCAAGCTAAGGATTCGAAAAATGGCACAAGTTCAAGTGGAGCGCAGCGCGGGCAAACAATGGTTCGCCTTGCTGGCCCTGATTGGTGTGGCGATGGCGGCCGTGCTGTGGTGGTGGTCCCACCGCGATGACGCGGTGGGCGAACCCGTGGCCAGCTCGGCCTCTGCGCCCGAGATCCCCGCCCTGGCCCAGCCGGTGGCGCTGGTCCAGTCGGCGGCGGTCTTGCCCAGCACTGAAGCGGGCATGCTGGCACAGCAATTGGCAGCCGCCCAGGTCGTCGAGCGCTCTCCTGGCGTGGCGCCCATCAAGGGCCCCGTGACGGAACGTCCGGAATTCGTGTCCGAAATGGAATGGCAGATGCTGAAAGGCGTGGCCCAGCAAAACGCCACACCTGATGCGGAACTGACGCGCCTGGTCAACAAGCTGCGCTTCATGAAGCAGTTGGAGCTGTGGCAGTCGATGGAGCACTCCAATGACCTGGCCAAGCGCCAGGTGCTGGCCGAGCAATTGCTGGACGACATCCCCCAGCGCGTGGCCAATGCCGACCTGGACAAGCCCGAAGCGCAAAAGCTGCAAGCTGCCTTGTTGAAAGATGCGGTGAGCGATGAGCAAGCGCGCAAGAAGCGCGCCGAAGTGGAATCTCGTCGCCTGGGGGCTTCCGCCGCCAGCTGACTCCGGGCTGGGCGTGCCCAGGGCAGTGCGCTTGGCCTGCTCGTTGTGGTAAACCTTGGGGCATGAACAGCACCATGCCCTGGCTCTCCCTGATCCTGTCCCTGGCCATCCTGGGCGCCTACGAAGTGCACCTGGCGAGCGTGTCTCGTCGGCAGCCCTTGGCCACGGCCCGTTCGGCCCACGCCCTGCTGCGTGCGGAGTGGGTGCAGGCCCTGTCTCGGCAGGTCGGCTCTGAAATCGTGGCCGTGCAGGCGCTTCGCAACTCGCTGATGTCGGCCACCATCACGGCCTCGACCGCGGCGCTGGCCTTGATGGGCACGCTCACCGTCACCTCGACCACCGTGGCCCAGGACATGGCCTTGTTCGGCATGCAGCAATTGTCAACTCGGTTGGCGCTGGAACTGCTGCTGCTGGCCACCTTGTTCGCTTCGTACGTGTGCTCGGCCACGGCCATGCGCTACTTCAGCCACAGCAGTTTCATCATGTCGTTGCCGGTGGATTCGGAAGAGCGAGTGCGCCGAACCCCCATGGCCGTCGACTATGTGCGGCGTGCCGGCATTCTGTACAGCTGGGGTCTGCGCTTGTTCCTGTTCCTGGCCCCGATCGTGGCCGGGCTGGTCAACCCGGTCGCCATGCCTTTCGCGGCCATTGCACTGGTCCTGGTATTGCGGGCTTTTGACCGCGCGCCGGCCGGTTTGCCACCGCTGGGGTAACCTGCCGCCCGTCGGCATGCGAATTGCTCATCTCCCCGACCAAATGCAAGCAGGCAGACCCATCATGCGTGAACTTTCCAGCAGCGGCCAGCAGGCCATCAACGACATCGCCTCCCGCACGGGCTTCAGCCCAGATGCCGTCCTGAGCATGCTCGACTCCGTCATCAACGGCAACGGCGGCATGGCCCAGTTCAACCACCCCGAGTTTGGTGGCTACGGGCAGTGGATGCGCGGCGGCATGACCATGGTGTCCGACATGTTCAACAACCACTTGAAGGGGCGCGTGGATGGCCTTTGCTTCGAGTTGGCCAACCTGATCGCCAGTCAGCCCGACCTGGTCCGCACCGGCAGCTTCCAATCCCAAAGCCAGGGCGGGCAAGATGCCTACGGTCAGCAACAGCAGAACCACCACAGCTACCAGGGCAGTTCGCCATCGCCAGGTGGGGGGCACGCCGAATCGGCCAGCCTGTTCGTGCCCGGCACCTCCAGCGATTGGTGGCCGACCGACTTGCGTTGGCCCAACAGCACCGGTGCCCAGAATGGCGTGCGTTACGCCTACTTCGCACAGGCGCGGCGCCTGGCGATCGACGTGGGTGGCCGGGTCACGGTCTACGACACGCTGGACCACCAGATTGGTGGTTTCTCTCAGCAGCAATCGGGCAGCGGCTCCATCAGCTTCACCAGCCAATACGGCCTGATCGACGTGGCCTCGTTGCCGGTGGTGTCGGGGGAGGGCGCACACCGCTCGGCGCCGACTTACAGCGCGCCGCAGCCGCAGCGTTTCGAGTCAGCGCCTGCGAACGCGGCCGACCCGGCTGACATCTTTGGCACGATTGAAAAGTTGGCCGCCTTGCAGGCCAAGGGTTTCATCAGCGCGGAAGAGTTCGCGGCCAAGAAGTCCGAACTCCTGGGCCGCCTTTAAGCCTTCGTCGTCCACTCGCGGTCAAAGCCAGGTGCCGCTGCCGTGTGGCATCTGGATGGTGTTGGCGGGGCTGTCGTTGGTGATGAATGAGCCGATGAAGATGCTCAGCAGGGCGATGAAGATGCTGGCAAAGAACGCCGTCCAGAAGCTGGACACCTTGAAGCCTTTGACCAGCGAGGCCACCAGCATGATCATCAAGGCGTTGATCACCAGCAGGAACAGGCCAAAGGTGATCAAGGTCAGTGGCAGTGTGAGCAAGACCAGCAGCGGCTTGACGATGGCATTGGCAAAGCCCAACAGCAAGGCTGACACGATCAGCGACGAGGCATCGTCAAACTTCAAACCTTTGAACAGGTGACTGGCCGCCCAAAGTGACAGGGCCGTGATGGCCCAATGGATCAGGAAAGGCGTCAAGTGGTCGAGCATGTGGGGCCAGTGCAATGGTGGTGGCGCCATTATCAATCGGCCAGGCAGGCACGCCAACTGCTGGAAGTCAGGACCATCACTACCGTCAGGGCATCGCGCCTTGCCTGCCATGCCGCACAGTCTCTGGAAAGGTGCCATTTCATTCGGCCTGGTGCACATCCCGGTCGCGCTCTACCCCGCGTCCCGCGAAGACGCCATCGATTTTGACTGGCTGGACAGCCGTTCGATGGACCCGGTGGGCTACAAGCGCATCAACAAGCGCACGGGCAAGGAGATCACCAAAGAGCACATCGTCAAGGGCGTGAAGTACGAGGACGACCGCTACGTCGTGCTCAGTGATGAGGAGATCAAGCAGGCCTATCCCAAGACCACGCAGACGATCGAGATCGAGGCCTTCGTCAAGGCGCAGGACATCCCCTTCGTGCACCTGGAACGGCCTTACTACCTGGCCCCGATTGCCAAGGGCGAGAAGGTCTATGCCCTGTTGCGCGAGACCCTGTTGGCGTCCAAGCGGATCGGCATTGCCCGTGTGGTCATCCAGACCAAAGAGCACCTGGCGGCCTTGATTCCCGTGGGACCGGCCTTGATGCTGAACACCTTGCGCTGGCCTGCCGAGATCCGCCCCTGGGACGAGCTCAAGCTGCCGGCCGAAGGCGCCAAGGCGGCAGGCTTGAGCGAGCGTGAGTTGAGCATGGCCTCGCAGCTGGTGGACGACATGTCGGCCAACTTTGACCCCAGCCAGTACAGCGACAGGTTCCGCGATGCGGTGATGGGCTTGATCGAGACGAAGGCCCAAGCCGGGCAACTCAACGAGGTCAAGGCACTGGAATCGGAGGACGCCGGGGCCAGCAGCAATGTGATCGACCTGACCGAGTTGCTCAAGCGCAGCCTGAACAAGGGATCGGCGCCCGGCGACCAAGCCGCCGCACCGAAGCCAGCGGCCAAGAAAGCCGCGCCCCGCAAGGGAACGGGGCGCGCACCCGCCCGCAAGCGCGCTTGACCCAGGCGGAGACCCACCATGATCCACGCCCTGCCCACCGATGACTTCCTGGCTGCGGTCCAGGACTTCGACCGCCATGCCCGGCTGGGCGAGCGGCAGGTGCGTGATCATCTGCAGGGCCGCCGGGGCGCGTGGTCGGCGGAGCGGCCGTGGAACCCCCTGCACCGGCATCCCCAGGCTGCGCGACTGAGCAGTGACCTGGTGCTGCGGCCGGTGGCCGGGCGCTCCTTGGTTCGGATGGGGCTGTACGCTGACATGGGCGCGGCGGAGTCGGCCTTGGGGGTGTGCCACGACCTGTACGAATTTGCCCACGACCTGGCCCAGGCAGACGATGAGCACGGCGCCTGCTTCGCCGCCTTGTTCAAAGGCCAGCCCATTGGCAGCGAGGTCCATTTCGACCACCTGCTGTGGCGCCAGTTGCAGACCATGCACGGCGTGGATGCGCAGTACTTCGATGGGGGTGACCCGGCCAGTGTGGATGCGACCAAGGTCCAGTTTGCATTCGGTGGCCGCGTTTACGTGGTGGTGGGGCGGCATCAGGGGGCTGGCGCCTTGCCGCGACCGTCCATGGTCTTCTACCCAGTCTGGGAGGCGTGGCGATGACATCGCAAGCCCTGGCACGCTATTGGGACAAGCGGGATTTTTCCGTCACCGCCGAGCCCCGAGGACAGCAGGTGGCCGAGGCCCAGGGTTGGACCTTCGTCATTCAAAAGCACGCGGCATCGCACCTTCACTACGATTTTCGTTTGGAGCTGGGCGGCGTGCTGGTGTCCTGGGCGGTGCCCAAAGGCCCGAGCTTTGACCCGAGCGACAAGCGCATGGCGATCCACGTGGAAGACCACCCCTTGTCGTACGGCGATTTCGAAGGGACCATCCCGCCCAAGCAATATGGCGCGGGCACCGTGATCGTGTGGGACAAGGGGCGGTGGGAGCCCGTGGGTGATCCACAGAAAGGCCTGGCGCAGGGCAAGCTGGTGTTCGCCCTGCACGGTCAGAAGCTGGCTGGGCTGTGGGAGCTGGTGAAGATTGCCAAACCTGGCGACCGGCAGGAGGCCTGGCTGCTCTTCAAGAAGCGCGACGAGTTCGCCCGGCCCCGGTCTGAGTACGACGTGGTGACCGCCTTGCCCGACAGCGTGATCGCCAAGCCGATCAAGGCGCCTTCAACAGCGTCCCTGCCGGCCACGCTGGCGCCGCAGCTCGCCACCTTGGCCACGGGCGTGCCGGCCACGGGGCGCTGGTTGTTCGAACTCAAGTTCGATGGCTACCGCCTGATGACCCGAATCGAGCATGGCCAGGCCAGGCTCATCACACGCGGTGGCCATGACTGGTCTGACAAGATGCCAGCGCTGGTGCAAAGCATCGAGCGGATGGGCATCCAATCGGCGTGGCTGGACGGTGAAATCGTGGTGCTGGGTGACGATGGCGCACCCCACTTCAATGCGCTGCAAAGCGCTTTCACCCACCACACCCGCACCGATCAGATCATCTATTTCTTGTTCGACATGCCCTTCCTGAATGGCCAGGACTTGCGCCCCTCGCCGCTGGAAGCACGCCGACAGCAACTCAAGGCCTTGATCGATGCCAAAGGGTGCGAACCGATTCGGTTCAGCGCCGATTTCGAAGCAGACCCGGCCTCCATCCTTCAATCAGCCTGCCAGTTGAAGATGGAAGGCGTCATCGCCAAGCGGGCCGATGCGCCCTACACCTCCGGCCGCTCCGACACCTGGCTCAAACTCAAGTGCAAGCAACGCCAGGAGTTCGTGGTGTGCGGCTACACCGACCGCAGCGATGGCTCGGCACAGGTGGGCAGCCTCCTGCTGGGGGTGCACGACGGGAAGGGCCCACTGATCTCGGTGGGCAGCGTTGGCACCGGCTGGAGCGCGCAGGAGGCGCGCGACTTGAAAGCGGCTTTGGCCAAGCGACACAGCGCCCAGGCGCCTTTCGCGGCGGGGGTGGCCAAACCGGGCCGGTGGTCCAGGCGTGTGTTGGGCAGCGAGCGCTGGGTTAAACCCACCTTGGTGGCCGAGGTCGAGTTCGCCGAGTGGACCACCGATGGCCAGATCAGGCAGGCTTCGTACGTGGCGCTGCGCAGCGACAAGCCTGCCAAAGCCATCGTGCGCGAGGTGGCCAAAACCGTGGGGGAGTCAGCAGCCATGCCTGCTTCAAGCGCATCGACCACTTTTGGCAAAGTCAAAGTCAGCCATGGCGAACGGGTCATCGACCCGGCCTCGGGCACCACCAAGCTGGCACTGGTGCGTTACTACGAATCAGTGGCCGACTGGATCCTGCCGCACCTCAAAGGCCGGCCGTGTTCCCTGGTGCGGGGCCCGGAGGGCGTGGGTGGGCAGCTCTTCTTCCAGAAACATGGCGGCACCATCGGCATCCCAGGCATCCCAGGCATCCGGGAACTCGATCCCGCACTGTGGCCTGATCACGAGGCCTTGCTGGAGGTGCCCAGCGTGTCGGCCCTGCTGAGCGCCGCGCAAATGAATGTGATCGAGTTCCACACCTGGAACTCGCGCAGCCGCCACATCAACAAGCCCGACCGCATGGTGTTTGACCTGGATCCCGGTGAAGGCACATCCTGGGCGCATGTCCAGGAGGCGGCCATGCTGGTGCGGTCTTTCCTGACCGAGCTGGGCCTGGCCTCCTGGCTGAAGACCAGTGGGGGCAAGGGACTGCATGTGGTGGTGCCCTTGACGCCGCGCCTGACGGCCGACACGGTCAAGGCATTCTCCAAAGTGATCGTGCAGCACCTGGCCACCACCATCCCGACGCGCTTCGTGGCCAAGAGCGGGCCGGCCAACCGGGTGGGCAAGCTCTTCGTCGATTACCTTCGCAATGGCCATGGCGCCACCACGGCCGCGGCGTTCTCAGCCCGGGCCAGACCCGGTCTGGGCGTGTCCATGCCGGTGGCCTGGGACGAGTTGCCCACCCTGAAAAGCGGGGCCGACTGGACCGTCGCCACCGCGCGGGATCGCTTGTCCTTCCAGGCCGAGGATCCGTGGGCGGACTACTGGACGCACAAGCAAACCCTGAGCGGGGCGATGAAAGCGCTGGGCTTCAAGCCATCTCCCGCAGGATCGACATGAGCTCCTCGGGGTCCACCGGCTTGGTGAGGTGCCGGTCAAAGCCTGCGTCGTCCGCGGCTTGCTTGTCCTGCGCCTGGCCCCAGCCAGTCACAGCCACGAGCAGCATGTGGGCACCCCACGGTTGTTGCCGAATCAACTTGGCCACCTCGTAGCCATTGAGCTTGGGCAGGCCGATGTCCAGCAAGGTCAATTCCGGCAAGAACTCGCCCGCCAGGCGCAAAGCGGCCATGCCATCGCCCGCGCTGCGCACCTGATGGCCTTGCAGGCCCAGCAGCATCTCCAGGCTTTCGGCGGCGTCTGCATTGTCGTCCACCACCAGGATTCGCATGGTTCGCAGGTCGCTTTCGTCGGGCTTGTCCACCTGGGTTGCCGCGGCGCGAGCGCCGGGGGCCAAGGGCAGGGTGACCACGAACTCGCTGCCTTGGCCCGGCCCATCGCTGTGCGCTGACACGGCGCCGCCGTGCAGCTCGACCAGCCCGCGCACCAGGGCCAGGCCAATGCCCAGGCCACCTTGCGAGCGCTCCAGCGCAGGCGTCAGTTGCGAGAACATCTCGAAGATGGTGGCCAGGTGCTCGCGGGGGATGCCCAGGCCCGAATCGCGCACCGTCACGGTCGCGTGCTCGCCCACCTGTTGCACGCTCAGCCAGATGCGGCCACCGGGCGGCGTGTACTTGATGGCGTTGTTGAGCAGGTTCAGGATGACTTGCGTGAGCCGCGTTGGGTCGGCGTCCAGCACGATGGCCTGGTCGGGCAGGTCCAAGGTCAAATCGTGCGAGGCGGCCTGCACCAGGGGCGTCGCGGCTTCGAGCGCGCCGTGCACCGCGTGGGCCAACTCAACGCGTTGTCGGCGCAGTACCAGCTTGCCTTGGGTGATGCGCGAGACTTCGAGCAAATCGTCCACCAGGTGGGTCAGGTGCTGCAACTGGCGCTCCAGCACTTCGCGCGTCCAGCGCAACTGGGTGGGGTCCAGGGTCTGCAGTTTGAGCAACTCGACCACATTGCGCATGGGGGCCAGCGGGTTGCGCAATTCGTGAGCGAGGGTGGCCAGGAACTCGTCCTTGCGGCGGTCGGCTTGTGCCAGGCGCTCGCTGATCTCTTGCCACTGGTCTTCCGAATGCTTGCGCTCGGTGATGTCGATGCCCAGGCCGTACAGTGTCACCGGTTTGCCTTGCTCATCGTAGACGGCGCGGCCCCGGCCTTCCATCCATCGCCATTGCCCGCTGGCATGCCGAAAGCGGAACTCGACGCTGTAGTCGGTGCCCTGGGTCACGGCGTGTTCCACGGCCTCGCTGACCTTCGGGAGGTCTTCATGGTGAACGAGGTCGAAAAAGTCGGACCCGGTGCCGACAAAGCCCCCGACGGGCAGGCCCATGAGCGCTTCAAGCTGGCGGCTCCACCAGACCTCGTTGGTGGCCAGGTTGCGGGACCATGCGCCCATCTGGCCGCCCTGCATGGCCAAGCCCAGCACATCGGCGGTTTCCTGCAGTGCCTTTTGCGCCTCGTGTTGGGCCGCCAGGGCGGCCTCGGCGTTCTTGCGCGACTGAACCAGTTCGTTCTCGTACTTGTGTCGGTCGCGGACCACGATGACGGCCAGCTCGTGGTAAGTGGTGTCGCCATGTCGCTTGCGGATCGCATTGAGCAGCATGGGCACGTGGCCGCCATCGCGGTGCATCATGTCGAGCTTGACCTCGGCCACCGAGCCCTGGATCTGGAGCAAGGGCGACCAGTGGGTCTGGTAAAACACCCGGCCCCCCATCGTCAACAACTCCTGCACCCGGCGCTGGCCAATCAGGTCGGTGGCGTCTTGACCAATCCACCGGCAAAACGTGCCATTGGCGCGAAGGATGGTGCCATCGGTGCTGGTGAGCAGCAAGCCTGACGCGGCCTGCTCGTAGAGCGCCTCAGCGGTGGGCAGCTGGGGGGGCGCGCTGGTGAGCATCGGCTAGACCTCCTGCTGGCGCAAAAAATCAGCCATGGCATCGGCGCTCGCGCTGGGAGCGCTCAGGTGCGGGCAGTGACCCACGTTGTCGATGATGCGCAAGGTGCTGCCCGGCATCGTGCGGTGCATGTACTGGCCCACGGACTGGGGCGCGATGATGTCTTCGCTGCACTGCAGGATCAGCGAAGGGGTGGTGACCAGGCTCAGCTCGGCCCGGTGGTCGGACAGGAAGGTGACGCGGGCGAAATGCTTGGCGATGTCGGGGTCGGTGCGGCAGAAGCTGTTGGTCAACTCGATGCCCAGTTCAGGTTGCATCGGCGAGCCCATGATGGCCGGCGCCATGGTGCTGGACCAGCCCAGGTAGTTGCGCTCCAGTGTGCTCAGCAGGTCGTCGATGTCGGGGCGTGTGAAGCCGCCAATGTAGTCGCCGTCGTTGATGTAGCAAGGCGAGGGGCCGATCATGACTTGCGCCGCGAAGCGATCCGGGGCGTTGATGGCGGCCAGCATGCCGATGCACGCGCTCACCGAATGCCCGACGAAGACCACGGGGCCGTCGGCGAACTCGTCGATGATTTCGATCAGGTCCGAGGCGTAGCCCTGCAAGGTGCCGTACTTGTCCCTGTCATAGGCCGACAGGTCGGAGCTGCCACTGCCCACCAGGTCGAACAGGACGGTTTTGAAGTGGCCTTGAAAGTGGTGGGCCATGAGCCGCCACATGTGCTGATCGCAGCCGAAGCCATGTCCAAAGACCATGGTCGCCTGGCCTTGTCCGGCCGTTTGCACATGGTTGCGTGCCTGAATGCTCATTTGTGCTCCAACAAGACTGATGCCAAGGGCGATTACCTCACAGCGGGTCTGCGGTTTGCCTTGACAGCCCCAAGATGCTGGCTCATTCAAGCCAGCGGTTTCTCACTCAGGAGCAACTTATGAACCAGGCGGCAGGCATGGGCAAAGTTTTGGTGGTGGATGACTGGCGCGACGGGGCCGAAAGCCTGGCCATGCTGTTGAATTCGGCGGGCTACGAGACGGCCACCGCCTACAACGGCGCCCAGGCCGTGGAGTTGGCCAAGAGCTTTCAACCGGACACGGTGATCCTCGACATCAACATGCCCGTGATGGATGGGCACCAGGCAGCGCGCGAATTGCGGCAGACTTTGCCGGATCGGCATTTGATCCTGGTGGCCTTGACCGCTTTGGATCAGCGCACACGGCTTGGCAGCGTGTCCGATTTCGACCTGTACCTTCAGAAGCCGTGTGACACGGCCTTGTTGTTGAGCTTGATGAGCCATCTGCACTGACGGCCCGTTTGGCGCCTCAGTGCTTGGCGGGGCGAGCGTGCCGCTTGAAGAAGCGCAGCATTTCCTGGGTGGCGTCCGGGCCCTTGGCATCGGTGTACGAACCCTGCGCGCGCCCCCCCGACCAGGCATGCGCCGACCCATGGACCACCCACTGCTCCGCCATCACCCGGCCTTCGCCATCGTGGTGGCGTCGGCGGGTGTAGGTGTGGCCATTGGCTGAACGCGCCTGTTCCTGTTCCATCACCGTGCCTTCGGGCATGTCCGCCATCAGGTGGTCACCATTGACCGGGTGCACCGTGGTATCGCGGTCCCCATGGAAGACGATGATGGGGGCGGATGCCGCCCGCTTGGAGGCAGGCCGTGGCGCGCCGCTCTTCATGGCCATCAAGGCGCTGCTGACATCGCGGGCCGAGCCCACCGGGAGGCCCGAGTGCACGCCCACCGCCATGAACAAGTCCGGGTAGGCCTGGCCCAGGATGGCGGCCATCGCCCCACCCGCTGACAAGCCCGCCACGTAGACCTGGCCGGGGTCGATGCCGTATTGCTTCATCACGTCGCGCGTCATGTTGGCGATCATGGCGGGCTCGCCGCGGTCACGCTGCTGGTGGTTGTGCTTGAACCAGTTCCAGCAGCGCTGGGCATTGGCCTGCTGCGATTGCGCGGGGTAGAGCACGAAAAAGCCCTCGGCCTGCGCCGCGTCATTCATGCCCGTGCCGGCGGCGAAGTCGTCGGGGTTTTGGGTGCAGCCGTGCAACATCACCACCAAGGGCAGGGGCTGACCGGTGTAGCCCGGGGGCACGTAGAGCTTGTAGTCCCGGGTGCCGATGGCATCGCGGTGCGTGGCGCTCAGGAATTGGCCGACGTGGTCCTGGGGTCTGTTGGGGGACACGGGTGAAGGTGGGGCTTCACCCGGTTGAACCACCTCGCGGGCCACCACATCGATCACATTCAGGTCTGGCCGCGCGGGCGCTTTCGCGTGGGGCTGTGTCATGCCAGAGCGGGCCAGGGCATCCTGGATCGCCGCCGTGGCCGAGCCCAGGTCGCCCGCCAAGGTCAGGCGCGAGGCCTGGCCCATGAGTTGTTTGAAGAGAGGATTCACGTGAGGTGTCCCGGTTGGGTGAGGTTCAGCGCAGGCGGTCGGCCAGCACGGCTTTGACGGCGGCGCTGGCATGCAGGGCCCCCATCACCGTCAACGAGTCGATGGTGGCCAGGGCCAGTTCAGGACTGACGTCTGGCGCGATGGTGGCGAGGCCCAGCACGCGAATTTGCAGGGTCTGACCCGCCGCCTGCACGGCGCGCAGGTCATCGGCGCTGAAGTGCTGGATGCCCAACACCAGCATTTTTCGAGCCACCACCTGCCGGACCACATCGGCATGGGCTGACAACTGGTGGCGGATCGCGGTGCGGATCAGGTCGGTGCGGTTGGCATAAAAGCCCTCCTGCACCAGAAGGTCGATTTGGCCCAGGTCAACCACACCGATGTTGATCGTGATCTTTTCATCAAGCGGTTTGCTGGGGGCGGAATGGGCGGCGGGTGCTGGCATGAAACCATCCTATCACCATCCAAGTGGATGGTGCAATGACCTTGCCTCGTCGGCAGTGGGGGTGTAGGACAGCGCTGACAACGCATCGCGGTGAACGCTGCTGGATATCGGACAAGGCCTTCGCCTTAATGGTCCATCCTCGTCTACCTGGGTTTTGACATTCATGAGCATTGCTGGCGACGCCGACGAAGCACCTCCGACCTCGTTCAAATCAGAACCGGACCGGGTGTTGCTGCACATGCCGGTGGACGTGCGCAGCGCGTCGCTGGCCGTCATCGCCGCTTTGCTGTGCCTGTTCGCGCTGCACTGGGCTCGCGCGGTGTTCGTTCCTTTGCTCTTGTCCATCATGTTCACCTACGCCTTGACGCCGGTGGTGGATGCACTGTGCCGCTGGCGCCTGCCCCGTTCGCTGAGCGCGGCCGTGCTGATGCTGGGGCTGGTGTCGGCCATTGGCGCCGGGGCCTACACCCTGCAGGACGACGTCGACAACATGATCCAGTCGATGCCCGAGGCGGCGCGCACCTTGCGCAAGGCGATTCGCGGCACGCACGCGCAGGCCGACAGCAACATGGACAAGGTGCAAAAGGCGGCCAACCAGTTGCAGCTGGCGGCCGAGCAATTGAGCCAGGTGAACTCATCCGGTGGCGCTGGCATCACGCGTGTGCGGATCGAGAAGCCCGCCTTCAACATCAATGACTACGTGGTGGTGGGCACCCTGGGCATCGTGGAGATGATCGGCCAGTTCACGGCGGTGTGCTTCATCACCTACTTCATGCTGGCCTCGGGTGACATCTTCCGGCGCAAGCTGGCCCACATCGCCGGGCCCAACTTCGCCAAACGCAAGATCACGGTGCAGGCCCTCAACGAGATCACGCAGCAGGTGCGGCGTTACCTGGTGGTGCAGATCGTCACCAGCATTGGCGTGGGCCTGGCCACCAGCCTGGCCTTCTGGGCGCTGGGCATGAAGCACGTGGCCGTGTGGGGCATCGCTGCAGCGGTGCTCAACCTGATCCCCTACCTGGGCTCGATCGCCATCTGCGTGCTGTCGGCCATCGTGGCGCTGACGCAATTTGGCTCCATCGACAAAGCCATTCTGGTGGCGAGTGTGTCGGTGGTGGTGCACGTCATCTCTGGCTACATGATCACGCCCTGGCTCACCAGCCGCACCAGCCGCCTGAACACCGTGGTGGTGTTCGTGGGCATGCTGGCCTGGGGTTGGTTGTGGGGCGTGTGGGGCTTGCTGCTCGGCACCCCCATCCTGATGGCCATCAAGGCCGTGTGTGACCGGGTGGACGAGCTCAAGGCGGTGGGCGAGTTGATGGGCGGGGTCGAGCCGTCCAAGGACAACGCCGCCATCAACGTGCCCTGAGCGGGCGCGGCCGGATCAGCCTCGTTCGACTTCCGGCAGGATCGCCAGGGTCTGGGCCGGGCCAAAGATGGTGGCAAAGGCCACGTCCTTGGCATCGCGGCCCGTGGCGATCAGCACCAGGTCGCGCGGGTCGGACATGCGGGTGGGGTCAAACAACTCCCAGCGGCCGCCCACATAGGCTTCGAACATGGCGTGAAAGTCCGGCGGCGGCGTGTCGAACATGGCGTAGCCCACGGCCAGCCGTGCCGGGATGTTCAGCGCGCGGCACAGGGTCACGCCCAGGTGGGCAAAGTCGCGGCAAACGCCCGCGTGGCGCAGGAACACATCGCAGGCCGTGGTGGTGCTGTCGCTGGAGCCGGTTCGGTACTCGATGTTCTGGTGGATCCACTCGCAGATGGCCTCGACCCGTGAGCAGCCCGGGGGCACCTTGCCAAACAACTTGACCGCCGCCGAGGCCAACAGGTCGGATTCGCAATACCGCGTGGGCATCAGGTTGTGCAACACGTTGTCGGGCAACTCGGCAATGGGCAGCTCGGGCGCTTTGCGCCGCCGAGGGGGCCTGGTGACTTGCACCTTGGCCTTGTAGCGCAAGGTCAGCGCGCCGGCCGGGGCCTGCACGCGCAAAAAGCGTTGACCGGCTTGCGGATCCTCGTAGACGCGGTAGTGCGCGCTGGGCGTGATCTTGAGCGATTCGGACTGGATGTGCTGATCCTGGCCTTCGAGCGCGTGGATCTGGAACACGAAGTCGGTGGTCTGGGCCAATTTGTAGGACAGCTTGCAGTCGACATTGAACAAACGTGGTGTGGTGCTCATGATGGTTGCTTGGTTGTGAGTCATGGATTGGTGAGCTCGAACTGTTTGGTCACGAATGACCAAATCATGCGCGAGGCGTCTGGGCCTTTTGCATCGCTGTAGGCCTGCCGGGCCAGCCCCCCGCTCCAGGCGTGGTCGAGGCCGTCGATGGCGCACAAGGTGGCCACCGTGCGGCCGCCCCGCACCTTGAAGTCGGTCACCGTCATGGGGTGGCGTTGGCCCCGGCTGACCTGTCGGCTTTTCTCGACATGGGGGCCCGCCGCTTCGGCCCACAGTTTGGCCGCCGCCTGGCCATTGCTGGCCGAGACGATCGCGTCCCGGTCACCGTGGATCACCAGCAGCGCAGGCCAGTCGGTGGTGGTGGACAAGGCCTGCGTGGCGCCACGGCCCCGCATCGCGGCCAGTGCCGACACCGTTGATTCGGCCGCGCCCGGCGGCACGCCCGAGTGCATGGCCAGGGCCTTGAACCGGTCAGGGTAGCGTGTGACCATCAAGGCGGCCATGCTGGCCCCGGCTGACATGCCCGCGATGGCAACGCGGGCGGGGTCCACCTGGTACAGCTGGCTGACCTGCTGCACGGCCGTCATCAGGATGGCGGCTTCGCCATAGGCCGTTTTGGTGCGTGTGCCATACCAGTTCCAGCAGCCCTGAGGGTTGGCCCGGCGGTCCTGTTCGGGGTACAGCACCAGGAAGCGTTCACGCGCCGCCAGGCGGTTCATGCGGGTGCTGTGCGCGAAGGACTGGGCGTCCTGCCCGCAACCGTGCAGCATCACCAGCAAAGGCAGGCGCTCATGCCATTGAACGTCCGGTGGTTTGAACAGGTGGTAGCGGCGCGCGCCCATCGGTGACAGCGCCACCCCGGGGATCCACTCACCCTTGAGTTGGGTGCGCGGTGTGCTGGCCTTGGGCGCGCGCAGCGACTGGGCCAAAGCCCGGCTGCCCGCCTTGATCGTGCTGCGGGTGATGGCACTGACCGCCCGCTGGAGGGACCCAGTCCAGATGGATTGTTTGGAGCGCCTTGCCATGAACTGACCTGAACTGAGCTGTTGACTTCAGCCTCCATCCTCTGGCCGACCCTGTCGGGGTGACACCAGACACGCGCCCCGGATCTTGTAGGACATTGCCGCGTCTTGCGATTGGGATGCCTTGAACCGGCCGCAACTGCCTGACAATTCCCAAGCCTTCCTCCTGGATTCACGCGGATTCTCAGATGCCCGAACAGACTTCTCATGAAACAGCGCACTTCCAACGCGTCTTGACGCGGCACCTGACCTTGCCGCTGGGGGTGGGGGCGTTCAGTGCCATGGCGTTCATCGGGCTGATTTTCTTCCTGCTGTCGCAACTCAACTGGGTGGAGCGCACTCAGCGGGTCATTGGCAAGGCCAACGAACTGAAAACCGTGATCCTGGACCAGGAAACGGGCACGCGCGGCTTCCTGATCACCGGCGAGGACAAGTTCCTGGCGCCCTACAACCTGGCCAAACCCAAAATGGCCTCGGCGTTGCTGGACTTGAAGGGAATGGTGCTGGACAACCAATTGCAGCTGGACCGGGTCAACCGCATCGAGGCGCTGCAAAAGCAGTGGGACGTGTTTGCCCAGCGCGTCATTGCGCTGAGGCGCACCGAGGGTGATTACCTCAGCATCATCCGGGCCGAAACCGGCAAGCAACTTTTCGATGAAATCCGCCGCGAAGTGCGGGAGTTCATCGGCGAGGAAAACAGGCTCCTTCATGAGCGCAATGACACGGCCCGCAGCACCACGTTCTGGGTCATCGTGACTTACGTGAGCCTGGTGCTGATCCTGAGCGGGCTCATCGCCCTGAGTGGGCGGCGCCAGATCATGACCCTGTCGACCAGTTACGGCGACGCGCTGCGCCAGCATGTGCTCAGCACCAAAGCCTTGCAGGAGAGAGCCTGGTTCCGCATTGGGCAAACCCAATTGGCCGAGCGCTTGCTGGGCCAGTTGACCTTGCCCGTGCTGAGCCGCCATGTGCTGGAGTTCATGGCCGGTTACCTGGGGGTGGCCGTGGCCGCCCTGTACGTGCGCAATCAGGCGGGCAAGCTGCAGCGGGTGGGGGCCTATGGGTTTGACAAAAACCATGAGCAGGCCGAGCAAAGCTTTGACCTGGACCAGGGCCTGGTGGGACAGGTGGCCATGGATGGGCAGCTCAAGCATGTTCCCCAGGTGCCTGACCATCACTTCAAGGTCACCACCGGCCTGAGCACGGGCGCGCCCACCGATGTGGTCCTGCTGCCCATCAGCAACGATGGCCAGGTCAATGGGGTGATGGAGCTGGGCTTCATGCGGCCTGTGGTCGAGCGCGATCTGGAGTTGCTGCGCATCCTGGCCTCCAACGTGGGCGCCTCGGTGGAAGCCGCGCAATACCGCCAGCGCCTGCAAGACGCGCTGGAAGAAACGCACCAGCTCAATGAAGAGTTGCAGACCCAGCAGGAAGAATTGCGCACCGCCAATGAAGAGCTGGAAGAACAGTCGCGCGTGCTGTCGGAATCTCAAGTTCACCTGGAACACCAGCAAGCGGAACTGGAGCAGATCAATGTGCAGCTGACCGAGCAGGCCTTGATCGTTGACAAGAAGAACGACGCCCTCAAGCAAGCCCAGGCCGAGCTCGAGAACCGTGCCGACGAGTTGCAGCGCGCCAGCCGCTACAAGTCCGAGTTCCTGGCCAACATGTCGCACGAGTTGCGCACGCCGCTGAACAGCTCCTTGATCCTGGCCAAGCTGCTGTGGGACAACAAGGCCGGCAACCTCAATGAAGAGCAGATCAAGTTTGCCAAGACCATCTATGGCGCGGGCAACGACCTGCTCACCCTGATCAACGACATCCTGGACATCTCCAAGGTGGAAGCCGGTAAGCTGGAGCTGACGCCTCAGGTGGTGTCGTTGCACAACCTGGTCGAGTCGCTGCGCATGACCTTCGGTCCGCTGGCCGGTGAGAAACACCTGGCATTCGACATCCAGGTGGCGGCCGATGCGCCAGCCTCGATCTTCACCGACCGCCAGCGTGTGGAGCAGATCCTGAAGAACCTGTTGTCCAACGCCATCAAGTTCACGGACCAGGGCCAAATCTCCATGGCGGTGCAGGGCCGCGCCGATGGCCGCCTGGCTTTCGCCGTGTCGGACTCGGGCATTGGCATCGCGCCGGAGCAGCAGGAAGTCATCTTCGAGGCCTTCCGCCAGGCCGATGGCACCATCAACCGGCAGTACGGCGGCACGGGACTCGGCCTGTCCATCTCCCGCGAGTTGGCGGGCTTGCTGGGTGGGGCCATCTTCGTGGACAGCGAGCCGGGGCGAGGCAGCACCTTCACGCTTGACCTGCCCCAGCAATGGGTGGACCACTCGGGTGAGCAAGCCGCGACCACGTTGGCACCGCCGGCTGCGCCAGTGCCGGCCAGCCCACCCCCCGCGCCGACCGAGAGCATCCCGGCCTTTGCCGACGACCGCCCGGCCATTGCCGCTGGCGCGCGCCTGGTGCTGGTCATCGAGGACGATCCGCAGTTCGCCGCCATCTTGTTCGATCTGGCCCACGAGATGAACTACCAGTGCCTGGTCGCCCATGGCGCGGCCGAGGGTTTCCAGCTGGCCACGCAGCACCTGCCCAATGCCATCCTGCTGGACATCCGCTTGCCGGACGACTCGGGCCTGACGGTGTTGCAGCAGCTGAAGGACCACCCGCAGACGCGCCACATCCCCGTGCACATCGTGGCCGCCGAAGACGTCCGCGAGGTGGCCCTCCACATGGGCGCCATCGGCTTCGCCATCAAGCCCACCACGCGTGAAGCCCTGAAGGAAGTTTTCAGCAAGCTGGAAGAGAAAGGCGCCAAGAAGGTCAAGCGCGTGCTGGTGGTGGAAGACGATGCCCGCCAGCGCGACAGCATCGTGCACCTGATTGGCGACGACGACATCGAGATCGCGGCGGTGGAGCGCGGCGAGCAAGCCCTGGCCCTGCTGCGCACCACGGTGTTCGACTGCATGGTCATCGACCTGAAGCTGCCCGACATGGACGGCAGCGAACTGCTGGAGCGCATGACCCGCGAAGAGATCTGTTCCTTCCCGCCCGTCATCGTCTACACCGGCCGCAACCTCACGCGTCAGGAAGAGACCGAGCTGTACAAGTACTCGCGCTCCATCATCATCAAGGGCGCGCGCTCGCCCGAGCGCCTGCTGGACGAGGTCACGCTGTTCCTGCACACGGTGGAATCGCAGCTCTCGGCCGAGCGCCAGACCATGCTGAAAACCGCGCGCAACCGCGACAAGGTGCTGGAAGGCCGCAAGGTGCTGCTGGTGGACGACGACGTGCGCAACATCTTTGCTCTGACCAGCGCGCTGGAGCAACGCGGCCTGCTGGTCGAGGTGGGCCGCAATGGCTTTGAGGCGCTGGCCAAGCTGGAGCAGGTGGACGACATCGACCTGGTGCTGATGGACATCATGATGCCCGGCATGGATGGCCTGGAGGCCACGCGCCGCCTGCGTGCCAACCCCGCATTCGCCAAGCTGCCCGTCATCGCGATCACGGCCAAGGCCATGAAGGACGACCAGGAGCAATGCCGCCGTGCGGGCATCAACGACTACCTGGCCAAGCCGGTGGAGCTGGAGCGCCTGTTCTCGCTCTTGCGCGTGTGGATGCCCGCCATGGAAAGGCTCTGAGGACCACGCCATGCCGCACGCCGACCTGGAATTGCGTTTGCTGATGGAGGCGATCTACGCCAAATACAGCCATGACTTTCGCGATTACTCGGGCTCGTCGCAGCGGCGGCGCGTGCTGTACGCCTTGCAGCAACTGGAGTGCGACACGATCTCCACCCTGCAGTCCAAGGTGCTGCACGACCCCACGGCTTTTCAAAAGCTGCTGGACATCCTGACCATCCCGTTCAGCGAGATGTTCCGCGACCCCAGCTACTTCCTGGCCTTGCGCCAGCACGTCATGCCCGTCTTGCGCACCTATCCTTCGCTGAAGGTGTGGATTGCCGGGTGCAGCACCGGTGAAGAGGTCTACTCCATGGCCATCCTCTTGCGTGAGGAGGGCCTGCTGGAGCGCACCATGCTCTACGCCACCGACATCAATCCGGCCTCGCTCGACAAGGCGCGCCAGGGCATCTTCCCGCTCGCCAATGTGCAGACCTTCACCGCCAACTACCAGGCTTCCGGGGGCACGGCGGCGTTTTCCGATTACTACACCGCGGCCTACAACGCCGTGAAGTTTGACCGCACGCTGGCCGACAACATCACCTTCGCCGACCACAGCCTGGCCACCGACCATGTGTTCTCCGAGATGCAGCTGGTGTGCTGTCGCAATGTGCTGATCTACTTCAAGCGCAACCTGCAGGACCGGGCCCTGGGGCTGTTCCACGAATCCCTGTGCCACCGGGGCTTCCTGGGCCTGGGCTCGAAGGAGAGCCTGGACTTCTCCTCGTTCGCCGACCGGTTTGACCCTGTGGTCAAGTCCGAGCGTGTGTTTCGCAAACGTTGACGAGGCCTCCCCCATGTCACCACACACCAGCACCTCGTTCGATCCTGAATCACAGGCCATCCAGGCCGTGGTCATCGGGGCGTCGGCGGGGGGCGTTGATGCCCTGATGAAGGTGTTGGTGGGCTTGCCCGCTTCGTTCAGCCTGCCCATCATGGTGGTGTTGCACCTGCCCGAGGACAAGCCCAGCCGCCTCCCCGAGATCCTGGCTTACCGTCTGCAGCTTCGCGTGTGCGAGGCCATGGACAAACAGCCCATCGAGCCCGGCACGGTGTACGTGGCGCCCACCGGCTACCACCTGTCGGTCGAGGCTGACCTCAGCCTGTCGCTCAGTGGCGAAGCCCCCGTCAACTACTCGCGGCCCTCCATCGACGTGCTGATGAACTCGGCTGCGGACGCTTATGGGGTGGGCCTGGTCGGGATCTTGCTGACGGGTGCCAATCACGATGGTGCGCAAGGCATGGCCCGCATCAAGGCGCGTGGCGGCTGGACGGTGGTGCAAAACCCCGAGCAGGCGCAGTCCAACACCATGCCTTTGGCGGCCATCCGAATGCGGGCGCCCGACCTGATCCTGTCGCTGGGCGACATCCACGCATTGCTGCTCAAACTGGGACGAGAAAAATCATGACCGACGACCGCACCAAGCTGTTGATCGTGGACGACCTGCCGGAAAACCTGCTGGCCCTGAAGTCCCTGATCCAGCACGAAGACCACCTGGTTTACCAAGCCTCGTCCGGCGAGGAGGCGCTGGGGTTGTTGCTGGAACACGAGTTCGCGCTGGCCATCCTGGATGTGCAGATGCCGGGCATGACCGGCTTCGAGCTGGCCGAGTTGATGCGCGGCACCGAGAAGACGCGGCACATCCCGATTGTCTTCGTGACCGCCGCCAACCGAGACCGCAGCCACGCTTTCAAAGGCTACGAGAACGGCGCGGTGGATTTTCTGTACAAGCCGCTGGACAGTTGCGCGGTCAAGAGCAAGGTCAGCGTGTTCGTGGACCTGTACCGCCAGCGCCAGCAGATGCAGCGGCAAGTCGAAGCGCTGGAGGACAGTCGCCGGCAGCAGCATGCCCTGTTGACCGAGTTGCAGGCCACCAAGGTGGATTTGCAGAACGCCTTGCAGATGCGCGACGACTTCATGTCCCTGGTGGCGCACGAGTTGCGCACGCCTTTGAGTGCCTTGTCCATCGACATCCAGGTGCGCCAGAAGCACCTTGAAAAAGGCAACGCGGATTTCTTCGGCCCGCAACAGCTGTCGGGCATGTTCGCCAAGTACCGGCGCCAATCACAGAGCATGACGCGGCTGATCGAGGACATGCTTGATGTCTCACGCATCCGCAATGGCAAGCTGTCCATCCGGCCCTCGACCACGGACTTGTCCCGCTTGCTGGAGCGCCTGGTCGGCGATTTTCCCAGGCTGGACAGTGACAGCGTGATCAGTCTGAACATCCAGCCGGGCGTGACGGGGTTCTGGGACGAGTTCCGCATCGAACAGGTCGTCATCAACCTGTTGAGCAATGCCTTGCGCTATGGCGCCGGCAAGCCGGTGGAGGTGACCCTCACGGCCTCGTCCGGGGTGGCGCGCATCGAGGTGCGCGACTGGGGCATCGGCATCGCGCCAGACGCTCAGCGGCGCATCTTTGAGCAGTTCGTGCGCGTGGCCGACCCCGTCGCCCACACCGGGCTGGGCTTGGGCTTGTACATCACGCAGCAGCTGGTCGAGGCGCATGGGGGCAGCATCAGCGTGCAAAGCCAGCTGGGCGAGGGTTCGGTGTTCGTCGTCACACTGCCTTTGGCGTGAGCAGTGGCGTCACGTTCGCGTGGCCCGAGTCGGGATCGCCATCCGGCTGGGTTTGCTCCACCAGCTTGATCAGCTTGCCGCCCGACAGCACGTGGATCTCATCGCCTTCGCTGAGGCTGTGTTGGCGGTGCGTGATGATGAAGCGGCCGCAGCCCAGGTGGTTGATGGCCTCTTGCACATGGCGTTCGGTCTCGAAGTCCAGGTGGCTGGTGTACTCGTCCAGCAGTAAAAAGCGCGGCTGCTTGTACAGGGCGCGCGCGAGCAGCATGCGCTGCTTCTGCCCGCCCGACAGCGTGGCGCCCATGCCGCCCACCAGGGTCTGATAGTCCATGGGCATGCGCAGGATGTCTTCGTGGATGCAGGCTTGCCGCGCGGCCAGCATCACCTTTTCGGGCGTGGCCTCGGTGTCGTTCATGGCGATGTTGTCGTAGATCGAGCAGGTGAACAACTGGTCGTCCTGGAACACGGTGCCCAGCACCGAGCGGAAGGCCTCGGAGCCGATGCGGCTGATGGACACCCCATTGACCAGCACCTCACCCGATTCAGGCGTGACCTGGCCCGACAGCACCTTCAACAAGGTGGACTTGCCGCAGCCCGAAGGGCCCACCACCGCGATCGCCTGGCCACTGTGCAGGGTCATGCTGATGTCGTCCAGCACCGGCGCTTCACCCATCGCGTAGCGGAAGGTGACGTTGCGCAGCGACAAGGTCATCGGGCCATCGGTCTTCAAGGAGGCCTCGGCTTGGGCGGGCGAGGGCGGCTCGGGTTCGGTCAGCACGATGTCGGCCAGGCGCTCGCCTTGCAGCTTGAGCAGGCGCAGGTTGATGACACGCTCCAGCAGCTCGGAGGCGCGTTGCAGGAACTGGCTTTTGTAGGCCAGAAAGGCCACCAGCATGCCGATGGAGAACTGCTCGTCCAGGATCATGCGCGCGGCCAGGTAGATCACCAGCGACTGCTCCACCGCGCTGATCAGGCCGTTGACGCCCTGGTACAGCAGGCTGATGCGTTGCTGCTTGACCGAGGCGTTGACCATGGCCACCTGCTGGTTCATCCAGCCACCCACGCGCCAGCCCGGCTTGGCGAAGAACTTGATGGCGGCCACACCGCGCAGGGTCTCCAGCAAATAGGTTTGCGCATTGGCCTCGCGCACGATGGTTTCTTCGGTTGCTTGCCGGTAGGGCTTGAAGACGGCAAAGCGCACGATGGCCTGCAGCACGGCCACGGCCAGCACCACCATGGCCATCGTGGGGCTGTAAAAGAACATCAGGCCCAGCGTGATCAGGCTGACCGCGCCATCCAGCACCACTTCGACCAGGTGGTTGGTGATGGTGTCCTGGATGGTGTGGACGGAGCCGAAGCGCGACAGCACATCGCCCGTGTGGCGCTTGTCAAAATAGGCCAGCGGCAGCTTGAGCATGTAGCGGAACACATTGGCGCTCGACGACACGCGCCAGGACAGGCTGGCCCCCAGCACGATCCAGGTGCGCACCAGGCGCGTGCCCAGCGACATCACTGCCAGCAGGAAGATGCCGATGGCCAGCACGGCCAGCAGCGGTGCATCGCGCGTGACCACCACGTCGTCGATGATCCACTGGCTGAGCATGGGCATGAGGATGCCGAACACCTCCAGCACGATGGACAGCAGCGCCATCTGGCCGAAGGCGCGCCACAGGCCACGCTGGCCGGTGAACAACAGGCGCAAGTCAAACGGCGTCTTCTCTTGCTTCTTCTCGAAGCTGGTGCTGGGCGACAGCTCCAGTGCCACGCCAGTGAAGTGCGGGCTGGCTTCCTTGAGGGTGAGGGTGCGCTCGCCCAGGGCTGGGTCGAGGATGGTGATGCGTTGCGAATCGGCCTTGGTCAGCACCACGAAGTGGTTCAGGTTCCAGTGCAGCAGGCAGGGCGTTTGCAGTTGCGGCAGCTCGTCCATCTCCAGGCGCACGGCGCGGTTGGCAAAGCCCAGGTGCTCGGCGATGTTCATCAGGCGGGCCAAGGTGGCACCGCGCGATGACAGCTCGAAGCGGCGCCGCAGAGTCAGCAGGTCGGTCTCGTGGCCGTGCGCGCTGGCGACCATGGCCAGGCAGGCCAGGCCGCACTCGGCCGCTTCCGATTGCAGGATCAGTGGCGTTGACTTGCGCGGCCACAGGGAAAGCAGATTCGTGCTCATCAGAGTTTTCCGCTGAAGGCGAAGAGGGGGTCGAGCATCCAGCGGATCAGGCGGCGTCGGTCGATTTCAATGTCGGCCGTGAGCGTGTGGCCTGGCCGCAGGGCGATGTCGGTGCCATAGGCCCGCACCTTGGGCTGGTCCAGGGCCACGCGCACGATGAAGACCGCGCGTCGGTCGGTGCCGCCTTGGGGGTTGCCGCTGGCCATGGGCACGTCGGTCTGCGACACGCTGCGCACCGTGCCCTGGTACTGGCCAAAGCGCTGGTAAGGAAAGGCGTCGTAGCTGATGCGCACGCGCTGGCCCGCCTTGATGAAGCCGACCGAGGTGCTGGGCAGGTAGAGCGTGGCCTCCAAGGCCGACCGCGTCGGCACGATGGAAGCCAGGGCGGTGTTGGCGTTGACGCTTTGGCCCGGCGTGGCCAGCAGGCCCGAGACGATGCCATCGATCGGCGCCTTCAGCAGTACCTGGCGCGCGCCATGGCGTTGCACTTCTTCCTGCTGCAGGCTGAGCAGATCGCGGCCCAGGCTGGCCTGGTCAATGCGGTGCTGGGCCTGCAGGCGTTGGCGCTCGTCCTGCGATGCGGCCAAGTCGCCTTCCGCCGCGCTGCGCTGGCGCTTCAAGGTTTGCAGCCGCGCGGTCTGGTCCAGCAGCAACTGGCGTTGCTGCTCGTACTGCAGGTCGGAGATGATGCGTTCGTCCAGCAGCGGCTTGAACTGGTCCACCAGCTTGCGGGCCGAGGCGATCTGCTGCTCTTGCAGCTGGGCCTCCTCGCGCAGGGTCAGCAGGTCGCGGCGACTTTGGGCGATACGTTGGTCCAGCGCGGCCAGGGACGCGGTACTGGCCTGGGCCTGGCCTTCGGCCTGGTTGCGCATCTGGCTGCGCTGGCCTTCCAGGTTCTTTTGCAACAGCGCTTGCGTGCTGCCCGCGTCGCTGAAGCGTTCGTTGCTGATCTCGGCGATCACGTCGCCCGCCTTGACGGCCTGGCCTTCGGTGACCAGCACGCGCTGGACGATGCCGGGCTCCAGGGGGACGACCATGGCCACGCCATCGCGGGGCTGCACCACGCCTTGCACGCGCTCCTTCTTGGTGTAGTGACCAAAGACCAGCACCGCCAGCACCAATGCGGCCAGGCACAGGAAGAAGACAGTGAGGCGGCCAGCACCCACGGGGCGGATGTCGATGGAGGGGCCGGACGAGGTGTCTGAACGCGCGTCCAGAACCTCCTGGCGGAACAGGGATTGGGCAGGGGTGCTCATGGCGTGCTCTCTGCCAGCAAGGGCAAGGGGGCGGTGTCAAAGAGGGGCATCAAGGGGGCAAGGTGGTCGGCATCCAGCTGGTCCAGCAGCGACAGGATGGTGACTTGCGCGGCCAGCGCGTTGACGCGCGCGCTGACCAGGCTTTGCCGTGCGGTGTAGATCTGCTGCTGGGCGTTGAGCAGGTCGAGGTTGGTGCGCAGGCCGGCCACGAAGGCTTTGCGCAGCGCGTCGTACGTGGCCGAGGCGGTTTGCTCGACCTGGCGCTGCAGGCTGACCACCTGGCGGGCCTGAGACAAGGTTTGGTAGGCATCGCGCAGGCTCGATTCGACCTGGGCCTGGGCTTCATCGCGGCGGGCTTCGGCCTGGATCAGCAGGGCGGCGGATTCGCGGGTGCGGCCTTGCTGCAAGCCACCTGTGAACAAGGCCCAGTTCATCTGCACGCCGATGGCACGCTCCCGTGTGGTCTGACGTTGGCTGAAGCCGTCCAGTTGGGGCACCTCACGGACCAGGCTGGTGCTGGCCACGGCATCGACCGTGGGCTGCCAGCGTTCGGCGGTGCGGGCCTGGTCGGTGGCGGTGGCGGCCTTGACTTGGGCGAGGGCGTCACGCAACGGGGGGTGGCGGCTGGGGGCCAGCAGCAAGGCCTCGTCCAACGATGACACGGCGGTCGGCAGGTCCGGACTGTGTTCGTTCAAGCCGGTGGCCAGCGTCACCGCTTGGTGGCTGAGCCGTTCCAGCGTCAGCTTCTGGGTGGCCAGGCGGGTGTCCAGGTCCTGGACCGCGACACGGCTCTGGTCGATGCGGGTGCGCGTTTCCAGCACATCCAGGATGGTGCCCGCACCTGCTTGCAGGCGCCGGTCGTTGATGCGCCATTGCTCTTGCAGCAGATCCTGCTGGGCCAGCGTGAGGCGGCGTTGTTCGGCCGCTTCGATGGCCATGAGGAAGGCCATGCTCAGTTCGCGGGCCACGTTGGTCCGGCTTCCTCGCGCCTGCCATTGCGCCTGTTCGGCTTGAGCGGCCTGGGCCTGGGCGGTGGCCTGGTCGGCCGCGCGCCACAGCGGCAAGGTGGCCGAGATCGACAAGGCCGTGGCGGGCGTGTTCACCGTGGTGTCGTTGATCTGCTGGCGGCGCCGACTGGCACTGGCGCTGGCATCGGCCCGGGGCATCCAGGCGGTGGCCCAGGCTTGTTGGCTCAGGGCTTGAGCGGCCTGCGCGCCGGCGTCAAAGGCGCGGTTGGCGGCCGCTTGCTGGTCGGCCGCCAGCAGCATCTGGGGCCAGGGCGTGGCGCCTTGGTCGCCTGCAGCTGGCGTTGGTTTTGTCCCATGACGTGAGGTGGTCGGCTGCGGATCTTTCAAGGTGCTCAGGGACGTGGACCAGTGCAACGCCAAGGAGCCGGAGGCCAGGGCCGGCAGCGAGGTGAGCAGCAGGCTCAGCGCCATGGCGAGTCGGCCCACGAGGGCTTGGCATGCAGGGCCAAGCCACCGAGGTTCATCGCGGAGAAGGGGTGACACGGTGTGCAGGCGAGAGGAAGGCATGGAGAAGGAGGCCGGGCGCTGGCATGAAAAAAACCCGCCTGGCTGCGACGGCCGGGCGGGTTTTTCAAACCTTCAAGCTGCTCAGGGCGCAGCCTTCTTCGTCACGTAAGGGATCTTCGTGGTCGAGAACAAGTTGATCGCGTAAATGCCAGCATTGATCAGGGGAACGCCATACGAGTTGTACTCGGCGCGGTGGATCGCGTCGATGAGGCTTTCGCCGCCGCTGACTTGGGACACTTCCTGGGTGCTCAAAACTTTCATGTTTTTTCCTTGTTTCAATGGTTTTATGAATGTGCCTTTGCAGGGCACACAAGGAATTTAACGGCGGCCGTTTTGGCGCCATTTCGGGGAATCCCTGGCCACCCTTCAGATCGGCGGAGGAGATACCCCTAAATCAGGAAGTTTTGAATGTCAGTTTGTCAGATATTGATCCTGCCGTCGCAAATTGACCCTGCGGGTGTCGCAATGACGCTGCAGAGGCTGGCCTGGACTCACAGCCAGCCCGCGCGCCGAAAGCGCCAATACAGCACTCCGCAGGTGGCCGCGATGAGGCCCAGCGCCGCCGGGTAGCCCCAGCGCCATTGAAGTTCCGGCATGTGGGCGAAGTTCATGCCCCAGATGCCGGCGAAGGCCGTGGCCACGGCGAAGATGCCCGCCCAGGCGGCCAGGCGTTTGGTGGTCTCGGACTCTTCAATCGTGGCCATCGACAGGTTCACCTGGATGGCCGTGCCGATGGTTTCGCGGAAGGTGTCCAACGAGGCATTGATGCGGGCCAGGTGGTCGTACACATCGCGGAAATAGTCGCGGGTGCCCTCACACACCAGGGGCACGCGTCCGCTGGTGAGTTTGCCGGCGGACTCCAGCAACGGGGTCACCGCGTGCTTGACCACCGTGATCTTTTGCTTGAGCGCGTACAGGCGCTCCACATTGCCGCGCGCCGTGCCGGGATTGAAGATCTGCGCTTCGATGGCCTCCAGCTCGCCTTCCAGCGCTTCAATCACCGGGAAGTAACGGTCCACCACCGCGTCCATCAAGGCATAGAACACAAAGCCGGCGCCCAGCTTGAGCAGGTGCGGCTCGCGCTCGGCCCGATCGCGCACGCCCAGCAGTCCCTGCTGGCAGCGGTTGCGGATGGAGATCACGTAGTTGGGGCCCGCGAACACATTGACCTCGCCGACCTGGAGTTCGTCGGTGGCGGTGAACTCGACCGTCTGCAGCACGGCGAACACCATGTCGCCATACTCTTCCACCTTGGGCCGCTGGTGCCCATGTCGGGCATCCTCGATGGCCAGGTCGTGCAGGCCGAACTCCTCCTGGACCTTGGCCAGCTCGGCATCGGTGGCATCGCGCAGGGCAATCCAGACAAAACAGCCGGGCCTGGCCAGGTAGTCGCTGATGGCATCGGGTTCGATGTCGGCCAGCCGCTTGCCCTCCTGGTAGGCCACACAGTTGATCAACATGGTGATGCTCCTGGTTCAGTGCGAAGGCGCGGTGCTAGGCTGCCAACGGCGTCGGCGGGGCAGGCCGTGCGGCGATGAACGCGCCGATCGACACCAGCACCAGGCCTGCGATCAGCTCCGGCGTCAGCGGCTCGTCCAGCAAGGGGGCTGCTGCCACGCCCGCCAGCACGGGCACCAACGCAATCATCGACCCCATCCTGGCGGGGCCGATGGTGGACACGGCCTTGAGGAACAGCAGCATGGCCACGATCGTGGTCCCCACGCCCTGGTACAGGCCCTGCAGGATCAGCGTGGACCAGGGGGCGGCCTCCAGGTTTCGCGGCAGGAACAAGGCATAGATGGGCAGGTACAGCGCGGCCGATCCGATGGCCAGCACACGCGTCAGCACCCACGGGCTGAAGCCCCAGCGCTTGGCGAGCACGCTGTAGATGGCCCAGGCCACCGAGGCCAGCAGGAACAGCAGGTCGCCCAACAGCACCGCCGGGTCCCAATGGCCATGAAGGATGGACGGCGAAGCCACGCACAGCACGCCCAGGCCAATGGCGACCAAGCCCTGGAGTTGCTGCCGCTGGGCGCGTGTGCCCATGATCAGCCAGCCCACCAAGGGGATCAGGAAGGGCTGGATGCCGGGCAGCAGAATGCCGGCGTGGCTGGCCGGCGCGAACTTGAAACCCGAGTACACCGCCAAGCCGTAGATGACCCCGCCACTCATGGTCAGGGTCCACAGGCGGGCGTCGGTCCAGCTGCCCGGGGGCAGGCTGCCGACAAAGGGCAAGAGCAGCAGGGCGGCAAAGCCCAGGCGCAGGGCCAGCACATCAAAAGGGGTCAGCACGCTTTTGCCGCCCAGGCGCGAGATGACGATGAAGCCGGACCAGATGGCCACGGTGCCGATAGCGGCCAGGTAGCCTTGCAATTGTTCGCGGTCGTTCATGGGTGGCGCTGCTCCGATGAGCGCAGCATAAAGCCCGGGCCGCGGGCGTGCTCAGGCGGGCAGCGTAGCCCGGGGCAGGTGCAGGGCCAATGTCTGCGCCAGGTCTTGCGAGCGGAAGGGCTTGGACAACTGGCCATTCATGCCCGCGTCCCGGCAGCGGTCGCCGCAGAGCTCGGGGGCGTTGGCCGTCAGCGCCACGATGCTGATGGGGGTCGCGCCTTCCAGGCGTTCGCGGGCACGGATCTGCCGCGTGGCTTCATAGCCATCCAGCACGGGCATCTCGCAGTCCATGAGCACCAGGTCGGCCTGCTGGTCGGCCAGCCAGTCCACGGCCTCCCGGCCATTGACGAGCATGGTCACCCTGACACCCAGCAACTGCAGCTCGGCTTGCGCCACCAGGGCGTTCACCGGGTTGTCCTCCACCAGCAGCACGTGGGGTTCGGACCACGGGTCGGGCCAAGCGGTCTGGTCGGCGCCCGCCCCGTCGAGTGCCCCTGGCTGGCTGGTCCGCTCATCGTGAACGACCGGCAGGGGCAGATTGAAGGTGAAGAGCGAGCCCACGCCGACTTCGCTGCGGCAGTCCAGGTCGCCGCCCATGGCGCGGCACAGCTCGCGCGAAATGGCCAGGCCCAGGCCGGTGCCACCATAGCGGCGCTGGTAGGTGCCCTCCGCTTGGTGGAAGGCCTCGAAGACGCGGGCCTGCTCGTGAGAGGGGATGCCGATGCCGGTGTCCTGCACCTGGATGCGCACCTCGCCGCTGAGGGCGTCGCGCGTGGCGTGCAGGCGCACGAAGCCTTTGCTGGTGAACTTGAGGGCGTTGCCCAGCAGGTTGTGAAGCACCTGGCGGATGCGGACCGGGTCGCCCATGACGAATTCATCGCGGTCCAGCTCCAGCTGCACCCTCAAGGCCAGCCCGCTTTCGGCGGCACTCACGAAGGTGGCCTCTGTCACCTCCTCCAGCAGGTCGCGCAGCTTGAAGGGGCGTTCGTGCAAAGGCAGGCGGCCGGCTTCCATGCTTGAAAAGTCCAGGATGTCATTGATGACGCTGACCAGGTGCTCGCCCGAGCTGCGCACCAAGTCCAGCCGGTGCACCGCCTGTGCATCCTGCTCGCGCTGACGCAGCAGGCGCACCAAGCCCAACATGCCATGCAGGGGGGTGCGCATTTCGTGGCTCATCGTGGCCAGGAAGCGCCCCTTGGTGTCGCTCAACATCTGGGCCTGCTTCAGAGCCTGGGCCTGGGCCTGGGCCACCATCTCGCTTTGCAGCCGCAGCCGCAACAGTTCAATGATGCGCAGGTTGGAGCGGCGGGCCTCCATGATCAACGCCACCATCAAGCCGGAGATGGCCAGGGCGCAAAACCAGCCCAGGCCATCGTGCCGGGTGGAGGCGTACACGGCATTGGGCAGCAGGATCGGGATGATGAACAGGCCGGCGGTGATGAAATCGACATGCAGCATGCAGGTGGCCAGGGCCGCCACCCCGATCAGCACACTGATGCTGACGATGGCGATGTCCAGCTGGTGAATGGGCGTGATGGCCCAGCCCAGGGCACTCCACGCGATGCTGTCCAGCAGGGCCAGGAGGCGGTACACCTGCAGTTCGTGAGGGCCTGGCGCCCCGGGGATCGATCCGCGCAGGTGAGAATGCGCCATGCGGGCGATGGAGATCAGCACGCGCGCGGCGAACCAGGCCGCCAGCAGTCGGTGAGGCACCTTGTCGTGCAGCACCGCGACCACCCCGATGGCCGTCAGCATGCCAAAGACCATGGAGAAGGACAGCCTCTCGTGCAGCGCCCGATGCCGACCCTCGGTGACGCGCGCCTCCAGCTCGGGGTCGGGTGCGGCGTTCTGAGCAGAGAAAGGCAGGACAGGGGACGACATGGGGAGCGGCGGTCGGAATGGAGTACAACAAAGCCAGTCTCCAGTGTCGCCGTCTGCCGCTGTTTTGCGTCGGGAAATGCCCGCGCACCCGGGCGCAGATCATGACGAAATGCAGCTTTGTCCACCCTTGAATGAGGGGCGCGGCCACATCGGGTATGGTGGCCGCCATGCCTCACATCATCCAAGTCACCCAGCTGTCCAAAACCTACGCCTCGGGTTTCCAGGCGCTCAAGAACATCAACCTGGACATCCGCCGTGGTGAGATCCTGGCCTTGCTGGGCCCCAACGGCGCCGGCAAAACCACGCTGATCAGCACCATCTGCGGCATCGTCACCGCCAGCGCGGGCACGGTGGTGGTCGATGGCCACGACAACGTGTCCGATTACCGCGCCGCACGCGAACTGATCGGCCTGGTGCCGCAGGAGCTCACCACCGACGCCTTTGAAACGGTGTGGAACACGGTGTCCTTCAGCCGGGGCTTGTTTGGCAAACCGCCCAACCCGGCCTACATCGAGAAGGTGCTGAAAGACTTGTCGCTGTGGGACAAGAAGGACAGCAAGATGATCACGCTGTCGGGTGGCATGAAGCGCCGCGTCATGATCGCCAAGGCCCTCTCGCATGAGCCGCGAATCCTCTTCCTGGACGAGCCGACAGCCGGGGTGGACGTGACCCTGCGGCGCGACATGTGGAACCTGGTACGCCTGCTGCAGAAGTCGGGCGTGACCATCATCCTGACCACCCACTACATTGAAGAAGCGCAAGAGATGGCCGACCGCATCGGCGTCATCAACAAGGGCGAGATCGTGCTGGTGGAGGGCAAGGACGAGCTGATGCGCAAGCTGGGCAAGAAGCAGTTGACCTTGCAGTTGCAGGACGCGCTGCCCCAGTTGCCTGCCAGTCTGGCCGACCACGCGCTGACCTTGTCCAACGAAGGGCGCGAGTTGACCTACACCTACGATTCGCTGGATGAGCGCACCGACGTCACCGCCTTGCTGTCCAGCCTGCAACAGGCCGGCATCAGGTTCAAGGACATCCAGACCAAACAAAGTTCGCTGGAAGACATCTTCGTCAATCTGGTGAAGGACAACGCATGAACTGGCACGCCGTCAAGGCCATTTACGCATTCGAGATGGCGCGCACGCGGCGCACCTTGATGCAAAGCATCATCTCGCCCGTCATTTCCACCTCGCTGTACTTCGTGGTGTTTGGTGCGGCCATTGGCACCCGCATCCAGCAGGTCGATGGCATCAGCTATGGCGCCTTCATCGTGCCGGGCCTGATCATGCTGTCGCTGCTGACGCAGAGCATCTCCAACGCATCGTTTGGCATCTACTTTCCCAAGTTCACCGGCACCATCTACGAGCTGCTGTCGGCGCCCATTTCGCATTTTGAAATCGTGCTGAGCTATGTGGGGGCGGCGGCCACCAAGTCCATCCTGTTGGGCTTGATCATCCTGGCCACGGCGGGGCTGTTTGTGCCGCTGCAGATTGCGCACCCCTTCTGGATGCTGCTGTTCCTGGTGCTCACCTCGGTGACCTTCAGCCTGGTCGGCTTCATCATTGGCCTGTGGGCCGACAACTTTGAAAAGCTGCAGGTGGTGCCGCTGCTGATCGTCACGCCGCTCACCTTCCTGGGGGGCAGTTTCTATTCGATCAAGATGCTGCCACCCGTCTGGCAAACCGTCACCTTGTTCAACCCGGTGGTGTATTTGATCAGCGGTTTCCGCTGGAGCTTTTACGGCATGGCCGATGTGGACGTGGGCACCAGCCTGGCCATGACCTTGGGCTTCATGGCCGTGTCGCTGGCCATCGTGGCCTGGATCTTCAAGACGGGCTACAAGCTCAAGCGGTGAGGTGAGCCTGGGGGCTGCAGGCAGGCCTGATTCGGCGTGATGCAGTTGGCAAATGAGCCTCAATGATGGGGTGTCGCTCAAGATTCCCTTGGCGCGGTCGATAGCACCGCATGCGACACACGCTTGACCATTTACTGGACAGCTGGACGCCGGCGAACCGATGTTTGCTGGCCGTGCTGATGTCGTCCCCGTTCTTTGTCCTCTTCTGGGTGTTCAACAGCGCGGCATTTCTCAATGCGGAAGTGGCCCGGGGGGTGCAGCAGGGGACGATGGTCGCCTTGCAATCATTCTTGAGCGTGGTGCTGGTGATCAGCATCGGGACGGGGGCCTGGTTGTGGCCGCGTCGCGGGCTGCCTGACCGGGTGCCCACGGCCAATCTGGTGGTCACCTTCAACATCGGCCTGGGCTACCTGGCCATTGTGGTGGCCACGGGCGCCTTCACCACCGGCATGGCCTTGGTGCTGCTGGGCGTGCTGGCCGTCGGCCTGCTGCTGTTCAGCGTGGCCACCATCCTGCGCGTGTTCATCGCGTGCTTGCTCATCCACTCCGGCCAGGACATCTTGGTGATGGCGGGCTGGCTGCCTTACGCGCCCCTGTTGAATGCCCAGGCTTTCGAGGGCGGCGTGCCGACGTGGTGGTTGAGTGTCTGGCAAAACACGGTGTTCTACCTGGGTTGGGCCATGATCCTGACTTTGGTGTTTGTGCTGTTCACTCGGCTGGATGGCTTGCACCTGCAGTTGGCCAAGCTGTCTTACACCGACGTGCTCACAGGCTTGTCCAACCGGCGCTATTTCATGGAACGCCTGACCTCCGAATCGCGCCGCTACACGCGCTCGGGCGTGCCCTACAGCTTGATCCTGCTGGACGTGGACCACTTCAAAAGCATCAACGACCGCTATGGGCACCACGCTGGCGATGAGGTGCTGTGCCGCCTGGCCCAGATCCTGACTGAAGGTGTGCGCACCCCCACCGACCAATCGGCCCGCATTGGCGGCGAAGAGTTCGCCGTGCTCTTGCCCGACACCTCTTTGGCCGCCACCGAAATGGTTTGCCGCCGCATCGCCGAGGGCCTTCGCCAGCACACCTTCTACATCAAGGGTGAGAGCTTTCACCTGACCGTCAGCATGGGCGTGGTCGAGTGCCGTGGCGAACCCATTGAAGATGCCTTGAAGGAGGCAGACCGCAACCTGTACAAGGCCAAGCAAGGCGGTCGCGATCAGGCCATCTATTCCATGGTGACGGAGGTCACGCCATGAACTGGGCACGACGCTGGCGAGACCTCAAACCCTGGCTGGCCGAACAATTGCTGGCCCGGCGGCCCGTGATCAGTTGCCTGCTGTTCTCGGCGGCCGCCATTCCCATGTTGTTGGTGTTCACGGGGCTGCAGACGTTTGCGCTACTTCACCCCGAGGCGCGGGCCTTCTACCACCCGGACGCCTTGATGGCCACGCAGGTGCTGCTCGTGTCGGTCATCGTCGGCCTGGCGGGCGTCAGTTGGTACTGCTGGGGGCGGCGCAAGATCGACGCCGCCTGCAACTGGCTCCCCATGCTCACGGTCACCCCCACGGTGCTCATGTTGATCGCGCTGGCCATTGCTCATGGCTTGAAGGACACCCCGGTCAGCGTGTCTGTGCTGACCGCGATTCTGCTGGCGCGCGCCTTGTTCGATTTCAAAACGCTCAAGCCCAGCCTGGTCATTGGCGCGGGCATGGTGCTGGCCAACGAAGCCTTGGTGGCAAAGGGGCTGGTGCCCTATGCACCGCTGCTCAGCGGGCCCGTGTTTTCGGGGGATGGCCTGGCGTGGTGGTGGCAAATCTGGTGCCGCGTGGTCCTTGACTTCAGCCTGCTGTCGTTTTCGTGCATGGTGTTTTTCTTGTTCAGCACACTGGGGCAACGTCGGCATGAGCTGGAGAACCTGGTGCGCACCGACATGCTGACCGGCCTGGCCAACCGCCGCACCTTCATGACCCAGTTGGAGATCGAATCGCACCGGCACGCGCGCAGCAAGCGCCCCTTCTGCCTGGTCATGTGCGATGTGGATCATTTCAAGAAAATCAACGACACCTGGGGCCACCCTGCGGGCGATGCGGTGCTGGTGGAGTTGGGCCGCATCCTCAAGAGCACCACGCGCGAGCAGATCGACACGGCCGCGCGCATTGGTGGTGAGGAATTCGCCGTGCTGCTGCCCGAGACCGGGCTGGACCAGGCCGAGCGCGTCGCCCAGCTGATGTCATCAGGGGTGCGCTCGCAGATCTTCGTCTACGAGGGCAAGCAGTTCAGCGTGACCCAGAGCGTGGGCATCGCCCAGGCCTGCGAGGGCGACGGTGATGGCGCCATGCGCGTGGCCGATGACAACCTGTACATCGCCAAGCGACAAGGCCGTGACCGCATCGTGGCCTCGGTGGCTGCGGCCGCAGCTGCGGCGTCACCAGAAGCCAGGGTGGCCTGCGGCCTGAAGTAATCTGCCCTCAGGGCAAGGCAGGGCGGCGCTGGAACCAGGGCCGAGCCTCTTCCAGCTGCGCGGCCAACTGCAGCATCCACACTTCACTGTTCAAGGGGCCCACAAACTGCACACCCAGCGGCAAGCCCTGTGGCGTCCAGTACAGCGGCACCGACATCGCGGGCCGACCGGTGAGGTTGGCCACTTGCGTGTACGGTGTCCAGGCCAGCGTTTGGTGGATCAGGTCATCCAGCAGGCTGGTGTGCCGCAGCAGCCCGGCCACGCCCAGCGACAGCAGCAAGCGCGAGCCCATCTGCAAATGCGCCGGGGTGGCGTTCTGCCCAATGGGCAGGGCCGGCCCATTCAAGGTCGGGGTCAACCACAGATCGTGGCGGCCGTGGAAGTCAGCCAGGGCCTGCGTGTAGGTGTGCCAGCGCATCTGGCAGCTCACCAGCTCCGGCCCCGAGGTGCCACGGCCCAGCGCGGCCATGATGCGGGTGTCGGTCTCGAACGCGGTGATGGGCGCGCCGGTTTGCTGGCGAACCTCGGCCACCAACACGGCCTGCATGCAGAACCAGGCTTGCAAGAAGTCCTTGGACAAGGCCATGCCATCGATCGCCGGTTCGGCTTGTTCAACGTGGTGGCCCAGCGATGACAGCAGGCGGGCGGCGTCTTCCACCGCAGCCACGGCTTGCGGGTCCACTGGGGTGCCCAGGGGCGAGGCGGTGCTGAAGCCAATGCGCAAGGGGCGGGGCGGCCGCTTCAAGGCGCTCAGGTAAGAGCCTTGCGGCAACTGGTCGGACGCGGGCATCCAGTAGGGCGCGTGGGGCTCGGGGCCTTGCAGCACGTCCAGCATGGCCGCGCTGTCGCGCACGCTGCGCGAGACCACGCCTTGCACCGCCGCGCCAAACAGGCCTTCGCTGGCCCCCGGGCCCATGGACACGCGCCCACGCGCGGGCTTGAGCCCGAACAGGCCGCAGGCCCCGGCGGGGATGCGGATGGAGCCGCCGCCATCGTTGGCGCCGGCCACGGGCACAATGCCCGCCGCCACCGCCGAGGCTGACCCGCCGGACGAGCCCCCTGGCGTGCGCCCGGTGTCCCAGGGATTGCGCGCCGCCTTCCATTGGTCGGGTTCGGTCACGTTCTTGGAGCCGAACTCCGGTGTGTTGGTCTGCCCGAAGATCACCAGGCCAGCTTGTCGCCAGCGCTTGACGACATCGCTGTCCTGTTCGGCGGGCTTGCTGGCCAAGGCCCGGCTGCCGTAGCTGCACGGCACGCCCGCGATCTCCTGGAACAGGTCCTTGACCAGAAAAGGCACGCCCGCGAAAGGGCCCGACAAGGGACTGGCCGCCGTGGCACGCGCCGCGTCATCCTGGCGGCGAATCACGGCGTTCAAGGCGGGGTTCACTGCGTCAGCGCGGGCCATGGCCGCGTCCAGCAATTGCCGGGGGCTCACCACGCCCCGGTCCACCAGGTCGGCCAAGGCCAGGGCATCGTGTGCTTGGTACTCGTCAAAGGTCATGCAAAGGCTTTCGTTCGGGGCGAGGCTGCATTCTAGGCAGGCGTCACTGGCTTTCGCCGATACTGCCCGGTTGCCGAATGTGGAAGAGATGAATGGTTGCAAGTGATGGTGAGTCGGCCTTCGGGTCGCCGGGGTCCAAGAAGTTGATCACTGCGCAAGAACTGGAAGAGGCCTTGGTACGCCGAACCTTCTGGTTCCTGGCCGCCTGCGGCATCCTCATCCTGCTGCCCGTGAAGCTGGCCTGGTTGCTTCAAGGCGGGCGCGTGGTGGGGTGGCTGGGCATGCTGGAGTTGGTCACGGTGCTGTGGTGTTCATGGCGCGTCTGGACCAGCCAGACTGGCGCCTCGCGTTACCTGAGCGTTGGGCTGGCCATCATGTACCTGCAGGTGGGGGCGGTGGCCTGGCTGCAAGGGGGGCTGAACGCACCAGCCTTGCGTTGGCTGGCCGTGCTGCCCATCATGGCGATCGTCGCGGGCAACCTGCGTTTGGGTTTGGGCTTCTGCGTCGCTTTCGTCGTGCAGATCCTGGTGATGGCTTTTTACGAGCCGCCTTACCTGGCCGCGCTGCGGCCCATGGTGCTGCCCAACGCACATGCACAAATGGTGGTGGCCACCGTGGGCTCGGTGATGTTGTCCTCGGCCTTTGGCTGGATCGCGGTTCGCTGGCGCGCGCAGGTGCACCAGGTGCTGGAGGTGTCCCACCAGCAAGCCCAGCGCGGCAACGAGGCCAAGCAGCGCTTCCTGGCCATCATGAGCCACGAGATCCGCACACCGCTCAACGGCATCGTGGGCACGGCCTCCTTGCTGCGGCAAAAGAGCATGGCGCCGTCCGAGCAGCGGCAAATGCTGCACCTGCTGGACCACAGCGCCCAAACGCTGCGCAGCCTGCTCAACGATGTGCTGGACTGGGCCAAGCTGGAGGCCGGCCAACTCGATGTGCGCGAGGAACCCGTGCGCTTGCACGACCTGGTGGCGGACAGTGCCGACCTGTTCGCCGTCACCGCGTTTGACAAGGGCGTGGAGCTGACCCACAGCTTCGAGGGTGATGTGCCTGAGGTGCTGTTGGGTGACGAGATGCGCTTGCGACAGACGCTCAACAACCTGGTCTCCAACGCCGTCAAGTTCACCAGCCAGGGTGGGGTGCATGTGCACTTGTCCACCGAGCCTTCACCCGATCCGCACGATGCCCGCTTGTGGGTGCGCATCGAGGTTCAGGACACCGGCATCGGCATGACCTCGGAGCAGGTGGCCAGGTTGTTCCAGCCCTTCGCCCAAGCTGACCAGTCGACCACGCGTCAGTACGGCGGCACGGGCCTGGGCTTGTCCATCAGCCGCGAGTTGGCCCGCTGCATGAGTGGCGACATCGTGGTGTCCAGCCGCTTGGGTGTGGGCAGTTGTTTCGTGATCCGCTTGCCCATGGGGGTGGCCCCAGCCACCACCGACGAGTGGCCCGCGGCCACCGCCTTGGCCGGCCGACGCCTGCGCCTGGTGACGGGCAGCGTGGGCTTGCGCCGACAGGTCCAATCCCTGTGCCAGGACCTGGGACTGGTGCTGGCACCCGATGACGCGGACGGTGCCCAGGTGGACGCGGTGCTGGTGGACGCGGCGGTGTGGTCCCCTGGCGCGACGCCTGCCCAGGCTTGGTCTTGGGGTGGTCCGGGTCAAGCCAAGGCCTTGGTGTCTTCGGCCATGGATGAGCCGGGTGTCAATCTGCCTTCAGGGGTGCTGCACTTGTACAAACCTTTGCGCGCCCATGCCCTGGCCGATTGGCTCCAGGGCATCGGGCCCGCCACGGACGAGCCTGAGCCAGCCGCCCAACCCCGGCCGACCTTGCAGGTGCTGGTGGCCGAAGACAGCGAAGTCAACCGCGACCTGTTGAGCGAGATGCTGTCGCATTGCCAGGCCAAGGCCGAACTGGTGGGCACGGGTCTGGCTGCTGTCCACGCTGCTCAGGCACGGCGCTTCGACCTCTTGCTGATGGACTACCAGATGCCGGTCATGGATGGCCTGGCCGCGACCCGCGCGATCCGCCGCCATGAGGCCGAACATGGTGGGCCTGCGCTGCCCATCGTGCTGATCAGTGGCGAAGTCAATGTGGAATGCCACGCCGTCTGGCGTGCAGCCGGCGTCAACCACATCCTGTGCAAACCGTATGCCTTTGATGAACTGGCCCGGGTGCTGGCGACCATCAAGCCAGGCCCCGCAAGCTGATCTTGCAGGCGGGTGCCCCAAAAATACAAATGCCGACGATGAAATCCATCGTCGGCACCGGGGTTCACACCCTGCCCCTGTGACGGCCTTTATCGGTGTCCGATGAAAAGCCGGGGCGGTGCCAGCACACAGTCAAGCGTGCTGGCCATTCCTTGCTTGAAAATTCAGTGCTGATTCAGGATCAGGTCAGCCTGCTAATGTAGGCAGACTCTGCGCTGCGCCAACTCAGCCCAACCACCCCAAAAACAGACCTTATCCAGAGACTGACCGGGCAATCCGTGGTGGTCCTCAAGTAGTTGGTTCGCGGGCCGAAAACAGGTGAGGCCTTCATGACTGGTGAGACTCCATCAGCCGGTGTGCCCCCGCCATTCAGCGTCTTTCTCGGATATGCCATGACTTTCAATCAGATGACGGTGGGCAAGCGCCTGTACGTTGGCTTCGGCCTGGTGTTGACGATTCTCGTGGCAGTCACCGCGGTCGCGATCGTCAAGGTTCATGCGATCAACGCGGCCCTGCAGGTCAACAGCGAGGAGCATGCCTCGATCCAACGTTTTGCCATCAACTTTCGGGGTTCGGCGCATGACCGTTCAATCGCCATCCGCGATGTGGTGCTGAGCACCTCGCCGACCGAACGGCAAAGTGAAGTGGCGGCCATCGAGTCGTTGGCAGCCTTCTATGCCCAATCAGCCGGACCTCTGGAAAAACTGATTGGAACGGCCCACGACGCGTCCGAGCTGAACCAGCTCTATGGGGCCATCAAGGCCATCGAGGCGCAAGCCGTGGCCACCACCAAGTCCGTCATCGACAAGGTCGGCCAAGGCGATGCTGCCGGTGCCCAGAGCCAGCTTTGGTCGCAGGCCAAGCCGCAATACGTGCAGTGGCTGGGCGCGATCAACAAGTTGATCGACTTCGAAGAGGCGCGCATTCAGGCGCAAAACAAGATCGCCCGGGATGAGGCCGACGGGTTCCTGGCCGTGATGTTGGCGGCGCTTGCGCTGGCGTTGCTTTGCGGGGTGGGCCTGGCCTGGTCCATCTCACGCAGCATCGTGAGGCAGTTGGGAGCCGAGCCTGATGCTCTGGGCAACGCGGCCAAACGCGTGTCGGCCGGAGATCTGCAGCCCGTGCCCGGTGCGGCACAAGCACCGCCCGACAGTGTGTTGGCCTCCTTGGGCGTGATGCAGGCCAGTCTGGCCCAGGTGGTGGGTCAGGTTCGAGAGGCTTCCGATTCGATCGCCACGGGGTCATCGCAAATTGCCATGGGCAACTCGGACCTGTCGCAGCGAACTGAGCACCAAGCCTCCAATCTGCAGCAGACTTCAGCCTCGATGACGCAGATGAATGCCAGCGTGAAGAACAACGCCGACACCGCGCGCCAAGCGACTCAGCTGGCCTCATCGGCCAGCGCGGCCGCCGCGAAAGGCGGCCAGGTGGTTCATCAAGTGGTCTCCACGATGGACGACATCACCGCCAGCTCCAAGAAAATTGTCGACATCATCGGGGTCATCGATGGCATCGCTTTTCAGACCAACATTCTGGCCTTGAACGCCGCCGTCGAGGCCGCCCGGGCGGGTGAGCAAGGCCGCGGATTTGCCGTGGTGGCCAGCGAAGTTCGCAGCCTGGCGCAGCGAAGCGCCGAAGCGGCCAAGGAAATCAAGTTCCTCATCGGGGCCAGTGTGGAAAAGGTCGAGGTCGGCTCCAAGCTGGTTGAGGATGCCGGCGTCACCATGGATGACATCGTGTCCCAGGTTCGGCGCGTCTCCGACCTGATCGGTGAGATCAGTGCCTCCACCATCGAACAGACCTGCGGCATTGGGCAGGTCAGTGATGCGGTGAGCCAGCTTGACCAGGCCACGCAGCAAAATGCCGCCCTGGTTGAAGAAAGTGCCGCCGCCGCAGAAAGCCTCAAGCAACAGGCGGCCCGCTTGTCGGACGTTGTTCGGGTTTTCAAGCTCGTGTGACCAGCATGCAGAACCCGTCTTTCCCTGTCGGATTTGTGCCTCTGTCGGGCACCCCGCAAGACTGCAGTGACTGCGGCAAGGCTGAGCGTGTCGGGTTCGATTTTGACTACGCCTTCCAGCCCATCGTTGATGTGGACCGCCATGAGGTCTTTGCCCATGAGGCGCTGGTGCGTGGCCCCAATGGAGAAGGGGCCATGACGGTTTTGTCCCAGGTCAATGAGCAAAACCGCTACAGGTTCGACCAGGCTTGTCGGGTCAAGGCCATCAAGGGCGCCAAACGGCTGGGCATGCAGCAGCGCATTTCCATCAATTTTCTGCCCAATGCCATCTACAAGCCGGAGCTGTGCATTCGCACCACCTTGGAAGCGGCACGCGCGCACGGATTCCCGGTCGATCAAATCATTTTCGAGGTGACCGAGGGCGAGCGGGTGGAGGACGGCCCCTGGTTTGCCCAAATCCTGCGCGAGTACAAACGCTGCGGCTTCATGACCGCCATCGATGATTTCGGAGCGGGTTATGCGGGGCTGACCTTGCTGGCCGATTTCCAGCCTGACCTGATCAAGATCGACATGGCGTTGGTGAGGAACATCGATGCCAACCCGGCGCGGCAGACCATTGTCCGCAGCCTGGTGCGGATGTGTGACGACCTGGGTGTCAGGGTCATCGCCGAGGGCATTGAAACGGCCAACGAGCGAGATTTTCTCCACGATGCCGGGATTCGGCTGATGCAAGGCTACTTGTTCGCTCGTCCCGCATTCCAGGCCCTGGCCGTGGTTGAGCCAGCCGCCTGGGGCTCCGGGGTCAGCTAGGAGTGCAGGGGGCCGCCGTGGCCTCTGTATTCTGACGGCGCCACGCCTTCCCAACGTTTGAAGGCCCGCCGGAAGTTGGCCTGGTCGTTGTAACCCAGGCTGTATGCAATTTCCTGGATCGACAGCTGGCGGCCTTTCAGGTGCTGCAGGGCCAGCATGTGGCGCACTTCTTCGAGGAGGTCATGGTAGGAACTTTTTTCATCCAGCAAGCGCCGGTGCAGCGTGCGCGGCGTCAGGTGGAAGAGCCGCGCCGTGACCTGCAGCGAAGGGAAGCCGTTCTGCCGCTCCAGCAGGATGCGCCTGACCCGGGCGCTCATCGACGTTTGCTCGGCACGCTTGTCGAGCTCACGCTGGCAGATGCGCGCAGCCTCTTCAAAACTGGCCGGGTCGGCCGTGCTCAGCGGCTCATCAAGCACGTGCACGGGCACCGCGAAGCCGGTCCACGACTGGCCGTAGTGAACCTCGCACTTGAACATGTCCCTGGCCAGTGCCAGATGCTCAGGCTGCGGCATGCTGAAGCAGACCCGCGTGACCTGGCATTGCCCCATGGTGATGTGGTCGAGCAGGTTCTTGACCGTCAACACGATGGCTTCCATCACGGCGGTTTCGATCTCGCCCAGCGGGCGGGTCGGCTCGAAGAGGAGTTCCATGTCGCCACCCTGGATGCGGTGACTGACCGACACCAAGGTGGTCCGCACGCCAATGAAGCGCTCGAACAGGTCCATGGCCTGGCGCAGGGTGCCGCTGTTCATCGCGGCATAACCCAGCATGCCGTGCGTGTTGATGCGCAGGCGTTCGCCGACCAGCAGGCCCAGGGCCGGTTCATCGGAGATCCGCAAGCCCTCGCTCATCAGGCGGTGGAAGGTGGTGTAGTTCACACCCCGCGTGGAGTCGGCCAGATCGGCTTCGGTCAGGCCAGCCTGGGCCAGCCAGTGCGGGACGTCGATGTTCATCCCCGCCACCAGTTCGGCAATGAGACGGACGTAGTGAACCGGGAGCGTGAAATCGTGCACCGGCGGATTGTCAATAAATGACCTGTCAATGTCAATCCGCAACCTTGCGCGAAAGACGTCGGATTTTTACCATTGAAGCCATGTTTTCATTCTTCTCACGCAAAGGCCCGGTCACCGCGCACATCAACGCGGTGCCGGTCACGGTCAATCCCAAGGAGACCCTGCTGCAAGCGGCGTTGCGCCAGGGCATCGACTTCCCGCACAGCTGCCGGGTGGGGGGCTGCGCCTCGTGCAAGTGCAAGCTGGTCGAGGGCAAGGTCAAGGAGTTGACCCAAGCGAGCTACATCCTGTCCGACGACGACCTGGACCAGGGCTACATCCTGGCCTGCCAGAGCGTGCCGCAAGGCGATGTGCGCATCGAGGTCGACCTGTCGGCCCAAGCCGCCAAGCGCCGTGTCGCAGGCCGGGTCATCGGCCAGGACCGGCTCACCAGCGACATCATCCGCCTGCGTGTGCAGCTGGATGAATCCTTCCCCTACAAGGCCGGTCAGTTCGCCAACATCGGCATCGCCTCCCAGCCTGGCGTGAGCCGCAGCTACTCGTTTGCCACGGCGGTTCAGCCCGATGCGCAGGTGAGCTTCTTTGTGCGCAAGGTGCCCGGCGGCCAGTTCTCATCCCTGATCAACGACACCAACGTGATGGGCCTGGCGATGAGCGTCGAAGGCCCGATGGGCGAGTTCTGGTTGCGCCCGGCCGAGGCCCCCTTGCTGCTGATCGCGGGCGGCAGCGGCCTGGCCCCGGTTCTGGCCATCCTGCAAGACGCGCTGGACAACGGCGTGAGCCGCCCGGCGACCCTGCTGTTCGGGGCCCGCCGCGAGGGCGACCTGTATGCCTTGGATGCGATCCAGACCATCGCCCGCCAGTGGCCCGCGTCGTTCCGCTTCGCGCCGGTGCTGTCGGAAGAGCCCCAAGGCTCCAGCTGGCAAGGCCTGCGCGGCCTGGTGACTGATCAAGTCGCTGCTCACCTTGACGGCGGCGCCCACGCCTACCTGTGCGGCCCGCCCGCCATGATCGACAGCGCCGTGAACATTCTGCGCGACCACGGCGTGCCGCGCGAACACATCCACGCCGACCGATTCACCACCCAGCAAGACGTTCCCGTCACCGCCTGAAAGCACCACATCATGATGTTCTTTCATTACCTCAAGTACTTTCTCTTCCACGCGATCGGCTTGTTCTCGCTCGCCCTGCTGCTTGCAGGCGGCGCCTACATCACGGCCGGTGTGTTCGTGGTGCTGGCCGTCTACCTGATCGGCGATGGCCTCTTGGGTGATGACACCTCCACGCCCAAGTTCAAGCACCCTGTCATCCTGACCGTGCAGTTGTGGATGGCCTTGCCGCTGCTCTCGCTGATCGTGTTCACGGCGGTCTGGTCCGTGAGCGCGGGCGACCCGTTCGGGTATGGGGCCTTCGTCACCCAGCTCACCGGCTATGACGTCATCGCCGCGCGCGATGCCACCTTCTGGGTGCACCGTGTGTCCATCTGGCTGGGCGCAGGCCTGATGATCGGCATGATCGGCACGATCACCGCCCACGAGCTGACGCACCGCACCTGGGACCCGATCTCGATGTTCATCGGCCGCTGGCTGCTGGCCTTCAGCTTCGACACCATCTTCGCGATCGAGCACGTGTACGGTCACCACCGCTATGTGTCGACCAAGGAAGATCCGGCCACGGCGCCGCGTGGGCGCAATGTGTATGTCCACATCGTGGCCTCGACCATCAAGGGCAACATCAGCGCGTGGCACATCGAGGCCAAGCGCCTCAAGCGTGCTGGCCAGGGCCTGTTCTCGTGGCACAACGCCGTGATCCGTGGCCACAGCATGAGCCTGCTGCTGGTGGCCGCCGCCTATGCCATCGGTGGGTGGGTGGGTGCGGGCTTCTTCGTGGCCTGTGCCTTGTGGGGCAAGTCGCTGTTGGAGATCGTCAACTACATGGAGCACTACGGCATGGTGCGCGACCCGAGTGCGCCGGTGCAGCCCCGCCACTCCTGGAACACGAACAAGCGCATCAGCTCGTGGGCCATGTTCAACCTGACCCGCCACTCGCACCACCACGCCCAGGGCGAAGTGCCCTATCAGGATCTCAAGCCCTTTCCTGATGCCCCGATGATGATCAACGGCTACCTGACCACCATCATGGTGGCCATGCTGCCGCCGCTGTGGCACAAACTGATGACCCCCAAAGTGCTGGCCTGGGACCGCGAATACGCCAGCCCCCGCGAACTGCAACTGGCCGCCGAGGCCAATGCGGCCAGCGGCATTCCAGCGATGATGGCCATGGCGGCCCAGCAGCAGTCTGCCGGGCGGATCAAGACGGCGGCCTGAGTAAGTTGCTTGAAGATGAGTTCATGAAAAGAACCATGCCTGGAGACGCCGTGCCCACCGGCCAATGTCTACCAGGTCTATGTGAAAACCGTCCTGGCCGATTCAATCGGCCAGCGGCAATGCCAGGCACAGGCGTGTGCCGCCCAGTGGGGCCGGAAGCGGCCGCAGACTGCCGCCATGCAACACGGCCACCCGCTGCGCGATGGCCAGCCCCAGGCCCCCGATGCCGCCACTGCTGCGCTTGATGGGCGGATCGCGCAGTGGCAGGCACTGGTCCAGCCGCTCGTGCAGTTCACCCGGTAAACCCGGCCCGCCGTCTTCCACCACGATCTCGGCCTGCGTGCCTTGGCGCCGCAAGCTCACAAGCACCGGCTGGCTGCTCGGGGCGTGACGCACGGCGTTGTCGATCAGGTTGGTCAAAGCGCGCTCGATCAGTTGCAGGTCGCCATCGAGTTCCAGGCGGCCCGGCGGCACGCCGTGCAGCGCGACCGGCGGGAACGCATCGCTGAAACCGAACTTCTGCACGGCATCGCTGACCAGCTCATCGAGGCTGAAACGCTCGTGGTGCAGCACTTGCTGGGTGGATTGCAGCGCGGCCAGTTCAAACAATTGCTGCGACAGGCGGCTGACCTTGCGGCTTTGCGCCAGTGCCGCCTGCAGCACGGCTGCGCGCCGGGTGGCTTCTTCGGGGGAGGCCTCTGCGGCCAGTGCTTCAAGGTGGCCATGCAGCGCCGTCAGCGGTGTGCGCAGGTCGTGCGCCACGCTGGCCATCATCTCGCGGTGGTCGGCCACCTGGCGTTGCTCGCGCTCGGCGTGCCATTCGATGCGCTGCTTCATGTCGTCGAAGGCTTCGCCGATGGCCTGCACTTCGTCGCCCGCTGGACGCTTGGGCGCTGGCGACGCGGCCCCTTCGGGCATCGTGCCGCGCTGGCTGTACTCGCGCAAGCGCTGAGTCAACAGATGCAAGGGCAGGCTCAGGCGGCGGAAGGTGAACAGACCCAGCATCAAGGTCACCAGCAAGCCAATGGCGGCAGCCAGTGCGGCGCCACGCCACAATCGTTTGGCACCGACTTGCGCGGCCACCGCATCACGAGCCTGGCTGTCAAGGATGACGTACAGATAGCCCGGCGGACGGGTGTCGCCAGCGCGCACCGGGAACATCGCCGTGCTGAAAATGCGCGGCAAACCCGACCCCATGGGGTCGGTGCCCCGCAGCGGCAGAGCGGCACCGGCCAGGAAAGCGCGCACGGGCGCCAGGTCCACCTGCGCTTGACGCACCATGCCCGGCTCGCCGATGTAGTGCTGCACGCGGCCGTCGGCATCCAGCAGGTACACCTGCACGCCGGGGTTCACCGTCATCAGCATCGACAGCAAGGCGCCACGCGCCGAACGGTCGGCCTCATCCCGGTTGGTTGATGTGATTTCCGGCCAGTGGCCGACGATGTGCCCGGCCAGACCGTGGGACAGGCGCTGCAGGGATTCTTGCTCTTGCTCGGCAGCCACCTCTCGCCCCAGCAGTGCCACAAACGCGCCATAGGCCAGCAACAGCAGGGCCAAGGCCAGCGACAGCCGGGTGGTGAAGGATCGAGCTGGTTTCATTGGGCGGGGTCGAGGTCGAAGCGGTAGCCCACACCCCACACCGTGACGACACGCAGCGGGTTGCGTGGATCGTCTTCAATCCGGCCGCGAAGTCGGTTGATGTGCGAATTGACGGTGTGCTCGTAGCCGTCAAAGCCGTCACCCCACACGCGCTGAAGCAGTTCACTGCGGCTGAATGGCCGCCCCGGGTGCTTCAGCAAGAAGTGCAGAAGATCGAACTCGCGCAGCGTCAAGGGCAGCGCCACATCACCGCGCATCAGCTCCCGGCGCACGGTGTCCAGTCGGAACGGGCCAAACCGAAACGCCTGCGTTGTCGCGTTGGTGGCGCGCATCTGTTCGATGCGTCGCAGCAATGCCCGGATGCGAGCCACCAGTTCCAGCATCGAAAACGGCTTGGCCAAGTAGTCGTCGGCCCCCAGTTCCAGCCCCAGCACACGGTGAGCCTCGGCAGAGCGTGCGCTGAGCATGATGACGGGCACATCGGCATGCCTGGCGCGCAGGTGGCGGCAGACTTCCCAACCATCGGCACCGGGCAGCATCAGGTCCAGCAGCACCAAGTCCCAGCGCTGCCGGTCGATGGCAACCATGGCCTGCTGGCCATTGGCTTCGCGGTGCAGTCGGTAGCCTGCGTCTTCCAGGTGAAGGCGCAGGGCCACCGCGATCGCGTCGTCGTCTTCAACCAGCAGCAGGTGTTCGTTCATGGATGGCCAGTGCCGCACTCGGCGGTTGAGTGTAGCGGAGCGCCAGAGCCTGCGCTTCAGGCAGCGGCCGTGCCTGTCGGCTGCATGCCACCGCGACGGCGGCGTGCCATGAAGCCTACCGACGCCAGGCCCGCTGCCAGCAGCGCGTAGCTTCCGGGCTCAGGCACGGCAGTTACGCCAAACGAGATTCGGTAAACATCGCTGTCGGCCGTCAAGGCGCTGTTGAAGGTGTACCCGGCGCCCGTGGTCAGTCCGTTGAAGGCCGCGAGTTCAGCGAAGTTGAAGGCCACCACCGAGTTTTGATCACGGCGAAGGTCGTTGTTGCCAACGAAGGCCGCAGCAGCGGGGTTGAACACTTCCGAACCGGCATCCCAGATTTCGTTGGCCTTGATGCCAATGGTGGGAATGCTCAGGTGGCCACTGGCGTCGAACAGTCGGTACTCGGTGGGGCTGTCATTGCCGATGAAGAAATCATTGCTGGGCACCGCCATGGCGGCGAAGGTGAAGAACGGGTTGAGCGCCGTGTCCACCCGGAACGTCAAGCTGTTGCTGGCGCCTGGCACCAGCAAACCGCCGATGGTGCCGCGGGTGGCGCCGGGGTCGGCTGCGGCAAACGCTGCCTGCCAGGCACCGCCGGCGCCGCCTTCGGCCACCGAGATGATCGGTGCGGTGGCCGCGCCACCGAGGTTGAAGGCGTCGAAGCTGCCGTTGTTGAAACCGACATGCAGGGGCGCGAAGCTGATGCTGTTGGTGGGCGCGAGGTTCTGCACGGTGACCGTGACGTCAACGACTGCGGCATGGGTCGACGCGCAGACCGCCATCAGGGCGGCTGCGCCCAGGGCTGTGGGCACGGCGAGAGAGCGGAATCTGGTCATTTTGGAACTCCTGGCAAGGTTGTTGAGAGAAGCGGTGTTCGGCTTGCCGACACCGCCCAACCGATCCTAGGAGCACATGTTCATCGGAGCCTCACGCGGAGTTCACCGCTGCGGGATCATTGCCGCCCAGGAAGTGACGCCAACATCCGAAATGGCGCTTCGCGCCGCTGCGGATGCCTTGCCTCAAGCCCCCAGAGGCAAGGCATTGAGCTCTTTGCGCGCCTCACGCCACTGCGGCCAATGCCGGTCCAGCAAGGCCACGAAGCGATCGCTGTGGGTGGGCTCCAACAGGTGCAGCATTTCATGCACCACCACATATTCCACCAAATCCTTGGGCTTCTTTCGCTGCAAAAAGTAGCCTGCACGCGCCTGCGCTTTCAAGGCCGCTTGTTGCTGGCGTAACCTATGTGCATGCCCGCCGCAGCGGTTCCTACTTTGTCCCAGCCGAGGTCATGGCACCCGGCAGCTCCGCAAACTTTGCCGCCATCGTGGGGTTGCCCCGTGTGAGCTTCTTGATCGTCAGATCGTCGGCCTTGTCGTTGGCGAGGCGCAAATTGTTCGCTGACTTGTGCAGCGCTTCCTTGGTTTTTTCCAGGTCCTTGATCGCATCGTCGATGCGCTTGATGGCTTCTTCAAAGCCTTCGGAGGCCAGGCGCCAATTGCGCCCAAACGCCGTCTTGAATTCGTCGAGCTGGGTTTCGAACTTCGTGATGTCCACGTTCTGCGAGCGCACCAGCGCCAGCTCCGACTTGTACTTCATCGCGTTCAAAGCGGCATTGCGCAGCAGCGTGATCAGGGGCACAAAGAACTGCGGCCGCACCACGTACATCTTCGGATAGCGGTGCGAGACATCGACGATGCCGCTGTTGTACAACTCGCTCTCCGGCTCAATCAGGGACACCAGCACCGCGTACTCGCACGCCTTTTCAGTGCGGTCCTTGTCCAGCTCTTTCAGAAAATCTTCGTTTCTTTTCTTGGTCGCCGTCTCGTTGCTCTCGTTCTTCATCTCAAACATGATGGAGACGATCTCGGCGCCCGACTCGTCCGAGTCGCGAAAGATGTAGTCGCCCTTGCTGCCGGTGCGGGCGTCGTTGTCTTTCTCAAAATGCGCCCGCTGAAAGGCGGCAGCACGGATGCGGTTGAACTCGATTTCGCAGTGCTGCTCCAGGGTTTCACCGACCATCTTGGTCGATAGCCGCGCCTTCAAGTCCCGCAGGCGCTCAATCTCCCCATCACGGTCGCGCAGCTGCAAGGCGTATTGCTCCTTGATGGCTTTCTCTTCCAGCTGATTTTTCACGGTGACGAGGTTGAGGTCATTCTTCAACCCGTCGCGCTCACGGGCGACCACACTCACGGCTTCATTCACGGCCAACTGGCGCGTGGCCTCGGCCAACTGAGCGGCAGCTTGCTGCGCCTTGCGCGCTTGATCCAGCTCGTTCGCCAGCCCATCGCGCTCTTTGCTGACCGCGCCCAAAGCCTCCGACACCGCCAGCTTGCGGGCTACCTCACCGGCAGCGAGCTGGGCCTGCAAGGCCTGAATCTCCGCATCTTTGCGCGCCGCAGCGCCTTGCAGCTCATTGGCGACCTTGGCCTCGGCCAAGGCAATCGCGTCGCGCTTTTCACGCTCGGCCAGCTCCAGCCGCTCGTGCAACTGCTTATCAAAATCGCCATCGCGCACCTGCTTGAGGATGTTGGCGTACCCCGCTTCGTCGATCTTGAATGCTTTGCTGCAGTGTGGACAGATGATTTCATGCATGGCGACTGGGCCCTCCTTTTCGTCAATTGTCGCCGAGCCGATCATTTAGTCGGATGAGTTCGTTCGCGATAGGCTCAATCTCGAACCGTTCCCCAAGCATTTCAAAAGTGCCTGAGTCAATGAAGTAGGCACGAAAGAAATGCTGCGGAACCCCATCTCTCTTTCCTTCGTAGCCAAAGTATTGAGGGAAGATTTGCCCAACGATGCCCTTAGATAAGTATTTGTCTAGCCGCTCGTCAAAGTGTTCCATTGCGTCGCGAAGTGGCTTGCAAATGCGCAACGGATTGTCATCTCCGATAGCAAATTCATTGCGTAACGCCGCCGCGCGGTCCGCATGGATTTGTTGCGTTTCGCGTATTGGCCAAAAATATCTTGCAATTGCAGCGCCTTGCACAATCAGGTTCTGGAGTTCATCCAGCACAGACTGAACGTCAATGTCTTCGTCGGGATACTCCGTTTCGGAGTTTGCAAGATGCTCAAACACATCATTCAGCACGTCGATGGAGCGCGCAGCAGACTTTGTGCAGAACGCCATGCTCAATGAGTAAAAGATCCTATAGGGCGGATGAATTCCGTTATCCACCAAAGATTCCTTTTCCATTGCATATCGCGGATTGGGCGGAGGCACTGCAAGGTACGTAGGTTGTACAAGTCATGAAGATACTGGGCTGATATGGACAGGCCGCCTTGTCATGACATCTTCTACTGAACAACTTGTTCCGATCTTTTCGCGACAGATTAAAGTAGGCGGTTAAGGCGTCCTACACGCGCTCGTACGGATAAACATTTTTGAAGTTTCGGTTGAGATATGACCCAACGGAAGGTGCTAGCCGAAAATTCTCGAACTCGTGTTCTGGAACCCCTTTGTAGGCATAAAGCGAAGAATCCAAAAATCGAACGTATACCCATTGATTTTCGCTGTCGTATCCAACTGCTGCGACGTTGGAAGAACTTACTGGATGCATTTCTGGCATTGACATTTCATCTCCTTAGTTAAACGATTGATTCCGCCAGTTCCGGACACTGGTTTCATATGTGGCGACGTCAGGGCAGGGATTTGCCCAAAGCTTCGAGGCTATCGGATCTGAGCTCTTGGTGGAACTATTGGATTGGAAAAACTTGATACGAGACGGAATACGCACAGCTTCACCGCTCACGATTGCCTCACCAGTTCGCAGGCCGGAAAGGACATCAGCCATTTCGCGTAGCTCATCTTGCATTGCAGACACCACATGTCCCTTGTCGCGAGAGTTGGTCATTCTCAAAGCAATTATGGATCCACACTGGCTTAGAACTGTCTCATCTAGTTCAGAAGGGCGTTGGGTAACTAGCAGCAGGCCAACGCCATATTTTCTGCCCTCTTTGGCGATGGCCTGTACGGTCCGAGACGAAATTGAATCGTCTCCAGCCTTCAGATAGGAGTGCGCCTCATCCAGCACAACCAGCAACGGTTGCAACTTTCCACCTACAAGAGTCGTCTGTCCCCAGTACAGAGCGTCGTAGATAATTTTTAATATGCATCCAGCAATTGTTTGCATTACTTCGGACGGGATCGCGGAAAGATCCAGGATGGAGATAGGAAATCCGTGCCCGAACCACGTGGAGTACAACCGCGGCAAGTCATTCGGCACCAGGCCATTCAGGTCCGGAGCATAACCAGCGGGTCTGAACAAGAAGCTGTAGCTCTGATCGAGTAGTCGGGATCGCATTCCATCAAGAAAGCCCAGCATTCCTTTTGCCTTTTGGTTCAGGAAGGGAGCACTATTTCCGAGACCCGCAATCGGATACTGATTTGACGTGAGAGTCGCTGGACTACCCGCCGTCACCAAAGCCTCGGGGGTAATGCGGTCAGCTTTGAAAGTGGTCCGTTCAAAGTTATCTAGGTCAAACCATAGTTGAGCAATAGAAAATGGAATAGGACTATCTGCTGTGATTGATTCGGCCCTAAGGCCACCGATCCCAATCGCCGAGACTCGCTTTAGATCCAGCACCTTGCCGCGAATGTAGTCTTCATTTTGATCAGAAAGCTTGCCGGGAAATATAGCCATTAGTTCCTTGAATGGCAGCGCCCAAAAAGGGACGCAGAGTTCTTCCTCATTGTCGACGGCGTTTGCACCGATTCGAAAGACATGGCACTTCCCGCGAAGAGAGCTTGCGTACTCACCGTGAGGATCAATCATGAGCACTCTTGCACTTGGAAGTGGCTTCTCAGCTATAGCCTTCATCACGATGCTTACTGCATTTGACTTGCCACTTCCGGTTGATCCGAGGATCGCGCAATGGCGCGATACCAGCTTGTCTAGATCAAGCTGAGCCTCAAGTCCCTCCGACGCACTTTGGTTCCCGATGACTATCGAAGATTGCGTGTTGTAGCCGCCGTACACAATGCGCAGGTCATCATTGGTAACTAGATGAACCTGATCGCCGGACGTCGGTGATTGCAGTACGCCACGCTCAAAGTTTGAGCCGACTTGCTCGCCCACAAGAATCATTTGTAGCCAGCGGTGGCCGTCTACGATGGACGGGTTTTCTTTGTAGGCCGTCAATAGTGCGTCTGGCATTGCCATTACGCCTGCTTGCGTAACCAATCCGTATAGATTCGCGTAGCCCAATGGGATTTTCAGAAATGAGCCGATTTGACCGATCCTGTAAACCGTGCCGTCAACGATAGGCATATTTGATGGGTAACTGCTCGCCATCTTTATGGTCACAGAGTTACCGCTGACGCTTTCTACTTGTCCAATATGAGTCGGGTTGTGTTTCATCGAGCTACAGCGCCGTCGGCGAGCCATTGGATGAAGACAAGTCGTTTAGGAAGCCAGCTAGCTTGCTGAAATCGGGTAAAAGAAATGTCCCCGTTCCTCCCCAGGTTTCATTGCCCTGCTGCTCGCCTGGCGTCGAAGACGGTGCTGCTGCGTCTTCGTCGAAATAGAGGTCTATTCGCGTTGACTCAATTTTCTTGGGTTCATCGCGCAGTCGCCAGTGTCCGAACTTGCCGCCTATTACTGCGTGATGCCGACCGTAGACGGACATCTTCCCCCCTGTTTCTTGTGTGGCCATGACCCTTACGACGTTGGCTTCATCAGAAAGACCATAGGAACAATCGCCGGTTGTGTCCCTCACCTCGTCAAAGTAAAGGGCTACAACATGTGAATTCGCGCCACGTCTTAGTGAGGTAACAATTCTTTCGTTAATGTGGTTGTCACCGAATGAATAGCCGCACGTAATCAAGACAGCATCGTCTTGCTGGAGAAACGTGCAAAGTCGATCAATCAGGCCGACGTAGGGTTGCTTTTTTGATGAGTTGTACTTGAGGTGTGAGGGGTAAATCAGGGTGTTAGCTGCATCGGTATCTTGAGCATGCTGACGAATGACCGCTTGATCGGCTTCGCGGAATGACCACCCCAACGAACCATGCATTTTCCACAGCTTCACAAGATGTGGGTACGCCTCAACGTCTTCAACAGCTTCTGGGCAAAAGAATGGTTCAAAGCCGCCGGAGAATCCGTCGAAATACGGTATGCCGGAACCTTCCAACGCCATTTCAAAAAGGTAGTCATAGTTGGTTGTGAAAATTTCGGCAGGAAACCTACGCCGAGCTTTTTGGATCCAGTTAGAAAACTGAGAATGCGACAGTTTTTTGCGGACTGCTGCGTCATTGAGGTGGTCATGAATTGAAACCAGCTCGACCACTTGTTCTTTAACAAGCTTAGCCAAGTCCGAAAATCCGTTTGAATTGAGGCCGTTGAGTGTGCCCGCGCCAATCACAGCACGTTTTGATTCAATGCTGGATAGAAGAGTTTCAATGTTGAAGGGGATCTTTGCACCACTTAGCTCCGCCTCAATGTCGCCAATCGCGGAGGCGAGCGCAGCGGATTGAGTTGAAACGTATAGAACGATATCACTCGTCATTTTTGCAATGGCGGGGATACAAATGCCAGGTAGCCCAGTAGCGAAAGACGTACCTGCTCCAAATAGAAAACCTATGCGCTTCTTGTCGGAAGTTAGGATTTGGTGGAGACCTCGAACTTGCTCACGCGGATCATGATTCTTCATATTTGTTCAGTCAATTGAGCTTCTAAATTGGCGTGTTGCTACTTGTCGCGTCCCGTGTGATCATGTACCCATTCGTAGCTGGGCACTATTC
>NZ_JAQSDR010000039.1 GCF_029946005.1 Aquabacterium sp.
TTGGGCAGGTCGGGACGCGTGCGCGGGTAGTCGGTCTGCTGGGTTTCCCAGGTGACGATGCCGCCTTTGACGTAGACCTTCCACGAGCAAGAGCCCGTGCAGTTCACGCCATGGGTGGAGCGCACGATTTTGTCGTGCTGCCAGCGGTTGCGGTAGGCGTCTTCCCAGGTGCGGTCTTCGCCCGTGGTCACGCCGTGTCCTTGCGCGAAGCCCTCTTTGGGCTGCGCGAAGAAGGTCAGTCGGTCCAGAAAATGACTCATGTGATTGCTCCGTGGCCTGATCAGCAGGGCTGCTCGGCGTGTTCGCGGGCATAGAACCACCAGGTGGTCACAATGCACAGCAGGTAAAAGGCGATGAAGGTCATCAAGGCAAGCTCGGGGCCGCCCGTGGCCTCGATCGAGGTGCCGTAGCTCTTGGGGATGAAGAAGCCGCCATAGGCCGCCACCGCCGCGGTGAAGCCCAGAACCGCGGCCGCTTCGGTGTTCGCCTCTTTCATGGCGCGGGCCATGGCCGCCTCATCATTGCGGGACACTTGGCGTGTCTTCTGGTTCAAAAAAATCACGGGGATCATGCGAAAGGTCGATCCGTTGCCAATGCCGGTGGTGAGGAACAGCACCAGGAACATCAGGAAAAAGCCCGTGAAATTGCCCGCTTGAGGGCCCCAGGGCATCGCAAAGGCGCTGTGCGCGCCCTTGGGCAAGAAGTACAGCACCCCGACCACGGCCACCGCCATCACGACGAAGTTCCACAGCGTGACCTTGGCACCGCCCAGCTTGTCCGCCAGCCATCCACCAAAGGGCCGAACCAGCGCGCCGACCAGCGGCCCCACCCAGGCATAGGCCAGCGGGTTCACGTCTTTGAACTGCGACTTGATCAGCAGTGGAAAGCCCGCCGCATAGCCAATGAAGGAGCCGAACGTGCCCAGGTACAGCAGGCACATCAGCCAGTTGTGCTTGTTGCGGAAGATGGCCGCTTGCGCTGCAAACGACGCCTGGGCATCGGCGATGTCGTTCATGAAGAACCATGCCACCAAGGCCGCCACGATGATCCAGGGGACCCACACGAAGGCCGCGTTCTGCGCCCAGACCTCCGCCGGGTTGCCTGCCTTGTTGACGATGTGTTGCGACTCACCGCCCAGCACACCGAACAGACCCACCGAGATGATGATGGGGCTGAGGAACTGAACCACCGACACCCCCAGGTTGCCCAGGCCGGCATTGACCCCCAGGGCCGAGCCCTTGCGCTCTTTCGGGAAGAAGAAGCTGATGTTCGCCATGCTGGAGCTGAAGTTGCCCCCGCCCAGCCCGCACAGCAGTGCCAGGATCAGCATCGTCGGGTAAGGCGTCGTGGGGTCCTGCACGGCCACGCCAATGCCCAGCGTGGGGATCAGCAGCGTCGCGGTGGAAATCGCCGTCCAGCGGCGACCGCCCACCAGCGGCACCATGAAGGAGTAGAAGATCCGCAGCGTGGCGCCCGACAGCGCAGGAGCAGCCGCCAGCCAGAACAGCTGGTTGGTCGTGTACTTGAAGCCCAGTGTCGGCAAGTTGACCGCCACCACGCTCCACATCTGCCATACGGCAAACGCCAGGAACAGCGCGGGCACGGAGATCCACAGGTTGAGCTTGGCAATGGCCTGCCCTTGCGAAGCCCAGAAGGCCTTGTCTTCCGGGGTCCAGACGGTCAAGGTGCGGCCCGTGTGGGCCTGCCTTGCCGAGGTTGGCGTTGTTGACATGATGGTGTCCTTTAAAGGGATTTCAGGAACGAGCGTCCACAAGGGCCCGAGAGGGCTCTCCACCCAGCACGTCGCGGGTGCGCACTTCCGTGCGGTACATCCAGATCAGCGAGACCCAAACCACGCCATAGAGAAACATGAAGGCGCTGGAGCGAACGCCGGTCAGGTCCAGCAAGGCACCAAAGATGATGGGCAGCACGAACCCACCCAGGCCACCGGCCAGCCCCACGATGCCGGAGATGGCACCGATGTTGGTGGGGTAGTCATCACTGATGTACTTGAAGACGCTGGCCTTGCCGAAGGCGAACGCGATGCCCAGCGTGAACATCAACGCAGTGAAGGTGTAGACGTTCAAGCCCAGATGAAAGCTCTTGACGCCATCGACCGTGTTGATGGTGAAATCGGTCTGCGGGTAGCTCAACAGGAACAGGCAGATCCAGCTGGCCCACAGCACCCACCAAGTCACCTTGTGGGCCCCGTGCTTGTCGGACAGGTAGCCGCCGATGGCGCGCAACACCCCGCCCGGCAGCGAGAAGCAAGCGGCCAGCAAGGCAGCCACGCGGATGTCCAGGCCATACTCGCCCACGTAGTACTGAACCATCCACAGGCTCAGCCCCACATAGCCGCCGAAGACAATGCTGTAGTACTGGCAATACCGCAGCACGCGGGGGTCCTTCAGCGCCCTGAATTGCTCACTGAAGCTGGCCTTGGAGGGCACCAGGTGAGCCGGATCGGAATAGCTGCCAAACCAGAACACCAGGGCCGCACCCAGCATGATCGCCGCATAGACCTGAGGCACCACCGCCCAGCCAAACGCGACCATCAGCGCGGGCGCCACGAACTTGTTGACGGCCGCCCCCGAATTGCCAGCGCCGAAGACACCCATGGCAAAGCCTTGCTGATGCTTGGGGAACCAGCGGGCCACATAAGGCGTGCCCACCGAGAACGAGCCCCCGGCCAGGCCGACGAACAGGCCCAGCGCCAGAAAGTGCCAATACTGCGTGGCGTAGGTCATCAGGTAGATGGGCACCACGCACAGCAGCATGGTGATGAACAGCACGATCCTGCCGCCATACCGGTCGGTCCAGACGCCCAGTGGCACGCGGACCAACGAGCCGGTCAAGACCGGCGTCGCCATCAGCAGGCCAAACTCGGTGGCGTTGAGACCCAGGGTCTTCTTGATCGGAATGCCGATCACGCCAAACATCATCCACACCATGAAGCACACGGTGAAGGCCAGTGTGCTGACGCCCAAAACTGACAGGGCTTTTCCTTGCGTAGACATGGGAGAACTCCTTTCCAATGCCACGCAGTGTCAAGAGTTCATCCTCTGCTGAACATCCTCCCGTCGGTCAAAGCCTATCGTTCAAAAGGAGTAGTCGTCGCTCAAGCTTGATCTGGATCAGTGACAGCGAAGATCGCCGCCTGCACCCGAGAGGTCAAATTGAGTTTGCGAAAGATGTGCTGCACGTGAATCTTGACCGTGGTCTCGGCAATGTGCAGCGTGCGGGCGATGCCCTTGTTGCTCGCCCCCCTTGCGATTTCGCGCAGGATGTCACGCTCGCGCGGCGACAGGCGAGCCAGGCCGATGGCCGTGTCGGATGACGGCCGGGCCTCAGCAACGGTTTCCTCAGTGTCGTCCTGCTCAGTGGCGACAGTGCTCTCTGCCGAATTCACCAGCGCCTGGCGATAAGCAGCGACCAGTTTGCCGGTCATCTCGGGTGACACCACCGATGCTCCGTCCCGCACCTGCAAGATGGCCGAGGCCAGATCGTCGCCTTCTATGGTTTTGAGCAGGTAGCCCGCTGCACCGCGGGTCAAGGCCTGCGCCAGGTCATCGGCGTCCTCGCTGACCGTCAACATGATGATGCGGGCCTGGGGCGCCACCGCACACAATTGCGGCAGCGCGTCGACGCCATGCACGCCGGGCAGGTGGTTGTCCAGCAAGATGACGTCCGGTGCATGCGCCTGTGCGAGCTTGAGCGCCTCTCCAGCGTCACGGGCCTCCGCCACGACCAGCAGGCGCGTGTCGCGCGACAACAAGGCGATCAGCCCGCGACGGAACAGATTGTGGTCATCGACCACGAGCAGGCGTACTGCCGCAGTGTCTTTCATGTGGCCTCGATCTGGGTGGGTTCGGCAGTCAGATTCGGCAGGCGCAACTCAACGAGCGTGCCCTCCTCATTGGATTCGAAACGCAGCGTGGCGCCCACGCGCTTGGCGCGTTCGTTCATGATGCGCAGCCCCACATGGGTGTCATTGGGGGGACCGGACTGGGTGTCGAAGCCACGACCGTCGTCGCGCACGGTCACACACCACACGGGCTGCGTTTGCACCTCGACCCACGCCTGGCTGGCCCGCGAATGCTTGCGCACGTTCGACAGGGCCTCTTGCACGATGTGCAGCACCTGGATCTGCACATCCGCAGGCAAGGGCAGGCCCTGTGCGTCCATGGTCAGGTGGCTGAGCAGTCCCGATTGATGCTCGAACTTTGTCAGCGTCTCACGCAAGGCAGGTTCCATGTTTTCCTCATTCGTGCGAACGCGAAAATGCAGCAGCAATTCACGCACATCGCTGTAGCTTTCAAGCACCCCGGCGTCCAGCTCACTCATGCTGGTCTGGACTGCCGACTCGTCGCCCCGCGACATGGCATCGCGCAACAATTGCATCTGGATCTTCAAGAACGCCAAGGACTGGGCAATGGAGTCATGCAGCTCCTGGGCCAACAATTGACGCTCACCAGCCACGGCCGACTCGCGGCTCATGGCCGAGGCACGCAAGCTTTCCATGGCCCCGGCCAGATGGTTGGCCAGCACCTCGAACAAGCCACGCTCCTCTTCTGAAAAATGAGGTTCGCCCCGGAAGAACAACTCGATCTCGCCCAGCACCCTGGCGTGCATGCCCAGTGGCACAGTCACCAAGGTGGTGTAGCCCGCCCGATCGCAATGGTCCCTGACGGCTTGACCCTCGGCATGTAACGCCTGATTGCGCAGAGACACTTGGATGGGAATGACCTTGATCTTTGGAGTCATCCCCGCCTCGACCTTGGCACCGCACAGGCAACTGCCCGTCAACACGCACCGCTCTTCGCGGGCCATGACTTCGGGCAAGCAATCACTGGCCAGCAGCACATAGCGGGCATTGGCTTCGTCCGACCATCGAATCGCGACCGCGTCGGCACCAGCGATGCGCCGAATCTGCCGGGCAAAGCCTTGTGCGAGCACCTCCAGGGTTTCGGCCCCGGCCACGAAGGCCGCCACCTCGTACAGGGCGCTGAGCCTTGCCTGCTTGACCTCCAGGCCGGCCGTTTTCTCGCGCACCTTGGACTCCAACTGGCCGTAAAGCGCCTCCAGGTTTTGAGCCATGCTGTTGAAGCCAGCGGCCAGCACGCCGAGTTCGTCACGGGTGTTCACCTGAACACGTGCTGAAAAGTCTCCCTGCTCAACGCGGCGCAAGGCCCGCTGCAAGCGGGCCACCGGCTCCAGAATCACGACGTGGCCAGCGTACAGCATGGTCAGCGCGCTCATCACCGCCAGGGCCATCATGGCTTGCTGAAAGGTGCGCAGCAGCGTCGTCCATTGGGAGAGATGGCGCTCGATGGCGGTCACAAACGCGTCGATCTTCCCGACGAAATCGTCCACTTGGACACGCAACGCGACGGAGGCCGCCGCACCGTGGCCGATGTCCAGGGCCTGCTGGCGCAACACGCCCCACTCAGCGCTCACGCCCTGAAACCGCCCTCGGGTGTCGGCATCCCAGGGCACGGCGAGCGGGCGGCCCGGATCTCCGGTGCGCAGCAGTTCAATGCTGGCGTCAAAATCGCGCAGGCGACGTTCGATGTCTGGCAGCGCGGGGGCGCCATCCCCGGGCGCCAACTGGAGAATCAAGGCCAACTGGTAGCTTCGCATGCGCATGCGTCCGGCCTCGTTCACGGCAGCGGCACCGCCTTCCAACTGCCAGGTCACCCACAAGGTCAAACCGATGGACGCGAGCGCCAATACCAGGAAGGCCCCGCCAATGGCCAGCAACTTGGACGCCAAGCCAATGCTGACGCCGCCCCCCCCGGGACCGGCATTGGCATCCAGTTCTTGACGGTCAACTGTCGGCACGGCCATCCTTGCTGTCTCAGGTGCGCACCCGGATGGGTGCCGTGCATTGTGATGCCGAGACCCCCTCTGCATGAGGCAGTTTCTTGATCCGCGTCAAAACGCGGTCTTTCAAAACGTAGACCAAGGGAATATGCCCGCGTTCAGAACTCCGGTGCCTTTTTCTAGCCCCCGGTCTGCGACATGAAGCGAACAATCTGCTCCGGGCGTTCATTGAACTCATGCCGTTCAGGCTTGGCCGCGATGCCCTCATGGATCGCGGCCACCAACTCCTGGTCGCTGGCACCGGCGCGCATCATGCGGCCCAGCGGCATCTGATCGTTCTGGCCCAGGCACAGGTACAGGGTGCCATCCACCCCCAGCCTGACCCGGTTGCAACTGGCGCAAAAGTGCTGCGACATGGGCGTGATCACCCCCAGACTCATGCCGCCGTCCGGCGAGCACCAATAGCGCGCCGGCCCAGCGCCCTGCCCCAAAACCTGAGGCACCAATTGAAACTGACTCGCCAGCGTTTCACCCAGTCGGCTCAGGTCCGCACCCTGCGATGCTCGGCCAGTGTCACCCACCGGCATGGGCTCAATCAAGCGCAAGATGAAGCCCTGCTCAATGGCGAAGGCCACCATCCGGTTCACCTCGTCGAGGTTCACATCGGCCTGCACCACCATGTTGAGCTTGATGGGGCGAAAGCCCACCGCGCGGGCCTCGCGCAGCCCTGCCAGTACATCTTCCAGGCAGTCCCGGCCGGTGATGCGCGCAAAGCAATCCGCATCCAGCGAGTCCAGGCTGATGTTGAGGCGGCTCACACCAGCTTCACGCAGGCCCGCCGCGTGCCGCGCCAACTGTGTGCCATTGCTCGACACAGACAGGTCCTGCAAGCCCGGCAAGCTGGCCAGCTGCCGTGCCAGGTCCGTCACACCGCGGCGCAGCAAAGGCTCGCCGCCCGTCAGCCTGACCTTGCTCACGCCCAAGGTCACGAACAAGCCCACCAGCCGGGCCATCTCTTCATGGCGCAGCCAATGCGCGGGCTCTTCGAAGCCCTTGAAGCCTTTGGGCAGGCAATACGTGCAGCGCAAATCGCAGCGGTCTGTGACAGACACGCGCAAGTAGTCAATGCTGCGCCGGTAGGAGTCGATCAAGCGGGTCATGGTGACGGCCTTTGGGCATGTTCCCGAAACTGTAGAGGCCCGTCGCCCGCTTGCCTATCGACCGGAAGGACTAGTCCCTATGCTGGTTGAGGCCAGGGCGTCAACAGGTGGGCCATCAAATCACGCACGCTGCGGATCTGATCGCCGAATGGCAAGGGCCCGACGCCCCGAAAGAACAGGCCTTTTTTCACATCGCCGTTGAGCGCCGAGGCCAATTGCTTGTCGATGCAAAACTGGCCCCAGCCTTGCAGGCCGTCTCGCAATCCGCACTGGGCCAGGCAATCAAAGGCCATGGTGCACCGAGGCTTGACATGGGCCACGCTTTGCAACCTGGGTTCGGCTTTGAGGTAGTTTCGCAACCAAGGCGTGGCCACGGCACGAGCGGGCAGGCCCGCCACGCTGGTGAATTCCACCATGTCTTCGTCGCGCGCCTCGGCCAGCACCCGCTTGAACTCGGCGTGCGCATCGCCCTCCAGCGTCACCGCGAAAGGCGTGCCGAGTTGAACCGCAGCAGCGCCCAGCGCCTGAACTCTGGCGATGTCCTCAAACTGGCGAATGCCCCCGGCCGCGATCAAGGGAATCTCCTTCTCAAGCCCAGCCGAGCGCAAGAACGCCAACGAGGCCGGGATGGCGTTCTCGAAATCAAACCGAGGATCATTCAGATCGGCGATCTTGGCCGCTCCAAGGTGACCACCGGCCAGGCGGGGATGTTCGATCACGATGGCATCGGGCAGACGCTTCTTGCGCTCCCATTTGCGCACCAGCAGCTGCACGCCTCGCGCGTCAGACAAGATGGGCACCAGCAAGGCATCGGGGTGGTCCTTGGCCAGATCGGGCAGGTCCAGCGGCAAGCCTGCGCCCACCACGACCGCATCAATGCCGCTTTGCAGTGCCCGCGTGACCGACGGTCCATATTCGCTCACGGCGCGCATCACGTTGATGGCCAGCAAACCGCGCCCGCCAGACAACTCGCGCGCGGCGCGGATCTCGCGCTCCAGCGCTTCCAGGTTGGCCTCGTTGATGGCCTCTTTTGCAGCCTGCGTGGCCGGGGCACCAGCGGGCAGGTCACGCGTTCTGTCCATCAGGTCCGGATGATGGCGACGCAGGTCCACCGACGAGATGGTGCCCACCGCATTGAGCGCGGCCACGCTGCCTGCCAGGCGATGCGCCGAGATGCCCACGCCCATGCCGCCTTGCACGATGGGCAGCATGGCCCTTCCACGCAAGGTCAAGGGCGCAAGCCCGCTCGTGCGCAGCAAAGCCATCAGAGATGCCATGACGCCACTTGGATCATTGAGATTGTTCATGCCCACAAGATATCGGCGCGCCAATGGCGATGGCTTGACGAAGATCAAGCATGGGTCTAACCTGCCAACAAACACTACATATAGTGTTTATGCGCGTCTTAAACACTACATCTAGTAGGAGACCCCATGGCAGCCACTCCCCCCATCGCCTCGCCGACCTGCGCCGTCGCGGTCATCAAGCGCAATGGCACCACCGCCAGCTTCAACTTGGACAAGATCGTTCGCGCCATTGAACGAGCGGGCACCGCCACCGCCGAATTCAGCCCCGAGCGCGCCCAGGCCCTGGCCGCGCTGGTGAGCGACAAACTCCAACGCCGTGTGCCCACCGTGGAGCAGATTCAGGACCAGATCGAGCGCACGCTGCACGAGGCCGGCCACTTCGACACCGCCCGCGCGTTCATCGTCTACCGCGAACAGCGCCACACGCTGCGGCGCGACAAGGCCTGTGCGGTCGACGTGGAACGGTCCGTCAACGAGTACCTGTCGCAGCAGGACTGGCGCGTCAACGCCAACGCGAATCAGGGCTATTCGCTGGGTGGGTTGATCCTCAACGTGTCGGGCAAGGTCATTGCCAACTATTGGCTCGGGCATGTCTACCCGCCCGAGATCGGTGATGCCCACCGCGAGGCCGACATCCACATCCATGATCTGGACATGCTGTCGGGCTATTGCGCGGGCTGGTCCTTGCGCACGTTGTTGCACGAAGGCCTCAACGGCGTGCCCGGCAAGGTCGAGGCGGGGCCGCCCAAGCATTTGTCCAGTGCCGTTGGGCAGATCGTCAACTTTCTGGGTACGCTGCAAAATGAATGGGCCGGAGCCCAGGCCTTCAGCTCCTTCGACACCTACCTGGCACCCTACATCCGCCAGGACTCGCTGAACTACGAGCAGGTGCGCCAGTGCATTCAGGAGTTGGTCTACAACCTCAACGTGCCCTCGCGCTGGGGCACCCAGACACCGTTCACCAACCTGACCTTCGACTGGACCTGCCCCGAGGACCTGCGCGAGCAGGTGCCCATCATTGCCGGCCGAGAGACGCCCTTTGCCTACGGCGACTTGCAAGTCGAAATGGACATGATCAACCGCGCCTACATCGACGTGATGATGTGTGGCGATGCCAAAGGCCGGGCCTTCACGTTTCCCATCCCCACCTACAACATCACCAAGGACTTCGGCTGGGACCACCCCAACACCGAGTTGCTGTTCGAGATGACGGCCAAGTACGGCCTGCCTTACTTTCAGAACTTCCTGAACTCGGACCTGCATCCCAACATGGTTCGATCGATGTGTTGCCGCTTGCAGCTCGACCTGCGCGAACTGCTCAAGCGCGGCAATGGCCTGTTCGGGTCGGCAGAGCAAACCGGCTCGCTGGGCGTGGTCACCCTGAACTGCGCGCGGCTGGGCTACCTCTACCAGGGCAACGAGGCCGCCTTGCTGGCCCGCACCGATGAGTTGATCGAGCTGGGCAAGAGCAGCCTGGAGATCAAGCGCAAAGTGATCCAGCAGCACATGGATGGGGGCCTGTTCCCCTACACCAAGCGCTACCTGGGCACGCTGCGCAACCACTTCTCGACCTTGGGGGTGAACGGCATCAACGAGATGATTCGAAACTTCACGGGCGATGTGGATGACATCACCACCCCCTGGGGTGAGGCCTTCGCCCTGCGCTTTCTCGACCACATCCGCGCCCGCATCGTCGACATCCAGGAAGAGACCGGCCACCTCTACAACCTGGAGGCCACCCCAGCCGAAGGCACCACCTACCGTTTCGCCAAGGAAGACCTCAAGCGTTTTGCCGACATCCTGCAGGCGGGGCCCAAGGACATGCCCTATTACACCAACTCGTCGCAGCTGCCCGTGGGTCATTGCGACGACCCCTTTGAGGCGCTGGAGCGGCAAGAGGCCCTGCAGGCCAAGTACACCGGCGGCACGGTGCTGCACTTGTACCTGGGTGAGCGGGTGTCATCGGCCCAGGCTTGCAAGGAACTGGTGCGCCGCGCGCTCACCCGCTTTCGCCTGCCCTACATCACCATCACGCCCACGTTCTCGATCTGCCCCGTGCATGGCTACATCGCCGGTGAACACGAGTTCTGCCCCCACTGCGACGACGCAGCCCTCGCGCACAAGCGCACTCAACCCGAAAGGATCACCCCATGAAGAGCATTTTGGCGACGTCGACCCACCCTGTTCTGGCCGAGCACGAGCGTCAGCGCTGTGAGATCTGGACCCGCGTGATGGGCTACCACCGGCCGGTGTCGTCCTTCAACACAGGCAAGAAAGGCGAGTTTGCCGAGCGTGTCTACTTCCGCGAACCCGCCCGGCAAGCGGCGGCCTTCGTACTAGAAAAGGCCTGAGGTGCTGGAGGTCGGCGGTTTCACCCCACTGAGCACGACGGACTGGCCAGGCCAACTGGCCGCCGTGGTGTTTGTGCAAGGCTGCCCATGGCGATGCCACTATTGCCACAACGTCGACCTGCAACCGCGCGGCGGGGGCCAGCCCGAAGGCTGGCCTCTGGCCCTGGCCACATTGCAACGCCGCCAAGGCCTGCTGGACGGGGTCGTGTTCAGCGGGGGCGAACCCACCCTCGACCCAGCCCTGCCGGAGGCCATCGAGGCCGTGCGCTCGCTGGGCTTCAAGGTCGGGCTGCACACGGCGGGCATCTACCCCGACAGGTTGGAGCAGGTGCTGCCCCTCATCGACTGGGTGGGCTTTGACATCAAGGCCAATTTCGCCGACTACGAGGGCATCACGGCCATGCCCCGCAGCGGCCTGCCTGCGCAGCGCAGTCTGCACGCGGTGCTGCAGGCGGTCCAACATCAAGGCCTGGGACTGGAGGTTCGCACCACCTACCACCCTCAGCTCCACGACGACGAGCAATTGCTCACGTTGGCTTCAACGCTGGTGCGACTCGGAATCCCGCGCTGGGTGGTGCAGCAGTTTCGACCGGCGCATGTCAGCCACGCCGCCCTGGCCGCATCCTGGCTGCCGCCCAGCGCCGCGCTGTGGCAACGGCTGAGGGACACCGGCATGGACCTGGCCCTGCGCTGAGCCGCCCCTGATAGACATCACAACTCATGCAACAAAAATTCAAATCCGACGTGCTGATCGCAGGTGGTGGCCTCGCTGGCATCGTGACGGCCATCGAGTGTCTGCTTGGCGGCAAAAGCGTGACGCTGGTGGACCGCGACACGCCCGAGCGTTTGGGGGGGCTCGCTTTGTGGGCCTTTGGCGGCATGACGCTGATCGACACGCCTGTGCAACGCTTCATGAGGCTCAAAGACTCTCCCGAGATCGCGCTGCGCGACTGGATCCGCTTTGGCGAGCTGAGCGAGCACGATGTGCGGCCGCTGCAATGGGCCCGCCATTACGTGCAGCACTCCCGCGCCGAGGTCTACGACTGGCTGATCGAAAAAGGTCTGAAATTCATGCCAGCCGTGAACTGGGTTGAGCGCGGCTTGCGGGGCGACGGCAACTCGCTGCCCCGCTACCACGTGATCTGGGGGACCTCGCAGCTGCTGACGCGACGCATGATTGAATTGATGCACCGGGCCAAGACCGCGGGTCGCCTGACCGTGCTCCACCAGCATGAAGTGCAGAAGCTGGAGACCACGAATGGCGCGGTGTCCGGCGTCTTGGCGATCAACCACGAGAGCGGTCGGCCTGTCGATCTGGCCGCGGACGTGGTGGTGCTGGCCATGGGCGGGATCAACGGCAGCCTTGAAGAGGCCCGGGCCAACTGGATCAAGGGCCGCCCCCTCCCCACCACCATGCTCAACGGCGCGCACCCGCATGCCAACGGAAAGCTTCACCACTTGGTGGCCGAACTGGGAGGACAAATCACCCGTGCGGGCGAGATGTGGAACTACTCGGCCGGGGTCCCTCACCCCAAGCCCCATTTCGATGGCCATGGTTTGTCGATCATTCCCATGAAATCGGCCCTTTGGTTGGACCACACCGGAAGGCGTATCGGGCCTGACCCACTGGTCGCTGGTTTTGACACCCACGCCATGTGTCAGAGGGTTGCAGCGCTAGAAAAACCCTATGCATGGCACCTGCTGAACTGGCGAATCGCCATCAAGGAGTTGGCGCTCTCGGGTGCTGAGCACAACCAGCGCATTCGCGACTGCCAGCCAGTGATGTTCTTGAAGGAAACGCTGATGGGCAACCACCGCCTCGTGCATCAGATGGTGTCAGAAAGTCAACATTTTCTGGTGGACGACACCCTGGGTGGCCTTGCCGCGAAAATGAACGCACTCGCAGGCACCCAGGATGTGAGCGCCGAAGTGTTGCAGCAAACCGCAGACGCCTTTGATGCCAACTTTCTGTTGGGCGACAAACTTCACAACGACGAGCAACTGCGCCGCATTGAACACGCGCGCCATTGGGGCCCCGACCGATGGCGCACTTGCAAGCCCGCAGCGTTGCAGGCCAAGGGTTCCGGCCCGTTCCTGGCCATCCAGACCCAACTCATCACGCGCAAAAGTTTGGGCGGCTTGCAGACTGATTTGCAAAGCCGCGTGCAAGACGGCAACGGCCAGCCCATGCAGGGCCTGTACTGCGTGGGCGAGGCGGCAGGCTTTGGCGGCGGTGGCGCCAGCGGCAAGCGATCCCTTGAAGGCACCTTCCTGCCCGGCTGTATTCTCACCGCTCGGGCAGCGGCCCGCTCGATCATCAAGGGCCGTGACCTTTGACCGGTCAGGCCTCACTCTTTCACTAAAACCAAGCTGAGACTTTCATGCCCAATGGCGCCAACGCATTGATTCGCACCCTGGTGGATGCCGGTATCACCACCTGCTTCACCAACCCGGGCACGTCCGAGATGCACTTTGTGGCCGCCCTCGACACGGTGCCCGAGATGCGCGCCGTGCTGACCCTGTTCGAAGGCGTGGCCACCGGTGCGGCCGATGGCTATGGCCGCATGGCCGACAAGCCAGCTGCCACACTGTTGCACCTGGGTTGCGGCCTGGGCAATGGCTTGGCCAACTTGCACAACGCGCGCAAGGGCAAGGTGCCCATTCTGAACATCGTGGGGGACCACGCCACGCACCACGTGCCCTACGACGCACAACTGCAGTCTGACATCGAGACCGTGGCGCGCAATGTTTCCTCATGGGTGCGCACCTCACAGTCAACGGCGGCTCTGTGCCATGACGCCGTGGAAGCCATTGGTGCCTGCATGGGCCCGCCAGGACAGGTCGCCACGCTGATTCTCCCCGCCGACGTGTCATGGAGCGAGGGGGGCGTACCTGCCGAAACACCCACCTTCAAAGAGCCTGCCGCAGCCGACGATGCCGCCATCGCGGCCATTGCCCAGGCATTGGATGGCGAAGGCAAAAAGGCCATTTTGCTGGGTGGGCGCGCGCTCCGCACCCCAGCACTCATGGCGGTGGCGGCCATCGCAGCCAAGACCGGTGCCAAACTTTTCGCAGAAGTGTTCCCCACCCGCATCGAGCGTGGCGCAGGCCTGCCGCCGGTAGAACGCATTGCCTACCTGGCTGAGCTGGCTGGCGTTCAGCTGGCCGGTCTGAGCCACCTGGTCCTGGTGGATGCCAAGGCGCCGGTGTCATTTTTTGCCTATCCCGGCAAGAAGAGCTACCTGGTGCCCGAAGGGTGCCAACTGCACACCTTGGCATCATTCACCCAGGATGTGACCGCCAGTCTGCGCAAGCTTTCCATGGCCGTGGGGGCTGGGCAAACGGCCCCGGCGCTGCAAGCGCCAAAACGCCCGGGTCGTCCGCGCGGCAAGTTCACCGCCGACAAAGTGTGCAAGGCCATCGGCGAGCTGATGCCCGAAAGAGCCATCATCGTTGACGAAGCTCAGACCTCGGGAATCATGCTGCCCATGTACACCGCGGGCGCCCCAAGCCATGACGTCGTCACGCTCACGGGCGGAGCCATTGGGCAAGGCCTGCCCAATGCAGTGGGCGCGGCCATTGCCTGCCCAGACCGCAAGGTCATTGCCTTGGCGGGTGATGGCTCCGCGATGTACACCATCCAGGCTTTGTGGACCATGGCACGCGAGAAGCTGGATGTCGTCAACATCATCTTCAACAACCGGTCCTATTCCATCCTCAATGTGGAACTTCAGCGCGTGGGTGCGAGCGGTGCAGGCGACAGGGCTCGCGCACAGCTGGACCTGAGAACTCCTCCGCTGGACTTCGTGCTGCTGGGCGAAAGCATGGGTGTGCCATCCAAGCGAGCCACGAGCACCGAGGAGTTCCTGGCGGCGCTCGAGCACGCGTTGTGCACACCCGGGCCGCACCTCATCGACGCCATCGTGCCCCCCACCTTGGACGGTCTCAAGCTCCGGATCCTGCCGCAGTTGCTGCAGTCACTGGCCCATTTGCCCCCGCCCATTGCCCGCGCGCTCAAGCGCAAGATGGCCCCTTGAGGGAAGCGCATCACACTACACTGACCCATCACCTTGACCATCATCCTGACATGAGCATCACCACCTTCAATCAACTGCTGCAGGCAGCCCGCCAACAACCCGATGCCCAGCGGCTGCTGTTGGTGTTTGCCGGTGCGGGCCTGCCCGAGGGCTGCACCCCTGAGCAACGCGCCGCTTTCGAAGCTGGCCACGGCGGCGAGTTGACACCCCTGGCGTGTGTGGACAAGACCCCCGATGAGCTGGGCAGCTTCGCCCAGTTGACGCAAGAGGCGGAGCAAATGGTTCAGGACTGGGCCATCGTGTTCGTGGCAGGCATGTCCGGCAAAGGCCAGGTGCCCCCCACCAGCGCCGAGGCGCAGCCTCAGCTGCAACGGATGGTGGACGCCATCAAGGGCGGGCAACTGGGCACCTTGATCCCCTTCAATCGGGAAGGCGAGGCGGTGCGGCTGGGCTGAAATCAGCCGACCACCCGCCCCCCAGCGCCTTGTAAAGCAGGACTGTGTAAAGCGCCTGCGACACATTGACCTGGATGGTCTCGTCCTCTCGTTGCAAGGCCGTGGCCTCGGCCTCCAGCGCGGCCTGCAGCAACTCCTGACCATTCACGAACAGGGCATGTTTGTGCTCGGCCACTTTGCGCGCCAGCCTGGCCGAGTTGCCGAGTTTCTCGAAGCGGACATCGAAGGACTTCTTCGCGGTGTACGCGTTCTCGACGTCTTCCAAGGCCGCCAGCACGGTTTGTTCGTACTGCACCGCCACGCCCTCCAGCTGAGCTTCGTTGGCTGCAATGTTGGCGCGAATGCGCCCCCCTTCGAGCAGAGGCAACCTCATGCCAATGCCCATGGACTGGATGCTGAAATTGCGCCCCTCGATGTGGTCTGGATGGATGCGCCCGGACAGCACGCCAAACCCCAGGTAGAACTTGGGAAACAACTCGGCCTTGGCGGATCCCAGTTTGGCCGCCTGCGAGCGCACCTTGCGCGCTGCGCCACGCACATCAGGCCGACGCTCCAGGACGTCGCTGGGCAATACCTCGGGCAACTCGGTGGGGAGGTGGCTGCTGACGGGCTGAAGCGGCAAAACCTTCAATGACTCGGGCACATGCCCCATCAACACGGCAATGCGGCGCACATGGCTTTGCAGCTTGGCCTTCAATGGTTCAATTTGCGACTCGGTGAAATCAAGTTGCAGGGCCGCTCGGTCTACCTCAGAGGCCGTGGTTTGCCCCGCATTGAAGCGCCCCGAGGCGTACAGGTGCAGTCGCTGAGCCACGGTCACGCCTTGGTACAACAGCCCCAGTCGGCGCTCGGCCCCCCGCGCCTCAAAATAGTTGGTCGCAATGTCGGACGCCACCATCAGCTGGGCGCCATGCTTTTGCTCGTGGGCCCCCATGACCAGCTCACCCACCATGTCGGCATCGCTGTGGCGTGCACCGAAGATGTCGATCTCCCACACGGCGTCCAAGCCGAAGGCGTGGGTGTTGCCCTGCGTTTTGGTGGGCGGCATGTCCAGCGGAGGCAGGGGAAACGGCAGGTTCAACTGGCCTTGCACCGGGGAAGGAGTTTCCTGGCGACCGCGCGAGGCCCCCGCCACGGCCGCCACGGTGGGATAGTAGGCCGACTCGGCCACTCTCAGGTAAGCGCGGGCCTCCTTGATGCGGGCCAACGCCACCCGCACATCCAGGTTGTTCTTGAGCCCTTCTTCGATGTAGCCGCTGAGCACCGGGTCTTCCAGCCCAGCCCACCATCTGGACAAATCAGGCATGGCCGAGCCTGCGGGTCGGGCGGTGGCAGCGTCCATCTGGGTCGGCAAAGCCTCCTGCATGGCCGGGACGGCCACCCGCACAGAGGTGCACGCAGGCAACAGCGACACGACCAGCGCGCTGACCAGGCAGCGTTTATGAAACTCAGGCACTAGAGCAATCACGACAGTCTCCTCTTGGTGGGGCGAACCGATCAACCTTGGCGAGCCAGCATCGCCCGAAAGCGCAACAGGGCCATGAGCAAAAACGCCGCGCCGATGCCAGCCACGGCCAGCATCTGCGGCCAGACGATGTCGAGCCCGGCCGCCCGGTACAAAATGCCTTGGGCCAAGCGAACGTAATGGGTCGAGGGCGACAGCAGCATGACGTTTTGCAACCAAGGGGGCATGCTTTCGCTGGGCGTGCCCGAACCCGACAGCAGGTACATGATCACGAACACGGGCACGGCCAACAGCCCGAACTGAGGCATGGACGAGGCCACGGTGGCCAGCAAAACCCCCAGTGCCGTCAGTGAAAACAAATACAAGCCCGTGCCAACCAGGAACAGGGTCAAGGACCCACTCACCGGCACGCGCAACACGCCCTGCACGACCAGGACCATGGACAGGCCCACGGCCACCAGGATGAGCAAGCCATTGGCCACGATCTTGGCCACGGCAATTTCACTGGGGCGAACCGGCATGACCAGCAGGTGCTCGATGGTGCCGCGCTCACGCTCGCGGATCACGGCTGCCCCCACCAGCACCACCGACAGCACGGTGACGTTGTTGATGACCTGCATGATCGAGGTGAACCAGCTGGTCGTGCTGTTGGGGTTGAACAGCACATGCACGAGGGAGCGGGTCGGCAACATCGAATCGAAGTTCTTGACTCGCAAGAAGTCCATCGTCTCGGTCAAGATGATTTCACTGATGTAGGCCAGGCCTAGCCCACCCTGGGCCATGGCCGTGGCGTCGACCGCCACCTGCACCACGGGTGATCTTTGCCCCTGAACATCGGCCTCGAAATGTTCCGGGATGGTGATGACGAACATCATCCGCCCCTCATCCATGGCCACTTGCGCGGCTTGCGGGGTCATTTCAACGGGCGGATTGAACATAGGCGGCCGAAGCGCATCGCGAAGGCGCATTGACAGGCCAGAACGGTCCGAATCGACCAAGCCGATCGACACATTGCTGACGTCGCTCTTGGCGCCCATCGCTACCACATAGACCGCCACCGTGAAGGAGACCAGGATGGCCCCCATCATGGTCCGATCGCGCAATGCACAACGCAACTCTTTCAGACTCAGGTGCAGCACATTGCTCAGCCAGATCATGATCAAACCTCCTGCTTGCTGACAAAGAGCCGCGCGAGCAACAGGTAGGCTGCCGCGAAGCCCATCATGGCCAGGCACGCGGGCCCCAGTTGCGCCCACTGCAGTCCCCAGCCCTTGGTCATCACCCCCAAGCTCACGCTTTGGAACCATGAGGCCGGAAAGCCCACGCCAATCCAATAGTTGCCGCCAGACAGCGTGGCCACGGGCGACAGCAGGCCCGCGAAGTTGGTCGTCAGGATCACGCACAGAATGGCCGTGAGGAACTGCGCCGCCACCTGCGTTTGCACAAAGGCCGATATCAACAGGCCCAGTGCGGTGACGGCAAAGGCATAGGCCAGGGCCCCCAGCGTCAGGGCCAACACACTGCCCGTGATGGGGATGCCCAGCACCCACACCAACACCGGCAGCAAGAGCGAATAGCTGAGCATGGTCAAGGCCACATAGGGCAACTGCTTGCCGACAAGGAACTCCCCAATGGCCCCGGGCGACGTGTACAGGTTGACGATGGTGCCCATCTCTTTTTCGCGCACCACGCCAAGGGCCGTGAGCATCGACGGGATCAATGTGAGGGCCAGCATCAGCATGCTGGGCGCAAAGGCGTACTTGCTCAGAAAGCCTTGGTTGTAGGTCATGCGGGGCGCGATCTGCACGGGCAACTGCCCCAGCTCCACGCCCGGTACGGACCTCGCAAACGCCAGGGCATGCTCCATCGAGACAGCGCGGGCGCCATTGGCGATGGCGGCCGCCCGCACCAGGGTCGCGCCGTCCACAAAGTAGCCCACCTCGGGTTGTCGGCCGCCAATCAGGTCACGGCCAAAGCCGGGCGGTATGTCGATGACCAGCCAGGAACGAGAGGCTCGCAACTCACTCTCAATCTCGCTGGGGTCGTTCAACGGTGGCTGGGCCGCGAAGAAGGATGAGCCTTCGAAGTGCTCGATCAGGCGCCGACTGTCCGTGGTCTGGTCTCGGTCCAGCACCGAAAAACGGATGCTGTCCACGTCGAAGCTCATGCCCCAGGTGCCTGCGCACAGCACGATCAGTGGACCGATCAAGGCAAAGGCCAGGCGGATGGTGTCGTGCCGCAACTCCGTGGCCTCGCGCCGGGCATAGGCCCACATGCGAACGAGCCAAGCGCGCCAGGCTGGCGAGGTCTTGTCCAGGGCGACGAGCAAAGGCGCCGACGGGGCGGGCTCATCTTCGGCCTTGATGATGGCCATGTGTTCGGCTTCGCTGTCGGCCTCCAGGTAGTCGATGAACGCCTGTTCCAGCGTTTCACAGCCTTGGCGTTCACACAGCTCGTTGGGTGCCCCGACCGCCAGCACGCGCCCATGGTGCATCAGCGAGATGCGGTCACAGCGCTGCGCCTCGTTCATGAAGTGGGTGGACACGAACAGCGTGACCCCCTCTTGCCGCGACATGCGGATCATGTGGCGCCAGAACATGTCGCGGGCAGCCGGGTCCACGCCCGAGGTCGGCTCATCCAGGATCAGAACCTCCGGCTTGTGCAGGCACGCCGCCGCCAGTTGCAGGCGCTGGCGAATGCCCAACGACAGCCGCGAAGGCAGCACCTCGGCATGCTCGCGCAACTCAAAGGTGTCCAGGGATTCCTCGATGGCCTGGAGCGCCACCGCCTGGTCCATGCGGTAGAGCCGGGCATGCAGCGCCAGGTTCTGACGCACGGACAGCTCTTCATACAGTGAGAACAATTGCGACATGTAGCCAATGTGCAGCCGTGTTCTCAGGTCACCCGCATCGACCTTCTCGCCCAGCAACTTGGCCGAGCCCTCGGTGATGTCCAGCAGGCCCGTCAGCATCTTCATGGTCGTGGTCTTGCCACAGCCGTTGGAGCCTAGGAAGCCAAAGATTTCGCCGCGCGGAATGCAAAAGCTGACGTCGCGGGCGGCCACGAAGTCACCGAATCGGCGGGTCAAACCCAGTGCCTCCATGGCAGGCGGTCCATCGTGTGCGGGCAACGGTGGAATCACCAGTGGCGCAGCGTCGCCCTTCTTCGAGAGCTTCACATAGGCTTCTTCCAGGGTGCTGGACCGAGTCTGCTCCAGCACCTCGATGGTGGGTGCGCACACCAGCACGCGGCCCTCGTCCATGGCGACCAGGTGCTCAAAACGTTCGGCCTCCTCCATGTAGGCCGTGGCCACCAGCACGGTCATGTGCGGGCGCAAAGTGCGCAGTCCTTGGACCAGCGCCCAAAACTGGCGGCGCGACAGGGGGTCCACGCCCGTGGTGGGTTCATCGAGCACCAGCAGGTCGGGGTTGTGGACCAGTGCGCAGCACAAGGACACCTTCTGTTTCATGCCCCCGGACAGTTTTCCCGCCGGGCGATTCGGGAAGGGTCCCAGCCCCGTGGCCTCCATCAGGGCGTGGATGCGTGAACCGCGTTCTGCTGCGGGCACCCCGAACAGGCGGGCGGCAAAGTCGATGTTGTCGTACACCGACAGGGACCGGTACAGGTTGCGGCCCAGACCCTGCGCCATGAAGGCCACGCGCGGTGCCAGCATCTGCCGGAAGCGGCGGTTGCGCAGGTCGCCGCCCAGCACCTGCAAACTGCCCGACTGCAGCTTCTTGACGCCCGAAATCAGGCCCAACAAGGTGGACTTGCCCACCCCGTCGGGCCCCACCAGTCCGATGGTCCGGCCCGTGGGCAAGCTCATGCTGACGGCATCCAGCGCAAGCTGGGGCCCATAGCGATGAGACAGCCGGTCGATGACGATGGCTTGGTCCATCACCAGCCACTGTCTGCGGTGTGCATGCGCACCAGGCCATTGCCGGTCAGCCCTGCCTTGAGCAGGCCCATGTTGGCCATGGCCACATCTTCAGACAGGCTGAGCTTGACGCGGTAAGTCAACTTCTCTCGCTCGGTCGGGGTTTCCACATGCTTGGGCGTGAACTGCGCCTCCGAGGCCACGAAGGACACCTTGGCCAGCAAGGTCACCTGGGGCGCGGCATCCAGCACGATGCGAGCCTCGTCACCCACCCGCAACTGCCCGGCCACCTTGGCGGGCAGAAAAATCGTCATGTGCACATGAGATGTGTCCAGCAAGGTTGCCACGCGCCCGCCAGCCGGGATGACCGAGCTGGGTTCCACCACCCGGTACTCAATGCGCCCAGCCACGGGTGCGCGAAGGGTGTGGTCTTCAATGGCGATGCGCAGTCGCTTGATGCCCGCATCGGCCTCGTCACGCGCGGCGGACGCTTCGCCAATGGCGGCGGTGGCAATGGTCACACCAGCCCGCTCGCCGTCGCGCTGAGCCTGGCGGCGCTTGACCTCCGAGTCGGACACCAACACCTCCTTGCGCAGGTTCAGGGCATTGCCAAACTCCATCTCCGCCACCGTGGTCTGGATGCGCCGCACTTGCGCTTCACCTTGCGCGCGGGCCATGGCCTGCAATGCCCGCTGCCGCATGGCCTGCACGCCTGCCAATTGCGCTTGCAGATCAGTGACGTCCAACTGCGCGATCACGGCGCCGACCTTGACCACATCCCCCTCTTGCACCGGCACCTCCAGGACGCGCCCCGCAAACTTGGTGGCGATCTCGATTCGCTGCACTTCAAGTCGCCCGTTGGCCTTGACCACCCCATCGTCGACGTCCCTTGACTTGAAGGCCGACCACGTCGCCCAAGCCCCTGAAATGGTCAGGGCGGACACCACACAACCCCATGCAAAACTGCGGTAAATCATGGCCTGACTCCATAGGAACTGGAGTCAATGCTCTGCCTCAATTTGGGGCGCAACCTTGAGGCAGATCAAAGCCTTCCGGTGTCAAACGAGAACGAGGGGGTCAAAAATGCACCATCGTCGTGCAGCAAACCCATCTGTCGCTGGAACGTCCTTGTTCATGATCTCTTCGGAACTCTGCATCGGCCGCTGGGCATTCAGCGCGTCACGCGCCTGATGCCGGTCTGGCTCGGTGGTCGGGTGGGTGGAAAAGATCGCCGTCAGACCGGCTGTTCTACGTGGTCTGGCGGCAATCTGAGGCGCTTGGCTTAAGCCGACCATCCCACCCGTGAGAGGTCAAGAGACGTCATCAAACCAGCCAAACTCATTCCCACTCGATCGTCGCAGGCGGCTTGCTCGACACGTCATAAGTCACACGGTTGATCCCGCGCACTTCATTGATGATCCGTCCCGACACCTTCTTGAGCAGGCTGTAAGGCAACTCCGCCCAATCAGCCGTCATGAAGTCACTGGTCTGCACCGCGCGCAGGGCCACAACGTAATCATAAGTACGGCCATCACCCATCACGCCAACGCTCTTGACGGGCAGAAACACCGTGAAGGCCTGACTGGTCAACTCGTACCAGCTCTTGCCAGTGGCCGGATCAATCGTGGCCCGCAACTCTTCAATGAAGATGTGATCAGCGCGGCGCAGCAGGTCGGCAAAATCTTGGCGCACTTCACCCAGAATGCGAACACCCAAGCCTGGGCCCGGGAAGGGATGGCGGTAGACCATGTCGGCCGGCAGGCCCAGGGCCACGCCCAATGCACGCACCTCGTCTTTGAACAACTCGCGCAATGGCTCCAACAGCTTCAGGCCCAACTTCTCGGGCAAGCCGCCCACATTGTGGTGGCTCTTGATGGTGGCCTTCTTGCTGGCCGTGCCGCCTGATTCGACCACGTCGGGATAGATGGTGCCTTGGGCCAGCCACTTGGCGCCCTTGTTGCCTTCGCCCTTGAGCTTGCTGGCCTCGGCCTGGAAGACCTCGACGAACTCGCGCCCAATGATCTTGCGCTTCGCTTCGGGATCGGTCACGCCCTTCAAGTGGCCCATGAACTGATCGGCGGCCTCCACATGGATCACCTTGGCGTGCAGACGCCCGGCGAACATGTCCATCACCATCTTGCCTTCGTTCAAACGAAGCAGGCCGTGGTCCACGAACACGCAGGTCAACTGATCGCCAATGGCGCGGTGGATCAGGGCTGCCGCCACGCTGGAATCCACGCCTCCGCTCAGGCCCAGGATGACTTCCTCGTCGCCCACCTGCTCACGGATTTTCGCCACGGCTTCGGCGATGTAGTCACCCATGATCCAGTCGCCCTTGCAGCCAGCGATGTCGCGCACGAAGCGCGTCAGCATGGCCGCGCCCTGCACGGTGTGGGTCACCTCGGGGTGGAACTGCACGGCGTAGTAGCGTTTGGCCTCATTGGCCATGCCCGCGATCGGGCAGCTGGGCGTCGAGGCCATCAGCGTGAAGCCATCCGGCAAGGCCGTGACCTTGTCACCGTGGCTCATCCAGACCTTGAGCATGCCGTGCTGCTCGGTCGTGCGGAAATCTTCGATGCCGTCAAGCAACTTGGTGTGGCCCAGCGCCCGCACCTCGGCGTAGCCGAACTCGCGATGATCGCTCCACTCCACCTTGCCGCCCAGTTGCACGGCCATGGTCTGCATGCCGTAGCAGATGCCCAGCACCGGCACGCCCAGGTCCCACACGGCCTGTGGTGCGCGCAGTTGATGGTCTTCGTAGGTGCTGGCGTGGCTGCCCGACAGGATGATGGCCTTGGGCGCAAAGTTGCGGATGAATTCATCCGACACGTCGTTGGGGTGGATCTCGCAGTACACGTGGGCTTCGCGAACACGGCGCGCGATGAGCTGGGTGACTTGAGAGCCGAAGTCAAGGATCAGAACTTTGTCATGCATGGTGAATTCTCTTGAATATCGAGCCAGGGTCAGACCGCGGTCGCCACTGGGCCCGGCGCACGGTAAGTGCGGCTGAAATAGCGCCAACCGATGACGGCTGCCACCCCCTGGATGGCTGCGCACAGGTAGAACGGCGCCCCCACGCGCCAGTCGCCTTGGGGATAGTGCGACACTGCCGCCAGCAGCGGCGTGCCCAGCAAGGGGCCGAGCACGGCCGCCACACTGTTGATGGACGACACGGCGCCCATGCTTTCACCCTGGCGGGTCGGGTCAACGGCGTTGGACACCAGGCTTTGCAGCCCAGGCTGAACCATGTAGCCAAACACATTGGCCACCACGACCACGAAGAGCATCCAGCCCACTGGCACCAGACCGTAACCGGCAAAAGCAATGGTGGACGAGACCAACCCAAGGGTGACCAGCTTGTGCAGCGGGATGTAGTTTTGCACCACGCGCATGAGGCCGCCCTGCACCACCACCGCCATGCCGCCCACCACGAGCAGGGACAAGCCGTTGTCCATGGGCGTCCAGCCGAACTTGAACTCGGTGTAGAGGAACCAGGAGGTGTGCAAACAGAACTGCGCCAAAATCGACAGGCCCATGATCCACATCAGGGTTTCGACGCCCTTGAGTTCCTTCAAACGGGCCAGCGCGGTGAAGGGATTGGCCTGGGCCAGCTCGAACTTGCGGCGCTTGTCCAGTGGCAGGGATTCGGGCAACACGAAGTAGCCATACAGGCAGTTCAACAGCGACAGGCTCCCCGCCAGCAAGAACGGCCAGTGCAGGTCGTAGCTGCCCAGCGTGCCACCCAGCACTGGCCCCAGGATGAAGCCCAGGCCAAACATGGCGCCCAGCATGCCGTAGTTTTTGGCGCGGTCTTCCGGCACGGTGATGTCGGCCACATAGGCATTGGCCACCGCGATGTTGGCGCACACGGCACCGCCCATCACGCGCACAGCCAGCAGCATCCAGAACTCGGAAGCCAGCGCCGTGACGAAGAAATTGATGCCCATGCCCAACAGCCCCAGCAGCAGGATCGGGCGCCGACCATAGCGGTCGGACAGCGCCCCCAACACCGGCGCACTGAAGAACTGCGCGATGGCAAAAGCCGCCTGCGCCGCGCCATAGGCCATCGACGTGCTGGCACCCGAGTCCATGAAGGACCCGATGAGCTTGGGCAGCACGGGGGCGATGATGCCGATCGACATCATGTCGAGCAGCACCGTCACCATGATGAAGGGCATGGCCGCCCCACGGCGCGAGGACGCCATCACTCCATGCGGTAGTTGGGCGCTTCTTTCGTGATCTGCACGTCGTGGACGTGACTCTCGCGAATGCCCGCGGCCGTGATCTCGACGAACTCGGCCTTGTTGCGCATGTCTTCGATGGTGGCGCAACCACAGTAGCCCATGGAGGCGCGCAAGCCGCCCGCCATTTGCGTGACGATGCTGATCATCGAGCCCTTGAACGGCACGCGGCCTTCAATGCCCTCTGGGACCAGCTTGTCCGCGTTGGGGTTGGTGGTTTCGTCGTTTTCCTGGAAGTAGCGGTCGGCCGAGCCGGCCTTCATGGCGCCGATCGAGCCCATGCCGCGGTAGCTCTTGTAGCTGCGGCCCTGGTACAGGATCACTTCGCCGGGCGCCTCTTCGGTGCCGGCGAACATGCCGCCCATCATGACGGTGCTGGCACCGGCCGCGATGGCCTTGGCGATGTCACCCGAATAACGGATGCCGCCGTCACCAATCAAAGGCACGCCTGTGCCTTGCAGCGCCGTGGCTACGTTGTCGATGGCCATGATCTGCGGCACGCCCACACCCGCGATGATCCGCGTGGTGCAAATGGAGCCGGGGCCGATGCCGACCTTGACGCCATCGGCGCCCGCTTCGACCAAGGCCAAAGCCGCTGCGCCGGTGGCGATGTTGCCCCCGATCACATCCACTTGCGGGTAGTTTTTCTTGACCCAGCGCACGCGCTCGATCACGCCTGCGCTGTGGCCGTGGGCCGTGTCGACCACCAGGGCATCAACGCCAGCGCGAACCAGCAGTTCAACGCGCTCTTCGGTGCCCTCGCCCACGCCAACCGCCGCGCCCACGCGCAGCTTGCCGTGCGAATCACGGGCCGCGTTGGGGAAGTTGGTCTGCTTGGTGATGTCCTTGACGGTGAACAAGCCCTTGAGCTCGAACGCTTCGTTGATGATCACCACGCGCTCCAGCTTGTGGTGGTGCATCAAGGCCTTGGCTTCTTCTTTCGAAGCGCCATCCTTGATGGTGATCAAGCGCTCGCGCGGGGTCATGATCTCGCGCACCGGCACGTCCAGGCGGGTCTCGAAGCGCAAATCGCGCCCCGTGACGATGCCCACGACGCGACCTTCATCAACCACCGGGAAGCCCGAGATGCCGTGTTGCTGCGACAGCGCGATCACATCACGAACGCGAACGTCGGATGAGATCGTGATCGGGTCACGCAACACGCCAGACTCGTAACGCTTGACGCGCGAGACTTCCGCAGCTTGTTGCTGAGGCGTGAGGTTTTTGTGGATGATCCCGATACCGCCTTCCTGGGCGATCGCGATCGCCAGGCGGGCTTCCGTGACCGTGTCCATGGCGGCAGACACCAGGGGCAGGTTCAGGGTGATGTTTCGAGAAAGACGAGTGGCCAGCGACGTGTCACGGGGTAACACTTGTGAAAACGCGGGCACCAGCAGCACATCGTCGAATGTGAGTGCTTTACCAAGCAGGCGCATGAACAGGCTCCAGACGCAAAAGCGGATTATACGCGCAGCGGAGGCAGGCTGTCGAAGCGGGGATTTACCGTGACGAATGGGCGTTTTCGCGGCCATTGCGATCGCCAAGCCGGACTAAACTCCGCGTCATGAAAAGCACCAGCCCTCATTCCGCCCTGCTCATGTCCTTGATTTTGGCCAGTGTGGCGCTCGTCGCTACACCTGCCAAAGCCGGCACCCAGTGGAAGTGGAAGGATGCCACGGGCGCGACGCAATACAGCGACCGCCCTCCTCCGGCCGGCACCCCTGAGGCGAACATATTGCAACGGCCCAATGCGTCGAAGATGGTGCAATTGGCCAAGCCCGCCTCCGAAGTGGACGCCGCCGCGTCCGCTGCCAAGCCCGCCGCCAAGGCGCCTGAGTCCGAACTGGACGTGAAGCGCCGCAAAGCTGAAGAAGAAAAAGAGGCCCAACGCAAGGTCGAGGAAGAAAAGGCCGCAAAGGGCCGCGCTGAGAACTGCACGCAAGCCCGCAACTACCAGCGCACGCTCAACGACGGCATCCGCATTGCCCGCACCAACAGCAAGGGTGAGCGCGAGATCCTGGACGACAAGGGCCGCGCTGAAGAACAGCGCCGCACGCAGGAAGCCATCGCCAGCAACTGCAAGTGATGGCTTTTTAGCTGCTCAGTCTGACGGCTCGGTCACTGACCGCGTTTGAAGCCGTTTGACACCCTTCCTGGGCAGTTTTTCGCCATGCGCCCGGTACCTCACACGCCGAGCCTCTTTCGGATCAACGATCAGGCCACGGTAGACCTCGACCCGATCGCGGTCCTGCAAGACATGCCCCAGGGTGGACTTGCGGCCCCAGATGCCCACGCTCAGGCCTTGTTGCGCCTGGGCCAGCAAGTTGGCGCCCAACAAAGCATCCTTGACGCAACTGCCCAAAGGCAAGGTCAAGGCTTTCAGTTCGATCTGCCTCGGCCCTGAACTGAACACCACCTCAACGTGAATCACCGGGACTGGGGTTGGTTCAACGGGGCCCATACACCTGCTCAGCCCGTTTGACGAAGGCATCGACAAAGGTGTTGGCGATGCGGTCGAACACAGGGCTGATCACCAGGGCCAGGGACCGACTGGAAAAATCGTAGCTCAGTGAAAACTCGACCTTGCAGGCGGTGGGCTCCGGTAGAGCCTCACCAAGCGCTGAGGCGGGCGAACCGGGTTTTTGCAACGGCGTGAACTTCCAGGTGCCCTCCAGCTTGGAGAAGGGGCCATCCACCAAACTCATGTGAACCTGGCTGGCCTCGGTGTTGGTATTGCGCGTGGTGAAAGCCTGCCTGATGCCGGCAAACGCGATGTGCAGGCGCGCGGTGACGCCATCGTCGTGCTGCTGAAGGACTTCAGCGCGTTCACACCAGGGCAGGAATTGGGCGTAGTCCTCGACGGCGGTCACCAGCGCGTACATTTCGCGGGGCGAATACCAGAGCAGGACGGACTTGTTGACTTGCTTCATAGAATGCCGCCATTTTAAGGACCCTGTATCCTTCTGACCATGACGATCGCTGAAAATAGAAAAGCCCTGTTCAATTACCACATCGAAGAACGTTTCGAGGCCGGTGTGGTCCTGGAAGGCTGGGAAGTCAAGGCGATCCGCGCAGGCCAGGTGCAGTTGACCGATGGCCACATCATGATCCGCAATGGCGAGTTGCACCTGATCGGGCTGCGCATCAACGCGCTGCGTTCGGCATCGACCCACGTCAAGCCTGAAGCGGACCGCACCAAGAAACTGTTGATGCACCGCGCCGAGATCCGCCGCCTGGTCGGCAAGACCGAGCAAAAGGGCTACACCCTGGTGCCGCTGAACCTGCACTTCAAGGGCAGCTATGTGAAAGCGGAGATTGCCCTGGCCAAGGGCAAGGCCGAGCACGATAAGCGCAACACCATCAAGGACCGCGAGTGGGAGCGGGAAAAGGGCCGAATGATGAGACATAAGGTCTCTTCAGGCCCCAAGGATTAGGCACCAGCTGCCAACACCGTCAAGGCCTGCGCCAGGTCATCGATCAGGTCCTGCGGATCCTCCAGCCCAATGGCCAAGCGCACCAGTGTTCCCTGCGGCACATCACCCACCGTGCGCATGCTGGGCAGGTGATAGGGCACTGCCAGGCTCACCGGCCCACCCCACGAATAGCCAATCTTGAACAGGTCCAAGGCATCGATGAAGGCATCGACCTGGGCGGGGCTGTAGCGTTCATCGAACACCACCGATACCAAACCACCCGCCGCGCTGCAGGTCTGGGCCCAATGCGCATGGCCGGGTGACTCGGGCAATGCCGGGTGAAGCACTTGCGAGACTTCAGGCCGGGTCTGCCACCACTGCGCGATCTGCCGGGTCGCGGCATCGTGCGCGGCATAGCGCAAGGGCAAGGTCGGCAGGCCACGCAGCACGGCTTCGACATCGTTGCCGCCCACGCCCAGCCCCATGCGCATGTGCGTCATCTTCAGCTTGATGTGCAGGGCCTCGTCGCGCGTGGTGATCGAGCCCATCAGCACATCGGCGCCACCCGAGGGGTACTTGGTCAGGGCGTGCACGGAGATGTCCACGCCTTGTGACTGGCCGCCAAACTCATCGAAGGCAAACGCATCAAACGCCAGGCCAGCGCCCCAGGTGTTGTCCAGCGCGACGATCACCTGGGGATGCTGGCGGGCCACACGCAGCAGGCCGATCAGATCGGGAAACTCCAGCGTCACCGACCCGGCCGCTTCCAGCCAAATCAGCTTGGTTCGCGGGGTGATGCGGCTGGCCAGTTCATCGGCGCGCAGGGGATCGTAGAACTGGTGGGTGATGCCCCAATGGGCCAGCTCCCCACGCGCCAGATCCTTGTTGGGGCCGTAGGCATTGTCGGGGATCAGCACCTCGTCGCCCGCGTGGAGCAAGGCCATGTCCACCATGGCGAGGGCGGCCAGGCCGCTGGGAGCGAGCAGCGTTTGCAGACCGCCCTCCAGCGTGGCCAGGCGCTCTTCCAGTGTGAACGTGCTGGGGGTGCCGTGCAGGCCGTAGGTGTAGCCCGTTTTGTCTTTCCATTGGCGCGCGCGCAAGGCCACCGTGTTGTCAAAGATGACGGTGGAGGCCTTGTGGATGCCGGGCACCACGGATTTGAAGCCGGCAGGCGGCTCATAAGCGTGGTGGATGAGGTGCGTGCTGGGGGCAATTTTGCGCTGCTTCATCCAGCCATGCTAATGGAGTTTGGCTCAGCGCTCACCAGCGCGGTAAGGCTTCATCAGGGCTTGCGGATAAGCGGCCCGGCGGGCCATGACGATGAGGGCCAGGATGGACAGCACATAGGGCAGCATCAGGTAGACCTGGTAAGGCAAAGCCACGCCCAGCACTTCGCCGCCAGCCTGCTGCAGGCGCAGTTGCAGCGCATCGAAGGCTGAGAACAACAAGGCACCCAGCAAGGCCTTGCCAGGCCGCCACGAGGCGAACACCACCAAGGCCACGCAGATCCAGCCCCGGCCATTGACCATGTTGATGTAGAAGGCGTTGAAGGCCGACAGCGTGAGGAAAGCCCCGGCCACGCCCATCAGGGCTGATCCGGCCACGATGGCACCGGTGCGCAAGCCCACCACGCTCAGCCCCTGGCCTTCGGCGGCGGCCGGGTTCTCGCCCACCATGCGCACGGCCAGGCCCAGCGGGGTTCGCATGAGGATCCAGGCGAGCACGGGCACCAGGGCCAGGGCGGTCAAGGTCAAGGGCGTTTGAGCGGCCAGTACCTCGCCGATCAAGGGCAGTTTGGCCAGGCCTGGCCACTGCTGGCCCACCGCGGCCATCGGCGTGATGGTGGGGGGCGTTGAGATCTTGGGGAAAGCGATACGGTAGCTGTAGTGGCTCAGGCTGGTCGCCAACAAGGTGAGGCCCAGGCCCGCCACGTGTTGCGACAAAGCCAACCCGACGGTGAGCAATGCGTGCAGCAAACCGCACAAGGCGCCGACCAAGGCTGCGATCAGCACGCCCATGGGCAGGCTGCAGCCATGGTAGACGGCCAGCCAGCCGGTGAATGCCCCCGCCACCATGATCCCTTCGATGCCCAGGTTGAGCACGCCCGCGCGCTCGCACAACAACACGCCCAGGGTGCCCAACAGCAGCGGCGTGGCCATGCGCAGCACGGCGATCCAGAAGCTGCTTTGCGCGACCAGGTCCCACCCCTCGGTCATGCCGGGCTCCCAGTCGCAGGGCGCACCCAGCGCAGGCGATAGCGCGTGAACATCTGGGTGACCAGCATGCACAGCAGGGCCAGGGACACCATCACGTCGGCCAAGTAAGTGGGCACGCCCAAGGCCCGGCTCATGCTGTCGGCTCCGACCAGCACGCTGGCCACGAACAAGGCAGAAGCCACGACACCCAAGGGGTGCAAGCCCGCGAGCATGGCGATCACGATGCCGCTGTAGCCATAGCCGGGCGACATGTCGAGCGTGAGGTAACTGGTGCGCCCCGCCACCTCGCCAACACCCGCCAGCCCCGCCAAGGCGCCTGACATGAGGGCGGTGATCAAAGTGAGGCGTCGCACCGGCAACCCGGCGAAGGCCGCCGCGCCGGCGTTGGCGCCCACAGCGCGCAAACCCAAGCCCAAGGTGGTGTAGCGGTCAACGATCCACAGGAGCAAGGCCAGCATCAAGGCGCCCAGCAAGCCGCTGTGCACCCGCGAGCGCTCGATCAGGCGGCTGAACTCGAGTTCGGGCCACAGCGCCACCGACTGGGGCCAACCCATGGCCATCGGGTCTTTCATGGGGCCGTCCAGCATCATCGAGACCAGCAGCAAGGCGATGAAGTTCATCAACAAGGTGGTGACCACTTCGTCGACACCGAGCCTGGTTTTCAGCCAGGCGGGGCCCAGCAGCCACGCTGCGCCGGCCGAGGCCCCGGCCAGGACCATCCAGAACGTGAGCCAGGCGACCGAGCCGGTGAACTCGGCCGCACCGGCTTGCTGACCGCCCACGGCGACGGCGGCCATGGCACCGATGTACAACTGGCCTTCGGCACCGATGTTGAACAGGCGGGCCCGGAACGCCACGGCGGCGGCCAGCCCAGTCAGGATCAAGGGCGTGGCACGGGTCAATGTTTCCGAGATGGCGAAGGTTGAACCCCAAGCACCCTGCACCATCAGGCCATAGGCCTGGGCCACGGGGGCGCCGCTCCAGGCGATCAGGCCGGTGGCCAGGATCACGGTGGCCAGCACGGCGGCCAGGGGCGCGGTCAACCAGCCCCAGCGCAAGGGTTGTTCGCGGTTTTCAAGTCGCCAACGTGGCAAGGGTGTCACGTGGTAAGCCTTTCAGGCACGGTGCTTGAGTCGGCCTCGCTGCCCGCCATGGCCAGGCCCAAGCTGGCCAGCGTCCAGTCTGGCCGAGGACGCGCGGCGGTGAGCCGCCCTTCGTGCATCACGGCGATGCGGTCGGCCAAGGCGAGGATCTCGTCCAGGTCTTCCGAGATCAGCAGCACCGCGCTGCCCTGCTCGGCCGACTGGATCAGGCGTTCATGCACGAAAGCGACGGCGCCAATGTCCAGGCCCCAAGTGGGTTGGGCGGCCACGATCAGGGTGGGCACGCCCAGCGCTGAGCCTTCGCCCAAGGCCAGGGCCCGGCCCAGCACCAGCTTTTGCATGTTGCCGCCTGACAGGCGCCGCGCGGGTGAATCAAGGCCGCCGCCTCGCACATCGAAACGCTCGATGATGTGCTGCGCATGCGCCCGCGCCGCAGATCGCCGCACCCAGCCCCAGCGGGCGAAGCGCCGGTCAAACAAGCGCTCGGTGATGGTGTTTTCCCACAGGCTCAGGTCGCCGACCACGCCCTGCGTGTGGCGGTCTTCGGGGATGCGCGCCACGGGGCACGGACACCCAATCGCGCGGCCGGGCGCACAAGGGTTGGGAGGACACCTGCAGCCGTCCTTGGGCGGCCGGTAACAAGCCGTGCAGCAGCTCAGCCAGCGCCACCTGGCCGTTGCCTGAAACCCCGGCCACGGCCACGATCTCACCTGCATGCACCGTCAGGTCAATACCTTGCAGCGCCGTGCCTTGCGCCCCCTTGGCGGTGTGAACGCCCTCGCATTGCAAAACCACCGTGCCCGAAGGTGGCCCCACCGCCGCGACACGGCGCGCGGTCTTGACCTCACGGCCGACCATCAAGGCGGCCAGTTCGGCTTTGGTGGTGCCCTGTGCGGCACATTCGGCCACCAGCTTGCCGCCACGCAGCACGGCCACGCGGTTTGACACGCGCAGGACTTCGTCCAGTTTGTGGCTGATGAAGATCACGGCCAGGCCGTCTTTGACCAAGGTGTCCAGCGTGGCGAAGAGCTGTTCGCTCTCTTGCGGGGTGAGCACCGCCGTCGGTTCGTCCAGGATCAGGATGCGCGCGCCGCGGTACAAGGCCTTGAGGATCTCAACGCGCTGGCGCTCGCCGACCGACAAGCTGCCCACGCGCGCATCCGGATCAACGGCCAGGCCAAAGCGCCCGGCCAAGGACAGCAAGCGTTGCCGCCCCGCCTGGCGACGCGAGGACAGGCGCCACATCGACTCCGTCCCCAACATCACGTTGTCGAGCACGCTGAGGTTGTCGGCCAGGGTGAAATGCTGGTGCACCATGCCAATTCCAGCCTGGAGCGCCGCCCTGGGCTGGCCTGGTGGCAAGGGCTGGCCCTGAACCTCGATGCGCCCCGCATCGGCCACGTAGTGCCCGAACAAGATGGACACCAGCGTGCTCTTGCCAGCACCGTTTTCACCCAGCAAGGCCAGCACTTCGCCAGCCTGCAAGGTCAGCGAGATGTCGTCATTGGCCACCAGCGAGCCAAAGCGCTTGGTGATGCCCTGCAGCCGCAGCACCGTCATCTGGGAAGCCGGACCGTTGTGTGGCTCAGTTCGACGATTTGGGTTCGGTTTCGACCACCGGCACCTTGAACGCGCCCGACAGGATCGCGGCCTGCTTGGCCTTGACTTTGGCGACCACCTCGGCGGGCACCTTGGACTCAAACGTGCCCAGCGGCGCCAGCTCGCTGCCCTTGAACTTCATCATGGAATAAGGGCCGTAATCCTCACCCTTGAACTGCCCAGACTTGGCCTTCTTGATGGCCAGGTCCACCGTGGGCTCCATGTTCCACAGGGCCGAGGCAACCACGGTGTCCGGGTACTGCGGCTGGGTGTTGATCACGTTGCCGATGGCCAGCTTGCCTTTTTCCTTGGCCGCATCGCTCACGCCAAAGCGCTCGGCGTAGAGCACGTCAGCGCCCTTGTCGATCATGGCAAAGGCGGCCTCCTTGGCTTTGGGTGGATCGAACCAAGAACCGATGAAGCTCACGGTGAACTTCACCTTGGGGTTGATTTCCTTGGCGCCAAGCATGAAGGCGTGCATCAGGCGGTTGACCTCGGGGATGGGGTAACCCCCGACCATGCCGATGTGGCCGCCCTTGCTCATGCCACCGGCGACCATGCCGCTCAGGTAAGCAGGTTCCTGGATGTAGTTGTCGAACACCGAGAAGTTGGGGGCCTGTGGCTTGCCGGATGAGCCCATCAGGAAGCTGGCCTTGGGATAGTCCTTGGCCACCTTGCGGGCTGCGGCCTCCACGCCGAACACCTCACCCAGGATCAAGGTGTTGCCGCCTTCAGCGTACTGCCGCATCACGCGCTCATAGTCGGCGTTGGCGGTGTTCTCGGAAAAGACGTAGTCGATCTCACCCCGGGCCTTGGCCTCGTTCAGGGCCTTGTGGATGCGCGACACCCACTGCTGCTCGACCGGCACCGTGTAAATGGCGGCCACTTTGAGTTTGGCCTGCGCCCAAACCGGCATGGCTGCGGTGGCGGAAATCAACACGGCCGAAGCCGCCACGAGGTTCAACAAGGATCGTCTGGCAAATGGCTTCACTGAATACTCCTGATGCGCCGCCCTGCACCGGTCTGGGGCAGGTGGTTCAGCTCTGCAAAAGGAGTGCCAGGCGACTCTGGCGATCAGATTAGAAGGGTTGCGCGATCAGGTCGTGACCCTCAACCGCCACGATGCGCGCCTTGGTGAACTCGCCCACCTTCAAGGTCTTGCTGGCCTTCTCGGGCGGCAACAGGCGCACGGTGCCGTCAATCTCGGGCGCATCGGCGTAAGAACGCCCCACCCCACCCTTGCGGCCCAATGCGGGCGCGCTGTCGATCAGCACCTGCATGGTCGCGCCCACGCGGCGTTGCAGCTTGGCGATAGACACCTGTTCGGCCACGGCCATGAAGCGGGCGCGGCGTTCTTCGCGCACTTCGTCGGGCAAGGCACCCTCCAGCGCATTGGCAGGCGCGCCTTCGATGGGCGAATAGGCAAAACAGCCCGCGCGGTCGATCTCGGCCTCGCGCAGGAAATCGAGCAGATATTCGAACTCTTCTTCCGTCTCGCCAGGGAAGCCCGCGATGAAGGTGCTGCGCACCACGATCTCGGGGCAGATCTCGCGCCAGCGCAGCAAGCGCTCCAGGTTTTTCTCACCATTGGCCGGGCGCTTCATGCGCTTGAGCACGGCGGGGTGGGCATGCTGGAAAGGCACGTCCAGGTAAGGCAGGATCAGGCCTTCGGCCATCATCGGCAGGATCTCGTCCACGTGCGGGTAGGGGTAGACGTAATGCATGCGCACCCAGGCACCGTGCTGCTGCGCCAAGGTGGCCAGTTGCTCCGCCAGGTCGAACATGCGGGTCTTGACGGGCTTGCCGTCCCAGAAACCGGTGCGGTACTTCACGTCCACACCATAGGCGCTGGTGTCCTGGCTGATCACCAACAGTTCTTTCACACCGGATTCAAACAGGGCGCGGGCTTCGCTCAAGACATCGCCGATCGGACGCGAGACCAGGTCGCCGCGCATGCTGGGGATGATGCAGAAGCTGCAGCGGTGGTTGCAGCCTTCGCTGATCTTCAAATAGGCGTAATGCCTGGGCGTGAGCTTGATCCCGGCAATGCCGCGCGACTCGGGCACCAAGTCAAGGAACGGATCGTGCGGCTTGGGCACGTGCAGGTGCACCGCGTCCATCACCTCTTGCGTGGCGTGGGGGCCGGTCACGGCCAGCACACTGGGGTGCATCTGGCGGACCAGGTTGCCGCCATCGGCACCGGCTTTGGCGCCCAGGCAACCGGTGACGATGACCTTGCCGTTCTCAGCCAGGGCCTCGCCGATGGTGTCCAGGCTTTCGCGCACGGCATCGTCGATGAAGCCGCAGGTGTTCACGATCACCAGATCGGCGCCGTCAAAGGTTTTGGAGGTTTGGTAGCCCTCGGCGGCCAGTTGGGTCAGGATCAGTTCGGAGTCGGTGAGCGCTTTCGGGCAGCCAAGGCTGACAAAGCCGATCTTGGGGGCGGCTGCGAACGGGGCGGGCGTGGTGGGGGTGAGCAGTTCAGACGTCATGGGGGTGGATTGTCGGGGAAATTGCGGTTTTCGCAACGCCTCCGACCGTCAGAGATCTCACAAGAACCCCCCAAGCCGGGTCTGCACTGCCTGCCGCCCTTCCAAAAACAGTGCTTCAGGGCTGCGCGGCCACCACCGGCCAATCGATCTCGGCCTTGTTGGAACATTCGGACGCCGCGCTGTACACACTGCACCGGATGCGCTTCATGACCTTGAGGCCTTGCTTGTCGTAAAAGCCCTTGCTGGCCAACTCGACACGCAAGTCGCGCTGAGACACAACAAAGGCCAGCGCGTCTTCGGTGGAGTAGTCCACAACTTGGCTGGCGGGCACGTCGGCCTCGGCCTTGCGCACGGCCACCACCGCTTGGTCGAATTGCGACGACCAGTACTGGCGGGATTTCTCGCCAAAACCCGCCGGAAAGCGGTTGCGGTCCAGCACCAGTTGCATGGTGCTGAACGCCAGCGGAAACCGCGACACCCCACCCTTGGTTCCCACGCCCCGGTAGATTTCCAGCGGCTTGTAGGCCACGGCGGGCGCAAAAATCACGTCCACGCTGCCATTGTTGAACTTGGTGACAAAGTTGCTGATGTCGGAAGACACGGGCTGAGCCCCAATACGCTGGATCAGGTAGGCCTGCACCTTGTCGTCGTCAAAGGCCGGCATGCGGGTGCCGGCAAAACCTTTCTTGAAGATCGCCCGGTCGCGCGCGAAGGTGTAGATACCGCCCATCGGGATGATCCCACCCACTTCAAAGCGGTCTTGCACCGCCAGCTTGGCCGCCACCGGCGAGGCAAAAAGCTGAATGGCCTTGCGGACAACGTCGTAGCTGGCCTCCAAGTCGATCTTGCCGTCCTTGATGATGGTGGACGCGCCGGCGTAGTCAATGGCCACCGTGATGGGGTTGTACGGCCGGGTGTGGCCAGCAAGGCATCACATTGGCCCACGCGGAAATCCTCGGAGGCCACGCGTTCGTCCGTGTACGCCTTGAGTCTCACTTCCACGCCCAGCTTCTGCGCGGCCAGGGCATAGCTCTTGGCCGCGTCAAACAGCGGGCCTGCCGCACCGATCGGATCCCACACGCACAGGCTGGGCGAACTGCCCTCAGCGGCCAAGGCCGGCGCACTGGCCATGCACAGGGCAGTCAGCAGCGCCCCCCACTTGAGTTTGAATTCAGCTCGAATGTTCTTCATGACCATGAGATCCCTGTCGGTTGATTGATTGAAAATTTGCGAAGCCAATGCGCTGCCCGAACGTTCATGGCTCATGACCACCAGCGCAAGATGGGCTCGAAGATGCTGAAGCGCTGCACGGCCAACGGCACGAATGCCACCAGCAGCAAGCTGATGGACATCACGGTGCAAGGCAGGATCCAGCGTTCGTAGCGCCGGTAGAACGACAACCCTTCCACCTCTCGGTCTGATCTCTCGATTTCGGCCTCGCCCACAACCTGGCGAGTGAGCAACTGATTCAGCGCCACCGGCGGAAGCAGGTAACCCAGCTCGAAGGCCACGAGCACCATCATCCAGAAGTTCACGGGATCGATGCCGTTGCGATAAGCCATGGGGGCCAGCGTGCTCGACACCAGGATGATGGCACCCAAGGGCTCCATGACCATGCCCAGCAGCACCTTGACCAGCACCAGAAAGCCCATGGCCAGCCAGACGTTTGGAAAATGCTGCGGCAGCATGCCCATCACTTCGGAACGCTCGACCATGCCGCCCACCAACTGCGTGGCCACCATCAAGGTGATGTAGGAGCCCACGTGCTCCACGGTTTCGGCGGTCGCCACCCGGATCGCCGGCCCGGTGTCCTGGGAAGAGGCCATGCCGATGGACGCGGGAAACGATGCTGCCACGGGACCAGCATGCTCCTTGCCCACCCGTGATCCGATCGCCTTGTCGAGCACCAGCACCGTCAACATCAAGATGGGCAGGATGCTCGCCGCCGAGTTCTCATCGAAATGGGTGTCCAGCACCTGGCCATAAAACAGCAGGATCGCCCCGATCAAGGCCACATAGGGCAGGACCGATTTCATCTCTCGCAGCATGGCGGGCATGGCCACCATGGGCGATGCCATGCCGATGCTCGCTTGCCCACGCGCCTTCGCCGAGACCTGCGAGGCGATGAAGAACATCGTCGAAGTGAGCGCAAAGACAAAGCCGCCCCAGTAAAACAACTGCGTGGTTGTGACCTGCCGGTTCAGCGCCGCGATGCCTACCACCAACAGGCTGGGCCGCAAAACGGCGCCCAGCGAACCCGACATGGCCGTGGCCGCCAAGGCGTACTGGCTGGTGCCGCCCGCAGCCCTCACCTCGTGGTAAATGAGCGCGCCCGCGGCAATCACGAACACGCTGGACACGCCGGCATAAGCCGTGGGCAGGCCGGCGGCCAGCAAGATGATGTACGTCAGGACTTCAGGTGACAGCTTCCAGGGACGCATGACATTCATGAACAGGATCACCAGGCGGCTTTGCTTGAAAAGCATGCCGGCCCAGATGTGCAAGGCCAGCGCCAAGGGCAAGCTCATGAAATCGAGCAGCTTGTTGGCGTAGATGGCCGGGCCAGACGGATGGCCTTCCAGGAAAAAATACACGCTGCTGATGACGCACATCCAAGCCACCAGCGGAACGCATTGCAGCGATTTCAGCCAGCCGCCAGGTTCAGGCAGCGCCGCAGGCAGCGGGCGCATCACACGCCAGGCACTGACCAGCGCCAATACGGCGAACAAGCCCATCCACATGAAGTAGACCTGCGGCGCATCCACCGGCACGCCAGAGCTCATCGACAGGCGATAAAAGCGCACGAACGAATACAGCAACATGCCGCTGGCCAACAGCATGCTCAACGACTGCGCCAAGTAGTCATGCGCGCGGCGGGGCGGACGCACAGAGATGTGCTGGTGCCGCAGCGTGGCGTGGGCTGCCGTGAAGGCCAGCAGCAACAACAGGATCAAGGCCCGGTTGTTCGAGCCCAGCAGGTAGAGGCCCAGGAAGCTGGTTTCCAGCGTGCGGAACGTCACCAGCGATGGTGTGATGTTCGACTTGATGCCTTGGTAGATCGCATGCCTGGCCGTGCAGACCTTGGCCTCTTCCTCTATCGAGGCGCGCAAGGCGGCGGGGTCCTGTTGGCTGGACTCGAACATCGCGTCGATGTCGTCCTTGCTCGACCCGGTGCCTGCCGCCAACTGCCTGGCCACCTCGGCTTGAACATCCATGTTCCGCTGGCAAGTGGGCGCCACCGGATCGGCCCGGAGCATGAAGTACTGGATCTGATGCGAAGGATCACCAAACAGCTTGTCGCCCAGCTTGAGCAATTGCCCATGCACCATCTCACCCGTGCTGAGGATCAAGATCAAGACCAGCAGCACGACCGTGGGCCAGGTTGTCAGCCAGCTGGCCGCGCCATGGCCTGCGCCCTTGTCAGCCAGGGTGTCCTTCATGCATGTCTCTCCTGAAATATTTTTAATCGTCGCCTTGACTCAAGGGATAACCGCCCCGATGGCAAGGTGCCAGGGCACTATAAACTGCCTCCGGCCAGCCCCATGAGCGGGTTTACAGGCACGCGATCCGAACAAGGACCCCACACCATGATGAACACCGCCGCCACCATCCTGACCGCCCTGGTCGCGCTGTTGCACCTGTATTTCATGGTGCTCGAGATGTACTTCTGGGATAAGCCACTGGGGCGCAAGGCATTTGGCCTGAAGCCTGATTTCGCCACCGCCTCCAAGGCCTTGGCCGCCAACCAGGGTCTGTACAACGGCTTTCTGGTGGCGGGCCTGGTGTGGGGCCTTTGGTTGGGTGCCGCAGGCCATGACATCAAGGTCTTCTTCCTGGGTTGCGTGATCGTGGCCGGGGTATTCGGGGCTGCCACCGTCAGCCGCAAGATCTTCTTCGTGCAAGCCTTGCCCGCCATCATCGCGCTGGCTTTGCTGCTCGTGCAGAATGCCTGACACCCCATCAAAACTGGAGGCCCTCATGAGCACGGACCAGCACGTCACCTTCTACCACTCACCCAATTCGCGCTCGGCCGGCGTGCTGGTGCTGCTGGAAGAATTGAACGCCGACTACGAAACCTACGTCCTCAACCTCAAAGCGGGCGAGCAGCGCAAGGCCGACTACCTGGGCATCAACCCCATGGGCAAGGTGCCCGCCATCAAGCATGGCGAGGCGCTGGTCACCGAACAGGTCGCCATCTACCAGTACCTGGCTGAGCTGTACCCCGAAGCCGGGTTGGCACCTCAAATCGGATCGCCCTTGCGGGGACCGTTTCTGCGCTGGCTGGCCTTCTATGGCTCCAGCTTTGAACCCGCCTTGGTCGACAAGTCGCAAAAACGCGAGCCAATGCCGCCCTCGACCTGTCCCCATGGTGACTTCGACACCATGTTCAAGACGCTGACCGACCAACTGGCCAAGGGCCCTTACATCCTGGGCGATCAGTTCAGCGCCGCCGACGTGCTGTGGGCCAACGCTTTGCGCTGGACCACCATGTTCAAACTCGTGCCTCTGACGCCGGTCATCCAGGCCTACATCGACCGGGTCACCTCGCGCCCGGCGGCCGCGCGCGCCGCCGCCAAGGACCAGCAACTGATCGCCGCCCAGGCCTGAGACTCAAACGTGTACTCACCTGCCCACTTTGACGAGTCAAGGCCAGAGGTTCTGCAGGGCTTGATTCACGCCCACCCCCTGGCCACCTTAGTCACCCTGTCCGCCGATGGCCTGACGGCCAATCACATCCCGCTGCACCTGCAAGCCGATGGCTCTGCCTTGGGCAAGCTGGTGGGGCACGTGGCACGTGCCAACCCGTTGTGGCAGAACTCCGATCCCTCGGCCGACGTGCTGGTCATCTTTCAGGGGCCCAATGCCTACATCACGCCATCCTGGTACGCCACCAAGCAAGACGGCGGCAAGGTCGTGCCCACGTGGAACTATGCCGTGGTGCATGCCCATGGCCGATTGCTGGTGAAAGACGACCCGCAGTGGGTGCGCGCGCAATTGGCGTCCATGACTGCCCAGCACGAGGCCTCTCGGGCCGAGCCCTGGGCCGTGTCAGATGCCCCTCGCGAGTTCACCGATCGGCTGCTGCAAGCCATCGTGGGCATCGAAATCCCGATCACCCGCCTGCAAGGTAAGTGGAAGGTCAGTCAGAACCAGCCAGCGCAGAACCGCACCAGCGTGATTGCCGGGTTGAACGGACAAGACCATTCCGGCCCGGCAGCAGACATGGCCACCCTGGTGGCCGCTCATTCACCGTCTTAGTCACGTCGAGCCGAGGAAACATGGCCTTCAAGTTCTGCCCCCAATGTGCCCAGCCCCTGCAAGAGCGCGAGCTGGACACCGTCATGCGGCTGTCCTGCCTGGACACCAACTGCACCTACGTGCATTGGGACAACCCGGTGCCCGTGGTGGCCGCCGTGGTTGAACATGAAGGTGCAATCATCCTGGCGCGCAACAAAGCCTGGCCGGTGCCCTTCTATGCGCTGATCACGGGGTTTCTGGAGAAGTCAGACCCCAGCCCCAAAGAGGCCATCGAGCGAGAGGTGATGGAGGAGTTGGGCCTGCAGGCACAAGGCACCCACTTCATTGGCCACTACGCCTTCCCGCGCCAGAACCAGATCATCATCGCGTACCACGTGCCCGCCACGGGTGTGATCACGCTGGGCGACGAACTGGTGGACTACAAGCGCATTGCACCTGCAAAAGCGCGCTACTGGCCATCCAGCACAGGCCTGGCTTTGCGCGACTGGCTGATTGGCCGGGGGCACGAGCCCCAGGCGCTGGATCTACCCAAGCTTTGAAGGGTCGTCGTCCTCGGTTTTGGGCGGGATGTATTCGGGCAGCCAGTCCATGTGATGGCCCAATTTGAGGGCCTTGGTGGCCAGGTAATGGTGGTTTTCCGACTGCGACTGGCTGCGCACGGGCACCCGCTCCACCACCTTGACGCCATGCTTTTCCAAGGTGGACACCTTGCGGGGGTTGTTGGTCATCAGGCGCACCGAATCGACCCCCAACAGCGACAGCATCTGCGCGGCCACCTCGAAATTGCGCAAATCGGCGGGAAAGCCCAAACGCAGATTCGCCTCGACCGTGTCCAACCCTTCATCTTGCAAAGCGTAGGCCTTCAGCTTGTTGATCAGGCCGATGCCGCGCCCCTCCTGGCGCAGGTAAAGCACCACGCCGCTGCCCTGCTTGCCGATTTCATCCAGCGCGAAATGCAGCTGGGGGCCACAGTCACAGCGCAGCGAGCCGAACACGTCGCCGGTCATGCACTCACTGTGCACGCGAACCAGCGCCGTGCCCTGGACCTCGCCCATGACCAGGGCAACGTGCTCCAGGCCAGAGGGCTCTTCCTTGAACAGCTTCATGGTGAAAGTGCCGTGCTCGGTGGGCACACGGGCTTGGGCCACCAAGGACACCTGCTGCGGTACAGGGGCCAGGGGGCGACTGGAGTCTTGCGGCGAATTCATCAGCTTGTGTTTTCGGGAAATCCTCGGGAAAGTCCCGTTCCTTATCTCTGTATTTTCGCAGATGCGTCAATACCCCCGAAATTAGACAGCCAGGTGGCCAATTCTGCCGCCGTGCGCACCCCCAATTTCGAGAAAACCCGCGCCCGGTGGACCTCGACCGTGCGCACCGCGATGTGCAATTCGTCGGCGATGACTTTGTTGAGCTTGCCTGCCGCGACCCGGGGCATGACCTCGCGCTCTCGTTCGCTCAGGCTGGCCAGGCGAGCATGGCCTTCCGCTTGCCGGGCATCATCCAGCAACATCGCGCGCTCGATCGTCACGGCCTGCTCAATGCGATCGACCAGGGTGTTGTCGGCATACGGTTTTTCCAGAAAATCGAAGGCGCCCTTCTTGAGCGATTCGACCACCATGGGGATGTCGCCATGCCCGCTGAGGAACAACAGCGGGTTGCGGATGCCTTGCGTCAGCAACTCCTCGTGCAACACCAGGCCCGACATGGGCTCCATGCGCACATCGACCAGGAAAACGCCCCGGACCGGGCGCGGACAAGACGCCAGGTAAGCCAGCACCGCCGCCCCGCCGTCAAAGCTGAAAACCAGCAGCCCGCGCGATCCCAGCAAAAAGGCCAAAGCGTCTCGGACCACGGTGTCATCGTCCACCAGATAAACAATGCCTTGATCGGGGTTCATGCGGGTTCCTCCAGGTCTTCGGGGCGCAGGCAGGGCACGGTGAAGGACAAGCTGGCTCCACCGCCGATGACCTCTTCGGCATCCAGGCCACCATAGTGCAACTCGATGATCGAGCGGCAAATGGCCAGCCCCATGCCCATGCCATCGGATTTGGTGGAATAAAAGGGCTGGCACAGTTGATCGATGCTGCGGCCACCCAGACCTGGCCCGCTGTCGGTGACCACCACTTTGGCAAAACGCCCGCCTGCGCCAAGCAAGGTCTGGATGTGGACCCGACGTGGTTGATCGGTATGGGCCAGTTCATCGCAAGCGTTGCGGACCAGGTTGGCCGCCACCTGCTCGATGAGGATGGGGTCGGCCATCACCCTGGGCAGGCTGGCGTCCAGCTCGGTGGTGACCGCAATGCCATGGCGCGCGATCTCGCGGCTGAGCAAGGCCACGGCCGAGGCCACCACCTGGTTGAGGTCGCAGGGTTCGCGCTGGGGCTCACGCCGGGTCAGGAACTCACGGATGCGTTTGACGATGCGCCCCGCGTGCGAGGCCTGTTCGCCCATGCGTTTCAGGGCAATCAGCAAGGCCGGGTCGCTGCCCGGCTCGCGGCTGAGTGAGTTCAGCACGCCCGCGTTGTAGCTGGCAATGGCCGACAGGGGTTGGTTCAACTCATGCGCCAGGGTCGAGGCCACCTCGCCCAGCATCGTCAGGCGCGAGTGGTGGGCCATGGTGTCAGCCTGCTTGCGCTCGCGCTCTTCCAGGCGCTTGCGCTCGGTCACGTTCAGGATCGAGGCCATCCAGCCGATGTGCTGGCCTTTGGCATCCACCAAAGGGGCTTCCAGCACCACCACTTCCAGAATCTGCCCATCGCGGTGTTGCCAGCGCGACTCATAGCCCTCGCTCGGCGCCTGGCCGGCCATGTTGCGCAAATGCCGCTGCATCGCCTGATCCAGCTCCTGGCTGGGCCAGTAGGGCATGGGCGGCATGGCGCCGATCAGCTCTTCGGGCTGATAGCCCAGCATGTCGGCCATGGTCTTGTTGACGTAAACCAGGCGCCCCTCCAGGTCACGCGCCCGGATGCCCACGGCCAGCGAATCTTCCATCGCCGTTCGCCAGGCGGCTTCGGTGCGCCAGGCCTCTTCCGCGCGCGACACGCCCTGCATCTGGCGCCGCAGCATCCAGCTGGCACCACCGATCAGCAGCACAAAACCGCTCATCAACACCACCGGCAAGGTGCGCCACCAAGGCTTGATGGTCTCGCGCGCTGAAAGCTCCAGAAAGGCCTGGGGCAGCGAAGGCCCCGCCGGCACTCGGTACCAGGCCTGGCGGGCCAGTCGCGGGCCGTCAATCGTGGAGGCAATCACTTCGCCCAGCTCATCGACCAGGCGGATGTCGTACTTGCGGGCCAGCCACCAGGGCACCTTCTGGCGCAAGACCTCGGCAGGCATGTAACGCGCCACCAGCAAGCCAGCAGGCTTGCCACCCCAGTCTTGCAAGGGTGCCGACAAATGCCCTGCCAACCCCCGCTCATCCGCTCCGCTGCGCGCCGACGAATGGGCGGGCATGCTGTCATCGGGCACCTGCACCACGATGCGCCCTTTGGCGTCCAGCCAGGTCACGCTGATCCAGAAGCGGCGCAGGCCATCAAGCACCAGGGCGTGTTGGGCAAATGCATTGTCAGACAAGTTTTCGGCCTTGATCACATCGGCCAGCGTCCGCAGCCGGGCGGCTTCGGCATCGAGTCGGTTGCTGACCTGGGCCTCCAGCGACAGGGCATCGGAGATCATCTCGGCCCGCTGGCTGTCCAGGTCGGCTAGCTCCACCGAGCGCAACCAGCCCATCACACCGCCCACAAACATGAGGGACAACAGCAAAGGCCAGGCCCACAGGTGTGGCATCACCGACACGAAAGAGCCCCCCACCCGCCACCGGGGCTGCGGGGGCACGGCCAGCGTGGGTCGGGGTGGCGCACTGATGGGGGGGCTCATGCACCTGAGTCTATGTCGGCCCTTTGTGAGGAGGCCAGGCGCCAACGCACAAATGTGGAACTCCACAATTTCCCCGGCAGGCTCCGAGGGAAACAATCCGGCTGACCCCATACCCTGAGGAGACCAACATGACTACATCCTTCGCCGGACAGATTCTGCGCCGCCACCTGTTGGCCGCCGCTGCCGCCATCGCCTTGGTGCCCAGCGCCTTTGCCCAGGCCCCGATCGTGATCAAGTTCAGCCACGTGGTGGCCATCGACACGCCCAAGGGCAAGGCCGCCGCTTTTTTCGCCAAACGCGCGGAAGAGTTGACCAAGGGTCGAGTCAAGGTCGAGGTTTACCCCAACAGCCAGCTCTACAAGGACAAGGAAGAGCTGGAAGCCCTGCAACTGGGCTCGGTGCAAATGCTGGCCCCCTCGCTGTCCAAGTTCGCGCCATTGGGCGTGAAAGAGTTCGAGGTGTTTGACCTGCCTTTCATCTTTGATGACTACGCCGACCTGCACCGCGTGACCGAAGGCCCCGTGGGCAAGGGCCTGCTGACCAAGCTCGAAACACGCGGCATCACCGGCCTGGCTTACTGGGACAACGGCTTCAAGGTGTTCTCGGCCAACAAGCCTTTGAGGGCAGTGGCCGATTACAAGGGCACGAAGATGCGGATCCAGTCCTCCAAGGTGCTGGATGCGGAAATGCGCGCCCTGGGCGCCCTGCCTCAGGTGCTGGCTTTCTCCGAGACCTACCAGGCCTTGCAGACAGGCGTGGTCGATGGCACCGAGAACCCGCCCTCCAACCTCTACACACAAAAGATGTACGAAGTGCAAAAGCACCTCAGTGTCACCAACCATGGTTACCTGGGTTATGCCGTGGTCGTGAACAAGAAGTTCTGGGACGGCCTGCCCACCGACATCCGGGGTCAGCTGACCCAGGCCATCTCCGAAGCCACCAAGGTTGCTAATGACCACGCCTTCACCGACAACCAGGAGGCCCTGGCCAAGGTGAAGGCCGCTGGCAAGACCGAGATCTACACGCCGACCCCGGCTGAGCGCCTGGCCCTCAAAAAGGCCTTGGTGCCTGTGCACCAACAGATGACCTCGCGCATTGGCGAGGAAACGCTGCGGGCCATCTACAAGGTAACCGGCTTCGATCCCAGCAAGCTCTGAGTTTGAACGACACCCCCTGAGCCCACCCCTGCGTGGGCTTTTTCATGACCCGACTGACACCCCTGGGAGAACGCCATGAAATGGCTTGATCACCTGGAGGAATGGCTGATCGCGACCTTCATGGCCGCAGCCACCCTCATCATCTTCGCGTCGGTGGTGCACCGCTACGTGATCGGTTTCAACATCCCCGTTTTGCAAGACTGGCTGCTGAGCATCAACATGGCCTGGACCCAGGAGGCCTGCATCTACCTGTTCGTCTGGATGGCCAAATTTGGCGCAGCCTATGGCGTGCGCACCGGCATCCACGTGGGGGTGGATGTGCTCATCAAGCAGTTGTCTGACCAGAAGCGCAAGTACTTCGTGATGTTCAGCCTGCTCGCGGGGGCCTTGTTCACGGGCGTGGTCGCTACCCTGGGCGCCACCTTTGTGTGGGACAACGGCCTGCACCACGCGGCCTACCAGGCCTTGGGGCTGAACATGGATGGCCTGATTGAAGGCCCCACCACACCCGACCTGGAGTGGCCGACCTGGATCATCTACCTGGCCATCCCGCTGGGCTCATCGCTGATGAGCTTTCGCTTCCTGCAAGTGGCCTGGACGTTTCAACACACCGGTGAGCTGCCTCACCATGATCATGGCCATGTGGACGGCCTGGATGAAGGAGCTCGCGCATGAACGGCCTGATCATTCTGGGCCTGCTGGTGATGTTGATGCTCACCGGCATGCCGATCTCCATCGCCCTGGGCTTGACCGTGCTCAGCTTCATCTTCGGGTTCACGCAAGTGCCCCTGGAGTCGGTCGCCCTCAAGCTGTTCACCGGCATTGAGAAGTTCGAGATCATGGCGATCCCGTTCTTCATCCTGGCGGGCAACTTCCTGACGCACGGGGGGGTGGCCAAACGCATGATCAATTTCGCCACGTCCATGGTCGGGCATTGGCATGGCGGTTTGGGCTTGGCCGGCGTGCTGGCCTGCGCCCTGTTCGCGGCGGTGTCGGGCTCATCGCCTGCCACGGTCGTGGCCATTGGTTCGATTTTGTTGCCTGCGATGGCGAAGGCGGGCTTCCCTGCTCGTTTCGGCGCTGGCATCGTCACCACCTCCGGGGCGCTGGGCATCCTGATCCCACCCTCGATCGTCATGGTGATGTACTCGGTGTCCACCAACACCTCGGTGGGCGCCCTGTTCATGGCGGGGGTCATCCCGGGCATCCTGCTGGCTTTCCTTCTCGGATTGACAGCCTGGTGGCGTGCGCGCAAGTTCAACTACCCACGCCAGACCAAGGCCACCACGGCGCAACGCCTCAAGGCCTTGCGTGAATGCTTCTGGGGGCTGCTGCTGATCGTGGTGGTGATGGGCGGCATCTACACCGGCCTGTTCACGCCGACCGAAGCCGCAGCGATGGCCGCCGTGTATGCCTTCATCATCGCCGTGTTCGTCTACAAGGACATGGGCCTCAAAGACGTGCCGCGCGTGCTGCTGGCCTCGGCCAACATGAGCGCGATGCTGCTGTACATCATCACCAACGCGGTCCTGTTCTCGTTCGTGCTGGCCAATGAAAACATCCCGCAGCACTTGGCCGACTCGCTGATCACCATGGGCCTGGGCCCGATCGCCTTCCTGGCGGTGGTCAACATCCTGCTTCTGCTGGCTGGCAACTTCATGGAGCCGTCTTCAATCGTGTTGATCATGGCGCCCATCCTGTTCCCGGTGGCCATGAAGTTGGGCATCGACCCGGTGCACTTTGGCATCCTGATCATCGTGAACATGGAGGTGGGCATGTGCCACCCACCGGTGGGCCTGAACCTCTACGTGGCCTCCGGGGTGACCAAGATGGGCATCACCGAACTGACCGTCGCGGTGTGGCCATGGCTGCTCACCATGCTGGGCTTCCTGGTGCTGGTCACCTACTGGCCACCGTTGTCGCTGTGGTTGCCCAACCTGCTGATGAAATGATGAAGTGATGGGATGAAGCCCGGTCCGTGAGGGCCGGGCTTTTTTTCGTCAAACCTCAACCGGTGTTGCGCAGCCCGGCAGCCACCCCGTTGATCGACAGGTGAATGCCACGCTGCACCCGCTCGGCCACGGTCTCGCCCTCCACCTCCGAGGCGCGCGTGTCTTGCGCCTTGCGGTGGCGGCGCATCAGCTCCACCTGCAAGTGGTTGAGCGGGTCGACATACGGAAAGCGGTAAGCCAAAAAGTCGGCCAGTTCAGGCTGGGCCGCCAGGCGGGCCTTCGTGCCCGTGATCAGGTTGAGGGCCTGGTTGGTCAGGTCCCATTCGGCCTTGATGGCGGTCATGATCTTCTTGCCCAGGCGCTTGTCTTCCACCAGGGCAACGTAGCGCTGGGCAATCCCCAGATCGCTCTTGGCCAGCACCATGTCCATGTTGGACAGCAGGGTGCCAAAGAAAGGCCATTGCTTGTGCATGCGCTGCAACAAGGCCAACTGCGCCTTGCGCTCGGTGCCGGGCGCGCTCAAAAAAGCCTCGATGGCCGAACCCATGCCGAACCAACCTGGCAAGGCCACGCGGCATTGCCCCCATGAGAATCCCCAAGGGATGGCACGGAGGTCTTCGATGCGGCGGGTGGATTTTCGCGAGGCCGGGCGCGAGCCAATGTTCAGCTCGGCGATCTCGCGGATCGGGGTCGCCGCGAAAAAGTACTCGGTGAAACCGGGTGTCTCGTAGACCAGCTTGCGGTAGGCGGCCATGCTGGCCTGCGAGATCACATCGGCCGTCTGCAAAAAGGTGCTGGGCACGGGCTTGCTGGGCTGGATCAAACTGGCCTCCAGCATGGCCGACACCAGCGTCTCCAGATTGCGCCGCCCGATCTCGGGGTGAGCGTATTTGGACGCGATCACTTCACCCTGCTCCGTCAGGCGGATCTGACCATTGACCGTGCCCGGTGGCTGCGCCAGGATGGCCTGGTGCGTGGGGCCACCACCGCGACCCACCGTGCCGCCACGGCCATGGAACAGGCGCAGGCCGATGCCATGGCTCGCGCGCAAATCGTTGAACAAAGCGACCAGGGAGATCTCGGCGCGGTACAGCTCCCAATTGCTGGTGAAGAAACCGCCATCCTTGTTGCTGTCGCTGTAGCCCAGCATGATGTCTTGCTCGCCACCTGATCGCTTGACCAGGTCAGCGATGCCGGGCACCGCGTAGAAGCCACGCATGATGTCGGTGGCATGGCGCAGGTCGGCGATGGTCTCAAACAGCGGCACCACGATCAGCTCGGCCCGCGAATCGGCGTCGTCCAGGGTGCCGTGCATCAAGCCGCACTCCTTTTGCAGCAGCAGCACTTCCAGCAGGTCGCTCACGGTTTCTGTGTGCGAGATGATGTAGTGAATCAGTGCCTGCGGGCCGTAACGCCTGCGAGCCGTGGCGGCCGCCTCGAAGATGGCCAACTCGCCCTTGGCCAGGTCGCTGTAGGTCGCACCCTGCACGCGCAGCGGCCGTGCCTCGCACAGCAACTGGCGCATCAGGGCCTGCTTGGCCTCCTCACTCAGCTTGGCGTAGTGGGGCTCCACCTTGGCAGTGGCCAGCAACTCAGCGATGACCAACTCGTGCTGGTCCGAGCTTTGGCGCAAATCCAGGGTCGCGAGGTGGAAGCCAAACACCTGCACAGCCCGGATCAAGGGCTTGACTCGCAGGTCCGCCAGAACGGCAGCGTGGTGCTGGCGCAGGGAGCCATCCACCGCGCGCAAATCGGCCAGAAACTCGTCGGCACTGAGGTAGGCATCCTGCGGCGCCACCGCGTGTCGCAGGGCTTTGGTGCCGGTCAAGTCTTCCAGCGTGGCGGCCAAGCGAGCGTAGACGCCGGTCAAGGCCCGCCGGTAAGGTTCGTCAGACCGGTGCGGGTTGAGGTCGGGCGAACGGTCGGCCAGCATGGCCATTTCGGGCGAAATGCCGACCAGGCGCCCCGACATCGACAACTCGGCTCCCAACTGGTGCACCTCGACCAGGTAGTGGCGCAAGGCCACCTCGGCCTGGCGCGACATGGCCAATTGCAAGGTCTGGGCGGTCACGTTCGGATTGCCGTCGCGGTCGCCGCCAATCCATTGGCCCATGCGCAGGAAGGACGCTACTTCGCGCCCCGGCAAGGCACGCTCCAGTTGCGCGTAAAGGCGAGGGATCTCGCGCAAAAAAGTGCTCTGGTAGTAGCTCAGCGCATTCTCGATCTCGTCGGCCACCGTGAGCTTGGTGAAGCGCAGCATGCGCGTCTGCCAGAGCTGGGTGACCCGGGCGCGCAGGGCAGGCTCAATCTCCTGGCGCTCCTCATCGTCGGCTTTGTCCAGCCGGGCGATCAGTTCAGCTACCGCGCGTTCGGCGTCCAGGATGGATTTGCGCTGCACCTCGGTCGGGTGGGCCGTGAGCACGGGCGACAAATAGGCCCTCTTGAGCAAGGCGGCGATGTCGTCGGTGCGCACGCCCTGGTCCGTCAGGCGCTGGAAGCAGGCGGACAAGGAGCCCTCTGTGGCGGCCTTGACCGAGGTCTCCCGCTGGCGCACCTGGTGGCGGTCTTCCGCCATGTTGGCCAAGTGCGAAAAATAGCTGAAGGCCCGGATCACCGACACGCTTTGGTCGGCTGACAGGTTCTTGAGCAATCGGTCCAGGTCCTTGCCGGCCGCGTCGTCCCGGCGAGCCCGATAGGCCACGGCCAATTGGCGGATGCGTTCGATCAGCTCGTAGGCGTCGCGCCCATCCTGCTCTCGGATCACATCGCCCAGGATTCGGCCCAAAAGGCGAATGTCGCGCAGCAAAGGCGCGTTGCGGTTGGCGGGGCTGTTTTTGGTGGGGGTGGGAGTGGCGCTTTTGCGCGCGGGTGCCTTGGTGACCATGCCGTGTTGAGATTGATTGGGTGTGGTTGAAGGGCAGAAACCCGGTTTTAGCACCAACACACAAACATCGTGCCAAGTCCCCCAAGTCCATCAGGCACCCTGTTTCAAAGGGGCCACGCCGCCCACTTCCTCGCATACAATTTGCGCTGCTAGGAGAGAACCCGTGTGCGCGTTGCAAGGCAAGCACGACGGGTCGCCGAAGGCGCAGGGTGGCTTGCCATTCGAACGCTCAGGCAAAAGGACTGGCAAACACCTTGTTCACAAGGTGATCCTCACTGGAGAGAGGCTGGTGATCACGGTTGCAAAACCTGATGAGCCGGTCCACCGAAGGGGCAAGCCCGCACCGCCATGGTCATGCCGTGGCGACGGGTCAATCTCTCAGGTAAAGCGGACAGCGAGGGCAGCACCGGGACGGCGTTTTGCTTGACGGCAAAACACCCCCTGGAACCATGTCAATGCCCTCTTCCTGGCCTGGCGGTCAGGCACGCTCATGTCTGCAGACCTGCTCAAAACGCCCCTCCACGCCCTGCACGTCGAACTCGGCGCCAAGATGGTGCCCTTCGGGGGCTACGACATGCCGGTGCAATACCCCACCGGCCTGATGACCGAGCACAAGCACACGCGCGCCGACGCGGGCCTGTTCGACGTCTCGCACATGGGCCAGTTGCTGCTCAAGGGCCCGGATGCCGACAAGGCGCTTGAAACCCTGGTGCCCGTGGACATCATCGACCTGCCCGTGTTCAAGCAGCGCTACGCCCTGTTCACCAACGACACTGGCGGTATCCTGGACGACCTGATGGTCACCCGCCGCCAGGACGACATCTTCGTGATCGTGAACGCCGCCTGCAAGGTGCAGGACATCGCCCACTTGCAAGCCCACATCGGCCAGCGCTGCACCGTGCAGCCCCTGCCCGACCAGGCCCTGCTCGCGCTGCAAGGCCCTCAAGCCGTGACCGCCCTGGCCCGCCTGAACGCCGACGTGCAAAAACTCACCTTCATGACCGGCGGCCACTTTGTGCTCAATGGCGCCGAGTGTTTTGTGACACGCTCCGGTTACACCGGCGAAGACGGCTTCGAAATCTCGGTGCCCGACGCCCAAGCCGAAGCTCTGGCCCGTGCACTGCTGGCCCAACCCGAGGTCAAACCCATCGGCCTGGGCGCCCGCGACAGCCTGCGCCTGGAAGCCGGCCTGTGCCTGTACGGCCACGACATCAGCACTGATACCTCGCCCGTCGAAGGCGCCCTGACCTGGGCGATCCAGAAGGTGCGCCGCGCTGGTGGCGCGCGCGCTGGCGGTTACCCCGGAGCCCGCGTCATCGACGAGCAACTGGCCCAAGGCGTGCAACGCAAGCGCGTCGGCCTGATCGGCAGCGAACGCGTGCCCGTGCGCGAAGGCGCGCAAGTCATGGCTGAAGACGGCACGCCTTTGGGCATCGTCACCAGCGGCTCGCCCGGCCCCAGCATCAACCAGCCCATCGCCCTGGCTTACGTCTCGACCACCCACGCGGCCATTGGCACGCCAGTGTTCGCCCTGGTGCGCGACAAGCGCGTGCCCATGACCGTGACCACCCTGCCCTTCGTGCCCAACGGTTACTACCGCGGCTGAAATAGTCATCCCTCTTTTTTTGATCAAGGATCCGACCATGACCATCAAGTACACCCCCGACCACGAATGGCTGCAAATCGAAGCTGACGGCACCGCCATCGTCGGCATCACCATTCATGCGCAAGACGCGCTGGGCGACGTGGTCTACGTGGACCTGCCCGCCGTTGGCACCAGCTTCAAGCCCCAGGATGTGGCCGGCGTGGTCGAGTCCGTCAAAGCCGCCGCCGACGTCTACATGCCCGTCACGGGCGAGATCACCGAAGTCAATGAAGCCTTGCGCGACGACCCTTCGCTGGCCAACACCGATCCGCTGGGCGCCGGCTGGTTCTTCAAAGTCAAGCTGTCCAACCCGTCAGAGCTGGATGCCCTGATGGACAAGACCACCTACGACGACCTGGTCAAGAACGCCTGATCGCTTCTTTTCCAAAGCCCGCGCCGTTCCCGCTGTACCCCCGCCCCTGCCAAGCCCGACCATGCTGACCCACACCCCCACCCTCGCTGAACTGGAAAACGCCCGTGAATTCCAAGCCCGACACCTGGGCCCTCGGGATGCCGAGCAAGCGCACATGCTCAGCGTGGTGGGCGTGGCCTCGCGCCAGGCCTTGATCGACGGCATTGTGCCCGCGTCGATCAAGCGCCCCGCGCCCATGGAACTGCCGGCCGCCTTGAGCGAAGCGCAGGCCTTGGCCGACCTGAAACGCATCGCCAGCAAGAACCGCCTGATGCGCAACTTCATCGGCCAGGGCTACTACGGCACCCTGACGCCGGGCGTCATCCTGCGCAACATCCTCGAGAACCCCGCCTGGTACACGGCCTACACGCCCTACCAGGCCGAGATCTCTCAAGGCCGCATGGAAGCGCTGGTCAACTTTCAGACCATGGTGTGCGACCTGACGGGCATGGCCATCGCCAACTCGTCGATGCTGGACGAGGCGACCTCGGCCGCTGAAGCCATGACCTTGGCCGCCCGCGCTGGCAAGTCCAAGAGCACCCGCTTCGTGGTCTGCCACGACGTGCTGCCGCAAACGCTGGAAGTGATCCAAACGCGCGCCAAGCCCCTGGACATCACGGTCGATGTGGTGCACGCCGCCAAGCTGGCCGAGCACCTGGAAACCAATGACTGCTTCGCTGCGTTGATGCAGTATCCCGGCGTCAACGGTCAGGTCCGCGACCTGAAGCCGCTGATCGACGCGCTGCACGCCAAGGGCGCGCTGGCCATCGTCGCCGCCGACCTGCTGGCCCTGACGCTGCTGGTGTCGCCCGGTGAATTGGGTGCCGACATCGCCGTGGGCAACACGCAGCGCTTCGGCATGCCCATGGGCAATGGCGGCCCGCACGCCGCCTACATGGCCACGCGCGATGACTACAAACGCTCGATGCCCGGCCGCCTGGTCGGCGTCAGCGTGGACACACACGGCAACACCGCCTACCGCCTGGCCCTGCAAACCCGCGAACAGCACATCCGCCGCGAAAAAGCCACCTCCAACATCTGCACAGCGCAGGTGCTGCCCGCCGTGGTGGCCAGCATGTACGCGGTCTATCACGGCCCCGAAGGCCTCAAGCGCATCGCCTTGCGCGTGGCCAGCTATGCCGCCATCCTGGCTGAAGGCCTCAAGGCTCTGGGCCGCACGGTCGTGCACACCACCTATTTCGACACCATCCAGGTGCTGGCCGAAGGCGACCGCGATGCCCTCGTGGCCGCTGCGCAAAAAGTCGGCATCAATGTGCGCATGGCCAGCCAGGACAGCCTGACCATCTCGCTGGACGAAACCGCCACCCGCGACGACATCATCGAGCTGTGGACCGTGTTCGGCGGCAACAAGTCCCTGCCGTCGCTCGCCGCGTTTGAATCCGGCGTGGCCCTGACCATCCCCCATGCCTTGCGCCGCACCAGCGAGTTCATGACGCACCCGGTCTTCAACACGCACCACTCCGAGACCGAGATGCTGCGCTACCTGCGCGGCTTGGCCGACAAGGACCTGGCGCTGGACCGCACCATGATCCCGCTGGGTTCGTGCACCATGAAGCTGAACGCTACCAGCGAGATGATCCCCATCACCTGGCCCGAGTTCGCCAACATCCACCCCTTCGCGCCGCAAGACCAGTTGCAAGGCTATGCCCTGTTGGACGAGCAACTGCGCGCCTGGTTGTGCCAGGCCACGGGCTACGCGGGCATCAGCCTGCAGCCCAACGCTGGATCGCAAGGCGAGTACGCCGGCCTCTTGGTCATCAAGGCCTACCACGATGCCCGTGGCGAAGGCCACCGCGACATCTGCCTGATCCCTGAAAGCGCCCACGGCACCAACCCCGCCAGCGCGCAGATGGTGGGCATGAAAGTGGTCGTCACCAAGTGCGATGCCGATGGCAACGTCGACCTGGACGACCTGCGCGCCAAGTGCGAACAACACAGCGCCAAGCTGGCCGCCGTGATGATCACCTACCCGTCCACCTACGGCGTGTTCGAAACCCGCGTGAAAGAGTTGTGCGCGCTGGTGCACCAGCACGGCGGCCGTGTCTACGTGGACGGCGCCAACATGAACGCCCTGGTCGGCCTGGCCGCGCCTGGCGAGTTCGGTGGCGACGTGAGCCACCTCAACCTGCACAAGACCTTCTGCATCCCCCACGGCGGTGGCGGCCCGGGCGTCGGCCCCGTCTGCGTGGTCGAAGACCTGGTGCCCTACCTGCCCGCGCACCGCTCCGCCGGCATCGGCACCGAGCAACAAGTGGGCGCCGTCTCGGCCGCGCCCTTGGGCAACGCCGCCGTGCTGCCCATCAGTTGGATGTACGTGCGCATGATGGGCCCCGATGGCCTGAAAGACGCCACCGAGATCGCCATCCTCAACGCCAACTACGTGGCCGCCCGCCTGGCCGATCACTACGACATCCACTTCAGCGGCGGCAACCCGGCCATCAAGGGTGGTGGCGTGGCCCACGAGTGCATCCTCGACCTGCGCCCTTTGAAAGACACCAGCGGCGTCAGCGCCGAAGACGTGGCCAAGCGCCTGATCGACTACGGCTTCCACGCGCCCACGCTGAGCTTCCCCGTGGCGGGCACCTTGATGGTCGAGCCCACCGAAAGCGAATCGCAGTTCGAGCTGGACCGCTTTTGCGATGCCATGATCGCCATCCGCCAAGAGATCCGCCAGGTCGAGCAAGGCCTGTGGCCGCGTGACGACAACCCACTGAGCAACGCGCCGCACACGGCGGCCTCGCTGCTCAAGGGCGAGTGGACCCACGCCTACAGCCGCGAAGTGGCGGCCTACCCCGTGGCCAGCCTGCTCAAGCAAAAGTACTGGGTGCCAGTGGGCCGCGTGGACAACGTCTACGGCGACCGCAACCTGTTCTGCTCGTGCGTGCCGGTCAGCGACTACGCTTGAGAAACTGGTGACGGAGGAGGACCGTCACCAAGCGCCGTGCGACAAGTACTTTGACAACTCCGGGCGGCTCCCCTGGGTGAACGGCGTGTAACGCCGGTCCTCATCCACGAAGCGCTTGAGCCACGCGATGGTGTAGCGACCCAGCACGGCCCGCATGCGGCTGCCTTCCAGGATGGTCGGCGTCAGGTGATCTGCTCCGGCGATCTCGATGTAGGCACTCGGCAAAGCCGCGCTCAGACTTTGAAAGACCGGCATCGAATAGGTCGCGTTGGGCGCGATCACATCCTTCTCGGCGGCCAGCACCAAGGCGGGCACCTGGAGTTGCGAAAACTCCTTTTGGGTCCCCACTGCCAGGGTCAGACCCACCACCGCCTTCAAGCCAGGGTTGCTCAAAGCCGCCGTCAAGGCCGCGCCACCGCCAGCCGAGTGGCCCATCAAGGCCAGACGGTCTGGATTAACCAGGCCCGAATAGGGCGAGGTAGCCGTCTGGCTCAAGGCCAGCACCTGCTTGAGCGCACTGGCCAGTTGAGGCGCGCGCACGTCGGGCGAATCAAAAATGCTGTTGGTGCTCAAGTTGACCACCACAAAACCATGCGAGGCCACCCGCTCGGCCAGCCAGCTGTAGTAGCCCTGCGCCAGCAAAAAGCCTGGCGCCAGCACCACCAGGCCATAGGGCCCATCGGACTTCGCCGTGGGATAGGTCACCGTGGCGGCGCCATAGCCAGAAGGCGAGGCCACCTTGGTGTTGGCCACCGCAAAAGGCCCTTGCTTGGCCTCAAGCAAGGAGGCCGTCGGGTCAGGGCCATGCGGCGCCGGGTCCGCATGCACAGGAACAGCCATGAACAGGCATGCCGCCAGGGTGAAGATGATTCGCGTCAACGTGCGCATGGCAGCGTGCCTCCAGCTCAGTACTGACCGCGGGTGTCGAAGGCCGACATGTCCGCCGCCTTGCTCTTCACGAACGGCGTGTAGCGGGTGTCCCCGTCCACGAAACGCTTGAGCCAAGCCACCGAATACTTCGCCAGTGAGGTCTTGCACTTCTCGGCGCTGATCTGGATGCCGCACAGGTGGTCGGCCCCGGCCAGTTCGATCTTCGCGCTGGGCAAGGCGGCATTGAAGCTGGCATAGAAGGGGTTGGAATGCGCGCTGTTGGTGGCAATGAAATCTTTCTCGTCAGAGATGATCAGCGTCGGCACCTGGACCGTCGACCACGTCTTGGTCGTGTGCCAGGGTGCCAGCGCCACCGCCGCCTTCAGCGACGGGTTGTCGCGGGCCACCACCAAGGTGCCGCCCCCGCCCATGGAATGGCCCATGGCCGCCTGGCGATTGGTGTCGGTCACACCGGAGTAAGGCGAGGTGGCGGTCTTGCTCAGCGCCACCACCTGCTGCAGCGCCTTGGCCATCTGCGTGCCACGCGAATCAGGCTGGTCGAAGGTGCTGTTGAAATTGACCGTCACCACCACGAAACCATGGGAGGCCACACGCTCGGCCAACCATTTGTAGTAGCCCTGCACCGCCAGGAAACCCGGGGCCAGCACCACCAGGCCAAATTGCCCTTCCGTGCGGACCGTGGGATAAAAAACCGTGCCCGCGCCATAGCCACTGGGCGCGCTCACCACCGCGCTGCTCACCTTGTAAGGGCCAGCCGCCGCCTCCAGCGATTGCACCGTGGGATCGGGTCCATGCACCTGGGCCTGGGCCAGGCCGACGACCAGCGACAACACGGCGGCGCCCAGCAGTCGGGTCTTGAACAGGGCGCGCGATTTGATGGAAGCGGGGGTCAACATGGCTTGTCCTCGTGGTTGTGGATTCCGATCCCCACTTTACGAAGACCATGCAACGCTCCGCGCCCCGCACATACCCTCTTCACCCCCTGAACAGGGTGCCCCCGGCATCCAAGACTGTCAGCGAGCGCTTTTTTTAGGCTTGTGCACTTTGGGAATTTTTTTAGCAGCATGCCAAGGTTCGAGTTCGTACTCGATCGACGCGGTGGTGAAGCGCAGCGTTTCCTTGTGTTCGGCCGACAGTTCCGCCCAGCGCTTGCCAAAGCTGCCCGCGCAGTCGCGGAACACCTCATCGGTGCTGGCCACCACGATGCGGTTGCCACCGCACTCGATGTCCAGCGCCATCACCGGCTCGCCAAAGACCTGCCAGATGCGTCCGACCAGCTTGGTGCATTCCGGCTCGATGTCCTGCAAGTTGACCACCAGGATGCCGGACTCGGCCAGGGCCTTGCGGCAGCTCTTGTAAAAATCGACGGACACCAGCGTTTCGGGCTGGCCATCGTAGTTGAAGCCATCAATCATGATCAGGTCATGCGTACCCCGCGGGGTCTTCGCGATGAAGTCCGCGCCATCACCGCACACCACGCGAAAACGATCGCTGTCAGGCGGTACCTTGAAGGCATCACGCACTTCGATCACATGGGGATTGATCTCCACCACCGTGATGTCCGCCTGCGGCAGGTGGGCATGGCAGTACTTGGCCAGCGAGCCACCACCCAGCCCGACCATCAGGATCGAGCGGGGCTCGGGGTTCAGCATCAAAAACGCCATCATGGCCCGCGTGTACTGCAGGTCCAGCGCGATCGGGTCATCCAGGCGCATGCGGCTCTGGATCAGCTTCAGGTCGAACTGCATCGACATCGAATCATCGTCGGTGCTGATGAAAGGCTTCAAGGCATTGGTCTCGGCAAAGGGGCGCGAGTCTTCGAATTCAGGCATCAGTAGATCAAACGGTCAGGGCGAAGGTCTCGAAGAATCGTGGTGGCGATTTCTTCGATCGATTTGTGGGTGGACGACAACCAGGCGATGCCCTCGCGGCGCATCATGGCCTCGGCCTGATTGACCTCCTGGCGGCAGTTCTCCAGGCTGGCGTACTTGCTGCCTGGTCGGCGTTCATTGCGGATTTGGGACAGGCGCACGGGGTCAATCGTCAGGCCGAAGCATTTCTTCTTGTGTGGCTTGAGCATGGTCGGCAAAAAGCCACGCTCGAAGTCTTCCGGGATCAGGGGCACATTGGCCGCCTTGATGCCGTGCTGCATCGCCAGGTACAAGGAGGTCGGCGTCTTGCCACTGCGGCTCACGCCCACCAGCACCACGTCCGAGGTCGCCAGGTTGCGCCCCGACTGGCCGTCATCGTGCTCCAGCGTGAAATTGATGGCGTCGATGCGGTCGTTGTACTCGCGGTCCTGGCTGGCGTCGCTGAAGCGGCCCACCCGGTGGTTGGACTTCAGGCCAAATTCTTCTTCCAGCGGCTCCACGAAGGTCTTGATCATGTCGAAGACCTTGCCGTTGCAGGCCTTGAGGATGTTGAGCACATCGTCGTTGGCCAAGGTGGTGAACACCACCGCCCGCTTGCCCTCGCGCTCGCTGGCGGCATTGATCTCACGCACCACCTGGAACGCCTTGTCCACCGTGTCGATGAAGGGGCGGCGCACATGGCGCGGCTTGACCGCAAACTGGGCCAGGATGGAATTGCCCAGGGTTTCGGCGGTGATGCCGGTGCCATCGGACACGAAAAAAACACTGCGATCGGACATGGTGCAACTCCGCCTCCCCCCGAATGCGTGAAGACGCGCGGGTCAAGGACTCTGGAATGAGCTTGAACAAGCCAGGATCATAGGCTGCGCCCTACAATCCGATCAACTTCGTGCGCAGATCTCTTTAAAGGCCCCATAAACACAATTCCAGGGCCCCGGGTGGATCTGTCACAGACCGGTTTTTTATCTTGGAGCTTTGTCTATGTCTACCCTCTTTGAGCCGACCGCCCTGGTCGTGCCCTTTGAACAACTGCGCATGACCGATGTCGAGTCCGTTGGCGGCAAAAATGCCAGCCTGGGCGAGATGATTTCGCAGTTGCCCGATGGCGTGCGCGTGCCCACGGGCTTCGCCACCACCGCCCACGCCTTCCGTGAATTCCTCAAGCACGACGGCCTGACCGACCGCATCAGCAAGCGCTTGGCCGCCCTGGACACCGAAGACGTCCGCGCCCTGGCCGAAGCGGGTGCCGAAATCCGTGGCTGGGTCGAGGCCCAACCCTTCCCAGCCGACCTGGGCCAGGCCATTCGCGATGCCTTCGTCACCCTGGCCGGAGCCAACCTGCAAGCCTCCTTCGCCGTGCGCTCGTCCGCCACAGCAGAAGACCTTCCCGACGCATCGTTCGCCGGGCAGCAGGAAACCTTCCTGAACGTGGTCGGCATCGAAGACATCCTCCACAAGATGAAGGAAGTGTTCGCCTCGCTGTACAACGACCGTGCCATCTCCTACCGCGTGCACAAGGGCTTCGCCCATGACGTGGTGGCTTTGTCGGCCGGCGTGCAACGCATGGTGCGATCCGACCTGGGCGCTGCGGGCGTCATGTTCACCATCGACACCGAATCAGGCTTCGAAGACGTGGTTTTCATCACCTCCAGCTATGGCCTGGGTGAAACCGTGGTTCAGGGCGCCGTCAACCCCGACGAGTTCTACGTGCACAAGCCCGCCTTGAAGGCCGGTAAGCAGGCCGTGATCCGCCGCAACCTGGGCTCCAAGCTGATCAAGATGGAGTTCGCCACGCCTGAAGAGAAAGCCGCCAGCGGCAAGCTGGTGCGCACCATCGACACCACGCACGAACTGCGCAACCGCTACAGCCTTAGTAACGAAGACGTGACCGAGCTGGGCAAATACGCGGTCATCATCGAGCAGCACTACGGCCGCCCCATGGACATCGAGTGGGGCAAGGACGGCATCGACGGCAAGATCTACATCTTGCAGGCCCGCCCAGAGACCGTGAAGAGCCAGCAGCAAGGCAAGACCGAGCAGCGCTACAAGCTCAAGAGCACCGGCACCGTGCTGGCCGAAGGCCGCGCCATTGGTCAGAAGATCGGCACCGGCCCCGTGCGTGTCGTGCATTCGTTGGCCGACATGGACACCGTGCAGCCCGGCGACGTGCTGGTCACCGACATGACCGACCCCAATTGGGAACCCGTCATGAAGCGCGCCAGCGCCATCGTCACCAACCGTGGCGGACGCACCTGCCACGCCGCCATCATCGCGCGCGAGTTGGGCATCCCAGCCGTGGTCGGCTGCGGCAACGCGACCGAAAAGCTCAAGGATGGTGCCTTGGTCACCGTGGCCTGCTCTGAAGGCGACACCGGCCACATCTACGACGGTCTGCTGGAAACCGAGATCACCGAAGTCACGCGCGGCGAAATGCCCCACGTCGGCATCAAGATCATGATGAACGTGGGCAACCCCCAACTGGCCTTCGACTTCGCCCAGATGCCCAACAGTGGCGTGGGCCTGGCCCGCCTTGAGTTCATCATCAACAACAACATTGGCGTGCACCCCAAGGCCATCTTGGACTACCCCAATGTCGACAATGACCTGAAGAAGGCCGTCGAATCGGTCGCCCGTGGCCACGCCAGCCCGCGCGCTTTCTACGTCGACAAGCTGGCCGAAGGCATCGCCACCATCGCGGCGGCCTTCTGGCCCAAGCCCGTCATCGTGCGCCTGTCCGACTTCAAGTCCAACGAGTACAAGAAGCTGATCGGCGGTTCCCGCTACGAGCCGGAAGAAGAAAACCCCATGCTGGGTTTCCGTGGCGCCTCGCGCTACATCAGCGCCGAATTCGGCGAGGCTTTCGCGATGGAGTGCGAAGCCCTCAAGCGCGTGCGCAATGACATGGGCCTGAGCAACGTCGAGATCATGGTGCCCTTCGTGCGCACTTTGAAGCAGGCCGAAAAAGTGACCACCATGCTGGCCGACCACGGCCTGGTGCGCGAATCGCAAGGCGGCAAGGATGGCCTGAAGATCATCATGATGTGCGAAGTGCCCAGCAACGCCATCCTGGCCGACCAGTTCCTGGAATACTTTGACGGCATGTCCATCGGCTCGAACGACCTGACCCAACTCACCTTGGGCCTGGACCGCGATTCCGGCCTGGAAGTGTTGGCCCAGGACTTCGACGAACGCGATCCGGCCGTCAAGGCCATGATCTCGCGCGCCATCGCCGCCTGCCGTGCCCAGGGCAAATACATTGGCATTTGCGGACAGGGCCCGAGCGACCACCCGGATTTCGCTGACTGGCTGGCCGACGAAGGCATCGTGTCGATGTCACTCAACCCGGACACCGTGGTTGAAACCTGGCAGCGATTGGCCAGCAAATAAGCTTGCCTGCTGGCAGGCTGTAGGGCGCCCCAGGGGCGCCCTTTTCAATTCAGCATATTCGCGCTATAATTTTAGGCTACCCATTTGCTACTCAGACTTTTTGAGCAGCCCTTGCCGTTTGCGGGTTTGACGCTTCGCGACGGCTTCCATCCTTCCCGGTGACCATTCAAGGCGCCGGGCGGGGAATCCATAAGGAGCATTTATGCGTCACTATGAAATCGTGCTGCTGATCCACCCGGATCAAAGCGAGCAAGTTCCAGCCATGCTGGAGCGCTACAAGACCCTGATCACTTCCACCGGCGGCCAAGTGCACCGTGTCGAAGACTGGGGCCGCCGTCAGTTGGCCTACCAGATCGTCAAGCTTGCCAAGGCGCACTACCTGTGCCTGAACATCGAGACGAACAACGAAACCCTGACTGAACTCGAGACCGGCTTCAAGTTCAATGACGCCGTGCTGCGTCACCTGACTGTGGTGAACGCCAAGGCTCCGGCCGGCCCGTCCATCATGATGAAGCAAGTTGAGCGTGATGAAGCCCGCAAGGCCAGTCACCAAGAGCAACAAGCTGCTGCCTGATTGATGCCGCAAGGCATCGCGTCCGCGCTCTCATGAACCGTGTGCTGTTGACAGCCCAGATCATTGAACGCAAAGCGCTGAGATACACCCCGGCCGGATTACCCGCCCTCGACCTGGTTCTGAAACATGAATCGGATGTCGTCGAAGCCCAGCAAGCCCGCAAGGTGGCGCTGGACATCAAGGCGGTGGCCTTAGGCCCGATTGCTGAGCAATTGGTCCGATGCGAAATTGGCGTGCCCCTTGGGCTGGCTGGTTTCCTGGGAGCTCCTCGCAACGGACGCGGCGTGCTGCTGCACATCACCGAACTCAACGACACTGTTTAAAGAGGTCATCAAATGCCCGCTCCTCGTTCCAAGAACGGTAAGTTCTCCAAAGACCGTAAAGGCAAACGCAACACCCAATCGTTGCTGTTCCGCCGCAAGCGCTTCTGCCGCTTCACCGTCACCGGTGTTGAGCAGATCGACTACAAGGATGTCGACACCCTGCGCGACTTCATCGCCGAAAACGGCAAGATCATTCCCGCTCGCCTGACCGGCACGCGCGCGATCTATCAACGCCAGCTGACAACCGCCATCAAGCGTGCTCGCTTCCTGGCCATGCTGCCTTACAGCGACCAGCACAAGGTCTAAGGAGTTTTCGACATGCAAATCATCCTCCTCGAAAAAGTCGTCAACCTGGGTACCCTGGGTGACGTGGTCAAGGTCAAAGACGGCTACGCCCGTAATTTCCTGATCCCTTCGGGCCGCGCCCGTCGTGCCACGACCAAGGCCATCGCTGAATTCGAAGCTCGCCGCGCCGAGATCGAAAAGGCTCAAGCCGACAAGCACGCTGCTGCACAAGCCCTGGGCGACCGCCTGAACGGCAAGACCGTGACCGTGAGCCAAAAGGCTGGCGTTGACGGCCGCCTGTTCGGTTCGGTCACCAATGCCGACGTTGCCGAAGGCCTGAAGAAGGCTGGCTACGATGTGGTCAAGGCCCAAGTGCGCATGCCCAATGGTCCTTTGAAGGTCATTGGCGACCACAGCGTGTCGGTGGCTCTGCACACCGACGTGGTGGTGGACGTGATCGTGACCGTGGTTGGCGAAGTCGCCTGATCCATCAGTCCGGTTTCACACCGCACGACAAAGGCACCTTCGGGTGCCTTTTTTCATGCCTTACTCAATCAGTTCAATCAGCGGCGTTCATGCGCCAAACGCATCACCTCTGAAGGCGACAAAGCCTTGAGTTGATGGTCGGACCAGACCTGGCGCCAGCGCCGCGCACCAGGCAGGCCGTTGTACAGCCCCAGGATGTGCCGAATCACAGAGGGCCAGCGCACAGCAGCCCCTTCCATGCCTTGCGTGCGCGCGATTTCACGTTCGCAGTACGCCACCATGGCGGCCTCCAGGTCCTCGCGGCGCCGATCGTGGCCGAATGACTCGTCGCCATAGAACAGAGCGTCCCAGTTGGCCATCATCCACGGCTGGTGATAGGCGGCTCGGCCCACCATGACACCATCGAGCGTCACACCATCGAAGACCGCGTTGGGCTTGAGTTGGTCTGCAATCTGCGCGTTGTCGTTGATGCCGCCATTGAGCACGATCGTCAGGTGGGGAAAATCGCGTTTGAGCTGGTGCACGAATTCGTAGCGCAGCGGCGGCACTTCGCGGTTTTCCTTGGGGCTCAGCCCCTTCAGCCAGGCATTGCGGGCATGCACCATGAACACTTCGCAGCCAGCGTCCGCAATGGTGCCCACGAAGTCGCGGACAAAATCGTAGCTCTCGCCCTGGTCGATGCCGATGCGGTGCTTGACCGTGATCGGCATACGCGCGCTACCACCCGTGGCATCCAGCATGGCCTTGACGCCATCGGCCACCAAAGGCGCTTCGGCCATCAGACAAGCACCAAAAGCACCCCGCTGCACCCGTTCGCTGGGGCACCCGCAGTTGAGATTGACCTCGTCATAGCCCCATTGCTGAGCCAGCTTGGCGCACGCGGCCAGGTCTGCAGGCTCGCTGCCACCCAGTTGCAAAGCCACCGGGTGCTCTTCACCGTTGAAATCCAGGTGACGGGGCACATTGCCATGCAGCAGCGCACCCGTGGTCACCATCTCGGTGTACAGGCGCGCGTGACGGCTGAGCTGGCGGTGAAAGTATCGGCAATGCCGGTCCGTCCAGTCCATCATGGGCGCCACGCTGAGGCGCCACGCGCTGTGTTGCGAGTCCATCTCTTGTTTTGTTTTCAGCGCAGATCGCGCAAGGGGTGCTGCCATTGTGGCCAAGGGCTTTCAAAAAATGCCTGCACCATCTCGGCACTCACCTCAGACGTGGTGATGGGATTCCACATCGGTTGCTGATCCTTGTCGACCGCCAGGGCGCGGATGCCCTCGACGGTTTCACTCTCGCGCCCTTGGCGCAAACCGAAGCAATGGCGCACCATGTCGCGCTCCATGCGGAACACTTGCGCCAGACTCATGGCGCGTGCACGGCGAATCTGTTCCAGGGTCACGCACATCATCAGGGGCGAATTGCCCGCCATGTGGTGGATGGTCTGGCGCGCCCACTCGCTGTCATCCGTGGCCAGCGACGACAAAATCTCGGCGACGGTGTTCTGCGCGAAGTGGCGGTCAATGCGCTCGCGCTCAGCCAACAGCACAGAAGGCCTGATGCCTGACTGATCTGCCAGGCTCAGCATCGCGCGGGCGCGGCGCAAAAAGCCGGCGTCGGTGCTGGGAGGTTTCTGGGCCAGCGATTCCAGCCAGGGATCCAGGTCGTGGGCTGGTGCATAGGCATCCGCCAAGCCCCAGGCCAAGGCCTCGGCCGCAGCGATGCCTTTGCCACACACGCCCAGGTATTCGCCCACCCGGCCCGGGCAACGCGACAAAAAGTAGCCACCAGCCACATCGGGGAACAGGCCGATGCGCGTCTCGGGCATGGCCAGGTGGGCACGATCGGTCACCACGCGCAGGCGCGCGCCTTGGGCCAGGCCCATGCCGCCACCCATCACGACGCCCTCCATCCACGCCACGATGGGCTTGTGATAGCGGTGCAGCAGGTGGTCCAGTGCGTATTCTTCGGTGAAGAAATCGTCGAGCCGCAAATCGCCCGACAAAGCTGCGCTGTGCATGAAGCGGATGTCACCGCCCGCACAGAAATTGGCCGCGTCCTCGCCCGGTCGGGCCGAGCCACGCAGCACGATGCCCACGACGGCAGGATCATGCTCCCAGCGCCGCAGCACCTCGGTCAGTGCCCTGACCATCTCCAGATTGAGCGCGTTGAGCGCCTTGGGCCGGTTCAGGCGAATCACGCCCACCGAACCCACCATGCGAACTTCAATCATGGTGAACGACCTCTCAACGCGTCAAATCAGGATCTGAACGAACTCAAGCGCTGCGATTGCGCTTGCGATCGCTTTCCTTGAGGAATCGCTTGCGCACCCGGATCGACTTGGGCGTGATTTCAACCAGCTCGTCATCGTCGATGAAGTCAACGCCGTACTCCAGCGTCAGGTCGATAGGCGGCGTGATCTTGATCGCGTCTTCCTTGCCCGAGACGCGGAAGTTGGTCAACTGCTTCGTGCGGGTGGCGTTCACGACCAGGTCATTGTCGCGGCTGTGGATGCCGACGATCATGCCTTCGTACACCGGATCGTTCGGCTTGACGAACATGCGGCCACGGTCATCCAACTTGCCCAAGGCGTAGGTGAAGATTTCACCTTCGTCCATCGAAATCAGCACGCCGTTCTTGCGGCCACCGATGTCGCCCTTGTGCGCTTCGTAGCCATCGAAAATGGAGGCAATCAGGCCAGAACCACGGGTCAAGTTCATGAACTCGTTGCTGAAGCCGATCAGGCCACGCGCCGGAATGCGGTATTCCAGGCGCACGCGGCCACGGCCGTCCGGCTCCATGTTGACCATTTCGCCTTTGCGCAGGCCCAGGGCCTGCATCACGCCACCTTGGTGGATTTCTTCGACGTCGGCGGTCACCAGCTCCATGGGTTCGAGCTTCTCGCCATTGACCTCTCGGAACACCACGCGAGGCTTGGACACGGCCAGCTCAAAGCCTTCGCGGCGCATGTTTTCCAGCAGGATGGTCAAGTGCAGTTCGCCACGGCCCATCACTTCGAAGATACCGTCTTCGTCGGTTTCCTTCACGCGCAGGGCCACGTTGTGTTGCAGCTCTTTCTGCAGGCGGTCCCAGATCTGACGGCTGGTCACGTACTTGCCTTCACGACCCGCCAAAGGCGAGTTGTTCACGCAGAAGTTCATGGTCAGCGTCGGCTCATCGATCTTGAGCATGGGCAAGGGCTGGGGATTGTCCCGGTCCGTCACCGTCACGCCGATGTTGATGTCTTCGATGCCGTTGATCAGCACGATGTTGCCGGGACCGGCTTCGGTCACTTGCACGCGGTCCAGACCGTGGAAAGTCAACACCTGGTTGATGCGGCCCTTGATGGCCTTGCCCTCAGGGCCTTCCATCACGACCACGTCCTGGCCCGGCTTGGCCGTGCCTTGGCTGATGCGGCCCACGCCGATGCGGCCCACGAAGGTCGAGAAATCCAGCGCCGAGATCTGCAATTGCAGCGGGGCGGCAGGGTCACCCGATTGAGCGGGCACGTGCTTGAGCACCGTGTTAAACAGGGCAGACATGTCTTCGCCCCACTTTTCACCAGGCGCGCCTTCGGTCAGCGAAGTCCAGCCGTTGATGCCCGAGGCGTACACCACGGGGAAGTCCAGTTGCTCGTCGGTGGCGCCCAGCTTGTCGAACAGGTCGAAAGCAGCGTTGACCACGGCATCGGGCTTGGCACCGGGCTTGTCGACCTTGTTGACGACCACGATGGGCTTGAGGCCCAGGGCCAGCGCCTTCTTGGTCACGAAGCGCGTTTGCGGCATCGGGCCTTCTTGCGCGTCGATCAACAGCACCACGCCGTCGACCATGGACAGCGCGCGCTCGACTTCACCACCGAAGTCGGCGTGGCCCGGGGTGTCAACGATGTTGATGTGGGTGCCTTCCCAGCTCACAGCGCAGTTCTTGGCCAGGATGGTGATGCCCCGCTCGCGTTCGATGGCGTTGTTGTCCATCACGGTGTCGACCACTTTTTCGTGGTCGGCGAAGGTGCCCGACTGGCGCAGCAGTTGGTCAACCATGGTGGTTTTGCCATGGTCAACGTGGGCGATGATGGCGATATTGCGGATTTGTTTGCTCATGCGAGGCTCACTGGTCTGAAATCAAAGAACTGGGGTCAACAGACCCTGCACTTCGGCAGGGCTGAGTAAACGGGTCGGGATCAATTCACCGGCCTTGATGTGGGCGCTGCCCAGCAACACCCGGGGCAACTGGCCGTTGGCGGCCGAGGGGTTGGGTCCGTAGACCCGAACTTGGGGAGCGTCGTCCAGCTTCACCCGGCGGCGCAAGCCGGTCAGGAAGCGACCGGCTTCGCTTTCGTCCAGGACCACGGCGGGCCAATCGGACAAGAGCACGTCGGCAGCTTGCAGGTGGGTGTCGCGCTCGGTTTCGGTCATGGCTTGCAGGGCTTCCAGGGTCACGGCGCCTTCGAGCGTCGTGCCGCCACTGCCTGTGCGGCGCAGGCCTTGCAGGTAGGCGCCACAACCCAGGTGCTCGCCGATGGACTCGGCCAGGGTGCGGATGTAGGTGCCTTTGCTGCAACGCACGTCCAGCGTGAGACTGTCAGCTTGCCATTCGACGATGTCAATGGCGTGAATGGTGATGCGGCGCGAAGGGCGCTCGATCTCGATGCCTTCACGGGCGTATTCGTACAGGGCGCGGCCTTCATGCTTGAGCGCTGAGTGCATGGGTGGCACCTGGTCAATCTCGCCAGTCATGGCGGCGCATGCTCGGGCAATGGCGGCGTCATCGACTTGAACTGGTCGCTCATGAACAATCTGCCCTTCGCCATCACCCGTGGTGGTGGTTTGGCCCAGCTTGAGCGTGGCGCGGTAGGCCTTGTCGGCGTCCAAAGACACCTGCGAAAACTTGGTGGCGGCCCCGAAGCACAGGGGCAACAAGCCCGTGGCCAAAGGGTCCAGCGTGCCGGTGTGGCCCGCTTTTTCGGCGCGCATCAGGCGGCGCACTTTCTGCAAGGCGTCATTGCTTGACAGGCCCAAAGGCTTGTCCAGCAAGATGACGCCGTGCAGAGCGCGACGCGGTTGACGCGGGGGCCGGGTGTTCATTCGGGCTGGGCCTCTTTGCCTTCTTGGGGGGCATCCGGCTCAGCGTCCTTGGCCTTGTCGTTCACAGCCTTGGTGATCAAGGCACTGAGCTCGGCCGCGCGTTCGGTGGTGCGGTCAAAGTGGAAATGCAAGGTCGGCACGGTGTGGATCTGCAGGCGCTTGAACAAGCCGTTGCGGACAAAACCCGCGGCTTCGTTCAAGGCAAGCTCGCAAGCTTGCGAATCACCGGTCAGCACCGAGAAAAACACCTTGGCGTGGGCGTAGTCGGGAGTCACATCAACATGGTTGATCGTGATCATGCCGATGCGCGGATCCTTCAGATCGCGGATGAGCTCAGCCACATCGCGCTGAATCTGGTCAGAGACGCGGTGGCTGCGGTTGGGAGCTGATTTTTTATGGCGCATGGTGAACTCCTGAAGCACAGGCCCTCAAGCACGAACCCCGCCTGGGGTGGGCGGGGTCGCGGGTCGGGCCCGAAGGCACGTGAATGCCTTACAAGGTGCGGGCGACTTCCTTGATTTCGAAGAACTCCAGGACATCGCCTTCCTTGATGTCGTTGTAGCCCTTGAGGTTGAGGCCGCACTCGAAGCCTTCCTTGACTTCCTTGACGTCGTCCTTGAAGCGCTTGAGGCCGTCGAGTTCGCCAGTGTAGATGACCACGTTTTCGCGCAGCAGACGCAGACGCGCACTGCGGCGGACCACGCCGGACAAGACCATGCAACCCGCGATCGTGCCGATCTTCGATGCGATGAACACCTGGCGGATCTCGGCAGAACCGATGACTTCTTCGCGCAGCTCGGGCGCCAACATGCCCGACATCGCCGCCTTCACTTCATCCACGGCGTCGTAAATGATGTTGTAGTAGCGGATGTCCACGCCGTTGTGCTCGGCCAGCTTGCGAGCGCCAGCGTCCGCACGGGTGTTGAAGCCAATCAGCACCGCCTTGGAGGCGATGGCCAGGTTGACGTCGGACTCGCTGATGCCACCCACGGCGGCATGAACGATCTGCACCTTGATCTCGGGCGTTGACAGTTTGAGCAAGGACTGACCCAAGGCTTCTTGAGAGCCTTGCACGTCGGCCTTGATGATGAGCGGCAAGCTTTGCACTTCGCCTTGGCCCATGTTCTCGAACATGTTCTCGAGCTTGGCGGCTTGTTGCTTGGACAGCTTGACGTCGCGGTAACGGCCTTGGCGGAAGGTCGCGATTTCACGGGCACGGCGTTCGTCACTCAGCACCATGAATTCGGTGCCTGCCAAAGGCACTTCGGTCAGGCCCTGGATTTCAACGGGGATGGACGGGCCAGCCTCGGCGATGGGCTTGCCGTTCTCGTCCAGCATGGCACGAACACGGCCGTAGCTTGCACCGGCCAGGACCACGTCACCGCGCTTGAGCGTGCCGGTTTGAATCAGCACGGTCGCGACAGGACCACGGCCCTTGTCCAGGCGCGCTTCGATGACCAGGCCCTTGGCCATGGCTTCGGTCGGCGCCTTGAGTTCCAGCACTTCGGCCTGCAGCAGCACTTGTTCCAGCAAGGCATCGATGCCTTGACCGGTCTTGGCCGACACCAGCACGAAGGGTGAATCACCACCGTATTCTTCAGGCACGACTTGCTCACCCACCAACTCTTGCTTGACGCGTTCGAGGTTGGAATCGGGCTTGTCGATCTTGTTGATCGCGACCACGATCGGCACCCCAGCCGCCTTGGCATGGTGGATGGCTTCCTTGGTCTGCGGCATCACGCCGTCGTCCGCCGCCACCACCAGGATGACGATGTCGGTGGCCTTGGCACCGCGGGCACGCATGGCCGTGAAGGCCTCGTGGCCTGGGGTGTCCAGGAAGGTGATCATGCCGCGAGGCGTGTCAACGTGGTACGCACCAATGTGCTGCGTGATACCACCTGCTTCACCGGCCGCCACGCGGCTGGTGCGGATGTAGTCCAGCAGCGAGGTCTTGCCGTGGTCAACGTGACCCATGACCGTGACCACAGGCGCGCGGGGCAACATTTCGCCAGTTTGAGCGGCGTGTTCTTCTTCGAGGAAGGCGTCCGGATCGTCCAGCTTGGCAGCGACTGCGGTATGGCCCAGTTCCTCGACGAGGATCATGGCGGTTTCCTGGTCAAGCTGCTGGTTAATGGTGACCATCTGACCCAGCTTCATCAAGTGCTTGATGACTTCGGAAGCCTTGACCGACATCTTGTGCGCCAGATCGGCCACGCTGATGGTTTCGGGCACATGCACTTCAATGACTTGCGGCTCGCTCGGAGCGACGAAGTTGGACTGGTGATCGCTGTTGCGGTTGTCACCACGGCGGCCACCACGGCCACCCGGCGCACGCCAACCATTGGCACCACCAGGACGGCCTGCAGGGCCCTTGTTGCCAGCGGCGGCACGCTTCTTGGCGTCATCCGCCCAGCTCGATGAGAGCTTTTCGGACTTGACGGACTTCTTGTCGCCAGGCTTAGCGGCACCGGGTGCTGCGGGCGCACCAGGCGCGCCCTTGGGCTTGTGAATGGTGCCCTTGATGCCTTCCTTGTTCGCTTCAGCTACTTTGGGTGGCTCGACAGGCTTGGCCGCGGTCAACACCTTGCGAGGCGCGGACATCATGGCGCGAATCGCGGCGGCTTCGTCTTCGGCAGCCTTGCGGCGGCCTGCCAGATCGGCAATGCGTTGCTTTTCTTCCGCTTCGATCGTCGCGGCCTTGACCACGCGGACACCGGAGGGCTTGACTGGCGCAGCAGCAGCCGTCGCCGAAGCAGCCGCTGCGGCGGGGACGGTAGTCACTACCGTAGGCGCCGTCGTGCTTATCTCGACAGAAGAACCATCTGCGCCATCGCCACCTTCAGCCAGCGCCACCACAGGCGCGGCGACTACTTCGGCCACCACCGCTGCAGTCTTGCGGGTATTGCGGTTCTTGGATGACGCGGTCAGCGCAGCGGACTCGGCCCTTGCTGCAGCTTCTTGCGCAGCGCGGCGGGCCACAGCCTCTTGCTGCGTGGTTTGCTGGGCAGTGTCTTGTGCAGAGCGCGCGGCCTCTTCGGCAGCCTTGGCTTGCGCAGCCTCGGCCACTTCACGCTGGATGCGCTCTTGCTCTTCGCGCTGGCGACGCTGTTCGTTCAGGGCCTCCTCCTGCGCACGCAGGGCTTCGACTTCCTGACGAGCTTCTTCTTCGCGACGCTGCAAATCAGCTTCGTCGATTTCAGGAACTGCCTCCTCGGCGCCACCGACATCATCGCGCTTGACGAAAGTGCGCTTCTTGCGCACTTCGACCTGGATGGTGCGGGCTTTGCCCGAGGCATCTGCCTGCTTGATTTCGGTGGTCGACTTGCGGGTCAGGGTAATCTTCTTGCGATCAGCCGCGGCCGATCCGTGGGCATGGCGAAGGTGGTCCAGCAGGCGCTCTTTGTCGGCCTCCGTGAGCACGTCTTCGTGCGAAGCTTTCGGCACGCCCGCTGAATGCAGCTGCTCCAGCAGTGTCGCTGCCGGGCGATTGAGCTCCGCGGCGAGTTGTGCGACGGTGGTCACGGCCATTGTGTTAATCCTTGCGATGTACTTGCTAAATGAGAGGTCGAGTGCGGGCGGATGATCAGGCAAACCAGTGTTCACGAGCCTTCATGATCAAGGCGCGGGCTTGTTCATCGCCCACCTCCGTGATTTCGGTCAGCTCGTCGACGGCCAGATCGGCCAGGTCGTCACGGGTGTGAATCCCGGCTTCCGCCAATTTGGTGATCAACTCCGAGGTCAGGCCATCCAGACCCCTCAGATTTTCCGACAAAGTCTCGACTTCTTCTTCCTTGGCGATTTCCATGGTCAGCAGTGAGTCTTTTGCGCGGGTGCGCAACTCATTGACCGTGTCTTCGTCAAACGATTCGATTTCCAACATTTCCTGCAGTGGCACGTAGGCCACCTCTTCAAGGCTGGTGAAGCCTTCGGCGATCAGGATCTCGGCCACTTCCTCGTCCACGTCGAGCTTGTCGACGAAGAGCTTGCGGATGACGTCGGTTTCAACGGCTTGCTTTTGCGCCGATTCTTCCTTCGTCATGATGTTGATGCGCCAGCCCGTCAATTCTGACGCCAGGCGCACGTTCTGGCCACCACGGCCGATGGCAATGGCGAGGTTTTCCTCGTCCACGGCCACGTCCATGGCGTGCTTTTCTTCGTCCACGAAGATGGATTGCACGTTGGCCGGGGCCAGCGCACCAATCACAAATTGGGCCGGATCTTCAGACCACAAGACGATGTCGACACGCTCGCCGGCCAATTCGTTGGTCACGGCGGTGACGCGCGAACCACGCACGCCAACGCAGGTGCCGATCGGATCAACACGCTTGTCATGCGACAGCACAGCGATCTTGGCGCGCGAACCGGCGTCACGGGCACAGCTCTTGATCTCGAGCAGGCCTTGTTCGATCTCGGGCACTTCCTGGCGGAACAGCTCGATCATGAAATCAGGGGCGCTGCGCGACAGCATGATCTGCGGGCCACGCACGGCAGAGTCCACACCCAGGATGTAGGCACGGACGCGGTCGGCGGCGCGGAGATTCTCTTTGGGGATCATCTCGCTGCGCTTGAGGCGGCCCTCAACGCGACCGGACTCGACGATCACATCGCCCTTGTCCATGCGCTTGACGGTGCCCACGAAAATCTTGTCGCCACGCGACAGGAAGTCGTTCAGCAGCTGCTCGCGTTCGGCATCGCGGATCTTTTGCAGAATGACCTGCTTGGCGGCTTGAGCACCAATGCGGCCAATCGGCATGGATTCGATCGACTCTTCGATGTAATCATCGACTTCGATGTCTTCGATCTGCTCCTGGGCTTCGAACAGCAGGATTTCTGCGTCGGGCAGTTGCAGACCAGCCTCGTTGGGCACAACGTGCCAACGACGGAAAGTTTCGTAGTTGCCATCTTCGCGGTCAACGGCGACACGGATGTCCACCTCGCCGCTATACAGCTTCTTGGTGGCCGAAGCCAGTGCCGATTCAACAGCTCCAAACACGATGTCGCGTTCCACGCTTTTTTCGCGCGCAATCGCATCAACCAACATCAACAATTCGCGGTTCATTTTTTCTGACCTCCGAGATCTTGCGCCTCATCCACGGCTACTTCACCAGCCTCCGGGGTTGCCACCCGGCGGCCTCGTCCTTTGAAGTCCACCACGGGCACGAGTCGTGCGTCGCGGACTTCATCGAGCGTGAAACCCAATGCTTGCTCTACTGCGTTCTTGCCTTCGCCCACCTGGAAAACCAGTTGCCAGGATCCACCCTCGGGAGCTGCTTCACCTTCAGGCACCTCGACCGCCTCAAGAACACCACGATAGTTCTTGCGGCCCTGGAATGGAACCTTCAGAGACACCTCGACTTCGACGCCAGCGAAACGCTCGAAATGCGCAGATGTCCTCAATGGCCGATCCAGCCCTGGCGACGAAACCTCCAGGCGGCTGTAATCGACATTGACCACTTCCAGCGCATATTGAAGCTGGCGGTTGACCTTTTCACAGTCTTCCACCGTGACGTATTCGCCCGGCAAGTCGTACACACCATCAGGCAGGCGGTCGATGTACACGCACAGCAGCCCCTGCGGGGTGCGCTCGCAATCCACCAACTCGTAACCTAAACCAGTCACGGTGTTTTCAACAGCTTTGACCAAACTCATCAACTCTCAATACGCAATCTGGGACCGACTTGAAACCCTGTTTTTAGGCAGAATCAAAGCCGATCAAAAAATGACAAGCGAAAAAAATGGGCTGGAGTCATCCGCCCACCTGACGTAATCAGCGAAGCCGGTATTCTAGCCTCACCCGGACCCGTCAGCAAGGGTTGTGCCCGGAATTTACCGCTCCGCTCTCGTGGCATGACAGAATCCGCGCTGGTTTAGCACTGACACTGGAGACTCCATGGGCTTTCTCGCCGGCAAACGTCTGTTGATCACGGGACTGTTGTCCAACCGCTCCATCGCCTACGGCATTGCCAAGGCCTGCCACCGCGAAGGCGCCGAGCTGGCTTTCAGCTATGTGGGCGAACGCTTCAAGGAGCGCACCACCGAATTCGCCAAGGAGTTTGGCTCCAGCATGATTTTTGACTGCGATGTGGCCAGCGACGAGCAGATCACTGCCATGTTCAGCGACATCGCCAAAACCTGGCCCACCTTCGATGGATTCGTGCATTCCATCGGTTTTGCCCCCAAGGAGGCCATCGCGGGCGACTTCCTGGAAGGCCTCTCGCGCGAGTCGTTCCGCATTGCGCACGACATCTCCAGCTACAGCTTCCCGGCCATGGCCAAAGCTGCCCTGCCCTACCTCAACAGCACCGCCGCGCTGCTGACGCTCACGTATTTGGGGTCAGAACGGATTGTGCCCAATTACAACACCATGGGCTTGGCCAAGGCCTCGCTGGAAGCCAGCGTGCGCTACACGGCCGCCAGTCTGAGCCCCAAGGGCATCCGGGTGAACGGCATTTCCGCCGGGCCGATCAAAACCCTGGCCGCGTCAGGGATCAAGGGATTTCGGCAGATTTTGGACGTGGTCGAGCAAAGTGCGCCTGCGCGCCGCAATGTGACCATTGAGGATGTGGGCAATGTGGCTGCTTTCATGATGTCCGACCTGGCCGCTGGGGTGACGGCCGAAATCACCTACGTCGATGGCGGCTTCAGCCACGCCATGAGTGGCATGGGCAACGGCACGGAGTGACGCCAGGCCCGTAAAATGCGCGGTTCTGGCCAATTGCCCTGGCCCACCGACTGCGACCATGCTGAGACTCACTGAACTTCGACTACCCCTGAACCACACCGAGGACGCCTTGCGCCCGGCGGTGGTGGCCAGGCTGGGCATCGACGATGCCGACCTGGCCGCGTTCACGGTGTTCAAGCGCAGCTACGACGCGCGAAAAAAATCCGCCGTGGTGCTCATCTACACCGTGGACTGCGAGTTGCGCAATGAAGCAGCCGTGCTGGCGCAATTCAGCGCTGATCAGCATGTGCGGCCCACGCCCGACACCAGTTACCACTTCGTGGGGCACGCGCCTGCAGACTTTTTTGCCGATCAACGCCCTCGCCCTCTGGTCATCGGCTTCGGGCCGTGCGGGATCTTTGCCGCGCTGATCCTGGCCCAGATGGGCTTGCGGCCAATCGTGCTGGAGCGTGGCAAGGAAGTGCGCGAGCGCACCAAGGACACTTGGGGCCTGTGGCGGCAAAGCGTTCTGAATCCCGAATCGAACGTGCAGTTTGGTGAAGGTGGCGCGGGCACCTTCTCCGATGGCAAGTTGTGGAGCCAGATCAGCGACCCCCGCCACCTGACGCGCAAGGTGCTGACCGAGTTCGTGAAAGCTGGCGCACCCGAAGAAATCCTGTTCGTCAGCAAGCCGCACATCGGCACCTTCCGCCTGGTGAGCATAGTCGAGAAGATGCGCGCGGACATCGAGGCCCTGGGCGGTGAGATTCGATTCCAGCAACGGGTGACCGACGTGCTGATCGAAGATGGGCACATCCGCGGCGTGACCCTGGCATCGGGGGCGGCCTTGCGATCAGACCATGTCGTGCTGGCGCTGGGACACAGTGCCCGCGACACCTTCACGATGCTGCACGAACGCGGTGTCTACATGGAGGCCAAACCCTTTTCGATCGGCTACCGCATTGAGCACCCGCAAGGACTCATCGACCGCGCCCGCTTTGGCCCGAGCGCGGGCAATGAGATCCTGGGCGCCGCCGACTACAAGCTGGTGCACCATGCCAGCAATGGGCGGGCCGTCTACAGCTTTTGCATGTGCCCCGGCGGCACGGTGGTGGCGGCCACGTCCGAGCCAGGGCGCGTGGTGACCAATGGCATGAGCCAGTATTCACGCAATGAGCGCAATGCCAACGCGGGCATCGTGGTGGGCATCACACCGCAAGACTATCGGCAAGATGGCTTGACCGACGGCCCCGTGAGCCCGCTGGACGGCATGGCTTTTCAGCGCTTCTGGGAGTCGCGCGCTTACGACTTGGGCGGCAGCACCTATGCGGCGCCAGGCCAATTGGTGGGCGACTTCATCAAGGGCAGGCCCAGCACGGCCTTGGGCAGCGTGCAGCCGTCGTACAAGCCGGGCGTGCACCTGACCGACTTGGCCCAGACAGGCAATGGCAGCTTGCCTGACTACGCCCTGGCCGCCATCCGTGAAGCCCTGCCCGCCTTTGAAAAGCAGATCAAAGGCTTCTCAATGCCGGACGCGGTGCTGACGGGGGTGGAGACACGCACCTCGTCACCATTGCGGATCACGCGCGGCAAGGATTTCCAGAGCCTGAACGTCAAGGGCTTGTACCCGGCTGGTGAAGGCGCTGGGTATGCGGGCGGCATCATGTCCGCTGGCGTGGATGGGATCGAGGTGGCCGAGGCTTTGGGCCGCGAGATGCTCGCCAGCATCAGGACTTGATCACGGCCCGCGCTGGCACTGCCGCCAGCAAGGCCCGGGTGTAGTCATGGCGCGGAGACTGCAACACTTGCAGCGCCGGGCCGGACTCGACGATGTCGCCGTCTTTCATGACGATGATGTGGTGCGCCATGGCGGCCACCACCTCGACATCGTGGGTGATGAGCAGGTAGCTCAGGCCTCGCTCGCGCTGTAGGCGTTGCAACAGCGACAGGATCTGCTTCTGAATGGTGACGTCGAGCGCGCTGGTGGGCTCGTCCAGCACCAGGGCCTGGGGATCGACCACCAAGGCCCGGGCCAATGCCAGGCGCTGACGCTGACCGCCAGAAAATTCGTGGGGATAGCGTTCCAGCAGTTGAGGAAACTGCTCTTCGGTCAAGCCCACATCGGCCAGGGTGGCCAGGGCCTGTGTTCGGCGCTGAGCCTGGTTCAAGCCGGGGTGGTGAATGGTGAGGCCTTCGGTGACCAGGTCTTCCACCGTCATGCGGGGCGACAGTGAGGAAAAGGGATCCTGGAACACCACCTGGATGGTGCGCCTGAGCGGCTTGTCGGCCCGTGCGTTGAGCTGCCAGCTTTGGCCGGTGATCTGCAGATGGCCTTGAAAGGGCAGCAGGCCCAGGGCGGCCAGGGCCAAGGTGGATTTGCCGGAGCCTGACTCGCCAATCACGCCCAAAGTTTGCCCGGGCGCAAGCTGCAGATCAGCCGATTTGACGGCGACATACTCGCCATGGCTGAACCAGCCTTTGAAGCCAGGTTTGGGCACGCGGTAGCCCACGCGCAATTGTTTGGCCTGGAGCACAGGCTGTTGCGGTGCCGCATTGGCCGAAGCCTCGACCACATCACGGTGCGGTCGGCTGTCGAGCAGCTTGCGGGTGTAAGGGTGCTGGGGGTTACCAAACACCTCATCGACCGTGCCCTGCTCCACCAGCAGGCCTTTTTCCATCACGGCCACGCGGTCGGCGAAGTTGCGTACCAAGTTGAGGTCGTGCGTGATCATCAGCACGGCCATCTGGTGGCTGCGCTGCAGGTCGTCCAGCAAGCCCAGCACCTGTTGACGCAGGGTAACGTCCAAGGCGGTGGTGGGCTCGTCGGCCAACAGCAGCTTGGGCTGGCAGGCCAGGGCCATGGCGATCATGGCGCGCTGGCGTTGCCCGCCTGACAGTTGATGCGGGTAGGCGCCTGCGCGGCGATCTGGCTCGGGAATACCGGTGCTGGCCAACAGGGCCACGGCACGTTGCCAGGCTTCGCTTTTAGACAGCCCTTCGTGCAGCTCGATCACCTCGGCGATCTGGTCGCCAATGGTGAACAGCGGGTTGAGCGCCGTCATGGGCTCCTGGAAGATCACGGCCACATCGCGGCCACGCACGCCGCGCAGTTGCTGCTCAGACAGGCCCAGCAAATCGCGGGGCCCATCGGGGACCACGTCCAGCACGGCGGAGCCTTCGGTGTGGGCTTGGGGCACGAGTTTGAGCAAGCTGAGCGCGGTGATGGTTTTGCCCGAGCCCGATTCACCCACCAGCGCCAGCTTCTCACCGGGCATCAGGTCAAAGCTGACGCCCTGCACCACCGTCTTGCTGCCAAAGCGGATGCGCAGGTCACGCACCGACAGAAGGGGCTTGACGGCGCTCACGACTCCAGCTCCTTGCGAGGGTCAAGCGCGTCACGCAAGGCATCGCCCATGAAGGTGAGCAGCAACAGCGTGACCACGAGCACCAGGAAGGTCGACAAGGAGATCCACCAGGCATCGAGGTTGTTCTTGCCCTGGGCGAGCAGTTCTCCCAGGCTGGGGGTGTCCGGCGGCACGCCCAGGCCCAAGAAATCCAGCGAGGTCAGCGCCAGGATGGCCGCACTCATGCGGAATGGCAGAAAAGTGACCACCGGCGTCATGCTGTTGGGCAGCACATGGCGCCAGATGATTTGCCAGTTGCTCAGGCCCAGGGCGCGCGCCGAACGAACATAGTCCAGTTGGCGATTGCGCAAGAATTCAGCCCGCACGTAGTCGGACAAGCCCATCCAGCCAAACAGGCTGAGCAGCACCAGTAACAGCCCCAGGCTCGGATTGAACATGGCGGCAAAGATGATGAGCAAGTACAGCTCGGGCATCGATCCCCAGATTTCGATGAAACGCTGGAAGACCAGGTCGGTTTTGCCGCCGTAGAAGCCTTGAACCGCACCGGCTGCCACGCCCACCACCACCCCAATGGCCGTGAGCGCCAGGGCAAAGCCGATGGACACCCGAAAGCCATACAGCAGCCGGGCCACGACGTCGCGGCCCCGGTCATCGGTGCCCAGCCAGTTGTCGCTGGATGGCTCGGAGGGGTTGGGTGACTTCGCGAAGTAGTTGATGGTCGAGTGGTGGTAGCGGTTGATCGGGTAGATGGCGAAATTGTCTGGCGTCTTCTTGAACTGCGCAGCGATGAAAGGATCGAGGAAATCGGTGGGAGTTTCGAAGTCGCCACCAAACTCGGTCTCAGGGACGTTGTGGACGATGGGCACGTACCACTGGCCGTTGTAGCGGGCCACCAGGGGCTTGTCGTTGGAGAGCAAATCGGCGAACAGGCACATGACCAGCAAGGCCGCGAAGATCAGGAAGCTCCAGTAGCCCAGGCGCTGCTGCTTGAAACGCAGCCAAGCGCGCCGTGAGGGCGACAAGGACACCGGGGATGCCGAGGTGGTTGCGGTGGTCGTGGCCATCAATCGAACTTCACGCGGGGATCGACCCACACATAGCAAAGATCGCTGATGAGCTTGGTGACCAGGCCGATCAGCGTGAACAGGTACAAGGTGCCCAAGACCACGGGGTAGTCGCGGCGGATGACGGACTCATAGCCCAGCAAGCCCAGGCCATCGAGCGAGAACAGGGTTTCGATCAGGAGCGAACCCGCGAAGAAGGCGCCGATGAAGGCCGCCGGGAAACCCGTGATGATGGGGATGAGCGCATTGCGGAACACGTGCTTCCACAAGACCTGGCGTTCGCTCAAGCCCTTGGCGCGGGCGGTCAGCACGTACTGCTTGCGGATCTCTTCAAGGAAGGCATTCTTGGTGAGCATGGTGATGACCGCGAAGCTACCCAGCACGCTGGCGGTGACCGGCAAGGCGATGTGCCAGAGGTAGTCCACCACCTTGCCCGCCAGGCTGAGGTCTTCCCAGCCTGAGGACGTCAAACCGCGCAGGGGGAACCAGGCCAGGAAGCTTCCGCCGCCAAACAGCACCAGCAGCGCTACGCCCAGCACGAAGCCGGGGATGGCATAGCCCACCAGCACGATCAGGCTGGTCACCATGTCGAAGCGGCTACCGGCCCGCACAGCCTTGGCAATGCCCAAAGGCACGGAGATGAGGTAGCTGAGCACGAAGGTCCACAAGCCCAGGGTGATGGAGACGGGCAGCTTTTCCTTGACCAACTCCCAGACGTCCTTGTGGTGGAAGAAGCTTTTGCCCAGGTCAAAGCGGGCAAAGGAGGCCAGCATGGTCACGTAGCGTTCGTGAACCGGCTTGTCAAAGCCATACAGCTTCTTGATCTCCTCGATTTGGGCCGGGTCCACGCCCTGGCGACCCCGGTAGCCCGCGCCTTGCGAGATGGCGCTTTCGCCACCTTCACCGCGTTGCTTGAGCTGCGAGACCATTTGCTCGACCGGCCCGCCCGGCACGAACTGGATCACCGCGAAGGTGAGGGTCAGCACGCCCAGCAAAGTGGGGATGATGAGCAACAAGCGCTTGATGATGTAGGCCCACATGCGTCATTTACCCGGTTGGGCCCACCAGGTGGACAAGGCCCAATCTTCGGCCTTGTAGTACAAGGGTTTGACTTCAGGCTGGGCGAATCGGTGGGCGCGGTAGGCCACGCGGTGCACACCCGAGTACCAGGCTGGCACGTTGTAGTGCTCAAAGCGCAAGACCCGATCAAGCGCACGCAAGGCAGCGATTTGCCGGGGCCGGTCGACCGCCGTGACCACTTGGTCAAGCAAGGCATCCACGGCAGGATCCTTGATGCCCACGAAGTTGCTGGAGCCTGGCGTGGCCGCGGCTTTGCTGCCATAGCGGTCGATCAACTCAGCCCCCGGAGACAGGCTGCCTGGCAGGTTCAAACTGGTCATCTCGAAATCGAAGCTGTCCAGGCGTTTCTGGAACAGGGAAAAATCGATGAGCTTGAATTGCGCCTCGATGCCCAGCTTGCCCAGGTTCTGGATGAAAGGGGTGACGATGCGGCTCATGGACGCGCCCTGTCCGGTGTCGTCCAGGATCTCGATCTGGAATGGATCACCCTTGGCATTGCGCAGGGCACCATCACGGTAAGTCCAGCCGGCATCGGCCAGCAAGCTGCGCGCTTTGAGCAGGTTGGCGCGCAGGCTGCCTTGCGGCGTGGTGTTGGGTGGTTGCGGCACCGTCTGGGTGAACACCTCGGGACGCAACTGACGGCGCAAGGGTTCCAGCAAGGCCAACTCGTCCGCGCCGGGCAGGCCCTTGGCTTCGAAGTCACCCCCGACAAAGTAACCCCGCACCCGCGAGTAGGAGTTGTAGAAGAGCTGCCGGTTCATCCACTCGTAGTCCATCGCCAGGCCGACGGCTTCGCGCACACGCGCATCCTTGAACTTGGGCACTCGGGTGTTGAACAACCAGGATTGCAGGCCGCCCGCATTGCGGTGTTGCAGCTCCACCTTGATGAAGTCGCCGTTCTTGAACTTGGCCCCGGTGTAGGCCCGGGCCCATTCGCGCGCGATGTTGGACTGGATGAACTCGAACTCACCCGCCTTGAACGCCTCCAGGCGAGCGGTGTTGTCTTTGTAGATCTTGAAGGTGATGCGGTCGAAGTTGTATTGGCCTTTGCGCACATTGAGCTGTTGCGCCCAATAGCCCGGGTCGCGCTGGTAGGTGATGTCCTTGCCGAAGTTGACACGGCCAATGCGGTAGGGCCCAGAGGCGATGGGCATGTCCATGATCATTTGGTCAAACGGCTTGAGCTTCCCGCCCTCCATGCCCCATTTGTGGCTGAACACGGGCACGGAACCTGCCACCAAAGGCAGCTCGGCATTGCGACGCCGGAAGTCGAAGCGCACCGTGCGCTGGTCGAGCACGGTCACACTTTTGATGTCGCCGAAGGCCGACTGGTACACCGGCGAGGCTTCCTTGCTCATCAACCGATCGAAGGAGCTTTTGACGTCCAGCGCCAGGACCGGATCGCCGTTGTGGAACCGCGCCAGGGGGTTGAGCTTGAAGGTGGCAGACAGGCCATCGGCCGCAACAGCGACATCCTCGGCGAGCAGGCCGTAAGCGGTGGTGGGCTGATCAAAGGTGCCGGTGAGCAAAGACTCGAACATCAATTCGCTCAAGCCGGACGGTGCGGAGCCCTTGAGCGTGAAGGGGTTGTATTTGTCAAAGATGCTGACCCGGACTGGCGCCACCAGCGAGATCTCACCACCTTTGGGCGCGGCAGGGTTGACGTAGTCGAAGTGGTCAAAGCCCGGCGGGTATTTGATGTCGCCGAACTGTGCGTAGGCGTGGGCAGCATGGGCTCCCGTTGACATGCACCAAAGACAAACCAGCCAGAAGAATCTCATGCGAATGATTCTGCCATAGGGCCAGATCGCATCAGGCCGCCCCGCCTGCGCTCAGGCGAGGCACCGCCGACAACAGGGCTCGGGTGTAGTCATCGCGAGGAGATCCAAGCACTTCGGGGGCAGGACCGGTTTCGACAATCTGCCCTCGCCTCATCACGGCCACGTCATCGGCCAGGTACTCCACCACGCCGATGTTGTGGGTGATGAACAGGTAGGCCAAGCCACGCTCGGCCTGCAACTGCTTGAGCAGGTTCAGGATCTGTGCCTGCACGGAAACATCGAGTGCCGAGGTGGGCTCGTCGCACACCAGCACCTTGGGTTCCACAGCCAAGGCGCGGGCGATGGCCAGGCGCTGGCGCTGACCACCCGAGAACTCGTGGGGGAAGCGGTCCAGGGCATCCTGGCGCAGGCCGACCTGGTCCATGAGCAGGCGCAAGCGCTGTTGTCGCTCCGTATGCAGCCATTCCGGACGCAGAGAGCGCAAGCCCTCTTCCAGGATGTCTTGAACACGCAATCGCGGGTTGAGTGAGGCGAAGGGATCCTGGAAAACGATCTGGATGTCGCGGCGGGCCTGGCGCAAAGCCTTCCCTTGCAACTTGAAGAGGTCTTGCCCATTCAGCAAGGCTTGGCCCTGGATCTGGGCCGAACCGCGCAGCAACTGCATGATGGCGCGGCCCAAGGTGGTTTTGCCGCAGCCAGACTCGCCCACCAGGGCCAACGTTTGCCCCGCACGCACGCGCAAGGAGACGTCAGCCACCGCGGTGAAGGTGGGCTTGGCGCGGGAGAACAGGCCGTTGCGCGGCACGTACACCACCCTGAGGTGACGGACGTCCAGCAAGGGTTCGGTGCCTGGGCCAGCGACTGCGCGAGACGCCAAGGCTTGTGGAACCAAGAGAGGGGCTGCTTCGGCTGAACCGTCCGCGCCCGCAGGGAAAAAGCAACGAACCTCGTGATTGGCCAAGCCGGGCTTGATGGCCAGCAACTCAGGGGCCTCCTCATGGCAAGGACTTTGCGCCCGCTGACAACGTGGCGCGAATCGGCAGCCTTTGAACTCCAGCCAGAGGGGAGGCACATTGCCTTTGATGGCCGCCAGCGCACCACCACGCTTGTGAGCGTCTGGCAGGGCCTTGAGCAACAACTCGGCATACGGGTGGCGTGGGCGCTGAAAGAACTGCTCGGCAGGTGCCACTTCCACGATCTGGCCTGCATACATCAAGGCCACCCGGTGGGCCATGCCGGACACCACGGCCAGGTCGTGGGTGATGAGCAGCAAACCCAGGCGGCGCTCACGCTGCAAATCCACCAGCAGGTCGAGGATCTGCTTTTGAATGGTGACGTCGAGCGCGGTGGTGGGCTCGTCGGCGACCAGGAAATCGGGCTCGGCCCCCAAGGCGATGGCGATCATCACGCGCTGCTTTTGGCCACCGCTGAGCTCGAAAGGGTAGCGGTCCATGCAGCGCGAGGGCGCGGGAATGCCTACCCGCGCCAACCAATCAATCGCCTTGGCCTGCGCCGCCTGGCCCCGCAAGGCCGTGTGGGTGTGAATCGTTTCAAGGATCTGATCGCCAACCCGCATGACAGGATTCAGGCTGGTGGCAGGCTCCTGGAAGATCATGGCGACGCGGGCGCCACGCACGCGCCGCATGGCCGATTCCGGCAGGTCGAGCAGGCTGTCCTGGTCCAGCAAGACATCACCCGCGATGACGCGGGCGTTCTCGGGCAGCAGACGCATCAGCGCCAAGGCCGTCATGCTTTTGCCGCAACCTGATTCGCCCACCAGGGCAAAGGTCTCGCCGCGTTCGATCGCCAGGCTTAAGCCGTCAATGGCCTTGACCAAACCCGTTTCCGCGTCCAGCACCACCTTGAGGTCTTGCGTTTGCAACATGGGCTGGCCCTCAGGGTGCGGATGGGGCCGGTGGCCGGACGGCCAGGCGCGGGCGAAAACTGCGGGCGCGGGGGTCGAAGGCATCGCGCACGCCATCGGCGAACAGGTTGGCGGCCAGCACCACGGTCACCATGAAGCCAAAGGCTGCCGCAAAGGACCACCAGACCACCGGGTCGCGGCTCATTTCCTTGCGGGCAAAATTGATCATGCCGCCAAAGCTGTTCATCGAGGGATCAACGCCCACGCCCACGTAGGACAGCACGGCCTCGTAAAGGATCAGCGATGAAAACTCCAGCACCGTGACGATGAGCATCAGGTGGGCCACGTTGGGGAAGATGTGGCGCAGCATGATGCGCGTGTGGCTGACGCCAAAGGCACTGGCGGCCTGCACATAATCCAGCTCGCGCAGCTTGAGTGTTTCGCCGCGCAGCAGGCGGCACAAGCCGGCCCAACCCGTCAGGCCCAGCACCGCGCACAGCAAAAACAGCTTGAGGTCGGCCCGCTCCACCGCTGTTTCGAACAGGTCCGGGTGCGTGTCCAGGAAGACCTGCACCATCAGCACGCAGGCCGCGATCAACAGCACATTGGGCACCGATGACAGCACGGTGTACAGGTACTGGATGACTTCATTCACCCAGCCACCAAAGTAGCCTGCCATGATGCCCAGCACGACGGCCAGGGGCAAGGTGGCCACGGTGGCCAGCGATCCGATCACAAAGGCGGTGCGGATGCTTTTCAGAGCCTGATACAGCACATCATTGCCGGTGGTGTCGGTGCCCAGCACGTGGTACCAACCCATCAGCGAAGTAACCGCACCGATCAGCAAGGCGAGCACAACAATGGCCCACAAGGCCGCACGCCACGGAATCTCGCCTTCATTGCGCCACACACTGGTCAAGGCCTCGCTCAGGGTGGATCGGCGGCTGCGGGCCAGGCACACCACCAGCAAGCCCGCCAAGAGGGTGGCGAGCGCGGCGCCTTTGAGCAGCCCCACGCCCGCGCGAACCAACACATCCTGCCGCCATTGCTGTTCTGGCCGGGTGAGGTGCGCACCGCCGTGCTTCAGCCTGGGTGCCATCCGTTCAACGCGGCCATCGGCCGCCGTCACGGTTTCCTTGGTGAAACTCACGTAAGCCAGCGGGCGCGAATACGTGACCTCGCGCGACTCGATCAGCTTTGACAAGCCCGCGTCCAGCAGGGAGTGCGTGCGGGTGTCGTAGGCCACCACACCGTCGGGGGCACCTTGCGCATGCGGCAAAGGCAGACGGTAGTGCAGGCTGTCGGCCAGCGTCACCACCAGGCACAGTGCCAGCACCAAAGACGAAGCCAAGGCCGGGGCATCGCGGAACACCTTGCGCCAGTTGGCCGACAGGTTCGGGTTGCGAACCACGGCCCACGCATAGGCCAGCAAGGCCAGCACCAGCAGCCACACGGCCGCATCAGTCCAGAGCAAAACGATCTTGGGCATGGTGGCTTCCTTCCTCAACCCAGCCGCACGCGCGGATCGGCCCAGGTGTAGGCCAGGTCAATCAACACGTAGGTGGCGACATACAGCAAAGAGCCCAGGAAGACCATGGTCCGCACCACGGCAAAGTCTTGCTTGGTGATGGCCTCAATCACGTAGGCGCCCAAGCCGGGCAGGCCAAAAAAGCTTTCGAACACCAGGCTGCCCATGAACACGTACGGCAAGTAGGACCCCGCGCTGGTGATGATGGGGATCAGCGCATTGCGAAGCACATGCCGCCGCAACACCACTGACTCGGACAGGCCCTTGGCGCGCGCGGTGCGAACGTAGTCCTTGCCCATCTCTTCCAGGAACATGGCGCGATACAGGCGGGCCTCGCCACCCAGCCGCGCCAGCAACGACAGCAGCACGGGCAGCACCAGAAATTTGATGGCGTCCAGTCCAGGCATGTAACCCGAAATGGGCACCAGCTTGAGCACGCGCGAAAACACCAGTTGGCCCACGATCACATAGAACAGGCTGGAGATCGACAACATCACCACGCACAGCACCACCCCCGCCAAATCCAGCCGGGTGCGCCTGAACATCACCAAGAGCATCGCAAAAGCCACGCTGACGAGCACCTGCAAGATGAACAGAGGCGCCGCCATCTGCAGGCTCACCCACATTCGCCGCCCCACTTCCAGCCCGATGTCGCCGGCGCTTTCACCATCTGATCGGCCAAAGTTCAAGGTGAACAAAGACACCGAGCGCTCCCAGAAGATGGTTTGCGTGGCGCGCTCGGTGCCCTGTTTGGCGTCGTTCCAGTACAGCGGTTTGTCATAGCCGCGCTCGACCTTCCAATGCTCGATCACGTCTTGCGTGATGTACTTGCCGCCGATGTTCAAACGCGCCATGTCGTCTGGGGTGTTCACCGTGAAGAACAAGAAGAACGTGAACAGGTTCACCCCCAGCAACACCAGGGCGGCATAGACGAGGCGGCGGATGGCGTAGGACAGCATCGTGGGTCGCCTTGGCTCAGGTGATGAGGTCGCCGCGCGCGCTAAGGCGATCGCGGCGTTTCAGGCTGTGAAGAAGCCAGGCAATCAACCCCGCCAGTGCCGTCAACGCCAGGATCACGGGCCACCAGAGGGGCTGGTTCCACTGCGCTTGCCGCTGCTGGCGCTCGGCCAAGTCCAGGCGCAGGTAGCGGCCATGGTCACGCACCATCAGCGAGGGCTTGGAGTTGTGGACCCAGTGCTGGACCGCCGCCGATGCGTGCGGAAAATAGCCAAAACTCCAGGGGGCATCTTCCTGCGCGATCTTGACCATCTGGTCGATGACCGATTGCTTTTCAGGGCCATCGGCCATCAGCTTGAGCTTGAAGAAAAGCCGGTCATAGGCGGGGTTGTCGTAGTTGGCATAGCTCTCGCCGTCAGAGCGGGTCTTGCCATTGGGGCCATAGAGCAAGAACAGAAAGTTCTCGGCATCAGGGTAGTCGGCCACCCAGCCTTGCCAGAAGACCTGGTGCTTGCCTTTGCGCACCTTGTCCTGGAACTGGTTGTTGTCGGTGGCGCGCACTTCGAGCTGGATGTCGATCTTGGCGAACTGGCGCACCACCCAGTCGATCTCGACCTTGCGCTCGGGCGTGGGCAGCACATAAAAGTCGTAGTTGAGCACCAGTGGTCGGCCGGTCTTCACATCGCGGCCATCGGGGTAGCCCGCCTCCACCATCAATCTTTTGGCCTCTTCAATGGAGCGCCTCACCGGTTGGCCATCCACTATCCGATGCGTGATGAGGTTGACCCCGGCCAGCGTCCCTTCTCGAGAACCAAAAATGGCTTTGGGCAAGGGCCCCATGGCCGAGATGCCCGCCTTGCTGGGAAAGATTTTGGAGTACTCGTCCCAATCGATGGCGATGGAGATGGCCTGGCGCAATTTTCGATGGCGGTTTTGCTGTTCAGGCGTCTTGCCATGACCGATGACCGGGTCCAGCATATTGAAACCGATCTCGTAGCTGTCCACACCGTTCAGGCGGTCCAGGCGGAAACCTTTGGCGTCGTACTCGCGGCGGATCTCGTCAGAGTCTTGCTTGGCCACCAGGTAGTCCATGCCGGTGTCTGTGCGCTCGAACACCTCAATGTCGTAAAAACCCTGGCGGAACTTGGCCCTTTGCGGCAGCGCTTCTCGTTCTACGGTCGAAACCAGGGTGTCGATGAAGGGCGTTTTCTTGCCGCAATCGTTGAGCAAGCCTGCTTCCTTGTCACCCGGGGCGCCTTCACAAGGGTAAGGCTCGCCCCGGTAATTGGGGTTGCGTTTGAGCACATGTCGGCGATCCTTGATGAATTCGACCATCATGTAAGGCCCCGTGCCCACCGGCCAGGTGTCCAGGCTCAAGCCCACCGTGGCCATGCCGGGCTGGGCGTAAAAGGCATCGGCCTCCCAGGGAATGGCGGCCGTGAAGGTCATGGCCATCCAGTAATTCCACTGGGGGTATTTGCCCTTGAGCCGGATGCGCAGCAGGTGCTTTTCAGGCGCGGTGACCCCGGCCAGCGGCCACTGCCTGAAGTCCAGAAACGGCTTGTCCAAGCTCGCAGGATCCAGGTTCGCGCGCAGCTTGGCATCCTCGTTCTTGACCAGGGCCCGGTAGTCTTTCAGCCCGATCACGTGCTCGGAGAAAATGCCGAAGATGGGCGTGGTGATGCGCGTGGTGGCGTGCCGCTTGAACGCATACACATAGTCTTCGGCCACCAACTCGCGCGTGCCCTGGTGCTGGAACTGCAAGGGTGAAAAGCGCCCAGCCAGCTCGCCCAGCTTCATCGCGTGGTAGCGATGTCGCCCTTGCTCATCGAGCGCAAAACAGGGATGGGGCTGGAACAGGATGCCAGGCTTGAGCCGAATCTCGTAGACGCTTTCTGCGATTTGATCGCCGGGGACATCGTCTGGCAAATCAAGACCGTTCTTGTCCAGGTAGCGGGGCTGGGAGACCGCCTCGGCCGCTTTGCCGATCAACTCGTAAGGCCGCTTCAGGTAGTGGTAGCCATAGAGTGGCTCGTAGATCTGATAGGTGTAGGGCGTCTCAGGTGCCCAATACGACGCGGTGGGATCGAGGTGGCGGGGCGAGCTTTCCCTGACCGCCGAGTACAAGGTGTTTTCCGCTGCCGCACCGGTCTCCCAGGGGCTGTTGTTGCAGCCGGCCAGGCCGAACACCGCCAGCAAGCAGGCCAACACACCACCCCAGAGCCGCCCCCGCCTCACGGCTTCACCACATCATGAACACATCGCGCCCCTGCGCCACCATCTGGACTTTGCGCCCGATGGGCAGGCACAGCTTGGTGGGCACATGGCCAAACGGCAGGCCCGTCAGGATGGGCGTCTTGGTGATGGTGCGCAGGTAAGCGACCATGGCCTTGAGGTTGTAACCCCGGTCCAGAGGCGACTTGCGAAAGTTGGTGAAGTCGCCCAAAACGATCGCCTTTTGTTTGTCCAGGATGCCCGCCTGGTGCAACTGCAACAGGGCGCGCTCGACGCGGTAGGGATGCTCGTTGACGTCTTCCAGGAACAGCAGGCCATCCTTGACCTTGGGAAAATGTGGCGTGCCCAGCAGGGCCTGCACCATGGACAGGTTGCCACCCCACAAACGGCCAGTCACCTCCAAGCCATCAAAGCCCGCCTCGGTCCTGAAGCCCACGCCTTCGAGCAGGCCAGTCACCGCTTCGACAAAGCACTCCTGGGTGACGTCATCGCCGCCATCGGGCAACTCTTCGTTGCCGAAGTCGTCGCAGGCCATGGGGCCCGCCCAAAAACCGGACGACACATGAGAGGCCACTTTCATGGGGCCGGTGGCCCCATGGGCCAAGGCGGCCAGTTGCAGGGCTGTCATGTCGCTGTGGCCCACCCACGCGGTCCCCTGCTCCACACTTTCGGCGATCAGCGTCCAGTCAATGCGGTCAAGCAGGCGACTCAGGCCGTAGCCGCCTCGGGTGGCCAGGGCCACGCAGGGGGCCGCTATCGCGATGCGATGCAAGGCCTGCAGACGAGTCTCGTCGTCACCGGCAAAGCGCTGGTACTTGGCCAGTGCGGACTCGTCAACCTGGGTGTCAAAGCCCAAGGCCTTGAGGCGCTTGGCCGCTCGGCGAACGGCGGGCGCCTTGGCCACCACCCCCGCCGGGCTGAACAAAATCAGCGAGTGCGGATGATCGTGACCGTGGGGGTGATCCTGCGAATGGGAGTGGTCATGCGGATGGTGCGAATTCGACACGCGGGCCTCACGGAGTCAACGCTGAAAGCCGAGAGTCTACGGGACGACCACCACCTCACATCGGATGCTCACCCGCAGTGGACAAAGCGTCCGTGCAACGGAAGGGCATGAGCCAGGGGCTGCCAGGCTCGGTCAGCGCAATGATGCTGATCACGGGTGACTCGGAGGTCACCATTCCGAAGATGGTGGAAAACGCCACGTCCACCGCATCGCGCCCGGTGCCAATGCGAACAAAGCCCATGGGAATGGCCGTGCCCGAGGGGTCAAAGATGTACCAGCGCCCGCCCACAAAAACCTCCACATAGGCGTGAAAATCCGTGGGGCCCAGGGCCGGGTCGGCACCATAGTCGATGCCGGTGGCAAAACGAGCCGGCAGATTCACGGCCCGGCACAACGCAATCATCAAATGCGCAAAATCGCGGCACACGCCCACGTGCTGATTCAAGGTATCCAGGGCCGAAGTGCTCGAATTGGAGCTCATCGACGTGAACTTGGTCTGCGCCTGCACCCAGTCCTGGATGGCCTGGGCGCGCACATACCCTTGCCGCAGGTGCCCGAACTCGCGCGTGGCCAGCATCGTCATTTGGTCTGACTGGCAGTAGCGGCTGGGGTAGATGTAAGGCAGCACCGACATCGGCAACTGCGAAATGGGCGCTTCGCCCAGGCTGGTCGGTGATGAAAACACCTGAGCGATGTCCACGGTGGCCTCATACCGGACCATCATCGGCCCTTGGCCTGCCCGCAGTCGCGTGAAACGGTTGCCCAGGTGGTCGGTCACGTGCTGCAAAGGCACGGGTTGGCTGACGTAGAGGGTTTCCTGCACCACCGTCTGATTGAGGGTGTGGGCCGCGTGCAGATTGAAGATGAAATCAGCCGTGGGGTCCTTGATCTCGTAGTTCAAGGAGATGGAAAACTTCAGCCTGACCATGGCCACCTGCTTTCCATTGAGTCGTTGTCACAGGGAAATCCCGTGATGCATCATAGTCCTTGCAAGCATGAGGCATGCCATGCGAAGAAATGATCAACTGGGAACCACAATGCGCCGACGCGGCTTCACGACCACGACCACGGCAGCACGCTCGGCCGCTGTGGGGCCCTGAACCACGGGCACCCTGGGATGGCGAACCACCGCCGAGCGCAATTTGGCTTCGACGCGGCTGCTGTTCAGGGTTTGGCGGATGTCGCCATTGACCAGCAGGTAGGCGCCCGCGTGGTCTTTCGCCAAAGCACCGATTTCCATGCCACGGCGAATGGTCCCCATGAAAGTAAGGTCTTCACGGGGCATGGCAAATTGCCGCCATCCTTCACCGAGGGTAATCTGGGTATCGTTGCCGGAGCGCTTCTTGGGTTTCGGGTTCATGCTGGTACTTCTAGCGTGGGCTGTATTGTGACAAATTATCCAAATGAGCTGTAAACAAGTTTTCAGACCTCCAACTTGACACTTCCGGCACTGCAATGGTTAGCACCAGCAATCAGCATGCCCAGACATCAAACGCGGGGAGGCTACAAGGCATGTACTGCGCTTGGAAACAGCGCGGTCAATGGTAATTTCTTCGGCAAAAACTGCCAAGAGCCCGTCTGACTCTGCCGCCGCTGGCCGCCATGTGCCGCTGATGCGGGATGTGGGTCAGATTTCGCAAAGCGACTGAGGCGTGCAGGGCCGCGCGCCAAGATGGGGGGCGAACCAAGTCCAGCTCGGCGCTTCATGTCCGGCGCCCGGCTTCCATACTGGGTGCGGCTGCAAACCCTGCACGAGCGCATCTGAGCGGCCTGACTCAGGGAGGCAGGCGCCCGCGATGCTCCGGTCGGGTATCGAACTCACGTCGGCAATCGACATGAAACCCAACCTCAATCCCATCCGACTGCTCGCCGAGGTCATCGCCATTGTGGCGCTGACCTCGGCCATCATTGCGCTGGGCCTGCCCCTGCTCGGCCTGGATGACGCGGCCTCCATCAGCCCTCTGCTGGGTACCTCACTGCTCGTGCTGTTGGCCAGCCCCACAGTTTATTGGCGCTGCATGGTCGCCGCCAGGCGCCCGCTTTTGGCAGCGGCACCCCAGCTTGCACGCAGCACCGGCGGTGGCGGTGTGCGCTTGGCCGTGGCGATGACAGCTGCCGCGCAGCTGTTGGGCCTGGCGGCAACGGCCTTCGCCGTTGTCTGGCAACAGCACGCTTTGGGCGACGCGGCGCGCACCAAATTCGAGCGCGGCGCCGAGCGCATTGAGGCCGAGATCAAGCGTCGCTTCGTGCAGCCGCTGTTTGGCATGAACGGTGCGCGCGCCATGTACGTGGGCGGCGTGGTAATCGACGCCAAAGGGTTTCGCGCTTACGTCGAGGAGCGCTCCCTGGCGACCGAATTTCCCGGCACGCACGGCTTCGGTTTCATCCAGCGCGTCATGCGTGGCGATCTCGACACCTTCACCACCGAAATGCGCGCGCACGGCGCACCCGATTTCGCCGTGCGCAGCAGTGGCAACGCACCCGACCTGTACATCATCAAGCACATCGAGCCTCTGGCCAACAACCGCGCCGCCTGGGGCTTCGACATCGGCCAGGAAGCCGTGCGGCGCGAGGCGGCAGAACGAGCCATCAGCAGTGGCGAGCCTGCCCTCACAGGCCGCATCACGCTCGTGCAGGACGGCAACCAAGGCCCGGGCCTCCTTCTGTTAATGCCGGTCTTCCAGCGCGGCGCCGACACCACCACGCCGCAGCAGCGCCAAAACACGCTGGTCGGCCTGCTCTACACCCCCATCGTTGTCGCCGAGCTGATGCACGGCGTGACCGAGGCGGCCGACCGAAGCCTCGACTTCGAACTCTTCGACGACGACGCGACGCAATCCCGCCAACTGTTGTTCGACCTCGACGACCACCTCCACAAAGTCGGCGCCCACGGCACGTTGACGGCCGCTGACTTTGCCGTCCGCCAGTTCGATTCCTTGCGCACCTTCAAGGTGGGCGGGCGCACGCTCGCGCTGCGCATCCGAACCACACCAGCGTTCGATGACGCGATCGACCGTTCCAACGTTGCCGTCATCGCTGTGGTAGGGGCGCTGGCAAGCTTGCTGATGGCGCTCACCGTGTGGTTGCTGGCGGTGGGTCGCGTGCGAGCACAAAACCAGGCGCGGCGCATGACCGCTGACCTTGACCGCCTGGCGCGCGTGGCGCAGTACACCTCTAACGCCGTCATCATCACCGACGCTGCGCTGCGCATCACCTGGGTGAACGAAGGTTTCACGCGGATCACCGGCTACACGCTGGCCGAGGCCGAAGGCCACACCCCAGGTGCGCTGCTCGGCAGCGACAAGGCTGACCCGGCCACGATCAAGATTTTGCGTGATGCCGCGGCGGCTGGTTCGGCGTGCCGCGTCGAAGTGCTCAACTGCGCGAAGGACGGTCGGGATTTTTGGGTCGATACCGAAGTGCAACCCACGCGCGATGATCGCGGCGCGCTGCTCGGATTCATGGAGATCGCCACCGACATCACGGCGCGCCGCGCTCTGGAGTCCGAGGCTGGGCGCGCACAGGCCGTGCTGCGCGGCTCGATCGAAGCCATCGACGAGGCCTTCGTGCTTTACGACCCGGACGACCGGCTGGTGCTTTGCAACCACAAGTACCGCCAGCTTTACCGCGGTGTAGCCCACTTGATGGTTCCCGGTGCGCGCTTCGAAGACATCGTGCGCGCCGGCGCTCAGCGCGGCGACTACACCGCTGCCGTTGGCCGGGTTGAAGAATGGGTCGCTGAGCGCGTTGCGGCGCACCAGGGCGCCAATTCCACGGTGATTCAACATTTGTCGGATGGCCGCACGCTGCGCATCGTCGAGCGCCGCACGCCTGACGGCCACATTGTCGGCTTTCGGGTTGATATCACAGCGCTCGTCAAGGCCACTGAGGCGGCCGAGGCGGCCTCACGCTCCAAGAGCCAATTCCTGGCCAACATGAGCCATGAGATCCGCACGCCGATGAACGCCATTTTGGGCATGCTCAAGCTTCTGCAAAACACGACGCTCAATGCGCGCCAGCTCGACTACACCAGCAAGACCGAAGGCGCGGCGCATTCGCTGCTCGGACTGCTCAACGACATCCTCGACTTTTCGAAGATCGACGCCGGCAAGATGACGCTCGACCCCCGCCCGTTCCGCCCTGACCGGCTGCTGCGCGACCTCTCGGTGATCCTGTCGTCCAACGTCGGCACCAAGAACATCGAAGTGCTCTACGACATCGACCCGGCCCTGCCGCGCGGCCTGCTGGGCGATGACATGCGTTTGCAGCAGGTGCTCATCAACCTGGGCGGCAACGCCATCAAGTTCACCAGCGCTGGCCAGGTCGTGCTGCGCCTGCGCGCGCTCGAGCTCACCGAGCACGACGTGCTGCTCGGCGTGGCGGTGCGCGACAGCGGCATCGGCATCGCCCCCGAGCACCAGGCCCACATCTTCACGGGTTTCTCGCAGGCCGAGGCCTCCACCACGAGGCGCTTCGGCGGCACCGGCCTGGGGCTGGCCATCTGCCAGCGCCTGGTGAGCATGATGGGCGGCGAGCTGCGCCTGGACAGCGTGCTCGGCCAGGGCAGCACCTTTCACTTCCAGCTGCGCTTGCCACTGGCCGAGGTGGCGGCCGATGAACCGCAGGCACGGCCGACCCCTGACATGACCGCGCTTCAGACCCTGATCATCGACGACAACGCCTGCGCGCGGGAGTTGTTGTCCGACATGGTGAGCTCGCTGGGCTGGCAGGCCGATGTGGCGGCCAGCGGCACCCATGCCATCGCGCTGGTCGAGGAGCGCGCGGCGGCCAGGGGCGCCTACCAGGCGGTGTTCGTAGACTGGCAGATGCCAGGCCTGGACGGCTGGGAAACCAGCCAGCGCCTGCGCCAGATGCCGGGTGTCGCCCAGAGCGCGCTGATTGTCATGGTCAGCGCCCACGGCCGCGACATGCTGGCCCAGCGCAGTGCGCAGGAGCAGGCCCAGCTGAGCGGCTACCTGGTCAAGCCGGTGACGGCCACGATGCTGTACGACGCCGTGGCCGATGCGCGCATCGCGCTGACCCACCCCGAGCTTGTGATCCAACCGATGGCAACCAAGACGCTGCGCCTGGCAGGCATGCGCCTGCTGGTGGTCGAGGACAACCTGAACAACCAGCAGGTCGCGCAAGAACTGCTGGAGGACGAAGGCGCCAGCGTCACCCTGGCCGACAACGGCGAACTCGGCGTGGCCGCCGTGGCCGCAGCCAACCCGCCATTCGACGCCGTGCTGATGGATTTGCAGATGCCGGTGATGGACGGCTACACCGCCGCCGGCTGCATTCGCCAGGATCTGCGGCGGACCGACCTGCCCATCATCGCGATGACCGCCAACGCCATGGCGTCTGACCGAGAGGCTTGCCTGACCGCCGGGATGAACGACCATGTGGGCAAGCCCTTCGACCTGAACCACCTGGTGAGCACCCTGCAACGCTGGACCCGCCGTGTCGGCACACCCATGGGGGCCCGAGCCATGGCGGCCACGGACCTGTCGGACGAACTGCTGGCCGAGGCTTCGCGTAACGGCATCGATCTGGCCGCTGCGCTGCAACGCATGGGGGGCAACCTCGGCGCGTATCAACGCCTGCTGGGGTCGGTCGCGAAAGACCTGGCAGCCTGGCCCGAGCAATTCGACACGCTGTTGCACCAGCAAGAGCGTGTGGAGTCCAGCCACCTCATGCACACCATCAAGGGCCTGGCCGCCACACTCGGCCTGACGCGGCTGGCCAGCGTGGCGGCCGAGGCCGAGAGGGCGTTGCTGAGGCCCGAGGCACCCAACGAGCACGCTGCGCTGGCCGACGCCCTGCGCAGCGCCGCAGCCACGGCCCTGCCAGCGATCACGCGGCTGTCCGAAGCCTTGCAGGAGACGACCCATGCCCCCGTCAACCCGACCATCAGCAGCGCCGAAGACCTGCGCAAGGCGGTGCGCGAACTGACGGACCTGCTGCGCAGCGCCGACATGCGGGCCATCAACGTCTTCGAGCAGCTGCAGCAAAACCACGCACCACGGCTGGAAACCGCCCTGCAACCCCTGGCTGACGCCATGGCCATGCTCGACTTCAAGCGTGCACTGGCTTTGTGCGAGGCCTTGACTGCGGCGGTTGCAAAGTAAGCGCCTAAATTTCAGTGCTTGGCTGTCGATAACCAAACAGCCGAGCAGTTTTACGGCAACCCGTACAAGCACCATTGCCAACTCGGAACGCCGACCATGAAAAGCTCTGCACCAACTCCTGCCCCTGTGTCCAGCCCACCCACCAGCGCCCTCCTGGTGGATGACGACGATTTCATGCTCGACTTTGTCGGCGACATGTTGTCTGAGCTGGGTCTGTCCGATATCAAGACCGCCAACAGCGGCATCTCTGGCGCCCAGGTGTTCGACCAATCTGCGGTCAAACCCGAAGTGGTGCTGTGCGACCTCTGCATGCCAGACTCCGATGGCTTTGAGTTCATGGAGGCACTGGCCGAACGCAAGTACGCGGGCGGCGTGATACTGGTCTCGGGCATGGACTCTCGCACCCTGAATTCGGCGTCCCTGATGGGGAAATTTCACCGCCTGAAAATCTTGGCAACCATCTCCAAGCCGGTCAACAAGCAGGCCCTGTCGGAAGCGCTGTCAAAGCTGCGTTGAGTGTCATGCAACTTGCGAACCACTGCGAGTCGGAGCAGCCGCGACCCGATTCAATGAGTCCGCCGTCCCCTTCGAAGAGGTTCACCCTGCTGGTGGTGGACGACCACCCTGCCAACATCATGGTGTTGTACCGGGTCCTGGAGACACACTACCGCGTGCTCATGGCCACCGGCGGCAATCAGGCGCTGGCCATGTGTCGAGACAACCCGCCCGACCTCGTTCTGCTGGACGTGGTGATGCCGGAAGTTGACGGCCACGAAGTCTGCCGTCAACTCAAGGCAGATTCGGCCACCAGCGCCATCCCGGTGATTTTTGTCACCGCCAACAACGAACCCTTAGACGAAGCCTACGGCCTCGAACTGGGTGCGGTGGATTTCATCGTCAAACCCATCAGCTCCGCGGTGGTGCTGGCACGAGTCAAGACCCACCTTGACCTGGCCCGCTCAAGCGCGCTGCTCGAGGCCACCCTTGAAGCCACCGCCGAGGGCCTGCTGGTGACTGATCTGACTGGAAAAATCACCGTCATGAACCAGCGCTTCGCGCGCATGTGGAAGGTGCCTCCAGCACTGTGCACCAAGACCGATGAGGCGCAGTTTTTTGCATTCATGCATGCACAGGCAGACGACGATCATGTCCTTGCGCGCGAAGGGGGAGACGGCTCGCCTTTGGTCGGTGGCGGGGAGTACGCCACCATCGCGCTCAAGGACGGGAGCTTCTTCGAGCACTTCGCCACGGCGCTGCACACCAATGGGAAGCTGAGCGGGCGGTTGCACAGCTTTCGCGACGTGACTGATCGACGGCGCGCCGTGCAGTCATTGGCCGACTTGAACGCGAGCCTCGAATCGCGCATCCTGGTGCGCACAAGCGAGCTGGACCAGGCGCGGCAACTGGCCGAGGCTGCCAGCCAGGCCAAGAGCGACTTCCTGTCAAACATGAGCCACGAGATCCGCACGCCGATGAACGCCGTTCTCGGCATGGCTTATCTGGCGCTACAGGCCGACCCGAGCCCGCGGCAGCGCGACTATCTGGAAAAAATCAACCAGTCTGGGCAGCACCTGCTGGGCATCATCAACGACATCCTCGATTTCTCGAAAATCGAAGCGGGCATGCTTGAGCTTGATCAGGCCGATCTCACGCTGGACGAGGTATTCACCAGCGTTGCCACCCTGCAGGCCGACAGCGCGCAGAAGAAAGGCCTGCGGCTCAGCTTCGAGATCGCCCCGGGCTTGTCGCGCCCGATGCTCGGCGACGCCTTGCGGTTGCGCCAGATGCTGATCAACTACGTCAGCAATGCCATCAAGTTCTCGCCTGTCGGCGATATCACCGTGCGCGTCATCAGCCTGAAGCGCGCGCCCACTGGAAGGCTGCTGCGCTTCGAGGTGCAAGACGCTGGCATCGGCATGAGCGAAGCCGAAATGGCCCCCTTGTTCCAGTCGTTCCAGCAGGCCGATTCTTCGATCACACGCAAGTACGGCGGTACTGGGCTGGGCCTGGCGATCTGCAAGCAGTTGGCTGAGTTGATGGGTGGTGAGGTCGGCGTGGAAAGCCAGCCTGGAAAGGGCAGCCTGTTCTGGTTCACGGCCCAATTGGGCTGGTCCGATGAGGTGACAGACAAGACGCCTGCCCCTGTGTCGCCAGCCGAGCTCGAGCGCATTTGCGGCAGCCACATTCTGGTGGTCGACGATAACCCGTTCAACCGACAGATTGCCAGCGAATTGCTGGAAGCCCGAGGCGCCCGAATGAGCGTGGCCAACGACGGCCAGGAGGCACTTGACCTGATGCACCAGCGCAGCTTCGACTGCGTTCTGATGGACATGCAGATGCCGGTGATGGACGGCCTGAAAGCGACGCGGCAGATTCGCGCCACGGCGGAACTGGCCGCAACCCGGGTGATCGCGATGACGGCCAATGCCCGCGACGAGGACCGGCACAAGTGCATCGAGGCCGGCATGGATGACTTCATCACCAAGCCGCTGGTACCTGACAGGCTCTATACCATGGTGGCTCGATGGCTGACACCGCAGGGCGCCCCGGCGCCCGCGCAAGAGGCTGCGTCACCCCAGGCCGAAGCAGACCCGACACCGCCCCCACCCGCCGCGCCAGCGTCCATCCCGCCTGCCTACCTGGTCGGCGATCCCGAGGAGATCGACCTGTCGATTCTCTTTGGCAGCGTGGGCGGCAACCTGGACAAAGTGCGAAAGTTTTCTCTCATGTTCATCAAGACCATGCCGACAACTCTTTCAGAGATCAACGATGCCTTGGCGCGCAAAGACCTCGCGACACTGGGCGAGCTGGGGCACCGAGCCAAGTCTTCGGCAGGAACGGTCGGCGCACTGGGCATGGCCCGGCTTTTCCAGGCACTTCAGGCGTTCAAGAACGGCAGCGACTTGGAGCAAGCGCGCTGCATTGTGGTTAAGTTGGAACCGTTGCTGGCGCGGATCGTCCAGCGGGTCAACGGCGTTTATGGCCGCGATCTGGATTGAGTCGCCATGGCCTGCGCTAACCCACGCGCAGGTCTCGCAAGTTTCGATTTGAGGGGCTGAACTGCCATGATTAAATCATCAACAGGGGAAATCACCTCGCTGACCAGTGCGGCACTCGCTGCCCCCTGGCTTCAGCGTGCGGTGCTGTTGTTGTCCACCGCCTGCGCCGCGCTGCCGCTGTTCAGCGGCACCGGCGCGCTCGAGATCACCGCGTTCGCCGGTGTGACCGTGTGCAGTGCCTGGGCTTGGTGGCGCGGCGCTGCAGCCGCTCAGCCGCAAGACGCGGCAGAAACCGCCGCGTGCGCCGATCAGTCCGCCGACAGCGAATTGAAGCCGCTGCTGGAGAGCGTGCTTCCAGTGTGGCTGCACCATGTTGGCGCAGTCAAGGGTCAGACCGAAGAAGCCGTGACGCAGCTCGTGCTGAGCTTCTCGTCCATCAACAAGCAGTTCAAGGCAGCGGGCTTCATCGGCGCAGGAGATACCGAGGCCAAGCGTGCAACGATCAGCCTGCTGACCTTGTGCGAGCGCCAACTGCGTCCGGTGGTGTCGGCCATGTCGCACATACTCGATGGCAAGGCCACGCTGGTCAACAGTGTCAACAGCCTGGTGACTGCCACCAAGGAGTTGCAGGAAATGGCGACCGAAGTTGGCCTGATCGCGGCCCACACCAACATCCTGGCCATCAATGCCGCGATCGAGGCCGCACGCGCCGGTGAAAGTGGGCGCGGCTTCGCTGTCATCGCCAAGGAAATACGCGCCCTGTCGCACAACTCGGCCGAAACGGGCAAGCGCATCACCCAGCGCATGGCGCAGGTTGAATCGATGATGAAAGCTACCGTAGGGGCCGCCGAGCAGGCCACCGAAGATGACCAAGCGGCGATCGACCTGTCGAGCCGCGTGGTGCAAGACGTGCTCACCCATGTCCGCGCGCTCGGTGAAAACGCCGAAACGATGCTCGCCCAAGGCAACGACATCCGGGCCCAGACCGAAAACCTGCTGATCAACCTGCAGTTCCAGGACCGGGTCAGCCAGATCATTTCGGTGATTGACAGCGATCTGGTGCGACTTCAACGCACGCTGCAGTCGGGGGAGGAACCCATGCCCACGCCGCAGCAATGGCTGGCAGACCTGGAGGGTCAGTACACCATGAATGACCAGCGTGCGGGCAGGTGTGCCAGTGCGTCGACCAATGGCTCTGCCGCCACGGATGCGCAGGCCGCCGAAGAAATTGAATTCTTTTGAACTGAACAGGTGAGGCCCCCATGGCAAAGACCATATTGATCGTCGACGATTCCGCCAGCCTTCGTGCGGTGGTGAACATTGCCCTGACCGGCGCAGGTTACGAAGTCATCGAAGCCTGCGACGGCCAGGACGCCCTCAACAAGCTTGAGAAGTCGGCGGGCAAGAAAATCCACCTGATGATCTCGGACGTGAACATGCCCGTCATGGGCGGCATCGAGTTCGTGACCACGGTCAAGCAGAACCCGGCCTACAAGTTCACGCCGATCGTGATGCTCACCACCGAGGGGCAAGATGCCGCCAAGGACAAGGGCCGCGCCGCTGGCGCCAAGGCCTGGATCATGAAGCCGTTCAACCCGGCGCAGATGCTCAACGCTGTGTCCAAGCTGATCTTGCCTTGATGGCGTCCGATCAGCACTTCGAAGTGCCACCATATTCGGCTTTAACGCTGGGCTGGCGGGTTCAGAATTGAAAGCCAACAGGGCGCCCAGCCCCCGCCGAACAAACGTTCGGCGCAGAGTTCAAGGAGCCCTCATGGCCAATGCACCTCCCTCCCCGCCTCCGCTGCCCGCCGAGTTGAGCATCTTCACGGCCACTGAGACGCGGGCGCAGTGGTTGGCCTGGCTGGCCAGCGAATCCAGCGGGCTGACCAGCACCGCCGAGTTGCCGCCCTTCGATGCCTCTGGCGTCGACACGGTAGATGGCGCCGGCGTGCAACTGCTTCTGGCGCTGCAACGCACGCTTCACGAACGCGGACTCACGCTGCAACTGGCCGCCCCTAGCCAAACACTGCGCAATGCCTGCACGGCGCTCGGCGTCGGCGCACTGGTGCTCACCGGAGCCGAACATGACTGACAGTGACAAGGACTTCATCGCCGACGTGTTGCCCGCCTTCATCAGCGAGGCCCTGGAACAGGTGGTCGGCATTGAGCAACTGCTACTGCAACTGGAAGACGCGCCAGATGACCGCGAACTTCTCGACGCGCTGTTCCGCTGCGCGCACACCGTCAAGGGATCGGCTGGCATCTTCGGCTTGAACGACGTGGTCGGATTCACCCACCATGTCGAAAGCCTGCTTGACCTGCTCCGCGAAGCCAAAATCGTGCTGACGCCTGAGCTGAGCACGTTGCTGCTCCAGTGCAACGACCAAATTCACGAGCTGGTCAACGCCGCCAGTGACGGCAGCGCCACGACATCGGAAGCCGCCGAAACGAGCCGCCTGCTGGTGCAACGGCTCCACGCCGCATCGCAGCATGGGGCCCCGGACCCCGTCTCCGCAGAGGCCGGCGTCGATGCGACACTCGCAACCCCTGCGACCACCGCGACCGGTCTCACCACCAACAGCGAACGCTGGCACGTCTCGGTGCGCTTCGGGCCCGACACCTTCCGCAACGGCATGGACCCGTTGTCGATCATCAATTACCTGGGCGGCATGGGCCGAATCGCAGCACTGGCTTGCGACACCGAGGCCGTGCCGACGCTGGACGCCATCGACCCGGAAACCTGCCACCTCGGCTTCGAGTTCGGCTTCGAGACCAGCGCGCCGCGTGACCAGATTGATGCCGCCTTCAGTTTCGTGCGCGATGACATCGTGCTTCAGCTGATCGAACCGGGCGCTGGCGTGGCCAACTTCCTGGCGCTGATCGACTCGATGCCGGACTTCCCCCGGTTGGGCGACATCCTGGTGGCCGTGGGCGCCATCAGCCGTACACAATTGGCCCACGGCCTGGCACTGCAAGTTGGCGCTGCGGCGACCGCAGGCAGCGCACCGCCGCTCGGCGAAATCTTGCAGCAAGACGCCGGGCTCAGCCCGCTGGTCGTGAATGCGGCCCTGAGCAAACAGGCGCAACAGCGCGGGCGCGATGGTGGCAACACAAACGCGGCGCCGCCCGGCGACGATACGCACTTCATCCGCGTGCAGGCCGATCGGCTCGATTTGGTGATCAACTTGCTGGGTGAGCTCGTCATCGCTGGCGCCGGTGCCGCCCTGCTGGCCAGGCAGACGCGCCAAAGTTCGCTGATCGAAGCCAACGCACAGATCAGTCGACTCATCGAAGACATCCGCAATGGCACGCTGCAACTGCGCATGGTGCCGATCGGTGAAACCTTTGCGCGCTTTCGGCGCGTGGTGCGCGACACTGCAGCCGAGCTGGGCAAAGACGTTCAGTTCGAAATCCTGGGCGGCGAAACCGAACTCGACAAATCCGTGGTCGAACGCATTGCCGACCCGCTGATGCACCTGGTGCGCAACGCGCTCGACCACGGTCTGGAGCTTCCCGCCGAGCGCTTGGCCAATGGCAAAACGGCGCAAGGTAAGTTAACGCTGTCAGCGTGCCACGAGTCTGGCAGCATCCTGATCCGCATCATCGACGATGGCCGCGGCATCAACCGCGAGCGCGTGCTGGCACGAGCCTGGGAGCGCGGCCTGGTCGAGAACGGCGTCACACCGCCCGACGCCGACATCTTGAAGCTCATCTTCGAGGCAGGCTTCTCGACCGCTGAGAAAGTCACCAACCTGAGCGGCCGCGGCGTTGGCATGGACGTGGTCCGGCGCAACATCGAAGCCTTGCGCGGCACCGTCACGGTCTACAGCGACCCGGGCGAAGGCTCCCGCATCGAGATTCGCTTGCCGCTGACGCTGGCCATCATCGACGGCTTCCTGGTCGGTGTGGGTGCGTCGAAATTCATTTTCCCGCTTGAGTCGGTGGTTGAAGTGATCGAGGCGCGCTCGGCCATCAGTGCACCTGATGGATTTGGTCGCCGCGTCGTCGAACTGCGTGGCCGGGCACTGCCGGTGCTCGACTTGCGCGCGCTCTACGGCCTGGATTCAGCCGAGCCCGAACGCGTCAGCGTGGTCGTCATCAAGTCCGGCTCGAAAAGCTACGGCGTGATGGTCGACGTGCTGCTCGGCCAACACCAGACCGTGATCAAACCGCTCGGCCGGATGTTCCGCAGCCTGCGGGGCATGTCGGGCTCGTCGATCCTTGGCAGCGGTGAGGTCGCACTCATTTTTGATGTCAATTCCCTGTGCAGTCTGGCGGAACAGGCCGCCGCCGTCCCGGGCCATGCCCCGCCCTCCCCACCCGCACCGCACTGCGCCGCAACCACTTCGCAAGGACAAACCTCATGACCGCCACCAATTCTTCCTGGCTCGCACGCCTTTTTGCCCGCGCCGAACTTCAGAAAGCCAATGACGCCGTGGAACACGCCACGGCCGAGATGAAAAAACTGGAGTCAGCTCGCAGCGACACCGAGGCCACGCTGGCCCAGCTCAAGTCGAGGCTCGACGAGGTTGAATCCGAGCTGAAGGTGCGCACCGACATCATGAACGTCACCAGCATCGTCTCGGAGGCCGACAAAAAGGGCGACATCGTCACAGTCAACGACAAATTCGTCGAGGTGTCGAAGTACAGCCGCCAGGAGTTGATCGGGCAGCCACACAACACCACGCGCCACCCGGACATGCCCAAGGAAACGTTCAAGCAACTTTGGTCGACCATTGGGCGCGGTGAGATTTTTCGCGGCGTCATCAAGAACCGCGCCAAGGATGGCACGCCCTACTACGTGGATGCAGTGGTGGCGCCGATCCTGGGTGAAAACGGCAAGCCGATGAAGTACCTTGGCGTGCGTTACGACATCACCGAGGCTGAAATCGAGCGCCAGAACGCGCAAGGCATCCTGGCCGCCATCGACACGTCGTACGCCTACATCGAGTTCAAGCTTGACGGCACCGTCGTGAAGGCCAACGACAACTTTCTCAAGACCCTTGGCTACCGGCAGGACGAGGTCGTCGGCAAGCATCACCGCATGTTCGTCGAATCGCAGCAGGCCGCCGGGTCGGCCTACGCGCAGTTCTGGCGCGACCTGAACGATGGCAAGGCGCAGAACGAGGTGTTCAAACGCATCACCAAGGGCGGTGAGGAAATCTGGATCCAGGCGGTGTATGCCCCCATCAAGGACGAAATGGGACGTGTCTTCAAGGTCGTCAAGATCGCCACCGACGTGACCGATCAAGTCAAGGCCGCGAACTTGCTCAAGCAGGCGGTTGAGCAGGCCCAGCAGGTGACCTCGGCCGCCCGCAACGGCGACCTGTCGCAGCGCATCCCGATGGAAGGCAAGTCCGGCCCGATCCAGTCGCTGTGCTCCGGCGTCAACTCGCTGATGGAAACCACCGGCGTGATCTTCTCCGATGTCGGCCGGGTATTCGGCGCATTGTCAGCTGGCGATTTGACGCAGCGCATCACCAGCGACTATGCCGGCACCTTCGGTCAGGTCAAGGACGACGCCAACGCCACGACCGACAAGCTCGCCGCGATCATCGAGGATGTCGGTCGGGTGTTCGCCGGACTGGCCTGCGGCGACCTCGGCCAGCGCATCACCCGTGAGGCCGACGGCACCTTCGGACAGGTTAAGGACGACGCCAACATGACCTGCGAGAAGCTCGCCAGCATCATTGAAGAAGTACGCGCCGCGGCCGACGCACTGACTGGCGCCGCCAGCCAGGTCAGTGCCACCGCGCAAAGCCTGTCGCAATCGGCCAGCGAGCAGGCATCGTCGGTCGAAGAGACCACCGCATCGATCGACCTGATGTCGGCCTCGATTTCACAGAACAGTGACAACGCCAAGGTCACCAACGGCATGGCCACGAAGGCCAGCAAGGAAGCCGCCGATGGCGGATCGGCCGTGACGCAGACGGTCACCGCGATGAAGCAGATCGCGCAGAAGATCTCAATCGTCGACGACATCGCCTACCAGACCAACCTGCTGGCGCTCAACGCCGCCATCGAAGCGGCTCGTGCCGGTGAGCATGGCAAGGGCTTCGCGGTCGTTGCCGCCGAAGTGCGCAAACTGGCCGAGCGCAGCCAAGAAGCCGCCAAGGAAATTGGTGACCTGGCAGGCAACAGCGTGAGCACTGCCGAGCGCGCAGGCAAGCTGCTCGACGAGATCGTGCCCTCAATCCAGAAAACCTCTGAGTTGGTGCAAGAGATTGCCGCAGCCTCAAGCGAGCAAAGTCAATCGGTGACACAGATCGGCGGCGCGATGAGCCAGTTGAGCAAGGCCACGCAGCAGAACGCGTCGGCATCCGAAGAACTGGCAGCGACCTCCGAAGAGTTGTCGGGCCAGGCCGAGCAATTGCAGCAATCGGTGGCCTTCTTCAACCTGGGCGGCGCCGAGCCGGTGCGCAATGGCAAGCAAGCCGTGGCCTCGGCCTCAGATCGGCGCACCAGCAACTCGCCGATGCGCTCGACAGTCAAAGCGAGCACATCGGCCTCCAGGGTCGCCGCTACCGGCACCAACGGCAACTTCCGTCCCTATTGAGGCAAGCACCATGGCAAACCACCAGAGTGTCGCCGCAGCGAGTGCCGCGGCAGCCGAAGCACCGGCCCAGTACTTGACCTTCGCACTCGGCGAGGAGGTGTTCGCGATGGACATCCGAACCGTGCGCGAGATCATCCAATACGGGCCGATGACCGCGGTACCGCTGATGCCGGACTTCGTGCGAGGGGTCATCAACCTGCGAGGTGCGGTGGTACCGGTCATCGACCTGCAGTCGCGCTTCGGTCGGCCTCGAGCCACCGTCGACAAGAAGACTTGCATCGTGATATTCGATGCCCTGCGAGAGGGCGAGCGGGTAGAACTCGGGCTGCTGGTCGACGCGGTCAGCGAAGTCATCGACATCGCCCGTGATCAGATCGAGCCGCCGCCCAACTTCGGCAGTGCGGTGCGCCGCGACTTCATCCAGGGCATGGGCAAGGTGGGCAACCGCTTCGTCATCATCCTGGAACCCGACAAGGCCTTCGACGTCACCGAGATGGCACAACTTTGCGAAGCCTCGCAAGACTCGGTCGCAGCTTGAACCCGACCAACGGTTGCGCCATCGGGGCGCCCGGCAACGAAAGCCCATGAGATGGAAGCCCTGCGCGACGACACCTACCGCAAGATCGCCACGCTGATGTACGACGCCATCGGGCTGTCGTTCAGCGACAGCAAAAAACCGCTGATCTCGTCCCGGCTGGCGCCGCGCATCCAAAGGTTGGGCATGGACGGCTTCGAAGATTACTTCGCGCTGATCGCTGGCCAAACCGACGCTGGTGAGTTCCAGATGGCGGTGGACTTGTTGACCACCAACGAGACCTACTTCTTCCGCGAGCCGGCGCACTACGACCTGCTGGAAGAGGAGATCAACCGAACCCGGCCGCGCACGCTGGCGGTGTGGAGTGCGGCCGCCTCTTTTGGCGACGAGGCCTTCAGCACAGCCATGCTGCTGGCCGACATGCAGACCCAAGGGCGCATCGGCAACGAGTGGAGCATTCTGGGCACCGACATCAGTGACCGCGTACTGCGCAGCGCCACCGAGGCCATCTATCCGCAGGACCGGCTGCGCAACGTCTCGCCTGAGCGACTCAAACGCTACTGCCTGCGTGGCGATGCCGAGTCGGAGGGCATGGTTCAAATACAGAGCAAGTTACGCGAACGCGTGCGCTTCGGTCAGCTCAACCTGTGCCAGGAGATCCAAGGCCTGGGGCCCTTCGACGTGGTGTTCTTGCGCAATGTGTTGATCTACTTCGACGTCAAAACCAAGGGCGAGGTGGTTGACCGGGTACTGACCCAGCTGCGCCCGGGGGGGCTTTTTTTCATTGGCACGGCCGAGGGCCGGGTAGCGTGCAACACGCCTCTGCAAACGGTGATCCCAGGCGCCTTTCGCAAACCGGTGGCCTGACATGGCCATCAAGGGCGAAAGCCCCCCCGTCAATGCGTGGGCGGTGCCAGCGACGGTGCATGTGTTGCACCCCGGTGATGTGGTGCTTGCGTGCCGGGGTGACCGGCTCGATACGTTGCTGGGCTCGTGCGTGGCCATCATTCTCACCGACCCCCGGCGCACCGTGGCGGCGATGTGCCACATCGTGCACTCGGGCACCCCGACGGTGGATGTGAACGATGCCGACACCCGCCATGCCGAACCGGCCATGGCGGCGATGTTCGCGCTGCTGCGTGGCCGCGGCATCAGCGCGCACTTGTGCGAGGCCTACCTGTTCGGCGGCGGCAACATGTTTCCGTCGCTGTTCAAACACACCCATGTCGGCGCGAAAAACGCCGATTGGGCGCTGCAAACGCTGGACGAATTGCGCATCGCGCTGGTCGGCCAAGACATCGGCGGTACCGCCTACCGCCGCATCACCTGGACGGTTGGTCCGCAGGCGCCACAAGTGCGCCTGGGCGAGGCTTGAGGAAAAAAGCATGGCAATCAAGGTTTATGTGGTGGACGACTCCGCTGTGGTGCGCCAGACACTGATGCACCTGCTTCAGGGTGACCCCGAGATCGAATTGATGGGCAGCGCGCCCAACCCGCTGATCGCCGCCCCGGTGATCCGCAAGACCCGACCGGACGTGCTGCTGCTGGACATCGAGATGCCGGGCATGGATGGGCTGACCTTCCTGCGGCAGATCATGGAGGAGTCGCCCATTCCCACCGTGATCTGCTCGACACTCACCACCACTGGCAGCCAGATCGCACTCGAGGCTCTCGCTGCCGGTGCGGTGGCCGTGGTATCGAAGCCCCGGCTGGGTTTGAAGCAGTACCTCGAGGAGTCACGGCGCGAGCTGGTGCAGACGCTGAAAACAGCGGCTCGCTCCCGGCCTCACGCGCCCCGATCGGCCACCGCGCCCACCCAGGGTGATCGGCCTGCGGCGCCGCGCCCGGCGGTGGTCGGCCTGCACACGCTGTCGGTCAACAAGCCGGTGGTGATCGGCAGTTCAACCGGCGGCTGCCAAGCGCTGGAACTGATGCTCACCGCCTTGCCGGCCGACAGCCCGGGCATTGCCATCGTGCAGCACATGCCGGAGAAGTTCACCGCCATGTATGCGCAACGGCTGGACGGGCTGTGCGCAGTCAACGTGCGCGAAGCACGTGACGGAGATCGCCTCGAACGCGGTGTCGTGCTCATCGCCCCGGGCGGGCGCCACATGAAGCTGCGCAAGGCGGGAGGCCAGTACTTCGCCTGCGTCGTCGATGGTCCGCCCGTGAACCGCCACACGCCGTCAGTGGACGTGCTGTTTCGCTCCGCCGCCGAGTGCGCTGGCAAAGACGTGCTGGCCATCATCCTCACCGGCATGGGTGACGACGGCGCGCGCGGCATGAAATTGCTGCACGACGGAGGCGCCCGCACGCTCGCTCAGGACGAAGCGAGTTGCGTGGTCTTCGGCATGCCCAAGGAAGCCATCAAACTCGGCGCCGTCGACGAAGTGCTGCCACTGCAGCGCATGTCGGCAGCGGTGTTGCAGTTCGACGCTCGCGGCTGACCACGGGATCATCCAACCGCCCCCTGCGCGGAAGGGTGATTTTGCCAAGGCTATGCTGGCCCCTTGCCTGAGGAGACCCGCATGACCGCCACCCGCACCGAGACCGACAGCTTCGGCCCCATCGATGTGCCCGCAGAGGCCCTGTGGGCTGCCCAGACCGCGCGCAGCCTGTACTTCTTCGCCATTGGCGAGCAACGCATGCCCCTGCCCCTGATCCATGCTCTGGCGTGGATCAAATGGGCAGCCGCGCGCACCAACCAGGATCTGGGCCTGCTGGACTCGGCCAAAGCGCAAGCCATTGCCAGCGCCGCGCAGCAAGTGGCCCTGGGACAGTTCGATGCCGAGTTTCCGCTGTCGGTGTGGCAAACCGGCTCGGGCACGCAAAGCAATATGAACGTCAATGAGGTCATCGCCAACCTGGCTTCGCAAGCCTTGGGGGGCAGCCTGGGCGACCAACGCCTGGTGCACCCCAATGACGACGTGAACCTCGGCCAGTCGTCCAACGATGTGTTCCCCACGGCCATGCACGTGGCCGTGGCCAGGGAGGCGCAGACACGCTTGTTGCCCACGCTGGAGGTCCTGCGCAGCTTGCTGGCAGAGAAAGCCACGGCGCATGCCGATGTGGTCAAGATTGGCCGCACCCATTGGCAAGACGCCACACCCGTGACCCTGGGCCAGGAGTTCGGCGGCTACCAGGCCCAGTTGGCCTTGTGCCACCAAGCCATCGATCACGCTTTGCAATCGGTGCATGCATTGGCCATTGGCGGCACAGCCGTGGGCACTGGCTTGAACACGCACCCGGCGTTCGGAACCCGCGTGGCCGCACTGCTGGGTCAGCACCTGCAACTGCCTTTGCACCAAGCCGACAACCTGTTTGCCGCCATGGCTGGGCACGAGGCACTGGTGGCTTTTCATGGCAGCTTGCGCATGCTGGCCGTGGCCCTGACCAAAATCGCTAACGACATCCGCCTGATGGCCAGCGGCCCGCGCGCTGGCTTGGGTGAATTGCAACTGCCGGAAAACGAACCCGGCAGCTCCATCATGCCCGGCAAGGTCAACCCCACCCAAGTTGAGGCCATGACCATGGTGTGCGCTCAGGTCATGGGCCACGATGCGGCCATCGGCTTTGCAGCCAGCCAGGGCCACTTCGAACTCAATGTCTACAAGCCCCTCATCGCGTTGAACACGCTGGACAGCGTGCGATTGCTGTCTGATGCCATGAGCAGCTTTGGCCAGCACTGCGTCAAGGGCATCACCGTGAACCACGCCCGCGTAGAAGAGCTGCTGCAACGCTCGCTGATGCTGGTCACGGCGCTGGCGCCGCACATTGGCTACGACAAGGCCTCGGCCGTGGCCAAGCATGCGCAAAAGAACGGCAGCTCGCTTCGCGAAGCCGCGCTGGCACTGAATGCCGTCACCGGCGAGGAATTTGACCGCTGGGTCGATCCCGCGCAGATGCTGGGACCACGCTGAAAACCGGCCGTTGAAGTCCGATAGGATGCAGGTTTCGGGGCACATCCCGCTTTACATACCAGGACTCACCCATGGCCGGCAGCAGCCTCCTTGCCCTCATTGACGACATCGCCACCATCCTTGACGACGTGGCCCTACTGACCAAGGTGGCCGCCAAGAAAACCACCGGCGTGTTGGGCGATGACCTGGCCCTGAATGCCCAGCAGGTGTCCGGTGTGCAGGCCGACCGGGAGCTGCCTGTGGTCTGGGCCGTGGCCAAAGGCTCGGCGCGCAACAAGGCCATCCTGGTGCCCGCCGCGCTGGCCATCAGTGCTTTTGCGCCCTGGGCTGTGACCCCATTGCTCATGATCGGGGGCCTGTTCCTGTGCTTCGAGGGCTTTGAAAAAGTGGCCCACAAACTGATGCACAGCCATGCCGAGGACGAGGCTCACCACCAAGACTTGGTCGAAGCCCTGGCCAATCCGGCGGTCGATCTGGTCGCATATGAAAAAGACAAGATCTCGGGCGCCGTGCGCACCGATTTCATCCTGTCGGCTGAAATCATCGCCATCACCCTGGGCACCGTTGCAGGCGCCACCTTCACCACGCAGCTGACGGTGCTGGTCGGCATTGCCATCATCATGACCGTGGGGGTCTATGGTTTGGTGGCCGGCATTGTCAAGTTGGACGACGGTGGCCTGTACCTGGCCCGCACCGCGGGTCCGGGCTCGCTGGGCCAGGTTCAGAAAAGCGTCGGCGAAGTCATCGTCAAATCGGCTCCCCATTTGATGCGCCTGCTCACCGTCGCGGGCACCATCGCCATGTTCCTGGTGGGTGGGGGCATCCTGACCCACGGCATCCCGGCCGCACACGACTGGATTCACCACCTGGCTGAAAGCGCGGGCAGCATTTCAGGCATTGGCAGCGTGCTCAAGGTGCTTACCCCAACCCTGGTAGATGCCATTGTGGGCATTGTTGCCGGTGGCGTGACTTTGGTGGCGGTCACGCTGTTTCAGCGCATCAAGGGCCAGGCCAAGTCTGCCTAGAATCAGACATCGCCACCAGCGCAAGGTTCTATGAAGCGCACATGTCCTCTCTTGGCCGCGGTCGTCCTGGTTACCACGCTGGCCGCCTGCACCAGCCTGGAACCCAACGTCGCCATGGTGCCCATCACCGGCTATGACCTGGTCGACAAAAGCAAGATCGACACGGTCATCTATGACAAGGACTACGCTGAGTGCGCGGCCATTGCCAACCAGGACATCAACAGCATGAGCACGACGGCCAGTCGGGCCGTGGGCACCGCTGCCGAGAAGGTGTCGATGGGCATCATCGGCCGCAAAGCCGCCAATGATGCCGACCGCATGAGCGTGCTCAAGCGCTGCCTGACGGGCCGGGGCTACAACATCCTGCGCTGAAGAACCCTGGGCCAGACTGACTCACAGATCCCGCAGTTGAAGCAGCCCTGAGCGTGGGGCGAACCGATCGATGGCCGTGAGTTGCTCGATCTCGATGCGCGCCGCACGCCGACCATAGACCGAGGCCTTGAGCCAGGTGCACTCGGCCTCCAGCAGCTCGGCATCGTTGGCGCTGGTGTGCCAAACCTTGCGCTCGGCGTCCCAGCGATAGCCACGCGCCTTCAAGGCGTCTTTCGAATCAAACGGCGAGCCGGTGGCCATCACCTTGTAGCTGGTGGTTTGGCCGGCGTTCAGCAGGGCTTTCAACCCAGAGTGGCCTGATTTTGGCAAGGGCTGGCTCAGCACCGCCAGCAAGGCATGGCAGTCCATCTCGGCCCGGTGGGCGTCGTAAAACAAGCCCAGTTCGGCCGCCAGAAATTCCAGCTTGGCGGAACCGCGGCCCTCTTCGCTCCAGTCAATCTCAGCCAGGGAGCAGGCCCAGGGCAGTGCCGCGAAAGCAGGCAGGCGGCCTTCCACGAAGGCGCGGTCAAAACGGGCATTGTGCGCAATGACCAGCGACACACCTTCCAGCAAGGTGGCAATGCGCGCTTCGTTCAAGCGCTGGCCACGGACCATCTCATCGGTGATGCCGGTGACGCGCAGGGCGGCTTCGGGAATGGGCATGCCGGGGTCTTCCAGCTCGTCGTAGACCTCCAGTATGCGGATGGGCAGGCCGGCCTCCAGGTCCACTTCCACCAGCAGCAGGGCCAATTCGATGATCTTGTCCTTGCGCCAGTCCAGGCCCGTGGTTTCGGTGTCCAGGATCAGCACCTTGGCCTTGGCACCCGTGGCCTTGTGGCCGAAGGTTTTGCGCGGCACCAGACGGCGCAGCACACGGTAGTCGGGATGCGCTTCCAGCACCTTGGCCAGGGCTTCGGGGGTGTCGAAGGAGGGATCGAGCAAAGCGGTGTCGTTCATGGTCAGTCGCCACGCATCAGGGAGTCGAGCGTTAGCTCAAAGGCCGGGCCGAAGTGGTCCAGGAAGTAACGCACCTCGGGGATCATGTGCTGGTCGATCTTGCCCTTGATCTGCTGAGCGGCCTGCTCGAACTCGGTGTTGCCGTAGCGCAGTTCGGCCCGGCACTTCAACCAAGCGGCGAGGCGGTCGGCGGCCTTGACCAGTTGGGCATGGTCGGCAGGCCATTGCTCGTGGTCCAAGACCTCGCGCAGCGCGGGCTGGATGGCCGCTGGCAGCAGGGCCAGCATTTCCTGGCTGACTTCGTGCTCCAGATGGGACGTGGCCTGGCGCATGGCCGGCGAATACTTCACTGGGGTCGGCAGATCGCCCGTGATGGCTTCGGTCGCGTCGTGGAACAAGGCGCGCGCGGCGACCGCGTTGGGGTCCACCGGCACGCCCAGCACATCGCGGCGAATCACCGCCAGAGCATGGGCCAGCACGGCCACTTCCCAACTGTGCTGGGCCACATCTTCTTCGACGGCGTTGCGCATCAAGCCCCAGCGCTTGATGAAACGCAGGCGGGCCAGGTGGGCGTAAAAGGGGCTGGTGTTCGACATGCGGGGAATATATCGCCAATGTCCTGTCGCGCCTTTGCGGCACACTGAGACCATGAGCATCGACTGGGAAAAATGGATCATCGGCGCGGTTGTTGCGGGGCTGGCCCTCCTGATGTGGCGCGGCTACCAGGACCGCAAGGCCAGCCCGCAGTGGCCCACAGCTACCGGCTTGATCATCGACTCGCGGGTGGTGGCAGAGAACGAGTCGAACGACGGGGCCAGCTTCACGCGTGAATGGCGGATCGACATCAACTACAGCTACAGCGTCAACGGCCAGAACTACAAAAACAACCGCATCCGCGCCCTGTTGCCCCGCTTCAGCACGGAGGCTGAAGCGCTGGCCATTCAGCTAAAGTTTCCGGCTGGCACCCAGGTGCCGGTGTTCTACGATCCTGCCAAGCCGCAATCCAGCGTGCTGATCTCGGGCTAGGGCCAGGCCTCTTCAATCAAACCGCCAGGACCAGATCAGGTCCAGCGCATTGTCTTGCCCCGCCTGCGCCCGCAAGGTGAAGCGCTGCGCCAGCCGGTAGATCAACTGCCAGTTGCCCGCGGTTTCATTCAGGCTGCGCTCATAGCCCACGTACCACTTGCGCGAGATCTGCTTGCCCACGTTGACCACGGTTTCGCGCGCGTCGCCGTTGTCGGACTGTCGCACCGACAATTCGTCCAGGCCGATGGCCCCCAGCACCGAATCCTTGGGGGTGCCGCCCTCGCCCGCCAGCAAGGCCGACGCGGCGGTCTGCAGCAAACCAATGTCGGCCCCACCCAGGCCAGCCGGACCACGGCCCAGGATCAGCCAGGACAGTTTTTCGGTCTCCGACATGGCCGGGTCGGAATACAGCCGCACACGCGGGTCCTGCGCCGTTCCGGTGATGGTGACGCCCACCTTCACGTCAGACGCTGCCGCGGTGGGTGATTCGGCGCGCATCGCCTGGATGTCCAGCCGGGGGTTGTCGATGGGGCCCGTGAAAGCGATCGAGCCCCGCTCAATCACCAAGTTCTGCGCATACGCCACGTACGAGCCCGACTCGGTCTTGACCGTGCCATGCAGCGCCATCCGGCCGTTGGGCGTGGTCAAAGTCAGCTTGCCCACGAGCAGCGAATTCAGGCCCCGGCCCTTCAGGCGCAGCTTGGACCCCAGGTCGACCTCAATGTTCGCCTGAACTTTGCGTTTGGGCGACACGGCGCTGGCATCTGCGGTTTGCTCGCCATTGGCAGGCGCATCCCCCGGTCGATTGAGGACATTGACGTCGTCGCCAATGGTCGGGGCGTCCGCCTTGCTGATGTCGATCAGTCCTTCGTCCACCATGAAGCGGCCATCGGCCTTGATGTCTTCCGCGCCCAAAATCAGCTTGCCCTGCCCGCTGACCAGCAGGCGGCGGTCCACCCGCTGAAGCAAGGCAAAGTGATCAACGGACAGGTTCAGCCGGGCTTCGGGCTGGGCACCCAACAGCGCATCTCCGTCCAGGCTGATGCTGCCGCCTGGCTCACCGCCTTTGGCCTTGAACTGCGTCAGGCGGGCATGGTCACCATCCAGGCTCAACTGCAAGAGGCCCTCCGACAAATTGACGCCCAGCAAGGCATGACTGGCCCCCAGGTTCTGTCCATTCACCTGACCCTTGTACAAAGGCGCACCCAAAGTACCCGACAGCACCGCATTGGCCTGCACTTGCCCAGACAAGCGCCACCCCGGTGGGGCCCAAACGCCCCACGGGCGCAGATTGGCAATCTTCACGTCCAGCGTGCCGGCCAGGCTGTCGCCCGCGGAGGGCAGGCTGTCTCGCGACTGCGTTCGCACGATTTGCTGGCCGTTCACCAGACCCACCACGCGTCCGTCAAACTGCTCGGACAAGGTCCAGACACCCTCGCGGGCTTTCAGCTCCAGGCGTGCTTGCTTGATGCCCAAGGTTTGAACCATGCTGCCTTCGATCGCGGTCTCGGCCAGGCTCAGGTCGCCATCGCGCCGAACCAGCTGGCCATCGACCCGCCAAGGCTGTTCAGGACTGTGCTGCATGTGCAGCTGGCCCACCACGGTCAAGTCGCCCCCCCAGCCAGACTGCGGCTGCCAGCGCGCCAACACTTCGGCCAGCTTGATGGGCTCCAGCTCGATGCTGACCTTGGTCTGACCGCCTGTCACGCCAGCTCGGCGAGGCTCGCGCCAACTCAACTCCTGGATCTTCAAACCGGCGCCCATCAAGGACACCAGGGTCGGGCTGACCACCAGGCGGCGATCCTCCTTGGTCGAAGCCCACTGCACATCCACCGCCTGCGCCGACAGCAAGGCCCGGGGCGCTGGCTCGATGGTCACCACGCTCAGCTTTTGAAGCTGGCCTTTCCAGCCGCTGAAGGAGTCCAGGACCCCACCAGCCACCGACACGTCCAGGTGCACACGGGGAACGGGCTCGGGTTGATTCGATTTTTCCTGGCGCACAGGGAGGTGCACATCGCCTTGCGCCACCAGGCGGTGGGACTGCGCGCTGCCGTCCAAAGCGGCCTTGAACTGCTCCAAGGTGGTACCGCCCACCTTGGCCTGGCGAACCGTGATCGCCCCCTCGGACGGCGCAGACATCTGTCCGGCGTTGACCCGCCAACGGCCTTCGGCCTGCTCCAGCGAGTACAGCGTGCCGCCCGCATCCTTGGCTTGCAAACCGGCCAGGTCCAAGTGCCCTTGGGTGGACAAGGCAGGCCACACGCCCTCCACGGTGACCTCGCCCTGGGCCTTGCCCTGCAGATCGCGCCAACCCCACCATTGGGCCAAGGACTGCAAAGCCTGGAGGGCCGGGGCCTGAAGATGCAGCTGACCACGCAAAGGCCGTTCAGCGGCCCACTGAACACCGTCTTGCACCGACCGGATCACGGGCACCACACCCGTCAACCCAAACTGGTTACCCGCCACGTTCAGGTCGACCTTGACGTTCATGTCAGGCTGGCCGGTAGGCGCCTTCCAGCTCAACAGGCCGTTCAATGGAATGCCCGCCAACTGGCTGGGATCCAGGCGCCCCGTCATCTCGCCCTGTCCCAAAGCATCGGCCTCGAACTGAACACGGCCTTGCAGCCGGTTGCTGCCCGTGGCCTTGTCGGGCCAGGGCATCCAAAGCTGCGGGTCGAAGTTCGACAGGTCAAGCTGCCCCTTGGCCCGCCACGGTGACTCCCCCGTTTGACTGGCTTGGCCGGTCAGCTTGGCCAGCGCCGCGCCCGAACTGAGGCTCAGGCTTTCGACGTCGATCAGGGCCCGCGACCAATGCCCATCCAGGTTCACGGCCACCGGATGGATCGGCGTCCCCGGACCTTTGTGGTACTGCCCCTTCAGCTCGGCCTGCACGGCCCAGCGCTCCCAAGCCTTGCCGTCAGAAGCTGCCGACTGGACGTTGACGCGGCCCTGCAACTGCAATGGCGGCGCGCGCCCATCCAGCGCCTGAGGCTCCAAGCCCTGGATGTCGGCCTGCAAATGTGTTTTCTGAGGGGTGACCAGGTCCCAGGTGCCATTGACCCGCACTGTGCCGGGGGTCTGCCCACCCGTCCTGGGCAGGGTCAGCGTCATCGCCAACTGCCCGGCCTGCCCCAGGCTGCTCAGCTGCCCGGCCGAAGCCCCCGTGAGTGCGATCGGCAAGGCCGCCTGGCCTGCCACGCGCAACAAGGGCAAGCCTCGGGCATCCCAGGCACCGGGCTTGGCATTGGTCAGCGCGATGTCCAACGCCAGATCGGGCTTGCTGCGTTGGGCACTCAGCGCCATGGGCTGCACCAACACCGTTCCCGACAGGGCCGTCTCGGGCAAGGCCGGCCACAGCATTGCCACGTTCAGGCCCTTGGCCTGTACCGCCAGCCTGGGCAAGGGCCAAGCAGCGAAGGGGGCCACTTCGCCCGACATCGTCAAGTTCTGCGCCGCTTCGGTGCCCTTGCCCAACTGCACTTGCCCATCAGCCACCAGCTTCTGCAAGGGCCCCTTCAAGCGCAACTGCGCATCACCAATGTCGATGCGGCTGGTGCCCGCTGCAGCGTGCTCGGCATTCAGGCTCAGATCGAGCGCCATGGACTGGCGCGTGCCCAAGGCCGCCCGCCCGGCCAACTGCCATCCATGGACGGACAGCTTTTTCAACACCACCTGGTGCTGGTGCTCCGAGCCCACAGACTCTTGCAGGAAAACACGCGCGTCCAGGTCCTGCAAAACCTGGGGTTCGAGCAGATTGCTGCTAAAGGCCCCCACGGTGACCGACTTCAAACGCACCGACACCGGCAGGTCGAAGCCAGTGGGTGCCGGACTGGGCTTGAGTGATGGCGGAGAGGACACCCAATGCAAATGGACGCTGCGCGCCTGCAAGGCATCGACGGTCACCCCCACGCGCCCGCTCACCGAGCCATCGTGGCGGAAACTCAAGCCTTGCCAGTGCGGTTCCAGCAGCACCAGACTTGATCCGCGCGGCAGGCTGATCTCCATGCGCTGCGCACTGAAACCCGTCAACAGCCCGCCCTTGGGTTCAACCACCTTCACCCAGGGCAGCACGGACAACAAGCGCGCCGTGGGCGCCTCCTTGTGCAAAGCCCACCACAGACCGCTCAGCCCCAGAACGACCAACACCAGCAAGGTGGTCACCAGCAAGGTGCTCGCCACCCAAAGCGGTCGCACCCAGGCCGACCGCGAGGTGCGGGGGGGCAAAGCGGCGGGCTGATTCGTCAAAGCGTGATCCCGACGCTGAAGTGGATGCGAAAGCTCTGCGTCTGTTCGCCATACGCGAGGTCGATCTTCAAGGGCCCGACCGGGCTGCGCCAGCGGATGCCCGCGCCATAGCCTCGTTGCAACTTGATGTCGGCAAACTGGTCGGCCACACCACCGGCATCAAAAAACACGGCGCCCAGGATGCTGGGGTATTTCTTGAGGAAGGGGTGGGCCAGCTCGCCACTGAGCGTCGTCATTGAACGCCCGCCCACGAGCGCGCCGTCGCGGCTCACCCCGATCGAGCGGTAGCCATAGCCGCGCACCGACTCGTCCCCCCCAGCGCGGAACAGCAAGGGATCAGGGATGCTGACCGATTCGCGGGACAAGATGCGGCCACCTTCGATGCGGGTCGTGGCGTCCCAGCCCCAGCGCAAAGGCTTGTACCAGGTCAGGCGGCCATACAAGCGGCTGAACGGACCGGAACTCTCACGGGTGGCAAAGCTGTGGCCCACGCCCACCGAAGTCAGGGCCGTGATGCCGGTGGTGGGCAAAGTCTGGCTGTCGACATCGCGCCAAGCGTATTGCACGGTGCCGCTGATGGCAGAGGCGTCGGACACCTGCTCGCCCGCCTTCGATTTCACGCGGGCGCTTTGGTATTCAACATAGCGGGTCAACTCCAGCCGCTCGCCTTCCCGCAATTGCCCCAAGCGCAGACGTTCACTGGTGGTCACCGCGTCGGAGGTGTCGGTCTCCTTGGCCAACTGCCCGGACACCAGCCACCGCTTGCGCCCCGGCCTGGGATGTGAAATCAGGTCCACCTGCAAACTGGAGTCGATCTTGGCCAGTTGCAGTTTGGTCTTGGCTTGCCAAGCTTGGTTCAGGATGTGGCGGTGCAGGTGCTCGACGGAAATGCGCGGACCAGTGTCGCTGCTGACGCCCACACCCACGGTGGCCTGCTGCAAGGACAGCTCGTGAACCTGCACGGTCACGGGCGCCCCATCGGCCCGGCTTTGATCCTGCTCCATGTTGATGAAGACGCTGTCGAACAGGTTGAGCTTTTGCACGCGCTCCTGGAAATCCAGCAAAGACTGCTCGCGGTAGATCGTGCCTTTGGCAAACGGTGCCAAGTTGAGGATCGCCGAGGCTGGCTGCACTTTCAGGCCCTCAATGTAGATGTCGCCGAAATGAAAAATGGGCCCGCTGTCGGCCACAACGAACAAGGCCGCCGTCCTGTTCTGGGCATCGACCGTGGCCGAGGTACCGCTCCAGGTGGCCAGGGGGTAGCCTTTGGCCCGCATCCTCGCCAGCATGCCATTCTTGGCCGCCGACCAATTGGGCTGCGTGAAGATGGTGCCCGCTGGCAAGGCCCATTCGGATTCCAGATCGGCCACCAGCGCCTTGGCATGGGCCTCTTCTTTGGACAAGGCCGTGTCCAGATCGCCTTCAAACACCATCTGCACGCGGCTCACCCTGGTGCGGGGGCCTGGCTCAACCACCAGCTTGATGATCATGGGCTGCCCTTCGACCTCGTCGGACACACTGGTGTGGATCTTGGCGGCAAAATAGCCCTGCGCTTCCAGCAGGCTGCGTGCCTGATCCGGGGCCGCGGCCACCAGGCGCCGCAACTCGCTGCGGCGAATGGCCATGCCGGTGTTGTCCCCTTCGGCCGTGGCCTCCTGATGGTAACGACCCAGGTCCAGGTAGTTGCTCAGCAAGTCGTCCAGCGCACCCGGCGCTTCAATGTCCAGCTTCCAGACCAGAGGCGCACGCCGTGCGGCCCGGGGCGCTTGGGCTTCGCTGGCCGCCGCTTCGGGGGGCCGCAAGGCGGCCGTGTCCTGCGCCCACGCCACAGACGGCATCAGGCCCCAAGCGGCGCAAGTCAGAACCAAGAAGCGAACAATCATTTGCTCAACAACCGCATTGCGCCTTCCAACCCTTGCAGGCTCAGAGGAAACATTCGGTTGCCCACCAGTTGCTGCATGATGGAAATGCTCTGGCGGTAGCCCCACACACCGGCAGGCTCCGGGTTGATCCAGGCGTGGTGCGGGAAGGCATGCGTGAGGCGCTGGATCCACTCGGCACCGGCCTCTTCGTTGTTGTATTCGACGCTGCCGCCCGCTTGCAGGATCTCATAGGGGCTCATGGTGGCATCGCCCACAAAGATCAGCTTGTAGTCCTTGTTGTACTTGCGGATGATGTCCCAGGTGGGGATTTTTTCAGAGAAGCGGCGGTGGTTGTTCTTCCACATGAAGTCGTAGACGCAGTTGTGGAAGTAGTAAAACTCCAGGTGCTTGAATTCGCTCTTGGCGGCCGAGAACATCTCTTCGACGCGGTGGATGTGGTCGTCCATCGAGCCGCCCACGTCCATCAGCAAAATCACTTTCACGGTGTTGTGCCGCTCGGGGATCATCTTGATGTCCAGCATGCCGGCATTGGCGGCGGTGGCCTGGATGGTGGCATCGAGCGCAAACTCTTCGGCCGCACCCTGGCGCGCGAACTTGCGCAGGCGCCGCAAAGCCACCTTGATGTTGCGCGTGTCCAGCTCAACGGTGTCGTCGTAGTCCTTGAACTCGCGCTTGTCCCAGACCTTGACCGCGCTGCGGTGCCGGGATTTGTCCTGCCCGATGCGGATGCCTTCGGGGTTATAGCCATGCGCGCCGAACGGCGAGGTGCCGCCAGTGCCAATCCATTTGTTGCCACCCTCGTGGCGTTCTTTCTGCTCCTCAAACAACTCTTTGAGGCGATCCATGAGCTTGTCCCAGCCCATCGCTTCGATGGCGGCTTTGTCGGCAGCGCTCAGTTCACGCTCGAATCGCTTGCGCAGCCATTCGAGAGGTATTTCACGGGTCAGGTCGACCTCGGCGCTCGCACCCCTGAAATAGGTGGAAAAGGCCCGGTCAAATTTATCGAAGTGGGTCTCATTCTTTACAAGTGACATTCGCGCAAGGTGATAAAACTCATCCACCGATGGCTCGATCACGTCGAGCTTGATGGCCTCCAGCAAACTGAGGTACTCCGGGATGGTGACCGGCAGCCGAGCTGAACGCAACGCGAAGAAGAAGTCGATGAGCATATGAAGTCCTGCGAATTGCCGCCTATTTTGGCCTTTTACTGGCGCCGTGCAGACGCATTGCATTTTTTAACCCTTCAGGGTTGCCCCTGTCCCCAGAACGGGCTAGAGGTCCGTTAAGGTCTGATCATGGAAGTACGCCACCTGCTTTTGGCTTTTGTGCTGTTGACGCACGGCCTGACCACCTTGATGTGGTGGGCTGCAGGCACGTGGCTGGGTCTGTCGCGCAAGGCCGCCATGCACTGGCTGGTGGCCAGCCTGTCCAATGGTTTGGCGCTGGCTTGCCTGTTGTTCAACGATGGCTGGCCCGACACCCCTTTGGCGCTGCTGGCCTGCGTGCTGGTGGTGCATGGTGCAGTATCGCTGCGGCGCGGCTTGCAGGCATTCTTGAAACTGCGGCACACCGACGGATCACACCTGGTTCTGGGCTTGGGCACCACCTTGTTCTGCCTGGGCTTGTGCCTGCCGATGGGTTGGAGGGTGGCCGGCATCGTGGTCAGTGGCGCGATCATTTGCTGGGTGATGTTGCGCACGGCCCGAGAATGTTTTGGCCCGCTGCGCACGGAGTTCCAGGTGGGCACTGCTTGGCTGCACTCGGCGCTGTTGATCAGCGTCGCCTTGATGTTTGCCGGCCTGGCCGTGAGCGAGTTGCTACCCGGGGCGCCCTGGCCCTGGCTTCTGGGCAATGTCCAGCAGGCGCAAGTGGGCATGGTGTTCACCAGCGTGACGGTGTCAATTTTGTCGGCCTTCGTCTTGGGGTACATCGTGGTCATCCGCTTGGTGCGGCGCCTGGAACACCTGTCCCACCACGACGCGCTGACTGGCCTGTTGAACCGCCGCGCCATCGAATACCTGCTGGACCGCGAGGCCCAGCGCCTGCACCGCTTTGGTGAACCTTTCACCGTGCTGATGGTGGACATCGACCATTTCAAACGCATCAATGACCGGCTGGGCCATGCCGCCGGGGACGCGGTGCTGTGCGCGGTGTCTCAGGCCCTGCAGGCGCAAGCGCGCGAGGTGGACCGGGTGGCACGTTTCGGCGGCGAAGAGTTTTGCGTTTTGCTGCCCCACACGCTGCATGAAGGCGCCCTGCTGGCGGCCGAACGCTTGCGCCACGCGATCAGCCAGATCAACATCCCCTGGGCTGACGAGACCATCACCGTCACCATCAGCACCGGGCTTGCCACGGCCAATGACTCGCTGGAAGCCCTGGCCTCGCTGCTGCGCCGTGCCGACGATGCGCTGTACCAAGCCAAGGCCGAGGGCCGCAACAAGGTGGTCAGCGCGCCAGACCGCGTGGCGGCCTGATCAGCCCTGGCCGGCTTGATCAGCGGTTGTTGCGGGCCATGGCCACCAGGCGCTCGAACAGGCTGAGGTCTTGCTCGTTCTTGAGCAAGGCGCCCACCAAGGGCGGCACGCTGGCCTTGTCGTCCTTGCTTTGCAGCACTTCGAGCGGGATGTCCTCGGCCAGCAGCAGCTTGAGCCAGTCGATCAACTCCGATGTGCTGGGCTTTTTCTTCAGGCCCGGCAGGTTGCGCACTTCGTAGAAGTGCCGCATGGCCGAGGCCAGCAACTCCTGCTTGATGCCCGGGAAATGCACGTCCACGATCTTCTTCATCGTGGTGGCATCGGGGAAGCGGATGTAGTGGAAGAAGCAGCGGCGCAGGAAGGCGTCCGGCAGGTCTTTTTCGTTGTTGGAGGTGATGATGACCAGCGGCCGGTGCTTGGCCTTGACCAGCTGGCGTGTCTCGTACACGTAGAACTCCATGCGGTCGATTTCGCGCAGAAGGTCATTCGGGAACTCGATGTCGGCTTTGTCGATCTCGTCGATCAGCAAGGCGACCTGCTGGTCGGCATCAAACGCCTGCCACAACACGCCCTTGACGATGTAGTTGTGGATGTCCTTGACCTTTTCCTCGCCCAACTGGCTGTCGCGCAGGCGGCTGACGGCGTCGTACTCGTAGAGGCCTTGCTGGGCCTTGGTGGTGGATTTGATGTGCCATTGCAACAGTGGCATGCCCAGCGCTTGCGAGACTTCTTCGGCCAGCATGGTTTTGCCGGTACCGGGCTCGCCCTTGATCAGCAGGGGCCGCTGAAGCGTCAGTGCGGCGTTCACCGCCAGTTTGAGGTCGTCTGTGGCGACGTATTGGTCTGTACCTTGAAACTTCATGTGATTGCTCAACCGGGTTGATCCTGTATTCGAGTATAGGTCGCTCCCTATAATGGCGCGATTCGTGTTTTTTCACCTGCCCGCATTTTTCCCGCCAGAACCATGAAAACACTGCCTTCCCTGATTTGTTCCCTGAGCCTTGCCATCGCAGGCCTGCTGACCGGGGCAGCGCACGCCCAGGAGACCAAACCAGGTGACCCGGTCGCGGCGCAGAAAAAAGTGGCCATGTGCATTGGCTGCCACGGCATCGTGGGCTACCAGGCCAGCTTTCCGGAAATCCACCGCGTGCCGATGATTTCAGGCCAGAGCGCCAAATACATCGCCACAGCCCTGAACGCTTACAAGAAGGGCGAGCGCAAGCACCCCACCATGCGTGGCATCGCGGCGTCGCTGACCGACCAGGACATCGCCGACATCTCGGTTTATTACGAAGCCAGTGGCAAGAACCTGCCGGCCCACGCGGCCAAGAGCGTGGCGCCCAATGCTGAGATCGACGCTCTGCTGAAAAAAGGCAACTGCGCCTCTTGCCACGGCGCTGATTTGAACAAGCCGATTGACGTCTACCCCAAGCTGGCGGGCCAGTACGAAGACTATTTGTTCGTGGCGCTGAAATCCTACCAGGCCGACAGCAAAGGCCCCATCGGGCGCAGCAATCCGATCATGGCTGCCCAGGCCAAGATGTTCACCTTGCCTGAGCTGAAATTGCTGTCTCACTACATCGGCGGCTTGCCCAGCGATTTGAAGACGGTACCTCAAGCCAAGTTCCGCTGATCCAGGTTGCGCCGAGCAGCAAAAAGCCACGCTCATCAAGCGTGGCTTTTTTCATGGGCCACCGTGAAGGTGACCCCTGCCCCCACTCAGCCGTCAACCAACAGCTTGTTCTGCTGCAACAGTTTGACGATGATCTGGTCGTCCGTGGCGTTGGCAGCCAAGCCAATGTCGGTGCGGATGTTGACGCCTTCCAGGACAATGCGTTGCGTTTCCTGCCCGGACGCGTAGGTGCCGTTGGTGAAACCACCTGTGGCGCTGACGCGCACCACCGTCGTGCCCGCGGTTGAGGTGTCGAAGTCCAGGTAGTTGTGCAAGTTGCCGCTGCCACCGGTGGTGTTCTCGCCTTGCAGCAGGTCACGCAAATCCAGCACATCGCCACCATCGGCCACGGGCGCCACGTTGAAGTCCTTGATGGTGTCGATCGCACGGCCCGAGGTGGTGGCCACGCCAGGGTCGGCGAAGTTCCAGGCAAAGGTGTCCGAACCCAGGCCACCGGTCAGGACATCGCTGCCCGGACCACCGATCAAGATGTCATTGCCATTACCGCCATTGAGGGTGTCGTTGCCCAAACCACCGTTGAGGGTGTCCTGGCCATCACCGCCATTGAGAACGTCGTTGCCAGCGTTGCCATAAAGGCGGTCATCGCCCAGGCCGCCGTTCATGATGTCGTTGCCTTCGCGGCCCATCAGGATGTCGGCGCCCGACGTGCCGTTGAAGGTGTCGATCGCGGTGGTGCCCGCTTGCACATTGGTGGCTTCAACCCGGATCGTCAGGGTCGATGAGGTAGTGTCACCGTCGCCATCGGCCAGTGAATAGGTGAAGGTTTCGGTCAAACCAGCCGCCCCCTGCCCGCCTGGTGCGGCATAGGTGTACTCGCCAGTGTCCATGTGCAGCGTCAGGTTGCCCACGCTGGTGGCCACCGTGATCACGGGGTTGGCCGCATCGTAGGTGTACACGCGACCATCGATGGTGATGCTGTCCACGTGGGCGAAGCCATCAGCGCCACCTGGCAAGGCCATGACGGAGCCCGCCGTGAACAGTTTACCGACCGCGGCCTCCTTGACCGTGCCTGACAACACGGCGTCCAACTGGCTGAGGTTGCTGACCACGGTGCCATTGAGGTTCTGCCCCGCCTGGCCATCATGGGCAATGGGGTTGAGGTAGGTGGCTGAGACACCAGCGCCCAGGCCAATGGCGTAAGACTTGATCTGGTTGTCGTTGAGGAACTTGACCCAACCGGCCTCTTCGGAAGTGTCGATGCCATCACCGTAGCTGGCGTTGGTCTGGTCGCCCGGGTTGGTGTTGGTGTTGGGACGGTCGCTGGACAAGGTGGGGTTGCCGTCCGAGAAGAAGTAGCCCACGTTTTGGGCGCCAATCAGCTTGCCAGCAGAGGTGTTGAAGGCGGTTTCAGCAGCGCTCAGGCCATAGTCGTAGTTGGTCCCGCCGCTGGCGGTGATCGAGGCCAGCAGGCTCTTGGCCGCGCTGACGGTGAGCCAGGTGCTGCCCAAGGCCTGCGCCGTGCCTGAGAAAGTGACCAGGCGCACAGCGACGTCACCAATCTGGTCGTACTTGTCCAGCAAGGTCTTGATGGACGCCACCGCCAGGCTCAGGCGTGTCTGCGTGCCGCTGATGACATCGTTCATGCTGCCCGACACGTCCAGCGTGATGAGCAGGTTGGTGTTGATGGTGACCACCGAATCGATGACCGGGCCCAGCACGCCGGGGGCGTCGTCTTGCACCTGGATGGTCAAGTTACCCTGGCCCGTCTTGGCCCCATCGCTGGCGGTGACGCCGAAGCTCAGGTTCAGGACATCTTCACCCGCCGAAGCGTGGTGCAACGGGGCGAGCAACTGAGCGCTGTAGTTGCCCGCGTTGTCGATCGACACGGTGAACACGGTGTTGGCACCAGCGCCGCTGCCATCTTTGCCGATCAATCCGCCGTTGCCGTCGCTCGTCCAGACGACGGCTTGACCGTTGGCGGCCATGACGGGCTCGGTGGGGGCAGTCAAGGTCACGGACGTGATGGCCGAGTCGGCGTCACTCATGGTGATTTTGCCGCTGACCGTGGCGCTGTCGGTGTTGTCGTTGGTGCCGTTGCTGTCCTTCAAACCACCCGGCAGCCCTTCTTCCGACAGGTAACCAGTGGTGGTGCCAACCACCGGCGCATCATTGACGGCGGTGAACTGCACGGTGGTCAGAGCGGTGTTGCTCAGGCTGGTGCCATCGGTGACAGTGACTTCGACCGTGCGGTTCACCGTGGACGGATTGGGCGAGGTGCTGGAAAAGCCGATGTCGCGGATGGCGATCTGGTAATCGGCCAGAGACGCGGTGCCGCTCAGGGTAACGGTGCTGCCCACCACGACGGCGGTGATGCCTGCAGGCAAGGCGTTCAGCACCGACAGCACATCACCGGCCTGGGCATTGGTGAGTGTGACCGTGGCGCCCGTCAGCTGGGTTGGGTGAGAGCTGGAAAGGCTGATGTCAAGGTCTGACAAACGGACTGGCGCCGAGCCTTCGGTATAACTGGTGACATAGCCCGCGCCAGTGACGCCACTGGAGTTGTCGGCATCGAGGTCGAGTGCCGGGGGCGTGGTGTCGATGATGGCAATGTCGCTGCCAGTGGCACTGGTATTGCCAGCGGTGTCCACGATGAGGGCGGTCACCGTCATGGTCGTGCCTTCGGCGG
>NZ_JAQSDR010000040.1 GCF_029946005.1 Aquabacterium sp.
TGATCGTGGGCGTGGCATCGTTGGTGATGCCGTCGCCCTTGGTGCCGCTGTCGGAAGCGGGGTCCAGTTGCGCGGTCAAAACTGACGGAGGTGTGGTGTCGATGATGGCGCTGTCGGTGCCGGTGGCACCCAGGTTGCCCGCCACATCCTTGACTTGGGCAGTCACCGTCAGGGTGCTGCCTTCGCCAGGGTTGGTGATGCCAGGCACGGACACACTGCCCTTGTCAATGTCGGCTTGCGTCAGCAAGATCGGAGCTTGGGCCGCACCATTGGCGCTGACCAGCAGGCTGTCGCCCGCCTTGGCCGTGGCAGGCAGGGCCACCGAGACGTCGATGTTGCCGCTCAGTTCGGCCTTGTTGATGAAGCCGTCGTTGTTGCTGTCTTCACCGATCGTGACGATGGGCGCGCCAGGCACGCCCAGTTGCAGGCGGGCAGCGTCGATAACCGGTCCTGCGCTATTGCCCGCCGCGTCCACGATGCTGGCCGTGGACACGAAGTCGGTGTTGTCGGCCGTGGGGTTGAATTTCAGGTCCACAAAGCCAGCAGACAGTTGCGCAGCGCTCAAGGTGATCACTTGCGCCACATTGCCCGAGCCAGTCACGCTCAGGGTGTCGCCTGCGGCAGCCCCGGCTGGCAGGGTGACCCGCACGCCGATGGTGTTGTCGGTCAACTCGGCCTTGCTGATGTAGCCGTCGTTGTTGCCATCGGTGGTGATGGCGATGCCCAGGCCGGTGTAGTTCGTTGTGTCGATCCTGGCGCTGTCAGTGCCGGGCGCACTGCTGTTGCCAGCGGTGTCCACGATGAGGGCGGTCACCGTCATGGTCGTGCCTTCGGCGGCTGGCGTGAAGCTGGTGCTCACGAAGCCGTTGGCCTTGTCTTGCGCCGTGATCGTCACGTCATTGGTCACGCCACCGGAGGTGACTTTGACCACATCGCCGATGTTGACCTGGGCCGAGGTGAAGGCCACTTTGACGTCCACATTGCCGTTCAGCTCGGCCTTGTTGATGAAGCCGTCGTTGTTGGCATCTTCCGTGATCGTCACGGTGGGCGCTGCGCCATTGTTGGGCACGCCCGTGTCGATGTTCAGCGGGACGGTGGTTTGCGTGGTGTTGCCTGCGGCATCCGTCTCGGTGACTTGGGCTTGGCCCGTCGTGCCGTTGGGGATGTCTTGCGTGGGTGTGACCGTCCAGGTGCCGTTGGGCAACACGGTGGTGGTCAGCACTTCGCCAGTGCCAGGCATGGTCACCTTGATCTGCGCGCCGGGGTCGCCTGTGCCACTGATCGTGGGCGTGGCATCGTTGGTGATGCCGTCGCCCTTGGTACCGCTGTCGGAAGCGGGGTCCAGTTGCGCGGTCAGGATGGCTGGCGGTGTCGTATCGATGATGGCGCTGTCGGTGCCGGTGGCACCCAGGTTGCCCGCCACGTCCTTGACTTGGGCCGTCACCGTCAAGGTGCTGCCTTCGCCAGGGTTGGTGATGCCAGGCACGGACACGCTGCCCTTGTCAATGTCGGCTTGTGTCAGCACGATTGGCGTTTGCGCGGCGCCATTGGCGCTGACCAGCAGGCTGTCGCCCGCCTTGGCCGTGGCAGGCAGGGCCACCGAGACGTCGATGTTGCCGCTCAGTTCGGCCTTGTTGATGAAGCCGTCGTTGTTGCTGTCTTCACCGATCGTGACGATGGGCGCGCCAGGCACGCCCAGTTGCAGGCGGGCAGCGTCGATAACCGGTCCTGCGCTATTGCCCGCCGCGTCCACGATGCTGGCCGTGGACACGAAGTCGGTGTTGTCGGCCGTGGGGTTGAATTTCAGGTCCACAAAGCCAGCAGACAGTTGCGCAGCGCTCAAGGTGATCACTTGCGCCACATTGCCCGAGCCAGTCACGCTCAGGGTGTCGCCTGCGGCAGCCCCGGCTGGCAGGGTGACCCGCACGCCGATGGTGTTGTCGGTCAACTCGGCCTTGCTGATGTAGCCGTCGTTGTTGCCATCGGTGGTGATGCTGATGCCCAGGCCGGTGTAGCTCGTTGTGTCGATTTTGGCGCTGTCAGTGCCCGTGGCACCCAGGTTGCCCGCCACATCCTTGAATTGCGCCGTCACCGTCAAGGTACCGCCATCGCCTGGGCTGGTCACGCCAGGAATGGCCACGCTGTGGTTGTCGATGTCAGCCTGCGTCAGAACGATCGGCGCCTGGTTGGCACCGTTGATGCTCACCAGCAAACTGTCGCCCGCTTTGGCTGTGCCGGGCAGGTCGATCTGCACGCCGATGGCGCTGCTGGCGCCTTGTTCGGCTTGGTTGATGTAGCCGTCGTTGTTGGCGTCCGTGGTGATGGTCACCTTGGGTGCCAAGATGTCGTCGGTGGCGATGATGGCGTGGTCGCTGACCACCGCAGATTGGTTGCCCGCCGCATCGCTCACTTGCGCCGTGGCCACCAGATCGGTGCCACTGGTCGGAGCCGTCAGGCTGATTTGCACCTGGCCCGCGTCGATTTGCGCTTGCGTCAGGACAATGGTTTGCGGGGCATTGCCGGTGGCCGTGATGCTCAGCGCATCGCCTGCGGCCGCATCAACCGGCAACTTGACTTGTGCCGTGACCTGGCTGCCGCCCGCCAACTCGACCTGGTTGATGAAGCCATCGTCGTTCGCATCGGTGCTGAGGCTGATGCTCAGACCCGTGAGCGTGCTCAGGTCCAGCTTGGCGGCATCGCTGCCGGTGGCACTGACATTGCCCGCCGAATCTTCGATGTGAGAGTTCACCGTCATCGTCGTGCCGTTGGCGGGCGCGGTGAAGGTCGTGTTGACAAAGCCGTTGGCCCTGTCTTGCGCCGTGATGACGATGTCATTGGTCACGCCACCAGAGGTGATCTTGACCACGTCGCCCACGCTCACCTGCGCTGGCGTGAAGGCCACCTTGACGTCCACATTGCCGTTCAGCTCGGCCTTGTTGATGAAGCCGTCGTTGTTGGCATCTTCCGTGATCGTCACGGTGGGCGCTGCGCCATTGTTGGGCACGCCCGTGTCGATGTTCAGCGGGACGGTGGTTTGCGTGGTGTTGCCTGCGGCATCCGTCTCGGTGACTTGGGCTTGGCCCGTCGTGCCGTTGGGGATGTCTTGCGTGGGTGTGACCGTCCAGGTGCCGTTGGGCAACACGGTGGTGGTCAGCACTTCGCCAGTGCCAGGCATGGTCACCTTGATCTGCGCGCCGGGGTCGCCTGTGCCACTGATCGTGGGCGTGGCATCGTTGGTGATGCCGTCGCCCTTGGTGCCGCTGTCGGAAGCGGGGTCCAGCTGCGCGGTCAGGACTGACGGAGGTGTGGTGTCGATGACCGCGCTGTCGGTGCCGGTGGCACCCAGGTTGCCCGCCACGTCCTTGACTTGGGCCGTCACCGTCAAGGTGCTGCCTTCGCCAGGGTTGGTGATGCCAGGCACGGACACGCTGCCCTTGTCAATGTCGGCTTGTGTCAGCACGATTGGCGTTTGCGCGGCGCCATTGGCGCTGACCAGCAGGCTGTCGCCCGCCTTGGCCGTGGCAGGCAGGGCCACTGAGACGTCGATGTTGCCGTTCAGCTCCACTTTGTTGATGTAGCCGTCGTCATTGGCATCTTCGCCAATAGTGACCTTGGGCGCCAAAATGTCATCGGTCGCGATGACGGCATGGTCGCTGACCACGGCGGACTGGTTGCCCGCCGCATCGCTCACTTGGGCTGTGACCACCAGATCAGTGCCACTGGCCAGAGCGACAACGCTCACTTGCACCTGGCCCGCATCAATGTGCGACTGGGTGAGCGTGATGGTTTGTGGCGCACTGCCCGTGCTGGTGACGGTCAGCAAATCGCCAGCCACGGCGTCACTCGGCAGCTTGACCCGTGCATCGGCCGTCTGGGCACCTGCCAGTTCGCTCTGGTTGATGAAGCCATCGTCATTCGCATCGGTGGTGAGGCTGATGCTCAGCCCAGTCAGCGTGCTCAGGTCCAGCTTGGCGGTATCGCTGCCGGTGGCACTGCGGTTGCCGGCAGCATCTTCGATGTGCGAGATCACCGTCATCGTCGTGCCGTTGGCGGGCGCGGTGAAGCTCGTGGCGACAAAGCCATTGGCTTTGTTTTGCGCCGTGATGCTCACTTCATTGGTCACGCCACCGGAGGTGACCTTGACCACATCGCCTACGCTCACTTGCGCTGGCGTGAACGCCACTTTGACATCCACGTTGCCGGTCAACTCGGCCTTGTTGATGAAGCCGTCGTTGTTGGCGTCTTCCGTGATCGTCACAGTCGGCGCAGCGCCGTTGTTGGGCACGCTCGTGTCAATGCTCAGAGGGACCGTGGTTTGCGTGGCATTGCCAGCCGCATCGGTCTCAGTGACCTGAACCAGGCCCGTCGTGCCGTTGGGGATGTTTTGCGTGGGCGTGACCGTCCAGGTTCCGTTGGGCAGGACCGTGGTGGTCAGCACTTCATTCGTGCCAGGCATGGTCACCTTGATCTGCGCGCCAGGGTCGCCCGTGCCGCTGATCGTCGGAGTGGCGTCGTTGGTGATGCCGTCGCCCTTGGTGCCGCTGTCGGACGAGGGGTCCAACTGGGCCGTCAGGATGGCTGGCGGTGTCGTGTCCTCGGCTGCCGGATACAAAGGCTGTTCGGCCGAGGCCAGCGGTGCCGTGGGGGCACCGCGTTCTGTGCTGTATTGGTATTCCTGACCAGTGACGGCTTCGGAAACCCGGTCAACGCGCAGGCCAGGCAGCAATCCGCCACTGCCGCCGCCTTGCAAGCCGGCGGCGGTGTTGAAATCCAACTCGTCGTTGTTCAGGCCGGTGATGACCTTGTCGGTGTCGGCAGCGGCCAGCTTGGCCTTCAGCAACACCGTGGGGCCGTCATCGGAGGTGATTTTGACGATGCCGTCCTGACTCGTCAGGATCGCCTCCCCCCCCTCGATGTGGTCACCAACTTTGACCGGCACGAGCTTGCCATTGGGCAGGTGATAAAACGCCTTGCCCCAAACAGCGACGACGGTACCGGCGGATTGACTCAGGATCGGCATGACAAGCCCAGTTGAACAGTTGGTAACACTTCAAGTGTACCGTCCAGAGCCTTACGCTTAACTGCATTCAACCCCCGATATAGGCGGCATAAGTCACAAGTAAGCGGGCTATTTGAGTAGATAAGGCACGTGATTTTCGTGACTTATTTGGCATATTTCATCCAGTGCAGCGCGCAGCAATGCCGGCAGGTCAGCTTTGACCGCCAAAGACAGGGGGGAATATGGAGGTCAGCGGCTGGCGAGCGTCAGCACGCGGTCGATGTAGGCTGGGCCGTCAAATGGCAAGCCGGAACGCTGGGAGTTCCACACCATCTCCCCCAAAGCTTCCATGACTTCATGATGAGCGTCATGCAACGAAGCCCGGCTTTGCGCCAAACGCTGCACAGCCGCACGGATGCCCGGCGGTTGGTCGATGCTGACCTGCTCGGTGATCGACAAGTGCATGGACAGGTGCAGAAAGGGGTTGGTGCGCCCGCCTTCCACGGCATACACCGCCTTGACCGCTGACTCGGCATCGGCGAGGTCAGTGTGGTACTCGGGATGCTGGGCCGCCCAGTCGGTGGCCTGCAATTCCAGCGGGGTCAGAACCTGCCCGGCCTCGTGCTTGGCCCACGCCTCGCAGAAAAACCGCCGAACCTGGTCCTGACTGGGGGCAAACATGATTGATCAGACCGCCAGCAGATCGACTTCAAACAGCAAGGTGGCATTGGGGGGGATCACGCCGCCAGCGCCACGGGCACCGTAGCCCAGCTCGGGCGGGATGACCAAGGTGCGCGTGCCGCCCACTTTCATGCCTTGCACACCCTCGTCCCAGCCACGGATCACATGACCCGCGCCGAGCGGAAACTCGAAGGGATCGTTGCGATCCTTGCTGGAGTCGAACTTGGCCCCCTTGACGCCACCTTCGTACAACCAACCGGTGTAGTGCACGGAAACGTAAGTGCCGGCCTGAGCGACTTCGCCCTCGCCTTCAACGGTGTCTTCATATTGCAGGCCGGAAGGGGTGGTGGTGACAGGCATGGCAAATCCTTTCAACTGTCCTGGAAGAAAAATAGAGGCCAGAGTCTAACCGCTGAGCTCTGGCCATTAACGCCGTAGGGTGTGATCCCTGATATCGGCCTCCTGCGGCTCTGTCGTAAAATGGGTCACGTCGCGTGCTCTATTTCAATTGCGCACAAGCGACCGTCATGCAATCACAATCAGGGAACACACAAAATGCGCCATGCCATCGTTCAATCCATGCCTGTTCTGGCCATGCTGGCCGCCCTTTCGCAACAGGTCATGGCCGCGCCCGTCGCGGAAGCCCGGGTCGAACTGACCAATCTGCGCTACCAGCTGACCGACCTGAACCCGAACGATGGCATCGCCCCCAACTTGGTTTTCACGGGGCCCTCGTATCCAGGCCAGCTCTCCACGGTGCTGCTTGTCAGCAACATCACTTCCAATGGAAACGAAACGCTTTCGGGCGCGCTCCAGCGCCTCGATCTGACGGGGCTGCCCTTCAGCCCGCAAAACACCGGATCCCTGAGCGTTGGCGGCGTGAACGCCAGCGCAACCAAAACCATCGACGGGCAATCCGCTCACAGCGCCATTGATGCACAGAATGTCAACAATCTCCTGGCGCTTTACCCGAACAACCTGCTGACCTACTACTCCCAGGGTGCCAGCACGTCAGGCATCAGTGATGCGGCCTTCACCCTGTCGCCCGGCACCAAGGTTGAATTCTTTGTCGATGTGGACATGGCCACGACCTTGGACGCTGCCGCCATCCAGCCCCTCACAAACGGGCTTTTCAGCGGCACCGGAAACCTGCGAGTCGGCACCCAGGCCAGCATCAACGGCGGCATCCGTTTTTTGGATCTCAGCGACTTCGACACCTTTTACAACTACCGGGGACAGTCCTACACCTTCAGCAATGCCGGCGTCCAGTTGAACAGTGAGGTCAACCAGGTGAGCGATTTCCACCTGGTGCTGACCAATGCCAGCAACGCGACCAAGACCGGAGAGTTGAGGCTCACAGTCGGGGCCGCCCAGGGCCTGGCGCTGACCGGTCCGGTGCCCGAACCAGGCACCCTGGCGTTGCAAGCGCTGGGCCTGCTGGGCGTGGCCGGTGTCGTTAGCCGCCACCGTCGACGCTGAATCCAGCGCGAACGCGTCCGGCCGACGGGGTCATCAGATCGACATCAGTTGCCGCACACCATCGGCCTCCATGTCCGCCCCTCGGCCGCGCTTGATGATTTCGCCCCGTTCCATGACCAGGTATTGGTCGGCCAGTTCAGCGGCGAAGTCGTAAAACTGCTCCACCAGCACCACGGCCATCTTCTGGCCGTTCAATCCCTCGTCGGCCAGTTTGCGGATGGCGCGGCCGATGTCTTTGATGATGCTGGGCTGGATGCCTTCGGTCGGCTCGTCCAGGATCAGCAGTTTGGGGCCTGCCGCCAGCGCGCGGGCAATGGCCAGCTGCTGCTGCTGCCCGCCCGACAGGTCACCGCCGCGGCGGTGCAACATCTGCTTGAGCACGGGGAAGAGCTCAAACAACTGCTCGGGCAAGGGGGTACTGCCCGGCTTGCTGGCCAGCCCCATCTGCAGGTTTTCTTCGACCGTGAGGCGGCCGAAGATTTCGCGGCCCTGCGGCACATAGCCCACGCCCAGCCGCACGCGCTCGTAGGGCTTGAGCTTGTCGATGGCCTGCCCATCCAGCTTGATCGAGCCGGATTTGATGGAGACGACGCCCATCAGGCTTTTCAGCAAGGTGGTCTTGCCAACACCATTGCGGCCCAGCACCACCGTGACCTCGCCCAGCTTGGCCTCGAAACCCAGGCCACGCAGGATGTGAGAGCCGCCGTAGTACTGATTGACTTGTTCAACATTCAACATAGGTTTGCTCAGCGGCCCAAATAGACTTCGACGACTTTGTCATTGGCCTGCACATCGGCCAGCGTGCCTTCGGCCAGCACCGAGCCTTCGTGCAGCACCGTCACCTTTTTCCGGGCGGCGTTCTTGCCTTGCGTGGTCAATTCGTTGATGAACTTCATGTCGTGCTCGACCACCACCAGCGAGTGCGAACCCTCTTCTTCCAGCGACAGGAACAGTTCGGCCGTGCGTTCGGTTTCTTCGTCGGTCATGCCCGCCACAGGCTCGTCCAGCAGCAGCAGCTTGGGGTCCTGCATCAGCAGCATGCCGATTTCCAGCCATTGTTTCTGGCCGTGCGACAGCAAGCCAGCCGTGCGCTGGGCCTGGTCTCGCAGGTGGATCAGCTTGAGCATCTCGCCGATGCGGTCGAGTTGTTCGCTGTTCAACTTGAAGAACACCGAGGCGCGGGCGCGGCGATCGGCCTTCAAGGCCAGCTCCAGGTTCTCGAACACGCTGAGCTGCTCGAACACCGTGGGCTTTTGGAACTTGCGGCCGATGCCGATGCGGGCGATTTCGTTCTCGCGCATGGCCAGCAGGTCGATGGTCGAGCCAAAGAAGGCCGACCCGGAATCCGGCTTGGTCTTGCCCGTGATGACGTCCATCATCGTGGTCTTGCCCGCGCCGTTGGGGCCGATGATGCAACGCATCTCGCCCGCCGCGATGTTCAAGCACAGCTTGTTCAGCGCCCTGAAACCATCGAAGCTCACAGTGATGTCGTCCACATAAAGGATCGAACCGTGGGCCAGATCGACCTGGTCGGGCACCAGCACGCGACCGTAGCTGACCTCGCGGCCGCCAGATTCGCTCAACACAGGCAGGCCCTTGGCCTTGTTCAGGGCTTGCACCCCGGCTTCCATCAGATCGGGCGTCATACTTTGGTCTCCGGTGCGTTTTTGTTGAACAGTTTCTTCAGGCCACCGACGATGCCTTGCGGCAGCAACAGGGTCACCAGGATGAACAGCAGACCCAGGAAGTACAGCCAGAACTCGGGGTAGGCCACCGTGAGCCAGCTCTTGGCCCCGTTGACGAAGAAAGCACCCACGATGGGCCCAATCAACGAGGCACGACCACCCACCGCCGTCCAGATGGCGATCTCGATGCCCGCCGCGGCCGACATTTCACCCGGGTTGATGATGCCCACCTGGGGCACGTACAAAGCACCAGCGATGCCGCACATCACGGCCGACAAGGTCCAGATGGCGAGCTTGTAGGCCAGCGGGTTGTAGCCGCAGAACATGACGCGGTTCTCGGCATCGCGGATCGCTTGCAGCACGCGGCCGAACTTGGTGTTCACCAACCAGCGGGCCATCAGGTAGAAGCCGATCAGCGTCATGCCGGTGAGGATGAACAGCACCATGCGCGTGGAAGGCTGGGCCAGCGGGATGTCCAGGATGCGCTTGAAATCGGTGAAGCCGTTGTTGCCACCAAAGCCGGTTTCATTGCGAAAGAACAGCAGCATGGCCGCGTAGGTCATGGCCTGGGTGATGATCGAGAAATACACCCCCTTGATGCGCGAACGGAAGGCGAAGAAGCCGAAGATGAAGGCCAGCAGGCCGGGCACCAGGATCACCAGCAGCATCTGGCCGACGAAGGACTCGCTCCAGGCCCAGTGCCAGGGCACTTCTTTCCAGTCGAGGAAGACCATGAAGTCGGGCAGATCGGACTTGTAGCTGCCATCGCGGCCAATCTGGCGCATCAGGTACATGCCCATGGCATAGCCGCCCAGCGCAAAGAACAGGCCGTGGCCCAGCGACAGGATGCCGGTGTAGCCCCAGATCAGGTCCATCGCCAAGGCGCAAATGGCGTAGCACATGATCTTGGCGATCAGGCCGACGGCGTAGTCCGACAGGTGGAAGGCGGAATCCACCGGCACCATCAGGTTGAGCACCGGTACCAGCAGGCACACCACGATGATGGCCACCATGACGCTGCTCCAGCCCTTGATGCCCAAGGCGCTGTGGGGCACGGTCACGGCCGGGGAAAGGAGGGATGGTTTCAACACGGCACTCATGCTTCGGCACTCCGGCCCTTCATGGCAAACAAACCTTGGGGACGCTTCTGGATGAAGACGACGATGAACATCAACACCATGATCTTGGCCAGCACCGCGCCGGCCCAGCCTTCCAGCAGCTTGTTGAAAATGCCCAGGCCCATGGCGGCGTAGACGGTGCCCGCGATCTGCCCCACGCCGCCCAGCACCACCACCATGAACGAATCCACGATGTAGTTCTGACCCAGGTCGGGGCCCACATTGCCGACCTGCGACAAGGCGCAACCAGCCAGGCCTGCGATGCCTGCACCCAGCGAGAACGCCATGGTGTCGACCCGGGCGGTGTTCACGCCCACGCAAGCGGCCATGGGCCGGTTCTGCGTCACGCTGCGCACGAACAAGCCCATGCGCGTCTTCGCGATCAGCAGGGTCATGCCCAGCAGCACCAAACCAGCGAAGGCGATGATGGCCAAACGGTTGTAGGGCAGCGTGAGGTTACTCAGCACGTTGAAGCCGCCGGACATCCACGCCGGGTTCTCAACCTGAACGTTCTGCGCACCAAACAGACCACGCACGGCCTGCATCAACACCAGGCTGATCCCCCAAGTGGCCAGCAGGGTTTCAAGCGGGCGGCCGTAGAGGAAGCGGATCACCGTGCGCTCCAGCACCGCGCCCACCAGGGCCGCCGCCATGAACGAAGCCGGCACGGCCGCCAGGATGTACCAGTCGAAAGCACCGGGCAGGTGGTCGCGGAACAAATTCTGCACGACGTAGGTGGCGTAAGCGCCAATCATCATCAACTCGCCGTGGGCCATGTTGATCACGCCCATCAGGCCATAGGTGATGGCCAGGCCCAGCGCGGCCAACAGCAGGATGGAGCCCAGGCTGATGCCGGTGAACAGCACACCGGCGCGGTCGCCCCAGGCCAGGCGGCTGGCGATGGAGTCGAGCGACTTCTTGACCTCAATCTTCACCTGCGGATCAGTTTCCACGCCATCCTGCAGGCGCTCCATCAGCAAGGCTTGGGTTTCGGGGTCGGCGCTGGCGGCCAACTCTTGCGCGGCTTCAATGCGCTTGGCAGCGTCGGTGCCGCTCAGCAAGGCCTTGGCGCGCAGGTTTTGCAGTTGGATCTTGAGCTTGGGATCGGCCTCCGCCGCCAGGGCTTTGTCGATCATGGGCAGCTTGGCTTCGTCCACGCTCTGCGCGATGGTCTTGATGGCCTCGGCGCGCACGGCCACATCGGGCGACAAGAGCTTGCCCACGGCCAGCACGGCCTCCAGCTCGCCGCTCATGCGGCCGTTGTTGGTGACGTCTTCGGCGTCTTCGGGCAAGGTGGTGGGCTGGCCGGTGGCCGCATCCAACACCTTGTCGTCTTCAATGATGTAGGCCTTCTCGCCAGAGACCTTGACGCTGTCGTTCAACAGCGCCTGGACCAGGATGGGCAGGCGCGCGTCGTTCTTGGGGATGAGTTTTTGCAATGCCTGGATGCGGGCATCGTTGTCGCCGGCCGAGACCGCATGGGCTTCTTCGGCAGTCAGCGCGTGGGCAGGGTTCGTCATGCAACCGAGGGTGACCAACATGGCCAGCCCCAGCTTGCGTGCTGCGTCAAATCGTTTCACAGCTTGGTTCCAGTCGTTTTTACAATAGACAGCGGACAAGAAAATCGCCCCGTTGGGTGACCCCCCAACGGGGCGAACCGCTTTGCTTCGAAAATCAAACCGCCCGTGCTCGACAGCACCGGGCGGCACCAAGCATCACTTGGTTTCTGGCTCGTCCTTCTTCACGTCGTTGCCGGCGATGTATGGGCTCCAGGGTTGTGCCTTGACGGGGCCGGGGGTCTTCCAAACCACCTTGAACTGGCCATCGGCCTTGATCTCGCCGATGAAGACGGGCTTGTGAAGGTGGTGGTTCTTGGCGTCCATCGTGGAGGTGAAGCCACCAGGTGCCTTGAAGGTCTGGCCAGCCATGGCGGCGATGACCTTGTCGGTGTCGGTGCTGCCAGCCTTCTTGACGGCCTGGGCCCACATGTTGATGCCGATGTACGTGGCTTCCATCGGGTCGTTGGTCAAAGGCCTGTCCTTGTGGCCAGCGATGTTCTTGGCCTTGGCATAGGCCGACCACTTCTTGATGAACTCGGCGTTGGTCGGGTTCTTGATGGACATGAAGTAGTTCCAGGCGGCCAGGTGACCAACCAGGGGCTTGGTGTCCACACCGCGCAGTTCTTCTTCACCCACCGAGAAGGCCACCACTGGCACGTCCGACGCCTTCAGGCCCTGGTTGCCCAGTTCCTTGTAGAAAGGCACGTTCGAGTCGCCATTGATGGTCGAGACCACGGCGGTTTTCTTGCCACCGGCCGCGAACTTCTTGATGTTGGCGATGATGGTCTGGTAATCCGAGTGACCGAAGGGGGTGTACTCCTCCATGATGTCCTCGTCTTTCACGCCCTTGGACTTCAGGAAGGCGCGCAGGATCTTGTTCGTGGTGCGGGGGTAGACGTAGTCGGTGCCCAGCAGCACGAAGCGCTTGGCGCTGCCACCGTCCTTGCTCATCAGGTATTCAACAGCGGGGATGGCTTGCTGGTTGGGCGCGGCGCCCGTGTAGAACACGTTCTTTTCCAGCTCTTCACCCTCGTACTGCACGGGATAGAACAGCACGCTGTTCAGTTCCTTGAACACCGGCAGCACCGACTTGCGGCTCACCGAGGTCCAGCAGCCGAAGGTCACGGCGACCTTGTCCTGGCTGATCAGTTGCTTGGCCTTTTCAGCGAAAAGGGGCCAGTTGGAAGCCGGGTCAACCACCACGGGTTCCAGCTTCTTGCCCAGCAGGCCGCCCTTGGCGTTGATTTCATCGATGGCCATCAGGGCCACGTCCTTCAGGACGGTTTCCGAGATGGCCATGGTGCCCGACAGCGAATGCAGAACGCCGACCTTGATCGTGTCGGCGGCATGGGCCAGGGAACCGACGAGCAGGCCGACCACGCCCAAAGCGACGGCCGTCAGCGATTGGGTGGCATTGCGACGAGAAATGTTCATGGATGAAGCTCCTGGTAGACAACAAGTGGGGTTTGGGAATCAGTGAACCCAGTGTGCCCAGCCGCTTGTTTTCCAGGAATACGCCACATGGCGTATCAGAGGCGCATTCGTGGCGTGTGAGAGACTTCTCCCATCGTGTCACAGCAGTCCCCCTTCATCCACAAGAACCGGCAGACCCTGTCGCTGAGCCTGGACTCACCATTGCTCCAGAGTTGCATGCGGCGCAACGACCCCACCGCCCTGATCCTGGACTACACCCGGGCGATGATGGGATTCCTGCTGTTCAACCCAAGCCCCGCCTCCATGCTGATGATTGGCCTGGGCGGAGGCTCGGTGCCCAAGTACTGCCACCAGCACCTGCCGAAGGTCGACATCACCACCGTTGAAATCAACCCTGAGGTGATCGCCCTGCGGGACGAGTTCCTGATCCCGGCAGACAGTGAGCGCTTCCGCGTGATCTGCGCCGATGGCGTGGCTTTCGTGGCTCAAGCCCAGCAACGCTACGACGTGTTGATGGTGGATGGCTTCACCGGCGAAGGCCAGCCAGAGGCCCTGTGCTCACGCGTTTTTTACGACGCCTGCAAGGCCGCGCTGAGTGTAGAGGGCATGCTCGTGGTCAACCTGCACGCCGAAATGCCCCGCTGCGGCGAGCTGACACAGCGCATCGAGCGATGCTTTGGCGGCCACGCGGTGGCGGTGGCCACCGATGATGGCGACAACTGCGTTGTGCTGGCCGGATCGGGCCCCGCCTTCGCCCGATGCCGCCTCGCATTTGAAGACCGCTGGGGAGCCTTGTCGGCAGCGCATCAGCAGACCCTCGGCGCCTGCTCCAGCCGCATTGAGCGCGGTCTGATCAGGCGCTATCCTCCGGTGTGAATCAACCGTCCACCACCAAGGCATCCCCATCCGGCGTGGTGAACAGGACCAGGCCTTTGTCGATGGAAAAGTACCCAATGTCATAAGTGCGGCGCAAGCGGCGTTGCGTCTTGCCAAAGGCCAAGTCCACCGCGCCCGACACGCCCGCGCCAATCTCGACACGCGCGTTGGCGAACAAGGCCATCCTCTTGTCTAAATCATCCTTGCGCACCAGCAACAAGCCCAAGGCCTGCAGCGCCTGCGCCCAGGTGGAGCGCACCCGGTCCAGCACGCCCGTTTTGTCGCCCTGACGGGTCAGGTGCTGAACCAGCTTGCTGAGGTTTTCCTCTTCCTGGTTCTGCTTGGCAATCAGCCCCAGCACCTCCTGGTACTCGGCCTCCAGCACGGGGTTGACGCCCACCAGAACCTGGGTGACGGTGCTGGACGGATCGCCCAGCAAAGGTGTGCGGATCAGCATCATGGCGCGGGCAGATCCCCCCACAAGGCGGCCGCGCTGCGGGGACTGAGTGCCTACGATGATCTGATTGCCCGCCTGCAATTGGCTTTGCAAAGCCATGCTGTCGATGGCGATGCCGACACCCGCGTCCACCTGGGAATGCTCGACAAATCGGGCCGACACTGAATCGCCAGCGCGCGCAGTGGCCAGCGCAATGATGCCCCCACCCACCCTGATGCTGCCACCAGCCTCCAGGTGCCCGCCGTCCACGGTTCCCGTCACGATGATGTCGCCACTGGCCTGCACCTTCATGCCGGTGAGAACGTCGCCTTCGATTTGCACCGTGCCATCAAACGTGATGTTGCCCGAGGCGATGCTGGCGCCGTTGAAGAAAACCACTTTCTCGACCATGACGCCATCGCCAACGCGCACCGGCTGACCCGCGAACACGGCACGCAAGAGCTTGGGATCTTGGGCGTCTACTTTGGCGCCAGGCAGGTCGGCCGCGAAAGCCACCGGTTGGCCACGCACCGGCTCAAGCACCTCAGCGTTGATGTTGCGCCCCAGGAAACCCGCCGTCTCGGGGATGATTCTCATCAAGGCCTGGTCAGCCTCGACCACGGGGATGTCGCCCAATTCACGAAAGTCGATCAAGCCGTCGGCCCCCACTTTGGGCCTGCGGTCGCGCGTGACATCGACCAGCATCTCGAAGCGCGCGTCTTCGCCATGGCGGGCCGGTTTGCCCAGGGCGGCCACCACACGGCCACCTTCGGGCGAGGTGCACACCTGCTGCAAGCTTGCTTCGTCAACACCAAACAGCACTCCAGCTTGAGCCAAGGCCTGCACCACGTCGTTTGCATTCAGCAGGCTGCCGCCCCGCGCTGGTGTCACCGTCACCCAGGCGCACATGGCATCGGGCGCGATTTCTAACTCGAAGCTGGCGTCTCGCCGCTCAGCGATGGCCACCTTGAAGGACTCTTCACTGGCGCACCGACTCACCGCCTGATGCAGTTCGTTGTCCAGCAAAAACCAATCGGCATGCCCGGCTTGGGCAATCAAATCCTTAGCCACCGCGACAGTCAAGGCGGGGCGATCAGGCATGGGCCGGTGCTGCAACCAGAGTTGCCCTTCGGCCTCGATCAGATCAACACCGGGAAAACCCGACATCTGCAGCCCTTTCCAATCGGGACAGGGTCCCAGGCCTCAGTGCAGATCAGTGTACCGAGCCGACTTGAGCTGGCAATAGCGGAAACACCCTTCTGCGGCCAATTGATCACACCTTGCGGGGGCGTGTGGGCGTCTCAGCGCATTTTCAGCTGACCCACCCGGCTCATCGCCAGTCCGGCTGCGGCCGTGCGGGTTTCGACGCCCAGCTTGGCAAAAACATGTTCCAACTGCTTTTTGACGGTGGCCGGGCTGGTGCCCAGGATGTCGCCAATGTCGCGGTTGGTTTTGCCCTTGACGACCCAGTAGAGCACCTCGCCCTCGCGGGCCGTGAGCTTGAGTTCCTGGGTCAGGGCTTCAATGGCGGCCTCGTCCGAGGTCTCGCGCATCACCAGCAACCAGTTGTCGTCACCCGTGGGTTCGTGCAGGGCAAAGCTCAGGCGCCTGCCGCCTTGCTGAACCAGCCAGGGCTGCGGCGGCTTGCCAGTGGCCATGTCGGCCAGCGCACTGGGCGTAACCTGGCGCAGCCACACCACCAGCTCATCGGGCGCCACGGTCTCGGGCGTCTCGAAATACTGCTGCAGGAGCTTTCGCGCCAAAGGCGTCTGCCACATCACCCTGCCGTCGGAAAGGCGCACCGTCATCGACGCGTGACCAAAGGCATCCAGGGCATTGCGGGCCTGGCGTGCCTGCCGGGCACTGGCCATGTGCGAGACGATGCGGGCCAGCACTTCCCGGGGCCGGATCGGTTTGGTGACGTAGTCCACGCCCCCGGCTTCGAAGGCGGCCACCACGTGCTCGGTCTCGGTCAGGCCGGTCATGAAGACGATGGGGATGTGGCTGGTTTCGGGCTGCGCTTTCAGGCGCCGTGCCACCTCGAACCCGTCCATGCCGGGCATCAGGGCATCGAGCAAGATGATGTCGGGCACGGATTGGCTGGCACGCTGCAGGGCGGCTTCGCCATGGGTGGCGACCAGCACGGTGTAGCCCGCCTCGTCCAGCGCGTCGTGCAACAGGGAGAGGTTGTCGGGCACGTCGTCCACGATGAGCACGACATCGGTACGGCTGCGGTCGAGTCGGTCAAGCATCGGGATCATGGCCGCGATTGTGCATGGAACTGCACCAGGGCCCGCCTGACGGCATCGGCCAGGGCATCGAGCTGGAACTGCTTGGCCAGGTGGCGCATGTGCTGCACAAACACCTCGCATTGGGGCTCGGCCGCGGCGATCTGGTCCAGCGTTTTGTGCACGCCACGCACATAGCCAGCGTCGATCAGCTCTTCCAGGCTTTGCAGGGCTTTGAGTGATGGCAGCACTTGGGTGCCCTCGCCTGCGCCTTGCGCGACCGTGTCCAGCAAGGGTTTGCTGACAACGGGGCGTTGCGCCTCGATCCACTGCAGGGTCAAGCGCCGCCCCAGCCAGTCCAGCAGCTCAGTCATGCGCACGGGCTTGACGATGAAGTCTTCAAAGGTGATGCCCACGTCGTTGTCCATGCCCTTGTCAAAGGCGTTGGCCGACACGATGGCGATCGGGGCGCGGCTCAAACCTTCTTGCTTGATGGTGCGGATGGTGGTCCAACCGTCAATGCCCGGCATGGCGAGGTCCATGAACACGGCATGGGGCTCTTGCGCCTGTGGACAGCTGCGCAGCAAAGACAAGCATTCCACGCCAGAGGCCAGCGGCGTCACGTCAAAGCCCAAGGGTTCGAGGATGCGCACCAGCAGGCCTCGGTCGGCTTCTTCGTTGTCCACCACCCAGACGCGGCGGCGATCACCCACGTAGCCGGTGCGCACGCCCAGGGGCACCGAGCGGTCGGCGTGCGTCAGGCGCACCTGAGGCAAGAACAGGCGGATGCGGAAGACCGTGCCCTGCCCTTCCACGCTGCTCACCTTCATTTCGCCGCCCATCAGGTCGGTCAGCATCTTGCTGATGGTCAGACCCAGGCCGGTGCCTGCCACCGCCGAGCCCGCCACGGAAGAGCCACGTGCAAAAGGCTCGAAGACCCGCTCCAGTTCGTCGATCGGGATGCCCGGGCCGGTGTCGATCACCTCCACCAAGGCGATTTCACGCGCGTAGCTGACGCGGAACTTCACGCTGCCTTGCGAGGTGAACTTCACCGCGTTGCCCAGCACATTGAACAGGATCTGGCGCACACGGCGCTCGTCGGCCCGCACCACTTCGGGCAGGGCCGCGTCCAGCTCCACATCAAAGATCAAACCCTTGCTCAAGGCTTGCGGCCGCAGCATGTTGATGATCTGCTGCAGGGATTCGAACAGGCGCATGGGCTTGACGTCCAGCGTCAGCTTGCCGCTTTCAATGCGGGCGATGTCCAGGGTGCCTTCGATCAGCGACAGCAAATGGTCGCCGCCCCGCTTGATCACCTCGATGCCATGCTTGGCGTGCTCAGGCAGGCGCTGGTCTTCGTCCAGCAATTGCGCATAACCCAGGATGCTGTTGAGCGGCGTGCGCAACTCGTGGCTGATGGTCGAGATGTAGCGGCTCTTGGCCTGGTTGGCCTGCTCGGCGGTGCGCTTGGCCTGCTGCAGCTTTTCATCGGTGCGGCGGTGCAACTCCACTTCCCGCACCAGCAGATGCGTCTGGCGGTTGGATTCTTCTTGCGCCACTTTGCGGCTTTTGTGCGCCAGCACCAGCCACCAACCCACCACGCCCGAGATCACCAGCAGCACCGCAAACACCTTGAGGAAGCCGCTTTGCAGCGCGTCGACCAGGCCCAAGGTGGCAGGCTGATCCAAGGCCCGCAACTCGTGGTTGAAGATCAGGGCAAACAACAGCGCGAGGGCCGGCACCAGCCCGCCCATCAACAGCATGAAGTGGCCCAGCTCGGTGTCCAGGTGGCGCCAGATGAAAGGGGGCAAGAGCTTTTGCCCCACGGCCCGCCACTGAACGGACCACCGCGCCTCGGGCTTGCACAGGTCGTGGCACCGCGCGTCCAGCGAGCAGCACAGCGAGCAGATGAAGCCCTGGTAGGCCGGGCAATGGGCCATGTCTTCGCCCTCGTACTCGCGCTCGCACACGGTGCAGCGGTAGACGCCCTTCATGCCTTGCCCGGACGGGCAGGTCTCGCAACTGGGTGCTTTGGGCTCGGCCTGCCTGGCAATGTAGTAGCGGCCCTGCGTGAACCAGGCGATCAACGGCGAGGTGACGAGGGCGGTGACCAAGGCAATCAGCGCCGAGAAGGCCTGCGCCATCGGCCCCAGCCACCCCAGGTAGGCCGTCACCGACAGGATCGAGGCCGCGCTCATCGCGCCCACGCCCACCGGGTTCACGTCATAAAGGTAGGCACGCTTGAATTCGATGCCCTTGGGTGACCAGCCCATGGGCTTGTTGATGACCAGGTCGGCCACCACCGCCATCATCCAGGCGATGGCGATGTTGGAATACAAGCCCAGCACCCGTCCGAGCGCCTGGAACACGTTCAACTCCATCAGCATCAAGGCGATCATGGTGTTGAACACCACCCAGACCACGCGCCCTGGGTGGCTGTGTGTGATGCGCGCGAAGAAGTTGGACCAGGCCAGCGACCCTGCATAGGCGTTGGTGACATTGATCTTGAGCTGCGAGATCACCACGAACAGGCAGGTGGCCGCCACCGCCCAGCTCAGGTTCGAGAACATCGTCTCGTAGGCCAGCAGGTACATCTGGTTGGGGTCGACAGCGCGGTCGGCTGGCACCGACAGGCTCAGCGCCAAGTAGGCCAGCACCGTGCCGCCCAGCATCTTGAGCACGCCCGGGATCACCCAGCCCGGCCCACCCAGGAACACGCTCAACCACCATCGCACACGGTGCTTGGGTTGCTGCTCGGGCATGAAGCGCAGGTAGTCGGCCTGCTCGCCCATCTGCGTGATCAGGGCCACGCCCACCGTCATGGCCGCACCAAATGACATGAGGTTGAAACCCGGCGCCTCGCCCTGCGCACCGCCGTAGCCCACCAGGTCGCTCAGCACATGCGGATTGGCCTTGAACACGTAGATGTAGGGCAGCACCAACATCACCAGCCAGATCGGTTGCGTCCACACCTGCAAGCGGCTGATGACGGTGACCCCGTGGGTGACCAGCGGCACCACCACCACCGCACAGATCAAATAGCCCCAGGCGGGCGGGATGTCGAAGGCGAGCTCCAGCGCATAGGCCATGATCGCGGCCTCCAGCGCGAAGAAGATGAAGGTGAAGGTGGCGTAGATCAGCGAGGTGATGGTGGAGCCGATGTAGCCAAAGCCCGCGCCGCGCGTCAGCAGGTCCATGTCGACACCATGGCGGGCGGCATACACGCTGATGGGCCAACCGGCCAGCAAGATGATCAAACCGGTGGCCAGGATGGCCCACAAGGCGTTGATGAAGCCGTGCTCCACCATCAAGGTGGCGCCCACGGCTTCCAATACCAAAAAGGATGCAGCGCCAAAGGCCGTGTTGGCCACCCGCCATTCGCTCCATTTCCGGAAAGACCGGGGGGTGAAGCGCAGGGCGTAGTCTTCCAGCGTCTCGCTGCCCACCCAGGTGTTGTAGTCACGCCGCACCTTGACCACGCGCTGCAAGGCCTGTTCTCCCGGCAAATCGACCGAAGTGTCGTCCCCGGCATCGGTCGGGCCATCAATACGCCGTTCGGCGGCTGGACTCATTTGGCGTGTGTCTTGCATAGTGGGTACTTCATCAACGGCCATTGCCGCAATTTCGGTGCCGAGAACCCCAATGGAACTGACCCCACGAGAGAAAGACAAGCTGCTGATCTTCACGGCCGCCCTGCTGGCCGAGCGGCGCAAGGCCCGGGGGCTGAAGCTGAACTATCCTGAAGCTGTGGCTCTGATCACCGCCGCCATCATGGAAGGCGCCCGAGATGGCAAAACCGTGGCCACTTTGATGAGCGAAGGCAAAACCGTGCTGAGCCGCCATGACGTCATGGACGGCGTGGCCGACATGGTGCCTGAAATCCAGGTGGAAGCGACCTTCCCGGATGGCACCAAGTTGGTGACCGTGCACCAACCCATTGCATGAAATCATTCTCTTCGCAGATTTGCACCACTTAAGTGCAATCAAAACCATCCACGTCCCAGCCTGGATTCAACGACATGCCGAACATCACCTACCGCCGCACCATTCTGGTCTGTGCCCCCTGGGCTGCCGGGCTGGCAGCCGCCTCATTGACCACCGTGGCTCATGCCCACGTGGGTGCCGAAGCTGGACTGGGCCACACCCATGACACCTTCAGCAGCCTGTTGGCAGGTGCGGCCCACCCGTTGACCGGCCTGGACCACGTGGCCGCCATGGTGAGCGTGGGCTTGTGGAGCGCGCTGAGTTTCTCCAAACAGGCATCGTCGCCCATGGGGGCCGCGCGCATTCTGTCCGCACCATTGGTGTTTGCCGCCACCTTGCTGATGGGCGCCCTGATGGCGCTCAATGGTGTCACGCTGCCTGGCGTTGAGCCCATGATCGCCGCCTCGCTGTTGGCCATGGGGCTGCTGGTGGCCACGCGCAGCGCACTGCCCACCGGCATGGGCGCCGCCCTCGTGGTCGGCTTCGCCCTCTTCCACGGCTTGGCGCACGGCCAGGAATTGGGCGGCCATGCCGCCGCCGCGCTCACCGGCATGGTCTTGAGCACCCTGGCCTTGCACGCTGTCGGCATCGCTGCGGGGCTGGCTTTGCGCCAACGCAGCCGCTGGCTGCCACGCATCGCTGGCATCGGGGTCGCCACCTTAGGCCTTGGTTTGCTGACCCCAGCCATCGCTGGCGCGTTCTGAAGGGCCCACGATGATCCCCGGCGAACTCCTCACCGATGGCCCTGACCACGACCTCAACCCTGGCCGCCGCACCATCACCCTGGTCGTCGAGAACGCGGGCGACCGCCCCATCCAGGTCGGCTCGCACTACCACTTCAGCGAAACCAATGCGGGCCTGCGCTTTGACCGTGGCGCCGCCCACGGCATGCGCCTGAACATCGCATCCGGCACCGCAGTGCGCTTCGAGCCCGGCCAGCAGCGCACCATTGAGCTGGTCGACTATGCAGGCGACCGCATCGTTTATGGATTCCGTGGCCTGACCCAAGGCCCCCTCTGATTTTGGCGAAAGACACCTTCTGATGGCAACCATCCAACGGCGTGCCTACGCTGAAATGTTCGGCCCCACCGTCGGCGACCGCCTGCGCCTGGCCGACACCAACCTCATCATCGAAGTCGAGCGCGACTTGACCTTGCAGGCTGGTGGCTACGGCGAGGAGGTCAAGTTCGGCGGCGGCAAGACCATCCGCGACGGCATGGGTCAGAGCCAGCGCATCAACGGCCCCGGCCCCATGGACGCGGTCGATTGCGTGCTCACCAATGCGCTGATCCTCGACCACTGGGGCATCGTCAAGGCGGACATCGGCATCAAAGGCAGCCGCATCTTCAAAATCGGCAAGGCGGGCAACCCCGATGTGCAACCCGGCGTGGACATCGTCATTGGCCCGGGCACCGAGATCATCGCGGCCGAGGGCATGATCGTCACGGCGGGCGGCATCGACACGCACATCCACTTCATCTGCCCACAGCAGATCGAAGAGGCGCTCAACAGCGGCGTGACCACCATGATGGGTGGCGGCACAGGCCCGGCCACCGGCACCTTCGCCACCACCTGCACGCCTGGGCCGGAGAACATCTCGCGGATGCTGCAAGCGGCCGAGGCTTTCCCGATGAACCTGGGCTTTCTGGGCAAGGGCAACGCCAGCCGCCCCGAGGCCTTGCGCCAGCAGGTCGAGGCCGGCGTGATCGGCCTGAAACTGCACGAAGACTGGGGCACCACGCCCTCGGCCATCGACTGCTGCCTGAGCGTGGCCGAAGAGACCGACACCCAGGTCTCGATCCACAGCGACACGCTGAATGAATCGGGCTTTGTCGAGAACACCATCGCCGCCACCAAGGGCCGCACCTTGTGCGCCTTCCACACCGAGGGCGCCGGTGGCGGCCACGCGCCCGACATCATGCGCGTGGTGGGCGAGGCCAATTTCTTGCCCTCATCGACCAACCCGACCATGCCCTACACGGTCAACACCATCGACGAGCACCTGGACATGCTCATGGTGTGCCACCACCTTGACGCGTCCATCGCCGAAGACCTGGCCTTTGCCGAAAGCCGCATCCGCCGCGAGACCATCGCCGCCGAAGACATCCTGCACGACCTGGGCGCCATCAGCATGTTCAGCTCCGACTCGCAGGCCATGGGCCGCGTGGGCGAGGTCATCCTGCGCACCTGGCAGACGGCGCACAAGATGAAGACGCAACGCGGCGCCCTGCCTGGCGATTCCGATCGCAATGACAACACGCGCGTGAAACGCTATGTGGCCAAGTACACGATCAACCCGGCTTTGTCGCATGGCATTGCGCACGAAGTGGGCAGCATCGAGGTGGGCAAATGGGCCGATCTGGTGGTGTGGAAGCCCGGTTTCTTCGGCATCAAGCCCAGCCTGATCCTCAAGGGCGGTTTCATCGCCTCGGCAGCCATGGGGGATCCGAGTGCGTCCATCCCGACGCCTCAACCGGTGCATTACCGGCCCATGTTCGGCGCCTTTGGCGGCGCCTTGGCGCGTGGTTCGCTGACCTTCATGAGTCAGGCGTCCATCAATGCGGGCATGCCCGAGCAATATGGTTTGAAGAAGAAGGCGGTGGGCGTGCGGGGCAACCGCAGCATCAAGAAGGCCGACATGATCCACAACCACTACCTGCCGGTGATGGAGATCGACGCGCAAACCTACCAGGTGCGCGCCGATGGGCAGTTGTTGACCTGCGAGCCCGCCACGGTTTTGCCGATGGCGCAGCGTTACTTCTTGTTCTGAACCTCGCCTGGCGGAAACACAATGAGGTGATCCATCTCCAGGCGCACGCCGATCGATTCGTTGAGCGCATGGTCGTGGTGCGAAGGCACCATCGACAGCACCCTGGCACCGCTGGGCAGCTCCAGGGTGTAGAGGATCTCGGCCCCCCGGAAAGCCTTGTGTTTCACCAAAGCCCGCACCGCACTGGCATCGTCGTGGACCACGTCATCGGGCCGCAACAACACCTCAACCGCGCTTCCAGGCGCGCACGGCGCCAGGTCATCGGCGTAGCAGATGGGCCCTGGTGAGATCACGTCACCCAACTCGATGTTCAAACACCTCGCATCGCGCACCCGGCCCGACACGAACACGCCCTGCCCGATGAAGTCGGCCACGAAACGATTGCGGGGCCGGTGGTACAGGTTGTAAGCCGTGTCGATTTGCTGAATGCGGCCCTGCTCCATCACCACGATCTGATCGGCCATGGCAAACGCTTCGTTCTGGTCATGCGTGACGAACACCGCCGTGGTACCCGTCGCCTTCAACACGCCACGCACCTCGGCGGCCAGTTGCTCACGCAAGGCCACATCCAGGTTGGAAAAAGGCTCGTCCAGCAACAGCAAGCGCGGCCGAGGCGCCAAGGCCCGAGCCAAGGCCACCCGCTGCTGCTGGCCTCCGGACAACTCGTGCGGAAAGCGCTGGGCGGCAGAGGCCAAACCCACCGTCTCAAGCCATTGCCGTGCCGTTTGAAGTGCCTCCGCCCCGCCCTTCAAACCGAAGGCCACATTGCGCTCAACACTCAGGTGGGGAAACAAGGCGTAGTCCTGAAACACCATGCCGATGCGCCTGCGCTCAGGGGGCACGTGCCGCCCCTGCCCGCTGACTACATCGCCCTCCATGCTGATCGACCCCGACGTCAAACGCTCGAAGCCGCCCACACACCGCAGCACCGTGGTCTTGCCGCAGCCAGAGGGGCCCAGCAAACAGCAGATGTCGCCAGCAGCGACCGACAGGCTCAAGTGCTCGACGGTGGGCCGACCCTCATAGGCGTGGTGGATGCCGTGCAGCGCCAGCGATGGATGAGGTGGTGAATGAGTCATACAGGGCGGCACCTTACACTAGCCCGCATCCATGATGTCCTCCTACCCCCACCGCATTCGACCCAGTGGGCTGACCCTGCTCGCACTGCTCATCGCCGTGGTCATGGTCATCCCGCTGCTGTCCGTGGCCACCAATGTGTTCAATGCAGGCACCACCGGCACCTGGGCCCACCTGATGGACACGGTGATGGCGGATTACATCACCACCACCGTGGTGTTGTGCCTGGGTGTGGGCACCGGCACGGCGCTGGTCGGCGTGGGCGCGGCCTGGCTGGTCACCCATTGTGAGTTTCCGGGGCGCCGGGTTTTTGAATGGGCCCTGGTGTTGCCGCTGGCCATGCCTGCCTATGTGATGGCCTATGCCTACACGGATGTCCTCCAGTTCTCAGGCCCGGTTCAGAGCTGGCTTCGGGCCAGCTTGAACTGGACCCGCGCCGACTATTGGTTCCCCGATGTTCGCACCTTGGGCGGGGCGATTTTCATGTTCATCGGGGTGCTTTACCCCTATGTGTACATGCTGACCCGCACCGCGTTTCTGGAAAGAGGCGGTGCCGTGACCGAAGCCGCCCGCTCCCTGGGCTTGAGCCCATGGCAGAGCTTTGTCAGGGTCTCGCTGCCCATCGCCCGCCCCGCCATCGCCGCCGGCATGGCCCTGGCTTTGATGGAAACACTGGCCGACTATGGCGCGGTCTCTTACTTCGCCGTTCAAACCTTCACCACCGGCATCTATCGGGCCTGGTTCTCGTTGGGCGACCGAGTGGCCGCCGCCCAGTTGGCCATGTGCCTGCTGGGCTTTGTGCTGGTGGTCTTGAGCATTGAGCAAAGCTCACGCGGACGGGCCCGCTTCCACGGCACCGGTTTGCGCAAGCCGTCGCGAGGTCACCGACTTCGGGGCGGGCCAGCAGGATTGGCGGTGGTGGCTTGCCTGATCCCGTTGTTGATCGGCTTCGTGCTGCCAGGCGGCGTGATGCTGCACATGGCACTGACCGACGGCGATGCCCAGTTCGGCACGCGCTTCCTGACCTTGGCACGCAACAGCTTCGTGGTCTCGGCCATGACCGCCGTGCTGGCCGTGACGTTGGCCCTCATCGTGGCCTATGCCCATCGTCTGCACCCCACACTTTGGACCAGGGCCGCCCATGGCGCTGTGGGCATGGGCTATGCCCTGCCGGGATCCGTCATCGCAGTGGGCGTGTTGATCCCGGTCACCCAACTGGACAATGCCCTGGTATCGGCTTTGAAAGCGCACCTGGGCTGGCAAGGTGGCTTGATACTCACGGGCGGCATTGCCGCGTTGGTGTACGCCTGCCTGGTTCGCTTCCTGACCGCCGCCTTGCAAAACGTGGACGCTGCCTTGCACCGGGTCACATCCCACATGGACGACGCCGCGCGCAGCCTGGGGCTGTCCTCAGGAAAAACCTTGCTCAGGGTGCACCTGCCACTGCTCAGGCGAGGCCTGTTGACCGCGGGGCTGCTCGTGTTCATCGACGTGATGAAAGAGCTGCCTGCCACGCTGGTCATGCGGCCATTTAATTTCGACACCCTCGCCACACAGGTCTACACCCTGGCCTCGGACGAGCGATTGAGCGAAGCCTCCACCGCCGCCCTGGCCATCGTGGCGGTGGGACTGGTGCCACTCATCATTTTGTGCCGCCAGATTGCCGCAGAGCGGCACGCCTGATTCAGCGCCATCCGGCGCGGTCAAACACCTTCTGAGCCAGCACTGCGTTGGCACCCAGTTGGCCCACGGGCAGCGCATCGGCCTTGAAGGCCCCCAATGACTCCAAAGCCGGGTTCTTGACCTTGGCCGAACTGACCACTGGCCACTCGTTGTTGCCATCGGCAAAGTAAGCCTGCGCCTCGTCGCTGCTCAGGTATTCCAGAAAACGGATGGCGGCATCACGGTTCGGCGCGGTCTTGATCACGCCAGCGCCAGACACATTGATGTGGGTGCCCCAGGACTTCTGGTTGGGCCAGGCCACGCCCAGGTCCTTGACCACCTGAAGGTCTTCAGGCTTGCTGGAGCGCATGAGCCGCGCCAGGTAGTAGCTGTTTGAAATGGCCACACCGCATTCGCCAGACGCCACCGCCTTGATCTGGTCGGTGTCCCCCCCCTTGGGCGAGCGGGCAAAATTGGCCACCAGGCCCTTGGCCCAAGCTTCCGTCTTGGCCTCGCCCAGGTGAGCGATCATCGCGCCACCGAGCGACAGGTTGTAGGGATGCGAGCCCGAGCGCACGCAAACTTGCCCCTTCAAACGCGGCAAGGCCAAGTCTTCATAGGTCTGAACCATGTCAGCCTTGATGGTGGCCTTGTTGTAGACGATCAAGCGAGCCCTGGTTGAAAACGCGACCCAGGTGGGCGTGCGCAAAGTGGCTGGAATGCGGGCTTCCAGCACCTTGGATTGCCAGGGCTGAAACAACCCTGCCTTGTCGGCGACTTCAAGGCGCGAGGCATCCACGGTGATTAGTAGGTCAGCCGGGCCATTGGCGCCTTCGTTCTTGATCCGCTCCAGCAACTCGTCTTCCTTGCCATCCAGGCGGTTGACCTTGATGCCGGTCTGCTTGGTGAAGTTGGCGTACATCGCCTCGTCGGTTTGATAGTGGCGCGCCGAGTAGATGTTGAGCACGCCGCCAGATTGAGCATGAGCGCTGACCACAACGGCCCCAACAAGCACGCCGGTAAATACGGATTTGACGAAGATATTCATGAGCTTTGAGGCCGGTTGGCGTCCAATTGTTCTTCAAAAATAATAACAGCAATGATTCTTATTTGCAGAATACAGGTGTCACGTTTTTTGCTTACCATTGACCCCATGCTGACCGTCAACAAACTCCTCCCCCAAGGCCAGGGCCTTGCCAACGCGCTGCTCAAGCGCGCCCACACCGTCGAACTCGACTGGGATGTTCGTCAGAAAAGCCGCTTTGACGCCACCGACAGCGCTGGCCGACAGTTGGGCATTTTTCTGAGCCGCGGCACTGCCGTGCGCGGTGGTGATGTGCTGGTGGCCGAAGACGGTTCGCTGATCCGCGTCACCGCCAAGCCCCAGCCCGTGCTGGTGATCACACCCTGCGCCGAGCACGGCAAAGCGTTCGACTTGACGCGCGCGGCCTACCACTTGGGCAACCGCCATGTGCAGATCGAGTTGCAGCCCGATCACCTGAAGATTGAGCCCGACCACGTGCTGGCCGACATGCTGCGGGCCCTGCACCTGACCGTGGTGGAAGCCAACACGACCTTCGAGCCCGAAGGCGGGGCCTATGCGGCGGGCGGTGGTCATTCACATGGCCACGGGCATCAGCACGAAGAAGACGGGCACGACCATGCGCAAGAAGGCCATGCTCAGGGGCACGAGCACCATGACCACGGTCATGCCCCGCCCGCCACACCGGCTCGTGGCAAACCGATTGGCATCGCGGTGAAGTCCGCAGCCGCACCCCACGTGCATGGCCCTGGCTGCAACCACGGCCACGACCACTGATGCCTCGCGTTCTGGGCGCTCCCACGCCCCTGAGTGCCTCCGCACGATTGCAGTTGATGTGGCTGGCCTCGCCCGCCTTGCCCGTGGGCGGCTTCAGTTATTCCGAGGTGCTTGAAGCCGCCGTTGAATCAGGCTTCGTCTCCAATGAGGCCACCGCCGGTGCCTGGCTGCGCGACCAGTTGCACCTGAGCGTGGCCCGCGCCGACCTGGCCGTGGTGGCCAAGGCCCTGCCCGCCTGGCAGCGCCACAACCTGCCCCGCATCACCGAACTGAACGACTGGGTCGTCCACACCCGTGAAACCACCGAACTGAAGCTGCAGGCCGAACAGATGGGCCGCTCGCTGGTCGAATGGGTGCGCAACCGTGGCAACTCCGTGGCCCCGAACGACCCTAGGTTGGCGCAGTGCGCCGCGCTCAAGCCCGCGCCCACCTGGCCCGTGGCTTTTGCACTGGCCGTGGCCCAGTGCCTGCCCGACAACCCGGCCCACACCGCGCCGCACAGCGACATCGTCAAAGACACGCTGCTGAGCTTCGCCTTCGGCTGGGCCGAGAACATGGTACAGGCCGCCATCAAGTCCGTGCCCCTGGGCCAGAGCGCCGGTCAGCGCATTTTGCAATCACTGATTGACGACATCCCCACCGCCATTGACCACGCCTGCGCCCTGCCCGACAGCCAGCGCCAGGCTTTCACCCCCATGCTGGCCATCTTGAGCAGCCAGCACGAAACCCAATACTCACGCCTCTTCCGATCATGAGCACCAACCTGCACAACATCCCCAACCGCACCAAGAAACTGCCCCCCCTGCGCGTGGGAGTGGGCGGCCCGGTCGGCTCCGGCAAGACCACCCTGGTCGAAATGCTCTGCAAGGGCATGCGCGACACCTACGACCTGGTCGTGGTCACCAACGACATCTACACCAAGGAAGACCAGCGCCTGCTGACCGTGGCTGGCGCGCTGGAGCCCGACCGCATCATGGGCGTGGAAACCGGCGGCTGCCCGCACACCGCCATTCGCGAAGACGCCTCCATCAACCTGGAGGCGGTGGACCGCATGCTGGCCAAGTACCCCAATGCTGACATCGTCTTCATCGAATCGGGTGGCGACAACCTGGCGGCCACCTTCAGCCCCGAGCTGAGTGACCTGACCATCTACGTGATCGATGTGGCGGCAGGCGAGAAGATCCCGCGCAAGGGCGGGCCTGGCATCACCAAGAGCGACCTGTTCGTCATCAACAAGACCGACCTGGCCCCTTACGTGGGCGCCAACCTGGACGTGATGGAGGCCGACACCAAGCGCATGCGCGCTGCGCGGCCATTCGTGATGAGTAATCTGAAGACCAAGGCGGGACTGGATGAGGTCATTGCCTTCATCGAGACCAAGGGCATGCTCAAGAGCTGATGGTGGATGGTGGCCCCAGCAGGAATCGAACCTGCATCTGCCCCTTAGGAGGGGGCTGTTCTATCCATTGAACCATGGAGCCAGACCGGCCGCCATTGTGCCTCAGGTCGCGGCCGCTGTTTTCAAGGGTTGATGGCGGGGGCGGCCGACGCGCCGTGCTCGTCTTTCAAGCGCACGCCCGACAACTGCAGGCGCCTGGACTCGCGCAGCAATTGCATCAGCTTCAGCGCGGCGTGTTCATAGTCCAGGCCTTCGGGCCGCACGTTCGAGATGCAGTTGCGGTCAGCGTCGGTCAAACCTGGGCGAGGCATCCACGCCAGGTAGAGGCCCATGCTGTCGGGTGAACTGAGCCCGGGCCGCTCGCCGATCAGGATCACCACCAGCCGGGCGCCCAGCAGCTCGCCCACCTCGTCTTCAATGGCGACCCGGCCTTGCTCCACGATGACCAAAGGCGCGATCGACCAGGCTTCGGCTTGCACGGCAGGCAACACCCGCTGCAAGAAAGGCACGGCATGCCTGCCGATGGCCAGTGCCGACAGGCCATCGGCCACCACGAAGGCGATGTCACAGCCACGTGCCTGCGGCTCGGCGGCTTGCAAGGCGCTGGCTGAACAACGATCCAGGAGCATTTGCCGCGATGGGGCATCCAGCCGGCGGCCCAGGTCGGGCCGTTTCAAGTAAGCATCTCGGTCAGCCGCCGCGCTGTGCAGCCACAGGGTTTCATGGCCCAGCGCCGTCAAGGCGGCCTGCAAGGCGGGCACATCCAGCGCCAGGTGCACGGCATCGCGTGCCTGGGCATGGGCCTGTTGGAACGCCAGATGCGGCGCGGTCGGCAGGCTCACACCCGCGCGCCCCAAGGCAATGCGGGCCCGTGTGAAACGGCGTAAGGCCAGCCAGGGATTGGCGGTAACGGGCGACGGGCTCATGGCGCGCTCAGCAGGGCATGCTGAAAGCCCGGGGGCAACTCACTGGCCAACCGAAAAGCGGCCCCCTCACCTTGCAGGATCTGCATGCCTTGCAACCAGGCCTCGAACTCGGGCGCCGGCCGCAAGCCCAACACCCGGCGCACATACAGCGCATCATGGAACGAGGTGCTCTGGTAGTTGAGCATGATGTCGTCCGAGCCCGGCACGCCCATCACGAAAGTGCAACCCGCCGTGCCCAGCAGCGTGAGCAGCACGTCCATGTCGTCCTGATCGGCCTCCGCGTGGTTGGTGTAGCAAACGTCGCAGCCCATGGGCAGGCCCAACAGCTTCCCGCAGAAGTGGTCTTCCAGGCCTGCGCGGATGATCTGCTTGCCGTCGTACAAGTACTCGGGCCCGATGAAGCCGACCACGGTGTTCACCAGCAAGGGCTTGAAGTGGCGCGCCACCGCATAGGCGCGGGCCTCACAGGTTTGCTGGTCCACCCCATGATGCCCATTGGCCGACAGGGCACTGCCCTGCCCTGTTTCGAAGTACATCACGTTGTCGCCCACCGTGCCCCGCTTCAAGGACAGCGCCGCCTCGCGCGCCTGCCCCAACAAAGCCAGGTCAATGCCAAAACTGCGGTTGGTGGCCTCGGTGCCGCCAATCGACTGGAACACCAGGTCCACGGGCGCGCCACGTTCCATCGCGGCCAGGGTGTTGGTGACGTGGGTGAGCACGCAGGACTGGGTCGGGATGGCGTATTGCTCGATCAGTTCGGCCATCATCGTCACCAGCTTGATGACCTGCGGCACGTTGTCGGTGGCCGGGTTGATGCCAATGACCGCATCGCCACTGCCATACAGCAGTCCATCAATCAGGCTGGCCGCGATGCCGCTGGCGTCGTCGGTCGGGTGATTGGGCTGCAAGCGGGTGGACAGTCGGCCTTTCAAACCGATGGTGTTGCGAAAGGCGGTGACCACCCGGCATTTTTGACCGACCAGGATCAGGTCCTGGTTGCGCATGATCTTGCAAACCGCGGCGGCCATCTCGGGTGTGATGCCCGGCGCCACAGCGGCCAAAGTGTCACTGTCGGTGTCGTCTCGCAACAGCCAGTTGCGAAAGTCGCCCACCGTGAGGTGCGCGATCGGCGCAAACGCCTTCGCATCATGGGTGTCCATGATCAGGCGCGTGACCTCGTCCTCTTCATAGGGGATCAGCGCGTCGTTCAAGAAGGTGCGCAGGGGAAGATCAGCGAGGGCCATCTGCGCCACCACCCGTTCTTGCGCAGTTTGCGCGGCAATGCCCGCCAGGAAATCTCCCGATCGTGCGGGCGTGGCCTTGGCCATCAGGTCTTTCAGATCGCGGAACAGGGGCATGCGAAACCCTTTCAGGCCAGACCAGCACAGTCTGCCTGATTTTGTCAGCGAGGGCGGCACCCGCATTGCTGGTCAGGGTGCTCAAGGGCTTTTTCCAATCTGTTTTACATGCACATTGCCTGGTTCGTACTAGTGGGGTCCGTGCTAATCGCGATGGCGTTTTCCAACCATCTGGTCAAGCGGTTGCCCTTGTCACCCGCCATCCTCTACCTTGGCGTCGGGGTCCTGATCGGGCCGCTGGGCGCCAGCATGCTCGACCTGTCACCCGAGGACAGCATGCCATGGCTGGAAGTGCTGACGGAAGTGGCGGTGTTGATCACCCTGTTCACGGTGGGCATGCGCTTGCGGGTGCCGTTTTCACTTTCAGCCTGGGCGGTGCCGCTTCGATTGGCCACCGTAGGCATGGTGGTGACCACCGCCTGCATCGCCTTGATTGGATGGCTCCTGCTGGACCTGCCCTGGCCCGCTTTGTTGCTGCTGGGTGCCGTCTTGTCGCCCACCGACCCGGTGTTGGCTTCCGAGGTTCAGATCCGTCACCCCGAGGACCGGGATGGTTTGCGGTTCTCGCTGACCGCCGAAGGGGGGCTCAACGATGGCATGGCGTTTCCGGGCGTGATGCTGGCGCTGGGCTTGATGGGCCTGCATGAAATCGGTGACTGGGGCTGGCGGTGGCTGGCCGTTGACGTGGTTTGGGCCCTGGCTTCGGCCCTGCTATTGGGTTGGCTCTGCGGCTACGCGGTGGGGCGGGCAGTGCATGCCCTGCGGCAAAGCGGACACCCGCTGGAGGCCGAAGAGTTCTTGGCCTTTGGCATGATTGCCCTGGTGTACGGGGCCGCGCTGCTGATCCACGCCTATGGCTTCCTGGCGGTATTCGCAGCAGGCGCCGCGCTGGCCCATTGCGAGCGGTCTTTGCGGGCTGACAAAGTGGCCCACCAGGACGGCGCGCACTCGTCTCGATTGATCCACTTCAGCGCGCAGAGCGAGCACCTGGCCGAGGTGGCCATCGTGCTCGTGATCGGAGCATCACTGGCCTCGGTCGACTGGGAATGGACTACCGTCGTGTTTGCCCTGCTGGTGATGGCCGTGGCACGGCCCGTGGCGGTGCTGGCCACGGTGCCTTTGCGCCTGATGGCCCAGCCCCAGCGCCGCCTGGTAGCCTGGTTCGGCATCCGGGGCGTGGGGTCGGTGTACTACCTGGCTTACGCGATCAACCATGGCATCGATGGCACGGTGGCGCGCACCTTGACCAGCGCAGTCATGATCGCGATATTCATCTCGATCCTGGCCCATGGCATCTCGGCCACACCCCTGATGGAGCGCTACATGAAACGGAAGAAGCGCAGCCCCGGCGCCGAACGCGACTGACCCCTCTCGGAGCCCGTCAGCGCTTGGACGCCACCAGCGGCTCCTTCTTGCGGCAACTGCCTGGGCCATCGGGTGCTTTTTCTTGCACAAGGGGCATCAGGGCCGGTGCAAGCGACTTCAGCACTTGGGTCGACAAGGCACTGGTGAAGGTGTACTTGGCGGCATAGGGCTCGTGCACATAGGCCGTCAACGTGCCAAAAAAGCGGTCGCCAATCAAAAAGACGAAGGTGGCCGATCGGTTGACCACGCGCGACGAGATCAGGCCGCCCCCAGGCCCATGAACGTCAAAGCGGTGGTCGCCGGTGCCGGTTTTTCCACCCACATCGATCACGCTGCCGTCAGGACGCACAAAGGCCCCCTTGAGCCGCTTGGCGGTTCCGCCGTCGACCACGGCGAGCAAGGTACGGCGCGCCACATCAGCCACTTCTTCAGGCAAGACCCGCTCCGCCTTGGCGGTGGTCTGCTCCAGCCGGGTTTCGAAAGGTGTTCCCGATGCAAAGTCCAGGCGTTGCAACTTGCTGACTGGCATGCGCATGCCCTTGTTGACGATGATGCCCATCAGTTCGGCCAAGGCAGCGGGCCGATCACCAGAGGCGCCCAGGGCCGTGGCATAGGACGGTGTCAATGTGGCAAACGGGTAGCCAAGACGACGCCAGTCGCGGTTGATTTCGGCAAAGGTGTCTCGCTCCAGCAGGTTGCGGATGCGGGAGTCCTGGGCGGTCTTGTGCCGGGTTTTGAAGAGCCAGCCGTAGACCGCTTGGCGCTCCTCAGGGCTGGCCGCCATCACCTCGGTCAGGCTGGCCTTGGGGTGAGATTTCAAGTGCCCCACCAGCCACAGGTCAAGGGGGTGAACGCGGGCAATGTAGCCCCGGTCGGCCAGTGAAAACTTGTCGGGTGCGTAGTCGTCGTAGAGGCGCTGCAGCTTGGCCTCACTCAATGGCCGCTCTGGCAACTGCTCGTTCATGAAGCTCGTGAACTCGGCCAACGAGGCCTGGGGATCAATGCTGCGGAACATCACCGCCAGGCGCGATGGCGCGGACTTGGCTCGCTTGATGAGCTGGTCGCGGGCTTCCTCTGGGGGCTTGCCTTTGTACTTTTTGTAGAAACGGCGCAGGAACTCACGGCCCTCGCTGTCGGCGAACCGGGCCAGGTATTCCTGGCGACGCGGGTCGTCTGAATCTTCCAGCAAATCGTTGTCCGATTTGCTGTTGTTGGCCATGTAGGCGTACACCACATCGCGCATGAGGCGAACAAACACCAGGTTGACCGACTTCTGGAAAGCCGTGCGCAGGTCCATGACCCCGCCGTCTTCTTCCGATTCGAAGTTGTTGAAGTGGTGCGCCCCACCGCCCGTGAAAAAGGTCTCGCCCGGACTGGCCGAGTACTTGCGGTCCATGGCAGCCTCCAGCATGGTCTTGAGGCTCTTGTCCTTGGCGTCGAGCAGGTAGTCACGCGACCAGCGTCGCAATACATCCCGGCGCTGCACGGGCACGGCGGTCAGGTCTTCTTCGCTCATGGGGCTGAACTGCCCGTGCAAGTCGGCGATGACCTTGAGGTAAGAGATCAGGGTGCGCAGCTTGGCGGTGGAGCCCAGGTCGAGCTTGGCCCCTTCATTGATGTCGAAGGGCTGGTCCAGGTTGTCACTTTGCACCCGAAGCAGGTTGGCCTGGCCACTGCGCTCGAACAGCGTGAAGCTCAAGGTCAGCTTGCTGGGATCGTCGCCCGCCTGCAGCATGTGATAGCCGTAAAGACCCTGAGCCATGGCCATTTTGGGGTCCTTGAGGTCGCTGAGCAGGCGCGTGGCCGTGCGCTGCAAATCGCCATCGAGGGTGCTGTTGGTTTTCAGGTCCAGGCGGTCCAGGTCGTACAGACGCGGCACCTTCAGCATGGTGGACAGCGTGGACCGCATCGCTGTGATGGCCTTGCGGTCCACGAAGGAGATCGGCCGCTCGATGGGTTGCACGGGGTGCAACTTGAGTTTGATGGGCAAGGCGGCATCGCGCAGCGCGATGGGGATCAGGTTGACGCTCGCCAACAGGCGCAGGTGGCTGTCGGTCAGCCTTTGCAGGTCCTCGTGGCCATCGACCAGGTAATGGGAGGGGCGGCGTTGAGCAATGAACAGGGAGAGCACCTGCTTGTAGGCCTTGGCCTGCCGCTCCAGTTCAGGGCCCGCAGGCGCCGGTGATTTGACCGCGGCGTTCACCAGGGCATTGACCTCGGCGAAATCCCGGCCATACCAGGCCCACAAACCATCGCCCACGCCATGGACTTCACCCACACCTGGTTTGGCGGACAGGGGCACTGAGTTGACGTAATCAAGGACGATGCGGCGGCGCGCACCACGGGTGTCCTCGCCATCAAGGTAGGCGCGCACCGAGGCAGAGGCCACTTGGCGCAACTTCTCCTTCATGGACGAGGTGCGGCCGTCGGGCGAATGTCGGTATTTTTCGATTTGCGTGGCCAAGGTGCTGCCACCCGCCGAGCCTGGCGCGTCGCTGACGTGCCGAGCCACCTGCGTGATCACGGCCTTGCCCAGGCGGCTCCATTCGATGGCCGGGTTGTGCGTGGGGTAGGCTGCATCGAGCAGCTCGCGGTTTTCGATGAACAGCAGCGCATCGACCAAGGGATCAGGGATCGCCTCGAAGCGCGGGTAGACACGCTCTGGAAACCGAACCGCGTACATGGCCTGCCCGCTGCAATCCAGGATCTGCAGCCCCGCCTGCGAGGTCTCGTGGTAAGCCGTGAAGATGCCTTGGTCGGTCACGCGCAGCAGATCGTCGGACATGCGCGCCTGGGCGCTGACCTGGTAACCCTGCACACCCAATCGTTTGACGAAATCAGGAATGTGGCTGTAACCCAGCCGATCGTCATAAGGCCCGGGCTGGGGAAAACTGAGAGCGCGGCTGGGCCCAGGCTCGACTTTGTAGGTCAGGCCCTGGGCCAGGCCGCTCAGATACCGGGCCTGCAGACGGGAGGTCTTCGCCTCGTCAGACACGAAATAAGCGGCCGCCGCGATGGAAGCCACCACGACACTGCCGATGAGCAGCCGCTTCAATATTCGGGGGGACTTGGTTGGGGAATCGGTCAAGGGTCACTCAGCTGGGAAAACAGGCCGCTGGCGAGCTGCCAACACGGGCAATTCGCAAAAATCCAGCATAAAGCGGATCGGCCTTTTTCATCATTAAAAATGGCTGTGGCTTTCACGCTTCTTTCGTGTGGCAGTGGGCGATGTGTGTTGGGCGCAACGGCGCCACGCTCAGATGCCTCTCAAGCGTAATTCCCGGTAGACGGATTCGTAACGTACAGCGCTGCCAGACCAGTCCAGCGACTGAGCCATGCCGACCTGAATCAGGCGATCCCAGGCTGCGGGATCCCTGTAGCGACCAAAGGCCCGCCTCAAGGCAGCGATCAGCGCTTCGGCGGTGGGGTTTTTAAAAACGAAGCCGGTGACTTCGTCCACCACGGAATCGGCCAGCCCACCCGTGGCGTGAACGATGGGCGGTGTGCCGTAAACCAGGCTGTACAGCTGATTCAGGCCACAGGGCTCGAAACGGGACGGCATCAGAAAGCAGTCCGCACCGGCCTCGATCAGGTGGGCCAGGGTTTCGTCAAACCCGATGCTCACGTGGACGCGCCCAGGGTGCTGCTGCGCCATCAAGCGCAGTGCGCTTTCCAGGTCAGTGTCGCCTGCGCCCAGCATGACCAGTTGGCCGCCCTGCGCGATGATCTCTGGCACCGCGTGCATGATCAGATCGCTGCCTTTCTGGGCTGTCAAACGGCTGACCACGCCGAACAGCATCGCCTGCGGATCAAGATTGAGGTGGCAACGCACCTGCAGCGCCGCCTTGTTGGCTCGCTTGCCAGCTTGCACGGTCGAGGCGTCATAACGATGCGGGATGAAGGTGTCCACGTCCGGATTCCATACCCCGGTGTCGATGCCATTGAGGATGCCGTGCAGGTGGTCGACGTGGTCACGCAGCACACCTTGCAGCCCAAAGCCCAGTGGCTCTTCCTGGATTTCGCGGGCATAGGTCGGGCTGACCGTGGTGATGGCATCGGCGAATTGCAAGCCCCCCTTCATGAAGGACAGTTGCGACCAATACTCGAGGCCGCTGACCGACAGCCATTCATCGGGCAGGTCCAGCTTGGCGGCCTCGCTCGCGGGGAACAGGCCCTGGAAAGCCAGGTTGTGGATGGTCATGACGCTGGCGGCCCTGCCTGGCAGACGACTCAAGTAGGCAGGCGCCAGGCCCGTGGTCCAGTCGTTGCAATGAACGATGTCGGCCTGCCATCCCGGCACGGGGCTGAGGTCGCTGCCCAGTCGGGCTGCCACCTGGCTGAGCCAGCCAAAGCGGACGGCGTTGGTGGCGTGGTCCTGGCCGCGTTCATCCTGGTAGGGGCCGCCCGCCAGGTCATACAGTGGCGGGCAATCCAGCAGCCACAGCGAGAAGCCAGCGTTTTGCTGGACGGATGGTGCGGCCTGCACCACGCGTGCAGCGGGCCACACGCCTTGAGCCGGGATGTCGGCCAGTACCTCCCCTTGGGCCGACAAATCCCGCAAGCTTCGGTAGGCGGGCATGAGCACTTTGACGTCATGGCCCAGTTCGCCAAGGGCTTTGGGGAGGGCCGCCGACACCTCCCCCAGGCCACCCGTCTTGACCCAGGGCGCGCACTCGGGGGTGACAAACAAGATCTTCATGGCTGGTTCGCTGAAGGCTCGGCAGGGACCAGCACAGCGGCTGGCCAATGCCTCAACAGGTCGGACAAGGCCAGGCCACCCGCCGGTCCGTCACTCACCGTCAACATCCGCCCTGTCAGCACATCTCGCCATCGACCAGGCGAATCAACAGGCAAGCCCACACGCGTGTCACCCCAGCATCCGGGTCGGCGCAGGGCACCGTGATCACCCTGCGTCAAGGCATGCAACAAGCGGCTGCCAATGGTGATGCAATGCTGGCCTTCCCATGCCCTGGCGTAGGCCACCACGTGTGAGGCGGCCGTTCCCACCACGGGCAGCGCCTGGTAGGAGCCGCGGCTGAACAGCTCTGGGCAGCTAGCGCGCAACTGCAGCAGGCGCCAGGTGAACAGCATCTTGGGCCCCCCATCGCGCCAGTTCTGCATCAGGTCTTCAAGCGCCCACTCATCGGCTTGCCCGCCGGCGAACAGCGATTGAACCTGGGCGTGCCGAGCCCGCAGGGCTTTGAAATCCACCGGACGGCGGTTGTCGGGGTCCACCAGGCTGAAGTTCCAGGTCTCGCTGCCTTGGTAGAGGTCGGGCACGCCGGGGGCGGTCAACTTGAAAGCCACCAGGTTCAAGCTATTGAAGGCGCCAAAGGGGGCCACCTGATCCACCAAGGCCTGCAGATCCTTCAAGAAAGGATTGGGCTCCAGCTGCCCCAACAGGGCGTCAATGAAGCGCGCCAGGGCAGCCTCGTACGCCTGATTGGGATTGATCCAACTGGTCTGCTCCTTGGCCTCGCGCACGGCTTTGAGCATGTAAGCCTGAACGCGTTGGCACACATCGGCCAGAGCCTCGCTGTTGATGGGCTCCAGGGGCCACACGCCCACCAGGGTCTGGTACAGCAGGTACTCATCGTTGCGAGTGGGAGCGAGCACGCCTTCAATGCGGGTCGTGCGCTTGTGGTTCAGCGCCTGCCAGCGCTCGATGGCGCCTTGCCACACTTGCGGCATTTCCGACAGGACGTCGATGCGGGTGCGCACATCCTCAGAACGCTTGGTATCGTGGGTCGAGGTGGCCAGCATGTTGTGGGGCGTGAAGCGGGCCCGGTGCTGATTGGCTGCGTGGAAGGCGCTGACCGACAGGCCAAAGTGCCGCGGATCGCCCCCCACATCGTTGAGTGAAGCCAGGCGGTGGTATCGGTAGAACGCCGTGTCTTCCATGGACTTCGCCATCACCGGGGCGGTGAACTGCTGCCAACGGTAGACCAGATTCAGCATGGCCTGACGGCGCTCGGCATCGGGCTCGGTGGGCGCACCCAGCATGATGTCGCGCAGGTAGTCGATGACGCTCACCTCAGAGGCACGGCTGCGGCGTTTGGCACTGGCGATGGCCCAGTCGATGTGCTGCCGATCGGCGCTGCTGAAGCCTCGCTCGCCAATGTAGGTTCGGTACACCGGGAAGGCCGCGGCGACGGCGCGCAAGGCCACGCGCAATCGGTTGCGGGTGAAATCGCAGGTGCGGCGATCGCCCAGCGCGATGCGGTGCAGGGCCTCCGTCAGCACCTCCAGGTCACTGGACAACGAGGTAGCGATGACGTCGAGCTTGGCCTGGTGCAGCACATCGTCGAATCCCAATTTGTGGCCAATGAAATCGCTATAGAGGCGATCGAAGTCTTCCTCGTGATGGCCATCCACAAACAGCCCGTTGACGAGGTTGGAGAAGCGGTAGCCGGTGCCGCCATGCACAGGCCAGTCTGGCGGCAGGCGCTCGTGGTCGGCCAGGATCTTTTCCACGGCCACGAACAAGGCCTTAGGGGTTTCGTCGGGCTCATCCGCCGTCCGCATGAGGGCGATGTAGCGCGATTGCAGCTTGGTGAAGTAGCCTTGAGGGTCGCACAGGCCATCGGGGTGATCGACCCGCAGGCCCGCCACCTTGCGCGCTCGCAACCACTGGAAGATGGTTTGGTGCGTGGCCTCGAACACGGCGTCCCGCTCCATGCGCACGGAGGCCAGGGTGTTGATGTCGAAAAAGCGGCGGTAGTTGATGTCATCACCCGCCACCCGCCAAAAGGCCAGTCGGTAGGCCTGCTGCCTGATCAGCGCGTCCAGCAGGTCGAAGCTGGCCGCATCGCCGGGCGTGCCGTTCAGGCGACTCAGGCAAGCGTCCGCCCAGTGGCCCAGCCACTCGAAGCGGCTAGCCAGTTGGGCCAACCGCCGCTTGTGGATGCCCTTGTCCCGTTGCCGCACCGCACGCTGTGACGGTGCCCCATCACCTCGCAGCGGCAAGCTGGCCAAGGCATGCAGCAGTGACTGAACGATCTGGACCTCCTCGCTGACCGACTCATCGGTGGGCGTCGGAGCGGGCACCACGGCCAGAATGTCCGCGTAGTGGCGAGGGTCGATGGGGAAACGGTGGTCGTGGTAATGAATCCAGAACTCGCCAACCAGCGCATCGAAAGACAACTTGAGCTCGCCCGCCTCCAGCACCTTGCCATAGTGGTCACCCAGCACTGGTAGCAGCACCTGGCCCACCAGTTCAGGCGCAGGTGGGTTCCAGTCGATGTCAAAGGTCTCGGCATGCACCGAGGCGGGGCCGCTCTCCAGCACGTCCAGCCACCAGGCGTTGTCGGCCTCCAGCACACCCATGTGGTTGGGCACGATGTCAATCAACTGGTGCATGCCGTGGCGCAACAGGGTCGCGCAAAGCCGTTCAAAGTCGCCTTCGTCACCGATCTCGGGGTTCAGCGCGTTGTGGTCAACAACGTCGTAGCCGTGCGTACTGCCCGCGCGGGCCCGCAGGTAGGGCGAGGTGTACAAGTGGCTGATGCCCAGCGCATCCAGGTAGGGCACGATGTCCATGGCATCGCTGAAGCGAAAGTCCTTGTGCAGTTGCACGCGGTAGGTGGCACGGGGAATCACAGCCGTGGCCAGCGGCGGTAGTTCATCCAGGGGGGTGTGAGGCGCCACATCGCTGGGTCGCGCGCGCCGCAAAGCGGCTCCGATCGACAGCAGACGGGGATCGCTGGCCAGGCTTTCCAGCGTCACCCCCAACTTGCGCCGCCAGTTGGGAAACTGCGATTCGCTGGTGCCCGGGATGTTGACCTGGATGAGCTGCTGGGTGACATCCTCCAGCTGGACACCGACCAGCTGTGAGGGCGTGCGCCCCAGGAAGCTGTAAACGGCGTCTGTGAACGCTGGCGAGGTGTCATCCATCCCGGGTGGGTGGACGCTACCTTGAGGGATGACACCTTCTTGCGCCAAGGCCAACAGCAGTTGCGCCCGATCTTGCGCGCGGCCCACCACCTGCTGAGCCCGCACTTCTTCGCTGGGAAACAGGCCCAACTCGGTCCGCAGATCGACATCCTTGCCGTTCCAGAAACCACGCAATGTGGGCAGATCATGCGTGCTGACCACGGCCAGGGCATGAAGCGGCCAATCGGCAGGCGGCTTGAAGCGCCCATCGTGCGTGCGCTCAAAAAACAGCGGGCAGTAAGAGAGCAGGTATTGCTCACGCATCGCTTCGCGCATGGCGGGCGGAACGGTGCCCAGGTCTTCGCCGATGACGAGGCAACGGTGATGGTGGCTTTCGAGCGCCAGGATGCCCATCATCTCCTCGAAGGGGTAGCTCATGTAAGCGCCCGACTTGGCGCCATCCTCAGGGTGGATCCAGAACAGCCGCATCAAGGCCATCACATGGTCGATGCGCAAAGCCCCCGCGCAGCGCATGTTGGCGCGCAGGGTGTCGATGAAGGGCTGAAAATCCTGATCGCGCAAACGCGACGGGATCATCGGCGGCAAACCCCAATCCTGCCCAGCGAGGTTGTACTCTTCTGGCGGCGCACCAACGTGCAGGCTCATGGCATAGAGGTTTTGGCGGCTCCAGGTTTCGGCCCCACCTTCGTTCACGCCCACGGCCAGGTCACGGTATAGACCGATGGCCATGCCCAAGGACTCGGCCCGCGCCTGGGCCGATTGCAATTGCAGCTCGGCCTGCCATTGGAGGTACTCAAAGAATTCAACCTGCACCTCGTGCTCGCGCTCAAAGTCCGCCACGGCAAGCGATTCAGGGTCGCGGTAGGCCTGGGGCCACAGGGACCAACCCCAAACCGCCGAGTCTTGCGCGTGAAAGTGCGCCTGCAAAGTCTCGAACAAAGCCTGACGTCGCAACTCGCTGCCACGCTCTTTCTGAAAGGCCCTGAACGCACGGCCGCGGTGGGTATCGGCCGACAAGTGGCGCAAATGAAAGTGCTTGAAAAGCATCTCCAGCACTTCGAACTTGGCTGCCGCCACAGCTCGGTAGTTGACGATCTCGGGCTCACGCAAGGCCTGCAAGCGCTGCTGAAACAGCACGCTGTTGACCAGGTCAAGCGCAAAGCGGCACTCGGCGAAGTCCTGCACCGCCGTCACGTCGAGGTACAGCACATTGAGCGCGTTGCGGCTAGATGGGCTGTAGGGGCTTGCGCGCTCAGGCTCGTGCGGGAACAAGGCGTGCAAGGGGTTCACGCCCACGAACGAGGCGCCCTGCCCCGCCACGATCTCCAGCAGCCGCTTCAGGTCTGAAAAATCACCAATGCCCCAGTTGTCGTTGGAACGCAGGGCGTAAAGCTGAATGCTCGGCCCCCACAGCCGCTCACCTTGCCTCAGCACTTTGGGCTCGTGGCACCGCGTTGGGCAGACGATGACGCGCGTGCGCGCCATCTCGCCCGAAGACTGAGATGCCGACCTGAGGGTGAGCTGGTGGTACCCCAATGGCAGGGCCTGGGGTAGATCAATTTGCAGGTGGAGCGCTTCAGGGCAACCATCCTGCCGCGTGAACATCAGACCGCCAAAACGCTCGGCGTTCTCACACGCCAGTGTCCAGGTGTAGCGGCAGTCCGACTCAACCTGCGGCGCCTGCTTTGGCAGCGTGACGCTGATGCTCGCAGGCTGGCCTTGGCGCAGCACCAACACGGAAGGCATCAACCGATGCTGCTCCTTGGCTTTCAGTCCGGCCACGGTGCGCTGCGCTGCCTCGTCTGTCTCGGCATCCAGGTCCATGGCTTTCAGCAACTTGCGCAAAGAGGCTTCCGGCACCTCGTGGTCGTGCCCCCAGACGTCGTTGTAGCGCGTAGCCAGACCAAGGTGGGCGCACAGCGACTCCAAGCCTTCTCCCTTCGAGGTGTTGTTCATCAAGGTTCCGTCCGATCAATCCACCAACAACCCGCCCACGGCCCCAAGCCATCAGCCGCCACCTCGCCCACCACCATCAACGCGCCCGCCACTGGCAACGCTGGGACAGACACGGGCAAGCTCAAGCTCTGCGCTGAAAGGTTGAGCGCCATGTGCAACACAACGCCATCGCCAAACGCCCAGCGCACCTTCAGGCCCTTTTCGCCAATGCGCTCTGCCTGGTGTTCACCGTCGAGCACCGTGGGCAGGTAGGGCACGATCCACCGGCGACGCAAGGCCAGCAGTTCTCTGTAGAAGCTCAGCCACCGTTGTCCTTCTGGCTGGGCCGCAGCGATCCAATCCAGTTGGCTGCGAACAAAAGTCGCTTCATCGCAGGGATCGGGAATGCTTGCCCGACTCTCGGCGTTGGAGAACTGCGGAAACTGTGCGAACTCCCGGCGGCGACCTTCGGTCACGGCCTGGCGCAAGTCGCCGCTCCAGTCGCTGAAATACAGAAACGGCGTGACGGCACCAAACTCCTCGCCCATGAACAGCAGCGGTGGCGCGGGGTTCAGCAAGTGCGCGGCGGTGACCAGGCGCAGGGCCGACTCTTCGACCAGTTGAGCAAGGCGGTCGCCCATGGCGCGATTGCCCACCTGGTCGTGGTTCTGCAAGAAATTCACCATGTTCAGCAAAGGCTGGGGCGAGGTCGTTCGACGCCTTGGTTGAGCATGTGCCCAGTTGTGGGGGCCACCCTGCCAAACCAGGCCGTTGGTCAAGCTGGTGGCCAACTGTTCCATGGGATCGTCCGCATACTCGGCGTAATAGCCGTCGCGTTCGCCAGTCAACAGCACGTGCAAGGGATGATGGAAGTCGCCATTCCACTGCCCCTCGAACCGACCCGGTGTGGCGGGTTTGCCCAGGCGCGAGGCATCATTGCTGTCGTTCTCCAGTACCAGGTGAATGTGGCGCTGAGGCAGGGCCTGGCGCACCCGGACCGACAGCGCCGCCATGATGTCAAGGCGAGAGTCATCCAGCATGGCGTGCACGGCATCAAAGCGCAGACCATCGAATCGGTATTCGTCCACCCAGTACAAGGCGTTGTCGATGAAAAAGTCGCGCACCGTGGCGCTGCCCGGCCCGTCGAAGTTGATGGCGGCGCCCCAGGCCGTGTGGTGTTGAACAGAGAAGAATCCCGGCGCATAGCGCGGCAGGTAGTTGCCATCCGGCCCGAAGTGGTTGTAGACCACATCCAACATCACCATCAGCCCACAGCCATGGGCCGCGTCGATGAATCGCTTCAAATCGTCGGGCGTGCCATGGCTGCACTGGGGCGCGAAAAGCAGCACACCGTCATAGCCCCAGCCAAACCGGCCCGGGTAACTGGCTTGCGGCATCAACTGGATGGCGGTGATGCCCAGCCGGGCCAGTTCTGAAAGGTGTGCCTGTGCGGCGGCATACGTGCCTTCCGGCGTGAATGCGCCCACGTGCATCTCGTACATCACCGCTTCGTGCCAAGGCAAGCCTTGCCAAGCCTTTGAGTGTGTCCACTCAAAACCCATGGGATCAATGACCTCGCTGAAGCCGTGCACCCCATCGGGATTGCTTCGAGAAGCCGGGTCTGGCACATCGAGCTCACCATCAATGCGCCAGCGGTATCGGCTGCCCGCCGTGGCCTCCGGCACGTACAACTCATACCACTCTCGGGCGGGATCCTCATTGCCCCCGCAGGCGTTGCCATGGACCTCGATGAAACGCGCATCGCCGCCCTCGGCCACCTGGATCTTCAACACCAGTTCGATCCGCTGGGCAGCGGGCGCCCACAAGCGGAAATCAACGCCACCACCTTCGCGCACCTGCGCCCCAAAACGCATGGCGTGGGCATGTCGAGCGCTCATCCCGGAGCCTGCGTGAACACGACCATGGACCTGGCTGCCAAAGGATAGGCCTCGCCCGCCCGCCATGCCTGCTGCTCGGGCTGACCGTGGACATGGCTGGTGTCGAAACGCGCGGTCCAGTCCTTTTGCTCGTAATGCGGCGGCAGGGTGAACGGCACGTCCTCGTGGTGCCCGTTGATCAGCATCAGCAGCGTCTCGGCATTGGCGCGGCGGCCATGCTCGTCGTATTCCCCCGTGTGGCGGCCGCAGAACATGGATGCCACCGTGCGAGCCTCGGGCTCTTGCCACGCTTCGGTCGTCATCTCGCGGCCCTCGGCATCGAACCAGGTGACGTCGCGGTGGCCATCTTCGTCAATGTGGCCATCCAGGAAGTCGGTGCGACGCAGGCCAGGCTGGGCCTTGCGAAACTCGACCAGGCGCTGCACGTATGACAGCAAGCCCTGCTGATCGGGGGTGAGGTTCCAGTCGAACCAGCTGATCTCACTGTCCTGACAATAGCCATTGTTGTTGCCACCTTGCGTGCGTCCGACCTCATCGCCACCCAGCAACAAAGGCGTGCCTTGCGACAAAAACAAGGTCGTCAGCAGATTACGCTGCTGTTGCAGGCGCAAGGCCCGGATGGCCTCATCGTCACACTCGCCCTCCGCGCCGCAGTTCCAGCTGCGGTTGTGGCTTTCACCATCGCGGTTGTCTTCGCCGTTGGCTTCGTTGTGCTTGTCGTTGTAGCTGACCAGGTCCCGCAGGGTGAAGCCATCGTGCACAGTGATCAGGTTGACGCTGTCGGTCGGGCAACGCCCCCGTTGCTCATACAGGTCACTCGAACCGCACATGCGGCGCGACAACTCGGCCACCGTGTGCTCTTGCCCACGCCAGAAGTCGCGCACGGCATCGCGGTAAAGGCCATTCCACTCAACCCAGCCTGGTGGAAAACCACCCACCTGGTAGCCGTTGTCACCCAGGTCCCAAGGCTCGGCGATGAGCTTGACTTGCGACAGCACAGGGTCTTGCGCCAGCGCGGCAAAGAAACTGCTGTGGTGGTCAAAGTCTGATGCACTGCGGCCCAACGTGGTCGCCAGGTCAAAGCGAAAGCCATCCACGTGCATTTGCGTCACCCAGTAACGCAAGCTGTCCATGATCAGGCGCAGCACCACGGGGTGGTGGCTGTTCAGCGTGTTGCCGGTGCCGGTGTAATCCACGTAGTACCGTGAATCTTCGGGGCTCAGGCGGTAGTAGGTGGCGTTGTCAATGCCTTTGAAACACAGCGTGGGGCCCATGTGGTTGCCCTCGGCTGTGTGGTTGTAGACCACGTCCAGGATCACCTCCAGCCCGGCGGCGTGCACATCCTTGACCATCTGCTTGAACTCGTTGATCGAGCCCGTGGCGCTGTAGCGCATCTCGGGCGCGAAGAAGCCGATCGTGTTGTAGCCCCAGTAATTGCGCAAGCCGGCCTCAACCAGGCGCTGGTCATCAATGAAAGCGTGCACGGGCAGCAGTTCAATCGACGTCACCCCGAGTTTCTTCAAGTGATCCAACACGGGGGGCGAGGCCAGCCCGGCGTACGTGCCACGTTGGGCCTCAGGCACGTCGGGGTGCCGCTGGCTCAAGCCTTTGACATGAACCTCGTAGAAGATGGTGTCACGCCAAGACACCTTCGGTGGCTGGTCATCGCCCCAATCAAAGGAATCGTCCACCACTTGCGACTTGGGCATGCCTGGCGCACTGTCCTTGTTGTTTTGCGCCAGGTCTTCGTCAACCGTGTCCAACTCATAATCGTAGTGCGCTGGGGACCAGTCCACCGACCCGACGATGGCCTTGGCATAAGGATCTATCAGCAACTTGCTGGGATTGAACCGCTGCCCGTCCTCGGGCGAATGCGGGCCATGCACCCGATAGCCATACAGGGTGCCTGCCGGGCAACCCCGCACATAGCCATGCCACACATGGTGCAATTTGCGCGTTAACTCAAAGCGGCGAATCTCGCGGCCATCAAGCGCATGAAAACACAACTCCACCTTGTCCGCCGTGCTGGCATACAGTGCAAAGTTGGCACCGCCGCCATCCAGCGTGGCACCCAGCGGGTAAGCCTGGCCGGCTTCCAGGTGCCAAGTACGCGCGGCCTCTGCCACCCCATCTTTTCCGGATGATTTCTTCATTGTTCAAGCGTGCCGACTGGTGAGGTCGCGCTCCACAGGCACGGTGCCTGGAAAATAGCCTCGGGGCACAACCACCACCCCACCTTCGCTGACGTGGAAGCGTTGACGGTCCTTCTCCAGGTCGTACCCGATCAACTCGCCCGGCGGGATGTGGTTGTTCTGGTCAATGATGGCGCGCCTGATGCGCGCGCCAGTGCTGATCACCGAACGCTCCATCACGATGCAATGCTCCAACTGGGCATCGGGCTCAACGAGCACCGATCGACGCAGCATGGCATGGTCCAGTCTCGCACCATTGATCACGCTGCCCGAGCCCACCACCGAGCGGTTGATCATGCCCTTCTCGATCTGAGCCGATTCAGCCGAATCGTTGCTGGAGTAAATCGGCCACTGCGGGTTGCTCATCCGAAAATTCGGCTTGGCGCCCAAGGTGTCGAAGTGCGCCTCAAAATAGGCATCGATGGTGCCCACATCCCGCCAATACGCCGCTTCCTCATAGGGCTGAGTGCCTGGAATTTCATTGGTCGCAAAGTCATACGCCACCAGCTTGTGCGTTTTCATCATGCGCGGCAGGATGTGCTGGCCAAAATCACTCTCGCCCAACTCTTTGGCGCGTTTGAGTTCACGCAGCAGCACATCAGCCTTGAAGATGTAGTTGCCCATCGAGGCCAGCGCACGCCCAGGTCGGCCAGGCATCGACTTGGCAGTGGGCGGCTTTTCAATGAAATCAATCACGCGGTGCTCATCGTCGATCTCAACAATGCCAAAGGATGGGCTTTGCGAAACAGGCACCGGCAAGGTGGCGACACTCACATCAGCCTGGGTCTTCAAATGGAACTCGACCATCTGACGGACATCCATGCGGTAAATGTGGTCAGCCCCAAACACCGCCACCAAGTCGGGCTGGGCACTTTCAATCAGGTGAATGTTCTGGAAGATGGCATCGGCCGTGCCCTGGAACCACTCTCTGCCCGAGTGCATCTGGGGCGGCACCACGGTGATGAAGTGGTTGGGGATGAAGCGGCTCATGGTCCATGATTGACGCACATGCTCAATCAAGGACTGAGACTTGTACTGCACCAGCAAGTACACCGAGTAGATCTCGGAATTGACCAGGTTGCTGAGCACGAAGTCCACGATTCGATGCTTGCCATTGAACGGTACCGAAGGCTTGCAACGATCTGCTGTCAGCGAATGCAGGCGCGTGCCCTCGCCGCCCGCCATGACGAAAGCGAGCACGTTTTTGCCAGCAATCATGGCAGCCTCCGTCGGCTCAGCGTGGGATTTGCAGTCATGGACTGTCCTTGAATAGATCGATGCCTCATTTGGGCAAACGGCGTGCCCGTTCATCGATCGCTTCAGTTCTGGAAACTCAGGACCAGCGCGTGTAAACCTGTCGCAAAACCTTGTAAAAGCTGCGGGTCAAATCAGCCGACCGGTTGGGCCGGAGTTGACAGATCAGCACCGCCCTGATCGCCACTCCCAACACCGAGCCAATCTGCCGCCACCCCAAACATGAACACCTGGCGGTCTCTCCGTTTGGGCAGCATTAGCTCAGGCGTCGGCCGCAACCAAGTAGACGCCCGGCTCGGCAGACAAGCCCTGCTTGACCTGCTGCGTGACCTCATCGGCCAGCACCTCATCTGCCCCCGCTTCAAGCGCATCAAGCGTGCGCGCGGCGATCACACCCGGAGGCGTTTTGGGCGCATCAAAGCCACGCGCCATGTCGGTGTCGATGAAACCCACGTGCAGACCCAGCACCTGCGTCTTCTGTGGACGAAGCTCGTGGCGCAGGCCATTGGTCAGGCCCCAGGCGGCCGACTTGCTGGCGCTGTACACCCCCAGCACGGGCGCGTTGATCCAGCTGACCACCGACAGCACATTGATGATGCCGCCACCACCATTGGCCGCCAGCACGCTTGCAAAGGCCTGGCTTAAGCGCAAGGGGCCGAAGAAATTGGTCTCCATGTGCGCCCGAGCAGACTCCACGCTGTTGGGCGCAAGAAAACCGCCGGTGTTGGCTATGCCGGCGTTGTTGATCAACAGCGTGACATCGCCCAGCTCAGCCGCCACACGCGCCACATCGGCAGGATCAGTCACGTCCAGCTTCACGGGGATGACGCCGGGCAGCGTGACCGAGGCGGGATCGCGTGCCCCGGCGTACACCTTGCGAGCGCCACGGACCAGCGCCTCTTGGGCGAAAGCCAAGCCCAGGCCCCGGTTGGCACCGGTGATGAGAACCACAGCGTTATTGAGTTTCATGGTCATGAACTTCTGGTTAATTTATATGATGGTCATCATATTATTGGGTCAAAAAAAGCCATCATTCTGGACGGCGCGTTCAGGGAAACTGCAGTGTCAATCGGGCTGGTCGTGCTGAGCCAGCAAGCTTTGGCGATTGGCTTTGAGCAAGGCCTTGGCTTGCGCGTTGTTGCCCAGCGCACGGGCCAGCTGCAAGGCGCCCACCATGGTGCTGGCAATCACCATGGCCGCCTCGGCTTGGCTGCTGGCGGGCAATGTCTTCTTCACCAACTTGACCATGCCTTGCACTCGCAGCGCAGAGGCATCGCGGACTTCCGCGGCCTGGCGGGGCATTTCAGAGCAAAGCGCCGCCACGGGGCAGCCGTGCTCGGCGCCGGTCAGGTGGGCGTCAGACAGGTAGGACTCAACCAAGGCGCGGAACTCGCTGGCACCAGCTGCCTGGCGTTGGGCCATGCGGCGCGTCATGTTGGCCAAGCCATCTTGGCCTGCGCGCTCCAGGGCTTCAACCAACAAGGCATTGCGAGAAGCAAAGTGCGCATAGAAGCCACCGTGCGTGAGCCCGGCCTCTTTCATGATGTCGGCCACGCCCACACCTTGGTAACCGGCACGGCGGATGGCGCGTGCGGCGGCTTCAACAATGCGATCGTGGGTGGCCTCGCGGCGGCTTGGTTTGGCGTCCATGGCTGAATGTTAACCAATATTTATGACGATCATCATATTTCAAAAAGAGAGGCACGTGCTTTGGGTGGAGATCAAGGCCAAGCCAGCCGCTTAACGTAGAGGCAGATGTCCTCTGACCAATCGGTCACCAGATTGACAAAGCGCGTCGCATCGTCGGCAAACAGCGCACGGCTGGCTTCTTCAAAATGGGGCAAATTGCCCGCCAAGGCAGCCATTGCGCGGTAGGCCGCTTCTTGCGATTGCCGCTTACGTTCTTTCTCCGGCAAGGCACGCCGCGCTTCCTCAACCAATTTACGCAGGGCCACGGACGCCCCGCCCGGTTGCGCGTTGAGCCATTCCCAATGGCGGGGCAGCAAGGTCACCTCACGGGCGACCACACCCAGGCGGGGCCTGCCTCGGCCCCGCGGTTCGGCCATGGCCATCTCGGCGCCGACGGGCTGGGGGCTGAGCGCCGGGTCCAACCGTTGCAAGATGTCTTGATCCGAACCTCGCAAGTCCAGGTCAATCACGGTGCCGGTCGCGTCCCTGAATACCAGGACCGGATCAGGCGCATCACCGGCAGCTTTCACGGCCAGTGCGACTTGGTGAAGGGGGCCTGTGGCCAGCAGGCGATGCCCCATGAAGGCGGTGGCCAAAATCAGTGATGAATGCTCCATCCCCAAATATTACCCGGATAAAATTTACCCGTCAATTAAAACCGGGTAAATTAAATCGGGGCGGTCATCAAGAGAGCCAAGGGTGAAATCCCTGATCTTTAATGGCCATCAGCACAGCCTGCTCGGGCTGCGTGGTCACCACATCGACAAAGCCTTGCTGCAGGTCGAACTGCACCAACGCGGTCGGGTCGAGTTTTTGAATGGCCTGGGTCAGCCGCTGCACGCATTGCGGGCCCGCCAGATCGCGCACGTTCACATGGAATTCGGAACCGATGGTCATGGTCTTGCTCCTTTCAGTTGAGGTCGCCAAACGCTTTTGGCGTGATTGCACTTCCTTGTCAAACCATTCGGGGTGACCGTCAAGCCAAGGCCTGACAAAAAGTTGGGCGATATCATTTCCCCAAAATTTCGCTTCAATTCAAACCACCCTTCAGGACACAAGATGCCTTATATGTTGCTGGTTGTCGAGCCCGTTGATCAAAGGCTCTCTCGCACCGAAGCCGAAGGCCGCGAGGCCTACGCCAGCATGGTTCGCTTTGGAGCCAACCTGAAGGAGCGTGGTTTGTTGCTGTCCAGCGAGTCCTTGAAATCCCAGCACAATGCGGCGCGCGTTGAAGTGCGCGGAGGTACCAGCCGGGTGGTGGACGGCCCGTTTGCCGAGGCCAAAGAAATGATCGGCGGCTTTTTTTTGCTGGATTGTCAGACCCGCGACGAAGCCATCGCCATTGCCAAAGAATGCCCGGCGGCCGAATGGTGCACCGTCGAAGTGCGGGCGCTCGCGCCCTGCTACGAGACCTGAATCGATTTGACAAAGCGGAGAAAACACCATGAGCCCCCAGATATTCATCAACCTGGCCGTCAAGGACCTGGACAAGACCAAAGCGTTCTTCAGCAGCCTCGGATTCAGTTTTAACCAGCAGTTCACGAACGAGCCAGCGGTCGATGCGATGGTGGCCAAGGCGATTGCCGCCGAAGGCACGGTTTTCAAGGAAGCCAAGGACCATGGCTTCATGCACGAACATGGCGTCGAAGACTTGCACATGGACATGAGCACCGCCCCGGCCAAGTTCTGATGACGACGTCGGCCACGCACCGCGCGATCGAGGCGATTTGGCGCATCGAGTCGACCAAGATCATCGGCGGCGTGGCGCGCATGGTGCGCGACATCGGGCTGGCCGAGGAGTTGGCACACGACGCGCTCCTCACGGCTCTGGAGCTGTGGCCGTCAACCGGGGTGCCCGACAAGCCCGGCGCCTGGCTGATGACCACCGCCAAAAACCGCGCGCTGGACCGCCTGCGGCGCGCCAAGATGATCGAGGGCAAGCTGCGAGAGCTTGGCCACGACCTGGAAGCACAGGAGGCCCTGATCGTGCCTGACTTTGTGGACGCGCTGGACGCCGCCCGGGCCGATGAAATCGGCGACGACCTGCTGCGGCTGATCTTCACGGCCTGCCACCCTCTGCTGTCGACCGAGGCGCGTGCGGCCTTGACCTTGAAGCTGCTGGGCGGGCTGACCACCGAGGAGATCGCCCGCGCTTTCCTAGCTTCAGAGACCACGATCGCGCAACGCATCGTGCGGGCCAAACGCACGCTCACTGCGGCCAAGGTGCCCTTTGAGGTGCCGCGCGGCGAAGCGTTGGGGCAGCGCCTGGCATCGGTGCTGGAAGTGGTCTACCTGATCTTCAATGAGGGCTACACCGCCACCAGTGGCGAAGACTGGATGCGCCCAGCTTTGTGCGATGAGGCCTTGCGCCTGGGGCGCATGCTGGCCGAACTGGCACCTGGCGAACCCGAGGCGCATGGGCTGATCGCACTGATGGAACTGCAGGCCTCGCGTTCTGCGGCGCGGGTAGATGCCCTTGGCAAACCGGTGCTGCTGCTGGCTCAAGACCGCGCCCGTTGGGACCATTTGTTGATTCGCCGTGGCTTGACGGCCCTGGGACGCGCCGAAGCCTTGGCCGTGTCCTTGCCCCAACCCCTGGGTGCCTACACCTTGCAGGCCTCGATTGCCGCTTGCCATAGCCGGGCGTGCACCGGCGATGAAACCGACTGGCCCCGCATCGCGGCTTTGTACGATGCGCTGGCCCAGGTCCTGCCCTCGCCGGTCGTGGCATTGAACCGCGCGGTGGCCGTGGGCATGGCCTTTGGGTCGGCCGCGGGGCTGCAGATGGTGGACGACCTGCGCGAATCCCCCTCGCTGAAAAACTACCAGTGGCTGCCCAGCGTGCGCGGCGACCTGCTGGCCAAACTGGGCCGGATTGAAGAGGCCCGCACTGAGTTTGAACGCGCGGCGGAGATGGCGGGCAATGCGCGTGAACGCGAGTTGCTGCTGGCGCGGGCGCGTGGACTGGGTGCTTGAGGCCGCGATGGCGGCCTCAAGCGCATTCAGCCGCCTTCCTCCCAGGCCAGCGGCCACCCACGTTCATGCAGGCGCCCTTGCGTGATGCGGATGCGCAGCAGGCGCAGTGCACCCTTGTGCTCGGCCTGTTCCGGGCTGTCGTGATCGACATGGGCCCACCCTTGCAACCACAACAGCGCGCCACTGGCAAAGTCGATGAACAACAGGCCCACCTTGGGATTGCTCACGATGTTACCCAGGGTGTTGAACATGAAGTTGCCGGTGTAGTCGGGCACGGTCAAGCAGGTGCCCTCGGCTTCTTCGCGCACCTTGACGAAGCCCGGCGGCCCACCTCGGTGCGACACATCCACCCCTTCACTGCTGGCCATGTCGCTGCCGCCCGCGTGCAGCGAAGCCGAGGCGATGAAAAAGGTATCGGCCTTTTGAATAATGGCCATGGCCTGCGGCGACAGGTCGAGGCCTTCTGCATGCACCTGAGGGGCCTCCTTGGGCCAGCCATCTCCACCCATCCACACCGCGCGGCGCGGCTGGATGTACTTGGGGCAATTGCCAAAGCTCTGCCGCACCGCCACCAAGGCCCCCGCCTCGCCCACCTGGGTCAACACCCCATTCATCCGATTGCGCCGGCGGGTGTGCGGCTGGATGCCCAGCAAACCCAGGGGCGCCCCAGCGTGCCAACTCGGCGCCAGAGGATCGTCGGCCAGCAACTCGGCATTCAAACGCAGCACCTGCGGATCGGGCGAATCCATGAACCCCGGCGGGCCTGCCATCACAGTGGCCCACGGATGCCCCTGCGCGTCCAGCGCCCCGATCACGACGAAGGGCAAGGCCGCGAAGAAATCGCGGTGCTGGTCGGGCATGTGGTCCCGGATGACCTGGCGTCCACGCGCTTCCATCACATCGCGAACACCCACCAGGCTTTGCATGGCCCGCTCGCCAGCATGAAAGGGCGAAGGGCTGGCGTTCATGTCGGCTTCTTGAAGGGCTGGGTTGACGGCATGGGCACGAAACCTGGCAAGGATTCCAACTCGGACAACCAGCGCCGCACGTGCGGGTATGCCTCCAGCGACATACCGCCTTCCGGCGCGCGCACCGTGTAGCTGTAAAGGGCGATGTCGGCCACGGTGGGGTGCTGCTCCGAGGCCAGGAAACGCTGACCAGACAGATGCTGGTCCATCACGCGCAGCAATTGCACCGCCGTGTCGATCACCGTTTGGTCGGGCGTGCCGCCAGTCAGGCAGATCCAGCGCGCGCGGGCCGCGCCTTGCGCCAGCTGCCCTGCCGCCACGCTCAGCCAACGCTGCACCCGCGCGATCTGCACTGGCGACTCGGGCCACCACTGCCGCGACGGGTCGTGCTTCAACGCCAGGTAGATGTTGATGGCATTGCTGTCGGACAGGATCACGTCGCCATCCTCCAGCACCGGCACCTGGCCAAATGCGTTCAGGGCCAGGAATGGCTCGCTTTTGTGCTCGCCTTTGAGCATGTTGACCGGCACCGTCTCGAAGGGCAAACCCAGCAGTGACAGGAACAGGCGCACCCGGTGGGCGTGCCCGGACAAGGCAAAGTCGTGCAATCGAATGGACATGGTGGAGGCTCCTTGGTTGAACAGTGACCTCACCTTATTCCCACCAGGGATTGCTGTGAATCCTCATGTGCAGAAAATCATCGTTGCAAATTACGCAACAATGAAGCCATGGACCAACTTGAATCAATGCGGGTGTTCGTCGCCGTGGCCGATGCCCAGAGCTTCGCCGGCGCTGCCCGTTGGCTGAAATGCTCACCCGCGGCCGTCACCCGCGCCGTGGCCGCCCTGGAGGCCCACCTCGGCGCGCGCCTGCTGCACCGGACCACCCGCAGCCTGCGCCTGAGCGAGGCCGGCGAGCGCTACGTGGCCGAATGCCGCCGCATCCTGGGCCAACTGAACGAGGCCGATGCCGTGGCCAGCGGTGCGCACGTCGAACCGCAGGGCTACCTCACGGTGACGGCGCCAGTGCTGTTCGGCCGCATCCACATCGCGCCGCTGATGCTGGACTTCCTCAAGGCGCACCCGCGTGTGCAGGCCAAAGCCTTTTTCGTGGACCGCGTGGTGCACCTGATCGACGAAGGCATGGACGTGGCCTTGCGCATCGCGCACCTGCCCGACTCGTCCCTGAGCGCGGTCAAAGTGGGCACCGTGCGGCGTGTGGTGGTCGCCTCGCCCGATTACCTGGCCCAGCATGGCGAGCCTCTGACACCCGACGAGCTGGGCCAGCACGACGCCATTGGCATCTCGACCTCCGGCGGGCCCTTCACGCCCTGGCAATTCGCCCGCCCAGATGATCCCAAGCGCGAACTGCGCCCCGCGCCCTCACCCCGGGTGCAATGCACGGTCAACGGCAGCGAGGTCGGCATCCTGGCCGCACGGGCCGGCCATGGGCTGGCGCGGGCCATCTCCTACCAGGTGGCCGAGCATGTGGCCTCAGGCCATCTGCGCATCGTGCTGGCGGCTTACGAGCCAGCCCCCGTGCCTGTGCACCTGGTGCACCCTGAGGGCCGGCATGCCGCCGCCAAGGTGCGCGCTTTCATCGACTTCGCGGTGGCGCGGCTGCGCGCTCACCCCGCGCTCAACGATGTGGATCCGTCCCGCTCACCGTGATGCCGACGTACGCCACCCTCACCTCTTCCACACCGTGCACTCGCTCCAGCCGCCGCACGATGAAATGCCCCCGCGCCATGCACTGAAAGTGCTCCATGAACAAGGTGTTGATCACCGCGCCACCCACAGCCCCCACGATGGGCACGGCCTGCGCCATCACTTTCTCAGACACGTTCACTGAAAAGCGCGACGCCACCTGTGCGATGAGCTGAACCATCGCCGTCCCCTTGCGCTGGACCAGGCCTTTTTGCGCCACCTGCCGGGCAGCCTCAGACACCGCCTGGGCCATGGCCGCGCGGGCGGCAAAGTAGCCGGTCTCGGCCGCATCGTCTTGGTGAGATCGGCCACCCAGTGCCAACACCTGCACGCACTCCAGCTGAGACTCGGGCGTGCTCAGATCTTCGCCTTCACTGCGAGCCACATCGGCGATTGAGCGCAACATGATCGTCGTCGACACCGGCAATTCAATCAGCAAGGTGGACAGGCCAAACGCGCCACCAACAGCGCCACTGGCCCCCACCGCCAGCTTGTGCCAACCGTTGGACGAATGGTTGGATGGCAAGCTGTTCATGGTGCTCAAGGCCACGTCCATGGCCTTGGCAATGGCCTTGCTGGCAGCCTCGTTGACCATCGCGCCCCACTTTTTGGGCAGCATGCCGAAACCTTTTTCAAGCGGCGTGCCCAGCACATCACTGATCCTGGCCACCAAGCCTGGGTTTTCAAGCAGCGCCTTGGCTTTACGAAGGTGGCCCATGTCGGCAGATGAAAGTGGCATGTTGTGGTCCTCAGGTTGGATCTTCATCAGCAAATGATGCGCCCACGCCAGGCCATCCGCAGGGCCAAGTGAAAAAAGGTATTCTGCGGACCATGCGTGAACGACGTGCCCACCATCACCTTGCTCTGATCGCGACCACCATCGCGGCCCTGCAGGGCGCGTCCGCCAACGCAGAGTCACTGCGCTGCAACGGCAACATCGCCGCCGAAGGCGATTCCCGCATGTCCGTTTTGTACAAATGCGGCCAGCCTGTGCTCACCGACAGCTTCTGCGCGCCTGTCTACTACGCCCCCTCGCTGATGCCCGTGCCCCAACCCTTTGCCAGCGTGGTCATCCCATGTCAGCAAGTCGAGGAATGGCTTTACGACCGGGGCGATGGCAACCTCATGGCCACGGTGCGCTTCAGGTCCGGGGTGGTGCAATCCATCACCTACGGCCGCTCCCCACGCTGACCCATCCCCAACCGCACGGCCAGACGGTGAAAATTGCTGCGATCCATGCCCGCTTCGCGCGCGGCGGCGGCCATGGCGCCGTCATGCTTGGTCAAAACCGCTTCGATCCACCGACGCTGAAAAGCGTCCGTGGCAGCACGCAGCCCCTCCCCGTCAACCATCTCCAAAGGCGGTAGAGCTTCGGCACCTGACGCCATCGGCGGCGTGAAATTACGGCCCGACTCGCCCAAGTCAAGGTGAGCCGGCTCGATGGCCACCCACCTCGCGGCCCGCCCTTGCTCGGACAAGGCACGCAGCGCGGCCCGATTGATCAGATGCTCCAACTCTCGAACATTGCCAGGCCAGTCATAGGCCAGCAGCGCCGCCTTGGCCTGCGGCGACAAGCGCAGGTTTCGCGCACCCAAGCGGTGCTGGTTTTCCTCCAGAAAACCGCCGGCCAAGGTCAGCACATCGCGGCCACGCTCGCGCAATGGCGGCACCAACAAGGGATACACGGACAAGCGGTGGTACAGATCAGCCCGAAAACGTCCTTGCGCCACCTCCTGCTTCAGATCGCGGTTGGTCGCGGCCACCACCCTCACGTCCACCCGCAACGCCTTGTCGCTGCCCGGCCGCTGCAACTCCCCACTTTGCAGCACGCGCAACAATTTGGCCTGCACAGACGGCGACAACTCGCCCACCTCGTCTAGAAACAGGGTGCCGCCATCGGCCAGTTCGAACTTGCCCACCCGGTCCTGCACAGCGCCGGTGAATGCGCCCCGCTTGTGCCCGAACAACTCGCTGTCGGCCAGGTTCTCGGGCAGGGCCGCGCAGTTGAGCTGAATCAGTGGGCGATCCCGCCGCGCCGATTGGGCGTGCAATTGCTGCGCCACCAACTCCTTGCCCACACCGGTCTCACCCAGAATCAGCACGGTCAGATCTGAAGACGCGACGATGTTGATTTCGCCCAGCAGCTGCTGCAAGGGCGGGCTGTGGCCCAGCAAGCGCCGGGGCTGTTGACCAGTTTGCAGCAAGGCCCGCGACACGGCTTGCTCGCGTTCAGCGCGCTCGGCCAGCGCCCCCATGGTGTTCTGCTTTTCGATGCTGTCTTCAAACAGGGCGGTCAAGGCTCGCAGCTGTTCAGGCGACACATTGGCCAGCGCCCCAGGGGTCAAGGCGTCCAGCGTGATCAGCCCCCACACGCGACCGTCTAACACCACAGGCGCGCCCATGCAGTCGTGCACTGGCAGGATGTCCGGGTGGCCTGCCACCAGCCCATCGTAGGGGTCGGGCAGATGGCAATCGGATGGAAAACGCAGGCCCTGCCCGCTTGAAAGCAATTGCGCCAACCTGGGATGCTGCGCCACGGCGAAGCGTCGGCCCAAGGTGTCTTCGCTCAAGCCATCAATGGCCACCGGCACCAATGCATCGCCTTCCAAGCGAAGCAAGGCTGCCGCATCGCACTGGACCAGGCTCCGTGCCGCTGCCAGAAGGCGCCGATAAGGGGGCTCCGAGTTTTGATTGGTCAATTCGACAACACTAACGTCATTAAGACAACAACTCTCATGCTGTCATTTTAACAACAAGATACCAATTACGTTTGAGATCAAGCACTTGCGAGCGGCATAGGCCTGGCACGGTAATTGGATTGAACCTTTCAGACATTCAACCAAGCACCTCAGGAGCCCATCCGTGTTTTCAGCCCAGACCATTGCCCTCATCAAGGCCACCGTGCCCGTGCTTCAGCAACATGGCGAAGCCATCACCACGCACTTTTATCAGTTGATGCTGCGTGAGCACCCCGAACTCAAGGCCTTCTTCAACGAGGCCCACCAAGCCCACGGCACGCAAGCCCGTGCACTGGCCGGCGCCGTGCTGGCCTATGCCGCCAACATCGATCGCTTGGAAGCCCTGGCGGGCGCCTTGCCGCGCATCATTCAGAAGCACGTGTCCCTGGGCGTCGAGGCCCAGCACTACCCCATCGTGGGCCAATGCCTGCTGCGCGCCATCAAGGAAGTCCTGGGCGATGCGGCCACTGACGACATCATTGCCGCCTGGGGTGAGGCCTACACGGCCTTGGCCAACATCCTGATCGCCGCCGAAGAACAGGTTTACCAAGACAACGCCGCCAAGTCAGGCGGATGGCGTGGCACGCGCGCCTTCAAGGTCGCACGCAAGGAGCCCGAGAGCGACCTGATCACCTCCTTCTACCTGGAGCCCAGCGATGGTGGGCCGTTGCCTGCCTTCCAACCGGGCCAGTACCTGACGTTGGTGCTCAATGTGAACGGGCAGGAACTGCGACGCAACTATTCGCTGTCTGACGCGCCAGGCAAGCCGTGGCTGCGCATCAGCGTCAAGCGCGAAGCTGGTGGGCTGGCGTCCAACTGGCTGCACGATGACGTGCAAGTTGGCCAGGAACTGCGGGTGCAGGCCCCCGCCGGTGACTTTGTGCTGGACGGAGCGACACGGCCGCTGGTGCTCGTCACCGGTGGCGTGGGCATCACGCCCGCCATGAGCATGCTGGAAGCCAGTGCCGCCTCCGGCCGTCCCATCCACTTCATTCATGCGGCCCGCCACGGCGGCGTGCATGCCTTCCGCGACCGGGTGGAAGAGCTGGCAGCCCAGCATGCCAACGTCAGTGCCACCTATGTCTACGAGCAACCGCGCGACACCGAGTTGCCGCACACCGTTGGCAGAGTGAACCAGGATCTGCTGGGCCAACACTTGCCGGCCGACCGGGACGTGGACGTGTACTTCATCGGCCCAAAGCCCTTCATGCAGGCCATCTACCAGATCGGCCGAGACCTCGGCGTGCAATCCAACCGACTGCGGTACGAGTTTTTTGGACCGATGGAAGCCATCGCCTGATCGTTCGGGCTCGGCCATGACCGGCCGGGGCGCCGAATCGCTGGCACAAAGCATGCATCTCGCTTGGCCCCGGGAGACCTGCTTTGAACAGTCAACGCGAACGGCGCTTACAGCCCCAGCCACTGCAAAATGCCCTCGACCGGATTCAGATCACCCGGGTGAAGACCCGCGTGCCCATGAACCGTGCGGAGCAGAGAGTGGCGCTGCTGATCTGGGTTTGTTCGATCTGCACTGCCTTGCTGGCAGTCTCTGAAATATGCTCGGCGCTTCACGTAGCATTGCAGTGAGTCACACGATGCGCCAAAGAAAAACCCCCTGAGAGCAAGCTAACAGGGGGCATTCTGTTTTTGGCGGAGATGGAGGGATTCGAACCCTCGATACGCTTTTGGCGTATGCTCCCTTAGCAGGGGAGTACCTTCGACCACTCGGCCACATCTCCAGCACAGCTAGCATTATAGCCGTCAAAACGGCGCCAACCCTTGCTCTGCCGTCAAAACAACGGCACTTTCAATTCAAGCAGCGCGCGCTTCCTCTAGCCCAAAAGCCTTGTGCAAGGCCCGCACCGCCAACTCCATGTACTTCTCATCAATCACCACCGAGGTCTTGATCTCGCTGGTGGTGATCATCTGGATGTTGATGCTTTCTTCAGCCAGGCAGCGGAACATCGTTGCGGCGATACCCACGTGGCTGCGCATGCCAATGCCCACGATGCTGACCTTGCAAATCTTGGCATCACCCACCACCTGCAGCGCGCCAAGTGCGGGCACCACATTGGTTTGCAGCAATTCCATGGTTCGCGCGTAATCATTGCGGTGCACCGTGAATGAGAAGTCGGTCTTGCCATCGTGCGACACGTTCTGAATGATCACGTCCACGTCGATGTTGGCCTCGGCCACCTTGCCCAGGATCTGGTAGGCAATGCCGGGGGTGTCGGGCACGCCGACCACGGTGATTTTGGCTTCGTCGCGGTTGAAGGCGATGCCAGAGACAACGGCTTGTTCCATTTTTTCGTCTTCCTCAAAACTGATCAAGGTGCCCGATGCGGCTTCCACATCGAGGTCAATGTCCCAGGGCGTGAAGCTGGACAGCACGCGCAGGGGCACACGGTATTTGCCGGCGAATTCCACCGAACGGATCTGCAGCACCTTGGAGCCCAGGCTGGCCATCTCCAACATCTCTTCAAAGCTGATGCTGTTCAGGCGGCGCGCCTCGGGCACCACGCGCGGGTCGGTGGTGTAGACACCATCCACATCGGTGTAGATCAGGCACTCGTCGGCCTTCATGGCGGCGGCAATCGCCACGGCCGAGGTGTCCGAACCACCGCGACCCAGCGTGGTGATGTGCCCGTTGGGATCCATACCCTGGAAACCGGTGATAACCACCACTTTACCCGCCGCCAGGTCAGCCCGCACGCGCACGTCGTCGATGCTTTCGATGCGGGCCTTGCTGAAAGACGAATCGGTTTTGATGGGCACTTGCCAGCCGGCGTAGCTGACCGACTCCAGGCCTTCAGCCTGCAGTGCGATGGCCAGCAAGCCCACGGACACCTGTTCGCCCGTGGAGGCGATCATGTCGAGTTCGCGGGGGCTGGCGCGGTCGGAGATTTCCTTGGCCAGGCCGAGCAGGCGGTTGGTGTCGCCGCTCATGGCCGAGGGCACGACCACCAGTTGATGGCCAGCCCGAACCCACTTGGCCACGCGCTTGGCCACGTTGCGGATGCGCTCCGTGGAGCCCATCGACGTGCCGCCGTATTTGTGAACGATCAGTGCCATGTCAGGATGAAGTTGAAGGGTAACGATTACTTGGTCGAGCCTTCGATTTTAGCCCGTTCAACCAATGCCGCCCCACTTCCCATGATCGAGACACGTTAAATTGTCAGATTGGGCACCCAAATCAGGGTGACCTGGGGCTCGCCCGGAGCAGCCAAAGCACGGGCATCTACTCCCAGGCCTCGCACAAATACCAGTTGCCCTTGCGCAAACACCAGCGGCCCTGCGCGCTCCCATTCGGGCACCGCTTGCGCTTGAAACTGCTTGCGCAAAGCACGCGAGGGGCGGTTGGGGCCAAGCTGAAAATCCTCGCCGCCCTCCCGCGAGCGGATCTCCACCTGCGCCAGTCTGGACAAAGCCATCCCGCCACTGTCCACCACCGACACCACCAACTCGCCCCCCCACTCGGGCAAGGCATGGCGACCTGGCCCATCAACGCTCAACAGCACGCGGGTAGAGGCATCATTGGATGAATGCTTGGCCAGCGCAGCCGGGCGGCAGACCAACCCCCCCCGGTACAGGCAAACATCAAAAGCCCCCGCCCGCCACTGGATGGAGCGGCCGGTGTCCACCAGCGACGGCAACTCTTGCGTCAGCCGCACCACGGCGCTGGCTGGCAGGTGCCGATCGGTCCGGGTGGTGAACCAGTGCCGAAGCAGTTCCCGCTGATGCGGCAGCGGCAAAGCCAGCAGCGCGGGCGCACTCAAGGCCTCCGCCTGGTCCGGCACCAGCAAATCAGCCAAGGACTGCGCCAACCAATCTTGCAAACACACAAGGGCGTCAGCAGCCCTGGAAGCCGACTGGGCCAGCGACACCTCGGCCTGCTCAAAGGCCGATTCCAAGGCAGGCCAGACGGTGAGCCTCACGCGGTTGCGGGCGAAACGAGGATCGGCGTTGCTGTCGTCTTCCACGTGCGCCAGGCCGTGGTGGGCCACATAAGACTCAATGGCGCGTCGAGGCTGAGACAGCCAGGGTCGCTCCCAACGGATGCCATGGCGGTCGGCGCTTGAAGGCATCGCCGACAAACCCGCGATGCCCGCCCCACGCAGGGCTTGCAGCAAAAAGGTTTCGGCTTGATCGCGCCGATGGTGGGCGAGCAGCACGGTATCGGCCCCGGCTTCTTGAGCCATCTCGGTCAGGGCCCGGTAGCGTCCGTCGCGGGCCAGGGCCTCCACGCTGTCACCCGGATTTTGATTCAGGTTGAGCCGACGCCAGACCAGACTGACCGGAAGACCTTGCCCGGCCCAAGCCTCGCACTGCGCCTGGGCATGCGCCAGCCACTGGTCAGCTTGGGCACTCAAGCCATGGTGGACATGCAACGCGACGACGCGCAAGCCCGGCTGTTCCAGCGCGGCCACGGCTGTGGCGTGCAGCAAGGCGGTGGAATCACGACCTCCGCTGTAGGCCACGCCAATGCAGGCGCACTCACCCACCGCGTTCATGGGGCTCAATGCTCTTTGGTGTCGTTGTAGCGGCCGTAACTTTGCAGGCGGTCATAGCGTTGCTGCAACAGCTCTTTGACCTTCAGGTCGCTGAGTTGGCGCATGGCATCGTTCAAGCCACGCTTGAGGTTGGCCGCTGCTTGTTTGTGGTCACGGTGCGCGCCACCCACCGGCTCGCTGACGATCTTGTCCACCAGCCCCAAGGCCTTCAGGCGGTGCGCCGTGATGCCCAGGGCCTCAGCCGCCTCTTCAGCGCGGTCCGCCGTCTTCCACAAGATGGAGGCGCAGCCCTCCGGCGAGATCACGGAGTACACCGAATACTGCAGCATCAGCACCTGATCGGCCACGCTGATGGCCAGCGCGCCACCAGACCCACCCTCGCCAATGATGGTGGTGATGATGGGCACTTCCAGGCGCGCCATTTCAAAGATGTTGCGTCCGATCGCTTCTGACTGGTTGCGCTCTTCGGCGCCAATGCCGGGATAGGCACCGGGCGTGTCCACGAAGGTGAACACTGGCAGGCTGAATTTCTCGGCCACCTTCATCAGGCGCAAGGCCTTGCGGTAGCCCTCAGGGCGCGACATGCCAAAGTTGCGCATCGCGCGCTCTTTGGTGTCCCGGCCTTTTTGGTGGCCCAGCACCATGCAGGCCTGGCCGTTGAAACGTGCCAGCCCACCCACGATGGACAAATCGTCCGCGTAATGGCGGTCACCGTGCAGCTCCTGGAAATCCGTGAACAACTCGTTCACGTAATCCAGCGTGTAGGGCCGCTGGGGATGGCGTGCAATCTGCGTCACCTGCCAGGGCGACAGGCTGGAGTACACATCCTTGGTCAGCTGCAGGCTCTTCTTGCTCAGCCGGTCGATCTCTTCCGAGATGTCCACGGCCGATTCGCTTTGCACGTAGCGCAGCTCTTCAATCTTGCTTTCAAGCTCCGCGATGGGTTGCTCGAATTCCAGGAAATGTCGTTTGCTCATGGCAAGTTGTCCTCAGTCACGCGCAGCAGGTTTTTATGATGCCGAGGGCAGCGGGTCAAGGCTGCGCCACAGATACCACGTTCCCACTGTGCGATAGGGGGCCCAGGCTTCCGCAATGTCACGCGCTTCGGCACGTGACACGGGTTCACCACTGAAATAACTCTCGCTGATCGCCTTGATCAATACCGTGTCGTCCAGCGGCAGCACATTGGGCCGCATCAGGTGAAAAATCAGGAACATCTCGGCGGTCCAGCGGCCAATGCCACGGATGTCCACCAGCTCCTCGATGATGGTCTCGTCCTCCATGCGCTCCCAGTGGTTCACATGGACACGGCCTTCGGCAAAATGCTTCGCCAGGTCTTGCAGATATTCGGCTTTGCGCACTGACAAACCCGCTGTGCGGAGCTGGTCAACGCCCATCACCAAGACCGCTTGAACCGACAGGGGTGCACGAGACTCAGGCGGCTGCTGCCCCATCAAGGTCAGCAGCCGGTCCCAGACTGACTGCGCCGATTTGGGCGAAATCTGCTGGCCCACGATCGAGCGTGCCAGGGTAGTGAACGCATCGCGGCGGCTGTACAGGCGACCTTGCCCATAGTCGGCCACCAGTTTGCGCATGACCCGGTCACGCTTGGACAGGTGCTTGCACGCTTCATCCCAATAATGCGGCGTCACCAGTGCAGCGGGCAGCGGCGCGGCGTCGGCATCGGCCGCCGAGAAAGAGGCTGAAGACGGCATCAGGCTTTTACCCACGTCGTGCCTTGCGGGCTGTCTTTCAACACAATGCCTTGCTGAGCCAGCTCGTCTCGGATGCGGTCGGATTCGGCAAAGTTTCGCGCTTTCTTGGCCGCAGTGCGGGCTTCGATCAAAGCCTCGATCGCGGAGGCCTCCAGACCACCCGACTCGCCGCCCCCCTGCATGTAAGCCTGAGGAGACTGTTGCAGCAAGCCCAGAACACCCGCCAAAGCCTTGAGCAAGGACGCGGCCTCTGCGGAGCCCGAGCGATTCACTTCGGCCGCCAGGTCGAACAACACCGCCACCGCGATGGGCGTGGTGAAGTCTTCGTCCATGGCCGCTTTGAAGCGAGCGGCCTGAGGATGAGTCCAATCGATGTCCCTTGAGGGCACATCGGCCACGGTGCCTAATGCGGTGTACAGGCGGCGCAGGCCGTTGCGGGCGTCGTCCAGGCCAGCATCGCTGTAATTGAAGGGACTGCGGTAGTGCGTGCGCAGCATGAAAAAACGCACCGTCTCGCCGTCGTAGCTCTTGAGCACGTCGCGGATGGTGAAGAAGTTGCCCAGCGACTTGGACATCTTCTCGTTGTCTACGTTCAGGAAGCCGTTGTGCATCCAGTAATTGACAAAGCGCTTGCCACTGGCCCCTTCGCTCTGGGCGATTTCATTCTCATGATGGGGGAACTGCAAATCCAGCCCGCCGCCATGGATGTCGAATTGCTCACCCAGCAGCGAGCAGGCCATGGCCGAGCACTCGATGTGCCAACCAGGGCGGCCAGCGCCATAGCTTGAATCGTATTTGGCATCCTGAGGCTCGTCGGGCTTGGCGGCCTTCCAGAGCACGAAATCCAGCGGATCAAGCTTGCCATCGGCGGCCCGGTTGCCAGCCCCGTTCAGCTCGCGCTCGCCGGCGCGCAGTTGGTCCACCGATTTACCCGACAGCTTGCCGTAACCCTCAAACTTGCGCACGGCGTAGTTCACGTCGCCATTGATGGCCTGATAAGCCAGGCCATTGGCCTGCAACTTGCCAATCATGGCGAGCATTTGCGGCACATACTCGGTCGCACGCGGCTCGTGCGTGGGCGGCTCAATGCCCAGGGCGGCGATGTCCTGGTGCATGGCCAGCGTCATCTCTTGGGTCAACTGGCGGATCGTGATGCCGCGCTCCACCGCCCGCCGAATGATTTTGTCGTCGATGTCGGTGATGTTGCGCACGTAGGTGACCGACAAGCCCGAGGCCCGTAGCCAACGTTGCACCACATCGAACGACATCATCATGCGGGCATGGCCCACGTGACATAAGTCATAAATGGTCATGCCACACACGTACAAGCCGACCTGGCCAGGAACCATGGGGACAAACGACTCGACCTGCCGCGACAGGCTGTTGAAAATACGCAAGCTCATTGGAGACAAATTCTGGTCAAGCGCCCAAGGCCGCATCCGGTGTCGGGCGACACGGGTCATGCGGCACTTGCGGCAAAGCAACAAGTGGGCGGGGCATGCACGGGCCCCATCAAACTTGCAACGCTCAGATACAATCCAATGAGTATAGCGGCCCGCCCACGCCCAAGGATGACAGACACTTTTGCGGTCGGTGGTCGGCTGGTATCCTCGAAAAATGGCAGGCTTTTTTCTAGCCGCTTTGTGTGCCCGACACCATCAACACAAACCCATCGGATAAATACCACTCATGCAAGCTGTTGCGCCTAAGTTTGGAATCCGCTTCACGGCCATGGCCGCCAAGTGCCTGGCCATTGCCGCCCTGTCCATGACCGCCGTCGCGGTTCGTGCAGACGAAGTCGGCGATGTTCAAAAATTGCTGTCGGCCGGCAAAAACACCGAAGCCTTGCAGCGCGCCGACCAGTTCCTGGCCGCCCGCCCACGCGACCCCATGATGCGTTTCTTGCGGGCCATCAGTCTGTCGCAGGCCGGCCGCATCCCTGAGTCCATCACCGCGTTCACCAAGCTGACGGAAGACTATCCAGAGCTGCCCGAGCCGTTCAACAACCTCGCGGTGCTTTACGCCCAGCAAGGCCAGTACGACAAATCGCGCAATGCGCTGGAAATGGCCATCCGGACCAATCCCAGCTACGCCACCGCCTACGAAAACCTGGGCGATGTTTACGCCAAGCTGGCCAGCCAGGCTTACTCCAAGGCACTGCAAATCGACACCCGCTCGGCCGTGGCCCCCAAGCTGGCGATGATCCGCGACTTGTTCCCCAAAGAACGTGGTGGCACGGCCGTCGCTGGTTTGACCAACAGCAACACACCCACCACCACGCCAGCACCGGCACCCGTGCCCTTGCCAACCCCGGCCCCCACCACCAAGCCCGCTCCTGCGCCAGCACCCACCTCCGCCACCAAGCCCACGCCGCCCGCACCGGCGCCTGTGGAAGCCAAGGCTGAGGCGGCGGAACGCGAGGTCGAATCGGCCCTGCAAGCGTGGGCATCAGCCTGGAGCAAGAAAGACCTCAATGCCTACTTCGCCGCTTACAGCCGCGATTTCAATGGCGGCAAGTCGCGTAAGGCCTGGGAACAGGAGCGCCGCGAGCGCATCCAAGGCAAGCGCAACATTTCGGTCAAGCTCTCCAGGATCAATGTCTCCATCAATGGCAACAAGGCCACCGCTCGTTTCCGCCAGGACTACAAAGCCGACAGCCTGGACATCAGCAGCGGCAAGCGCGTTGAGTTGGTCCGCACGGGTGGTGAATGGGTGATCGTGAAGGAAAGCACCGGTTCGTGATGATTGGTCATTTGGGCCGACCGCCGCACAGCGCGGCGGGTCGGCGGTTGTCCATGCTGTTCAAATGCATGTTGCTGGCGAGCGCCATGGGCCTGAGCTTGGTCGGTGCTGGGCCTGTCCATGCCGTCAAACCAGCGCAGCAAAACCAACCTGCGGAGGCTCGCCTGCTTGAAATCTACCGCCTGATCGGCGCTGGACAAGGCAAAGTGGCCCTGAAAAAGGCGGAGACGCTGGTCGAAGACGTGCCCAATTTCCAGTTGGCACAGATGGTGTACGGTGATCTGCTGCTGTCCCAAACTGCTCCCCTGAAAGCCATGGGCAGCGCCCCCTCCGACCTGACTGAACGGGCGCCCCAGCGGATTGAACAACTGCGCACGGAAGCCGAGCGTCGGCTCGTCTCGCTCCGCGAGCGCCCCCCTGCTGACGCGCTGCCTGCCCAGTTCATCGAGATTCCACCCAGTACACGTCATGCCATCGCGGTCGATGCCAGCCGATCGCGCCTTTACCTGTTTGAAAATGGGCCTAACGGCCTGCGCGTGGTGGCAGACCACTACGCGTCCATCGGGCGCCTTGGCGCCGAGAAGGCCGCACAGGGCGACCAGCGCACGCCTTTGGGCGTGTACTACATCACCAGCCGCCTGGATGGCAAACAGCTCACCGATTTCTATGGTGTGGGCGCCTTGCCTCTGAACTATCCCAACGAGTACGACCGCCGCCAGGGCCGGACCGGATCGGGCATCTGGCTGCATGGCGTGCCCAGCGACAGCTACGCCCGCAGCCCCAACAGCACCGACGGCTGCGTGGCCCTGGCCAACCCAGAGCTGAAAAGCATTCTGGAAAGCGTGCAACCGCGCACCACCCCGGTGGTCATTGCCAAAAGCCTGACCTGGGTGCACCCCAAATCCGCCGAACATGAGCGGCGCAACATGCGCAACCTCATCGAGGGCTGGCGAGTGGCGCGAGCCAGCGGTGACCTGACCCGGTTGATGTCCTTTTATTCCAGCCAGTTTTCCAACGGCACCCGCGATTTCAATCAGTGGCGACAATGGCTGGAAAAAGAAGTGGTGAGCCAGCGTGGCAAGTCCTTGCAACTCAAAGACTTGGCCATCCTGGGCTGGCGTGACAAGAGCGATATCCTGGTGGTGACCTTCGGAGAAGTGTCCGACGGTCAACGCACTGGCGTCGTCAAACGTCAATACTGGGGTAAAGAAGGCGGCCTTTGGAAAATATTCTATGAAGGAGTGATCGGATGACCTACCTGCCCAAACTCATCAATGTTGGCCTGATGGCTGCGGCGCTCAGCGCTGTGGCCATGGGCTCTGCCCTGGCGCAAACGGTGAAACTGTCCACCAGCGAGGGCGACATCGTCGTTCAGCTGGACGCCGCCAAGGCGCCTAAAACGGTGGAGAACTTCGTTCAGTACGTGAAATCAGGCCACTACAACGGCACCGTGTTCCACCGCGTGATCAAGACCTTCATGATCCAGGGCGGCGGCATGACCCCTGACATGAAAGAGAAAACCACGCGCGCGCCCATTCCATTGGAAAGCCGCAACGGCCTGAGCAACGTGCGGGGCACCCTCGCCATGGCCCGTACCAGCATTCCCGACTCGGCCACCGCGCAGTTTTTCATCAACGTCAAGGACAATAACTTCCTTGACTCGGCCCAATCCCCCGATGGCAACGGCTACGCCGTGTTTGGCAAAGTCGTGCAAGGCATGGACGTGGTCGACAAGATCCGGATGGTGGAAACCGGCCAGAAGGGCCCACACGGCGATGTGCCCCTCAAACCCATCGTGATCAAACAAGCTACCCTGGAGAAATGACATGACCAAAACCGTTGAACTGCAAACCACGGCAGGCGTGATCCGCCTTGAACTGGACGACGCCAAAGCGCCCGCCACCGTCGAAAACTTCCTGAACTACGTTCGCGCCGGCCACTACAACGGCACGATCTTTCACCGCGTGATCAAGGGCTTCATGGTGCAAGGCGGCGGCTTCGAGCCTGGCCTCAAGCAAAAGCCCACCACCGACACCATCCAGAACGAAGCCAACAACGGCCTCAAGAACGACCACTACACCGTGGCCATGGCCCGCACCAGCGCGCCGCATTCGGCCAGCGCTCAGTTCTTCATCAACACCACCAACAACGATTTCCTGAACTTCAAGTCGGAAACCGCCAGTGGTTGGGGTTACGCGGTCTTCGGCAAGGTCGTCGCTGGCACCGAGATCGTCGACCAGATGGAAAAGGTCAAGACCGGCCGCAGCGGTGGCCACGATGATGTGCCCGTTGAAAACGTGCTCATCACCCAAGCCACGGAAGTGTGATGTTGTGATTGGGGACACCCTCCCCTTTCCTGCCGCCGACACGCTCAATGCACCGCCCTCGTGGCGGTGCATTGATTTTGTGTCTGACCTGCACCTGCATGTCGGCCTGCCCCGCACTGCCTTGGCGCTGGCCCGCTACCTGCGGGGCACCCCCGCCGATGCTGTCCTGATCCTGGGCGACTTGTTCGAAGCCTGGGTGGGCGATGACATGCGCCATGCCGACTTTGAGGCCGATTGCACCGCCTTCCTGGCCGAGGCCGGCAAGCGCTTGCACCTCGGCTTGATGGTTGGCAACCGCGACTTTCTACTGGGCCAAGACATGGTGGACGCCTGCCACGCGCACGCCTTGGCCGATCCGACCATCCTGAATGCCTTTGGCCAGCAAGCGCTGCTCACCCACGGTGATGCCTTGTGCCTGGCCGACCAGGCCTACCTTCGTTTCAGGGCTCAGGTTCGACAACCCGCCTGGCGGGACGCCTTCCTGGCCAAGCCGCTGGCAGATCGCCTCATGGTGGCCCGCCAGATGCGCGAAGCCAGCGCGGCCCATCAGCATCAGCAAACGCCTGACAACTGGGCAGACGTCGATGAGGCCGCTGCAGGCTCATGGATGCAGGCCGCTCACACGCCCGTGCTGCTCCATGGCCACACGCACCGACCCGAAAGCGCCCCCTTTGGCATGCATGGCGGCACCCGCCACGTCTTGAGCGACTGGGACCTTGACGGCGCCCATCCACGCGGTGAAGTGCTGCGCCTCAGCGCTCAGGGCTTTGAGCGCCTGTCTTTTCCACCAGCCACGGATTAAAAAAGCCGATGCCCCAACAACAAGGGCCCAGCCAAAGCTGAGCCCTTGTCCAATCTGGCCAGGCCAGACGAAGATCACTCGGCCGTGGCGGCCTCCGCCTTGGGCTTGTCGCTTTTCTTGTTGGGCTGAATGTCCAACTTGACTTCCATCTCGCCGTCGGCACCTTCCACCACGTCCACCGTCAGTCGGCCGCCATCCACCAGGCGACCGAACAGCAACTCGTCGGCCAGCGCACGACGGATCGTGTCCTGAATCAAACGCTGCATCGGACGTGCGCCCATCAGCGGATCGAAGCCCTTCTTGCCAAGGTGGGCGCGCAAGGCGTCGGTGAAGGTGACTTCCACCTTCTTCTCGGCCAATTGGCTTTCAAGCTGCAGCAGGAACTTGTCGACCACCCGCAGGATGATCTCTTCGTCCAGCGCCTTGAAGCCCACGATGGCATCCAGACGGTTGCGGAACTCAGGCGTAAAGACACGCTTGATGTCCGCCATCTCGTCGCCCGCCTGCCGCTGGGTGGTGAAGCCAATGGTCGATCGCTGCAAGGTTTCAGCCCCGGCATTGGTCGTCATGATGATCATCACGTTGCGGAAGTCAGCCTTGCGACCGTTGTTGTCCGTCAGCGTGCCATGGTCCATCACCTGCAGCAGGATGTTGAAAACGTCCGGGTGGGCTTTTTCAATTTCATCAAGCAGCAAGACGCAATGCGGCTTCTTGGTCACGGCTTCAGTCAACAGACCACCCTGGTCGAAACCCACGTAGCCGGGAGGCGCACCGATCAGGCGGCTGACCGCATGGCGCTCCATGTATTCCGACATGTCAAAACGGATCAACTCAATGCCCAGGATGTAGGCCAATTGCTTGGCCACTTCGGTCTTGCCCACACCCGTGGGGCCGCTGAACAGGAAGGAGCCGATTGGCTTGTCTGGCTTGCCCAGGCCCGAACGCGACATCTTGATCGCTGATGACAAGGCATCAATGGCAGCATCCTGACCAAACACCACGCTCTTCAAGTCACGGTCCAGGCTCTTGAGCTTGGAGCGGTCGTCGTTGGACACGCTGGTCGAAGGCACCCGCGCGATCTTCGCGACGATGTCTTCCACCTCGGCGCGCGTGATGGTCTTCTTCTGCTTGCTCTTGGGCAGGATGCGTTGTGCCGCACCTGCTTCATCAATCACGTCAATGGCCTTGTCAGGCAAGTGGCGATCATTGATGAACTTGGCGGACAACTCGGCCGCGGCTTGCAAAGCGCCCAAGGCGTACTTGACGCTGTGGTGCTCTTCAAAGCGCGACTTCAGGCCCTTGAGGATCTCGATGGTTTGCTCAACCGACGGTTCGACCACTTCCACCTTCTGGAAGCGACGCGACAAGGCGGCATCTTTCTCGAAGATTCCACGGTATTCCGTGAAGGTGGTGGCGCCGATGCACTTGAGCTGACCCGAGCTGAGCGCGGGCTTGAGCAGGTTACTGGCATCCAGCGTGCCGCCTGAAGCCGCACCCGCACCGATCAGGGTGTGGATCTCGTCGATGAACAGGATCGCGCTGGGCTGCTCTTTGAGCTGCTTGATCACGGCCTTGAGGCGTTGCTCGAAGTCACCACGGTATTTGGTGCCAGCCAACAGCGCGCCCATGTCCAAGGCATACACCTCGGCATCGGCCAGCACATCGGGCACGTCCTTTTGCGTGATGCGCCAGGCCAAGCCCTCGGCGATCGCGGTCTTGCCTACGCCAGCTTCACCCACCAGCAGCGGGTTGTTCTTGCGACGGCGGCAGAGGATCTGAATGACGCGCTCAACCTCATGATCGCGACCAATCAAAGGATCGATCTTGCCTTCACGGGCCAGGACGTTGATGTTCTGGGTGTACTGCTCCAGGGGCGAAGCCTTGGGCTCGCCGCCCTCTTCCTTCTCGGTCTCAGCGGGGCTGGACTCTGAAGAAGACTTGATGGGCTCAGGAGGATCGGCCTTGCGGATGCCGTGGGCAATGTAGTTCACCACGTCCAGGCGTGTCACGCCCTGCTGGTGCAGGTAGTACACCGCGTGAGAGTCCTTCTCGCCGAAGATCGCCACCAGCACGTTCGCGCCAGTCACCTCCTTCTTGCCGCTGCCCGAGGATTGCACATGCATGATGGCGCGTTGAATGACACGCTGAAAGCCCAGGGTGGGTTGCGTATCGACCTCGTCGGTACCGCCCACGGTGGGGGTGTTGTCACGCACGAACTGATCAAGGTTCTTGCGCAACTCTTCCAGGTTGGCCGCACAAGCTTTCAACACCTCGGAAGCGGAGGGGTTGTCGATCAGGGCGAGCAACAGGTGCTCGACGGTGATGAACTCGTGGCGTTGCTGACGGGCCTCGACAAAGGCCATGTGCAGACTCACTTCCAACTCTTGCGCAATCATGCGGTCTCCAGAATGCACTGCAGGGGGTGCCCGGCTCTGCGGGCGGCGGCAAGAACGAGTTCGACCTTCGTGGCCGCGACGTCTTTGGTATAGACCCCGCACACACCACGACCTTCGTGGTGGATTTTGAGCATGATTTGCGTCGCTGTCTCGATGTCGTGACTGAAATATTCCTGCAAGACGATGATCACGAATTCCATGGGGGTGAAGTCATCGTTGAGCATCACTACCCTGTAAAGCTTTGGCGGCTCCAGGCTGACAGTTTCTTTTTCGGCAATGGCCAGCCCCTCTCCACCCTCCCCAGGCCCAATGGGCGGTTCGGATGCGTGCGGCTTTAACGGTTCAGTCATGAATTCATTCTACGAGACGCCATTGCTTTGTGTCTTCACATGTTGCGGTAACCCACCTGAGTTCAAGGGGGGAAATTCACCCAGCTTTCACGACTTTTCAAAGCACCGTGGATTGGTCGGACATGCCGACGTTGCTGATAGCTTGAGGCTAAGCGCCAAATTTCAAGCAAATTTCACAATACAAAATCGATCGACTGTCAAGGCAAGAAACCCAGCCGGAACCTGGGTGCTTGACACCTGTGGATTCGGACTAGAAAATGACAACAAACTAACAGGAGGGACAGTATGGCTATAGGCACTGTCAAGTGGTTCAACGACGCCAAAGGGTTTGGCTTCATTGAGCCCGATCAAGGGGGCGGAGATGTTTTCGCCCACTTTTCAGCCATCCAGATGGATGGTTTCCGCACGCTCAAGCAGGGCTCGAAAGTTCAATACGAACTGATAGCCGGCCCCAAAGGCATGCTTGCGCAAAACATTCAGCCCGTTGATGCCGTCACGGCGGAACAGGCTCAACCCGATGCCCTGAGTGACATGCACTTCAGGGAATTGTCTGGAGGGCCTGGGCACAGCTTGCCGCACTGACGCCCCGCACCAACAAGAACCCCGCCTTCAAGGCGGGGTTCTTGTATCAAGCGGTGACTCTTGTTAGTCGCATGTCAGCTTGCCGGGCGCCGGTGTGCAGGTGTCCTTGTGTTTGACGGTGCCACTGCCTTCAGTGGCGGCGCGCCCCGCCCCAACCTCGCCGATCACGCTGTTGCGCACTCTGGATGAAACATTGGCGCCTGTCGGTGCCTGCCCCGCTTCGGCCACGCAATCCAAACTGTTGGTCTTGGGCGTGCATTTTCCAGGCAAACGCAACATGCGGCTACCTTCGGACACGGGTTGACCCGATCCAACATGAGTGATCAGACCGCCGCGAATGCTCAGCGCATCGCCCTGCTTCAAGGACCGCGTCGCTGGCGTGCCTTGACTTTGATCAAGGGTCGTCACCGCCGAATTCTTGGCAGCCACTCCAGGAGGGGTCGCAGCTTGCGACCTCGTTTCGACTGGAAACTGCCCTTCAGTGGGAGACGACGCCTGCGCCCAGATCGTGGAACACAAAGTGGCACACCACACCGCCAAAGCAGCCCGAACCAGGTGATGTGGGGTGCAAGAGAATGCTGATCGATTGGTCATATGGATTGCCTCAAGCTTTCAAGCTCAGAAGTTCTTGGTCAGCACGGCATTGGCGCGCGGCTGGTGGGTATTGTTGTCGGCCAGCGGCTCACCAGTGGCACGCCACGCCAAGTTCAGGCGTAACGCGAAATCACTGGGCCGCGCCCAGATCATGCCCAAGCCATAACCACTGAGGTTGCGGCTGGTCGAGGCCGACTCTGAGTTGCGCGCCAGTTTGGCATGGCCCCAATCGTAGAAAGTGCTGAATGCCAATTCATGCGCAAAGCGACCAAACCAGGCCTCGGGCGGCAAAAAGCGCAATTCGGTGGTCACCACATGGGCAGTATCACCCGCAGCTTCGCCAGGCGCAAAAGCACGAACGCCCGTGGGCCCGCCCACCGCGAAGCGTTCGGTGGCGTCCAAGGTGGTCCCGGCAATCTGGCCTTTGTAGCGTGCATAGAGTTGCAAACGGCCGCTCACCAGGTTTTGCAGGCGTGAATAGCCCAGACTGGCCTTGCCAAAATTGGTTTTCAGGCCAGCGGTCGTGGTGTCGGCCACATCGAACTTCATTCGGCCTTGCAGCCAGCTGAGCTCGTACGTGTTGACCCCGCCATTCAGCCAGTTGTCGCGGAAGTCCCCGACCACGCCCAGCTGCACGTCGTCACTGGTCTTGCGGGAAGACACACCATCTTCCTGGTCGTCAAATCGCTTGTTTTCATAGCTCAGCAAGCTGAACACGTTGAGGTTGCGCGAACGCACCACCGGGTACAGGGCAAAGCCGCTGGTCGCGACGACGGTGCCGGTCAGGTCCGAGGAAACATATTCCTTGTCCAGCTCGTAGCGCACTGTCGACAGGGCCGCGCCCAACTTCAAGCCATTCGCACCGACCGGCGACACGTAGCTCACGCCGGCAAACGCCAGGCCTCCACTGAGAGAACTCAGGGCATTGACCGACACGGCATCACCACGCCCGGTGGGACTGGCCACGGTCACCCCGCCACTGACGCGACCCATGCCGGTGTAGCGTGACCCCAAAGAGTCCAGCTCGGCGCGGCCGCTGACGCGGGCTTCGGCGGTGGGCGTCACGATCAGCGAAGCGGTGCCAGGATCGCGACCTTCGCCAATCTCGAAGCGCGAGCGGACACCTTGCAGATCGTTGAGCAGAAAAACGACCCGCTCAACGTCTTTCACGCGAATGACCTCGCCTGATTTCAAGGCGGCAAGGTAGCTTTCAAGCACGTCGCGGCGCACTGGCATGGCAGTGTCAGGCCAGTTCAGTTGCACTTGGTCAAGGCGTCCTTCGAGCACCGCGATGTGCACGACGCTATCTTTGGCTTGCTGTTCCGGCAGGTAGGCAAAGCCAACGTAGTAGCCCAGTTCGCGCTGCATGTACAAGGTCACGGCCGCCGTGGCGTTCACCAGGTCTTCATAACCACGCCCCTTGCCGGTGAAAGGAGCGGTGATGGCTGCCAGCCTCGCAGCTGAAGCCTCAGGCAGCCCATCGACCTGATAGGCGCTCACGTCCAGGGCCATGTCTTCTTCAGGCTTGCCCAATTCGCGCAGAGGCGCTGTGGACGAGGCAGCAGCAGATGGCGTGACGGACTGAGCCCAGGCCCCGCCGGTGGCCAGCAAGATGGCCGCAGCGGCCAGGACTTTCAAATTCAAAGACGCAAAACGCACGGCAACAATCCCTTTTGAAATGGTGATTTCGCAAGGCTGCGTGGGCTCAAGGCACCGCAGTCCTCCGAGCACCCGTGAGGCCGGCTGATGGTATATCAACCCCCATTCAATTGACAGACGCCACCAGAAAACACAACGGTTGATGGATTCGTGGTCTTGACATTGCGCTGTCACCGAACTTCGCCTGAGCACGATGCACGTCTAGACTTCAGCATGCCCGACGCTCACAACACCGCGACCACCACACGCCCTGCGCCCGTCACCTTCTGGGAAGCTTTTCGTTTCTGGCTCAAGCTGGGCTTCATCAGCTTTGGCGGGCCCGCCGGGCAGATCGCGATCATGCACACCGAGCTGGTCGAGCGCCGCCGCTGGATCAGCGAGAAACGTTTCCTGCACGCGCTGAACTACTGCATGGTGTTGCCCGGCCCGGAGGCCCAGCAACTGGCGACCTACATCGGCTGGCTGATGCACCGCACCTGGGGGGGCATCGTGGCTGGCGCTTTGTTCGTGCTGCCTTCGCTGTTCATCCTGGGCGTCTTGTCATGGGTTTATGTGGCGTTCGGGCAGGTGCCGGTGGTGGCGGGCATCTTCTACGGCATCAAACCCGCGGTGACCGCCCTGGTCGTTCACGCGGCGCACCGCATCGGCACGCGTGCATTGAAGAACGGCTGGCTGTGGGGCATTGCGGTGGCCTCCTTCGTGGCCATCTTTGCGCTGGAAGCACCCTTCCCCTTGATTGTGCTGATCGCCGCGTTCATCGGGCATGTGGGAGGCCGGATGGCACCGCAGATTTTTGTGGTGGGCGGTGGTCATGGCACGATTCAGCAAGCCTATGGGCCCGCGCTGATTGATGACGACACGCCGACTCCTGGGCATGCGCGATTCGCCAAAAGCCACCTGGTCAAAGTGCTGATCATTGGCTTGGGTTTGTGGGCTGGCGCCATGGCATGGCTGTTACTCACCCATGGCATGAACGGCACGCTCACGCAAATGGGCTGGTTCTTCACCAAGGCCGCCCTGCTGACCTTTGGCGGCGCCTATGCGGTGCTGCCTTATGTTTACCAAGGCGCGGTGGAGCACTACCACTGGCTGACGGGCCCTCAGATGATTGACGGGCTGGCCCTCGGCGAGACCACGCCCGGACCGCTGATCATGGTGGTGGCCTTTGTCGGATTTGTGGGTGCCTGGACGCAGCAGGTGTTCGGGCCCGATGCCCTGATGCTGGCTGGCGCGGTGGCCGCGACCGTGGTGACCTTCTTCACCTTCCTGCCCTCTTTCATCTTCATCCTGGCGGGCGGGCCTTTGATCGAATCGACCCATGGCCAGCTGAAGTTCACCGCACCGTTGACGGCGATCACGGCAGCCGTGGTCGGGGTGATCCTGAACCTGGCGATGTTCTTTGCGTACCACGTGCTGTGGCCGCTTGGCCTGAGTGGGCGCTTCGATGGGGTGTCGGCCTTGATCGCGTTGGGCGCCGCGGCGGCCTTGTTCCGCTTCAAACTGGGCGTCATGACCTTGCTGGGCCTGTGCGCCGTCCTTGGCCTGGCCATCACCTGGCTGCGCTAGTCGGCCAATTCGTCCAGGATGGGGCAGTCGGGCCGACTGTCACCCTGGCAGCACTGTGCCAGGCGCTCCAGGGTGTGTTTCATCTCGGCCATCTCGCGCATGCGCCGGTCCAGGTCGGCCACATGGGCCAGGGCAATGCGTTTGACATCGGCGCTGGAGCGCTTGCGGTTTTGCCAGAGCTTCAGCAGTTCGGCCACTTCGGGCATGCCAAACCCCAGTTGCCGCGAGTGCTTGATGAAGCGCAAGGTGTGCACCTCGCGCTCGCCATATTGTCGGTACCCGGCTTGCGTTCTCGCCACCTTGGGCAACAAGCCCAGGGATTCGTAGTACCTCACCATCTTGGCCGAGACACCCGACTGCGCGGCAGCCTGGCCGATGTTCATGGGTTCCGCAGTCATGTCGAGCTGCCTGTCCAACGGCGCAGCATCAGGGCGTTGGTGACCACGCTCACGCTGCTGAAGGCCATGGCCGCACCGGCGATCACGGGGTTGAGCAGGCCCATCGCGGCCAGCGGGATGCCCACCAGGTTGTAGACAAACGCCCAGAACAGGTTCTGGCGGATCTTGGCGTAAGTGCGCCGAGAGATGTCGATGGCATCGAACACCAAGGCCGGGTCGCCCCGCATCAGGGTGATGCCTGCGGCGTGCATGGCCACGTCGGTGCCGGTGGACATGGCAATGCCCACGTCAGCAGCAGCAAGGGCCGGGGCATCGTTGATGCCATCGCCGACCATGGCCACACGCAGGCCAGAAGCCTTCAGTTCGCCCACGATGGACGCCTTGTCTTCAGGCAAGACTTCGGCGCGGATCTCGTCAATACCCAGTTGCCGGCCCACGGCCTGGGCACTGCCCCGGTTATCACCGCTGAGCATCACCGTGCGCACGCCATGCTCGTGCAGGCGCGAAATCGCTCGTGCGGCCGAGGCCTTGACCGTGTCGCCAAAGGCCAGCAGGCCCCGCAGCAGTGGCTGGTCCGGGTTGGTGACATCGGCGACCCAGGACACCGTCCGCCCTTGCTCTTGCAACTGCTCGGCCCGCGCTTGCAGCATGCGAAGCTCAACGCCCAGTTCTTGCATCAGCCGGGTGCTGCCCAACCTCAAGTCGCGCCCGCTCACCTGGGCGGCCACTCCTCGACCGGCCAGCGCCCTGACGTCTTGCGCAGCGACCAATGGCAGCCCCTCGTCTTGCGCAGCTTGCAGCACAGCGTGGGCCAACGGGTGCTCGCTGCCCGCCTGGATGGCCGCGCTGTCGGCCAGGAGTTCGGCCGGGCTGCCATTGGCCGCCTCAAATGCCACCAATCGAGGCTTGCCTTCCGTGAGGGTACCTGTCTTGTCAAAGGCGACCAGCTTGACCGCGTGCGCCACCTCCAAAGCCTCGGCATCTTTGATGAGGATGCCATGGCGTGCCGCCACGCCGGTACCGGCCATGATGGCCGTGGGCGTGGCCAAGCCCAAGGCGCAGGGGCAGGCGATGACCAGTACGGCCACGGCGTTCAAGATCGCGTTTTCCCACTGGCCCGCACCCAAACCCCAGGCCATCAATGTGATGAAGGCAATGCCGATCACCACGGGCACGAAGACCGCACTGACCTGGTCTACCAGGCGCTGGATGGGGGCCTTCTTGGCCTGCGCAGACTCGACCAGACGGACGATGCGGGCCAGCGTGGACTCCGCGCCCACCGCCACGGTGCGCACCAGCAGCAAGCCCTGCCCGTTGACCGAACCTCCGGTGACCAGGTCACCCTCGTGCTTGGCCACCGGCAGGCTTTCACCGGTGATCAGCGACTCGTCGACCTCGCTGCTGCCTTCGGTCACCTCACCATCCACAGGCACGCGCTCGCCGGGGCGGATGACCACGACATCGTTCACCCGAACCCGAGCCACGGGGAGTTCAAGGTCTTGCCCATCGCGGCGCACGCGAGCCGTCTCTGGACGCAAGGCGTTGAGCGCCCGGATGGCTTCGGTGGTCTGGTGTTTGGCACGCGCCTCCAGCCACTTGCCCAGCATGACCAAGGTGATCACCACGGCCGAAGCCTCAAAGTACAAGTGGGGCATGTCGTGCCCGCCATGGCGCAACAGCATGTACAGACTCAAACCGTAGCCTGCCGAAGTGCCCAAGGCCACCAGCAAATCCATGTTGCCCGAACCTGCCCGCAAGGCTTTCCAGCCCGCGATGTAGAAGCGCGCACCCAACCAGAACTGAACGGGTGTGGCCAAGGCCAGTTGCAGCCAACCGTTCAGCATCCAGTGCTCGCCCACCAGCATCCCGATCATTGGCAACACCAAGGGCGCTGACAGCGCTGCGGCGACAGCAATGGGCCACCAATCGGGCGCCCATGGCCGCGCGGCGGCAACTTCCGGCTCGCCCGCCAAGTCGACAGGGTGAGCGGTGTAGCCTGCTTTTTCGACCGCGGCCACCAAGGTCGGCAGGTTCACATCGCCTTCATTGGCCTGGACCGTGGCCATTTCAGTGGCCAGATTGACCTGGGCCGACATCACACCAGGCACCTTGCTCAAAGCTTTTTCGACACGCCCGACACAGGAGGCGCAAGTCATGCCTTCAATCGCCATCGTCCACTCCTGCAATGGCGTGGCGGAGGCTGCGGCAATCGGGGTCGCATTCATGGCACGGTCTTTCTTCAAATCATCCATGGACCAAGTCTGCAGCTTCCCACAATGGGAAGGTCAACAAGCTGGTGATCAATCCCCTACAGTTGACCTTACCATCATGGTAAGCCTGACAGTTTGTGCCTGATCAACCCATTCCGAGGATCCCTCATGTTTGAATTCCAAGTTCCAGCCGTGTCCTGCGGCCATTGCGTGAAGGCCGTGACCGAGGCCGTTCAATCGTTGGACGACCAGGCGAAAGTGCAGGTTGACCTGGCTCAACACCGGGTCACCGTCGAGACCTCACAAGAGCGGCAGGCCATCGTCGATGCCTTGGCGGAGGCGGGCTACCCTGTCGAATGACCCCAACAGCCCTCCAGGCCAAGCTCAGGGGGCGGGCTTGATCTCGGTGACCACCAGGGCGCCATCCTGTTTCTCGACATGGAACTTCACAGCGTCACCGGGCTTGACCTTGTTCAGCAAGGCCTCGTCCTTGACCTGAAACACCATGGTCATGCCGGGCATGTCCAGGTTTTTGATCTCGCCATGTTTGATCGTGATTTTCTTGATTGACTTGTCGATCTTGCGGATCACGCCCTCGGACATGACTGGGTCTGCCATGGCCAGGTTGGCGCCAAAGGCCAGGGCCATGATCAGGGCCGAGGCAAGCTGTTGCAGTTTCATGAAGGCTCCTTTTCAGTGACCTGTGTGGCCAGTGGGTTTGCGAACTGACATTTCAAGCTGGGCGGGCGCAGCCTTGTCGACCTGGCGGGCAGGCTGTGCCAGCGGACCAGTCCATTCGTAGGCCACCGAACCGGCTGGGGGCTTGAACCAGCCCGGGTCCTTGTAGTCACCCGCTTTCTGGTCCTTGCGCACCTTGACCATCGAGAACATCCCCCCCATTTCGACCGAACCGTGTGGCCCCTGCCCCGTCATCATGGGCACGGTGTTGTCAGGCAAAGGCATCTCCATTTCAGCCATGTCGGCCATGCCCCGCTCGCCCATCACCATGTAGTCTGGAATCAACTGGGTGATGCGACGCGACACATCCTGGTGGTCAACTCCGATCATCGTGGGGATGTCATGACCCATGGCATTCATGGTGTGGTGGCTCTTGTGGCAATGGAAAGCCCAGTCGCCCTCTTCATCGGCCACGAACTCCAGTTGCCGCATCTGGCCCACGGCCACATCCGTGGTCACCTCGTGCCAGCGCGTGGACTTGGGCGTGGGGCCGCCATCGGTGCCGGTGATCATGAACTCGTGCCCATGCAGGTGAATGGGGTGGTTGGTCATGGTCAGGTTGCCAATGCGGATGCGCACCTTGTCGTGCTGGCGCGCCACCAGCGGGTCAATGCCAGGGAAGACTCGGCTGTTCCAGCTCCACAGGTTCTGATCCAGCATGGTCATGATCTTGGGGGTGTAGCTCCCCGGCTCAATGTCGTACGAGTTCAGCAGGAAGCAATAGTCGCGCTGCACTTCGTCGATCAAGGGATGCTTGCCTTTGGGGTGGGTGACCCAGAAACCCATCATGCCCATGGCCATCTGCGTCATCTCGTCGGCATGGGGGTGGTACATGAAGGTGCCCGGGCGCCGGGCCACAAACTCGTAGACAAAGGTCTTGCCAGGCTTGATGGCGGGCTGGGTCAAGCCGCCGACGCCATCCATGCCATTGGGCAGGCGCTGGCCATGCCAGTGCATGGTTGTGTGTTCAGGCAGCTTGTTGGTGACAAAGATGCGCACCTTGTCGCCTTCCACCACCTCGATCGTGGGGCCGGGCGACTGGCCGTTGTAGCCCCACAAGTGGGCCTTCATGCCTGGCGCCATTTCGCGCACCACGGGCTCGGCCACGAGGTGAAACTCTTTCACGCCCTGGTTCATCCGCCAGGGCAAGGTCCAACCGTTGAGCGTGACCACGGGGTTGTAGGGGCGGCCAGTGGATGGCAGCAGCGGCGCCATGGTGTCGGGCGAGGTTTGGATGACCGGCTCGGGCAAGGCCGCCATGGCCACCCGGCTGACGGTGGCGGCTGCCACCGCCCCACCAGTCAAGCCCAGGGCTTGAAGAAAACTTCTTCTGGAACTCATGAGTGTCTCCAAATCAAGGATGGACAGGCTTGCCAATCAAAGCCATTTGCAGGTCGCTTTGAGCCAGCCAGAAATCTCGCAAAGCGTCGATGTAACCATTGACCGCCGTGATCTGCTCGCGGGCATCGGCCAACAGGTCGAACACACTGATGAACATGCCGTTGTAGCGAAGCTGGTTCTCTTCCGAGATGCGCTTTCGCAGTGGCACGACCTCGTCTCGGTAGTGGCGGACCAGGTCATGGCTGCTGCGGTAGCCCAGGTAGGCCTCGCGCACTTCGGAGCGCGCCTCAACCGCAGCTTGGGCCAATTGGTTGACCGACTGCATGTAGATGGCCTCGGACTTGGCCACACGGGCGCCGCCCCAATCGAACAGCGGGATCTCCAGGCTGATGTCATAGCCACGCTCGGTGGTGGGCGCATCGTTGAAGGAGTTGCGGGTGGCCCCCACCTCCAGCACATTGACCACCCGGGTCACTTTGCTCAAGCCCAAGTTTTTGGCCAAGCCTTGGGTCTGGGACCGCAAGGCTTGAAGGTCCAGCCTTTGGCCCATGGCTTGCCGCTCGATGTCGGGGAATTCATCTGCCGACTTGGGCAACTCGGGCAGGCGAGGCGGCAGCGAAAACTTGGTTTGATCGCCCCACAGGCCCATCAAACGGGTCAGGCGTTCACGCGCCGCCAATCGGGCTTGCGTGGCTTTGGCCACGTTGAGCGCGGCATCGGCGCAAAAACCTTGCTCGCGGGCATGGTCAAGGCGGCTCCAGTTGCCAGCCTGGACCATCCGGGCGGCCAACTCTTCGCCCGCATCGGCGGCCTTGAGCACCTCTTGCATGTAGCGCAAAGACTCGTCAGCGGCCACGGCCATGAACCAGGCCTTGCGTGTTTGAGACGCCAACGAAAGCGTCTCTTGCGCCGCCAGGCCGCGGGTTTGTTCAAAACGCCGCGTCTCGATCCCCGACACCAACGGGGCCAAGAGCAAGCGAGTCAGGTCGAAATGGAAACCACGGTCGATCTCGGTCTCGGCACCCCGTTTAGAGCGTCCGAAAGAAAGCCGCGGATTGGGCAGCCGAGAAGCCTGGACAAGGTCAGCTTCAGAGATGCCCAGCTCAGCGTACGAGGCCTGCAAGCCCCGGTTGTTGAGCAATGCCACCTGAACCGCGTCATCAACCGACAAAGGCTTGGCCAGGAGTTCCGCCACGCGCTGCCGCGCGGCGCTGGCCTCAGCATCGGTCTTGTGCCAAGCGGCATCCAGACCGATGCGACTTTTGGTGATTTGCTGAACTTCGCCAAACCCGCCATCGGCGGAGAAGCTGGCGCAGCCTCCCAGCACCAGGGCAGACGCTGCCAGCACCGTCCCAGCCAGGCGCTTGCTTGTCATGAACATCGTCATGGCTGCCTCACTTGTTTGAATGTGAATGCCCGGCGTGCGGGTCGGGTTTGGGCGAAGCCCCAGGCGGTGAAGACGCGGCGCGCTCGGGCGGCATGGCGGCTTCTCGCGCGTATCCGCGCCACCCGCCTCGGCTCAGAACCGTTTGATGGGCCTGGCGCCAATCACTCACCGCAGGGTCGCTCAGTGGGCGAACCCCGGCCAAGGGTGACTGGTAGACCACGGGGGGCACGGTGGCTTGGGGGTCGGTGGGATCAGCCGCGACGGGCTCGGCTTGAACCGGCGCGCTCAGCATCATGGCCGCACCCAACAGGGCGGCCACCACCGACCAGGCAGACGCCTGGGATGAAATCAACATGGGAAACCTCGCAAAACAAGACTTGAAGCAGCCGAGCGAACGCCTTAACAGGCGCCGTGCACGGCGTCAGGCGGTCAAGCGAGGACAAATCTGGGCGGTCGATCCAGCCCGTCTGGCTGAAAAGAGGGCAACAGAGGCCTGAAGGTGGCCACTAAGACGGCATGCTCGTGAGAGGGCGCCAGCCACTGGGCGAAAGTGGCCACCATGCCCAGGCCCGAGCAACAAGAGGCACAGACACTGCACTTGTCGGCACTGGGTTGGTGCTGGGGCGCGGCGTGATCGCCACTGCCATCGTGCTGGGCGTGATGCTCATGCATGTCGTGCGCTGCACTCACGGGGTGATGATGCGCCGACCCACAAGACAGCCTCGTCACCGCCGCCATGCCCTGAACAGGGAGCGACAGAACGCAAAGCCAGACGAGGAGGATCTTGAGCAACTTGGTCATTCAGCCTTGATTATTGCAGCGCTTGCCCTGGGCTGCAACGTCTGTCGGTTTCTTTGAGCAAGTGGCGAACTCATCGAAAAAACCCGCATGCGCCCCACCATGGCCTCGACTTGGCCACTCAAAGGCTCTGGGCTCCGTTTGAATTTCGCGAGGCGCTGCTGCTGCGTCAGTGTCACGGAGACTTGGCGGTCAAACATGGTCGCCTCAGAGTGCGTTGAGGGGGAGCTTGAGGTAAGTCGTGCCATTGGCCTCAGGCGGCGGCAAGTGCCCCGCGCGCACGTTGACCTGGATGGACGGCAAGATCAGTTTGGGCATGGCCAGGGTGGCATCCTTGGCCTGGCGAAGCGCCACGAATTCAGCCTCGGTCACGCCATCACGGATGTGGATGTTGTGGGCTCGTTGCAATGCCACAGTGCTCATGACCTGCGTGGGGCGGTCCACCGGCGGGTAGTCATGGCACATGAACAGCCGCGTCTCGCCAGGCAGTGCCAGGAGTCGCTGCACCGACCGGTACAACTCGTGGGCATCACCCCCCGGGAAATCACAGCGGGCGGTGCCCACATCAGGCGGGAAAAGCGTGTCGCCCACGAACACTGCGTCACCGATGCAATAGGCCAGGTCGGCGGGCGTGTGCCCTGGCACATGCCACGCAGTCGCGGTCAGGGCACCGATGGCAAAGGTCTCACCATCGTCAAAGAGGTGATCAAACTGCGCCCCATCGGTGGTGAATTCCACCTCGAGGTTGAACAAGGACTTGAACACCTTCTGCACACGCTGGATGGCACGGCCAATGGCGATGCGTCCACCCACCCGCGACTGAATGTAGGGCGCCGAGGACAGGTGATCCGCATGCGCATGCGTCTCCAGGATCCAATCAATGGTGAGGCTTTGCCCTTGAACAAAGGCGATCACGGCATCAGCCGACCCATGGGAAATCCGGCCGCTGCTCTGATCGAAGTTGAGCACAGGATCCACGATGGCCCCGTGGCCACTCGGTTGATCGAAAACGACGTGTGTGAAGGTGCTCGTGGCTTCGTCAAAAAAGGATTGAACCCGAGTTGGTGTGGCGTTCATGTTGATGTCACTGGATGACCTTGCTGCGTTGCAATGACTTTATTGACAAATAATATACATGTCAACATAATCTAAATTATGAATGTGATTAACCCGACCAGGCCAAGCCAACGGCTGCCCAGACCTGACCTTGCTGCACTGCAGATCTCGGCCGAGAAGGCTTGTGCTCTCCTCAAAGTGCTGGCCAATGCAGACCGCCTGGTGCTCTTGTGCCGTCTGGCACAAGGCGAGTTCTGCGTCGGCGAACTGGAAGAGGACCTGGGCATTCGCCAGCCCACCCTTTCACAGCAACTGACGGTGTTGCGCACTGAAAGCCTGGTAGACACGCGCCGCCAGGGCAAGCACATCTATTACCGGCTGATCAGTGAAGACGCAGAAGCCGTGATGCAGGTTTTGCACAGCCGCCTGTGTGGTGCCGCGCTGCCGCAGCCCTCGCCGTCGCTCGACATGCCCCCTCAACGCAAAGCAAGGAACAAGACATGACATTGAGCGTCCCCACCACGGCCTTGTGCCCCGAGTTCACTGTGTGCGGTCAAATTTCTGTCGCCGACGTTGCGGTGTTTGCCAAACAGGGTTACCGGAGCATCATCAACAACCGACCCGATGGCGAAGGCGGCCCGGATCAACCCCGAAGCGCCGACATTGAAGCCGCTGCCAAAGCCCACGGGATGCGCTATGTGCACTACCCCGTGCCCAGCCCCATGCTGAGCGCCGACCAAATTGAGGCCTACCGCCAAGCCTGCGCCGACCTGCCCCACCCCGTGGTGGCATTTTGCAAATCAGGCGGTCGGGCCAGCGCCTTCTTTCAGGCATGCGGCGGCCAAGTCGGCTGTGGCATCACTTTCAAACCAAGGACATCATCATGAAATCAAATGTTGGCAGCATCGACCGCATGGTCCGCATCGGCGCGGGCTTGGCACTCATCGCGCTGGCGGCCACCGGCACCGTCGGCATGTGGGGCTGGATTGGCGTGGTGCCCCTGGCCACAGGGCTGATCGGATGGTGCCCGGCTTATTTGCCCTTCGGCATCTCGTCGTGCAAGGTCAGGTGACGCTTGAGCATCGGCACTGATCGACTGGCTTCAATGCAAGCACTTTAGGCACGCTGCGGCAAGCAAAGCCGCCGCACAGGCCCAGCCAGAAAACAGCACCCGCCACAGCACGTGGCGTGGCACAAATCCGATCCCGCGAACGAAGCCTGCCGCCATGGCCATGAACAGGGCCATGGCCAGGCCATGGTCGGCATGGCCTGCCGCATTGACCATCAAGGGCGGATACACCGTGCCCACCAGCATGATGGTCAGGCCCACCAGCAAGCTGGGCAAGTGCGTGGGCGTTGGCGTGCGAGTGGGCTTGACCATCATGGCGTGCGCTGATTTTTTCATTGCTGATCTCGGAGGCTGTTCGCCCTCGCCTCTTCGCTTTCACCCCACATGGCGTTGAGGATGGCCAGCAACACGGCAAAGCCGACGCCCAAAATCCAAGCGAAATACCACATGGTTTTACTCCTTTGGCTCAGTAAGCCGTGTGTTCGTTGGCCTGGATCTGCGCGACCGTGACCTTGCCACGCATCACGCGGTAAGCCCAGGAGGTGTAGACCAGGATCAGTGGCATGAAGATCAAGGTGGCCCAGAACATGATGCCCAGCGTGAGGTGGCTGGACACGCTGTCCCACACCGTCAGGCTGGCGTTGGGCGTGCTGCTGGAGGGCATGATGAAAGGGAACATGCTGGCGCCAGCCGTGCCGATCACCCCCACGATGGCCAAAGCCGAAGCGACAAAAGCACTCAGAGTGCGACGGGCCAGCAAGAGCCCGGCTGCCAGCAAGGCCCCCACCACCCCAAGTGCAGGCAAAGCCCACATGAGCGGTTCACGCGCATAGTTGGCCATCCAGGCACCGGCTTCCCGCACCACGGTTTTGTTCAGTGGATCAGGCAAGGCGTTCATGTCGATGGCCGAGGTGATCTTGTAACCATCGATGCCCTGAAGCCACACCCCTGCCCCAACAAAAGCCAGCGCCATGATGAGGGCCGCGCCCACCGCCCCCTTGATGGCGCGTGACTGAATGACACCCTCGGTGCGGTGCGCCAAGTAGGCACCTCCGTGCATGGTGATCATGGCAGTGCTGACCACACCAGTGAGCAAGGCGAAGGGGTTGAGCAGTTGCCAGAAGCTGCCGGTGTAGGTCGACACCATGTAGTCGTCGAAGCTGAAGGGCACGCCTTGCAGCAGGTTGCCAAACGCCACGCCAAAGATCAGTGGCGGCACCGCCCCACCCACGAACAGCCCCCAGTCCCAGGTGCTGCGCCAAGTGGCGTTGTGGACCTTGCTGCGGTAATCAAAGCCCACCGGCCGAAAAAACAGCGCCCACAATACCGCCAGCATGGCCCAGTAGAAGCCACTGAAAGCCGTGGCATAAACCAGTGGCCATGCCGCAAAGATCGCACCGCCCCCGGTGATGAACCAGACTTGGTTGCCATCCCAATGGGGGCCGACGGTGTTGATGACCACGCGACGCTCCAGGTCGCTCTTGCCCACGAAGGGCAGCAAGGTGCCCACGCCCATGTCGTGGCCGTCCATGATGGCAAAGCCGATGAGCAACACGCCCACCAGCAGCCACCAGATGATTTTGAGGGTTGGGTAGTCCAACATGATGATCTCCTTGTGTTGCTGACTCAGGCGTGTGCCGTGGTGGGCGCGGCTTCGTGCTCATACCGCCCTGTACCCAAACTGCCAGGCCCCATGCGTGCGAACTTGACCATCAGGTACATCTCGACCACCAGCAAGACGGTGTAGAAACCGACGAAGCCTGCCAATGAGCCATACAGGCTGTTGACGCTGAGGGTGGACACGCTCAGGTGGGTGGGCAAGACACCGTAGATCGTCCAGGGTTGGCGGCCATACTCGGCCACGAACCAGCCCAACTCGCAGGCCAACCAGGGTGTCGGCAGCATCCAAAGGGCCGCCTTGAGCAACCAGGGCTTCTTGGCCCAAGCCGACTTGAGCGTGCTCCAAAAGGCCAGGGCAAACAGGACCAGCATGGCAAAGCCCAAGCCCACCATGGCGCGAAAGGCCCAGAACATCGGGGTCACGCGGGGCACGGTGCTGTCCACGGCCTTCTGGATCATCTCCGGCGTGGCCTGGTTCACATCGACCACATACTTTTTAAGCAGCAGGCCAAAGCCAAGGTCGGCCTGGTATCGCGCCAGGGTGTCGCGCGCCAAGGTGTCGTCGCGGTGCTTGCGCAAGGTCTCCAAGGCATTGACAGCCACGATGCCACGGATGATGCGCTCTCGGTTCTTGGCTTTGATGTCATGGATACCAGGGATCTCTTTGCTGATGGAGCGCGTGCCAATCAGGCCCATGAGCCAAGGCACCTCGATCTCCCAGTCGTTCTTCTGAGCGCTCTCGTTGATGCTGGCTACCAAGGTCAACGGTGCAGGCGCTGGCTTGGTTTCCCACATGGCCTCCAGCGCGGCCATCTTGGTTTGCTGGGCCTCACCCACGGTGTAGCCCGACTCGTCTCCCAGCACGATCACACTCAGCACCGAGGCCAGGCCAAAGGCCGAGGCCACACGGAAGCTGCGCTTGGCGAACTCGATGTCGCGCCCCTTGAGCAGGTACCAACTGGAGATGGACAGCACGAACATGGCCCCGGTCACATAGCCCGCAGAGACCGTGTGCACGAACTTCGCCTGCGCGACCGGGTTGAAGACCACGGCCCAAAAATCAACCATTTCCATGCGCATGGTCTGGTAGCTGAACTCGGCCCCGACCGGGTTTTGCATCCATCCGTTGGCGATCAGGATCCACAAGGCCGACAGGTTGGTGCCCACCGCCATGAGCAGAGTCACCATCAAATGCTGTGTGCGGCTAAGGCGATCCCACCCAAAGAAGAACAGCCCGATGAAAGTCGACTCCAGGAAGAAGGCCATCAGCCCCTCAATGGCCAGGGGGGCACCAAAGATGTCGCCCACATAGTGAGAGTAATAAGCCCAGTTGGTGCCGAATTGGAATTCAAGCGTGATGCCGGTGGTCACGCCCAGCGCAAAGTTGATCCCGAAAAGCTTGCCCCAGAACCGGGTCATGTCCTTCCAGACCACCTTGCCGGTCATGACATAGACGCTCTCCATGATCACCAGCAGCCAGACCATGCCGATGGTCAAGGGCACGAATAGAAAGTGGTACATGGCGGTCGCGGCAAACTGCAGCCGCGAGAGGTCGACCAGTTGTTCTGATATCACTTGGGAACTCCTTGAGAAATGGCTTGACCGCCGAGTTGCGCCGCCACACTGTCGGTGTCCGCGCTCACGCGGGCGTCACGAACGAAAATCCACCACAGCAGCGCCAGCACCACGAGCTTGATCAGCACAGCAGTGGCAAGGTGGCGCACCAGGCGTCGTTCATCAGGGGTCATGCTCCTTTCAACACACATTCCGTGCCAGGGCAAAAGGCAGGATAAAGTATTTAAAATCAATTACTTACAGGCGCATACCGGAACCGTCAGTGCCATAAAGGCAGCTCGCTATGCGCCACTTTGGCAGTCATGCCAGAATGGCAGCAAGATTCCGAGGTTGCCATGTCAAATGCCCTGCCTGAGTTGAAGTGCTACCTGGAGTCGCTGCCAGAGCCGCACATCCTGTTTGACGACCGCTATCGGATCCTGGCGGCCAATGCGGCCTACCTGCGGCAGTTCGGCACGCAAGCCTCAGTGATCGGCAGAACGTGTTATGAGGTTTCCCACCACTTTCAGGCACCTTGCGATCAAAGTGGTGAAAGCTGCCCGATGGCGATGGCCAGGGCCTCTGGGCAACGCGAGCGCGTTCTGCACCTGCACCACACGCCCAAGGGCGAGGCTTACGTCAACATTGAACTGGTGCCGCTGAGCAATGCCCAAGGGCAACAGGTTTATTTCATCGAAAAGATGGAAGCCTTGAACGTGGCCAAGGGCACGCCCGTCTCCGAGGGCCTGGTCGGGCGCTCCGTGGCGTTTCGAGACATGCTGGAGTTGGCCACGCGTGTCGGGCCCTCCAATGCCAGCGTGCTGCTCTTGGGTGAATCGGGCACGGGCAAGGAGCTGGTGGCCCGGGCCGTGCATGAGGCCAGCAAGCGTGCCCAGTCGCCGCTGGTCGTGGTCGAGTGCGCCAGCTTGAGCGAATCCCTGTTTGAAAGCGAACTTTTTGGCCACGAGCGTGGCGCCTTCACCGGCGCCAACACGGCCAAGGCGGGCCTGGTCGAGGCCGCCAGTGGCGGCACCCTTTTCCTGGACGAAGTCGGCGACATCCCCCTGAGCATGCAAGTCAAATTGCTTCGGCTGCTGGAGAGTGGCACTTACCGCCGGGTGGGCAGCACGGAACTGAGGCGGAGCGACATCCGTGTCATCGCGGCCACGCACCGCGACCTGCAGGCGATGGTGGCTTCAGGTCTTTTCAGGGAAGACCTTTACTACCGCCTGAGCACCTTCCCCATTGGGCTGCCGCCCTTGAGGGCGCGCGCCGATGACATCCCCCTGCTGGCCAAAGCCCTGCTGACACGGGTGGCCCATGGCCGCAGGCTGAGTCTGTCTCAAGCTGCGCTGGACCGATTGTCCGCCTACCCCTTCCCGGGCAACATCCGGGAGTTGCGCAATGTGTTGGAGCGCGCCACCTTGCTGTGTGATGGCGACGTGGTCGGCCTTCAGCACATCGAAAAATCGCTGAGCACCGACGCACGAAACGCCTTGTCTGCCCGGGCATCAAGCCAAGGAACGGCGTCACTCGTCAGCGCAGCACCTTCGTCGGCTGCTGGCGAAACCCGCTCACTGCGCGAGGTAGAAACCGATCTGTTGATGGCTCACCTGCGAAACCACCAAGGCAGCAGAGCCGAGCTCGCGTCAAAACTGGGTATCAGCACCAGGTCGCTGTACCGCAAGCTCAAAGCCCTCGGTCAGGCGGACTGAGCCGACAGAAGGCTGGCTTCACCGCGCCCCTCTATTTTTCGAGGCGCTCGATCCCTAAGGCTTTCAGCACGTACTTTTCGTACACAGGCTCGGATTTGCCGGTCTTCATTTTGTGCATGAAGTATTTCTCGAAGGCCACCTTGGCCAGGTGCACCCACTTGCCCTTTTTGAACCAGTTCACATTGCGCGGCGGGATCTGAGGCAGCGCCACAAAGGCCGCACCGGTGTCGCCCATGTCGGCCAGACATATCGCATTCCAGGTGGCTCTGGCGTGCGGTGCCTCACCGGCCAGCTCGGCTGCGATGTTTTCGACGATGGCCGTGACCATGGTCTCGATCATGTACCCCGTCTTGGGCGCACCGGTGGGCACCGGTGTTGGCTCAATGGGCGGGATCGCCACGCAAACCCCCGCCGAGTAGATGTTGGGGTATTTGGGGCTGCGCTGATGGGCATCGATCAACACAAACCCCCGCGGATTGCACAGGCCCTCAACATTGGCGACGGCTTCCACCCCCTTGAAGGCGGGGATCATCATTGAAAATTTGAACGGAAGTTGGTGCTCTTTGAACACCTCGCCACGCTCGTCCAGCTGGGTCACATGCATGACGCCGCCTTCAACCTTGGTCACCTTGGCGTTGGTGATCCACTTGATGTCGTTGTTGCGGAACTCCGACTCCAGCATGCTCTTGGAGTCTCCCACTCCGCCCAAGCCCATGTGTCCCACGTAAGGCTCCGGGGTCACGAAGGTCATGGGGACCTTGTTGCGCAACTTGCGACGACGCAGGTCCGTGTTCACGATGAAGCTGAATTCGTAAGCAGGGCCGAAGCAGCTGGCGCTGGGCATGGCGCCCATTACCACAGGGCCCGGGTCTTCCAGGAAGCGCTGGTAGCTGTCCCAGGTTTTCTCGGCATGGTCGATGGTGCAGATCGAGTGGGTGTGGCCTGCGGGGCCGGCACCTGCCACTTCGTCAAAGGCCAACTTGGGGCCCGTGGTGATGACCAGGTAGTCGTAGCGCAACTGATCGCCATTGGCGAAGGTGAGCATGTTGCCTGCGGCGTCAATCTGGCTGACCGACTGGGCGACAAACTCAATGCCCTTTCGCGCCAGATAGGGCCGGATCTCGAACGTGGTCTCGTCGCGCTTGCGCCAACCCACCGCCACCCAGGGGTTGGATGGCACGAACTGAAAGGTTTCACTGGCATTGACCACCGTGATGCGGTGTTCGGCGCCCAGCTTGTTGCGCAACTCATAGGCGGCGGGCATGCCACCTGTACCTGCGCCCAATACAACGATGTGCTTCATGGTGTGTCTCCTCAGCCCCGACTCGGGAAGGCCGCTTGCCCCGGGGTTGAGGCAAGTGGTATGGATCAAGCCATCACGGCAAGCTCCGCTCTGCAAACGATTGGTTCACATCGCGCAATACAGCCTCGTCCAGGCCACCAGCAGCGGCAGCCAGGCGTAGTCGCCCCAGCAGCACCGCATGGCGGGCTTGCTGCAAAGTCACGTCAACCGTGTGCAGCTCTCTTTCGGCATCCAGCATGTCCAGCACCGTGCGATCGCCCACCTCAAAGCCCGTGCGGCTGGCGTCCAGCCGCTTGCCTGCAGACAATCTCGCCTGCTCCAGGGCTCGCAAGCGTGCCACCCCTGTGCTGACAGCCAACCAGGCCGAGCGGGTCTGTCGGCCCACCTCAAGCCGAACCGCTTCACTGCGTGACTGGGCTTGGTCGGCCAAGGCCAGGGACTCTCGCTCTTTCGATGAACGCATGCCGCCGGTGAACAAAGGCACGTTGAGTTGAACGCCCAGCCAACGCACGCCAGAATTGCCCTTGGCGCCGTCAGACCCGTTTGCATAGGGGCCGCTCCCCTGTATCCGGTCCTCGCTGGCCCGCGCCACCAGGTCCAAGGTGGCCCCTGCCACCGCGCCATGTCGCGTCACATCGGCTCGTGCCAGATCGGCCGCCAGGCGTGCCTGAAGCACATGGGGGTTGTCAGTTTGAGCACGCCCAAGCCACTCGTCCAATGGCGCGAGTGCTGGCCCAAGGTACGAAGATTCAGGCAGATCGACCGCTTGCTCCGCAGGCAGGCCTGTCATGTCAACGTAAGCGTCATCGCTCATGGCCAAGGCGTCTTGTGCGGCAAGAACCTGAGCCGCCACCATGTCGCGCCGGGCCTGGGCGTCGTGGACGGCGGTTACCGGCACGCCACCCGTTTGGAAGCGCTCCTTGGCCTCGCCCAGCGCTCGCTGGGAAGCAGCTTGTTCGCTCTGCGCGGCTTTCAAGCCCACGCGCGCGGCCAGCACGTCAAAGTGAACTTGGCTCACCTTCAGGATCAGTTCCTGCTGCGCTTGATGCCACGCGACATCAGCCAATTGGGCCTGCAAGTCCAACTGCTTGGACGACGCAGAGCGGTCGGCATTGATCAAGGGTTGTTGAAGCATCAGGCTCCAACCCTGTGCCCTGCCCCCATCCACATGGGTTTTGAACGCCACGTCTGACGATTCGCCAAAGCCCGGTGCGTCGAAGCCCGCCCCTTGGGTGCTGGTGGTCTGAGATGCCCAACCGAGGTTCGCTGCGGCCATGACGGTGGGTCGCCACAAGGCCTTGGCCTGATCGGCCTTGCTCACCCCAGCGGCCCGTCCCGCACGGGCGGCGGCGTAGGCGGGATCGTGGGCAGCCGCTGCGCGCCAATCAACCAGCAGATCCTGACCGGCCTGTGCGCCACAGGCAGCCATCAGCATACCGGCGTTCAAGGCCACATGACGAAAGCGCATGGTCAAGCTCCCTTGTTGGCCAAGGCCAGTTGGGTGTCCACCCACTGGAGCAACTGAGGCCCCGACATGGCGCCTGATGCGCGGGCGATCTCGTCGCCCCCTAGGAACAAGGCGATGGTGGGGATGCTGCGCACGCGGTGACGCATCGAGGCCTTGGGAGAGGCATCGCTGTCCACCTTGACGAAGCGAACCCCGGGCCGTTGCTCCGCCGCCTGCGCGAAGTGCGGCGCGAACGCTTTGCACGGGCCACACCATTCGGCCCAGAAATCCACCAGCACAGGTGCCTCGGTCTTGGCCAGGTAGGCAGGCAAGCGGTCGTCACCAAGTGCCACAGGCTTGGCCGGGGCCACCTCGGCACCGCAGCGGCCACACACCGGTTGTTCGCTCAGTCGGGCTGGGGGCACGCGGTTGGTGGCGCCACATTCAGGGCAGACAATGTGCATGTTGTGCTCCTTAAGATCAATCAGCGGCACGCAAGCCGAGCTTGCGCAGGATGCGTTCCATCAGGCACCAGCGCGTGAGGCCGCTTTGCAGCAAGTTGATGCCCACGAAGGCGGTGAACCACAACCACATCGGGCTTTGGAACAGGGGGCTACCCTGCGCGCCCAATGCCAGGGACAGGAGAATGAAGGCGCCAGCGATGACGCGGGTAAGTTGCCAGGAAGTCATGGTCGTTTCCTCTGAAAAAAATGGGTGCGGCTCAAGCACCGTGCTCATGCCGGTAGGTGCGGAAGTACAGCAAGGGAATGACGACAAGGGTCAGCATGGTGGACACCAAGATCCCGAAAATCAGGGAAATGGCCAGGCCGTTGAAGATGGGGTCGTCCAGGATGAAGAAAGCCCCCGCCATGGCGGCCAGCCCCGTCAGCGCGATGGGCTGGGCACGGGTGGCCGCAGATCGGATCACCGCCTCACCAAAGGCCACGCCCTCGCGCACCTGCAGCTCGATGAAGTCGACCAGCAAGATGGAGTTGCGCACGATGATGCCAGCCAGCGCGATCATGCCGATCATCGACGTGGCGGTGAATTGGGCGCCCAGCAAAGCGTGGCCTGGCATGACGCCGATGATGGTCAAGGGGATGGGCGCCATGATGATCAAAGGTGTTCGGTAGGAACCGAACTGCGCCACCACCAAGAGGTAGATCAGGATGAGGCCCACGCCGTAGGCGGCACCCATGTCGCGGAAGGTCTCGTAGGTGATCTGTGATTCGCCATCCCACTTCAGGGACACCGCACGGTAAGGGTCGGTGGGCTGCGTGGTGAAGAACTCCTGGATGTGCCCTCCGGCCACCTCCAGCTTGGCAATGGCAGGACGCATGCCCGCCAGGCCGTACAGCGGGCTGTCCAGGCCCTGCACGACACCCGTTTTCGCATCGGGCACACCGGCCATGTCGGCGACCACCATGTTCACGGGCAGCAAATCCTTGTGCCAGATGGGCTGGTCTTGCGTGGTCTGCACGGTGCGCACGAGTTCGGCAATGGGCACGAGGGCGCCACTGCTCGATCGCACGGACAGCTTCAACATCTCGCTGGTGTCGCCTTGGGTGCTCACCGGCAGGCTCAAGTGCAGCGGCACGGGGTACTTGGACTGGTTGTGGAGGTAACTCACATCCTCGCCCGCCAAGCTCGCCCTCAAGGTGCTAACAATGGCCGCCTGGGGCACCCCCAACATGGCGGCCTTCTCGCGGTCCACCACCAACAGCTGCTTGGGCGCGGTGGCAATGTCAGACGAGTCCACATCGACGATGCCCGGTGTGGCGTCGAACACGCCGCGCACCGCACGCGCAGCGGCAAGCCGGGCAGCGTCACTGGGGCCATAGATCTCAGCCACGATGGGCGACATCACTGGCGGGCCAGGCGGCACTTCCACCACCTTGACACGGCCACCACTGGCAACGGCGATCTTGTGCAACGCAGGCCTGACCCGCATGGCGATGGCGTGGCTTTGCGCGCTGCGGTCATGCTTGTCCACCAGGTTGACCTGGATGTCGCCCACCTCGCCCCCAGTGCGCAAGTCGTATTGGCGCACCAAGCCATTGAAGTTGATGGGGGCGGCGGTGCCGACGTAGACCTGCCAGTCGCTCACCTCAGGCACCTTGGCCAGTTCGGCCGACATGGCCTGCAAGACGCTGGCCGTGCGCTCCAGGGGCGTGCCAGCAGGCATGTCGAGCACCACCTGGAACTCGGACTTGTTGTCAAAGGGCAGCATCTTGAGCACCACCAGTTGCCCCACCGGCAGCGACACCGACAAGACAATCAGGCCCAGGATGCCCAGCCACAACTTGATGCGGTTGGCGTGGCCCTTTTGCTTGTCGAGAAACGGCTTGAACAGGGTGGTGAAAAACGGCAGCAACTTGGCGGTCAGGCCGCCTCCGCCATGCCCCTCATGCTGAGGAGCTGCGCTGACCTTCAACCAGCGGTTGGACAACCAAGGCGTCAAGATGAAGGCGATGGCCAGCGAGATCAACATGCCCATGGAGGCATTGATGGGGATGGGGCTCATGTAAGGCCCCATCAGGCCGCTCACAAAGGCCATGGGCAGCAAGGCCGCGATCACGGTCAAAGTGGCCAGGATGGTGGGGCCGCCCACTTCATCGACGGCCGCGGGGATGATCTCCAGCAACGGCCGCCCCGGCTTGAGCAGCATGTGGCGGTGGATGTTCTCCACCACCACGATGGCGTCATCGACCAGGATGCCGATGGAAAAGATCAGCGCAAACAGCGACACCCGGTTGAGCGTGAAGCCCCAGGCCCAGGAGGCGAACAAGGTGGCCGTGAGCGTCAGCGCCACCGCGATGCCCACGATGGCCGCCTCACGGCGCCCCAGGGCAATGAACACCAGCCCGACGACCGAGGCCGTCGCAAACAGCAGCTTCTGAATGAGCTTCTTGGCCTTGTCGTTGGCCGTTTCACCATAGTTGCGCGTGACGCTGACCTCGACGTCGGCGGGCACCACGGTGTTGCGCAATTCGGCCACGCGCGCGATCACGGCCTGCGCCACGTCCACCGCGTTCTCACCTGATTTTTTGGTGATGGTCATCGTGACGGCATCGGTCTCCAGCGGCGCCCCCGATTCGCTGCGCTGGCCAAACCACACATGGCGTGCTGGAGGCAAGGCCCCATCGCTCACACGCGCCACATCCCGCAGGTAAACGGGGCGGCCATGGCGTGCGGCGACCACCAAGCCGGCCACCTCATCGGCATTGGACAGGAAAGGACCCGATTCGATGGCCACGGACTGGTTTTCGGCGATGGTCTCGCCCAGAGGCAAGCCCAAGTTAGCCGATTGCAACACGCCGCGCAGGTCTGCCACGGTGACGCCTGACGAGCGCATCCGCCCCGCGTCCAGTTCAACGCGGATCGCGCGGCCTGGTCCACCCAGAGTACTCACGTCGCGGGTGCCAGGCACGCGCTTGAGTTCAGCCTCCATGGCGTGGGCAACACGCTCCAGGTCGTAGGCACTGGGCGCCTCGTTATTGGCCTTGGCCGCGCCATGCAGGGTCAAGGAGACGATGGGCACATCGTCGATGCCCTTGGGGCGAATGATGGGCTCACCCACGCCCAATTGAGGCGGCAGCCAATCGCGGTGCGCTGCCACCGTGTCATGCAGGCGAACAATGGCCTCGGTGCGCGACACGCCCACCTTGAACTGCACGGTGAGCACGGCCACGCCGGGGCGCGACACCGACACCACATGCTCGACGCCCGGCATGCGAGAAAACACCTGTTCCGCTGGCCCGGCCACAGACTGCTCGACCTGCTTGGGCGAGGCGCCAGGAAACGGCACGATGACATTGGCCATCGTCACGTCGATCTGGGGCTCTTCCTCGCGTGGCGTCACCATGACGGCAAAAATTCCCAAGAGCAAGGCCACCAAGGCCAGCAAGGGCGTGATGCGTGCCGTCAGGAAAAATGCGGCAATGCGGCCAGACACGCCCAAGCGAAGGGGTGCGCGGTCATCAGGATCAGGATTCGAATGTGTCATGGGGATGTCCGTTCTGCCGGGGGCTCAGCGCAAGGCCGCTTGGGCTGCGGCCACTGGATCAACAGCCACCCTCTCTCCGGGCTGCAAACCGGAGAGCACCTCGGTTTGCGCGCCCGACGAGCGGCCCAGGCGAACCTGGCGCAGCCGTGCCTCGCCTTGGGTGGTCACCACGTACACCGACGTCAATTCTCCGCGCTCCACCACCGAGGCCGTGGGCACCATCAATTGCCCCCTGGGGGCGAGACCTTCTGTTCTTGCTTTGAGCGGCAAACTCACCTTCGCGAACTGCCCCGGCAAAAGCGGGGGCACCGGGCCCGCGATGTCGATGCGCACCGTGGCACTGTGGGTGCTTGCATCCAGCGACGGCAGCACTGTGGTGCGCACCCCCAAGAGCTGGCGCGGGCCATCCATCTCGTTGGGCAGCTCAATCTCGGCGGGCTTGGTGACATCCAGCGAAGAGGCGACCGACTCCGGCACCTGAACCGCCAGTCGCAACGCGGCAGGGTCATACACCGCCAGCAAGGGCACGCCTGGCAAGGCCATGTCACCCGCGCTCACGTTGACCTGCGAAATCCATCCCGCAAAGGGGGCTCGGATCGTGAAGTAAGCGGACTGCACCGATGCGCCTGAAGCCTGAGCACTCAAAGCTCGGGCTTGCGCCTCAACGGCTTTGTATTGAGCCTGCGCGTGGTCCAAGGCAGCCTTGCTGAGGTATTCCTTCTTGTAGAGCTGCTGCGCACGTTCATGGTCACCCTTTGCTGCCAGCAGCATGGCCTGCGCCTGTGCGAGTTGCGCTTGGCTGCCCATGACTTGCTGGGCAGCCGCGCTTTGATCCAGCCGCACCACAACCTGGCCCGCTTGCACGCGGTCGCCCGCTTTGACCAACACTTCAATGATGCGGCCCGGAACCTGACTGGACAAACGGGCGTCACGGACGGCCTCAACCGTGGCATCTGCCAAATAGGCCCCCTGCCCCGCCACCCGCTGGACGGTAACCGTCTTCAGCGCGGCCCCTGGATCAGCCGCAGCAACCCAAGATGATGCCCCCAAGGAACACGCCACAACGCTCAGCAAACGCCCCAAGGCCATCCATGACGAAGGAATTCTGTTTTGGGATGCGTTCATGCCTGCTTCTCCTTGCCTACGAAATCATTTATCAATACTATATCGCCATGTAGCTATGCACGCAAGTCAGGATGGGATTATGATTTCGACCAGTTGGACAAACCGGGTTGGAACGACGATGGAAGCCTTGGACGATCGCGCGTTGGAGCATGTGGCGGACTACTTCCGAGCACTGGCAGAGCCTTTGCGGCTGAAGTTGCTCAATGCCTTGCGGGACGGCCCGCTGAACGTGGGTGAACTCACCTCATTGCTGGGCTGCAGCCAGGCCAATGTGTCCAAGCACTTGGCGCTGCTGGCGAAGCTGGGGCTGGTGTCTCGCGAGTCCAAAGGCACCAGCGTCTACTACCAGATCGCAGACCCTCGCACCTACCAACTCTGCGATTTGGTGTGCGGTCAAATCGCCCAGCGGTTGATTGAGCAAGTTCAGGGCATGGGTGGCTTTGGCGTTAACCGAAGCCCCCTGAAGAAGCACCGCCGACCTTAAAGGTCGCCCCCCAGCTTGGGATCTCAGCGCAAAGGTTCTTCAGCACGCCGAGGGGCTTGGTTGTCATACCGTATGACGCTGATGTGGCCGTCGCCCTCCATGTAGGCATGGCGAACCAGTTTCACATCGTCAACGCCTTGCTTTCTCAGTTCACTCATCAAGTCATCCTGACCGAGAAACTCCTTGCGCAGATTCCGCTTAAGCACCTGTCCATGCCGGATCAATGGCAGCTTGGGAGGCTCGAGCAAGAGGTGAATCAGCTTGAAGCGGAAGGCCGCCCAGTCCAACAGGTAGTTCCAGCCAACAATGGTGGACACCAGCAACATGCCGTCGGCGATGGACTTGTAGTCGCCCGCCATCGCGTTTTGCGAGGCATCGGCCACGATGACCAGCAACAACACGTCTGAGATGGCGATCGAACCGACATCCCTCCTCAGCAAGAACCGGAAAATGAGGAAGAGGAACCAATACATGGCGGACCCGCGGATCAGAAGCTCCAGCGGCGACATGGTGAAGGTGAAGAGTTGGATGATTTCGTCAGCGCTCATGGCTTGGACCTACGCGTTAGAGGGTTCATTGCGGGCACGAACTCCTCTCCACAATTCGTTGAGGTAGGGGATGAGGGGGAACACCGTGGCAGCGGCCAACAATGCGGCAATGTAGATAGCCGAAAGCGACTCTGACTTGAGCGCGATGTCGAAACGGGCCGACTCGATGCCCAGACCAAACAAGGCCAGAAACTGAGACTCTTTCAACAGCGACACCATGACAATGCACATGAGTGGCAACAGCTCCAGAAAGCTGTGCACATGCTGCTCGCCGGGGCTGACCAAGCGCTTGCTGACGGCGTAGGTCACGTCCCACAAAGCGGTGGCTTCGTGAACGAAGAAGGCCGTGATCATCAAGCCGATCACCAGCGCATTGACTTCCAGAAGCACCGCGGGTGTTCAATGTCAGACCTGCGGTGAAATATCCAGTCGACGAAGCCTGCAAGCACCCACATCGGCACGAGGAAGTACATGAGTATGAACTGCACTGAATCTGCGGACATGGCTGATGTGGTCGGTCAAACTGCGACTAAACAAGCTCAGGCAAGCGCAAGCTGGGGGAAGGATCGGTGCAGATGCAAAGGGACTCTTGCAGCTGCGTCAGCGTTCGGTCGCGCAGAGCGGGCGTGTGCGACGCCACGCCATCTGCAGGACACCACACCTTGAAGTCGCGCATGCAGGCATCCGTGGCCGTCATGGAAACACAGTGTTCGGTGGACACGCCAGTGAGGATCAATTGTCCGACATGGAGGTGTCGCAGCAACAGCTCCAGAGGCGTGGCGTAAAAACCAGAATGCTTGGGCTTGAGGACGAAGTAATCGCGCTCGCGTGGCGCGAGACTTCGGGCGATGTCGCCACCCGGGCCTTCCTGCGCGCAGGCATCTTGAACCACCTTTCGAAGGTCTGACCGCCAGCGCCCATGGTTGTCATTGACATAGACCACCGGCACCCCCACCGCATCACAACGTGCACGCAGGGCCTCAATGGCCGGGGCGATGCGCGCTGCATGGCGCAACAATGGCTCGCTGCTCGGAAACCGCCATTCGCTCATCATGTCAATGATGAGCAAAGCGCTTCCCCCAGCAGCATGCTCCTCCGCGAGCGGGGCGCGTCTTTCGTCAGTCGGCATGTTCGCTCAATCGCCGTTGACGACGGCGTGGGGCGGCACATTGGTCTGGCGAGCCAACTCCCGGTCGGCTTTGTTCTGGTCGCTGCGGCCATGGACACGCCCCGATTCGCCAGCCTCGTAAAGGGTGCCGTCTCGCGAATGCGGCACTTCAGTGCACTGTTGGCGTCCAATCTGCATCGTCGCCCTCTCGGGCTTGATCATCGGTGTCGGCAACATGGGCACCTGAGTGATGACTTGCTGATCAATCGGTCTGAGTGATGGTCGCTGCATGGTCTTGCTCCTGCCTGGAAAGGGTGCCGTGCTTGTCGTTCAGCAATCGCCGTACCAGGGAGATCTGCTCAGCGAGCAGGACGTCGTGGGGGGGGGAAGATGCAAGTTTTTCGGCAAACGCCTGAACCCATCGAACACATTTGCCGTGTGGACGCTTGGCTTGGCGGCGAACGGGTCAATCGGCTCGGTGCGGGCGTTTTAGACAAAGCACACACAATGCCACCAGTTCCCTTCGGAATGAAGAAAAGGCAGCAGCCAAGCCAGGTATGCAGCCGTTCTGAGAGAGATCGGCATGGGTGGCCTCCAGGAATTCCTCCGGGCTTCGTGGTGAGCGTCCCAGACACGCCGCCATCAAGGCCGGGTCGGCCAACCGGTTCACCAATGCGGCAGGCACGGCCAGAAATCGCGCACAGCCCGCTCCAAGAGACCGTCGCAAAACCGCCAGATAGTCTCGAAAACTCAAGGCTTGCCCACCCGACGCGGCAATGCGACTGCAAGGTGCCAGTTCGGGCTGTTCCACCAGCCGCACCACCAGGCTGGCCAGATCGTCGATGTGCACAGGCTGGATCAGCTGAACCACGCGGCTGCCCCCTTCAATGGCGCAAGCGCGAAAAAGAGCGGCCGGGCCCTGGACGTACAGGGTCAGGATGCCCACCGCGTTGACGACCACGTCTATGCCCCGAATTCGTGAAAGCCACAGGGCGGGTTCGTGGTCCATCGTGAAATCAATCTCTGCGAAGGAGCAGGGCGGCCATGACCGCCGTGGCAGCGTTGGCTGATTTCAAAATGGTGCCTGAACGCCTCACACCCGGATTTGAGCATCACCTCTCCAGAAAAAGCTTGTGGTTGACTTACGGCGTATTCGCGGCGGGGCTGGCGCTGGCGCTGGCAGTCTTGGCCACACGGGATGGCAAGGGGCCGGACAAATGAATCGACGCCGTCGGATGACCGGGCCAAGCGGGCGGTGATGCTCGATTCCTCAGGCCAGAGGATCCAGATCCCGGGCACGCGTGCAGGCCATTGCCCGCCTGCGGCCCTGGACATCAACGATGATCAGCGCCAAAACCGCGATGACCGCCAGGGACATCAAGGACCACATCCCCTCCATAGGGGCTTCGGGCGAAGACTGGGACAGCAACACCAGTGAACCCATCGATCCGACCAGGATGGCCACGTCCTGCATGCTGCCCTGCGCGTTCATGAACACTGCCCTCATGCCGGGCGGCGGCGCGCCTGCCGTGTGCGAAGCCAAGGCCACGTTCTTGGCGGCGTTGGCGGCCATGAACAAGGTGAACACGGTGGCGGCTAGCAAGGGATGGTCTGATGGAACACCCCATGCGAAGAGGAGCATGGCCGCGATCAGTGCAAAACATGCCAGCATGAATGGGGTGCGATACCCCAGTCGGTCAGCGCCCATTCCTGACAAGCGCATGCAAGCAAACGCAGCCAGCCCACCCGACGCATAAACCCATGGGATCAGGCCCGGCGAGACGCGCAAGTTGGTCACGAGGAAGGTGGCCAGCACCGGGATGATCAGAAAAGTGGAGAACTGGCTCAAGCCTTGCAATAAAAAGGCGCGCCTCACCCCGGGCAAGGCCCACAGCTGACGCCACGCGGCGAGACCTGAGGTATCACCAACGGCATGAACGCCCATTTTCATCCGCCAAACCAGGATCAAGAGCGTGCAACTCAAGATGCTCATGAGAACGAACGCCGCCCGCCATCCCGCCAGGTTGGCCACACCCAGCGCCATGGGCACACCCAGGATGACCGCCAGGCTGGCCCCACTCATGGCGGCAGAGATCGCCCGCCCTCTCTGATCCGAGGGGGCTCGGTCAATGACCTCGGCCATCATGGTGGCCACGACAGGTGCCCCGGCGATTGCGGCCAAGGCCCGGCAACACAACAGCCCCATCAAGTCATTGACAAAGGCGGTTGCCATGTTGGCCAGCACGAAGCATGTGAGCCCACCCAGGATGACCCTTTTCTTGCCCAGTCGATCCACGATGAGGCTGGCACCCAACCCTGACAGCAGGGATGCCAGGGTGTAACTCACCGACAACCAAGCCACATTCGGGGCAGCGAACCCAAGTTCGCGGCTCAATGCGGGCCCCAGCGGCAGCGGCATCACAAAGTCCACCATGTAGATGAACTGCCAGAAGGCCGCAAGCCAGATGATGTTTCGGTGAGTCACACCAGCTCCTTAGAAGCGCCAGGCGGCCGACACGCGAATGTCTCGCCCAGGCTCAGGGAAACCTGCAACCGCACCCCAGCGCGGGTGGTAACCAAAGCTGGACTGTTCGTGATAGAACTTGTCAAACAAGTTCTTGACGGTGAACGTCAAGGTGACGTCATCCGTGCCCGTTGGTTGCCATTGCGCATACACGTCGTGAACGGTGTAGCCCGCACGCGGGTCACTGCCCTCAGGCACGTAGCTCAGTTTCTCGACCAGACGACCCGTCCACCCCAGCTTCAGGTGCATTGCAGGCAGTTGATGGTCAAGCTGCGCCACCCAGGTTCTGCCATCCGAGTTACCCAGCAGCAACGAATCGTCTTGCGACAAGGGCACACCATTGACCGATGGCTTGGCTTGAGACACCCCCACGCTGGCTGACCACAAGGGAGCTTTGTAGCCTGCGCTGGCGTTGAAGCCTCGGGTGATCACATCGCCCATGTTCATGCGCACATCGTCATAGCCGATGAAGTTCGAGATGCGCTGACGAAAGACACTGCCAACGAGCTGCCAGCCACCCGACACCCAGGCCGCACTGAGTTCGGAGTTGCGTGCCTTTTCAGGGGATATCTGAGCTGCGTTGTCCTGGTATTGCTTCAGGAAGGGCTCGACAATGCCGACACCCCGCAGTGCACGGGATTGAGTGGCCCGCAGCGTCCACGCATCAGTGGGCTTGAATGCCAGCGACGCGCTGGGTGATGCACCGCTGGATTCATATTGCTGTGACTTGATGTCGGTGTAGGCGTAGTGGTCATAGCGCGTTCCCAGCGTCAACTGCCACATGGTGCTGAGGTCGATCTGATCCTCCACAAAAACGCCTGTCACCCGCGCGGCCTCATCTGGCATCGGGCCAGTATCCACATCGGCATAACCCGTGTCGCTGCGATGATTGAGTCCATAGGTCAGGCGGTGCCTACCGGCCAGCACGGAGGTGTTGCTGATGTTGATGCCATGGCTGCGGGTGCCCAGCTTGTCAGGCTGTGCCGTCTCCAGTCCCACTTGGGCGCGGTTGTCGTTCACGAAGACGGTTGCAGCCAAGTCGATCCATTCATTACCAGGTACGTATTTGTAGTGAAGCGCTGTAGAAGTACGCTTCGTCCGTTCACGCGTGGGTGCATTGAACGCCGCAGGCAGCAAGTTGGTGCGCACGTTCCATAAACCCTCTTCTTCTCGTTGTTCGTGCGAAAGTTCGACTCGCTGGTGCTCACCCGGCCGCCATCCAGCCTTGATGAACACATCCTGGGCATCACTGCCGCTGTTGGGGACCTCGTCGCCTCGCCCATCCTTGTAAGACTGCCCCTGCAACGTGGTACCGCTGAACAAGATGTCGCCTTGCGTGCCAAGTCGAGCAAAGGCTGTGGCCGACAATTTCGTGGCTTGCGCGGCGCTTTGATACCCGGCCTTCAGCAGGCCGCCAGCCTGCTCCCCGGGCTTGAGCAAATCCAGCGCATTTTTGGTGATCAGCCTCAGCGCACCAGCCAGTGCACCAGGCCCCGCCGTGGCCGCCCCCGTTCCCGCCTCAATCTCCACACGCTTGAGCAATTCGGGCTCGATCATCAACTGGCCCATGTGGTGGTAGGCAGACTCGGGTTGCGCCGCGCCGTCGATGGTGACCGTCAGCATGCGTTCACTCAGGCCGCGCACGTACAGCTTCTGCGCCGCGGATTGGCCGCCGCTGACATGCACTTCAGGCGTCTTGCTGAAGACGTCACGAATGCTGCTGGCTTGCTCCACCTCGATTCGCTTGGCCTTGACGACGGTGTTGGTGTCTTGCCCACGGGTCGCAGTCACCACAACGGGATCCAGGGTTTGCGTTTGATTTTCAGCCGTTTGCGCCCAGGCACCAGCGCTGGACATCAAGGCCATCCAGCAAGGGCCGTAAACGCGGGCCTTGCGAAAAGGAATGGATGGTTTGGCAGTCGAAAACATGAGGATCCTCACTTCAGGTCAGGTTGAAACATTTTTGTATTGCGAATCATTCGCGTTCGCATTACTATAGTTTTCTTCTTTTGAAAGCGCAAGCCCGCTGTATAGGCCAAGCCGTCATGTCATGACTTGGCCTGCTTGAAGCTCCTCAGTTCTTCAACCCCTGTTTCAAGGCATGGAGGCCGCTCATGAGTCACGGTCAGACACAAGGCACCTGGTCCATTTCCCCCCCTTCGGCAAGCGCGCTGTTGCGCCTGTATCGAATGGGCGACGGCGTATTCATTTCCCCAAGCTGCAGCCTGCTCACACGCGGGGTCCACCGCCACCTCGACAGCCGCAATCTAGAGGTCCTGCCCTCAGACGCGAAACGACTGCTTCAAACCATCGCCAACGAGGCAGAGGCGGAACCACTGCTGATCGGCGCCATCGGTTTTGACGATCACACCCCGCCCAGGCTGTTCATACCCGACGGCGTGGTGATGGGCGCAGGGGCTGCACCCCCTCACAGGTCTTTCGGTAGCGCAACCACCACCTTGACTCAGTTACCGGACGCAGACTCAGGTCACAGCTTCCCGCCGCAAGCCCGGTACTGTGGCAACGTCGAGAAGGCGCTGCGCCAGATCGAAGCAGGTCACCTCGACAAGGTCGTGCTCTCCCGTTCGCGCAAGCTGTTGGCGCAGGTCGATGTTCCGCGGCTTGTTCAGCGCCTGATGCCCCGCAATCTCATGGGCTACACCTACGCGATCAACCTGGAGGACAGCGACTTGCCAAGTCATGCAAGGACCTTGGTGGGCGCCAGCCCCGAATTGCTGCTTCGCAAGCGTGACAGACATGTCGTCTCGCATCCGTTGGCAGGCTCGATACCGCGCTCGGCCGACGCCCTAGAAGATCAACGCAGAGCCGCCCGCTTGCTGGAATCAGCCAAAGATCTGCGGGAGCACGCCTATGTGGTCGATGCCGTGGCCCACACACTGGCCCCGTACTGCAGAACGCTGATCGTCCCGCCCGCCCCGACCCTGGTGTCCACGCCCACCATGTGGCATTTGGGCACACGCATCGTGGGCGAACTGAAGGATGAAGATGCCTCGGCGCTCGAACTGGCGCTGGCCTTGCATCCCACACCCGCGGTGTGTGGCCATCCCAATGCGGCCGCCAAGAACTTCATCCGTCAGCACGAAGGGTTTGACCGTGCTTACTTTGCCGGGCTCGTCGGGTGGACCGATCTGCGCGGCGATGGCGAGTGGGCTGTCACGATACGCTGTGCCGAGGTGACCCCGCAGCACGCCACCTTGTATGCGGGTGCAGGTGTGGTCAGTGGTTCCGATCCGCAACGGGAGTGGGCCGAGACCGAGGCCAAGATGGCGACCATGTGGGGTGCCATGGCGTCCACGCTGGTCAAGGAGGCCGCATGAGCCTTTTGACATCCACGCCTCAGCAGGCCGACTGGACACCCTGGCCTGCGGACATGGCCGCCCATTACAAAGCGCTGGGCTACTGGCGCGGAGAACCACTTTGGCGACTGCTGGCAGACAGCGCTCTCAGGCATCCTGGCCAAACCGCGCTGGTGTGTGGTGCGCGCCGGTGGTCTTACCTGCGCCTTGATGAATGGGCTCGGCAGCTTGCTGGCGGCTTGTGGCAGCTCGGCATCCAGCCAGGTGACCATGTGGTGTTGCAACTTCCGAACGTCGCTGAATTTCTCGCCGCCTGCTTCGCCTTGTGGCGCGTGGGCGCCAGACCGGTCATGGCGCTGCCAGGGCATCGGCACGCCGAGATGGCTTACTTCTGCGCGCACACGGGCGCCACAGCGGCCATCGTGGCAGACACCGGCCCACACGGGTTCGACCATGTGGCCATGCTCGGTCGGATCAAGGCCCAAACACCGTCGCTCAAGCATGTCATCGTGGTGCAAACGCATGGGGGCAACAGGTCGGAGCGAGATGACGCGATCTCTTTTGCGTCGTTGGCCGAGCACCCACCCGTGCCAGCCAGTCACGACCACGTCGATGCATCCACCCTGGCGCTCTTGCAGCTGTCCGGCGGCACCACGGGCCTGCCCAAGCTGATCCCACGAACACATGACGACTACGCCTACAGCGTGCGGGCCAGCGCCGACATCTGCCAGTTCTCTACTGACACGGTCTATCTGGCCGTGTTGCCGCTGGCGCACAACTTTCCGCTGAGTTCACCTGGCACGCTGGGCGTGCTGTACGCGGGCGGCACCGTGGTGCTGTGTCAGCACGGCGACCCAGGCACCGTTTTCCCGCTGATCGCCAAAGAGGGCGTGACCCACACGGCCGTGGTCCCGCCACTGGCCCAGGCGTGGTTGAACGCACCGGAGTCAGTCCGCGCACAAGGCCGAGGCTTGCAATGGATGCAAGTGGGTGGCGCGCGGCTGTCGCCAGACGTCGCACAACGCATCGTCACAGAAATGGGTTGCCGCCTGCAGCAAGTCTTTGGCATGGCAGAAGGCCTGGTCAACTACACCCGGCAAGATGACGCGCCGGAGACGATCATCTCGACACAGGGACGCCCTATTTCGCCCGACGACGAGTTGCTGGTGGTGGATGACCACGATGTGCCCGTCCCCAATGGTGTCCCTGGCCACCTGCTCGCCCGGGGGCCCTACACGATCCGAGGCTACTTCCGCGCCGACGAGCACAACGCACGGGCGTTCTCGACCGACGGCTTCTACCGCACGGGGGATGTGGTGCGTGTGCTTGAAAGCGGGCACATCGTGGTCGAAGGCAGGGCCAAGGATCAGATCAACCGGGGAGGAGAAAAGATCCCGGCGCAAGAGGTCGAAACCCACCTGCTGGCCCACCCATTCGTCCTCGATGCAGCGCTTGTCGCGGTGCCTGATCAACACCTTGGCGAGCGCAGTTGTGCCGTGCTGGTGTGCCCCTCCGACAGGCCCTCCCGGCGCGCACTGGTCAGCTTTCTGAAAGACAGAGGCCTGTCCATCTACAAATACCCCGACCGCTACGAGTTCGTGGATCAACTGCCCAAAACCAATGTGGGCAAGATCGACAAGCGCGCCCTCCGTCAATGGCTGGACAACACCCCACCAACCGCACCATGAGCATCCCAAAAATAGCCACCTACTGCATGCCTGAGCCTGCCACATGGCCGACCAACCGGGTGAACTGGCACGCTGACCCCCAACGTGCCGCGCTGTTGATCCATGACATGCAAGCCTACTTTCTGGGCTTCTACGACCAGACCCAGGCGCCAGTGCCAGACCTCGTGATGCGCATTCAACGCCTCCGTCAGGCTTGCCATGCTGCAGGCATACCCGTGTTCTACACCGCGCAACCCGGTGAGCAGCCGCTGACTGAACGTGCGCTGCTGCAGGATTGGTGGGGCCCGGGCATCACGGCCGACCCTGAACAGTCTGGCATCGTGCATGAGTTGACGCCTTCGGATAACGACACGGTGCTGACCAAGTGGCGCTACAGCGCCTTTGCCAAAAGCGATTTCCAGCAACAACTCCAGCAGCTCGGCCGTGATCAATTGATCGTCTGCGGCATCTACGCGCACATCGGCGTGATGACCACTTGTGTGGATGCCTTCATGCGCGACATCCAGCCCTTCTTGATCGCCGATGCCGTGGCCGACTTTTCGCTAGCAGAACATGAGATGGCGCTGAAGTGGGTCGCGGGCCGCTGTGGTGTGGTAACGGGAACAGACGCCCTGATCCAAGGCCTTGCACCCACAGCAGAAGTGCACCTGTACCCCAGCGAGCAGGCGTTGCTGCTCGATGTCGCCAAGGTCATGGAAATGCCCGCCTCAGATCTGCAGGCTGATGACAACCTGGTGGACATGGGGCTCGACTCGATCCGCCTGATGGCGATGATCGGTCACTGGAAAAAAGCCGGTAGCCAGGTCGATTTTTCCGCGCTGGCCAAGGTGCCGACCATTCAGGCGTGGTGGCCCTTGCTGACCACTGCACCCTCCCACCTCTCGCCGGAGGAGAACCACCTTGGCACCTGAGCAAACCAAGCCTCTGACGCAAGCGCAACGAGGCATCTGGATGGGCCAGCAGATGAGCCCGGACACCCCCAGCTACTGGACCGCCGAGACACTCCTCCTCAAGGGCGATTTGCGGCTTGAGTTTTTTCAAAGAGCCGTGGACCATGTTTTGCGGCATGCACAAACACTGCACATGGTTGGCGTGGATGCCGCGAGTGCCGCATACCCTGCCATGCCACTGGCGGAAGGTTCCTGCCGCCCTCGCCTTCAAACGCTTGAGCAAGGGCCAGGTCAGAACCCGACATGGCCCGATGTCAGCGCACAGCTCTGTGCCAGGGGCCCGACAGCCGCACCAACGGTCGGCGAATCTCTCTGGCGGCAAGTCTTTGTGCCAGTGGCAGAGGATCAGTACGCATGGTGCTTCTGGGCACACCATCTGGTGCTGGACGGCTATGGGTACGCGCTGCTACAGGCCGCTGTGGCGCAGAGCTATGTCTCGCTGCACAGGGGGCAAGCTTTGCCCGACTTGTCGCACTGGACACTTGACGAGGTGATCGCAGAAGACACCGCTTACCAAGCCTCGCCAAGACGTCAACAATCCGCAGGTTTCTGGGCGCATCGGCTCAGCGGGGTTGCTGCGAACACGCTGGCCCAGTGGCCGAGCTCGCAGCCTCTGCCAACGGCACATTCGGTGCGCCGAGCCCAGCACAAGGTTGCGGCTGATGATGTCAAGGCTTGGCGACAAGCCGCCCTGCATCAAAATCAGGACTGGATCACCTGGCTGGCTGCCGGGGCCGCCAAGGCTCTGACCAACTTGATGGGCACGCAGCAAGTCACCTTGGGGTGGCCCGTGATGAACCGGCTGGGCTCCTGCGCCTTGTCGGTTCCCTGCATGCACATGAACATCGTGCCGCTTGCGCTGCAATGCACGGCACACGACCAGGTGGCGCAGCTGGCCACGCAATTGGCCAAGCACTTGCGCGACATCCGGCCGCACCAGCGCTACCGCTATGAACACATGCGGCAAGAGCAGCGTCGGCTGGGTGAGCGTGGCCGGATCTTTGGGCCGGTTCTCAACCTCATGCCCTTCGAGCGAGTACCTGACATGCCTGCACTTGCAGTATCGACACACACGCTCGCTGCGGGGCCTGTGGAGGATCTCGTCATCAACTTGTCTTGGCACGACCCCGAGATGGCGCTGCACATCAGCGTCGAAGGCAACCCCTTCCTTTATGAACAGGCCAAGCTCGCCGAACTGGTGTGCGAACTGCAAGCCGTCTGGCGCGCTGGCGCACTGGAGCGCGCCGACGATACCGTGCCTCAACACGTTTTGACCGGGCCAGCGCTCACCTGCCCCATGCCCCCACCGCTTGCAGGAAGTGCGGTGCTCGCTCAGCTGGCTGCCCACGCGCAAGGCCGAGGTGATCATGTGGCCGTGCAGTGCCCTCGTCAGCAACTGAGCTACGCGAGCCTCTGGCACCAGGCCGCCGCGCACGCCAACGCCTTGTCCGCCAAACTACCGGAGCGAGACGCCCGGGTGTTGATCGTGCTGCCCCGCCACACCCAGACCTTGGCCCTGATCCTTGGGGCGTGGATGGCGGGGGCATGCTACATCCCGCTGGACCCTGCCACACCTCCAGCTCGGCGACAACTGATCGTGGACGATGCCCGACCACACCTCATCGTCACCCATGCGGACCTGGCACCTCAGTTCTCGGGTGACTGGCCTGTCTGGACACCAGATCTGGAGACGCCCTTGACTGCCCCAGGGACAGCACTCCCATCGCTGGACCAACTGCACGGCAAACTGCACGGCATGGCGCGCGCGCCGTCGGACACCGCTTATGTGATCTACACCTCAGGCTCGACGGGTCGGCCCAATGGGGTGATGATCAGCCACGCTGCGCTGGCCCATTTCCTGGCGGCGGCGACGCAAACTTACGGCATGCAGCCAAACGACCGGATGCTGCAGTTTGCCCCCCTGCATTTCGATGCCAGCGTGGAGGAGCTGTTTCTACCCTTGATGAGCGGGGCCACGGTCGTGATGCGGGATGACGCGGTGCTGGAGTCTCCGGCTCACTTGCTGCGCCACGCCGGCCTGAATGGACTGACCGTGCTCGATCTGCCAACAGCCTATTGGCATGAATTGGCCCGCGCGCTGGCCGACGATCAAGTGCTGCGGTCGATGTGGCCAGCCTGCATCCGGCTGGTGATCATTGGCGGCGAAGCGGCGCAACTCCCCCATGTGCTCAGTTGGCGCGAGCACATGCCCAAAGACGTCGTCCTGCTCAACACCTATGGGCCAACCGAGACCACCGTGATCTGCAGCACCGCCGTTCTGTCTGGCCCTCAAGCCGTCGACATCAGCGAGGGCATCCCGATCGGGGGCGCCTTGCCGGGGCTGCGGTTTCTGCTCTCTGAGCCACGCCCCTTGAACACGGCAAACTCGGCAGGCCTTGGGGCGCAGTGCTGGCACCTGTCGGTCGAAGGCCCCACCCTTGCAAACGGCTACCTGGGCAATCCGGCACTCAGTGCGGATAAATTTCGGGAACACCAATACCGCACAGGCGACTTGGTCAGCATTGACGCATCTGGGCAGCTGATCTATCAGGGGCGAATCGACGATGAACTCAAGATCAGCGGTTACCGGATTGATCCATGCGAGATCGAGTCAGCCTTGCTGAGCCATGATGACATTCAAGCCGCGTCGGTGCAGGCCCATGCCTTGGATGGCGGTCAAAAGCAGTTGCTTGCGTTTTATGTGCTGCGAAGCGCCAACAGCCCAGCCTTGAACCAAGCTCAGCTGAGAGAGCACCTTGGCAAGCGCTTGCCTGCGCCAGCCATACCGACACATTTTCTAGCGTTGTCCCGACTGCCCTTCAACCACAACAACAAGGTAGACCGCCACGCGCTCAAGGCGCAGATGGCCGAGCACCTTGCCCGTGCGCAACAGGCGCCAGCTCAGCGGGCATGCACCGAACTGGAGGCGATGATCGCAGCCACTTGGACGCCTTTGCTGGGCGGCGTCCCTCTGCAGCCCGACAGCGATTTCTTCGCACTGGGTGGGGCCTCACTGCAGGCGATTCAAGCCTGCAGCCGCCTGGCCACCCATCTGGGCCGAGAAGTCCCGGTGTCGATGCTGTTCGCACACCCCACCGTCGCGGCGTTCGCGCAGGCACTGAGTCAGCCAGTGGCCCACCACCCGCCCAATCTCGGCTCAGGGCAAGAGCTTCAGCCTTTGTTGTGCATACAACGCGCAGCCTCGCACACAGCCCCATTGCTGCTGTGTGTCCATCCGGCAGAGGGACTCTCATGGTGCTACTTTGGCCTGTGCAGGCATCTGCTTGGCATTGAAATTTGGGGCATTCAATCTCCCGGCATCACCGGCCATCGGCCTGAAACCTTTCATGATCTGATCCAGCACTATGTTGCACTGGTGCGGCAGATTCGGCCTCACGGTCCCTATGCCCTGCTGGGCTGGTCGTCGGGTGGGGGCATTGCCCATGCCATGGCCTCTATGTTGCAAAGTGAAGGTGAATCGGTCTCACTGCTGGCCATGATGGATTCCTACCCGGCAAGCATCTGGCATGACAAGCCTGAAGCAGGTGAAAAAGATGCCCTGGAGGCGCTCCTGGACGTGATCGGTGCTTCTGCCCAAACCCAAGACGGCAAAGCCCTGAGCGCCGATGAAATGCGTCAGCTCCTGCGCCGCCCCGGCAGCCCACTGGCCTTGATGGACCAGCGCACTCACCAGCGCCTGATCGACAACGCCCTGCATGGAATGGGCTTGTATCGAACCGCCGATCACGCGCCAGTGTCAGGGCCTTTGCTGTACTTCCGGGCGTCCATCCGTGGACCTCGCGCACCGCTGGAGCACGGATGGCGCGATCTTGTGAAAGGCCGCATCGACATCGTCAACATCGACAGCGACCACAACGGCATGAGCCAACCCAAGCCCCTGTCACAAATCGGCACGGCTCTGGCTAAACGATTGAGCGCAGCCAATTCTCTGGGCAACGATAAGAAAGACTTGATGCATGCAGCGCTTTGAATCGAAAATCGCGCTGGTGACCGGCGCCGCGCAAGGCATCGGCTTGGCGATTGCAAGGCAACTGGCGCACGAAGGCGCCACATTGGTCCTGTGGGACATCCATGCTCCGGGGCTCAGTCAGCAAGCCATGAGGCTGGCCGAGGCGGGACATGTCGTTCATCCAACCGTGGTGGATGTTGGAAGCCAGGCGTCCGTCCACCAGGCGCTGGATGAGGCCCTGACTCACTTTTCTCGCATCGACATCCTGGTCAACGCGGCTGGCATTCTTCACACCGGATCGCTGCTCGACATGTCACCACAAGCATGGGAGGACACATTCAAGGTCAACACCTTGGGCGTGTTTCAGGTGTCCACCGCCGTGGCCAAGCAGATGCGTTCACAACAGAGCGGCTGCATTGTGACCGTGGGGTCCAATGCGGCAGCAACCCCGCGCCTGCAGATGGGCGCCTACGCGGCGTCCAAGGCGGCCAGCGCTCAATTCACAAAATGCCTGGGGCTGGAGTTGGCGCCTCATGGGGTCCGCTGCAACGTGGTGTCCCCCGGGTCCACCGACACCCCCATGCAACGCGCCCTGTGGGACTCGGCAGACAGTGCCGACCGGGTGATCGCGGGTGATCTCTCCCAGCACCGGCTCGGGATTCCCTTGCAACGCATCGCCGATGCGGACGACATTGCACAAGCGGTCTGCTTCCTGGCCTCTGACTCGGCGCGTCACATCACCATGCATGACTTGCGGGTAGACGGTGGCGCGACCTTGGATGCACGATGACATCGCTCAGGCAGCACCGTGGCTTGGCTCCGCGCCCGACCACACAATCGGCGCGGGGTTCTTGCGCGTCAGCAGTTCAACGTGCTGCCCGACCACATTGGACAGACGTTCGAGCGAGGCATGGTCTGGCGAGATGCATTCGATGTGCAGCCCTTCGACAGCCGCGCGAAAAATCGTGGTGCCCCATTCAAAGCTGGCCATTCCGGAGAGGTGGTCATCAGCCCACGTTGCCGGGATTTTTTTGGCGAAATGCTTGCATAACTTGTAGAGATAGCTCGGCGCGACATCGGTCGCGATCTGTGTGGTGATCTTGAACATAGGTGCATCCTCAGTGAAGTTCATGAACTGGACCGCGCCACGGGCTGTGGGGCAAGGCGCATGGTCACGGCGGTGCCGTGTGGTTCCAAGTGCTGGGCGCTCATGCTGCCCTCACGCCCTTTTGCTCAACCCAGCCGTGTCGGCGATTGGCGACCACGGCGAGCCCTCCCAATCCATCGTTCACCACTTGAAGGCCGATGCCATACAAATCGCCCAGCGGCCCAATGGCATCCGGGCCGACCGGGGTGTCAGCAAACAACTTGCCATCCCGCACCAGCCACAGGCGATCAAAGCTGCCAAAAGCCTGGTTGATGTCATGAACCACGGCGATCACGGCATGCTGCCGCTCTGTTGCAAACGCATGAATGGCATCCATCAGGTCAAACTGCAGGCCCGGGTCGAGGGCAGCCAAGGGCTCATCCAGCAGCACCAGACCACCCTCCCGATCCCACAATTGCGCGAACACCCGCGCCAGTTGTACGCGGGCCTGCTCGCCACCAGAAAGCGTGTCGAATCGCCTGCTTCGCAGATGCGATGCCCGTGCCAGAGCCAATGATTGCCACACGATGGCATGCAGGTTTGGATCCTGAAGCCTTGCGGAGCGGCCCAAGGCCACCACCAGCGCCACGTCCAAACCGAAGGCCACCGCATGGCCTTGAGGCAAGACCGCGCGCGTGGTCGACAGGGTCTGCCGATCCAGCTCATGCAGCCGATCGCCACCCAGCCAGACATGCCCTGAGCTGGGGGCAAGGTCGCCAGCAATCAGTTTGAGCAAGGTGCTTTTGCCCGCCCCGCTGGGGCCCAGGATGGCCACGCGCTCTCCCTGGTCGAGCGAGAGATCGTAGGGCCCGTGATGCAACCTGGAGCCAGAGGGCCTGATCATTGCAGACTGCACGCACAGCCATGGGGTTTGCGGCGCCACCTGAATTGCCGGGTCATCGCGGCGAAAGCTTTGAAACAGCTGAGAGACAAATGTTCGCTTCATACGGCATGCCCCTGACGCTTGGACATGCTGTGCAGCATGACGATCAGCAGAGGCCCACCCAACAGCGCGGTGAAAATCCCCACCGGAATTTCGGCCGGTATGGCGAGCGTGCGTGCAAGGGTGTCGGCCATCAGCAGCAGCCACGCCCCGATCCCCATGGCCAGGGGCAGCATCGTCCGGTGATCGGGCCCCGTCCAGGTTCTGGCCAGGTGAGGCGCGAGCAGGCCGATGAATCCGATCATGCCGCACCAGGCCACTGCTGCGCCACAAGACAATGCCACCAGCACCACGGTCTTGAGCCTCAGCGCATGCAGGTCAATGCCCACATGATTGGCCGCGGCCTCTCCGAGTGCCAAGGCGTTGAGCGGCCGAGCCAAATGCCGCGCCAATCCAATGACGGGCAACAAAATCGCCGCCAGCAGGCCCACAGCAGTCCAACTCGCTCCGGCCACGGAACCCAGTGTCCAGAACGACAGGCTTCGCAGTTGCTCGTCATTGGCCATGTAGGTTGCCAGGCCGATGACGGCACCAGCCACGGCATTGATGGCCAGCCCCGTCAACAGCAAACCGGCGATGGATCCCGGCGTCAACCAACGAGCCAGACTGTCCAGCACCAGGCACACCGTCAAAGCGCCGACAAACGCGGCCAAAGGCGTCAGATAGGGTCGCCATTCAACGGGCATTGGCACCGATGCCATGCTGCTGAAAAACACCAATGACAAAGCGGTGGCGCAGGCCGCCCCGCTGCTGACACCCAACAACCCAGGGTCCGCCAAGGGATTGCGAAACAAGCCCTGCGCCAGCCCCCCGGCCAAGGCCAGGGAAGCACCGATCAGCATGGCCAGCAAGATGCGGGGCATGCGAATCTGCCAGAGCACATGGCCAGCCCCCGACAATGGTTCGGCGCCCAAGGCCCCCAGCCAATTCAATCCAGCTTGCCAGTCATCCAGGCTCGCCTGAACCGCACCTTTGGTGCTCGCCACGATGGCGGTGCACAGCAGCCCCACCATCACGATCGCCATGGCCATGCGAGGCGTGCGTGACCAGACGCTGCTCGCCTCCTCAACCGAAGGCCCCGTCAAGGAGGCCTGCTTGGACATCACAGCGGTGGCGCTCACGTCGCGCCAACCTTGCCCGCCATGGTGCCCAGGACGGGGTGGGCCAGGGCGTTTGCGCACTGCTCGGCCAGTTGCCGCACGGCCAAGGGCAGGCGGGGACCGAAGCCCAGCAACAAAGGTGCGTCCATCGCCACCACTCGGCGGGCGCGTCCTGCTGGTGTATCGGCCAACCCAGGCAGTCGCAGCACCCCGGCGACGCCGCCCGCCGCCTGCAAGCCTTGCTGCGTCACCAAAATCACATCGGGGGCCGCCACCATGGCCGACTCGCTGCTCAAGGCCTTGAGCCCTTTGAATTGGCGCTTCAATGGGTTGACCGCGCCGATGTAGCTCAACATGCTGTCGGCAGCGGTGTCGTCCCCCGCCACCAGCACCTGGCTGAGCGAGTGAGACATGACGAACATCACGCTCAAAGTGCGCCCTCCCAGGCGACGCTCGTTCATCGCGCGAAGCGCCTTTACCTGTTCAGTCGATGCAAGCCAATCACGCTTGAGGCCTGCCAGCAAGGCTTGCGCTCTTGCCTGATGGCCAATGAGACCAGCGATGCTGGCCGTGCGTTCCAGAACGCCTTCGTACCTGTTTCCCGCGCTCAACGTGTGGATCTTCACGCCCGCATCGATCAATTGGCGCAACACGGCAGGAGGACCGGCATCCTCCGTGACGATCAGGTGTGTTGGCGACAAGGCAAACACCCCTTCCGCAGACAAGGTCCGCATGTAGCCCACATTGGGCAACTTTCTCACCTCTGCGGGATAGCTGGATGTGGTGTCCACCCCCACCACATCCGCTGTGGCACCCAGGGCGAACAGCGTCTCTGTGATCGCACCGCCCACGGCCACAATCCTCATTCCGGGCGTGGCCTTCACGCGCAAGGCTGGCAAGGTCAAGGCGCATGCGGCGGCGATGATGCGCCCGGTTGCATGGCGGCGCCGCACGCTTGTGGCGCCGCCCGATGGCGCACAAAGATTCTCTGCACGCAGGACATCCTGAAGCATCTTTTCTCCTTTGATAGAGCACTGGTCTTCGCTTGCATATTAATGCGAATAGTTCGCATTTGCAATAAAAGCATGACTCAAACAAAAGAAAATTCGGTGAACAGGGAGGCAATATGAGCACATGCCAGTCAAAACAAAAGCCCTTGAATTCACGAGGAAAATCAAGGGCTTCATGTCAACTCAAACGCGTCATGAGACGCGGTAAAGCCAGGTCACATGTGGTCGATCATCACATGTAAATCTGGCTACAGCCCGCGCCACACAACGCCCCTGCCCTTTGCTTGATGGCCACATCCTCCAATTTCCACCTACTACATGTGGGATGTAATGGGACGAATTGCGCTTGCTCGTGGTTCGGCTGTCACCACTTCGTCAGGTCCGATACAACTCTATCACCCGATCGGCTGTGTCAAGACCAGCGGCCGAACACGGTGGCGGGTAGATGTAGCTGAACGCCAAATTGAACTCGCGGGGACGCACATCTGATGTCAACCCGCCGTTGCGTCTTCAGCCCCGTACGGGGATCGACCGATCCATGCATGCGGGCCTGGGTAGAACGATGGCGTCGGCCACGCCACGGATGCGCAGCAGGCCTTGGCGCAACTCGGAGTGCTCTTCGGTGCGAGCCGCATCGTCCCAGACGAACGCGATCGGGGTGTTATAGCCGCTGCCCTCCGCCAAGTATGTGCTCGCATCAGCGGTGACCTCCTAGATGAGCTCGCTGATGGAGATTGTGAACACTTCAATGAAGCCCTGATGCAGCTTGGCTTTTCAAAGTCAAGATACCGCTGCTCTCGTCACCCGAGCCAGCTCGGCACGCAGGCGGCTGATCTCCATCTGCTCGGCGCTCACAGGCTTGCTGTCAGCGCCAGTGAGCTTGCCTTGGCGCTGCGCCTTGACCCAGTTGAACTGGGTCTGTGACACCACCCCAGGGCTCTGCGCTACCGCCGCAATGCTCTGGCCGCCCTCGACTAGCCGAACGGCCTCTCGCTTGAATTCCAGCGTGTACCGCGCCCTCGTCGATGTTGCCTTTGCTTTCGTCATTTCCGTTCTCCTTGCTTCGATTGAACCACTCAGCAAGGGATACGTTTTTCGGGGGCAAGGTCACATGACCAAATGACGTATCGTTTGGCTGAGGCAGATCCAGCTCACCAGTGGGATGGATGGCGCGCAAAAGCAGAGCGTCCAAGCAAGCGTGCATTCCGCGCCGGGATGAGAGCAGCAGACCTGGCGGCGCCTGGCGGCCATCCTGTTGTAGGGCACTTTGGGTGGCCACCAGGGTGCACGCTGCAAAATTCGCAACCTTGAGCACTGCCGCCCCCTGCTACATCACCTAAAAAACTACGGCATGTTCGAGTGCTTCAATGTCAGAATCAGCAAGTGTCTGAACTAGGCGAGATAAGCTTCAGCAGCAGTTTCGTAGGCGATGCTGGGAAAACTAAGGTCCACTGGATCCCAACGTTGGTCCGCAGTTCACCTCAATCCTGTATTTTTAGGCCGACCGAAAAATGACGAATTTATCTACTCGATAAGGATTGTTGCATGAGATAGCCAAACGTACGGGCCGGCTTACAGTCGGACACCGAGGTTTAGCAAGCGCATCGGGTATTTGGTCAATGCCGGAGCGGTAGCTCGAGCTCGATGCGCTGCGGCTCAAGCAGAACCTGTTTTATTCCCGCATTTGCCCACGCTGACAGGGTCAAGATTTCGGCAATCTGGTCGAAATGATGATGAACTGCATATTGGTTCGTGTCTCTTTTCACACATGCCTTTATACCAATCTTCAACTGCCGAGCCTGCGGAGGCTAAACGCCGCGTAGCTGCTGCGGCCGCAGAAGCCCACGGGCGGGACCGTGTCCAAACTGAAGGCGTAGCCAATCACCTTTTGGCGAGTTTGTCAGGCTACGGTTTCGCAACGCTCTTTTTTTGTGTAGCGGTTCCATTGGGGCTTGCGGAGTGGCAGCAGGTTCTCGGGTGGACCGCATACAACGTCGCCGGTTTGGTCGGCCTTTATCTAGTATTAAAGGCACATGGTTCTGATCCTGTCCTGCCGCAGGTACTGCTCAAGATAAGTTCGGTTGCGGTAGCCTATATCCTGCTTGATGTGGCACGGTCTGTTGCGTTGCAGTGGCTGTGTTTGATCATCGTATTGGACATACGCCGTCTTCGTTCTGGGCAACTGATGCTCGCCGCAGCTCTGGCCGTGCTGCTACCGGTTGCTGGGCTGGTATTTCGGTGGTGCTTAGATGCCAAATCAGTCAAGCTAGCAGACGAGTTGGTCTATGTGCTTCTGTCTGCGATGACTGTGCCAATCCTGATCGCTATCTTCAAGGCTGACCGTGCCCTGAGTTGGCGCCAGCGGAAACAAAGCACCAGAATGGCCCAGACGCTGGAGCAACTCAGCGAGTTGTCTATTCGAGACGGGTTGACAGGTCTTTATAACCGCAGGCACATGCAACAGTTGCTGGACCAAGAGCAACTCCGGTGTGCCAGGTCCGGCCTTGGCTTCTCCGTGGGTATGCTGGACATCGATCTCTTCAAACGCGTCAACGACAGCTTTGGGCATGGCGTGGGCGATCTGGTACTCCGGAAGTTTGCCTATATAGCTCAGGACTTCTTCAAAGAATCACCCCACAGTGTGGGGCGATGGGGTGGGGAAGAATTTTTGTTCATCATGCCTGAAACCTCGGAGCCTGAAGCCTGCATGTTGCTGGACTCGCTGCGCGTGAGCGTGGCGGAATTTGCATGGGAACAATATCGGCCGGGCTTGAAAGTAACTTGCTCAGGTGGCGTCTCCCGACATGCGCCGACCGCTGCTATACAAAGTACCCTGTTTGCAGCCGACGCTGCACTCTATCGAGCTAAGGTAGGGGGCCGTGATCGAATAGAGCCGGGTACCACCCTGCAGCCAAGGCCATTTGAGTTGCATGGCGCCAAATCAACTGCGACCCAAGGTGTTGAGGTTGACCCATCGATGGCTACGGCAATAAGAACATTGCCGCACTACGGGCCAAATGCCCAGCCAACAGAAGTTGAATCGCAGAGATTTAGTGCCTGGCTGTCTCGCCTCATTAAGGGGCGAACGGAGCGCATGCGCAATCGGGTGTCAATGTGTCTGGTGGCCGTGCCGGCGTATGTGGCGTGGCTTGCCATGGACCTGCTGTATGCGATTCCAAATGGCGTGCTAACGCCAGCAGCGGGGTGGGCATTCGCTGGCGCCATCGTAGTCCAAGCCGTCTTGCCCTATACCTTGATCCGCAGTGGCGTAAGTGCAAAGTTTCCAAGACCTGCGCTCGTGTTGCCTCAGATCCTGGGCGCCAATTGCATGGCCCTGGTAGCGTATGTGTTGATCCCTGATATTCGGTCACCCGCATTGCAAGTGCTGTGTCTGTCGCTCATGTTTGGCTTTGTGGGTCTGCGTCCGAGCGAGGCGCGGATTGCGGGTCGGGTTGCCATTGGAATACTCGCCACTGCATTGATACTGATGGGGGTCTTTGGCGCTCCGGCCTTTGAATTTAGAAAGCAGTTTTTGCAAGTGTCAATGACCATTTTCATTCTCTGGCTCATCACGGATAAGTCACTTGGTTTTGGTGTGATCCGAGAACAGCTTCGTTCTGAGCGCGTGCAACTGGCTCGGGCAACTGATGAAGTTCGCTACCGCATGTCCCGCGATGTATTGACGGGACTCTTCAACCGGCAACACATGCAGCAAGTCCTTCAGGCCGAGTGTCTGCGCCATGACCAATCTGGCAGGGGCTTCAGCGTGGCCTTGATCGACCTAGACCATTTCAAGCGGATCAACGATAGCCACGGACATGAGGTCGGCGATGAGGCGCTGATTGGCTTTGCTCAGGCCGCCCAGCGTGTGCTTCGGGAAACAGACGTGATCTGTAGGTGGGGTGGAGAGGAATTTTTGGTTCTGCTTCCAGAGTCGGATCAGGACTCCGGCGGGTTTGCCGCGATTGAGCGTTTGCGTGAGCATGTTCTCTCACAATGCTACTCAAAGCGGGTCGAGGTCTTGCGCTTGAGCTTTTCTGCCGGCCTTGCCAGTCGGCTATCCGGAGAGTCACTGACTGATTTTTTGGAGCGAGCAGATCAGAATCTGTACTTGGCAAAGGCACAGGGCAGAAACCGCTGTGTTGGCTTGGCCCAATAGCCCCAAGCGTGTTGGCGCCGACCGAAAACGCGGTGCCGAGGTGGCTGCCAAACGCTCCGCACTGGTGGAAGCTGCCGATGCAGGACGCCAGTTGGAGGCGCCTTCCGAGATTGCTCGGCATTCAATTCCTGGGCGTTCGCCTAAGCGCTGATGATGTGGCGCGCTGTATCTGCTACGTGGCCCAGCGGCCGAATCTCCGTAAGCGTCCAGCAAACACATGTTGACATCCCGTCAACAGCCTGGAATCAGGCG
>NZ_JAQSDR010000041.1 GCF_029946005.1 Aquabacterium sp.
GGCGCGGCGTCAATCATGTCGTAGGCCTTGGCCTCGCCACCAAACTTCTTGGCCAACACGGTGGTGATCGCTGCGGTCAGCGTCGTCTTGCCGTGGTCCACGTGACCAATGGTGCCGACGTTGACGTGCGGCTTGGTTCGTTCGAATTTAGCTTTTGCCATGTTTCGCGCTCCTAGCGGCTTTAGTCAGCCGAGAGAATTGAAGAAGAAAGGTGTGGTGCCCATGGGCAGGATCGAACTGCCGACCTCCCCCTTACCAAGGGGGTGCTCTACCACTGAGCCACATGGGCATCGACACGGGTCTGGGCGCTGCTTGACGACTGCTGTAACAGCCACCACAACACCCACACCAGTGCCGACCACGGCCACCCAAATTTGGGAAGACCGCTAGCTTATCACGCGAACCATGACAGAACCGCGACTTGGAGCGGGAGACGGGGATCGAACCCGCATCATTAGCTTGGAAGGCTAAGGTTCTACCATTGAACTACTCCCGCCCGGGAGTGATTCACGATCACGTGATTTTGTTTGCCTTGGTGGAGGGGACAGGATTCGAACCTGTGTACGCGTAAGCGGGCAGATTTACAGTCTGCTGCCTTTAACCACTCGGCCACCCCTCCGAGGCAAGCCCTAGATTATATCACACAAGGTGACGGCTCATCAAGTTGTGCTGAATTTTTGCCAATCAAGCCGGCACGGCCTGGGGCTCCGGCTTGCGCCAGAGCGTCGGGGCCTCGATGAAATGCCAGCAAATCCAGGCCAGGCCGGTGACGAGGACCAGCAGCAGCGCCACCCCACCCAGCGGCGATGCCTTGAACACGCCGAAGTGCACCAGCACTTGGATGATCGGAAAATGCAGGATGTAGATGCCGTATGAAAAGTCCCCATGGCGGGTGACCGATCCCAGGTAGCGCAAGTTGTGCGCTGCCCAGGACACGCAGGCGGACAGGGCCAGTGGGTAGAGGAAGACGCCGAACGTGGGGCGGGTCTGGTCCGATTGGTAGGCCAGCAGCAGCAGGGCCAGGCCCAGGACCCCCAGGCGCCAGCCCAGTCGCCGCAGGGCCTCGCGCTCGCAGTAGCACCAGGCGCCCGGCAGGAAGAACATCAGCTGGCCGGGCATCTGTTTGGCCAGCTCGAAATAGCCGCTTTTGCCAGTGCTGTAGGCGAGGTGCACGAAGACGCCCCACCACAGGCAGGAGGCGATGAAGCCCAGGCCCAGCACCAGGTGGTGGCCAAAGCGGCGCGTGAGCCACAGGATGGCGGGCACGATGGCGTAGAACATCAACTCGACCTTGATGGTCCACAGGGCACCATTGACAGGCGCCCCCGGCATGGGGTTGTTGACGAACACCCCGGGTAGGCTGGGCTGCAGGAAATTCAGGAAACTGAGGTTGGCCACCAAGTATTGCCACCAGGCTTTGCCGAAGTAATCAGCGGCAGGCAGGGTGCTGATCAGGCTGCCCAGGAGTGCGCAAGCCAGGACCACGGCCGCGTAGGCGGGGACGATGCGGCGCAGGCGCTTGGCCGTGTACTCACCCAAGGAGGGCGTGCGTTCACAGCTCATGAACACCAGGTAGCCACTGATGACGAAAAAGGTCGCCAGGGCGATTTTCGTGTCGGCCCAGAGGAGGAAGGACAAGGCGGGCTCGCGGGACAGGTCCACCACGTGCAAAGCCATGACGCCCGCTGCAGCGATCAGGCGCAAGAGGTCGAAGTTGTTGTGGCGGTTCATGCGGAGAAGGGTTTCCAGGGCTTGAGCCAGGCGGCCAAGACCATGAGACAGAACAAGCCTGCGGCGGCCGAGGCCGCCAGGCGAATCAAGGGGACTGTCGGCCACCAGGGCAGCAGGAATGCGGCGCTCACCCCCAAGGACAGGGCGCCAGCCAGTAACAGGGTCGGCAGGCGCACCCTCGTCCACAGCCGGTTGAAATGCAGGAGCAGGCCGCCATTGACCAGCACCCCCAGCAACAGTGCCATGGCCATGCCTTGGGCGCCATACAACCAGGCCAGCAAAGGCAGGGTGAGCGCCTGCGCGACATTGCCGGAGGTCTCGCACACGAAGGGCAGGCGGGTGTCGCCCGCCGCGTAGTTGTAGCGGGCCAGGAGGGTGTTCCAGCCAGCCAGCACCAGGGCCACGGCGTACCAGCCCAGCAAAGGCGCCAGGATGGCCGTGCCTTGCACATTGGGGAACAGCAGCGCCACGATGGCCTGGGCGGACAGCAACAGGCCGACCGCCGCCGGGGTGGTGACCAGGGTGTTGAGGGCGAGGCCCTGGCGCAGCAGGGGCAAACGGTCGGCGGCGGCGCCCTTGCTCATCAGGCCCAGCAAGACCTGGTTGACCGACATCAAGGCCACCAGCGGCAGGTTGACCAGCTTGCGGGCCAGGTTCAGCACGGTGACCACGCCTTCGCCCAGGTAGGAAGCGACCATGCGTTCCAGCAGCATCAGGCCTTGGCCCATGAGGGCGCTGCCGAGCAAGGGCCCGACTCGGGTCGACAACTCACGCGCGGTGGGCGCATGCCAGCGGATCGCTCGCAGCACCAGGCCCTGGGCGCGAACCGCAGGGATCATCAGCAAGGCCGTGGTAACACTGCCGACCACAAAGGTCCAGGCCAGCGAAGGCTCCAGTGATTGCGATTGGTGCAGGGCCAGGTAGATGACCACGGGCAGGTTGTAGACCAGCGACGACAGCCCGGCCAGCAGGAAGCGGCCCTGAGCCTGCAAAGGCACGCTCCACAGGGCTTGCAGGAGCAGGCCGGGCAGGCTCCAGGCCAAAATCTGCAGGGCTTGCTGGGTCACGGGTCGAAGGTTAGGCGCCAGGCCGGGGCCCACGAGCCTGACCCACCACTCGGCGCCCAAGGACAGGACCAAGGCCAGCACCAGGCCAAGCAAACCCACGCAGAACGTGGCCCGCCCCAACCAGGCCATGCGCTCGGATTCGCTGCGCGCCTGGAAGAGGGCCATCCAGGCGGACGACAGCAAGCCCCCGGCCAGGATGATGCGCAGCGCTTCGGGGATGAAGAGCGCGATCAGGAAGCCGTCGGTGCGGGCGTCCGCACCCCACGAGGCCACGAGCAGCCACTCGCGGCCCAAGCCAGCGATGAGGCCCAGCAGGGTCACCAGGGTCAGGAGTCCGGCCGAGCCGAGCATGGTCAGCGCGCCTTCAGCTTCAATGCAGCAAGGTGAACAAGCCTTTGGCGCCCACCTTGTAGTTCAGGCCGCGGGCGCGGGTGCCCACGGTTTTGCCGCCCTGCCCGGCCACGATGGCGTAGGGCTCGACCTTCTTGCCCACGGTGGTGTTGGCAGAGACAACGGCGCCTTCGCCGATGTGGGCTCCGGGCAGGATGATGGCACGCGAGGTGATCCAGGCGTAGTCGTCGATGCGCACGGGCGCGGAGACCGACCAGAACTCGGGCGCGTCCAGGTCGTGCGCACCGGCCACGATCAGCACGTGTGAGGCGATGGCGACGTGGTTGCCGATGGTCAGGCCCGAGCGGGCGTCGATCTGGCAATGCCAGCCGATGCAGGTGTCATCGCCAATGACCAGACTTTCAACGCCGAGCACTTCGGTGTTGCGCCAGATGCTGGAGCCCTTGCCGATCTTGGCGCCGCCCAATCGCAGCCAGGCCAGGCGCACGTTGTGGCTGGGGATCTTGTTGATGAGGATGTTGTAGATCTGTTCCCAGATGCGGCGCAGGCGGTCGACGATGGTGGGCCAGTTGCGGCCGTAGTCGGGCACCTTGCGGCCGGGCACTTCATCGAACAGCATGACGAACAAGTCGCGCGCCAGCAGGTGGGGGATGCGTTTGCGGATGTCCAGCGAGCAGATGTGCAGCACGACGTCTTCCGGGCCCTTACCTTTGGACTCGAAGAAGAGGTCGTTCTGCAGGCCCCACTCGTAGGCGTCGTCGAGCTGAGCCGGGTCGGCTTTCAAGCGGGCCGCGTATTCAGGCAATCGGGGGCGCAGGTTCGTGCTGTGGAGGATGCGGTGTTTCATGGGCGGGCAACTGACGTGGATGACGGCACGGGCGCTTTGGCGGTTTGCAGGCTGATGGCCAGGATCAACCAGAACAGCGAGATCAACACCTGGGTGAAGCTGAAGTAATGGTCGATGAAGCCCGTGGCCAAAGCCGCAAGGACCGTGCCGACCGTGGCGATGCGCATCCCGTTATCGGCGTTGACGACGGCAAAGTTGCCGGGCAGGCGCACCTGGCGCCACCAAGCCGTGGTGACGGCGATGAACAGCAGCATGCCGGGCAGGCCCAGCTTGTACCAATAGTTGAGCCAGAGGTTGGAGATGCCGTAGACCCCATTGGCCGTGGCAGGCGTGTCGGCCTTGAAGCCCATGCCCAGCGGGTAGCGGATCACGGCTTCGGGGAAGTGCAGGTACTCCTCGAAGCGCACGCCAGTGCTGACATCGTTGGACGAGAACAGCGAGGCGAAGCGTTGCTGGGCAGGGGGGTACAGCGCCAGCAGGGCGGCCGCCAGAAGGAGCGACAACAGCAGACCGCGAACCGCGTAGGGCGTCTTCTTGATCGCCAGCCAGGCCACGAACACGCCCAGGCTGAGCAGCGCGCCGCGTGAACCACTGAACACGATGCCCGCCGCGCCGCCCACCGCCACGAACAAGCCCAGGGCGCGGCGCCAGCCATGCTGGACAACCGCGTAGAACATGCCCAGTGGCACCGCCAGCAAAAGCGCGCCGCCTGTGGAGTTGGGGTGCACCCAAGGCGATGCCATGCGGGTGGGGTCGGCGGTGAGGATGTCCTGGATGGCGTCCGGGCGGGCGTAGTGCAGCGCGGTCAGGAAGGCGACCATCCTCATGGGATCGCGCCCCATGAAGAAGAAGCTCAGCGAAATGGCCAGCAGGCCTGCGAAGCCCAGCAGCAGGCACAGCAGCAGGCGATCCCGCGTGCGCTGATCGGGCGTGAGCAGCGGCACCAGGAAGACCGGCGAGACGTTGAGCAACCAGCGGACCCAGTTGACCGGGCCGACGCCTTCGGCCTGGACCATGAACTGGCCCGCCACCAAGGGCACGATGCTCCAGGCCACGAAACGCATCATGGCGCGCTCGGTGGGGTTGTCGGGCCAGGGTGGCAACTTGCCGCCCAGCCATTGGAAGAACACGCCGCCCCAGGTGAGCGCCAGGATGGCCTCGGAAGTGGTGATTCTGGCGCCCAAGGTGATGGTCATCCACGGCAGGGCCGGGGCCAGCAGGCAGAACAGCAGCAAGCCGCGCAAAGGCTGGGTCACGATGTAGACGGCGAAGGCCAGGGCACCGGCTGCCAGCATGCCCAAGGGCGCGCCGCCCACCAGCATCAGCAAGGCGAACAGTGCGCCCATGGCCGCCGGGAAGACCGTGGACGCACCGATCATGCGGCCACCTTGGCAGCTTGCAAGCTTTGGTACACCGCCTCCAGTTGGCTGGCCGAGCGGGCCCAATCGAACTGCTGGGTGACGTGGTCACGGGCGGCCAGGCCCATGGCGCGGGCTGGCGCGGGGTTGGCCAGGGTTTGCGCAATGGCCTGGGCGATGGCTTCTGGTGTGTCGGCCACCAGGGCATGCACACCTGCCGTCGCCTTCAAGCCGGAGAGCCCTTCGGCGGTGCTGATTAGCGGCAGGCTGGCGGCCATGGCTTCCAGCACCTTGAGCTTGGAGCCGCCGCCGTAGCGCAGTGGCGCCAGGAAGGCGGCCGAGCGCGATTGCACCTCGGTCAGGTCGGGCACGTAGCCCAGCCATTCGATGCGGGGGTCGGTGAAGCGCTGGCGCCAGGCTTCTGGCAAGCCGTGGCCGCAGATGCGGAAGCGAGCGTCTGGCACCAGTTGCCAGACGCGGGGCCAGATCTCGGTGAGTGCCCATTCGACCGCATCGACGTTGGGCGCGTACTCGTAGTTGCCGACGAAGAGCACGCAGCGCGAGGCCGCATCAGGCTGCACGTGCGCAAAGCCGCGTGTGTCGACCCCATTGCTGACGACGTGTGCGGGGCGGCCGCTGAGCTGTGACAGCGTCTGTGCATCCGACTCGGTGACGGCCACGATGGCGGCCGCGCGCGACAGCACCTCGCGCTCCCACCGGCGGGCGCGGAATTGGTCGTAGCGGGCCAGGCTGCGCAAGGGTGCAGGCCATTTGCCGTAGGTGGCCGCGCCCAGCTCGGACTCGACGTTGTGCTCGGTGATGATGAAGGGCTGTGCGGTGCGGCTCAGCTCGGCACCAAAAGGCTCGAAGCCGTAGCTGTGCTCGACCTGGATGGCATCCCAGGGGCCTTGCTTCAGCAACTGCGCAAAGCGCTGCGCCAGGGCCGGCGCATGGCCGTTGACGGTGGCCAGCAAGGGCAGCGACGAAGTGGCTGCGTGCCACAGCGTGAGCGGGTGGCGAAGGGGTCGCCGTGGCAGCACGATGAGCTCTTCCAGCAGCGGGGCCAGGGTCTTGAGCACCTCGTCGTCGGCGGGCGTTTTGGACTGCACCAGCAAGGTGATGCGGTGGCCGCGCCCGGCCAGCTCGCGCAGCAGGTGGAACTGCCGCGCCTTGCCGCCGCTGGTGATGGGCCAGGGCAGGTAGGGCAAGGTCCACAGCAGGCGCAGCGGCTTCATGCGTGGCTGAGGATCTGCAGGGCGGTGTCCACGGGCACGCGCAACTCGCCGTTGGCGTCGGCCTTCAGGGCCTGTTGGCCGCCATTGAGTGGGCGGTGCAAGGTGGCTTTTGGAACGCCTTTGAGCTTCAAGGTGCCCGGCTTGTCGGCCCAGACCATCCACAGTTTTTGCCCATCCGGTTGGCGCCAGGCGATGCTGATCAAGCCCTCCGGCTTGTCGCCAACGATGGCTGGTGGCGTGCCTGGCTCAATGCGTGGGCCGCAGATCTTCAAGAAACGCTGCAGCGCGAAGTACACCGGCTTCGGGTCACCGTTTTCGCGCAGCAGGCCGTAGTGCTGATCCCGTGCGCTGGCGCGCTTGTCCAGGTCGGACAGGGTGAACAGGAAGACGCGGTCGTAGTCCAGCGCGGCCATCAGGGCCAGGCGGCGCAGGGTCAGGTCGGCCTGGCCTTGTTCGCCCACGATGGGTTGCTCTTCTTTCGGGCCGTCGTAGCTGGACCAACCCCATTCGGTGGCCCAGATCTGCTTGACCTTGGCGCCGCGCAACCATTGGTGGGCGGGCACCACCCGTTTGACGAAATCGCGACCATCCTGCTCGGAGCCTTCGGCCGTGGCGGTGTAGGGGTGGTAGGCGATGATCAGGTCGAGGTTGAAGGCACCCAGCTTGCCCATGGCCTCGATCATCAAACCGTTCTGGCCGGTCATCTCGCTGAAGTAGGCCATGCCGGCCATCGCGATGGGCTTGGCGGGCACCGTGGCGCGCAGGCCTTGCACGCTGGCCAGCAGCAGGCGGCCATAGCCTTCGGGATCGGTCTTGGGCGCCCAGAAACCAGGAATATTGGGTTCGTTCCAGACCTGCCAGACATCGACCTGCGGATAGCGCTTGGCCAGCATTACCATGCGCTGCGCGAACAGCACCGGGTCTTTCGGTGGGAACTTGTCGAAGTACTGCTCGTAGCGGTCCCCCTTGGCCACCACCGAGGCAAAGCGCGGTGTACCGACCACACTGGTGATGTTGCGCAGGCCGGCGTCTTTCACCAGGGCCATCATGCGGTCGATGGCCTCCAGTTCGAACTGGCCTTCCTTGGGCTCCATCAGCATCCAGTGCAGGCCCAGGCGCACCCAGTTCAGGCCCAGGTCTTTCAGGCGTTCGACCTGCTTGCGCGCCATGGCGGGCTCAAACCATTGCAACTGCGCGTTGACACCGAGGAAGTCGCGCCAGACCACCGGGCGCGCGGGCTTGAGTTCCAGCGCGGGATGGGCCTTGTGGCGCCACAGGCTCAAAGCCTGGGCAGGCAAGGCGGCCAGCGCCCCGCTGCTCAACAGCAGGGCACGGCGCGAGGGAGAGGGGCTGGTCATGGCCGCTTGCCGCCGGACATCAGGGATGCCGCTTCGCCGGGCAAGCTGCCGCTTCGAGCGCTGCGCGCCACCCAGGGGTTCAACGTTTCGAAGTAGTGGACAAAAGCCTCGCCCGTGCGGGCCCACAGGCGCTGCTCGCTCAGAACGGTCGCGGCCTTGGCCCACTGCTTGACCTGGTCGGGCTCTTTCAGGACTGCCCCGATGGCCTCGCTCAGCGCCGCCACCTGGCCTTGCGGGTACGACACACCATTACCATGGCTGATCTCTTCGGCGAAGGCGCGTGCATCGGAGGTGATGGCGCCGCGACCGGCCGCGATCGCCCAGGACAGGGCCCCACTGGTGCCCCGCATCTGCCCCATCAGGGACAGCTTGCGGGACTCACGGTAGGGCAGCACCATCAGGTGATGACGCTGGATCAGTCCGGGGATGTCGTGCTCGTCGACGTCGAACTCCCAATCAACCTGGCCGCTCAAACCTTGCGATTCGACGCGCTGGCGCAGGCCATCCAGGTAGCTGCTGCCCGCGCCAAAGGCGATGTCGGGCGCAGTGCCGCCAGCGATCGTCAGCCGGACCTGGCTGGCCAGCTCGGGCTCTTGCTTGAGCAGCGTGCCCAGGGCGTCCACCAGGTCTTCAATGCCTTTGCCGCTGTAGATGAACCCGAAGTACAGCAGGCGCAGCGATGACAAATCCGGCAAGGGTTGGGTGGGCAAGCCGGGCGTGCCATGCGGGATGACGCGGACCTTGGCCACCGGCACCTTCATGCGCCGGGCCAGTCGCTGCGCACCGGTCTGCGTCAAGGCCACCAGGCCATCCAACTGTCGGGCCAGCGCGCGCTCGGCCCACAGCGTGTGCGGATCAAACAGCACCGCGAGAATCTTGCTGACCAGCGCAGGCACCCACGATGCGTTGTCCAGCGCGCGCCACAGGGCACTCACGGGCCGCCACACGATGCGCTCGGGGTCGTGGATGGTGGCTGACAAGGCCGGCCGGTTGGGCAGCATGGCCAGGGCGCTGAGCACGAAGAACTCGCCATGCCGACCACCGCCCAGTTCGGCGTGCACCACATCGACCTTGGACCAGTCGCGCTCGGCCACCCAGCGTTGCGCGTCTTCCAGCGACAAGATGGGGCGCTGCCCTTGCAAGGGCGTGAGCACCTCGACGCCCGCACCGTTCACTGCACGGCGCCATTGCACGGCATAGTCGGCAATGCCGGTTTGTTCAGGGGGCAGCGGGGAGAGCAGGGCCAGTCTCAATCAGGCCTCCATCAGCTCTGGAAGAAGCGCATGACGCGGGTCGGCACCTCGAAGCGCCGACGATTCAGGATGATGCCGTCGACCTTGCGGAACGCGGTGCGCAACACGCCCAGCGCGTTGTCCACCACCGGCACCACGCTGGCGCGGGCCTCGACCACCATCACGATCAGGTCGGCCTTGCCCAGCGACAAAAACGCCTGCCGGTTGCTCAGCAGGTTGGAGGCCTGCAGCAAAGCCACTTCGCCCGGCTGCGCCTTGCCCGAAGCAGGATCCACCGCCACGCTCAAACCTTGGGCCTGCAGCACCTGCCGCAAATGCTGGGTGATGAAGCTGACACCCTCGCCGGACCGGGACGAGGCCAGCCCCACCGTCAGCCCCTGGTTGGCCACCTCGGCCAGTGGCAAGGTGCCATAGATGCGGTGCAGACTGGCGTGGAAATCATTGTCTTCGCCCATGCCCGTGATGTCTTTGACGGTGCTCCACAAGGGCACGCCAAAACGCGCTTCAAGGCGGCCACCATCGTGGATGCGCTGGTCCATGACGGAGCACAGGTACAGCACCAGCAGGCCCACGATGGCCCCGGCGGGCAAGGCCAGCGCCAGCAGCACCAGGCTCTTGGGCGAGGCGCGCGAAGGGTTCAAAGTGGCGTCTTCAATCACCGCGATGTTGTTGATGCGGTTGTCATCCAGGGCCTGGTCGATGCGGGCTTTCTCCAGGCTGTCCAGGTAGAGCAGGCGGCTGCGTTCGGCCACGGTCAGGGCCTGCTCCAGGCGGGCCAGCTCGGGCTCGCTGGACAGCACTTGCTGGCGGGCTTGGGTCAGCTCGTCGCGCTCTTTATTGAAGGCGGACGTCAGCGACAGGATCTCGCGAAGGCGCACGGCTTTTTCCAGCTCGCTCTTGGCCAGCAAGGTGCTCAGCTCATTGGGCGCGCGCTTTTCGCCGCGCTGCATGGGCCGGTCTTCCACCTTCAGTTGCGCTTCGAGGGCCGTGATGCTTTCGTTGAGCGCCAGGATGGCGGGTGCGCCGTCCTTGAACACGCGCAAGGCCTCGGCGCGCTGGCGCTTCAACTCGGCCAACTGGTTGCTCAGGGCCAGCCACGCGGGGCCGTAACCCACGTCGCGCTCGGCCACCGTTTCCTTGGCCATGCCCTTGGCACGCCCTGCCGCGTATGCCGCGCCCTCTTCCAGCGCTGAGCGCTCGGCCAGCAACTCGGACTGGCGCGTGCGCAGGTCGTTCAAACGCTTGGTGATGGCCGTCAGGCGCTCTTCCGCGCTGATGCCGTTGATCTGGGTCAGGCGGCCGCGCAATTGGCCCTTGATCGATTCGATCTGCTGGTCGGTGTCACGCACCTTGTTGTCGTAGAACACCACCAGCGTCTTGCGGCCCAACACCGTCGTGCGCTCGTCGGTGTAGACCTTGATCCAGGTTTTCATGATGCGCTGAGCCAGCACCGCATCGCCCCACGCGAAGCGCAACTCCATCACGCTGGAGCCCGGGCCGTGCGTCACGGTGAAGGCATCTTCGAGCCGGTTGGCCAGGCGGTCTTCCTCGCTCTGCGCCTCGGACAGGCCCAGCATGGCCGTGAACGAGCGAATGCCATCGCGCACCGCATTCAAGGTCTTCTTGAGGTGGTACTTCAGCGCGCTCTTGAAGCCCGGTGGCGCCTCGGTCGGCAGTGACAGCTCCGGCAAATACAGGCGCGCCACCTGCGTGACCACGGGGCGACCGGTCAGCATCTTCTCTTCGTCGATGATGGGGTCGCGCTGGCTGCTTTGAGGGGCGTAAGTGGCGCGGTCGGTGACATCGATGGGCACCGTCAGGTTTTCACGCCCGGGCTTGACCAGCAAGCGCGCCTCGGAGGCGTACTTGGGCGTCCACAGGAAGGCCCCCAGCACGATCAAGACGACGGTGACCCACAGCCCGATGAAGAACTGGCGGCGGAAGATGTAGAACAGCCGGACGATGTCCCGGAAAGAACGGATATCGATCATGATGCTTGGCGGACTGCTTTCTTCACTTGACCTTGGTTTCGCCCCAGCTATAGCTCAAACCCAAAGCGCGAGTAAAAGGCAACAACTGATTGATATAGACCTCGACGCCATCGCCCGCATTGCCCGCGGCCGACTTGGGCACGAACAGGACATCACCGCGCTGAAACGCCAGGGTCGGCGTGCCGCCCTCGGCGGGCTGCAGCAAGCGGCTGAAGTCCACGAAATACAGCTGGTAGCGTGATTGCTCGTCCAGACGCAGCAACGCCACGTGGCTGGGGTCGGCGCTGGGCATCAGTCCACCAGCGGCGAACAGGCCTTGCTCGAGCGTGGCCACGGCCGACATGTCCAGCGGCCCCGGCGTGCGCACGGCCCCGCCAATGACCACCTTGCTGCTGGGTGAGGACACGATGTTGATCGTCACACCCGGCTCACGGTAATAGGCTTCCAGGCGCGAACGCATGAACTGCGCAACCTCGTCGGGCGTCTTGCCAGCGGCTTCCACGCGGCCAGCGTAGCGGTAAGAAAAACTGCCGTCCGAGCGCACCGAGTAAATCTGCGACTGGCTGTCTTCGACCAGGTTGCGCAAATCAAGCGAGACCGCGTCTTGCGAATCGCGCACGATGCGCAAGGTGTCGCCCGGGTGAATGCGCGTGGGCTGCTTGGCCATGCGGACGATGTCCTCGGTCGTCAAGCGCCGCGCCCCGATCGCGCCATCGCCCGGCGGCGTCAGGTTGCCCATGGGCGTGCAGGCGGCAAGGAACAGGCTGAACAGCAGAACAAAGAGCTTCATGGCAGACGGCGCAGGGGCTTGCAAGCAAGGGACAAATCGGGGGATGGGCCAGGCTGGACAAGCCTGGCAACGGCGCGTGACCGCATCATAAGAGGGCGCACGCCGGAAATACCGCCTGCATCGTCATGCCGACGCGTCGGGCTGCTTGATACGTGGGGATTCGACGAACTGGCGGCGCCACTGCAGGTAGGCCTTGCCCATGGCGGAGCGGCTGGGGCGCCAGATCCAGGGCACCCCAAATTTGACGAAGAAGCGCAACATGCTGCGCAGGTGCGTTTTGCCCGAGGTGGACCAGATGCCGGCCTGGCTGTGGCGCTGGTGTTCGTGCACCAATTCAACTTGGGGCACGGCCATGACGGTCCAGCCTCCGACCCACATGCGCGCGCACAGGTCCACCTCTTCGAAATAGAGGAAGTAACCCTCGTCCATGCAGCCCACTTGCTCAAAGGCGGTGCGCCGCACGACAAAACCGGTGCCCATCACCCAGTCGGCCTCAAACGGCCCATCGCGCCAGTTGCGCTTGAGGAGGTGAGACTTGACCAGGCGGCGCAGCGGCGCCAGTTTGCCCAGTGCCGTGCGTCGGGCCAGGATGTCGGGCAGGGAATAAAAACGCCGAGCCGAATACTGCAGGCTGCCATCCGGGTTGATCAGCTTCAGGCCCGCCACGCCCACCTTGGGCTGCTGGTCGAACAGGCGCTGGATGACCTGAACGGTGTTGCTCAGGAAATACGTGTCGGGATTGAGCACCAACACCAGGTCGGTGCGGGAGGCCGCCACGCCCAGGTTCACGCCAGCGCCAAATCCACCATTGCGGCCCGAGAGGATCACCCGCACGCCATCGCTCAGCGCTGCCTTCAGGCGCTCACCCGAACCATCGGGCGAGTGGTTGTCCACCACCACGATGTCCGAGGGCTTGGCAATCTGGTGCGCCAGCAGGGAGCGAACGCACTGCATGGTCAGGTCAAACGTCCGGTAATTGACGATGACCACCCCAAGGGTGCTGACGGGTGATGAAGGCTCGCCTGTGGCGGTTGGAAACATGACGGCTTTCTTACCCAGTTGGCATGGATGACCCATTGAACTCAAGGCGGCCACAATCTGACAACACATGCAATCTCATTGCAGATGATAACGCGCTTCGTTCCGATTGTGGGGGAAACCCCAGTATTACGGGCCCCCTCATCTGGGCGGATAATCAGCCAGCGTTGCGATATGTAACACGGACCGCCACGCGCCCAGGCGCCCTTGGCGCTGAATTCTTCGCCACACCGGGAGTTTTTCTTTGAAGAAGATTTTTTTGGCCGTGCTGGCCGCCTCAGGCGTCATGAACTCTTGCTGGGCCAGCGAATGGACCCCGTTCTTGGGTGGTGGCCTCACGGCTGGTGGTGACAAGGTCACCACGACCCAGTACGTCACGGGCGATACCCAGAATCTGCACGCTGGTGGCTTGGTCGATCTGCGCGCGGGCCTGGATTTCCGCATGGTGGGCACCGACATCTCCTTGCAGGGCATGGTCGCGTACCACACCGACCGCTCCAACGCGGACAACGGCTCGGTCGACTTTTCGCGGATGCCTCTGGAGTTGCTGGTTCAGTGGCACGCCAATGAGAAGTGGGCCTTCGCGGGCGGTGTGCGCAAGGCAATCGGGGTCCGTTACAACGGCTCCGATGCCGGCACGCAATTTGGCAGCGACCAGAAATTCAAAAGCTCAATGGGCTGGATCCTGGAGGGCGAATACGCCATCATCCCCAGCGTCGGCCTGAAGGTGCGTTACGTCAAAGAGGACTACACCTCCAAAGCCGCCAACGGCCTGAAGCTGGACGGCAGCCACTTCGGCGTGCTGGGCGTGTACTACTTCCGCTGAAGCAGCGGGCGCCTTGGCCCCTCAGGGCAGGCGCCAGTCCAAGTCCAATCCGTGGCGCGCCCAGAAGTCACGCGCCACCCCGAAATGCCCGCACCCGATGAAAGGCACCGGCCCCCGTGTGGCCGACAAGGGCGAGGGGTGGTTGCTGAGCAACAACTCGTGCCCTTGGGCATGCGCCTCGATCAGCGCCCGTTTGCGTTGCGCATGGGCGCCCCACAGCATGAAGACCTTCGGGCCCAAGTCCTCGGCCACGGCCGCGATGATCAGGTCGGTCAACACATCCCACCCCCAGCCCGCATGACTCGCCGCCTGGGCCTCGGCCACGGTCAAGGTGGTGTTGAGCAACAGCACTCCTTGCTCGGCCCAGTGTTGCAAGCACCCATGGGTGGGCGGTGCGATGGCCAGATCACGCTGGATCTCTTTGTAGATGTTGCGGAGGCTGGGCGGCACTTTCACCCCAGGCAACACTGAAAACGCCAAGCCGTGCGCCTGGTTGGGGCCGTGATACGGATCCTGCCCCAGGATGACAACGCGCACCTGCGCGCGCCGGGTCAGCTTCAAGGCCGCGAATACGTCACCCGGGTAGATCGTCTCGCCCGCCAGTCGGCTTTGTTCAACGCGCTGAATCAATGATTGGCCCACGGCACTGCGGCGGAATGCTTCGGTCAGGTCGCGCCAATCGGTCGGCACGGAATCGAAGCAGTCGGCCAAAGGCACGCTCAGGCGGTTCGCAGGCAACACCGTGGCCGCCCCAGCCCCAAACAGGTCCACGGACATCAGGCGAACAAGTCGGCCAGGGCCGCGCCTGGGTCGGGCGCGCGCATGAAAGCCTCACCCACCAGAAAGGCGTGAACATCCGCCTCACGCATGCGCTGCACATCTGCCCGGCCCAAGATGCCGGATTCAGTGACCAGGAGGCGGTCAGCCGGGACGTTCTTGAGCAGGCCCAAGGTCGTGTCGAGGGTGACCTCGAAGGTGCGCAGGTTGCGGTTGTTGATGCCGACCAAGGGGGTCTTCAGGCGCAGGCTGCGTTCCAGCTCGTCGCCATCATGCACCTCCACCAACACCGCCATGCCCAGTGAGTGAGCGCACGCTTCAAGGTCTGCCATCTGGACGTCATCAAGGCTGGCAGCGATCAGCAGGATGCAGTCGGCCCCCATCGCCCGGGCCTCGTAGACCTGGTAGTCGCTGACCATGAAATCCTTGCGCAGCACGGGCAGGTCGCAGGCCGCGCGAGCCTGCTGCAGGTAGGTGGCACTGCCCTGGAAAAACTGCTCGTCGGTGAGCACGCTGAGGCAGGCGGCACCATGCAGGGCGTAGCTGGCCGCGATTTGGGCGGGCACGAAATGCTCTCGCAACACGCCCTTGCTGGGGCTGGCCTTTTTGACTTCGGCGATGACACCGGCCTGGCCCGCCGCGATCTTGGCGCGCACGGCGCCCACGAAATCGCGCACATCGGCTTGCTCCAGATTGCGGGTTTCGGCTTCGGCGCGCACCACATTCAATGACTTGCGCGTGAGCGCCAGTTCGATTTCCTGGTGCTTGACCGCGACGATTTTCTTCAGGATGTCGGACATGGGGTCAAAAGCCTTGGGTGGTCTGAACAAAGGTGGCCAGTGCCTGGGCGGCGCGGCCGCTGGCCAGCGCTTCGCGGGCGCGGTGAACGCCATCGGCCAGGGAGTCGGCCACATTGGCGGCGTAGAGGGCGGCGGCCGCGTTGAGCAAGACGATGTCGCGGGTCGGGCCGGGCTCGTTGTTCAACACCCGGCGCACGGTGGCCAGAGAGGCTTCGCGGTTGGCGGCCTTCAGGGCGGAACCGTCGTGCTCGGCAAAGCCGAACTGTTCGGGGTGGATCGTGTACTCGCGCACTTCGCCATCTTTCAGCTCGGCCACCCAGGTCTCGCCCGACAAGGTGATTTCATCCAGGCCATCGCAGCCGTGCACGATCAGCACGTGTTGCGAACCCAGGCGTTGCAGCACGCGGGCTTGCAGGCCGACCAGATCGCGGTGGAACACGCCCATGAGCTGATTGGGCGCGCCAGCCGGGTTGGTGAGCGGGCCCAGGATGTTGAAAAGGGTGCGCACGCCCAGTTCCTTGCGGACGGGGGCGGCGTGCTTCATGGCGCCGTGGTGGTTGGGCGCGAACATGAAACCCACGCCAGTTTGCGCCAAGCATTGGGCCACCTGTTCGGGCGCGAGGTCAATGCGGGCGCCCAGCGCTTCGAGCACGTCGGCGCTGCCAGTGCTGGACGACACGCTGCGTCCGCCGTGCTTGGCCACGCGCGCGCCTGCTGCGGCCGCTACGAACATGGCCGTGGTCGAGATGTTGAAGGTATGCGCGCCGTCGCCCCCCGTGCCGCACAGGTCGACCAGGTGGGCGGTGTCGGGCACGCTGACGGGGGTGCAGAACTCGCGCATCACCTGCGCGGCCGCCGTCAGCTCGCCCACGGTTTCCTTCTTGACGCGCAGGCCGGTGATGAGTGCGGCCATGACGACCGGCGACATCTCGCCGCGCATGATGCGGCGCATCAGGCCCAGCATCTCGTCGTGGAAGATTTCGCGGTGCTCGATGACGCGCTGCAGTGCCTGGGTGTCGGTGATGGTGCTCATGTCGGCCCCTTCACATCGTCAGGAAGTTTTTGAGCATCGCGTGACCGTGCTCGGTCAGGATGGACTCCGGGTGGAACTGCACGCCTTCGAGTGGTGCGAAGTTCGGGTCGGTCTGCGGGCCCTTGTGGCGCACGCCCATGATCTCGCCGTCTTCGGAACTGGAGGTGATCTCCAGGAAGTCGGGCAGGCTGGATTTCTCGATGGCCAGCGAGTGGTAGCGGATCACGGTGAAGTGATCGGGCAGGTCTTTGTAGACGCCTTTTTGATCGGTGCTGATGACGCTGGTCTTGCCATGCATCTGGGTCTTCGCGCGGATCACCTTGCCGCCCAAGGCCGCGCCAATGGCCTGGTGGCCCAGGCACACGCCCAGGATGGGCAACTGGCCCGTGAAGCGCTGCAAGGCGGGCACGCACACACCGGCTTCGGCGGGCGAGCAGGGCCCGGGGGACAGCACCAAGCGGTCGGGCTTGAGGGCCGCGATTTCGTCCAGCGTGATCTCGTCGTTGCGAACCACGCGGACCTCTTCGCCCAGCTCGGCAAAGTACTGGACCAAGTTGAAGGTGAAGCTGTCGTAGTTGTCGATCATCAGCAGCATATGCGCTCTATCCTATTGATTTCATGAGGGATTTCTCAAGACTCTCAGGGAGGTGGGAGTCTTGTGCGCCCGAAGACGGGCGCAATAGGTCGTTCAGGCGGATGGCTTACGCCAACGCTGACGAAGGAGGTCTGCTGAAGAGGGCAAGAACGCACGCATGTGATCATTTTAGCCAATCCGCCGCCGCCCCGCACACCGGGAAGTTACATGCCGTTGCACAGCCACCCATGAGGGTGTCCCGGCCTGGGGCATTTGCCCCTGAAAATCCCGCCTGCAATTCAAAACAAATACATCAAAGCAGGGAACTGGACATGGGTCTGGAGACGTCATTTTTGCCGGGGGGCTTGTCATCGCCCATCCAGGTCGCGGTTCAGGGCGCGCTGGCGGCTCTGGTGGCGCAGTGGCGCACCGAAACCCGGCTGTACACCCTGACCGCGCCTGGCCAAGGCGACCGCCTGCCCGCCGACCTGATGGTGGAAAGCTTCGTGCTGCACGAGGCCGTGTCGGAAGCCTTCACCCTGCACATCAACGCGCTGGTGCTGAACGCGGCCGTGCCGCTCAAGCAGCTGTACGCCCGCCCCCTCACCCTGCAAACCACCCTGGCCGATGGCAGCCGCGCACGCCGCAGCGGCTACGTCACCGAGGCCCGCTCGCTGGAGGCCGATGGCGGCTTCGCGCGCAAGGCCCTGGTGCTGCGCCCCTGGATCGCCCTGCTCGGCCACACCCTGTGCAGCCGCGTCTGGCAGGACCAGAGCGTCATCGAAATCTTGGAAGATGTGTTCGCCGAACATGCCTCGATCGCCGCCTGGCGTTGGGACGAGGACGTGGCCAGCCATGTGGCGCAAGGCATGTTCGCCCGCAATGGCGGCCAACGCAGCTACTGCGTGCAGTACCGCGAGAGTGACCTTGACTTCGTCGGCCGCCTCTTGGCCGAAGAAGGCATCTGCTGGCGGGTTGAAGAAGACGACGCGGCCCCCGGCGGTCACGGCCTGGTGTTCTTCGTCAACAGCGGCCAGCAGCCCCAAGACGCCACCAGCGAGAGCCGCCTGGGCGGCCAGGGCATCCGCTTTCACCGCAGCAGCAGCCAGGAGCAGCAAGACAGCATCCAGGCCATGGGCGCCGTGCGCCGCATCGGCACCGCGGCCACCGTGCTGCAAGGCTGGGATTACGCGGCCAACCGCGCCATCACCTCTGACGCGCCCACCCACCACCAATGGGGCGGCGACCAGGCCACCAGCCTGCAAAGCTGGCTCACCAGTTACGACCCCACGGGTGACTTCCTGTTTGGCAATCAGGCCGAAGCCCAGTTCGTGGCCACCAATCTGCAAGAGGCGCATGAAGCCCGCTACAAAACCTGGTTGGGCCGTGGCACGGTGCGCACCTTGCGGGCGGGCACCTGGGCGGCCATCACGCAGTCAACGCTCGACCCTTTGGCTTCGTTGGGTCAAGGGCCGGACGACAAGGAGTTCTTCTTGTGCAGCGTCGATGCGATTGGCATCAATAACCTGCCCAAGGATTTGAGTGCGGCGATTGTGAAGTCGCTGGGGCAGTCAGAACTTCCTGACTTGCGCAGCCCGTCGGCCGGTCACGATCCGGTCGATACCGAGCGCTTGCAGCAACAAGCGGCCGAAACGGGCTTTGCCTGCCAGTTCCAGGCCCTGCGCCGCAAGGTGCCTTGGCGCGCGGTGCTGCTGGATGGCACGGGTTTGCGGCCTCGTCCCCGCCCCACCGCCCTGGGCATGCAAACGGCCATCGTGGTGGGCCCAGATGGCCGCACCGCAGCGAGCGGTGCCGACGAGCTCTACACCGACAAGCTGGGCCGCGTCAAAGTCAAATTCCACTGGCAGGCCAACCCTTATGCACCGCAGCGCGCCAACAGCGACCACAGCTGCTGGGTGCGCGTCATGCAGCGCTTCTCTGGCCCCGGCATGGGCCACCAGTTCATCCCGCGCATCGGGCACGAAGTGCTGGTGGGCTTTTTGAACAATGACATCGACCGGCCCTATGTGCACTCCAGCCTGTACAGCGGGCGCGGTGAAGGCGGCGTGCCGCGCACACCGGGCGGCACCTCGGCTGAGCGTGACACCAGCGCCTTTGCACAGTCCCGCGACCACGGGCCCAGTGCGCAGATGAACCTGGTGGGCTCGGGCGGCGGCGGCAACAGCCCGGCCTGGCACGGCGCAGCACCCAGCGCAGCCACCGAAGGCGCTGAAGGCCAGAACAACGCGGCGGCCCTGAGCGGCGTCAAGAGCAAGGAGTTTGGCGGCCAGGGCTACAACCAGACGGTGTTTGACGACACGCCCGGCCAAGGGCGCCTGCAACTGCACACCACGCAGGCGCAGACCTGGCTGCAGATGGGCCACCTGCTGCACCAGGCCGACAACCACCGGGGAAGTTTTCGGGGGCTGGGCTTTGAACTGAGAACGGATGCCTGGGGCGGCCTGCGCGCGGTGCGTGGCGTGATGCTGAGCACCTTCGGCTTGGGCAATGGCTTGGGCCAAACGGGTGAAGGCGCGGGTGACAACGCCGCGGGCATGGCCTTGGCCAAACAGATGCAGCAGTTGGCACAGGCGTTTCACCAGGCCGCCACCACCCACCAAACCGTGGGGCTGGCCAGCGCGGCGGGCAGTGTTCGAGCCGGACAAAGCACGCTGGACGGCCAGTTGGCCCCCGCCGCGGCCTTGAGCAAGAGCTTGAGCGGCATGGTCGGTGTGAACAGCCTGCCAGAAGCTCGCGCCGATGCGGCCAGCAAATGCACCAAAGCAGGACCTGGCAAGGTGCCGCACATGGCCGACCCTCTCATTGCCATCGTGGGCAAGGCCGGGGTGGGCATCACGGCGGGGCAAGACCTGCACTTGAGCAGCCAAGACACCACCACCCTGGCCAGCGGGCAGGACACGCATTGGGCGGTGGGTGGGCAGGCGCGTGTGCACACGGGGCAGGCCATTGGGGTGCTGGCGGGGGCGATTCAGGCGGGCAGTGAGGCGGCGGGAAAGGGCTTGACCTTGATCGCGGCGCAAGGGCCGATTGACCTGCAGGCTCAGCATGGGCCCGCGCAGATCGCGGCCAAGCAGATGCTGGAGTTGAAGACGGCCAATGGGGTGGTCAACATTGCCGCCGCCAAGCGCGTGGTGCTGGCGGTGTCGGGCGGGGCGAGCATCACGATTGATGGGGGGAGCCTGACGGTGGAATGCCCGGGCAAGATCACGGTGCAGGCGGGGATGAAGTCGATGGTGGGCCCAGGGTCCATGAGCCATGCCATGCCCGATGCTGTGCAGTCTGGTCCATTCCAGCGCCGCTTCGTTGTCCGCCGAGCCACCGACCAACAAGCCATTGCCCATCAGAAGTACCGCATGACCTTGCAGGATGGCCGAGTCATCGAAGGCGTGACAGATGCCGCCGGCCAGACCGATCTGGCCCAAAGCGACGGCATCCAGAACGTGGCCATTGAACTTTTATACGATTGAGCTGAGCAACGTGATTCCTCGTCTTGACCCGACCCTCATCCGCGTGCCGGTCTCCGTGCCTGGCTCTGACCGCACGCCTGTTGACACCACCCACCTTCCCGGGCTGGTCATCTTTGTTCACGGCGTGAACTCGGACGGCGAGTGGTACGACGCCGCCGAGGAAGGGTTGATCCTGGGGCTGAACAAGCGGATGGGTTTGGACCAAGCACTTGACCAATCCGCCCAGCTCAGCCCGGCGTCTTACGCCAAGGAACTGCGGCCCGATGGCAAGCTCAACCGCGACGTCAAAGGCGCCAATTTCATCACCGACCACGGCCGATCACCGGTTATCCGCTTTCGGTGGGGCTACAAGGCCTCTGGCAAGGATGGCACCGAGGGGTCTCAGGACGAGAAAGAGGTCTATGGCGGAAAAATCTACCTCAATGAGTTGGATGCCTGGGGCGGCGGCCCCTTCCAAAATGGCACGTCGGCCTTGCCCTACATGTGGGGCGATGGCCTGGATGACCGCGTTTTCTGGTGGCTGTACGCCAACATGTTCCCCATTGACGGCCGCGAGGTTTACGCCTGCCCGCCACGCGCTTACTTCGTGCACGCGGCGCACCGCCTCAAGGAGTTGATCAAGGCCATCCGCAGCAAGCAGGCCGACTGCCCCATCACCGTGGTGTGCCACAGCCAGGGCAACATGGTCACCTTGGCGGCCGCCATGCTGGGCGAACACGACAATGCACTGGCCGACACCTATGTGCTGTGCAACCCACCCTACAGCCTGGAGAGCGTCACCATGGACACCATGGTGAACCATGATGCGAGGTCGGCGGCGGGTGATTTTGGGGGGATCACCACCCAAGCGCGCATGGAGACCTTCAAGAACTTCCTCGAGCTGGTGAAGGGCTGCGCGGCCAAGCAGAGCCAGGCGCTGGAAGTGATCAACCGCTACCAGGCATTTCAAAACCCTCAGAATGGTCAGCAGGGCTTCAAGCTGGGCCCCTTCCCAGAAGCTGACCTCAAGACATTGCCCCCGGCAGGCACCGACCGAGACAACCGTGGTCGCGTGTTTCTGTATTGCAACCCCCATGACCAAGTCATTGGCGTCAGCCCCGTCAAGGGCATGGGGTGGCAAGGCGTCAGCCAAACGCAGATGAACGCGCTGGCCGCGAACGGTGTGTTTCATCAACGCGTGTGGGCCACACCGGGGGGCCAGCAAAGCCCGCCTTTTGCCGTGGGGGCGGCCGCCTGGACAGGCCGCGATTACCACTACCTTGACGATCACTACCGTCCCGGGTCATTTTGGTATCCAGCAGCGCCAAGGATGAAGTACATCCTGACCGGCAACGACCGTCAGGGCTTCATATCCAAGATATTGGATGTCTTGACGTCATCGGTGGTCTACATCGTCACCCACACCTTCACCGTGCGCATCAACGACGAGCCTGCCAAAAACTGGTCTGTGCCCATCAATGCGCCGGTGCTGCCAGAGCCCGTGACGCCACGCTCGCGAAGATATGGCATGGATGGTGACTTTGATGAGGCAAAGGACCCGGCCAAAGACGGACTGGCTGCAAAGCGAGACGAGGCCGCGCCCAAGGACAGCACCTTGGGCGGCGCCTACGAGGGCTCGGGCAAGGGTGATGCCTACAGCGAAGCCGCGCTTCGCTACGAGCACCACGCTCGCTTAAAGCGGGAAGAGCTGTCACGGAAGGCGCGAAAGCAAGAGTTCTCAGAAGAAGATCAGCGAGCGTCTGTGCGCAAGATGCTGGAAGAAAATCCCAACGCCACCGACCATTCGACCATCCTCACGAATGCCCAGCATTCAGAGAAGGTGCTGGCCTATGACGTGGCGATTGGGTGGTTGAATCCGAGCAAGATCAAACAGGACGACATGCTTGCTTTTCGGCAATTTGCGAATTGGATGATGCTCACTGCTGCGGTGAAAAATTTGCCCCTCGTCAAGCCTTTCGTGGAATATGCAGAAAGAGGCTGGTTTGAGGGAACGCAGGTGCATCGCACCTACACCATTGAGCACATGGACAAGCATGCGGGCAAGATCAAAGATCAGCGTGAGCGCAATCTGCTCGGCACGCTCAAAGGATAAACATGGCACTGAGCCGTCGATCATGGATTTCAGGGGTGATGAGCATGGGTTTGTTTGATCTTTTCAAGACGAGCCCGGCCAATGCCGCAGGCGCTAGCAAGCGAACTCAAGAAGGCGCGACTGAAACCCGAGGGCAGGCAGTTGCACCGAAAGGTGCCACTGTTCAATTGGTCGGTGCCAACCTGGTTTCAGCAATGTTTGACTCGGGCTATGCCTTAGAACGTCACCTGCCCTCGTTGTTGAATCTTGGCCCCAGTGGAACGCCGCCGCCACCCTACACCACCATGACTGCTGCGGATGGCGGACCTTGGCCCGGAGGCCTCGTGGAATGCGATATCGCGTATGGCAACGCGCTCGCACGCAGCTTTCAATTCCTTGTCAGCTATCACGGCCAGGAAGTTGAAGGGTTCCACATGTTCATGTGGAAGGGCGTGCGGATGAACGGCCTGCAAGTGGTTGCAGGATTCCCTGACGAACGCACGCCAGAAGAGGCCGCGCACATCTGGAAGATGGAAGCCTATCTTTATTACGGCCTGACCTCCAAACCCGTGGTGACCTTCGCCCCCGGCCGATCCGGCTGGAACTCGCTTGATGCCGGCTGGCAACTCATCAGCAGCCCCGACAGCAAGGTGATCTGGCAAACCTCGGTGGACACACCCAGCTTTCCCAAGGGGGCCGAACCCAATGAGGGCGCCATCGTCCTGATCGTCGGGCACACGGCTTACGACACCGGCCGCAAACCACTCGCCTATTTCAGCGCACCGCACGTGGTTCCCATCAAGGATGTCAAACGCCTAGAAAACGAAACCCCGCGCCAAGCAGCACTGCGCGAAGCTGTGCAAAAGGTGTGCGCCGAAGCCGGCATCGACCCTGCCAGCATCCAGTCGCTGGCCACCGACTGCGGCCGCGGCACGCGAGAAGCCGCACGGCGCCTGGCCGATGTGGGGGCAGTCGCTCACACGCTGATGCCCAAACTGGACGTCGTCAACGACCGCATCGACATGGCCGCCTTGTTGGGTGATCTCGGCGCCCACAACGTGACCTACACCCTGCTGTTGGCTGCGTATGCAGCCCACCAACGCAACCATCCTGTGCTGTACATCTCCAACATGGACCCAGAAGCCGGGCGGGCCATGCTGGTCTTCCCACCGTTGGATCACACGCCACCGGATCCCACGCGGGAGTTCCGGGAACACAACGCTCGCGGCCAGTGGTACGCACCTTGGTGGGGACAGCGCCTGGATGGCAAACAAGACTACTGATTAAGGGGGGTGGACGCCAAGCCATCTATGTCACCATCCCCTCATGCGCAGTCCCCCCGCTCCAGCCACCAACCCCCACTCCCTGATCGGCATCGAGCTGGCCCGCTTCGCCTGCACCTTGCCGATCCTGCTGTGGCACTACCAGCACTTCTATTACGTCAACGGCCAGCCCGTGGGTTTCGACACCACGGCCCAGCCCCTGTTTGACTGGCTCAAGCCCTTCTACCTCTACGGCTACCTGAGCGTGCAGGCTTTCTGGTGCCTCTCCGGCTTCATCTTCTTCTGGAAATACGCCCGCCCCGTGGCCCAGGGCAGTGTGCCGTTTTCAAAGTTTGCACTTTTGCGCTTCTCCCGGCTCTACCCGCTGCACCTGCTGACCCTGCTGATCGTGGCGGTGATGTCGTGGCGCTACGAGGCCATCAACGCCAGCGCGGGCTTTGTCTACCCCAACCAGGACGCCTCGCACTTTGTGCTGCAACTGCTCATGGTCAGCGATTGGCGACCAGGCATCAACTGGTCGTACAACGGTCCCATCTGGAGCATCTCGGTGGAGCTCCTGGTCTATGCGCTGTTCTACGGTTTGTGCCGCCTGGGCGTGACCAAGCTGTGGATGGTGCTGGCGCTGATCGCGGGCTCGGGCGCGGTGTATGCGTTGAAGCTGAGCGCGCACCCCGTCGTGCTGTGCGTGTTCTTCTTCTACCTGGGCGCGCTGACCTGCCTGGCGCACGAGGCCTTCGTCAAACTGTCGCCCGAGGCCCGTGGCCCCACCTTGAAAGCGGCCTTGGCCTTGGTGATGGCAGGCGCCGCCCTGGCCGTGATTGACGTGTTGCGGCCCATGCACTTCGTGGCCTTGCTCACGCCTGTGGCCATCATCGCCCTGCTGCACTGGGTTCAGCCGAAATCGCCTCAGGCCCAGCAAGCCATCGTCACCCTGGGCAACATGACGTATTCCAGCTACCTGTGGCACTTCCCGCTGCAGTTGCTGGCCGCGCTGGTGTTCATCCACCACCCGGCCGATCTGCCCGCGCACAGCCCGGCCTGGCTGGCGGGCTACTTGGGGCTCACCTACCTGCTGGCGGCCTTGAGCTACCGCCTCATCGAAAGCCCGGCGCAGAACTGGATCCGCGACAAAGTGGCCTTGGGCCGCGCCCGAGCCACCGCCTGAACGAGGCTTGGAAAGGGCAAGAGCTCAGAGGCCCTTTTCGACCATCTCGGCGGCGGCCAACAATGCTCGCGCCTTGGCCTCGGTCTCTTTCCACTCCAGCTCGGGCACCGAATCGGCCACGATGCCGGCCGCGGCCTGCACGTACAGCACCTGGTCTTTCACGATGCCGGTTCGAATGGCGATGGCCACGTCCATGTCACCGCCAAAGCTGAGGTAACCCACCGCGCCGCCATAGATGCCGCGCTGCACGGGCTCCAGCTCGTCGATGATTTCCATGGCGCGGATCTTGGGCGCACCAGTGAGCGTGCCCGCCGGGAAGGTGGCCTTGAGCACGTCCAGCGCGGTCATGCCGTCTTTCAGGATGCCTTCAACATTGCTGACGATGTGCATGACGTGCGAGTAGCGCTCAACCACGAAGGCGTCGGTCACCTTGACACTGCCGGTCTTGGCGATGCGGCCGATGTCGTTGCGCGCCAGGTCGATCAGCATGACGTGTTCGGCCCGTTCTTTCGGGTCGGCCAGCAGTTCGACTTCCAAGGCCTTGTCCAGCTCAGGCGTGGCGCCGCGCGGGCGCGTGCCGGCCAGGGGGCGGATGGTGATCGTCTGGCCGTCCAAGCCCTGCTCCTGGCGCACCAGGATCTCGGGCGAAGCGCCCACGACCTGGAAATCGCCCATGTCGTAGTAATACATGTAGGGGCTGGGGTTGATGCAGCGCAGCGCACGGTACAGGCTGAGCGGGTGCGCTTTGAAGGTCTTTTGCAGGCGCTGGCCCACTTGCACTTGCATCATGTCGCCCGCAGCGATGTATTCCTTGGCGCGCAGCACGGCGGCCAGGTAGTCGGCTTGGTCGAAGTTGCGCTCCACGGGCTGCGGCTCGCTCGCCTTGATTGACGGGGCGACCACGGTTTCGTTCAACAGGGCCTTGAGGGCCTGCAAACGCTCACTGGCCCGTTGGTAGGCACCGGGCTGCGCGGGGTCGGCGTAGACGATCAGGTACAGGCGATCGGCCAGGTTGTCGATGACGGCCAACTCTTCGCACTGCAGCAGGAGGATGTCGGGCGTGCCGATGCCGCCGGGCTTTTGCACCTTGGCCAGACGAGGCTCAATGTGGCGCACGGCCTCGTAGCCAAAATAGCCAGCCAGGCCGCCGCAAAAGCGCGGCAGGCCCTTGGGGATGGCCGCCTTGAAACGCGCCTGGTAGTCGGCGATGAACTCGAGCGGGTTGCCCTCGAATGTTTCCACCACCTGGCCGTCGGTCACGACTTCGACGTGGCGGCCCGTGGCGCGCACCAATGTGCGGGCAGGCAGCCCCACGAAAGAGTAACGGCCAAAGCGCTCGCCCCCCACCACCGACTCCAGCAAAAAACTGTGCGGCAAACCGCGGGTGAGTTTGAGGTAGAGCGACAGGGGGGTGTCCAGGTCGGCCAGGGCCTGCGCGACGAGGGGGATGCGGTTGTGGCCAGCGGCGGCCAATGCCTGGAATTCGGACTCAGTGATCATGGGATGGACTCAGCGTGCGGATCATCAAATGAAAGGGCCTGTTACACCCCGGTGGGGGAGCCCTGCGACCGCGGTGGATCAACGCCTATGATGCGATGATGCAGACGCGGCCAATGCGATGGGGATGGCTGAACGACGCCAGGGCCAAGCCCCCCGGTCGTGTGACCCCTTGATCAGTTTGCGCGTCATGAACATCAATTCAGTTTAGCAGGGCCAACCCGGCATCAAGGGCATTACCCAATCTTGCAGAACTGCTGCAAGATTAAGATGCCCAGACGAATGCAGTAGCAGTTGGACGCACGGAAGAGCACTATGTTGTCGAAGTATTTGAAGATGTTGACGGGCCTGGGGCTGGCCTTGAGCCTGCTGGCCCCGGTGGTGGTGCAAGCCCAGAACGCCGACCTGGCAGGCGTCCACTATCCCGACTCCTTGAAGGTGGAAGGCACCTCCCTGGTCCTCAATGGCAGTGGAATCAGTTACAGGGCGGTGGCCAAGATCTACACCGTGGCGCTGTATGTGCCCAAAAAAGCCACCACCGCCGATGCGATCCTGACCATGGCCGGTCCCAAGCAATTGCGCTTTGTGATGCTGCAAGGCATGCGCATTGACGAGATCGGGAAGTTGATCACCACCGGTGTAGAGAACAACAGCACACGCACGCAGTTCTATGGGCTGATTCCCGCCATCCGCAAGATGGGCGAGCAGTTCTCACGCATCAAGCGCATGTCGCCAGGCGATGTCTTCGCGATCGAATGGGTGCCCAATCGCGGCACGATCTTCTTCGTGAACAACCAGCCCGCTGGCTTGCCGATCCAGGAGCCGGACTTTTTCAACGCCATCTTGCGCACGTGGCTGGGCAAGAATCCGCCGTCACAGGGCTTGAAAGACGCGCTGCTGGATTACCAGGCACCCCCAGTGCTCAACGCGCTGGATTGATTGAGCGGCTTCAGGGCCGGGCAGCGGCCAGTGCTGCCCAGTCCAGCTCGTCCAGGCGGGCGATGTGGGCCAGGGCGGCCACTTGGTCAATCGGCTCGCCGTGGTTGTAGCCATAGGTGACCAGGACTACGGGGCAGCCTGCCGCACGGGCGGCCTGCGCGTCGTTGCTGGAGTCGCCCACCATCACGGTGTGGGCGGCTAAGGTTCCCAAGGCCTCGCAGGTTTTGAGCAGGGGCAGGGGGTCGGGCTTTTTGCGCTCGAAGGCATCGCCGCCAAACACATGATCAAAGAAGCTGCGCAGGCCTTTGCGTTCCAACAAGGCTTGGGCGAAAGTCGTGGGCTTGTTGGTGAGGCAGGCCAGGGGCAGGCCGGTGGCCTTCAACTTTTCAAGGCCTTCGAGCACTCCGGGGAAAACGTCTGAATGCTGGCCGTTCAGGCGCGTGTAGTGCTGCTGGTAGTGCTGCCAGGCCTGCGGCACGTGCTGGGCCACTTCGGCATCGTCATCGGGCAGGCCCCAGGCGTGGGCCAGTGATCGGCGCAGCAGGTCGTCGGTGCCCTTGCCCACGGTGAATTCGATGAAGCGGCGGTCAACCCGGGCAATTTCGATGGGGTGGCAGCCCATGGCGTCCAGGGTGTACTGAAGGACGACCAAGAAGTCGCCGAGGGTGTCGACCAGGGTGCCGTCGAGGTCGATGATGGCGGCTTGGAGTTTGGTCGTTGAGATCGGCGTCTGGTGTGTCATGCCCGCCATCGTAGCGGCATGAGGCTTCGGTCAGATGCCGATAGGCATCAACGGCTCAGCTGGCCCGGCGACGGCGCGCCACACACCCTGCCACCCCCAAGCCCGCCAGCACCAAGGCGTAGCTCGATGGTTCCGGCACCGCCGTCAACGAGAAGTTGTCGATACCGGCCTTCAAGGCGGGCGTGCCATCCATGCGGATCTCGGTGGTGTAAACCGAGCCCAGGGTTTGCGCCCAGCTGACGCTGCGGAAGCCATTCGCAAAGTCGGTCTCCCAGCCATGGGCCTGGGCTTGCGCATCGGTCCACGTGGCATCGAAGGTGACGCCGAAGGTCTGCCAGTCGCGGCTGAGTTCATCCGTCAAACGGTAGCGCCAGCCGTTGAAGGTAGAGTCCTGAAAGCGAAAGCGCAGCCAGACGTCACTGGTGGTGCCGGTCAGGCCGATCAGGTCGACCTTGGCGTTCCAGACCTGGGTGCCGAAGCTGCCAGTGGCGGCGGGCAACAGGGTCATCGCGCCGATCGGGAACGGGCCGGAGCGGGCGGTTTCAAGGTAACCACCACCGTTGCCACCCACGCCTGGGTTGTTGACAACGCTGTCCGTGGTGTTGCCCAACCAGCCAGCCAGGTCACCGCCGGTGCCCCAGGTTTCGCTGTAGCCGGAAGTGGCGGCCATCGTGGGCAGGGCGAGGGCGGCGACTGACATCGCGAGCGCGGCACGGCCCAGCATCTGTTGGATTGAAGTCATGCGGTATCTCCTTGTTTGAACCAGTTCCCGAGGCTAGGGTGGCCTGCCCTCATCGGCAAGGCCAAGCCTTAGGGGGACGGGCGCTTCGAGTTAGGGAGAAGGCCGCATGACACCCAGCGCCAACCTCAAAACAACTTGAGCGTTTTGGCGCTGCGCGGTGCCGATGCCGGGCCAGTGCCCGAAGCACTCCTGGCAACCACGGTGCAGGTGTAGACCACACCGCCCGGCAGCCAGTTCATCGAGATGGGCGACTTGCTGGCCGAGGTGGTGACCGTGGCCCGATTGGGCGCGGTGCAGGTGGACGTGTAGCCCGTGATGACCGCGCCCGGCAAGGCGGCCGGTGGTGAGAAGTACAACTTCAGCGAATACCAGCCGGGGGTCAAGGCGGTGATGGTGGGGGCACCGGGCAGCACGGCCAAGCCTTGCACCGTCCAGATCCTGGAGGCGGTGGGGGCGTCCAGGGTCAAGGGGGTGTTGTCTTTGACCTTGAACTCGACGGTGTGCGGCGCGCTGTCGGGCACGGTGTAGCTGAAGGTCTGCGACTGCCCGTGCTGGGTCGCCACGGTTTTGACCGGCTGCTGGTCCACCAGCCAGGTGGCCGTCAGCCCGCCAGCTTTGGCCGAACCCGCCACGCTGGCTTGAAAGCCGACCGGGGTGCCCACGTTGGCGGTCAGGCTGGAGGTGGCAGGCAAGGCACCCGGTTCGATCAGGCTGACACCTGCACTGGGCGCGCCCCAGCCGCCGCCGAACAGTTGCTTGACGAAGGCTTCGCCGTCCACATGGCAGAAGGGGGCGCCCAGCGAACGCATGATGCCGCTGAAGCATTGGCGGTACACGTCACTGGATTGGTAGCGCGCCCCTTGCCACAGGCCCGCCTCGATGGGATCGGGCATGGAGGCCACGCTGGGGATGGGGGTGGTGCTGGCCACCCAGCGCTGCCATTTCAGGCTGGCGCGCGCGGTCTGGTCGGTCACGTTGACCTCACAGGCGCCCAAGGTGGCGCCCGGCAGGTCGCTGCAGGCGGGGTAGCCCGGGTAGGGGCTGTCGTACTCGTCGGCCAGCTTGCTGAAGGAGTGGCCCAGCTCGTGCTGCATGACCTCGGCCGATGAGCCGTTGGTGGACGACACGGAGATGTAGCCACCAGAGCCGCCGTACTCTTCATCGTTCACCAGCACGGCCACCATGTCCCAATCGGGCACATCGGCGGCGGCGGTGAGGACCTTGCCGCCATCAACCACCAGCAGTCGGCGCAGGCCGGCCGCGCAGTAGGTGGCGTCAAAGGCGGTGTCCACCATCACGACGTCGGCACCTGGGGTTTCGCCGCAGTCAGGCTTGTCGGCACCAGACTGGTTGGAGGGCACAAACAGCCAGCGCACATTGATGAGCTGCTGGTAATCCTGGTAGGGCGAGATGGCCAGGAACTTGTTGGCCAGCTCGGTGGCCTGGGCCATGAATTGGGCTTTCTGGGCCAGGGTGTAGCCCTCGGCCACCACCAGCAGGTCCAGGCGGTTGGCGGCGTCGCCGTGGTTAATGAGCAGGCCGCTTTCACTGCCGGGCACGGCGGGGGGCGGGGCTGCGCGCAGCAAGGTGGGTGAGGTGTACTGGTCCAGGTCGATGTCGAGCACGACCGGTGGGGGCGCCATGGCCGCGGCCGAACTGGACCTGGCACTGACACCGGCGGCCGTGGTGTTGCCTCTCAAGCGCAGCACTTTGCCGGCCTGCACGGGCAAACGCAGCACGTACTGGCGTTCACCGGCGGGCACCACCCGGCCCTCGATCTGGGTCTGGCCAGGGCTTTGAAACTCCGCCCGGATCCAGGGCGAGCCCAAAGCCTGCGTGTTGAAGACCGAGGCGCCGGTTTTTTTGTCGACCATGGAGGCGGCCAGCACGCTTTGCTGGCGCCCAGGCTGGCTGGACGCCAGAGGTGTGACCTTGCCGCTGATGCGCACCAGCCGGTGTGAGGCCACGCTGAGCGCGCCATTGGCCTGCTCACGCACCACGAAGTAGTGGGCATCCTCGGCTTGCGCCAGGCTTCCAGCCAAGGCCAGCAGTGCGCCGCCTACCCAGTTCAATCGTCCGCTGTGTCGTTTCATGTGCTTTCCCCGTTCCATGTGGTGGAAAGCGCTTTTTATCAGACACCAGGCGGAAACTCCGGGCCCATCGAACCCATTTGCATGCAGGCTTACCCGACCATGGAGTCAACTTCAGGGGCCAGGTCGGCCACGGTGAGCAACTTGTCCTGCAGCCAGTCAAGGTTCAGGTGCAGGCGCGCCACCAGTTGGGGCACGGATTGCTCAAGCGCCTCCACGGGGGAAGCCTCCAGGACCAGGGCATCGGCCAACAGCGCGGCCACGTGCAGCACCGCGCCCAGGTTGGAAAAGGGCTGGCTGTCCAGCGGGTAGCTCACGGTTTCGAAAGCCACCAGCAAGGTGTCGGGAAACTTCCAGCGCCGGGCCAGCTCGGCCGTCACGTCGCTGTGGGTGCAGTGCCAGCGCTGCTGCTCCAGGCGAAAGCGGTCGCCGGGATGCAGGATCTGCGACTCGACGTCGGCCACGCCGGTTTTGTCGATCTGCATCATCAGCAACTGGCCCGTCTGCAGCATCAGGCCGCCCAGGTAGGCGATTTCAGGGTCCACCAAGGTGGCGCGCCCAACCAGGCCCGCGTAGTGGGCGGTGGCGATGCCTCGGCACCAAAAGCGCCTTCGGTCCAGCCCCGCCACGGCCGGGAAGGCCTTGGCCATGCAGGTGCCCAGGGCCAGGTTGCGCAAGGTCGTCATGCCCAGGGTGGCGGTGGCCTCGCGCAGGCTGCTGACGCTGCGCAATGGGCTGTAACGAGCGGTGTTGGCGATGCGAAGCACGGTCGCGCTCAAGGAAGGGTCCTTGCCAATCAGCTCGGCCAAGGCTGGCAGCGACATCGAGTCGTCGTTCATGCTGCGGATCAGCTGCGCGGCCACGCCGGGCATGTTGGGCAGCACCAGCGAGAACGGGAAGAAGTGACTGACTTTGCTGGCCATGGCCGCCCTGGATTGGATGATGTGGTGGCCTTGGTGTGCCCCTTGGCGACCAAGTCTAGGGGCTCGGCGCACGCCTCAATCGGGCAATAGGGGGCCTGGCAGGCGCTACTTCTGGAACACTGCCCATGCCCATTCAAGTGCATGCACAACTTGCAGGCACATTGAATACAACTTTTGTATGCAATCTGGTGCGCCATTGCAGATTTCGCCCCGTAAAAGCGCAACGCCAGGCGGTTTGGGCACGTCTGAGGCCTGGCACATGCATTGCAATGAAGGCCTCCGTTGGCGCAAGCCTGATGGAGATGTCCGATGTCCTCCCCGCCGCTTCATGAACAACGCAGGGCCACCATGGCCGCGCAGGCCGACCTCGAGTTGGTGAAACTGGTCAAGCGCTACGGTGCCGGCCCACAAGCGCCCATGGCCGTGGACCACATTGACCTGGACATCAAGGCGGGCCACTACTGCTGCCTGCTGGGCCCCTCGGGCTGCGGCAAGACCTCGACCTTGCGCATGATCGCGGGCCACGAAGAGGCCAGCGAAGGCGACATCATCCTGGGCGGCCGCAACATCACGCGCCTGCCCGCTTCGGCACGCGGCACATCGATGATGTTCCAGAGCTATGCCTTGTTCCCGCACCTGAGCTCGCTGGACAACGTGGCCTTCAGTTTGAAGATGCGCGGCATGGACAAAGCCGAGCGCCAGGCCAAGGCGCAAGCCCTGCTGGAGCGCGTGTCGCTGGGCCACCTGGCGCACCGCAAGCCGGCCGAGTTGTCGGGCGGCCAGCAGCAACGCGTGGCCCTGGCCCGCGCCCTGATCACCGAACCCCGTGTGCTGCTGCTGGACGAGCCCTTGTCGGCACTCGACCCCTTCCTGCGCATCAAGATGCGCGCTGAACTGAAGGCCTGGCAAAAGAGCCTGGGCATGACCTTCATCCACGTGACGCACTCGCAGGAAGAAGCCATGGCCCTGGCCGACCAGGTGGTGGTGATGAACGCCGGCCGCATCGAGCAGAACGGCACGCCGCACACCATCTTCAACGCGCCGCGCACCGAGTTCGTGGCCCGCTTCATCGGGGGCCACAACGTGATCCCCACCAGCACCGCCAAGCTGGCCGTGCGCACCGACAAGACCCAGTTGAGCCGCGAGGTGCTGCCCACCTCGAACACCAGCTTGCCCGCCACCGTGACCGGTGTGGAGTACCAGGGCACTTACGTGCTGCTGACCTTGCGCAGCCAGGCTTTGCCCGATGAAGGCGAGCTGAACGTGGTGCTCAGCGAGGCGGTGTTCTATGCCGCGCCCTGGCAGCCCGGCGAGACCGCCTCGGCCCATTGGCGCGAGGCCGACGTGCACGCGCTGGCCGCCTGATTTTCAGCCCCCCCCTCATTGCTTTGCTTCACCCCCTTGGAGAGACCCATGCCTCAACGCCCCGACGATCTCAACAACGCCTCCCCCGCATCGCCTGAGATGGGCACCGGCCTGTCGCGCCGCACCGTGCTCAAAGGTGGCCTGCTGGGCGCCACCGGCATCCTGGCCGCGGGCTATGGCCCGGCCGTGCATTCGGCCGATCCCATCGTGCTGCGCTACCTGGGCACCGCGGTGAACCAGGACAAGATGATTGCCGAGAAGTTCGCAGCCGACACGGGCATCAAGGTGCAGTACATCCCCGTGACCACGGACGATGTGACCAAGCGCGCCGTGACCGCGCCCAACAGTTTCGACCTGATCGACACCGAGTACTTCTCGCTCAAGAAGATCATCCCCACGGGCAACCTGAAGGGCATCGACGTCAAGCGCATCAAGAACGCGGACAAGATCACCTCGCTGTTCACCAAGGGTGAGGTCAATGGCAAGAAAGTGGGCGACCAGGGCACCGCACCCAAGAAGGTGATGTTCCTGGAAAGCGAAAAGTCAAAGAAGTTCGCGTCGTCTCCCACGCAGTTCATGACCCTGATCCCCACGGTCTACAACGCCGACACGCTGGGCATCCGGCCCGACCTGATCAAGCGCCCCATCACGTCGTGGAAAGAGCTGCTGAACCCCGAGTTCAAAGGCAAGGCCGCCATCCTGAACATCCCCTCGATCGGGATCATGGACGCGGCCATGGTGGTCGAGGCCATGGGCATCTACAAGTACCCCGACAAAGGCAACATGACCAAGAAGGAGATCGACCTGACGATCAAGACCTTGATCGAAGCCAAGCGCGCAGGCCAGTTCCGCAGCCTGTGGAAGGACTTCAACGAGTCGGTCAACCTGATGGCCTCGGGCGAGGTGGTGATTCAGTCGATGTGGTCGCCCGCCGTGACGGCCGTGCGCACCAAGGGCATCGCCTGCACCTTCCAGCCTTTGAAGGAAGGGTACCGCGCCTGGGCGGCCGGCTTTGGCGTGCCCACCACCGCTTCGGGCAAGAAGCTGGATGCCACCTACGAGTTCATCAACTGGTTCCTGGATGGTTGGGCCGGTGCCTACCTGAACCGCCAGGGCTATTACAGCGCCGTGCTGGACACCGCCAAAGCCAAGATGGAAGCCTATGAGTGGGCCTACTGGATGGAGGGCAAGCCCGCCACGCAAGAGATCAAGTCGCCCACCGGCCAGGTGCTGGCCAAGGTCGGTGAGATCCGCGACGGTGGCAGCTACGAATCGCGCATGAGCTCGATCGCCTGCTGGAACGCGCTGATGGACGAGAACACCTACATGGTCCAGAAATGGAACGAGTTCGTGGCCGCCTGATTTTTTGTTTTCTTTCAACGGAGTCATTTTCCATGAACACGTTTTCTCGCTTGTCGGCCACCGCGGCCGCCTCTTTGCTGTGCCTGATCGGCACGGCCCAAGCCCAGTCGTCGGTCACCCTCTATGGCGCCATCGGGCTGGATGTGCTCAGCGCCAGCAAGGTCTACAACGGCACGACCACCAGCTCGGTGGTCAAGATCGAAGACAACGCCATCGTCAACTCGCGCATTGGCGTGAAGGGCAGTGAAGACCTGGGCGGTGGCCTGAAAGCCATCTTCAACCTGGAGTCTTCGATCGCGCCTGACACAGGCGCCGCGCGCTCGCAGTTCTGGAACCGCGGCGCCTACGTGGGCCTGGCTGGCAGCCTCGGCTCCATCAAGCTGGGCCACCAGTGGAACGTGGCCGACGACTACATGGGCAACTACTTCATGTACGGCTACTACTCGCCATTCCTGATGAGCGGCTTCTATGCCTTGAGCGACTACTACGACAACGCCATCAAGTACAACTCGCCCAACTGGGGCGGCTTTGAAGGCGGGCTGTATTACTCGGCTGGCGAGAACGCCACCCGCAAATCGGCAGGGCAGAAAATCCAGGGCGCCGTGGTCTATGGCACGGGCCCGTTCAGCATTGGCTTCACCGCGTTCAGCGAGAAGAACCCGGCGTTGCCCGCTGCCGGCAACAAGATGTACGCCGGTGGTGTGAGCTATGACTTTGGCGTGCTCAAGGCACGCCTGGGCCTGGCCACTGCTGATGTGGAGTACGCCACGCCCTTCAAGGCCAACCTGATCGACGTGGGGGTGGACGTGCCTTTCGCCGCCGCCTTCTCCGGCTCGCTGGACTACGTTCAGAAGGATGTCAAAGACAGCCCGGATGACACCGAGTTCGTGCGGGCACGGCTCAGCTACGCGCTGTCCAAACGCACCAGCCTGAACGCCAACCTGATCTACCTGAAGAACTCCGGTGCGGCCAACTTTGCCTTCGTGTCCGAGCTGGCGGGCTTTGTCGGCCAACCCGGCCAGAAGCAAACCATCCTGACCGCTGGCATCACGCACAGCTTCTGATCCACCATGAAAACCTTGCCCGCCTGGATGCAGGCCTTGCCCATGGGCGGGGTCTTTCTGGTCTTCTTCGTGATGCCACTGCTGCTGGTGGGCGCGGTGAGTTTCTGGCCGCAGAACGAGTACACGCTGGAGCCCGGCTTCACGCTGGACAACTACGTGTCCTTGTTCGAAGGTGACACCACCTTCAAGACCTACCTGTCAACGCTGAAGTTTTGCGCCTTGGTGTGGCTGATCACTTTGGTGATCGGCTTCACGCTGGCCTATTTCGTCGCCTTCCACGTGCCCAGCGTGGGCGCGCAAACGGTGATCTTCACCGTGATGACCATTCCATTCTGGACCTCGAACGTGATCCGCATGATCTCGTGGATCCCGCTGCTGGGCCGCAACGGCTGGGTGAACCAGACCCTGCAAAACCTGGGGCTGACCAATGAGCCGTTGGACTGGCTGCTGTACTCCGACTTTGCCGTGGTGCTGGCCTTCGTGCACCTGAACACCACCTTCATGATGGTGCCCATCTTCAACTCGATGATGAAGATCGATCGATCGTTGATCGAGGCGGCCGATGACTGCGGCGCCACCGCCTGGCAAACGCTGTGGAATGTCATCGTGCCGCTGTGCCGCACCGGCATCCTGATTGGCTCCATCTTCGTCATCACCCTGGTGATGGGCGATTTCGTCACCGTGGGCGTGATGGGTGGGCAGCAGATCGCCTCGGTTGGCAAGACCATCCAGGTGCAGACCTCTTACCTGCAGTTCCCGCTGGCCGCCGCGAATGCCGTCGTGCTGCTGGGCGTGGTGCTGCTGATCATCGTGGCGCTGAACCGCCTGGTTGACCTGCGCAAGGAGCTTTAAGCATGAAACCCCCACGCTCACTTCGTTCGCTGCCCCCCGAGGGGGCGCAGGCCCCCCTTGGGGCGGCCCGGCGGGAGGCCTGACATGGCTGGCACCGTTCGCCGCCGCTCGCGCGGCTTCATCCCCCTGGCCATCGTGTGTGCACTGTACATCCTCTTCTTGTACGGTCCGGTGATCACCATCTTCGTGCTGAGCTTTCAAGGGCCCGAAGGCGGGCTGACCTTCCCGATGCGCGGCCTGTCATTGCACTGGTACCACGAGCTGTTCAAGGGCCTGGGCGTGGTCGATATCGGTGCGGCCATCAGGCGCTCGCTGGCGCTGGGCGTGGTGGTGATGCTGCTGACCACCTTGTTGGCCTTGATGGCAGGGCTGGCGTTTCGCAAAGGCTTCAAGGGCAGCGGCGTGCTGTTCTACACCGCGGTGGCCAGTTTGATCATGCCGTCCATCATCATCTCGCTGGGCATCGGCCTGCAGTTCCGCTTGTTCGACGACGTCATCAAGGCGATGCTGGGGCACCTGGGCTGGACCGAAACACTGGAGTCCTACACCACGCTGATGGGCCTGTACACCTCGGGCCTGGGCGCGCACCTGACGTGGACGCTGCCTTTCGGCATGCTGATCATGTTCGCGGTGTTCAACCGCTTCAACCCGGCGTATGAAGAGGCCGCGCGCGACCAGGGCGCCACGCCGTGGCAAACGCTGCGCCACGTGGTGCTGCCGCTGATCGGGCCCTCGCTGGTGGGTGTGGGCATGTTTGGCTTCACTTTGAGCTGGGACGAGATTGCGCGTTCATCGCAGGCCATTGGCGATGTCAATACACTACCGCTGGAATTGCAGGGCCTGACCACCACGGAGACCACGCCCTCGATCTACGCGCTCGGCAGCAGCACCACGGTGGTGTCGCTGCTCGTGATTTTCGCCGCGCTGGGTGCCGCCGCTTTGATGCGGCGCCGCGCGGGCGCCAAGGCTTGACCTTCTTTCCATGCCCACCCCTCGATCGCCTGCTGCCGACCCCACCCCTGCGCCCACGTCCACCCTGTCGGACGAGGAGATTTACCAGCGCCTGATCGAGGCCATCGTGGACCAGCGCCTGCTGCCTGGCACCAAGCTGGTCGAGGACAAGCTGGGCCAGGCTTTTGGCGTCTCCCGCACGCGCATCCGCCAGGTGCTGATCAGGCTGGCGCAGGAGCAGGTGGTGACCCTCCAGCCCAACAAAGGCGCCAGCGTGGCCGAGCCCACCGTGGCCGAAGCCCGCGAGGTGTTTGAAGCCCGCGCCGTGGTCGAGTCCGTGCTGGTGCAACGCTTCGTGGCCCGCGCCAAGGCCCGGGACTTGAAGATCCTGGCCGACTGCATTGATGCCGAAGAGGTGGCTCGCCAGTCGGGCGACAAGACCATGGCCTTGCGCTTGTCGGGGCAGTTCCACTTGCTGTTGGCCGAGACCGCCGCCCACCAGACTTTCGCGAGGTTTCTGAACAAGCTGGTGTCACGCACCAGCCTGATCCTGATGAGCTACACGCCGGTGGACCGCCTGCAGGTGACCGGCAGCGAGTTGCCCACGCGTTGGGTGCAGGCCTGCCGCTGCGAAGAGCACCGGGGCCTGTTGGCGGCCTTGCGCAGCGCCATCCAAGGCAAGGGCAGCGTGGATCAGGCGGTGCAACTGATGGCGGAGCACCTGGCCCACATCGAGGCCAGCCTGAGCTTTCAGCAGCCCGAGCCCGCCGACGTGGACGTGGTGCAGGCGCTGTCCAAGCCACGACGCCAGCGCACGCCGGTGGCGCGCTGAGCCACCGCAACGCCCCAAGGAGCTGGCCATGCACGTGCTCATCATCAACCCCAACATGCGGATGGCACTGACGGCGGAATTGGTCGAACAGCTCACGCCATTTGTCGCAGACCTGGGCCTGGACGTGATCGGCACGACCGCCACCTTCGGCCACGACTACATCGCCTCGGAAGCCAGCTACGTGATGGCCGCGCACGCGGTGCTGGACGCCTGGCACCTGCACCTGTTGCAGCATGGCCAGCCCAAGGCGGTGCTGGTGGCCTGCTTTGGTGACCCCGGCGTGTGGGCCCTTCGCGAGATGACCAGCGTGCCCGTGATCGGCCTGGCCGAGGCCTCGATGAAGGAGGCCCGCGCGATCGGGCCCTTTGGCATCGTGACGGGGGGCGCGGCCTGGGGCCCCATGCTGGAGCGACTGGCCCGGGGTTGGGACATGAACGGGCCTGCAGGCCTGCAGCGGGTGCTCACGGTCGAGGCCCATGGCGGCGAGCTGGCCGCTGATCCAGCGCAAGGTGTGAGCAGCCTGAATCAAGCGGTGACCGACATCCTGGCGGAAGGGCCGCCTTTGAGCGCAGTGATCCTGGGCGGCGCGGCGCTGGGAGGCTGGGCGCGCGAGCTGCCCGCCGGGCAAGGCACCGTGTTGATCGACAGCGTGGAAGCGGGCGGGCGCTGGTTGGCCGGGGCCGTGGCTTGATCGTTTGATTGATCGACCCACTAGAGCGAGAAGACACCCAGGAACTTGTTCAAGGCCGCCTGGAAAGACAGCCCCAGCACAAAGAGGATGAAGGCCAGCAGCAGCCCAGAGATGACGCCCCCAGCGACCACCGCGATGCCCACAGGCAGGAAGTCGGTCTTGCCCGCGCCCACGATCTTGGCAGCGAACCAGATGGGCGCAGTTTGCAACACCAGGATCAACAGCACGAACGCGAGGCCTTGCCCCGGATGCTACCGCCGCACGGTCACCACGTGGACACCCAGCCTTCGATCTTCAAGCCACTGAGTTGTTCGGCCTCTTCCCGGCTCACGCTGCGCACGTTCTGTCCAAAGCTCCAAACGTGGCCTTCCGGGTCCTTGGCGGAGTAGACGCGGTCGCCGTAGAACTGGTCTTCGGGCTCGCGCACGATGACCGCGCCCGCCCCACGGGCCCGATCACAGTGGGCATCCAACCCGTCCCTCAATTGCACGTGCACCGACTGCGTGTTCTTGCCATCCAGGGCGAGCGGGCTGTCGGTGGTCTCGTTCCAGGCGGGGCTGACCATGATGTATCCCTCGCCAAAGCGCATCTCCGAATGGCCCAGGTGGCCTTCACTGTCGGTGATGACCATGGTGCGCTCAAAGCCAAAAGCTTTCTCAAGCCAGTCCAGCGCAGCCAAAGGATCTTTGTAATAGACCGCCGGCCCGAAGGTCGTGCGACGAAAGGGATCGTCCATGGGGGGCTCCTGTCCTGAATGCTTTGTGTGATCGCCATTTCAGTGTCGATCAAATCCAGGCGCAAGCCAAATGCGGGCGCTCAAGACCTCAGGCCGCGTGCACCCATTGTTCAAAGCTTGAGCGCGACACAGGCTTGCCGAACAGGAAGCCCTGCACCACCTCGCAACCCAGGCCACTCAGGTAGTCGGCCTGCTCCTGGGTCTCGACGCCCTCGGCCACCAGCGCCATGTTCAGGCTTTGGCCCAGCGACACAATCGCCTTGACCAGTTGCTCCGCATTGCCCCGATCAGAAGGCACCTCCTTGATGAAGGCGCGGTCAATCTTCAGGATTTGCACCGGAAAGCGCGTCAGGTAGCTCAAGGCCGAGTAGCCGGTACCAAAGTCGTCGATGGCGATGGTGATCCCCAGTTGTGACAGTTCTTCCAGCACACTGCGCACCTCGTCGCGCCCATCCAGCAGCAGGCTTTCGGTGATCTCCAGCTCCAGCCATTCGGGCAGGCAGTGGGCTGCGCTCAAGGCTTCGCGCACGGTGTTCACCAGCTCGCCCCCGGGGAACTGCCGGGCCGACAGGTTCACCGCGATCTTCAGAGGATGACTGCTTCGGCGGTTCCAATCGGCGGCGGCCACGCAGGCGGCGCGCAGGGCCCAGGCGCCCATGGGCACGATCAGGCCGGTGTCTTCGGCCAGCGGGATGAACTGCACCGGCGGGACCAGGCCACGCTCGGGGTGGTTCCAGCGCATCAGCGCTTCGGCCCCCACCAGTCTGCCCGAGGCCAGGTCGAACTTGGGCTGGTAGTGCAGTTCCAGCTCGTCGCGCGCCAAGGCCTTGTGTAACTCGCTTTCCATCGTCAGGCGGGCCGAGGCCTGGGCCGTCAGGTCGCTGGAGTAGAACTGGAAGTTGTTGCGCCCCTGGCCCTTGGCGTGGTACAGCGCCGCATCGGCGTGCTGCAGCAACTGGTTGGCGTCCTGCGCGTCGCTGGGGTAGAGCGCGCCGCCAATGCTGGCCGTCACAAACACCTCCTGGCCACTGACCGTGAAGGGCGCCTTGAAGGCACTGATCACCTTGCTGGCGATGCTCCCCATGTCGGTGGCATGGCGCACATCGGGCAGCACCACGGCGAACTCGTCGCCGCCCAGGCGGGCGATGGTGTCGTACTCACGCAGCACCTGGCGCAAACGTTGCGCGGCTTGCTTGAGCAGGTCATCGCCCGCGCTGTGGCCCAGCGAATCGTTGATGTCCTTGAAACGGTCCAGGTCCAGCAGCAGGGTGCCCACTTGCTGGTGGTGCCACGACGCATCGATCAGGGCCTGGCTGAGCCGGTCCACGAACAGGGCGCGGTTGGGCAGTTCGGTCAAGGGGTCGAAAAAGGACAGCGAATGCAGCTGGCGCCGGTAGGTCTTCAGCTCAGTGATGTCCTGAACCGTGGCCAGAAGGCGCTTGGGATGCCCGTGCGCGTCATAGCTGATGCGCGCCACGGTGTGCAAATCGCGGGTGCCGTCGTCCTCAACGTGGCGCACCTCGTACCGCAAGGTTTCCACCTTCTCCGCGAAGGCTTTCGCGTACAGCTCGGCCACCCAGTTGCGCTGGTCCTCGGGCACCAGTTCCATCAAGTCCCTCATGCCGGGCGTCCAGTCCATCGGACGGCGCAACATGCGCAAGGTCTCGGCCGAGAAACGGGCCTGCCGCCGCGTGTAGTCCCATTCCCAGCAACCAAATTGGGCAATCTCCTGGATCTCTTCCAGCCGGGCCTCGCTGTCCGAGAGCGCCTGCAGCACGGCATGCTGAGCGCTCAGGTCTTGCAGGCCGATGATGCCGTGGGCCAAACCGCCGTCGGCCCCGTACGACAGCAAAGCCACCCCGCGCAAACGCCGCACCGAGCCATCGCGCAAGAAGGCGGCGAACTCGGCGTCCACGGTGGCGTGGCGTTGCGCCAGTGCCCCGGACCAAAGGTCGCGGACCCGGGCCGCGTCTGGCGCGCCGATCAGGCTCATCAGATGCGACACCGTCATCTCGTCATCCAGGCCATGGCCCAGCATGGCGCGCGCCTCGGGCGACACATGCAAGGCATCGCTCCCGGCATCCCATCGGACGAAACCGACCTCCATCAGGTGCTGTGCAGCGCGCAGGCAAACGTCGCTGCCAGGGGGGCCAGCGGTCAGCACTTCCCGTTGACCGAGGGCTGGCATGTCGTGAGGGTCCTTGTGAAGGGGGAACAGGGCTTTCATGCCTTATCGGTGCGCTCCGGTCTAGACTTCAGTCACCTGCACAACAAACGGAGACAACACACCATGAAGCTGCCCGATAGCGTGTTTTTAGTCACAGGTGGAAGTTCTGGCCTGGGGGCCGCCGTGGTCCGAATGGCACTCGCAGCGGGCGCCCGCGTGGTGATCGCCGACCTGGCCGAGCCCGACGAAAGCGACTTGTTGCCCGAATGGAAGGACCGCTGGACCTACGTGCAAACCGACGTGGCCAACGAGGCCAGCGCCCAGACCGCCGTGCAGATCGCCATCGGCCGATTCCACCGGCTGGACGTGCTGGTCAATTCGGCCGGCATTGCCCGCGCCGAGAAGATCCACGGCAAAGAAGGGCCGCACCGCCTGTCGGTGTTTGCCAAGACCATCGAGGTCAACTTGATTGGCAGCTTCAACATGATGCGGCTGGCCGTGCCTGCCTTCGTGGCCTCGGGCGCGCTGGCGGATTCGTCCAAGGGCGTGATCATCAACACCGCCTCCATCGCGGCCTTCGATGGCCAGATCGGGCAGACGGCTTACGCGGCCTCCAAAGGCGGCATCGTGGCGATGACCTTGCCCGCCGCCCGCGAACTCGCGCGCGACCAGGTCCGCGTGATGACCATTGCCCCCGGCATCTTCGAAACCCCCATGCTCAAAGGGATGCCGCAGGAGGTGCAAGACGCGCTGGCGGCGGGCATTCCCCACCCATCGCGCCTGGGCAAGCCCTCCGAGTACGCCGACCTGGTCCGCCACATTGTGGAGAACGAATACCTCAACGGCGAAGTGATTCGGCTGGACGGTGCCATCCGCCTGGCCCCCCGATGATGGACGGCCTGCTGACCGAAGAGCAGCGCGTGCAGCGCGATGCCATCCGCGATTTCGTTCAATCCCACATCGCGCCGTTTGCCGCCCAATGGGACCGCGACCGCGACCTGGGTGAAGGCATCGTGCGGCAAATGGGCCACATGGGTTTGCTCGGCATGGCGGTGCCCGCCGAATGGGGCGGCACCCAATCCGACGACTTGAGCTACGCCCTGGCGATTGAGGAGGTGGCGGCGGGTTGCGCCTCATGCGCGGTGCTGATGAGCGTGCACAACTCGGTGGGCTGCGTGCCCATTTTGAAGTTCGGCACGCAGGCGCAAAAAAAGCAATGGCTGCCCGCCTTGGCCCGGGGTGATCTGCTGGGCGCTTTTTGCCTGACCGAGCCCCACAGCGGCTCCGAGGCGGATGCCCTGCGCACCCGCGCCGAGCTGAAGGACGGGCACTGGGTGTTGAATGGCCAGAAGCAGTTCGTGACCAATGGCGAGCGGGCCGACCTGGCCATCGTGTTTGCCATCACTGAGCCCGGCCTGGGTAAGAAGGGCATCTCGGCCTTTGTGGTGCCCACCGATGCGCCGGGCTTTCACGTGGGCGCGCGCGAACGCAAGATGGGCTTGCGCGCGTCCGACACCTGCCCGGTGGCGCTGGACGATTGCCGCATTCCCGAGGCCCACCTGTTGGGCGAGCGCGGGCAGGGCTTGAAGATCGCGCTGTCGAACCTGGAAGGCGGGCGCATTGGCATCGCCGCGCAGGCCGTGGGCATTGCCCGCGCGGCCTTGGCCGAAGCGCATGCCTATGCGCAAGAGCGGGTGCAGTTTGGCAAGCCGATTGCCGAGCACCAGGCCATTGCGCACATGCTGGCCGACATGTTGACGCGCTTGAATGCCGCAAGGTTGATGGTGCACCATGCGGCGCGTTTGCGCGGGGCGGGTGAGCCTTGCACCTCCGAGGCCGCGCAGGCCAAGCTCTTCGCCTCAGAGATGGCCGAGTGGGTGTGCTCCAAGGCCATCCAGGTGCTGGGTGGGTACGGCTACCTGGAGGACCATGCGGTGGAACGGCATTACCGGGATGCGCGGATCACGCAGATTTATGAAGGCAGCAGCGAGATTCAGAGGACGGTGATTGCCAGGTACTGGTGACCACCGCCTTCAAGCCTTCACTGCGGCACTTTGGCCGCCTTCGCCCGCTCGATGCCTTTGGCGTATTCCACCGGCCGGATGTGACCTTTCAGCAAGGAGGCCGTGGCGGCCAGCGTGTACTTGGCCACATAGTCCGCGTGAGTGGGGTAAAGCGTCTTCAGCTTGCTGGCATCAAAGGCATTGGTGTTGCCCCCGGCCACGCAAGCGAACAAGTCCAGAAACGCCAGCGAGCCCGTCGTGAAGTTGGCGTGGCCGTATTTGGCAATCGGCACCTCGATCTCGGGCAGGCGCAGGCCGCCCAGCGCATTGCCATGGGCGTCCTTCTTGATGGACCCCAGCCAATCGCGCTGCAGGCGAGGTGCGGTCGGGGGGGCGACGCCCGTGGTTACCCAGTTCTTCAGGTGGTGGATGGCCGCGATCTCGGTCGCGTAGAAGGGCATGGCGTTGTAAGGGCTGATGCACGCGGGCGGTACCCAGCCCACATCACGGCCGCTGACTTCGGCAATGTTGTCCAGCAGGTACTGGTCGGCGTGCGACCCCCCGGCCACCTCCCACTGGCGGATCTTGTCGGTGTCGATCTGTTTGGACGTGCCCGAGCCCAAGGCCGAGTCCATCTCGGTCTGCAGCAAGAACACGGGGGCCTTGGTGTCGCTGCGGATGGCGGCGGTGGCGGGCAGGTTGTCGCTGGAGGCCAGTTTGGCGCCGGTGGCCAGGCGGCCGTGGATCAGCAGCCCGTCAAACACCTGGTCGAGCGGCTGGATGGCGTTGGCGTAGGTCAGCAGGCGCATCGCGGATTGGGAATGCCCGGTGGCCAGGATCTTCTGGGGCTGCAAGCCGCCCAGGAGCACGGCGGCCTGGTCGCGCACGGCCTGGGCGGTCTGCGACAAGATGTCGTAAGAGATGTCGTCATCGGGGATGCTCATGGCGGCATAGCGGTCACCAAACTGCTTGAGCTTTTGCACACCGGTGACGCCCACCTTCTGCACGTTCACGCCAATGTAGGCATAGCCTTCGCGCAGGATGGCTTCGTGGGCCATGCTCCAGTCCACGTCCAGCGGATACCCGGTGCTGACGTTGAGCCATTCCACGATGACGATGCCGTTGAACTGCGCGGCACTGGTCGGCCGACGCACGATCATCAAGGTGTTGTAGGGGTTGGCGCTGGAGACCACGCTGGCGGCCCATTTGCCATCGGCGCCCAGGGTGCCAGTGCCCCGGTATTTGCGGGCCAGGCCGCTGATGGAGAACTCCTGCTCGACGAACTGGCTGTCGGTCGCCGGGTCAAGCCGATCACCAAAACCCGGCATGGCCGCACTGGGCGTGATCACGGCCTGGGGGGCGGCGGCCATGCTGGATGCCGTGGCGCACGCCAGCAACGCAGCCAGACAACATTGGCGCAGGGTAGTCTCGGTGGGTCTGTGCTTCATGGGAATCTCCTTGGAACGAATTTGGTTGCATGGTTGACGTTAAAACCGCACCGCCAAGTTAGTTCCACTCCGTAACAACCACACTGGGTAGAACCCCGCACGCCCCCAGGTTCAGGGGGGTCTAGTCCGACAAGGTTGAAATGGCGGCTTTTCTGACAAGCGATGAAGCCAAAGGCCTACAAGAGCGCCGAACAAGGGGCGTTGAAATCATCAACAAGAAGAACAACCTGAATGAAACCATCAATGTCCTTGCAGTTTCGTGACGGCGCTCCGTCCTCCCCCAGGCTTTTGATGATGTGCGCAATCCTGGCCACCGCAGGCCTGGCCAGCACGCCCGCGAAATCACAACAGGCCAGCTTGACCGAGGACGGCGGCGCCGAGTTGAAGGGCTGGGCCTTCGTCCTGGAGAACGACCTGCTGGGCACCAAAAACGCTAAAGACCGCTGGTACACCAACGGCATGCAATTGATGCTCGCTTTTGAAGATGGCCGAGAGCCCGAGTTGCTCAAGCCCACTTTGTCTTGGGGACGGTGGATGGTGCCCGAGAGCTGCGAAGGCGATGGGTGCAATGTCAGCTTGAACACCGTGCTGGGCCAGAACATCTACACGCCGCGTGAAGTGGATGTGGCAGAACCTCAAACGCGTGACCGACCTTGGGCAGGCTGGCTGTATGGCGGCGTCGGTTTGTCCAACTTCAGTGGCAACCGGCACCAGATGATGGGCTTCAAAGCGGGTCCGACGGGCCCGGCATCGCTGGCGGAAGGCACGCAGAAGGCAGCGCATTGCTGCCTGGGCTCATCGAAGGAGCCGATGGGCTGGGACAACCAGCTGCGCCCCAGATTGGGTGTGCAGCTCAGCTACCTCTCCACGAACTACCACTTCGTCGACAGCCCCTTGGGCCTGCAAACCTCTTGGGGCGGCGCCGTGGGCAATGTCCACACCTTCTTGCGCGGCGCGGTGGCCGTGACCTGGAGCCCCGCGGGCGGCCAGGGCCGAGGGCTCCAATCAGGGGGCCTGGACGAGGGCGAGTTTTTCACGCCGGACTTCAGCGCACATGCCACGCGTGGCACCTTCATGGACAGCCTGCGCCACACCGTGTTCTACGCGCACATGCAGGTCAGCGCGGTGGCCTACAACGTTTTCCTGGAAGGGCGCACCTATAAGGGCCATGCAGAGATTGATCCTGAACGCCTGGTGGGCACGTCCACCGTGGGGTTCGCAGTGCCCCTGGGTGAGCGGGGTCAGCACAAGCTGGGCGTGGCCTGGAAGAGGCGCACGCCTGAGTTCGAGGTGCGCGGCGCCGATCCCAACCGGGATCGCTACCAAAGCTGGGGTGTGCTGAGCTACTCGCACGACCTTTGAGTGGCTTCAAGCCTGTTGGCGCTCACGCCTGCGCGAGCGGATCGGGGCCATTCTCCAGGCGCCCATGAATCCCACCCCGGCCAAGGCCAACAAGCTGGCACTGGTTTCTGGAACACAGGCGATGCCGCCAGTGATCTTGGGGCCATCAATGCCATGCCCGTGGTACACGATCGCGGTCCAGTTGCCCAAGCGCGTCTCGCCGCCGACATGAGGCCCTACGTCGTCAAACCACTCATACGTGCCTGAAAACTGGTCGAAGATGGACTTCGTGTAGTACTTGCCGTTTTGCAGGCAACCCAGCGTGCAAGAGGTCTTGAGCTTTTCCTCGGTGGTGCTGGTGGCTTCTTCCTTGATCTCAAAACCCGTTGAATAACTGCCTCCAATCTTGGCGCCAATGCCTTTGAACTCCGCAGTCAGCTCGCCGTTGACTTCCGCATTGGAGGTCTGCGCGAATGACTTGGTGTAGCCCTTGGTCCAGGACAACTCAATCTCGTACAGGTTGGGCGACTGGGTACTTGGGTTGGTGATGTCCCACTTCAAGGACCACGGCGTGCTTTGATCCACCAGCACGTTGGTCAACGTCAGTTTGGTCAGGCCTGAGTTGTCGGTCAGATCCCACCAGGGGTCGTCCAAGGGACGGTCATACAACACAATGGGCACAGCGGCCCAGGCTGATCCAAAACCGAACACGGCCAGCACCATGCTGGACGCCACCAAGCGGCGGAGGCCGGAACTCAAGATGCCCATGTTGAAGTCCTCTCTGATGAGTTGGAATGAACGAAATGTGTGTCCGCTTATAAAAGATTAACTTGATGAACTTCAGGCGTCAAGAACATGACGCCTTCGTTTACGATGGCACCGGGCTGCCTCATTGCGGCTCACGTCGCTCGGACGGTTCCGGGCGCTCACGTGAAAGTCATCCCATGTCCTCATCTGCAGGCAAGCGCCGCTTTGCGCGCATCGATCGCCTCCCTCCCTACGTTTTCAACATCACGGCCGAACTGAAATTGGCCGCGCGCCGCCGTGGCGAAGACATCATCGACATGAGCATGGGCAACCCAGACGGGGCCACACCACCGCACATCGTCGCCAAACTCACCGAGGTCGCGCAGCGGCCAGACACGCACGGCTACTCGGCCTCCAAGGGCATCCCGCGCCTGCGCCGTGCCATCGCGCATTGGTACAAAGACCGTTACCAGGTCGACATCGACCCGGACAAGGAAGCCATCGTCACCATCGGCTCCAAGGAAGGCTTGGCCCACCTGATGCTGGCCACGCTGGACCGGGGCGACACGGTGCTGGTGCCTGATCCGTCCTACCCCATCCACATCTATGGCGCGGTGATCGCGGGGGCGGACATCCGCTCGGTGCCACTGGTACCCGGTGTGGATTTTTTTGCCGAACTGGAGAAGGCCATCCGGGGCAGCTACCCCAAGCCCAAGATGATGGTGCTGGGTTTTCCATCGAACCCCACGGCGCAATGCGTGGAGCTGGATTTCTTCGAGCGCGTGATTGCCTTGGCCAAGAAGCACGACATCTTCGTGGTGCACGACCTGGCCTATGCCGACATCGTGTTCGACGGCTGGAAGGCGCCATCGATCATGCAGGTGCCGGGTGCGAAAGACATCGCGGTCGAGTTTTTCACGCTCAGCAAGAGTTACAACATGGCGGGCTGGCGCGTGGGCTTCATGGTGGGCAACCCCGACCTGGTGGCCGCGCTGGCGCGCATCAAGAGTTACCACGACTACGGCACCTTCACGCCCTTGCAGGTGGCGGCGATTGCGGCGCTGGAGGGCGATCAGCAGTGCGTGAAGGACATCTGCGCGCAGTACCAGAACCGGCGCGATGTGCTGTTCAAGGGGCTGACCGAGGCGGGCTGGAAGGTTGAATGCCCCAAGGCCTCGATGTACATCTGGGCGCGCATCCCCGAGCACTACCGCGCACTGGGGTCGCTGGAGTTTGCCAAGCTGCTGATGGAGAAAGCCAAGGTGTGTGTGTCACCCGGCATCGGCTTTGGCGACCATGGCGATGACCATGTCCGTTTTGCCTTGATCGAGAACGAGGCGCGGATACGTCAAGCGGTGCGAGGTATCAAGGCGATGTTCAAGGCCGATGGCGTGACGACCTGATCGGCCCGTGTGTCGCCATGGCGTCGGGCGGACGGCGTCAAGCCCCAGATGGCGACCGAAAACCGCTTTGGGCACGCGCATTGCCGGATGAGGGTCCAGGCGGCAGCACGCCGCACCTTTCTCTGTGCACTGCAAAAGGAGCTCACCATGCCTACCGTTCACGACAAACAAACTCTCCAAGCCGACACCCACCGTGACCCGATCACCAATGCCCCAGACTTCCATCCAGTGGGCACCGGTGTGGGCGCCGCGGCAGGTGGTGTGGCGGCGGGCGCCGCCATTGGCTCAGTGGCCGGTCCCGTCGGCACGCTGGTCGGCGCGGCAGCGGGCGCCATCGTTGGCGGCCTGGCCGGCAAGGCGGTGGCCCGCCGCATCGACCCCGATGTAGAAGATGCCCACTGGCAGGAAAATTATTCGCGTGAATCGTATGTGTCGCCGGGCGAAAGTTACGACGACTACGGCCCGGCGTATCGCCACGGTGTGAACAACTTCGAGACCTACCAAGGCCGCTCGTTCGACGAGGTGGACAGCGACCTGGGCCGCGAGTGGGACCAGGGCGCGCGCGGCAAATCCAACCTGTCATGGGACAAGGCCAGGCAAGCCACTCGGTCATCCTGGGACCGCCTCAGCGACACGGTGGAACGCGCCATCCCGGGTGATTCCGACCACGACGGTCGGTAATCCAAGCCACGGCGGGCGCTGACGCCACCCTGTGGTGGGGGGCCAGCACCCATGAAAAAGCGGAGCAGCCTGTGAGGGCTTGCTCCGCTTTTTTTGGCTTGATGAATCAACGACCGCCGTCCGGCAGTTCGATCTTGACTTCCAGCACATCCAGGTTGTCCTGGCGCTCCAGGCTCACCTTGATGTCGTCCGGGTTGATGGCGATGTATTTGGTGATCACCGCCACCAGTTCACGCTGCAGGGCCGGCAGGTAATCCGGGTTGCCGTGCCGACCATTGCGCTCGTGCGCGAGGATGATCTGCAGGCGCTCCTTGGCCACGCTGGCGGTCTTTTTCTTTTCACCGAGGAAGAATGAAAGGAAGGACATGCTGCTTACCTCCCCCCGAACATGCGCTTGAAGAAGCCGGGCTTGACGGCCTCGATGAAGCGCATGGGTTTGTCTTCACCCAGAAAGCGTGCGATCACGTCCTTGTAGGCCTCGGACACGTCCGACTCGGCCAGGTGAATGGCGGGCAGGCCCTGGTTCGACGCGGTCAGCACCGACTCCGATTCAGGGATCACGCCAATCAGCGGGATGCGCAGGATCTCCTGGATGTCTTGCAGCGACAACATCTGGCCCTCTTCAACCCGCGTGGGGTTGTAGCGGGTGATCAGCAGGTGCTCCTTGATGGGCGTTTGCCCTTCAATGGCGCGCTTGGTCTTGGAGGCCAGCATGCCCAGGATGCGGTCCGAGTCGCGCACGGACGAGACTTCGGGATTGGTCACCACCAAGGCTTCATCCGCAAAGTGCATGGCCAGCAGGGCGCCGGTTTCGATGCCTGCGGGCGAGTCGCAGATGATGTATTCGAAGTCCATCGCGGCCAGGTCGGTCAGGATCTTCTCGATGCCTTCCTTGGACAGCGCGTCCTTGTCGCGCGTTTGCGAGGCGGGCAGCACGAACAGGTTGTCGCACTGCTTGTCCTTGATCAGCGCCTGGTTCAAGTTGGCTTCGCCATTGATGACGTTGATCAGGTCATAGACCACGCGCCGCTCGCAGCCCATGATGAGGTCGAGGTTGCGCAGACCGACGTCAAAGTCGATCACCACGGTTTTGTGGCCACGAAGGGCAAGACCTGACGAAAAGCTGGCGCTGGTGGTGGTTTTGCCCACCCCTCCCTTGCCGGAGGTCACCACGATGATTTTGGCCATCGGTATCGAGTCCTTCTAAGTTAATTGAGCTTGATCGCTTCCATCACCAGCTTTTCGCCATCAAGGCGAATCTGGGCAGGTTTGCCCAGCAGGTCTGGTGAGAGAGCGGTTTCAGAGGTGCGGTAAATGCCTGCGATGGAGATCAGTTCGGGCTCCAGGCAGGTGGTGAAAATGCGCGCCTCGGTGTTGCCGCGCGCGCCAGCGATGGCTTTGCCGCGCAGCGGGGCGTAGACATGGATGTGGCCGTCGGCGATGACTTCAGCGCCATTGTTGACCGCCGCCAGCACCACCAGGTCGCCGCCCTTGGCATAGACCTGCTGGCCGGAGCGCAAAGGCTTGTCGATCACCATGGTGGGCACGGAAGGGCCGGGCACCTGCACGGGCACTTCGCGGATCACCTCGACCTCGCGGATGACTTCTTGCACCACGGTTTCAACGCGGACGGGCACCTTGGCCGAGGGGCCATCGGGCGCTTCGAACAGGCCCACGGCTTGCGCGGCGGCCATCTGCGCGGGGCTGCCACCCTTGACGGCCACCGGCACCATGCGGTGTTCGCGCAGCAAGGCGATCAGGTGGTTGAAGGGGATGGCTTTGGCGTCGTCCTGGACGGGCGTCAGGTCGATGACCACCGGGTCCTGGTTGAAAAAATCGGCGGAGGCGCCAAAACGCTCGGTCAACTCACCGGCCAGGACCGCCAGGTCGGTGGTTTTCAGCACCACGGCGACCAGGGTCAGCGTGGCACTTTTCAGATCGACGATGAGCGGGGTGTTCCCTTTGGAGACAACAGCCATGGGGCAGCGAGACCTCGAAAGGGATACAGTTTACCGGTTCGTTCGCTCCTGGCCCTGAATCCGCATGCTTGAAGTTCGAGGATTGACCAAACGTTATGGCCCCGAGCCGGTGTTCGCCCACGTCGACATGAGCGTGCAACCGGGCGAATTCATCGCCATCGTGGGCGAATCGGGGGTCGGCAAATCCACCTTGCTGAACTGCCTGGCGGGGCTGGACGGGGCCGACGAGGGGCGCGTCACCCTGAAAGGCGTGGACGTTCAGTCGCTGGACGAGACCGCTCAGGCGCACTTTCGGCGCCGCCACCTGGGCTTCGTGTTCCAGGCCTTCCACGTGCTGCCGCATTTGAGCGTGGCGCAGAACGTGGGCCTGCCATTGATGCTGCTGGGCGAGAACAAAGGCGCCGCTTATGCCCTCCGCTTGGCCCAGGCCTTGACGTCGGTCGGACTGGAGGGCCTGGGCGAACGCCTGCCGCAACAGCTGTCGGGCGGGCAGTTGCAACGCGTGGCCATCGCGCGCGCCTTGATCCACCGGCCCGCGCTGCTGCTCGCCGACGAGCCCACCGGCAACCTCGACCCCGAGACCGCCGACAAGGTGATGAGCGCCTTCGTGGCCCAGATCCGCAAGCATCAAACGGCCTGCGTGATGGTGACCCACTCGCCCTCGGCCGCCCAACGGGCCGACCGCGTGCTGCGGCTGACCCGGCAAGGCCTGCGCGATGCGGCCTGAGCCCTCGCCCGTTGCCACCCTGCTGCGTCACTTTTCCTGGCCGGAGCTGCGGCACCACGGCTGGCGGCATGCCACCGCCGTGCTGGCCGTGCTGCTGGGTGTGGCGCTGGCGTTCTCCGTGCACTTGATCAACGAATCGGCCCTGAGCGAGTTCAGCTCGGCGGTGCGATCGGTCAATGGCCAGGCCGATTTCAGCCTGCGCGCAGCGCGCGGTGGCTTCGACGAAGCGCTGTACCCGCGCGTGGCCCGGCACCCCCAAGTGGCCCTGGCCAGCCCGGTGGTCGAGGTGACGACGCTGGCCATCGGCCCTCGCGGGCAAAGGCAATCCCTGAAGATCCTGGGGTTGGACCCCCTGGTGGCCGCGCCTTTGGCCCCCGCCTTGATCCCGCAACTGCCCAAAGGCGAGGACCGCCTGCTGCTGTTCGCCACCGACGCGGTCTCACTGAACGCGCAGGCCCGCCAGAAGCTGGGCGTGGAAGCGGGCGACACGATCGAGGTGCAATCGGGCCTGGCCTTGAAGAGGTTGCGCGTGGTGGGCACGGTCATCGCCGGTGGCGAAGCCTTGGGCGTGATGGACATCGCGGGCGCCCAAACTTTGCTGGGCACCTTGGGCCAACTCAACCGCATCAACGTCAAGCTGATCGGTGGTGCGCAGGCCGACCAGGTGCTCAAGGCCTTGCAGTTGCCCGATGGCGTGGTCAGCGATTCGGGCGACGAGTCCACGCAGCGGGTGTCCAACGTGTCGCGCGCCTACCGGGTCAATCTGACGGTGCTGGCCCTGGTGGCGCTGTTCACGGGTGCCTTCCTGGTGTTTTCGATCTTGTCGCTGTCGGTGGCCAAGCGGCAGCAGTCCTTGGCCCTGTTGGGCGTGCTGGGCTTGAGCGCCCGCGAGCGGCTGAAGCTGGTGTTGTGCGAGTCGGCCGCCATCGGGCTGCTGGGCTCGGTGCTGGGCATCGCGGCGGGCACGGGCCTGGCCTACACGGCGCTCAAGCTGCTGGCCGGTGACCTGGGGGGCGGCTACTTCCCCGGCATCGTGCCCACGTTGCAGTGGTCGCTTTGGGCGGCCGCGCTGTATGGGGGCCTGGGCGTGCTGGCCGCCATGTTGGGGGGTTGGTTGCCCGCCCGGGCTGCGCAAGATTTGCCACCCGCCCAGGCCCTGAAGGGATTGGGCGACACGCACCGCGCCTCGCGCCTGCCCTGGTTGGGCCCGGTGCTGTTGTTGCTGGGCGTGGCGCTGGCCATGCTGCCCCCGGTGGCGGGCGTGCCGCTGTGGGCTTACCTCAGCGTGGCGGCTTTGCTGATGGGCGGCATCGCCTGCGTGCCCGGCACGGTGGGCTGGCTGCTGCGCCTGTGGCCCACGCCGCAGCGGCCCGCCGCCCTGCTCGCGTTTGAACGCGCGCGGCGCATGCGACACACCGCCACGGTCGCCATCGCGGGCGTCGTGGCCAGCCTGAGCTTGTCGGTCGCCTTGACGGTGATGGTGGCCAGCTTCCGGGGCTCGGTCACGGCCTGGCTGGACGTGGTCCTGCCCGCCGACCTGTATGCCCGCGCCACCAACGGCGCGGGCAGCGACACCTTGAACCTGGGCCAGGACCTGCTCAATGACGTCCGGCAAGTGCCCGGCGTGCAGCGCGCCGTGGGCATCCGCGTGACCTCGTTGAACTTGAGCCCATCGCTGGGCGACGTGGCCTTGCTGTCGCGCCCGGTGGGCCAGGCTGACCGCAGCCTGCCGCTGGTGGGTGACCTGCTGCCGCCCAAGCCTGGCCAGGTGTCTATCTACGTGAGCGAGGCCATGGTCGACCTGCACGGCGCCGCGCCTGGCCGCACCTTGGCGCTGCCTTTGCGCGTCGGCCAGCCGCCCGTTCAAGCCCATGTGCGCGGCGTGTGGCGCGACTATGCGCGCCAGCAAGGCGCCATCGTGATCGACCAGGCCGACTACCAACGCTTGACCGGCGACCTCGGCATCAACGACCTGGCCCTGTGGCTCGCCCCCGAGGCCCGCACGCCCGATGTGCAAACCGCCATCCGCCGTGCGGCCGAAGCGCGTGGCCTGGCCGGTGGCCTGATCGAATTCGCCGAGCCGCGCCAGATCCGCGAGACCACCTTGCGCATCTTCGACCGCAGCTTTGCCGTCACCTACTGGTTGCAGGCCGTGGCCATCGGCATCGGCCTGTTTGGCACGGCGGCCAGCTTTTCAGCGCAGGTGCTGGCGCGTCGCAAGGAGTTCGGCCTGCTCAGCCACCTGGGCTTCACGCCACGGCAGGTGCTGGGCATCGTGGGGGGCGAAGGCCTGGTGCTGACTGGCATTGGCGCCTTGATGGGATTGGGGCTGGGCCTGGCGGTCAGCATCGTGCTGGTCGAGGTCGTCAACCCGCAAAGTTTTCACTGGACCATGGACCTGCTGGCGCCTTGGGATCGATTGGGCCTGCTGTGCCTGGGCGTGGTGCTGGCCGGCACTTTGACCGCTTTGGTCGCAGGCCGACAAGCCATCGGGCGCGATGCCGTGATGGCGGTGAAGGAAGACTGGTGAGGCGATGCAGCGCATGAACACAGACCAACGCATGACCTCGCTGGATCGGCGTGATTGCCTGATCGCCTTGGGCAGTTTGGGTGCGCTCGGCTGCCCTCCCATCCTCGCGGCGTCCTTGGTGAAAGCCAGCACCGTCGCGCCTCCCGAAGTCAAAATTGGCGATGCCCTGGGCTTCCCGCGCGACTTCGGTGCCCACCCCGAGTTCCGCACCGAGTGGTGGTACATCACCGGCCGTCTGCGCACGGCGGATCGTCAAACCCTGGGCTTCCAGGTCACCTTCTTCCGATCGCGCGTGGACACGGCCCAAGACAACCCCAGCCAGTTCGCCGCCAAACAGTTGATCCTGGCGCACGCCGCCATCACCGATGTGGCCGGCCGCCAGTTGCTGCACGACCAACGCATCGCCCGCGAAGGCCTGGGCCTGGCTGGCGCCACGCTGGAAGACACGCACGTGCACCTGAAAGACTGGTCCCTGCAACGCAGCGGCAGCGCCACGCAAAGCCTTTACCAGGCCCAAGTCAAAACCCAGGCCTTCGGCTTCAAACTGAACATGCGCAGCACGCAAGCGCCCTTGGTGCAAGGCCAAGCCGGGTATTCACGCAAAGGCCCCCTGCCCAGCCAGGCCAGCCGCTATTACTCGCAACCGCAGCTGGCGGTCACCGGCCAGGTCACCCTGCACGGCAAGGCACAACCGGTCAGCGGCCTGGCCTGGATGGACCACGAGTGGAGCGAGTCATTGCTGGCGCCCGACGCCGTGGGCTGGGACTGGATCGGCATGAACCTGCGCGATGGCAGCGCCCTCATGGCCTTCCGCCTGCGCCGCCAGGATGGATCCACGCTGTGGGCTGGCGGCAGCTTCCGCGCGCCCGGCCAAGCGGCCCGCATCTTCAAACCCGACGAGGTCCGCTTCACGCCTGGTCGCACCTGGCAAAGCCCCGCCACGCACGCCAGCTACCCGGTCGAATGGCAAGTGGACACGCCCGCCGGACGCTTCACCGTGCGCGCCCTGCTGGACGCGCAAGAACTGGCCGGTCAGCAAAGCACCGGCACTGTCTACTGGGAAGGCCTGAGCGAATTGCGCGACGTCGACCAGCGCGTGGTCGGCGAGGGCTACCTGGAGATGACCGGTTACGTCCAGCCCATGGTGCTTTGAAAGCCGCTCACTGGCGTCCGGCCGCCATCACCGCCATGTCCAGGCCTTCCTCGGCCGACTGGGTGCTGCTCTTGGCCACGCACTTCACGAACTCATAGTCCGACTCGTTGACGGTGCGGGTTTGCAGCCAGTACTTCCAGGTCGAGTTCGGCCAGATCGCGAAGTTGATGCCCTCGGCGGTCTGGTACCAGCTCTTGCAGCCTGAGGACCACACCGTGCCCTTGAGCGCCTGCGTCACCTCGTTCAGGAAGCGCGTCATCGCGGCCGGCTTGACGTCCAGGTAGTCCACGCCCTTGGCCTTGACCAGCTGGATGCACTTGACGATGTACTCCACCTGCGCCTCGATCATGAAGATGATGGAGTTGTGGCCCAGGCCGGTGTGCGGCCCCACCAGTTGGTACATATTGGGGTAGTTGGCGGTGGTGATGCCCAGGTACGACGTGGGGCTGGTTTTCCAATCCTCTTGCAAGGTGTGGCCATGGCGGCCGCGCATCTCGAAGCTCTTCATGTAAATGCGCGGGTCCACGATGAAGCCCGTGCCCAGGATCAGACAGTCCATCGGCCGCTCCACGCCATCCTTGGTGACGATGCTGTGCTCGCGGATCTCCTGGATGCCGTTGGTCACCAACTCCACGTTCTGGCGGTTGAAGGTGGGGTACCACTTGTTGGAGATGAGGATGCGCTTGCAGCCCAAGGTGTAGTTGGGCGTGAGCTTTTTGACCAGGGCCGGGTCTTTCACCTGGTGTGAGATGAACTTCTTCAGCGCCGCGCCACCAATGCGCGCCATCCACGGGTTGAAGATGGGCCACACGCGCGACTCGTTGGTCCAGTAGCAGCGCCAGCGGTGCAGGGTGCGCGTGATGGGCAGGGCTGCGAACAGCTTCTTGCGGAACTCGGAATACTTGCGCGTGTCGCGCGGGATCACCCAGGCGGGCGTGCGCTGGAACACGTGCAGCTTCTTGACCAGGGGCGCGATCTCCGGCACGTACTGGATAGCACTGCCTCCGCTGCCCAGGGACACCACGGTCTTGCCGTGCAGGTCGTAGCCATGGTCCCACTGGGCCGAGTGCATCACCTTGCCCTTGAAGGTGTCCAGCCCCTTGATGTCAGGGAAGGCGGGCACGTGCAGCGGGCCCGAGGCGAGCACCCAGTGGCGCGCGCTGATCACCTCGCCACCGGCGGTCTTGATGGTCCAGCGCCCCGTGCCTTCGTTGAACACCGCGCTGATCACCTCCTGGTTGAAATGGATGTGGGGGCGGATGCCGTATTTTTTGGTCACGCCCAGGATGTACTGCTGGATTTCGTCCCAGGGGGCGTAGCGCTTGGTCCAATCCGGTTTGGTCTCGAACGAGTACGAGTACATGTGCGACTGCACATCGCACTCGGCGCCCGGGTAGGTGTTGTCGCGCCAGGCGCCGCCCACCTCACTGGCTTTTTCCAGGATCACGAAGTCGTCGATGCCCGCCATCTTGAGCTTGACCGCCATGCACAAGCCGCCAAAGCCGACACCAGCGATCGCCACTTCAACCTGGCGCGGGCGGGGGAATGAGGAAATGGTCGTGTTCTGTGAAGTCATGCGGCACCTTGTTGATTTGTCTCCGAACGTCAGGCCATGGTGCGTGCGCGATGCTCGCGCCGCCATGCTAGATTCGCCCGTCTGATTGATTATTTCGGCCAAACTGGCGGCACTCCAGCCCCGCAAGGCCGGTCCTTGACGCAGATCAAACCAAGCAAGCACCACCCATGGGTACCCGTCCCGTCCTGGGCCTCATTTACATGCTGCAAGGCCTGCAGCAACTGGGCGAAGACCCCACCCCCGTGCTGGCCCGGCACGGCCTCGTCCTGGAACAGCTGAACCCCAGCACCCCCATCGACCGTGCCCGCGAACTGCGCATTTATGCCGACCTGGCCCAGCACCTGCACGACCCCACCATCGGCCTGCGGCTGGGGCAGTTCTACAACCTAGCGGGCTATGGGCCGCTGGTGATGCTGCTGCTGACCTGCGCCAATGCCTACGAAGCCTTCCAGATGGGCATCCGCTACCAGCGCCTGACCTACAACTACGGCACCTTGCGCTTCGAGCCCGGCGAACAACTCAGCGCCCTGGTGCTGGAGCCCTTGCCCATGCCCCCCAAGGTGTTCCGCTTCCGGGTGGATGGCGAGGTCTCGGGCACCTACAAGATGATGCGCGACCTGCAGGCCTCGCTGGGCCTGGACTTGCGGGCCGAGCGCATCGACATGCCCTACCCGCGCCCGCCGGAAGCCGCCGCCTATGAAACCCATTTCGGCTGCCCCGTGCGCTTTGGTGAACCCGTGGCCCGCCTGTGGATGCGCAACGAATACCTGCAACTGCGTTTTGCCTCGGCCGATCCGGCGGCCCACGGCATGTACCGGTCCATGTGCGAGCAACAACTGGTGGCGCAGAACGTGTCACTGAGCACCTTGAGCGATCGGGTGCAGGCCCACCTGGCGATGTTCACGCGGGGCTACCCCAGTGCGGAAGAGGTGGCCCGCTCATTCCAGTTGTCCGAGCGCAGCCTGCGGCGCCAGTTGAGCGAAGAAGGCCACAACTTTCGCGATCTGCTGAGCCGTGTGCGTTACGACAAGGCGCAGCACCTTCTGCAAAGCACCCAGCAGTCGATCGAAGCGGTTGCCCAGGAGCTGGGCTATGCTGAGTCCGCCGCCTTCATCCACGCCTTTCAGCGCTGGAGCGGTAAAACGCCCGCCGCTTTCCGAAGCCGCCCCCAGACTGATACAGTGTGCGCCCCGTCCGCCCCGCCAGAGAACCCGCCCCTTGAGTAGTTATTGCGCCATCGACTTCGGCACCTCCAATTCGGCCATCGCCATTCCCACGGAGCAGGGCATGCGCCTGGTGCCGCTGGAGGGCGACAGCCTCACCATGCCCACGGCGGTTTTCTACTGCACCGACAGCGACGACCTGCCCACGGCCTTTGAAAAGGCCACCGGCCGCTCGGGGGCCGAACTGCCCCGCACCTTTGGCCGCGCCGCCGTGCAGGCCTACATCGAAGGCTACGAAGGCCGCCTGATGCGCTCCATGAAGAGCATCCTGGGCAGCCCCTTGGCCGAACAGACCACCGACCTGGGCCACGGTTTCGGCGTCAAGTACATCGACATCATCACCGGCTATTTGCACCACCTGCGCAGCCGCGCCGAGCGCGCCAGCGGGCAGGTGCTCAGCCACGTGGTGCTGGGACGCCCCGTGTTCTTCGTCGATGACGACCCCGAGCGCGACGCGCAGGCCCAGGCCTCGCTGGCGGCCGCCGCCCACGCCGTCGGCTTCAAGGACGTGGCCTTCCAGTACGAGCCGATTGCCGCCGCGTTTGACTACGAGCAGCAGGCCACGCGCGAAGAGCTCGCCCTGGTGGCCGACATCGGCGGCGGCACCTCCGACTTCTCCGTGGTACGCGTGGGCCCGCAACGCGCCGCCCTGCTCGACCGCCGCAGCGACATCCTGGCCAACCACGGCGTGCACGTGGCCGGTACCGATTTCGACCGCCGCGTGTCCCTGTCCTGCGTGATGCCGCCCCTGGGCCACGGCGGCATGGGGCCCAGCATCGGTGGTCAGCCGCCGCGCCCCATCCCCAGCCGCGTCTACTTTGACCTGGCCACCTGGCACCTGATCAACAACGTCTACCAGGCCCCGCGCGTGGCCGAGCTGAAAAGCATGAACGGCTTCTACGCCGACCCGGCCCAGTTCAAGCGCCTGATGAAGGTGGTGAACGACCGCCTGGGCCACGCCCTGGTGGGCAGCGCCGAAGCCGCCAAGATCGCCGTGGCGGCCGGGGGTGATTTCGACATCGACCTGTCCATCATCGAAGCCGGCCTGCACGTCCCCTTGAAGGAAGCGCAGGCCGAACAAGCCTTCCGCGAAGACCTGGCCCGCATCACCGCCTGCGCGCTGGACACCGTGCGCATGGCCGGCCTGCAACCCTCGGACATCCACGCCCTGTATTTCACCGGTGGCTCCACCGGCATGAAACTGCTGACCGACCAGCTGGAAGCGGCCTTCCCCGAAACCCGTGCGGTGCGCGGCGACCGCCTGGCCTCGGTGGCCACCGGCCTGGGTTTGCACGCTGGGCGCTTGTTCGGACGAGGGCCATAAGTCACACTACGGAGCGCCGCCAACGCAGGTGGAGGGAGAGTTTGTGCCTTTGACCCGATCACATGTTGCATGGCCACGGCTGGCCTGGGTGATCTTCAGCGCAACGCTTTACGCGCTGGCTTGGCCGGTCGCCGCCAAGCCCACCGTGATCCGGGTGGTCACGGATGACGCCTTCCCGCCCTACACCTTCCGCGATGTGGAGGGCCGCCCGTCCGGCTACCTGCTGGAGTTGTGGCAGCTGTGGGAGACCAAGACCGGCATCAAGGTCCAGTTCACGGCCACCAACTGGGGCGAGGCCCGGCGCCTGATCGACACGGGCGGGGCTGAGGTCATCGACATGATGTACCGCACCCCGGAGCGCGAGGCCCTGTACGACTTCTCGCCGCCTTACGAGGTCGCGCCCGTGACCGTCTTCCGGCACGCCTCGGTCAACGGCATCAACAACGTGGCGGCGCTGCGCGGCTTTCAAATCGGCGTGCAAGAAGGCGATGTCTGCATCGACAAGCTGCGTCAGGGCGGCGTGACCAATCTGCGCATCTTCAAGGCGCATGCCGACGTCATCCAAGCCGCCGCCGCCCAGGACATCAAATTGTTCTGCCTGAACGAGCGCACGGCCCACTACCACCTGGCCAGACAGGATCTGCACCCGGCCTTCCGCAAGGCTTTCGAGATTTACCAAGGGCAGTTCCACCGAGCCACGCGCAAGGGCGACACGGCCACCATGAAGCTGGTGGAAGACGGCATGGCCGCCATCACGGCGGACGAACTGGCCAAACTGCACCAGAAATGGATGAACGAGCCGATCAACCTGGCACCCTATGCGCAGCAACTGGGCATCGGCGTGCTCGCCCTGTTGGGGCTGGGCTTCTTGCTGCTGGGCTGGGTCACCAGCCTTCGCCGCATGGTGCGGCGGCGCACCGCTGAAGCCGTGCTGCAAAAGGCGCAACTGCAGACCCTGGTGAAGAACATCCCAGACCTGCTCTGGCTCAAAAGCGTGGGTGGGGTCTACATGGCCTGCAATCCGGGCATTGAGCGCCTGTACGGGGCCACGGAAGCCGAGATCATCGGCAAGACCGACCACGACTTCGCCGACAAGGCCCAGGCCGACATGTTCCGCGAGCAGGATCACCTGGCCCTGGCCGCCGGTGGCCCACGCGCCAACGAGGAATGGCTGAAGTTCCCCGGCGAGGCCGAGGCCCGCTTGTTCGAAGCCTTGAAGGCCCCGGTCTTTGACGCGCAAGGCGAGCCCATTGGGGTGCTGGGCGTCGCGCGCGACATCACCGAACGCAAAATCGCCGCCCAGGAGCTTGAAGGCCTGCGCCACCACCTGCAGGAACTGGTGGACGAGCGCACCGCGCAACTGGCCGAAGTGGCCGACGCGCTGCGCAAGGCCAATGTCGAGCAGCAGGCCCTATTTGACGCCGCCACGGTGGGCATCGGGCTGCTGCGGGGCCGCGTGATCCTGCGCTGCAACCGGCGCATGGAAGAGATCCTGGGCTTCGCGCCTGGCCAGTTGGCAGGTCAAGCCACGCGCGTTTTCTACCCCAGCGAAGAGGCCTACCTCGCCGCCGGGGACAAGGTCTACGCGCAGATGATGACGGGCGAAACCCACGTGCGCGAAGAGCAGCTCATCAAACACGATGGCAGCCGGTTCTGGGGTCGGATCAGCGCCCGCCTGGTGGACAAGGACCACCCGGAGCGCGGCACGCTGGGCATCATCGAAGACATCACCACCGAACAAGAGGCCATGCAGGCCCTGCGCCAGGCCAAGGAGGCCGCTGAAGCCGCCGCGCGCATCAAGTCGGATTTTCTGGCCAACATGAGCCACGAGATCCGCACCCCGATGAACGCCATCATCGGCCTGACGCACCTGGCCTTGAAGACCGACCTGAAACCCCAGCAGCGCGACTACCTGCAAAAGATCGCCGGGGCCAGCGATCACCTGATGGGCATCATCACCGACATCCTGGACCTCACCAAGATCGAGGCCAGCAAACTGGACATCGAGCACCGCAGCTTCGAGTTGGAACAACTGCTGGTCAACATTTGCGCCCAACTGGTCGAGATGGCCAGCAGCAAGAACCTGGAGTTGATCCTGGACGTGGCGCCCGACGTGCCAGCCCAACTCGTCGGCGATGCCTTGCGCATTGGGCAGGTGCTGCTCAACTACGGCGCCAACGCGATCAAGTTCACCGAGCAGGGCGAGATCGGGATCATCGTGCGCGTGCAGCGGCGCCAAGGCCGGCAAGTGCAATTGCACTTCGCGGTGCGCGACACCGGCATCGGCCTGAGCGCGGAACAGCAGGCGCGGCTCTTTCAAAGCTTCCAGCAGGCCGACACCTCGATCACGCGCAAATATGGCGGCACCGGGCTGGGCCTGGTCATCTCCAAGCACCTGGCCGAGCAGATGGGGGGCGAGGTGGGCGTGGACAGCGCCCCCGATGCTGGCAGCACCTTCTGGTTCACCGTGGCGCTGGAGGTCGGCCCGCACGAGGCTCGCCTGCCCCCACCGGCCCCGCATGGCCAACGCGCCCTCGTGGTGGACGACAACGACCGCGCACGCCAGGTGCTGCACGGCATGCTGGGCCACCTGGGTTTCGTGGTCAGCGATGCCGCCTCGGGCCAGCTGGCCATTCAGGCCGTCGAAGAAGCCGCCACGGCAGCCCAACCTTTCACGCTCGTGCTGGTCGATGCACAGATGCCCGGTCTGGACGGCGTGGACACGATCCGCCAGATCCGCGCGCTGGGCTTGCATGCCGCGCCTCAACTGGTCCTGCTGTCCAACTACGGCCAAGACCAGGCCATGGAGCAGGCCCGCCTGGAAGGCATCGAGCACGTGCTGATCAAGCCGGTGCACGCCTCGTTGCTGCAAGACCTGACCGCCTTGGTGCTGGGCGGGCCACGCCCGCAGCCCAGGGCGACCGCCCAGCCCTCCGCAGCCGAGCTGGCCGTGAAGGGCAAGGCCCACGGCGCGCGCATTCTGGTCGTGGAAGACACCGCCTTGAACCAGATGCTGATGAACGAGATCCTGGTGAGCCTAGGCTTTGCCGTGGACTTCGCCGAGAACGGTGCGATCGGCGTCCAGAAGGTTTTGTCCACGCACTACGACCTCGTCCTGATGGACATGCAGATGCCGGTGATGGATGGCATCACCGCGACCACCCAGATCCGCCAGCATGCCGGCTTGGCCCAATTGCCCATCATCGCCATGACAGCCAACGCCATGCGCGAAGACAGCGAGCGCTGCCTGGCGTGCGGCATGAACGATTACATCGCCAAGCCGATACGGCTGCCGCAGCTCTGGTCAGCGCTGGACCGCTGGCTCACCGCCGCCCGCTCAAGTTCGCGCTGAAACGACCGTAAAAGACCGGTCACCCCGGTCCAAGGTCCTCTCGTCATGCATTTCTTCCGTCAGCTTCACATTGGCCAGCGCCTCGCCTTGTCGTTCACCGTGGTGGTGCTTCTGAGCCTCATCGTTGCCGCGATTGGCAGCGTGCGCCTGGGCGAATTGGCCAGCACCACCCACTTCCTGGTGGCCGACCGCATGGTCAAGGTCAAAGCGATTGGGGGCCTGCGCAACAACATCAACATGATCGCCCAGGCCAGCCGCAATCTGCTGTTGTTCCGCGAACCGGACCAAGTGGCGGCCGAGACCAAGGCCATCGAAACCGCGCGAAGTGCCAACGATGGCATTTACGACCAGCTCGACAAGCTGTTGGTCAAGCCCGAATCACGCGCATTGCTGAAAGCCGTTGAATCGGGCCGTGATCAATTCCGCCAATCACTGCAAGCGTTCCTGGCCCACATCGAGAAGAACGATGTCAACACCGCCATCGAAGTGCTGAACAACCAGCTGCAACCCGCCCAGATTGTTTACCTGAAGGCAGCCGGTGCGCTGGCTGACCACCAGTTCGCCCTGATGACCGCCGAGGCCAAATCGTCGGAAGACAGCGCCAGCAACGCATCGCGCCTGAGCCTGGGCTTGAGCCTGGCGGGCGCCGCCATCGCGGCTTACCTGGCCTGGGTCACCACGCGCTCGGTGACCCAACCGCTGGCAGAGGCCGTGAAGATGGCCAACAGCGTGGCCGATGGCGACCTGACGCACCGGGTGCAGATCACCTCGAACGACGAGGTGGGCCAGTTGCTCAATGCCCAACAGGCCATGTCCGACAAGCTGCGCACCTTGATCGGTGACCTCAAGTCCGCCTCTGACAACATTGCCACCGGTTCAGGCGAGATCGCCGCCGGCAACCAGGACCTGTCGCACCGCACCGAGCAGCAGGCCAGCAACCTGCAACAGACTGCGGCCTCGATGGCTCAACTCACCACCACGGTGCGCCAGAACAAAGAGGCCTCGCAACAAGCCAATCAGTTGGCTTCGTCAGCCTCGCAGGTGGCCGCGCGTGGCGGCGCCGTGGTCTCGCAGGTGGTGCGCAGCATGGGTGACATCGCCGACAGCTCGCGCAAGATCAGCGACATCATCAGCGTGATCGACGGCATTGCTTTCCAGACCAACATCCTGGCCTTGAATGCGGCCGTGGAAGCGGCCCGTGCTGGCGAGCAAGGCCGTGGCTTTGCCGTGGTGGCCAGCGAAGTGCGCTCACTGGCGCAGCGCTCGGCCAACGCCGCCAAAGAGATCAAAACCCTGATCACGACGAGCGTTGAAAACGTGGACAGCGGCACGCGCCTGGTCGACACCGCCGGCCAGACCATGCTGGAGATCGAAAACCAGGTCAAGCGCGTCACCGACCTGATCGCCGAGATCACCGCCTCGTCCAGCGAACAGGACACGGGCATCGGCCAGGTAAGCCGAGCCGTGACCGAGCTGGATGAAGTCACCCAGCAGAACGCGGCCCTGGTGGAAGAATCGGCCGCCGCCGCAGAAAGCCTGCGCTCGCAGGCCGACCGCCTGGCCGTGGCCGTGTCAGCTTTCCGCCTGAACTGAGCGACTGGGCGCTGACCTCAGCACAGCCGCATGACCAAGCGGCCCAGCATGAACCACAAAGCCAGGCTGGCGCCCAGGTAGGCCATGAAGCGCACCATCACGATGTTGACGGTGCAATGCACGACGCTGTGCACAGCGCGCAGGCCCACGAAGACCCAAGCGGCGGTCACATCCGTGTGCGTGGCCCAGCCCAGCTGGACCAGGACCAGGCACACCGCGTAGAACAGCACCGGCAGCTCGAACAGGTTCTTCAGGTTGTTGGAGGCGAACTCCACGCTCTCTGGCATGGTCACCGTCATCTTCTGCGGTGTGTTCACCGTTTGCGCGTCGATGCCATGGCGGGTCATGTAACCCAGTCGGCGCACGTACATGAACAGCCACACCACGCCCGTCAGCACCATCATGGCCACCATGGGGCGCAGCAGCGGGGGGATCAGTTCTTGAGGGGTCATCTGGCAAGTCTCACAGTTTGAGCAAACGCTCCAGCGCTTTTTCCAAGGTTGCCGCCGACTTGGCAAAGCAAAAACGGATCACGCCAAAGTCGGCCTGGTCTTTGTAGAAGGCCGACACGGGGATCGCGGCCACGCCATGTTCCACCGTCAGGCGCTCGACAAAAGCGCGGTCGCCATCGTCAGAGATGGCACCGTACTTCACGCATTGAAAATAGGTGCCCTGGCAAGGCATCAGCTCAAAGCGCGAGCCCGCGATCGCCTGCCGGAAGATGTCGCGCTTGCCTTGGTAAAGGGCGTTCAGCTCTGCATACCACTCGCGCTTCTTCAAAAAATCGGCCAGCGCATATTGCGAAGGCGCGTGCACCGTGAACACCACGAACTGGTGCGCCTTGCGGAACTCTGCCATCAACTCGCGCGGGGCCAGGCAGTAAGCCACCTTCCAGCCAGTGATGTGGTAAGTCTTGCCAAAGCTGGACACCACGAAGCTGCGCTCGACCAGGCCGGGGTAGTGCATCACGCTTTCATGGCGCACGCCATCGAACACCATGTGCTCGTAGACCTCGTCGCTGAGCACCACGATGTTGGTGTCCTTGACCAGGGCCTGCAGCGCCAGCATGTCATCGCTTGAAAACACCGCGCCCGTGGGGTTGTGCGGCGAGTTGATGATGATCATGCGCGTGCGCTTGTTGATCAGCTTCTTGACTTGCGCCCAGTCGGGCTTGTAATCAGGCAGGGCCAGGCGCGCGTACACCGGCTTGCCGCCATTCAACTCAATCGCGGGGCCATAGCTGTCATACACCGGCTCGAAGACGATGACCTCATCGCCCTTGCCCACCAGGCTGGCCACCGCCGTGAAGATGGCCTGCGTGGCCCCCGCCGTGACGGTGACCTCGCTGTCGGGGTCGTAGGTGGCGCCATACAGGGACTGGGCCTTGGCCGCGATGGCCTCGCGCAGCACCGGCACGCCGGTCATGGGCGCGTACTGGTTGTGCCCGGCGCGCGCGTGCTGGTTCAACAAGTCCAGCAACTCAGCGGGCGCGTCAAAGTCAGGAAAACCCTGCGACAGGTTGATGGCCCCATGCTGCTGGGCCAAGGCCGACATCACCGAAAAAATGGTGGTGCCGACCTCGGGCAAGCGAGACGTGATTTGCAAGGAAATGGCGGTCAGTCCAACAAGTCTGCAGGGATGTTGCCGCCGTTCTGGGCCAACTTGGTCAGAACGGTTTTGTGCAGCCAGATGTTCATCTGCGCCGAGTCACCCATCTTGTCGGCCGGACAACCCAGCTCGGTGGCCAAGGCCTTGCGCGCCGTGATGCTGCTGTCCAGGCCGAGCAGTTTCAACAGGTCGACGATGGACACCTTCCAGTTCAACTTCTCGGGGTTGGCGCTGGCCAGCCCCTCGAGCTTGGCAACCACATCGACCGAGCTGATGGCCGCGGGGACGGGCTTGGCCTGAGGTGCTGCTGCCGTGGTGGCAGGCGGCGCGGCCGTTGGCGTGGCCACGTTGGGCGCGGGTGCAGCAGGTGCCACCACGTCCTTCTTGTCATCACCAAAACCGAGTTTGGAAAGGATGCTGCCGAAGATACCCATGATGGACCCCTTGCTCAGCGCTTCTTGGTGGCTTTGGATGTGGTGCTGGGCTTGACCAGGAAGGTCACCTTCATGACCACCCGGTACTCCACCACCTTGCCATTGGCCACGATGACGCGCTGGTCCTTGATCCACGCGCCCGTGACATCGCTGACCGAATCGGTCGCGCGCGCCAATCCTTCATTCACAGCATCTTCAAAGCTCTTCTTGCTGCCCGAGATGATCTCAATGACTTTGGCGACTGACATGGCTGGCTCCTGTGTTGAATGGAGATTCTGTTATAGCACGGTGAGCCGTGTCAGGCCGTGCTGCTCAAGCGGCCAACTGCCCTCGCATCGCGTCGATCACCGCCTTGTAATCGGGCTGGCCAAAGATGGCACTGCCCGCCACAAAAGTGTCGGCACCACTGTCGGCCACACGGCGGATGTTGTCCACCTTCACGCCACCATCAATCTCCAGGCGGATGTCGCGGCCCGAGGCATCGATGATCTTGCGCACCTTGTCGGCCTTGCGCAGCGTGCTGTCGATGAAGCTCTGGCCACCGAAGCCGGGGTTCACGCTCATGAGCAGCACCACGTCGACCTTGTCGAGCACCCACTCGAGCACGTCCAATGGCGCCGCAGGGTTGAACACCAGGCCAGCCTGGCACCCTTCGGCCTTGATCAATTGCAAGGTGCGGTCCACGTGCGCGGAGGCGTCAGGGTGGAAGGTGATGATGTCGGCACCGGCCTTGGCAAAGGCCTGGGCCAGCGCATCGACCGGCTGCACCATCAAGTGCACGTCGATGGGCACCTTGGTGCCATCGGCCTTGACCGCGTGCTTGCGCAGCGCTTGGCAGATCATCGGCCCGAAGGTCAGGTTGGGCACGTAATGGTTGTCCATCACGTCGAAGTGGATCCAGTCGGCGCCCGCATCAATCACGTGGCGAACCTCTTCACCCAGGCGGGCAAAGTCGGCGGACAAGAGGCTGGGGGCAATGCAGAAAGTGCGCGACATGGCTTGGGACCTCGTCAAAGGCCGGTTGAAGGTCAATGCCGCATTTTATGGACGCTGACGCACCCCGCTGTGGCGGCCACCTTGAACTTGTGCAGAACATCACCCCCCGCCCGCCGAATCGGCAACATTTGCTTGCACTTTTGCGCCCTCATACAGGCCCCCATGCGGGGGTTGGTCCCGATTCCCGGACTGGTTTTGCGATAACTTCGCCAGTCTGCGTCGCTGCCTCGCTGCACTGGGCGCCACAAGAATTCAGGGACCCCCCATGACCGACCTTTCCGCCCTGCCAAGTTCCTTGGCCAGCGCCGCGCACGACCTGTTCGATTCACTGTTGGCCGATCTGTCCTCCCTGGGCGCGCGCCAGCACACACGCTTGCTGCGCTTGCACACCCCGCTGGGCCCCGACGTGTTGATGGCCGAGCGCGCCGAGATCACTCAGGCCATCGGCCCGGTGGCGCGCGTTGCCACCGACCGCATCGAACTGCTGGCCCTCAGCCGCCATGCCCACCTGCAAGCGGCCGACCTGCTGGGGCAGCCCGTGCTGCTGGAGCTGCTCACCTCGCACAGCCGCACCCAGCTGCGTCCCTTCCACGGTCACGTCACCGAGTTCCGCCTTCTGGGCTCGGACGGCGGCCTGGCCCGATACCAGCTCGTCATCGAGCCTTGGCTGGCCTTCCTGCGCGCGCGCACCGATTCATGGACCTTCCAGAACCTGAGCGTGTTCGGCATCCTGGAATCGGTGTTCAGCGACTACGTGGGGCAAGGCGCCCTGACCGCCGCCCACCGGCTGGAGATTGCCGACAAAGCGGTCTACCCGGTGCTCTCCACTCTCAGCCAATTCAACGAATCCGACCTGGATTTCGTGAGCCGCCTGCTGGCCGACAACGGCCTGTTCTGCTGGTGGGAACACACCGGCAACCCCGGCGACCCCGCCACGCTGGGCAGCCACACCCTGGTCATCGCCGACCACCAAGAGGCGATCAAGCCCAACGCGCAGCCCAGCATCCGCTTCACCCAGCCCGGCGCCGTGATGAAGGAAGACAGCATCACCCAATGGCACGGCCACCGCCGCGTGGGCACCTCCACCCTGAACCTGGCCAGTTGGGATTACCGCAGCGTGGACAGCCACCAAGGCAGCGCCCAGGTCGATCCGGGCCACGGGCAGGACTTTGCTTTGGCCCAGCACGATCAGCCCGGCGTCTACGCCTTCGAGACGCCCGCCGAAGCCCAGCGCCTGGCCACGGCCCAGCTGCAAGCGCTTGAAGCCCGCCGCAAGCAGTTCCACGGGCGCGGCACGGCACGCACCCTGGCCCCGGCCACCAGCTTTGTTTTGCGAGATCACAGCGACCACGCCCTGAGCGACGGTGAAGGCACCAACCGCTTCGTCGTCCTGAGCGTGACGCACCAAGCGCGCAACAACCTCAGCGCGGACGCGCAGGCCGGTCTGCAACACCTGCTGGGTCACTTGCCCCCTTTGCTCAAGCGCCCACAGGCCAATGGCAGTGACGAGCCCTTGTACGAAGCGCTCTTCACCGCGCAGCGCGCCAGCATCCCCGTGCGCCCCTTGCTGGTGGATGAGCAGGGTGGCCGCTTGCACCCGCGCCCCACGGCGGACGGCACCCAGACCGCGCTGGTGGTGGGCCTGGACGAGCCCGTGCACACCGACCGCGATGGCCGCATCAAGGTGCAGTTCCATTGGCAGCGCGGGGCCAACAGCAGCCACCGCCTGGGTCACAGCTCACCCGCGCTTGAGGCCGACAACGCCCCCGCTTCTGACGCCTCGGGCACCTGGGTGCGCGTGTCGCAAGACTGGGCCGGGGCCAACTGGGGCAGCGGCTTCATTCCGCGCCTGGGCCAGGAAGTGGTCGTGGCCTTCCTGGAGGGCGACATCGACCGCCCCGTGGTGGTGGGCGCGGCCTACAACGGCCAGGGCTCGGGCAATGCACAGGGCAACGAGGTTTCGGGCGGCGCGGCCTTGTCCACGGGCAACGCCCCAGCGTGGTTTCCTGGTGATCAGCGGCAGGGCGAGCTCGAAGGCCACGCCCACACCGCCACTTTGAGCGGCTTCAAAAGCCAAAGCCTGGACACCAGCCAGAGCGGCACGGGCGGCCACAACCAACTGGTGTTCGACGACACCCCCGGCCAGGGCCGCGTGCTGGCCCACACCACCCAAAGCCAGACCTGGCTGCAAATGGGCCACTTGCTGCAACAGAACGACAACCAGCGTTTGGCCCGCCGAGGGCACGGCCTGGAGCTGCACACGCAAGCACAAGGCGCGCTGCGCGCTGGCAGCGGCCTGCACATCAGCACCTTTGGCCGCAGTGGCGGCACCAGCACCGCGCAGGGCCAGCCCACCAACACGCGCGAAGCGCAAAGCCAGCTGCAAAGCCATGCTGAGCTGCTCAAGGCTTTGAGCGAGAACGCCCAGACGCACCTGGCCAAGCTGCCCAACGAGGCTGTGCCCGATCAGCTGCCGGTTCAGAAGGCCTTGCAGGCCACGCTGAACAGCTTGAAGGGCACGCAGTCGTCCAGCGGGCAGGGGGCGGGTGCGTCTTCGGCTGGCTCGGGCGAGTTCGTCGGCATCGATGGTGGCCACGGCAGCATCCCTGTGTTGAATCGACCCGACCTGGTGCTGAGCGCGGCGGCCGACATCAGCAGCGCCACACCGGCGCACACCGTCATCAGCGCGGGGCAGAACGCCACGGTCACCACGGGGCAGGATGCCAACCTGCTGAGCCAGCGCCACATGGCCTGGGCGGTGAAGGATGGCATCAGCTTATTCACGAGAGGCGAGGCCAAGGATGGTGCCCGCGCCGTCCAAGAGGTGGGCATCAAGCTGCACGCGGCCAGCGGCAATGTGAACACGCAGGCGCAAAGTGATCGGTTCACTTTGACGGCAGAGCAGGGCATTGATCTGCAAAGCACGGCGGGCAGCATCGTCATCACCGCGCCTAACAGGATCGTGCTGAATGGGGGCGGCAGCTACATCAAGATCGAGGGCGGGGACATTGAGGTGGGGACGAGTGGGACGGCGGCGTTCAGGGGGGCGATGAAGGAGTTGACGGGGGGTGGGAGTGCGGCAACGTCACCACTGTCTTTGCCCGCGGCCCGGCCCATGAATGACTTTCATTCTCCTGTTCAAGAAAGGTATGCGGAAGCGCTTGACCACACAGCGCTCCCGGATGCTTGGCTACCATTCCAATTGGGCGCATCAACCACCGTGTATGCGGAAGGCCGAGCGTTGGCCGAAGGTCGCCGCCTGATGCGCGGTCGCCCCACGGCCACAGTGACCACGCACGAAGCGTCGCAGGTTCAGTACTGGCAACGCCATGACGGGCCGGCCTGGCATCTCGAAGAAGCCATCAACATCGCCGCCCCCACAGACCCCGATAGCGAGTTCCAGCATGACGACGATGAATGAATCGCGCCCCACCACGCCACTTTCTGACCCCTATGGCGTTCGGCGCGGTGACACACTGAGCAAGATTTCGGCGCGCTGCGGACGCACCGTGGCCGAGTTGATGCGCTTCAATGCGCTGACGAATGGCAATCGAATCGCGATCGGCCAGACCCTGTACCTGTCGGAATCCACCGCGTTCGGTGCGAGCGTGCTCTTCCTCGACTCTTTGCGTCACCCGATCAACAAACTGCGCTACCGGGTGGCGTTTGATGAGCGGAAGCAAGAAGGCACGACTGGCGCAAATGGGTTGATCCCCGCGTTCATCACAGGCAGCGCGCGTTCGCGGATCAAAGTCTGGATTCAAGAAGCAGACGGCGCCTGGCAGCAGGTGGCCCACGTCTCATCGGACTATGGCCACAAGCTCGTGACCTTGACCAGCAATGCGTTGGTGGTGGCCAGCACGACGCGGCAAATGGCTGCGGATGCGTTGCATGATCTGGGCAGCGCCTTGGAAACCGGTGCACACAGTCTGACAACCGCTCAATCCCCCGCACCTGCGCCGACAACAGGCAAGTCGAGCAAGAACAATCCCGCTGTCAAAACACGGCAAACGAGAGGCGTCAAAGGTCAACCCATCGTGAAAATCGAGGTGGACCTGCCTCCAGGGTTGTTGGATTTATTCGGCAAGTATTCGGGGCATGAAATCGCAGAAGAAAACTGGCGTGAAGCCGCCAAGCAACTCGAATGTGAGCCTGAAGTACTGAAGGCATTTTCTGATGTTGAGAGCGGTGGCAAGTCGTCGTTCTGGCGGCTCAACAAGGGTGACGGCGCCAATGTTCCAGCGCTGTTGTTTGAGCGGCATTACTTCAGTCGGCTCACGAAAGGGCGCTTCGATAGCGCCCACCCCGACCTATCGTGGCCTGTGGCTTACCGCAAGAAAAGCCTGCTGGGTCAAGATGACAAACGCATGCATGACGGCAAAGTTGACGCCACCGATGTCTACTCGGATTACGCCAGTTCCTACCTGCGGCTGATCAATGCATATCGTCTTGACCCAGATGCTGCGTTGCGGTCTTGCTCATGGGGTAAGTTTCAGATCATGGGAGACAACTACACCCTATGTGGAGCACGAAATGCACATGAATTTGTTTCGGCGATATGCGCATCCGAATACAAGCAAATAGATCTCATGGCCCAATTTATTCGCCTTAAGCCAGCGCCATGGAAAGATCCAAAGGACAAGAAAGCTGGCAAGGCCCTGTCGCTATGGGATGCTATCAAATTCAAGGACTGGGCCATGATTGCCTTCAACTACAACGGACCTGGCTATAAGACCTATAGCTACGATACAAAATTGAAAGCTGCTTATGAAAAACACAAATTACAAAAAACTTGACCTTTGGCGTGTACTTGTTTGCTGTGTTTGGCTGTTATTCATGCAGCTGCCAGCAGCCGCCCACATTCGACTGTCGAGCGATTGGGGCGTGGGCTTGTTGCCGAACGGGCACCTGGTCCCCGATGATCAGAACGAGGGTAAGCAATTAGACAAAGCCGCGCTTGCCATCGTTAGGGATAGAACCGCGACCCCAAATGCCACTCGCTTCGCCCTTGAATTGGGTTTCAAACTGTTCGTAGATCAAGAAAAATTCTACCTGCAGCCTACGCTGTACATGCCTCAAAGCCGTCCCGGCGAAGTCTGCACGTCGGTTGGCAAGGTCACCGCCTATCAATGCAAGGAAGGTCAGCGGGAGACCCAAGCCTGCCACATCGGCTTCTTCGACAACCAGTTTCACGAAGTAGGCTGGCACACCATCCGCATCAACGAGTCAGTACCGATTTTCTGCAACGCGGTACCAGCTGTGGGTGCCTATGACGCCAAGCAGAACGCCATGCTGGTGACAGTGCAGTATTTCGCGATCGATCACAAACCAGCAGCCAAGCCCAGTGAGATCGGTTCCGGCTGGAAGCGCATGACCGTGTTGCTGCGGCTCACCTCGGACAACGGCAAAATTAACGTTGAACAGGATGACCGCTGCCTTGGCAATCCCAATCAGGTAGCCACCGTGCCCGATGCCAAGCGCTCCTTGCGTAGGTGCACCGCAAGTTCACCATCCCTTGCTGTCCATTAGCACCAAGCACTAGCCCAGGCCAATCCGGCACTGCCGATTGGTTGTAAAAATCAGAGCGCTCAAGAGAGCTTGAAAATGATGGCCGAGGTATCGTTTGGAATCAACTATCACTCAAAGCAAGGCGGTAAAGCTGGGCAGGCCGCCTGCGAATATCGTGCTTACATTTCAAAACTTGCTTTTTGGCTGGTTTGCTTAGGCGCAGCCCATCCGGGGCCTGACGCGCGTGCTTCTGCTACTGTGTTGATCAGCACATCCACTATTGAGCAAAACGCATTTTTTGGCCTGTGGAGAAGGCATTTGGACTATCTGCTGAAACGTCGAATTTACAGTTCCTTCAAGGCATCAGAGTGGGACAAAACTTCTCACTTCGCCGGGAAAAACCGCCCCCGCATCCTCGCCTCATACGCCACCAAATTGGCATGCCGCAGCACCTCATCCTTCATCGGCGTTTCAAAATGCGCGCACAGGGCTGAGGCCAAGATGGCGTACATCATGGCGTCGGTGCCGCAAGGCTCTTCACCCATCAAGTAAGGCTTGTCGCCAAGCAGGGTGGTCAGCGTTTTCAAGCCCTGGTTCCCAATGGCCTGCATCTCGGCCTCCGAATGGCGCCCCATGCCATGGCCATGCAAACTCTTGCGCACACGCCGCCGAACCAAGGCCACCACCGGTGCACGCACCAGCCATGGCACCGGTTTGAAGAACACCTCGGCCACCTTGGCAAAGTTGGCGTCGTTCACCCAGCGCCAATGCACGCCGATCCAGTACAGGTTGTCTTCCAGCATCTTCTCGACCGCCCAGGCCGTGGCCCGTTGCTCGGCATTCAGGCCATGGTCAAAATCGATGCCGTATTGGCGCTCAAGGTGCCAACGGATGAAGGTCGAATCTGCGACGACGGTGCCCTCGTCGTCAAGGTAAGGCAGCTTGCCCTTGGGCGCCTTGAACATGCCCTTGGTGTTGACCTGATAAGGTTGGCCCGACATTTTCAACAGGACCAGGGCCTTCATGACGAAGGGGCTGGCATCGGGCAGACCGAAGGCGGCCCCGAAAGCGTAGAAAGTGATCATGCCGTCGGGCCTTTCGCATCCAACTCGATAGGCGCCCACCCCAACAACTCCGCCAACCGCGTCACCACCCACCCCGCCTCCGCCTCAGACACCCCCGACTCGGGCGACGCCAAACCACGGTGGCAGCGCACCAGCACTTCGTCTTCCGCCACGCCGATCTCGCGTTGCACGCCTTGGCAATGCTCCACCATGTGGCTGGCCAGGTCTTCGCACACCTCGTAACGCTCGCGCACCAGGGCCATGGGCACCGTCAAACGGTGGCGGGCGTCGGTGTGCAGGTCGTAGAACGAAGGGGGGATCTCGATTTGATAGTCGTCGGTCATGCGGTGTTTTACCTCAAAGCCTAGAATGGGCCGGATGAGTCTCCCCCAATTCACCTGTGCGGTGGTTCCGCAGTTCCTTGAAGAACAAAGCAACCCCGCTCAACAAGAGTATGCGTTTTCGTACACGGTCACCATTGTCAACAGCGGCGATGTGGCCGCACAGTTGATCGGGCGGCATTGGGTCATCACCGATGCCACCGGTCACGTCGAGGAAGTGCGTGGCCTGGGGGTGGTGGGCCACCAACCCATGCTCAAACCCGGCGAGAAGTTCGAGTACACCAGCTGGACGCGACTGAACACGCCGCATGGTTTGATGCAAGGCACCTTCTTTTGCATGACCGACGAAGCCCACCCTTTTGACGCCGCGATCGAGCCTTTCTCGTTGGCGCGATCGCAGTCTTTGCATTGAGGACGCGCGTTTGACTCAGGACACGACGATCCGCAAAACCAGGCGGCGGTGGCTGCCGCAGCCCGGAACGCCGGTGGACATCAGCCAGTTGCTGGACTCGGCCAACGGCGAGTTGCCTTTGGCCGAGCGCCACCTGTGGCTGGTGCAGTTGATGGATTGGATTCGCGCAGGCGAGCCGATCTCGGGCGTGAAGTACATCGTGCGACAACTGGCAGCGCCCTCTGAACGCCGAACCGGCGTCGTGTCCCTGTTGTCGGCCTTCTGGCGCGACATCGACGTGGCGGCCCTGCTGGCCGACTACGGCTTTGCGGCGCGCACCTCGTTCACCGACGAGCTGGGCGAGCGTCTGCGCGCGCGCATGCTGCCGATGAGCCCGGCCACCACTGACTTGGCCAGCCTGTTCAACCTGCTGTTCAGCGATCCCAAGGACGCCAATTGGCTGATGGAGCTGGACGACGCGGTGCTGGCCGAGCTGGCCTCGCTTTGGCGTGAAGCCATTGATGCAATCGAGTCCGAGCCCCTGGGGTGGCACGAGCCTTTCTATGACGCGATCATGTTCCTGTCCAGTCAGGTGCGGGCCGAAGGCTTCTCGCGCGAGTTGCGCGGACGCATGGGCATGCGGGTCGATGTGGACTTTGATGGTGTGGAGTCGGGCGCCGAAGTGGCCGCCCCCACGCCCACGCGTCAGGCCTTCCGGCAACTGGTGCACGTGGCCGAGAACCTGCACACCCTGGCGCTGAAAGGCACGGTCGGGCCTGCGCCCGACGAGCAGGTGCAGAGCACCTTGCTGCAAGAGGCCCAGTACCTGCGGGCCTTGCTGGACACCTGCATCAAGTCTGCGCAGGGCATCCACGACCACCTCGAATCCAACGGCATTTCGATCGACATCGTGTTCCAGATCGACCAGTTGAGCGAGCGTTGCCGGCGCATCGAGCAGTTGCTGGACTGCGTGCTGTCCAGCCATCCAGCCCAGGACTTGCGCACGCTGATCGTGGACCTGATCCACGTGGGTGCCAAGCGCAGCGGGGTGCGCGCGCTGTTCACGCAGCACTACTCGCTGCTGGCCCGCAAGGTGGCCGAACGCAGTGCCGAGACTGGCGAGCACTACATCACCCGCGATCGCGCGGCCTATGTGGACATGCTCAAGCGGGCCGGCGGTGGTGGCGCGGTGATGTCGGTCACGACCTTCCTCAAGTTCGCGATCCTGGCGCTGGGCTTGTCGCCGTTCTGGAGCGGCCTGGCCGCGGGCACCAACTACGCCGTGAGCTTCGTCGTGATCCTGTTGCTGCATTTCACCGTGGCCACCAAGCAACCGGCCATGACCGCGCCCGCCATGGCGGCCAAGCTGGCCGACACGCGCAGCGACGAGGCCGTCGAGGGTTTCGTGGACGAGGTGGCCAACCTGATCCGCTCGCAAGTGGCCGGCATCCTGGGCAATGTGCTGGTGGTGGCGCCCGTGGTGCTGGCCCTGCAGGCAATGGCCTGGTGGGTGTTCAAGCGGCCCCTGATCGATGTGCATTCAGCGCAGCACGTGCTGGACAACCTGACCCTGCTCGGGCCTTCGCTTTGGTATGCGGCCTTCACGGGTGTGCTCCTGTTCTGCTCCAGCCTGTTCGCGGGCTGGCTGGAGAACTGGTTCGTGCTGCACCGTCTGGACAGCGCCTTGCGCTGGAACCCGCGCATCCGCGCCACCCTGGGGCCGGAGCGCGCGGTGCGGTGGGCGGCCTGGTGGCGCCACAACATTTCGAGCCTGGGCTCAAATGTGTCGCTGGGCCTGATGCTGGGGCTGGTGCCCGTCATCGCCGGGTTCTTCGCGCTGCCGCTGGACGTGCGGCACGTGACCTTGTCCACCGGTCAGCTGGCGGCGGCGGCGGGCACCCTCGGCCTGGCCGTGCTCGACCACCCTCAGTTCTGGTGGTGCATGGCCGCCATCCCGCTGACGGGGCTGCTGAACGTGGGCGTCAGCTTCGTGCTGGCTTTGCGCGTGGCCATGCGCTCACGCGGTGTGCGCATCAAGGACCGGGCGCGTCTGCAGGCGGCTTTGGGGCGCCGGCTGCGGCGTCATCCTTTGAGTTTTCTGCTGCCGCCTCGCTGACCTCGGACATCTCGCCCTTGGAGCGGCCCGAGAACATCGTCCACCACATGAGAAACAGGAAGAGGGCAAGCGCCCCCACAGCTTCCAGCACAATCAGCCACATATGATGGTTCACCAGTTTTACAAGCGGGCCACGGCGGCCCTGATGGTCGGCAGCCTCGCGGCTTGCAGCAGCGGTCCGTCACTGCGTTCCTCGGCGCCCATTGTCTCGCGTGCGCCGACCGTGGCGCCGGGCACGGTCTTGCCCCAACCCGATGGGCGTGGTGACCTGGTGCGGCCTCGGGCCCTGTGGACACCTGCCCAATACACCGACCTGCCCGGCTGGGCGCAAGACCGGGTGAGCGAGTCCTGGCCAGCCTTGTGGCAAAGCTGCCAGCGGCCCGGCCTGGGCTGGGCCACAGTGTGCGCCGAAGTGCGCGAGCTGGGCGCGGATTGGGGCCGCCAGGTGGCCGATGATTTCGTGCGGCAATGGCTGGAAGGGCATTTGCGACCCTGGCGCCTGAACACGCTGGATGGGCAGACCTCGGGCTTGCTGACGGGCTATTTCGAGCCCTTTCTCGATGTGCGCCGCACGCCCGATGCACGCTACAAGTACCCCCTCTACCGTGCCCCGGCCGACCTGGGCGTGCGCAAGCCCCATTTCACGCGCGCCGAGCTGGACAGCTTGCCAGAGGCACGCGCCTCGGTTATGGGCCGTGAACTGGTCTACGTGTCGGACCCGCTGGACGCGCTGCTGATCCAGGTGCAGGGCTCGGGCCGCGTCCGCGTGCAAGATGAGCTGAACGCGCAGGGGCAGCCCCGCACGGTGCGCCTGGCCTTTGCGGGCCACAACGACCAGCCTTACCAATCGGTCGCGCGCTGGCTGGTGGATCAGGGCGCCTTCTCGCTGGAGCAGGCCTCCTGGCCCGCGATCCGAACCTGGGCCCTGCAGAACCCGCAGCGCGTGCCCGAGATGCTGCGCGCCAATCCCCGCATGGTCTTCTTCAAGGAAGAGCCCTTGCTTGATCCGCAGGTCGGGCCGGTGGGGGCGCAAGGTGTGCCATTGATCCCTGGCCGCTCAGTGGCGGTGGACCGCGAGGCCGTGCCGCTGGGCACGCCCATGTGGCTGGACAGCACGGTGCCGCAACCCTGGAACCCGACACCGCCCGCCCCGCAGTCCCTGCAACGCCTGGTGGTGGCGCAAGACACGGGCGGGGCCATCATCGGTGGCGTGCGGGCCGACTACTTCTGGGGCTGGGGCGACGAAGCCCTGGCGCAGGCGGGCCGCACCAAGCAGCCCATGTCGGCGTGGGTGCTGTGGCCGCGCTGATTCAGTAGGTCTTGTACGGCAGGAACTTGCCCGACATGACGATGCTGACCCGGTCACCGGCCGCGTTGGGCTCGCGTTTCAGGTCCATCTTGAAATCAATGGCGCTCATGATGCCGTCACCGAATTCTTCGTGGATCAAGGCCTTGAAGGTGGTGCCATACACGCTGATGAGTTCGTAGAAGCGGTAGATCAGCGGGTCGGTGGGCACCGAGGTCGGCAGCGAGCCTTTGTAGGGCACTTCCTGCAGCCACAGCTTGGCCTCGTCGGGCAGGCCGAAGACTTCGGCCACGGTGGCGGCCTGCTCGGCGGTGAAGGTCATCTGTCCCAGGCAGCCGGCGGTCACCCACTCCTTGCTCAGGCCCACCTTGGCGGCCACGTCCTGCCACTTCAAGCCCTTGCGGACCTTGGCTTCGATGATGAGGTCGGTCACGTCTTCGCGGTTCATGGCGTTTTACTCTTTCAGTTCAAAGTTGGCGGTCGGATTCGAGGATGGCGACGTCGTTGATGCTGGCCTCCCGCCGCGCCATCAGGCCGCGTTCATCGAAGGTCCAGTTCTCGTTGCCGTGGGCGCGCCACCACTGGCCCGCGTCGTCGTGGTACTCGTATTCAAAGCACACGGCGATGCGGTTGTCGGTGAAGGCGAACAGGCGCTTCTTGAGCTTGTAGTGATGCTCCTTGGCCCACTTGCGGGTCAGGAAGACCACGATGGCCTCGCGCCCCTGCAGGAACTCGCTGCGGTTGCGCCACCACGAGTCCGCGGTGTAGGCCTTGGCACAGCGCTCGGGGTCCTTGCTGTTCCACGCGTCTTCGGCCATCTGAACTTTGAGGCGCGCGGTCTCTTCGGTGAAGGGCGGCAGGGGTGGGCGGGTGGTCGTGGTCATGGCCTCACTGTAGGCAGCCTGGGCGGATCACGCCATCACGGGAATCGTGATTCGCTTGTAGGGCTGGCCCTACATCGCCCTAAACAATGCTCACCAGCTGCTGGCGCACCGCGTACAGCGCTAACTCGACATCGTTGCGCGTGCCGGTCTTGTCCAGGATGCGCGCGCGGTAGGTGGACACGGTGTTGGGCGACAAGCTCAACAACTCGGCGATCTGGCCCACGCTGCGGCCCTCCGCCAGCAGCAAGAAGACCTGGTGTTCACGCCGCGACAAGGTCTCGTGCGCGGGCTGGTCGCGCACTTCGCTGAGGGACGTGGCCAGGGCCTCCGCCACGCTGGCGGTCAGGTAGATGCCACCGGCAGCGGCCTTGCGCAGGGCCATCACCATCTCGTCGGGGTCGGCGCTTTTGTTGAGGTAGCCCGAGGCGCCCGCGCGCAGGCAGCGCACGGCAAATTGCTTGTCGGGGTAGGTGCTGAGCATGAGCACCGCCAGCTTGGGGTACTCGGCCTTGAGTTGTTTGAGCACCTCCAGCCCATCGCGCCCGGGCATGGCGATGTCCAGCATCACCACGTCCAGACCCGGCCCGTCTGCCGCATCCATCAACTGGCGCGCCCGTTGCAGGGCCTGCACGCCATCGGCCGCGTCGGCGACCACGGCCAGGTCGTCGGCATCGCCCAGCACCTGGCGCAGGCCTTGACGCACGATCAGGTGGTCGTCCACCAGCATCACCTTGATGGTCATGCGGCGCGCTCCTGCGCCGGTCGCGACAAGCCCTGCGCGGCCACCTGGTACAGCGGCATGCTCAGGATCAGCTGGGTGCCTTTGTCCAGCTGGCTGTCGATGTGCAACCAGCCGCCAAAGTGGCCGGCCCGCTCGCGCATGCCCATCACGCCATAGGCGTGGGGGCTGTTGAACACGCTGGGTGGCGCGCCCCGGCCGTTGTCCTTGACGCGCACGGTCAGGTCGCTGGGCATGGCGCAGATGCGGATGTCCACCTCGGTGGCCTGCGCATGGCGCGCCACGTTGCTCAGCATTTCCTGAAAGATGCGGAACACGGCGGTGGCCAGTGGGCCTTCAGGGGCGTTCACGCCGGGCGCGATCTCCAGGCTCCAGTGGCAGCGCATCTCGCTGCTGTCCTTGAAGTCTTGCGCCTGCCATTCCAGCGTGGGCCAAAGGCCCTGGTGATCGAGGATGGAGGGGCGAAGGTCGGTGATGATGCGGCCGACGTTGTCCACGGCGCCATCGATCAGGCCGCGCATGTCCTGGCATTTGCAGCGCAAGGCGGGCTGGTCGGCCACGCGCTTTTCCAACCAGCTCACGTCCATCTTCAAGCCCACCAGCAGGCTGCCCAGTTCGTCGTGGATCTCGCGTGCGATGCGCTGACGCTCGGTCTCGCGCACCCCATCGATGTGGGCTTGCAATTCACGCAATTGGCTCAGGGCCTGGCTGAGGGCTTGGGTGCGTTCGGTCACGCGGTGCTCCAGCTCGTCGTTCGCCTGGCGCAGCCGCGTTTCCTGTTCGCGGCGGTTGCTGATGTTGACGAAGGTGACCACGGCGCCCAGCACCTGCCCGCCATCCAGGATGGGGTAGGAGGAGTATTCGGACGCGAAAGAGGTGCCGTCGGCCCGCCACAAGACTTCGCTGTCAATGCGGCAGGGCACCCCGGCCCGGAAGGCGTTGTAAATGGGGCAGCATTCGACCGGGTAGTGCCCACCCTCGGCATCGGTGTGGTGCATCAGCTCGTGCATGTTGCGGCCCAGCACCTCTTCGGGCTCGTGGCCCAGCATGTGCGCCCCCGCCCGGTTGATGAAGGTGCACAGGCCGTCCATGTCGATGCCATAGACGCCTTCGCCAGTGGACTCCAGCAAGAGGCTCAGGCGGTCGCGCCAGACGGCCGCCGCTCGGGAGGCCTGGACACCGCTGGGAACGTGGAATGAGGTGGACATGGGCTCAGCGCGTGCAAGGCCCATGCCACCCGCTTTCATGGCGCGGGAATCACAGACCGAATGCGGTCTTCAACGCCACGGCCACCGCCGCGTGCGCCTGCAGGCCTTCGGGGATGAAACGCCCCATGTTGATGAAATCGTGGATCACGCCGGGCCACACCGTCAGTTGCACGGGCACGCCCGCGTCCTGCAAGACTTTGGCGTACTTTCGGCCTTCGTCGGCCAGCGGGTCGCATTCGGCTAAGCCGATCCAGGCCGGGGCCACGCCCTGGTGGCTGGCGGCCAGCATGGGTTCGCGGCGCCAGTCGGACTTGAAGCCCGGGCCCCGGGCCTGCGTCTCGAACCAGCGCATCAAGGGCTCGTCCAGCATCAGGTTCTGTGAAGAAAAGACCTTGTAGGACTCGGTCACGGCCGAAGGCTCGACCGAGGGGTAGAACAGCACCTGCAGCGCCAAAAGCACGCCGGCATCACGGGCCATCAGGGCCACGGCGGCGCTGAGCGTGCCACCCGCGCTGTCACCGCCCACCGCGATGCGGCGGGGGTCCAGGCCCAGGGAGACGCCTTCGGCGACCAGCCATTGCAGGGCCGCGAACGAATCGTCCAGGCCGGCGGGGAAGGGGTGTTCGGGGGCCAGGCGGTAGTCGATGGCGACCACGGCCGCGCCGCTTTGCTGAGCAATGCGGCGGCACATGGCTTCACAGGTGTCGATGCCGCCCACCACGAAACCGCCGCCGTGCAGGTACAAGAGCACAGGCAGGCAGGCGTCATGGTTGGGCGCCCACAGGCGCGCGGGGATGGCACCGGCCGGGCCGGGGATGCTGAAGTCATCGACCCGGGCAACCTCCACCCGCTCGCCCTCCATGGCGCCCACCCCCATGCGGTAGGACAGGCGCGCTTGCGCCACCGGTTGCTGGTGCAAAGCGGGCAGGCCCGCGCGCGCGACCTTGTCGAGCATCTTGCGGGTCATCTCGGTCAGGAAACTGGCGGTGTTGGCCATGGGCATGTCCTTCGTGTTCGGCGTTCAAGGCCAGCGCGGCCTGCCCGCATTGTCACGGAGAAGACAAAGCCCCATCAGGGCGCGGAGACCCGCATTTCGAGCACTTCCTGGTCGTCGCGGCTGGTGTCTTCGGTGGACAGCACGCCGCGCCGACTTTGCTGCACCTGGCCGCCGCGCTGGGCCACCGCCGTCCAGGCCCCCAGGGGCACCTGCACCGTGGTCATGACTTCGGTCGATTCGGTCTGCCCGTCGGGGCCGTAGGCGGCCTGCTGGGCCACGCGGGCCTCCAGCTCCACAGTGACCAGTTGACCGCCCGCCCACCGGGGGCGCACGGTGATGCCGCGGCCCGTGTCCACCAGCGTGGTCGAGGACCAGGCCTGCCAGCCACCGCCGCCGTTGCGCGCTTCCGGGTTGACCAGGTGGGTGCCCCCCGGGCCGCCCACGCCAAACTGCCATTGCGTCACCGGACGACTGCTGCCCAGGTAGATCCGCGCCTTGCCGCCGTTGAGTACCTGGAGTTGTTGCAAGCCGGTTTCACTGCGCGAACGCGTGGTCGAGGTGATCACCGCACCGGCCCGGCCCTGCACGCCGCCCCGGCTGTCCACGATGATTTCGCCGGTGCGCAGCCCCGCGCCCTGGCGCTGCTGGTCGGTGGACGAACTCATGCGCCACTCCACCAGCAGGTTGCGCTGGGGCAGGGAAGGTTGCGCCTGGGCGCTGAAGGCGGCCCAAGCCACCACGGCCAGCGCCGAAGCTTTCGTTCTGAACTTGCTCACCATGGTCATCCATCGTCTCCGGACATGAATCTTCCTGTTCATCATCGCCTTGGCCATCAATGCAGGCAAGTGCGGGGTTGCACCCACGCTTTTCCACGGCTTGAAAAGTGCGCCTTGCCCGATGCTCAAGTCTTGACCCCAAGGGTCGATAAGCAGACTGAGCTGTCTTCCGCTTCTGGGGGCAGTGTCCACATGGTTTCAATCGAGATGGAGGCTGGCGATGCAGCTCGAAGCACTTTTCAAACAACCCCAGGCCCTGCCGGCCGTGCCCAAAATCGTTCACGAGCTGATCGACAGCTTCAACAACGACGACATTTCCATCGACGTCATCGTGCGCAAGATCGCCGCCGACCCGGTGCTGTCGGCCCGCTTGCTGCGCCTGGGCAATTCGGCTTACTACCATGTGTCGCGCAGCATTGGCACCGTCAATGACGCCGTGGCCATGCTCGGTTTCGTCACGGTGCGCACCCTGGTCATCAGCTCGGGCCTGACCGGAGGCTACAAATCCATGCCCGGCATGGACCTGAACAAATTCTGGCGCTATAGCATGCACACCGCCGCCGTGGCGCGCTGGGTGGCCAAGGCCGCCCATCAAAACGTGGACCTGGCCTTCACCGTGGGCCTGATGCATGGCATCGGCCAACTGGTGATGCACGCCGGCATGCCCGAGCAGATGCTGCACCTGGACAAGCTGGCCAGCCCGCTGGACCCACGCCGCATCGACATGGAACGTACCTCGTTTGGCTACAGCTTCGCCAACGTCGGCGCCGAGCTGGCCCGCCAATGGAAGTTCCCGCCCGCGTTCAGCGAGGCCATCGCCAACTTCCCCGATCCCATGTCCCACGCGCCCTTTGACGCGGTCGCTGGGGTGCTGCACGTGGCCGCCTGGCGTGCCCGAGCCGAGCACAACGGCCTCGTCGGCGAGGAGCTGGCGGCAACCGTGCCCACCGAGGTCTGCATCAAACTGGGCCTCAAGCCTGAAAACCTGCTGATCGACATGCCGCCCTTGGCAGAGTTGTGCGAAGGCATGGAAGCCTTGCTGGGCTGAGGCTTTCCTCTCAGATCGACAGCGGGTCGACATCGACCGCCCAACGGACCAGTCCGTTGCGGCGGTTTTTGTGCGCCGTGTCCAGCCACAGCGGCTGGCTGTCGGTCAGGAAACGCTGCAAGGCGGCGCGGTTGGGTGACTCGATCATCATCTGTGCCCGCTCGATGTTGGCCACGCGTTGCACTGGCGTGGGCACGGCCGGGTACAGGGTGACGCAGCCCAGGGCATCCGCCAGGGGCTTGGCCGCTTCGGCGGCGTCTTTCAGGAAGGCCTGAGCCGCCTCTTGGGTCTTGCCCTCGGCACGCAGCATGGCCAGGCTGGCATAGGGCGGCAAGCCCGCCATCTGGCGTTCTTCCAGTTGCTTGGCGGCAAACGCCGGGTAGTCGTAGGCACGCAGTGACTGGTACAGCGGGTGCGTGGGGTGCCAGGTCTGCACCCACATCTCGCTGCGGCCCGCCGCTTCGGCGTCGCGTCCGGCACGGCCCGCCGCTTGCAGCAAAAGCGAGAATTGGCGCTCGGCCGCGCGGAAGTCGCTGGCGAACAAGGCCGCATCGGGATTCACAGCCGCCACCAGGGTGATGCGGCGGAAGTCGTGCCCCTTGGCCACCATCTGCGTGCCCACCAGCACATCGATCTCACCCGCGTGCACGCTGGCCAGTTGCGCTTCCAGCGCGCCTTTCAGACGGGTCACGTCGGCATCGATGCGGCCGATGCGGGCGTTGGGCATGGCGGCGGCCAGTTGCTCTTCCAGGCGCTCGGTGCCCCGGCCCACGGGCTGGATGTCGGTGTTGCCGCAATCCGGGCAGGCGCGCGGCACGCGTTCGGTGAAGCCGCAGTGGTGGCAGCGCAGGGTGCGGTCCTGCTTGTGGAAGACGCGCCAGGCGCTGCAATGCGGGCAGCCGCTTTTCCAGCCGCAGTCGCTGCAGTGCAGCACCGGCGCATAGCCTCGGCGGTTGAGCAGCACCAGGCTTTGCTCGCCCCGCGCGGTGCGCTCTTCGATGGCATGCAACAACTCTTGCGCCACGGGCGGCGGCTCCTGGCCCATGGTGGGTTTGAGCACCTTGGACAGGTCAAGCACACGCACGCGTGGCATCACGCCATCGCCCACACGGGCGGGCATGGCCAGGCGCTGGTAGCGGCCGGCCCCGCCTTCGCTGACGGGCAGGGCGTTGAACCAGCTCTCCAGGCTGGGCGTGGCAGAGCCCAGGATCACGGGCACCTTTTCAAGCCGGGCGCGGTACACGGCCAGATCGCGGGCCGAGTAGCGGGCGCCGTCTTGTTGTTTGTAACTGGGGTCGTGTTCTTCATCGACCACGATCAGACCCAGGCGCGGCAGGGGTGTGAACACCGACAGGCGCGTGCCCAGGATCACGTCGGCCTGGCCCAGGTGGGCCATCAGCCAGTGGCGCAGCCGCTGGGCCGGTGTCAGGGCGCTGTGCAGGGACACGATGCGCCGCCCGATGAAGCGCTCGGCCACGCGGGCTTCCAGCTGTGGCGTCAGGTTGATCTCGGGAACCATGATCAGCACCTGGCGGCCTTCGTCCAGCGCGCGTTGGGTCTGGCGCAAGTAGACCTCGGTCTTGCCGCTGCCGGTGCTGCCCCACAACAGGCAAGGCTGGTCGCCAGGCTGGGCCAGCGCGTCCAGGGCCTGGGCCTGCTGCTCGGTCAGCTCCGGCAAGGTCGGAGGTGTCGCCGCTGGCAGGGGCTCCAGCAAGGCCTTGTCCAAGCGCTTGCGTCGGCGCTGCCATTGCAGGGCATCGAGTTGGCGCAACTCGGGCGGCAGCACCATCAAGGCCATTTCACCCAGACTGCGCTGGTAATACGCTGCGGCAAAGGCCACCAATTGGCGCCAGGTGCGCGGCAAGGGCGGCAGGCCCGACAGCACCTCGGCCACCTCTTTCAAGTCGGCCTGGGCCCACAGCGACGCCTCGCCCTGCGGCGCGTCATCCCACACCACCCCGGTCACCACCCGGCGGCCCAGAGGCACGCGGACCAGCTCACCAGGCAGCAGCGCCACCTCGCTGAGGTAATCCAGCGCCCCCCACAGCCCGCTGTGTTGAGGCGCCTCCACGACCACGCGAACCCGTTGACGGACTGCTTCGGTCGTCAAACTGGGCTCCAAAGTGGGCCGGGGCGGGCAACGGAACAGGGCAATCGTGTCTCCGAACTTCTGACAAGGTGTGAAAGGATGCACGCAAGTGCTTGATTTCAGGGGCTCTCACCCTTATCCACGGGGTCTGTGGATAACTTTGTGGGAAACCCACGCAGATTCGCGCTAAATGCTTGTCACACCGTCGTTTCGCTTAAATTGCCACAAGATGAGGCAACCAGGGTCTTTCTATATGAATCAAGGACTTAGCGGCTTGGCACCGACAGGGTTCGCTCGGCGGCAGCATGCCCCATGCTTGTGCATCGGGTTGGGTGGAAATGGGGATAACTGATTTGCCCTGAGGTCAAACCAAGGGTTTAACCTAGTTGCTCGAAACCTTACAAGCGTTGTCGTCCTTGTGCCAGCTGCAGGGCCGCGTTGAACGCATTGTTCCATGAGCGTGCGTCCTAAAAACCGGCAACTTGTCGAGGGGCGCGCGCAGATTCTTGGTCCTTGCTCACCTCTTTCAAAGTTGATCAGCAACAGACGTCGCTAAGTGCTTGATTCACATAGGCCCGATCTTGTCCACCAAAGCTGTGGATAACTTTGTGGGAAACCTCTGCACACCGACGCTAACTCTTTGTCAGCAGAGGGTTTCCCCCGTTCTGCCCAAACTTGAGGCACGGCCAAAGAATTCAATAAAATCAAGGACTTAGCACATGTACTCGGCATCTGCGAGGGAGTGATTACAAAATGCAACATGCGCTTTCTCGGTGCATTCATTTTGGGGATAAGTGGCCCCCGCATATCACAAAACCTTCCAACAACCAGCGCCAGGAGGCAGCGGTTTTTGTGCTATGCAGCACCGCACAAGGAAAACCCGGTTTGATGGTAAACAAGCGTTTGAAGCGGGTATGCTTACGCCTTCACCTTCCCACTTTCTTCCATCTTTGTTGAGAGACATTGCAATGAGCTTCTCGATCGAATCCAAACTCGGCGATCTGCTGGACAACGAAACCACCAAGGCCATCCTGGAAAAGCACTTGCCCGGCATTTCCACCCACCCGCAAATCGCGATGGGCAAGGGCTTTGCACTGTCCATGGTTGCCAAGTTCTCCGGCGGCCTGATCACCGACGACCTGCTGGCCAAGGTCAACACCGAGCTGCAAGCTCTGAGCTGATCCACGGATCGCTCTCTGGCCCAGGGCCAGTAAAAAGCCCGCGAAGTTCGCGGGCTTTTTTCATGCTCACCAGTTCTCGGTGGCCTCGGAGCAATCAGGCGCCGAGGGGTTCACGTCGCACCGGATGCGCTTGATGATCTTCAGGCCCTTCTTGTCGTAGAAGCCCTTCTCGGCCATGTCGATGCGGCCATCGCGCATGAGCACGGTGTAGCGGTCGGTGTCGGCCGGGGTGGGGTCCATCCACAGCTTGGCGGGGATCGAGGCGTCGGAGCGCTTGACGATCTCCAGCGCGTAGTCAAACCGGCTCAGCCACACTTCGCGCGACTTCTGGCCAAAGCCTTCCGGGAAGCGGTCGCGCTTGATGATCATCTGGTAGGTCAGGATGGTCATGGGGTAGCGCGACACCGCGCCCTTGGTGCCCACGCCCTTGGCAAGCTCCAGCGGCTTGAAAGCGATGGATGGCGCGATGAGCACGTCCACACTGCCGTTGTTGAACATGGCACCAAAGTTGGTCACGTCGGCGGCCACGGGGCGGGCGCCCACGCGCTGGATCAACTGGGCCTGGGCCTTGTCATGGTCGAAGGCGGCGATGCGTTTGCCGGAGGCGGCTTCCAGCGTGCTGATCTGGCGGTCGTTCACGAAGGCATAAGCGGCGCCCAGGGGGATGATGCCGCCCACTTCGAACTGGCCGTTCACCATCAGCGCGGCGGCCTTGGGTGAGGCGAAAGTCTGGATGGTTTTGTGGACCACTTCGTAGCTGGCGGCCAGGTCGACCTTGCCATTGCGCACGATGGTGGACACGCCAGCCGAGTCAATGGCGGCCGACAAGGCATTGAAGCTGCGTGTGCGCAGGGCGGTGGCCATCACGGCATCACATTGGCCGGTGCGGAAGTCTTCCACGGCCACGCGCTCATCGACATAGGCTTTGAGCTCCAGGTCCACACCCGTTTTCTGCATCTCGACGGCGTAGTCCTTGGCGGCGTTGAAGCCGTCGCCACTGGTGCCCAGGATGTCAAAGATGCAAACCTTTTGCTTGGCGGCCAGGGCGGGGGGGGCCAGGACAGCACCGACCAAGGCCAGGGCGAAGAGAGATTTTTTCATGAATGCGTTGGGCCGACAGGTGGCCCCCTTGAGGGAATCGGCGGCGATCATGCCATGGGCTGCAGGGTGGTTCTCCCGTCCGTAACCATTGCTGACAACCGATGCCCGCGGGGCAGGTGTTGGGCCAGCAAGTGGGTCAGGTCGTCGCGGTGAAAAGGTTTGGGCAGATGATCGTCCATGCCGGCGTCCAGGCAGCGCTGGCGCTCTTCGGGCAGCACATTGGCCGTCAGGGCCACGATGGGCACGCGCACGCGGGCCTGCTGGCGCTCCAGGGTCCGGATGTGCTGCGTGGTTTCAAAGCCGTCCATGCCTGGCATCTGGCAGTCCATCAACACCAGGTCGGGCTGGTGGTCCTGCAGCCAGCCCAGGGCCTTGTGCCCGTCTTCGGCCAGCACCACCGACAGGCCGAACTGCTTGAGCGCAGCATCGGCCACCAAGGCGTTGATGGGGTTGTCTTCCACCAGCAGGACCAGGCCCCGGCGGCCATCGGCGCGAAGCATGTCCGATGGGGCCTCGTCGGTTTTGCCACGGCTCCCCGGGCCGACCTGTTGGGCGCGCGCCACCACCGGCAAGCCAAAGCTGGCCACAAAGACCGAGCCCCGCCCGGGCGAACTGGTGCAGCGCAGGTCACCCCCCATGGCGCGGCACAGTTTTTGGGAGATGGTCAGGCCCAGGCCCGCGCCGCCATGCCGACGCTCCATCGAGCTTTCGACCTGGTGAAAGGCTTCGAAGATGAAGGGCAGCTCGTCGCCGGGAATGCCAATGCCCGAGTCCTCGACCGCCAGGGTCACGGTGTCATGCCCCACCACGCGCGATACCCGCACGGTGATGCGCCCCTGGTCGGTGAACTTGACGGCATTGCCCAGTAGGTTGTGCAGCACCTGGCGCACCCGGGCAGCGTCGCCCGTCACTTCGTGAAGGGCGGGCAAGGTGGACTCCAGCAGCAATTGCAAACCCTTGGCCTGCGCATTGACCGTGGAGATGGCCACCACGTCGTGGATGACCGCGCTCAGGTCGAAGGGGCGTCGCTCGACATTCACGTGGCCCGCTTCAATCTTGGAGGTGTCCAGCACATCGTTGATGACCGACAGCAGGTGCTCGCCCGAACGCTCCACCAGCTCCAGGCGCTGCTGGGCTTGCGGGCGCAACTCCTCGTCGCGCAGCATGCGGGTCAGGCCCAACATGCCGTGCAGGGGCGTGCGCATTTCGTGGCTCATGGTGGCCAGGAAGCGGCTCTTGGCTTCGCTGTGGTGGTGGGCCAAGGCCAGGGCCTTGGCGCGCTCTTGCGCCACCTCCTCGGTGGTGTAGCGCAGGAAGAGCAGCTCCTCGATGCGGTTCTGCCCCCAGCGGGTCTCCAGGAACAGCAGGCCCACGAAGGCCAGCACCGAGGCACCGCCGAACACGCCGAACGAGTCCTGGCGCGCGAGGTAAAACACCGCGTTGGGCACTAGCATTGGGATGATGAAGGCCCGCGCCGAACCCGCATCGGGGTTGAGCATGAAGGTGCCCATGGAGGCCACGCCCAGCAAGCATGCCAGGGTCACGGCCATCAGGTCCAGCCGCGCCAGCGGGGTCATCCACCAGCCGACCGAGCCCCACACCAGGCCATCGATCGCCAGCAGGATCAGAAAGCCCCGGTACCACTTGGGGTGCACCGGGTCGGCGCTTTGGCTGAACAGGCGCGACTGGCCAAACAGCAGGATGGCGATCAGGCCTTTCAAGGCCAACCAGGCCCACACGCGCTGGCCGCCCATGGTGGGCAAGAGCAACCAGGCCAGCAAGCAGGAGAAGCTGGTGGCGACCAGGCAGGCCGCGGGCATGTGCGCAAACAGCATGCGGATGCGTGCTTGGAGCACTTTGAACTGCACATCGCCCAAGGGGACCGGTTTCATGAGGGAGGACTCCTGACGAATACAGTATTCGTGAAGTCACTGGTGCGCGGGGTGCGTTGTGGACCGATCAAGGGCCGACAAGGCGCCGTTGTGCCATGAAGGCCCCCTCGCTTCAGGGGGAGCCCAGGCTTGGCGTATGAGGGTTTTCTACAGACTGCCCGCGCAGCCCGGTGCGCCGCAGCGGCAGGCCAGGCGCCCGGCATGGTGGGTGGGGCCGTAGGCCACGGTGAGTTCTTCGCCAGCGGCAATGTCATGCAAGGCGTAGAAGGCCACGCGGCCTTGCTGCACCTTGAGCACAATGTTGGGGGCGCAAGAGTGGTTGGCAAAACGCAGCGGGTCGGTCGACTGGGTGGCGTCCACTGAGCGCGCATTCGTCACCGCGATCATGAAGACACGGCCGGTGCTTTTGTCGGCGGCCTTGGCCCGCTTGAAGGCCTCGGCCGTGCTGACGGATTCACCCCGGATCTCGCCGATCTTGCGCCGAGCGGGCACGGCCTGCAGCGCAAACACGCCCTGACCATCGATGGCACTGGGTTTGACCTCGACCGCGATTTTTTGAGGATCGGAGACCTGGCCTTTGGCTGGGGCGGAGGCCTTTTCCCTTTCGGGATCGGGCGCGGCAGGCAGAGGTCGAAGCGTGGGCATGGTCAGGATTCTGGCACCGACTCCCTGGCCACGATCTTGGCGTACAGGCTTTGCTTGGGCACGGCCAGCACGCGGCGCAGCATCGGCTCGAAAAATGCCAGCGGCAGGGTCTCACGCTGGGGGTCGAAGGCGGCCGCGTCGTAGCGCTCGCAAAACTCGGCGGTGTACCGGTACAGATCCGCCTGATGCTGGAGTTGGTCGCGCAGGTCGCGGTCCATGCCCAGGTGGTGGAAGAAGTAGTAGCCCTGGAAGATGCCGTGGTGGGCCACCATCCAGTGGTTCTCTTCGCTCACGAAGGGCTTGAGGATGGCCGCTGCGATGTCGGCGTGGTTGTAGCTGCCCAGGGTGTCGCCGATGTCGTGCAACAGGGCGCAGACCACGTATTCTTCGTCGCGGCCATCTTGGTGAGCCAGGGTGGCGGTCTGCAAGCAGTGGCTCAGGCGGTCGATGGGGAAGCCGCCGCAATCGCCTTTCAGCAGGTTCAGGTGGTCCAGGATGCGGTCGGGCAACTGCCGGGCGTAGGGGGCGAATTCACGGGCGATGGCGGCCCAGTCTTCGGGCGTGCCATCTCGCATGTGGCTGAAGGTGGCGTGGTTCTGCGGCGGGTGATGACTGCTCATGCGCGTCAGTTTGGGCGGCTTGGGACATGAAAGCAAATAACCACGATGGCCTTTGACCATTACCATGGGTTATGGCCACCCTTGACCCTGACATCCACTATTTCATCGCCACCGCCACCGAGGGCAGCCTGGTGCGGGCCGCGCAAAGCCTGGGCCTGACCCAGCCCGCGCTGAGCAAATCCATCAAGCGCCTGGAAAAGCACCTGGGCGTGGTGCTGTTCAACCGCACCCCGCGCGGTTCGGAGTTGACCGAGGCGGGCCGCGCCTTTTATGGCCGGGTGCGCACCCTGTCCAACGCCATGGACGACGCGGTGATGGAGGCGCGCGACTTGGGCGGTGGCCACGCCGGCCTGCTGCGCCTGGGCATCACCCCGGCGGTGTCGCACTTTGTGCTGAGCGCTTTGTTCCCCACGCTGACCACCGAGCGGCCCGCCGCCCACGTGAAGGTGACGACCGCCTTCAACCACGTGCTGCTGGGCGCCATTGACCGCAAAGAGTTGGGTCTGGCGGTGTGCCCCTTGCCGGACGACTTGCCGGCGGGCGTGGAGGTGGACGAGCTGTACGACGACCCCTTCAGCGCGATCATGAACGACCGCCACCCGCTGGCCCAACGCGAGCGCCTGTGCATGGCCGACCTGATCGGCTGCCAATGGGTGGGCTCGGGCAAGCAGGAGGTGGCGCGGCGCAGCCTGGAGCAGGCAGCGGCCCGCCATGGCCTGCCGCGCCTGAGCGTGCCGGTGGAGGTGAATTCGCTGGAGTCGCTGTACACCGTGGTGTCGCGCACGCAGATGGTCAGCCTGTTCAACGCCCGCTTTGGCTCGCCGTCGGCCCTGCCCGACAACGTGGTGGTGGTGCCGCTCGATCTGCCTGGTGTGCACCGGCGCATCGGCATCCTGCGGCGGCGCGGCTACCTGTCCCCGATCGCGCAGCGTGCTCGGGAAATCTTGCTGGATGCCAGGGACGCGTTTGGGGCTTGATGTTGCGGGCTGCTGAGTGCGGGTGCGATGCCTGGGTGGTTTGCTTTGTCTTGGCAGCGCGGGGCGCGGGCTGGGCGGGCATCCGGCTGGGCTTCATGTTGGTGGTCCCGCTGAAAGCGGGACTGCCTTGCGATGCTCATGCCGAGGTGGGGCCATGGAACTCACTGCGCGGATTGCATCCGCTTCGTTCAAACAACCACGGCCAGTCAGTTATTGATGCGTGCTGCGCACGCCCACCTCGGCATTCCGCTTCTCAGCACCAACAAGGCGCCCCGCCAGATGCCCGCCCAGCCCTTTTTTCGCCCCGCTGGTGGCCCGCCACGGCTGCAATCGGTGGCGGACCAACCGCCGCGTCAACAGGCACCAACCGCACGACGGATGCCAACGCCACACTGATCGCCACGCCACAGCCCCAAACCGTGCTGCGCCACCAGCGGGGCGATCAGGGATGAGTCGGAGGCGGGCGGGGCGAC